>CAWFAB010000001.1:0-1314637 GCA_963813765.1 uncultured Solirubrobacterales bacterium
TCTAAACGCCGTGGGGGGGCTCTGCGGCCTGCTCGATGCACCTCGCCTGGATGCCACGGTCGCGCTCCGCGCCTACCGATTCCTCCTGCTCGGGGCGCCTCATCGGCGCCTCCCCGGACGCCTGTGACGGGTCGCCATTTGACGCGCCGGCTCCGAATGCGCTAGCGTGAGCATCAACGTTTATTGGGAGCGCGGGACTCGGGGCCGTACGGAGATTCCGGACAGTCCGCAGAGGACCGCGACAGATGTAGTGGGAGATGCAGGGAGGGGGCGGGGAGAGCCATGAAGACACTCAGACCAAGAGCTCACGCGCGCTCCGAGGCGCCTTTCTCGCTCGCGAGCCGGCGCGCAACGCCACGGCGACCCAATGGCGCACCAAGGCGTGCGCGACGGCTCCACTGCGCCGTCGTCAGTCCTGTGCCCGTCACGGCTTCCTGCCGCTTCGATCGTGGGCCGCTGCCAGGGAGGCATCTCGTGATCGATAGAGCTGCGGCAACGCCAACGGACGCTCGGAGCACGTCGCGGTCGGGCGCACCGTGCCGGCCGGCCCCGTCCCCTGCTCTCTCTCTCTGTGCGCCGGGATAAACCGGCATGGAAAAAGGGATGAAAACGTCCAACACCGAAGGTCTAGCGGCCCACGATGGCCCCGGTCGTGCGGTGGCGTCCGTAAGGGGTCGGTGAAGCGTTGACAGGGGAACGTGCAGGCCGGGTTATTGAGCCGCGAAATCGAGAGTTTTGGGGTGCGACGCGTATATAGAGGCGGAAGGCAACACGGCAGGGGCGCTATCGCGAGTCATTGGCCGACCTTGCGTGGTCGAAGATCCTTGGCATGCGCGGACACCCCATGCGCGAGAACCGGGAGATCCGATGAGCGCCCGTGGTGCAGCGGGCCGCAACGGGAAGGCTAAGGCCTGATCCAATGACTTACGCCCATCGGAAGTCAGACAGTCTCGTAGTACCTAAGAAGTCGCGAACAAAGCCGAACTGGTGGCCGCGGAGGAGGCGGAGGGAAGGGGGCTGGCCAAGGGAAACACGGCCGACAAAACACGCCCCGGACACAGAGCCGGTTGAGCGTGCCCAGTGCGTGGGCCGCGTAGCGACACGCAAGAAAGGACAGGAAAGCGCGGTTCACAGCGTTCTTTCATCACCTCGACATCGAACGCTTGCGCGCGGCATATCTTGCGCTTAAGCGCAACGCTGCGCCGGGGGTGGACGGGGTGACGTGGGGGCATATCGGCAGAATTGGAGGAGAACCTCCACGACTGCACGCGCGGCTGCACCGGGGAGCGTATCGGGCAAGACCAGTCTCGTAGGGTCACATTCCGAAGGCTGACGGGCGGCTTCGGCCGCTCGGAATCGCGGCGTTGGAGGACAAGATCGTTCAGCGCGCCGTCGTCGAAGTCTCGAATGCTGATCTACAAGGAGGACTTTCTCGGGTTCTCTTACGGGTTTCGGCCTGGGCGCAGCCAGCATCAAGCCCTGGACGCGCTGACGGTGGCAATCAAGCGTAAGCGGGTGAACTGGATACTCGACGCGGATATCCGCGATCACTTCACGAGCCTTGAGCAGCGTGGCTTTTGAGGTTCATCGAGCATCGCATAGCGGACAGGAGGGTCCTGCGTCTGATCCAGAAATGGCTCAGGGCGGGAGTGATCGAGGACGGGACTTGGACGCAGAGCGATAAGGGGACTGCGCAAGGGGCATCGGTGTCACCGCTCCTGGCGAACGTCTACCTGCACTACGTCCTTGACCTGTGGGCCGAGCAGTGGAGGTCTGAGCTACACGCGCACGGTGATGTGGTGATCGTGCGGTGGGCGGATGACTTCATTGTGGGCTTCGAGCATCGTGTGAGGCCCAGCGGTTCCAGGAGGACCTCCGTGCACGACTGGCGGAGTTCTGCTTGGGGCTGAGCGATGAGAAGACGCGCCTGATCGAGTTGGCGGTTCGCCGCCCTGGATGGTAGGGCGCGTGGCCTCGGACGGCCTAGACGTTCGATTTCCTGGGCTCGCGGCTTGCTGCGCGAGGACCAGGGATGGGCGGTTCATGGTAAGCGCATCACGATGAAGAAGCGACTCGCAGCGAAGCTACGCGAGGTCAAGGCCAAGCTGAAGCGACGCCGTCACCTGCCTGTCCCCGAGCAGGGCCGATGGCTGTGAAGCGTGGTGCGAGGACACCTCGGCTACTACGCGGTGCCCGGCAACATCGACGCGGTGCATAGCTCCCCGCGCAGGCGGCCAGGCACTGGCATCGAGCGCTACGGCGCCGCAGCCAGCGCCACCGGCTGAACTGGACGCGGTGAGCCGCCACGTCGAACGATGGCTCCCACCCATACGCCTGACCCACCCCCTGCCGACGAGCGCTTCGACATCAGATACCCAAGGCGGGCCCAGTGCGTTAGACGCGCACGCTGGGATCTGCGCGGGGGCTGTTAGCAATGGCAGTCCCTACCGCGATCTCTCTCTCTGCCGGCTTGAGCCGCTAGCGGCAACCGTCGCGGGCGAGCCGCAGGCCCCGCCCGCCACAAGCTCCCCTTCGTTTCGTGTCGCGGCCAAGGCGCCTTCTCGTTCTTCCGCCACCGTCGGCCGATCGCCCACGGCGCTCTTGCCTGCCCCCCGGAATGGGGGGTGCTGCCCGCGTGCGGGCGGGTGTCCCGTGCGTACCCCTAGGAGGAGATGTCCTTCATGACTGCTCGTAGCCTGACCGTGTCCGCTTCGCCCTCGCCACGGAGGGGGCACCTCCTGCTCGCCGCCCTCACCGCCCTGGCGCTGGCGTGCGGGACGGCCCTCGCGGGGCCCGCCCAGGCGTCGCGTCGTGCCCGAACGAAGCGTTGCGCGCCGAAGCTCGCTCCACGCAGCTGCCGCAGTGCCGCGCGTATGAGCTGGTCAGCCCGCAGTACACGGCGGACGTGGGCGTGTCTTGGGGGTTCGGTGGCGGTGCGGCCCCCGACGGCGAAGCGGCGCAGTTCGGCTCGACCGGCGGGTTCGCCGGCGCGGGGAGCAACTACGGGATCGGGTGGTACATCGCGCGGCGTGTCGAAAACGTCGGTTGGAAGACCTCGTGGGTCGGTCTGCCCGCGACGCTGATCCAGGGCACCGCCGAGGGCACGAACATCTCCTTCGACCTGACCAGGGATCTGGTGCGGGAGATCGGCTTCAACGAAACGAAGGAGAGCCTGTTCGTGAGCGACGATCTGACTGCGGCGGCGGGATTCTCCTTCACCAAAGTGACCGGGTACAGCGAAATGCCAGGGTGGAGCGTTTTCGGCAGCAGTTACGAAACTGTCGGTGAGGTCGCGGGTGCGAATCCAAGCTTCTCACACTTGGTCATCGACCAGGGTAAGCCCGGCGAATCGGCGCTATACGATCTCGCCGGGGTCGGCGGCCCCAAGCCCGAACCACCGCCGCAGATCGTCAGCATCAGGCCCGGTACCAAAGAAACACTCCCTGGGGAATCTGGGCTGGGAGCGGGCAACTTTGGATCGGGCTCGCGGTTCCACGCGATCTCCAACGACGGCTCGGAGATCTCTTCAGCAACGGCGGAACGTCGTATGTCCGCGTGAACGAGTCAAAGACGCTCCCGCTCGGCGGGCTGTTCCTGGGCGCCTCCGAAGACGGCTCGAAGGTGTTCCTCGCGGGCACCGGTGGCGAACTCTACATGGACGTCATCGACAGCGAACTGGGGCACGAAGGCGTGAGCAAGAAAGTCGCGATCGCCCCCGCCGGACAGACCGATACTTACCTGCGCTCCAGCGACGACGGATCGCATGTGTACTTCGACTCGACCGGCGTGCTCGCCAAAAACGAAAACGAAAACAAGGAAAACGCCGAAGCGCAGAAGGAAAACCTGTACGTGTACGACACGGTCACGGAAAAGGCCGCGTTCATCGCGCAGGCGGTGCCCGGCGTTGCCAACGGTGGAAGCGAAGCGCAGGTCAACGGCTGTCCGAGCGGGGAACTTGGAGAACCGGAAGAACCGGGGTGCGAAGCGGCCGCTTCTTCGTGTTTGCGACGACCGCGAAGATCACGCCCGATGACTCAAGCCCCGCTCAGCAGGTGTTCGAGTACGACTCCAAGAGCGTGCACCTGGCGCGCGTCTCGATCGGTGAAGGCGGCTACGGGAACAACGGCAACGAAGGCTCGGCCGGCGCGACCATAGCGGTGCCCGGTACCGTCCCAATACCTCCGCCAATTCAGAGGAACTGGCCGAGGGCAACACGCGTGCTCTCAGCGACGACGGCTCCACGGTCGTGTTCACGACCGCGCGGGCGCTCTCGCCGCGTGCGGTCAATGGCCTGTCGGAGGTGTATGAGTACCACGAAGGGCAGGTGGGCCTGATCTCCACCGGGCACTCACTCACGCCCGACACGGGACCCGACACGCAGCCCACGATCGCACCGGCGGGCCGGGACATCTTCTTCATGACGACCGAAAACGTTGTGCCGCAGGACTCCGACGGCTTGACGAGCCTCTACGACGCGCGCATCAACGGGGGGTTCCCCCCGCCGCCGGTCGAAGAAGGCGGCTGCACGGGCGATTCCTGCCAGGGTCCCCCGAGCGTACCCAATCTGCTCGGGGCGGGCGCGAGCGCGACGTTCTCCGGCCTGGGCAACCCCGCGCCGCCCGCGCCAACCCCCGCGGTCAAACCAAAGCCCAAGTCGAAGCCCAAGCAGTGCAAGCGAGGCTTCACCAAGAAGAAGAAGAAGTGCGTTCGAGCCAAGGCCAAGAAAGCGAAGCGAGCCAGCCGCGACCGGAGGGTTAGGTCATGAGGCCCCGAATGTGCGTAGCGGTTGCCGCTGCCCTCCTGGCATTCCTCGTCCCACCTGCGCTTGCGGCCGAACCGCAGTTCGGCGTCTCGAGCTTTCACATCTACAGCTGCGCTAACTCGAGTTCCGAGGAGGGCCTGCCGTGCAACGACCCCTACACCCAGGCCGGCGGGACCCCGTATGAGGTGACCACCACGATCAACTGGAAGGTGCGCCTCCACCTGCAGGGGGGCGAAACCCACTACATCCCCGTCGAAGACGCGAAGGACGGCAAGGTTTCCTTTCCGCAGGGGATGAACTTCAACCCGCAGGCGGTATCACAGTGCCCGATCCCAGTCTTCGAGCAGACCGAAGGCAGAGGGTGCCCGCCGAGCAGCCAGGCCGGGACCGTGATCGCGGACCCGTACGGCGGGTTGGAGCAGGTCCCTCTCTACGACGTCACGCCGTTGGAAGGCCGTCCCGCCGAGTTCGCCTTCCGCATCCTTGATGTGACCATCGTGTTCACCGGCGGCGTGCGTACCGGCGAAGGCTACAACATCACCGTGCTTTCCTCCGAAATCCCGGAGGTCGAAATCACGAGGTTCTCGGCGACAGTGTGGGGCGACCCGGCCGACCCCTCCCACGACGCCCAGCGCGGCCAGGAATGCAGATGGACGGTTGGTGAACCGCCGGCGCAACCATCGCATTGTGAAGGCGGTGGGCAGTCAAGTGGCAGTCCGCCGACGCCGTTCGTGACGCTGCCGACGCAGTGCTCGGGACAGCCGCTGACGGGCACGCTGGAAACGGACTCGTGGGGCCGGCCGGGGGCGTGGGACGCCAACGGCAACCCGGTGAAAGGGGACGCGAACTGGAAGAGCGCGGTTTCCTACCCCCCGATCCCGCCGCTGACGGGCTGCGACCTGCTGCGCTTCGACACCTCGGTCACGGCGCAGCCGGACACCAGGCTCGCGGGCGAGCCGGTCGGTCTGGGCGTCGAACTGAGCGTCCCGCAGACGAGCAAACCGGAAGTCCCGGCCACCTCGGCGGTGCGCGACGTGACGGTCGCGCTGCCGGAAGGAATGGTGATCTCGCCGTCCGCCGCGCAGGGCCTCGGGGTCTGCGGCGACGATCCGGGGGCCGACCCGCGCAAGACGAAAAACGAGTTCGGCTCGGGCTCGGCGAGCCCGGCCTCCTGCGAGACGAGCTCGCTGGTGGGGCGGCTGCACATCACGACGCCCGATCTGGCGCTGCCGCTGGACGGCGAGGTCTTCCTCGGCGCTCCGCTGTGCGGCCCGTGTACCCCCCAAGACGCGCAGGAAGGTCGGATGGTGCGCCTCTACCTGCAGGCGATCGGCGAGGGCAGCGACGGGATCACGGTCAAGCTCGCCGGGACGGGGTCGATCGACCAGCGCACCGGCCGCTTGACGACGACGTTCGCCGAAAACCCGCAGCTGCCGTTCAACCATGTCAAGCTCGAACTCGCGGGCGGCCCGCGGGCGACGCTGGCGAACCCCAGGACCTGCGGCCCGGCCGTCACCGAAGCGGACCTGAAGCCGTGGAGCTCGCCGTTCGTGCCGGCCTCCACGCCGAGCAGCTTCTTCGAAGTGGCCGGCTGCCCGGCGGCGCAGTTCACGCCCTCCTTTACGGCCAGCTCGACGAGCAACCAGGCCGGCGGCTTCAGCCCCTTCACGCTCGCCTTCGGCCGCAGCGACGCCGACGGGTTCCTCGACGGCGTGCAGATCAAGATGCCCCCGGGCCTGCTCGGGATGCTCTCCTCGGTCAGCCTGTGCGGGGAACCGCAGGCCGCGGAAGGGACGTGCGGCCCGGCCAGCCTGATCGGGCATACGCAGGTACTGACCGGCCCGGGCGCCAACCCGTTCCTGGTGACGGGCGGTCAGGTGTTCATCACCGGGCCGTATAAGGGCGCGCCGTATGGCCTGTCGATCGTCGTCCCCGCCAAGGCGGGGCCGTACACCCTCTCGGGCACGACAGGGGCGGGCACGGTTGTGGTGCGTGCGGCGATCAGCGTCGACCCGAGCACGGCGCAGTTGACGGTCACCGCCGATCCGTTGCCGACGAAACTCGATGGCATCCCGTTGCAGCTGCGGGTTGTGAACGCCGTGATCGACCGTGCCGGGTTCACGTTCAACCCCACCAGCTGCGAACACATGGCGATCACCGGGACGCTGTCCAGCACCGAAGGCCAGAGCGCCCAGGTCTCCTCGTCGTTCCAGGTGACCAACTGTGCGGCGCTCGCGTTCAAGCCGCAGTTCAAGGTCTCAACCAGCGGGCACACCTCGAAAGTGAACGGGGCGAGCCTCGACGCGAAGCTCTCCTTCCCCGCCGGCTCGCAGGGCACCCAGGCGAACATCGCCAGGGTGAAGGTTGACCTGCCCAGGCAGCTGCCGTCCCGGCTCTCGACGTTGCAGAAGGCGTGCCTGGCTGCCGTCTTCGACTCCAACCCCGCGAGCTGTCCCGCCGCATCCGTCGTGGGGGTCGCCAGGGCCTCCACGCCGGTGCTCTCCCAGCCGCTCAGCGGCCCGGTGTACTTCGTAAGCCACGGCGGGGAAGAATTCCCCTCGCTGATCGTCGTGCTGCAGGGTGCCGGTGTCAGGGTCGACCTGGTCGGCTCGACGTTCATCAGCAGAGCCGGGATCACCAGCAGCACGTTCAAGATGGTCCCCGACGTGCCGGTCTCGAGCTTCGAGATCTACCTGCCGCAGGGCAAATACTCGGCGCTCGCGGCGAACGGCAACCTCTGCACCAGCAAGCTCGCGATGCCGACCGAATTCGTCGCCCAGAACGGCGCGATCATCCACTCCTCCACACCGATCACCGTCACCGGCTGTCCGAAGGCCAAGACGGCCCGCAAGGCGCGTAAGGCCCGCAAGGCGCGTAGAGCGCGAAAGTCCAGTCACGTCCGGGGGAGAAACTCATGATGCGCGTTCACAGGTTGCTGCGGGCCGGGCTCGTGGCGCTCGGCGTGCTCGCCGGGGCATTGGCGTTTGGGGGCTGTCCCGCGCTCGCTGGGGAAGGGCTCGGCATCACCGCGACGTTCGGCGCCGCTGGCTCCGGTAACGGGCAATTCAAAGAGCCCGACGGGGTGGCCGTGAATCAGGAAACCGGCGGTGTGTACGTCGTCGATCGGGGCAACAACCGCGTGGAGCGCTTCAGCTCCACCGGCGAATACGAAGCTCAGTTCAACGGCATCGAAATCGACGGGGCGCCGGCGGGAGCTGGACATGAAGCCCCGGCGAAGCTCTCCGAACCGGAGGGCATCGCGATCGACAACGCCTGCTTCTACCAGAAACTGAGCGAACCGAAATGCAAAACCGAACACCCGTCCAACGGCGACGTCTACGTGATCGACACGGGCCACGACGCGATCGACAGGTTCAATGAAGCGGGCGAATACATCGGACAGTTGAGCTTTGCTCGATCTCTGGTGGGCGTCGCCGTGGACAGCTCGGGCAATCTGTGGGTGTACGAAAAGATCGGGACCGGGTACGTCGCCGAGTTCAGTGAAGCCGAGTTCACGAAAGTGGAAGGCCCTGAGAAAGGGTGTGGATTAGGACGCGAAACCTCTCCCGCCCTGGCGGTTGACTCGGCCGACAGCTTCTATGTGGTTTTCGGCCTTGGGCAGCTGGGGAAGTACAACCTGGGATGCGAACAGCAGGCCAAAGCCGAAACGGAAGCGATCAGCCCGGTGAGCGCGCTGGCGGTCGATCTCGCGCCGCCGGACGACCTCTACGTCGGCCTGGGGACCTCGCTGGCGCAGTACGGCCCGTTCGGGGAACCCTTCAGCGCACCGCTCTACCGCTCCGGCGCGCGCAGCAGCACCCTCAGCGCCAGCGGGATCGCGGTCAACTCCACCAGCCACGACGTGTATGTCACCGACTCCTCCAGGAACCTCGTGGACATCTTCCATGTCGGTCTGACCCCGGAAGTACCGACGAGCGAAAATGCGGAAGTCAAAGGCCCGCTGGTGACGTTCAAGGGCGAACTGCGGGGCGTCGAGAGCGCCTACTACTTCGCCTATAACGACAACGGCAGCAGCTGCGAAGGCGGTGGCCGGACCCCCGAAGGCAAAGCGAGCGGCGTTGCGAAGGAGTCCGCGACGATCGAAGGGGGACTGGAATCCAACATGCAGTACAAGGTCTGCATCGTCGCGACGAGCGTATACGGACAGGCCACTGGGCTGCCGTTGACGGTTACGACCGGAGTGGAGCCGCCCGTCATCGAAGAAGTGAGCACGCCTGGTGTCGGTCCCTACGAAGCGACGATCGCAGCGAAGGTCAACCCCGAGAACGAGACAGCTACCTGCCTGGTCCAGTACGGCGAAACGACGAAATACGAAGAAGCCCCAGTCCCCTGCGAACAGGCGAGCCTCTCAGGCCACGGTGGACAGCCGGCGAGAGCGCGCCTGGAAAACCTCAAGCCGAGCACGACCTACGACTACCGTGTGGTCGCCGAAAACGGGCTCAAAAGCAAGCCGACCGAAGGCACCGGGCACTTCACGACCCCGCCGGCACTGAAGCCGAAGATCGAAGCGGAGTCCGTGTCGCAGGAGTCCGGATCGGGCGCCACCAGGGAAGTGACGTTCGCGGCGCGGGTCAATCCCGAGCTGCAGGAAACCGCGGAGTGCGTGTTCGAATACGTCACCGAAGAAACCTTCAACAAAACGGGCTTCACCGGCACGCCCCCATCCGTGGGGTGCGAACAGTCCGCCCAGCATATCGGCGAGGGCCACGTCGGTGTGTCTGTCAGCGCCAAGGTCGCCGGCCTGCAAGCGGGCGTCGACTACCGCTACCGCTTCATGGCAGCCGACAGGACCGGCACGGAATATGGTCCCGTACAGGCCTTCGGGCCGCCCACCGCCGTAACGGGCGCGGTGCTCTCGAAAGTGCCGGGGGTGGCGCCGGGCACGACCGCGACGGTCGGCGGAGAAGTGAACCCCGAGTCGCTGGACACCCGCTACTACGTACAGTACGGCGAAACGGAAGCGTACGGGCAGATCGCGCCGTACCCCCTGCAGTCCGCCGAAGAAGAACTGAAGGGCGTCTACCCGGTCCCCCCGGGCCTGGACGCTGGGTCCGGCAGCGTCTCGGTGGTCCTCGGCGGCAAAGGAGCCCCGGCGGACATCCCGCTGGAAAGCCTCAGCGTCGGCACGCTCTACCACTACCGGCTCGTCGCCTACAACGCGGACGGCACGTTCTACGGCGCCGACATGACGGTCAAGGTGCTCCCGGCGCCGCTGGTGGGCCCGGCGAGCGTCACCGAAGTCACGCAGGAATCGGCGACGATCTCAACGAGCGTGAATCCCGAGGCGTTGCACACTCTCTACGAACTCGACGTGGGCACGAGCACAGCCTACGGCACGCCCTACCGCGGCGACGCTGGGTCGGGGGCGGCGCCGGTCGCGCTCACCTTCCACCTGAGCGGGCTGCACGCGGGCGACACCTACCACTTCCGCCTGACGGCCTCCAACAGCGACGGCACCAGCGGCGAACCCGACCAGACGTTCACGACCGCCCCGACGCCGCCGGAACTGCCGTTCGTCTTCAAAGTGCCCCTGAGCCCGCCGCCCGTGTCGTTCACCGCCTTTGCGTTCCCCACGGAAATGGTCACGACGACGACCAAGCCTCTGACCAATGCCCAGAAGCTCGCCAAGGCGCTGAAGGCATGCAGGAAGAAGCGCCCAAAGAGCAGGCGCGTCGCGTGCGAAAAGCAGGCGCGTAAGCAGTACCCGCCGGTGAAGAAGGCGAAGAAGGGGGCGCACAAGAGCGGCTAGGCACCGTGCAGTCACCGATCGTTATGAACGCGCGGTCCCGTGGGAGGTTCGCGCCGGTAAACCCGAATGAGAGGAACCTCGATGTTCTCAGCAATACGTAGACGGATGCATGTGACCCCTTCCACGGTGATCGCGACCCTCGCGCTCGTGTTCGCGATGAGCGGCGGCGCCTATGCCGCCGGCAAGTACCTGATCACTTCGACCAAACAGATCAAGCCGAGCGTGCTCAAACAGCTTCAGGGCAAAGCCGGAGCCGCCGGGGCGCAGGGAGGCCAAGGCCTCAAAGGCGAAACCGGCGCAGCCGGATCCGCTGGCGGAAAAGGCGAAAAAGGCGAAAAGGGCGAAAAAGGAACCGCAGGCACCAACGGTACCAATGGCACCACTGGCTTCACCGAAACCCTCCCGCCCGAAAAGACGGAGACGGGCGCGTGGGCCATCTCCTCTACCGGAGCAGGCGAAGCAATGAGTTCGATCTCCTTCACGATTCCGCTCGCAGGACCTCTCGCCGTATCACATGTCCACTACGTCACCAAAACGGAATGGGTCGGCCACACGGCGCCCGCCGAATGCCCCGGCAGCGTCGCAGCGCCGATGGCCCAAGCCGGCTATCTCTGCGTGTACGAACTCGCAGCGCTGGAAGTCACATTCGAAAGGATCCTCCAGCCCACAGGCGTCGCAGAAGGGGCCGGCACCACCGGGGCCTTGCTGAACTTCACAACTGGATCCACACCGCCGATAAGGGCCTGGGGCACCTGGGCGGTGACCGAAGTATAGAGACAGCCATCGCCGCTTTCACCGGCTGAGACGCTGAGCGATGCCTTCGTGCCCGCTCTCTCCCGTTCCACGCTTGGGCGCGAGGCAGGATGCCTCGCGCCCGCGGGCTTCGTGGCCCGGTTCTCCCATTCGTCCTTGTGGGTGTCATGGCCGTTGACCCGGCCACGACACGCGTATTCTTGAGAACCGCGGGCGCGGGGAGTCCTCGCGCCAAGCGGGCCGCGCAGGGTTCGGATGGCGCGGCGCGTCCACCGGGGATCGAGCTGAAGCGCGCGCGGAAGCTGCTCACCGCGGCAGAAGCCGTCCGCCGGTTCCCCTTCGAGGTGTCCTCAGCTGCGGGAGTCAACGGTAGTGCGGGTGTCTCGCGGCAGGCGTTCGAGGATCATGTCGAGGGTCGCGAGGCTGCTCTGCTGGCGGCGTTTGAGCAGGTGCTGGCGCTCGCCGCCCGGCGTGTGACCGCGGCCTTCCAGGCGCAGGAGGGGTGGGTGGATCGTGTGCGGGCGGGGCTGTTGGCGTTGCTTGAGTTCTTCGATGAGGAGCCGACGCTGGCACGCTACTGCGTGGTCCATTCGGCGCAGGCGGGGCCGGCGGTGCTTGAGCGTCGCTGTGAGGTGCTCGACGCTCTCGCGCGGGTGCTGGACGACGAACGTGCTCCCGCGCGCGGTTACCCGCCGCCGCTGACCGCGGAGGCGGTCATCAGCGGGGTGCTGGGTGTGCTGCATGGTCGGCTGCGCAGGCGGAACCCCGGCGTGCTGGTCGAGCTCGCCAACCCGCTGATGGGTTTCATCGTGCTGCCGTTCCTGGGGGTTCGTGCTGCGCGCCGGGAGTTGGCGCGTCCCCTCGGGCACGCCAGCTCCGCGGAGGGGCGCAGCGTGGCTCTGGGGCTGTTGCAGGATGCCGGTGGGCGCCTGAACCGTCGCACGGTCTCGGTGTTGAGGGTCGTTGGCGGCGAGCCGGGCTTGAGCAACAGGGACGTGGCGCTGCGCGCGGGTGTCAAGGACCAGGCGCAGATCTCGAGGCTGCTTTCGCGTCTGGCGGAGCTGGGGCTGGTGGCGAGCACGCGTGATCCTCACCGCAGGGGCGCCCCGAAGGCCTGGCGGCTCACCGCCTCGGGCGAGGAACTCGATAGACAGATCGGGCGGGAGAGTGCTGCGCCGCAGCGCAGCGTGGCCGTGGATCTGATGCGGGATGCCGGCGGGCGCCTGAACCACCGCTCCGTGTCGGTGTTGAGCGTCATCGGCGGCGAGCCCGGCCTGAGCAACAGCGGGGTTGCCCTACGCGTCGGGGTTGCGGGTAGGAGCCATATCTCCAGGCTTCTTGCGCGGATGGCCCGGCTTGGGCTGATCGAGAACGTTCGCAGCGGGGGCCGTGAGAACGTCTGGCAGCTCACCGCCCGCGGGAAAGAGCTCGAGCGGGCGATCGGGCACGAGAACCCGGGTGCCGGGCGCTGAGGGAAGCACGCGGCGAGCTGGGGCCGCCAGGCGCGCAGACCCGGACTCTGAGTAGCTTCTCATTGCACGCTTAGCTGTGGTTTCCGTCCGGGTCTGAACATGGGCTGCGGTGGGTGCTGTGGGTGGCTCGCCTTGACGCGCGCTTGAGCGATGACAGCTGTTCTTGCCAGCTCTGGACCGAGCACCTACTGGTACCTGACGCGCTCCACTGGCGCCGTCGCGCTGATCCTGCTCACGATGAGCGTCCTCCTGGGTGTGCTCGACGTCAACCGATGGAACAGCGCGCGTTGGCCGCGCTTTGTCGTGGATGGGCTGCATCGCAACGTCTCGATGCTCGTCCTCCTCTTCATCTGTCTGCACGTCCTGACCGCGGTGCTCGACAGCTTCGCGCCGATCGCGCCGAGCGACGCGATCCTGCCCTTCCTCGGCGTCTATAGGCCGTTCTGGCTCGGCCTGGGAGCGGTCGCGTTTGACCTGCTGGTCGCGATCGCCGTGACCAGCGTGCTGCGCCAGCGCTTCGGCTATCGCGCCTGGCGCGTGACGCACTGGCTTGCCTACGTGTGCTGGCCGGTCGCGCTGCTGCACGGTCTCGGGACGGGAAGCGACGTCCGCGCCGGCTGGATGCTGGCGTTGAGCGGCGCCTGTCTGCTCGCGGTGCTGTGCGCGGTCGGTGTGCGTGTCCGTCACGGCTGGCCCGGACGCCTCGCCGTTCGCGGCAGCGCGATCGCGACCGCAGCATGCCTACCCGTCGGCGTGCTCGTGTGGCTCCCCGGCGGCCCGATGGCGAGCGATTGGGCTCGCCTGTCCGGCACGCCGCCGCGGCTGCTCGGCAAGAGCGTCTCCGCTCCCAGCCCGAGTGTGGGCGAAGCCTCGCCCGCGCCGGGCACGCCACCGGGAGCGCTCGACAACCCGTTCCGCGCGAGCCTCACCGGCACGATCACACAGCGCCCGCTGCCCGATCGGAGGCTCGTCGCGGTCAGGATCTCCACCAGTTTCAGCGGGCCCGTCTCGGGACGCCTCGTGATCGAGATCGACGGTGTTCCCGTCGAGGGTGGCGGCGTCGCGCTCCGCAACAGCCACGTCACCCTCACCCCAGCGCCGCCGGCGCTGCCCTATGAAGGAGCGATCGTCTCACTCCGCGAAAACCAGATCCTCGCGAGGGTGCGACGAGGCGGCGCCGGGGGCCTAACGCTCCAAGTCTTCCTGCAGATCAATCGGGCGAGCAGGCGCGTCAGCGGCACCCTCGCATCCTCGCCAACCTAGGCGAGCCCGGACGGCACGCGACGTGTCAAGGATGATTCTGCCTCGAGAGCGTCTCGGTGACGGTCCGGCGCAGCGCCTCGAAGGTCTCGCGAGGCTCACTATCCAGAGGCTAGGTGCGGGGCTGCTCGGACTGTTATCGGTAGATCGCACGCTTGGTGGCGCCTACGTGTCTTGCCCCATTTTCGACACCGCCGGCTGGACGCTTCAACCCCCGCAAGGGGGGTTCCCCTGTGGCCTTTCAGGCCTTCGGTTCCGCTCGCCGGTCGGCGTCGTTATCGGGCTGCGTCACAACCGCCAACCAAACGAAGGAGAACCGAAATGAACATCAACAAGTGCATCTGCACCGGGCGCCTGACGAAGGACCCGGAGCTCCGGGCGATCTCGGAGGACATGAAGGTCTGCCAGCTGCGTCTGGCGGTCGACGGGATGGGCCGTGGCCGTGAGGTCGGCTACATCAACGTGAGCGTCTTCGGCAAGGCCGGAGAGGCCGCCGCCGAGTACCTGAGCAAGGGCTGGCTGGTCGCCGTGGACGGCCGGATCGAGTTCGGCCAGTGGGAGACCGACGGTGGCGAGAAGCGCCACGACTACACGGTTGTCGGCAACATCGAGTTCCTGACCGCACCGCGCCCGGTGCAGGAGCAGGCAGTGTCTGCGCCCGCAGCGGAGGCGAAGCCCGGCCGCAGGAAGCGGCAGGCAGTGCCCGCCTAGAGAACAGGAGCCCGCACCCCGACGGGGGTGCGGGCTCCCCGCGGCTGCGAGCGGCGGTGTCGTCGCATCTGGGCGGGCTGAGAGGGTTTAGCGGATGTCGCATGAGCGGACCATCGAGATCGCACTGGCCGCCGGCGTGCTTGTGCGGTTCAGCCAGTCGGGGCGGCCGATCGCGCGCTACTCGGTGGTCCTGCTACTGCTCGCTGGCGACACCTGGCAGACCGTTCGCGTCTACGACAACCATTTAGGCACCCATCACATGCACCGACACACTGCTAACAGCGGAAAGCAAGGCCCCGAGACGTTCCATACGGGCACGACCAACGAGGCTATCGCGGCTGCAATCACGCACCGCAAGGCTCACTGGCCAGCGATCATTCAGTCATGGCAAAGCTAACCCCGAACAACAACACGCCCAGTGTCGACGCGTCGTTCGAGTTGCTCTCGCGCGTCGCCTGCGACCCCGAGAGCGATACCCGCTACCCCGATGGCACGGTCCTGGTCCCGGCCGACTCGCCGGACGCCTCGATCGCGATGGCCCGTGCGATCGGCGAGCGCAGGCCGATTGCTCTGGTGTTCCCCGACGGGTCGGACGTGGTTGCCAGACCGCCCGAGACAACCGGCGTGGTGCTGGTCATCGTGCTTGCGCTGCTGTGGGTAGCCGACCGCGCCGGTCGCAGGCGTGATCGGCCGACGTTCGTGCCGCGCGAGTGGGTCACGGAGTTCCACGCGGCGCCCCCACCGCGTGAGGCCGAGCTCGTCATGTAGGAGGCACTCGGCGGGTGCTCGCGCTGCCGAGGCGCGCCGACCTGTCCTCGCTGGTACCTAGCCGCTTCGCCGCCGCGCAACCTCGTCGCGCACGGAGGTGGAGGAGCTCGCCACGGCCCACTGGCCCTCCCTGGTCCGACGGACCCCACGCTGCTCCATGCCTCCGCATCGAAGCTGCCATTCCTGCCTTGCGCTTCGCTCGCCGCCCCAGCTCGCCGCGCTGACTCGACGTCGTTTCGCGCGCCAGCGCTCCGCACAGCTCCACGTCGCATCGCTCCCTCAACAGCAACCCACACAAGATGCACACGCGTGCCCGCGCTGTGTGATCGCTTTGGCGTTTCGTGGCCGGTTTCGGGTGCTCGCGGTCAATAACAGTGGATGATGAGCGCTTCGAGCATTGGTGCCGGGAGGGGTGGCGGCTACGCCCGCTATCTGGAGGGCAAGACGGTCGCGCCTGAGCGCGGCGATTACTACCTGACGCCCGATGGGGAGCTAACCGAGGCGCCGGGTCGCTGGCTCTCGGGTCCGGAGACGCTGGCCCGTCTCGGCGTCGACCCGGAGGCGCCGGTCGTCGGTGGGGATTTCATCGCGTTGATGGAGGGCCGGCATCCCGGGACGGGTGGGTGGCTTCGCCGTGCGGGTGCGGATGGTTCGCGGGGTGGAGGGATCGATGTGACGTTCAGCGCCCCGAAGTCGGTGAAATGCCGCGCGCGGCATTTGACCGAATAGGCCGCGCGTACCGGTATGCCGCGTTGGGAGGGAAAGGTCGTGTCCGCGAGGCGTATCGCTCGCTGCTGACGCGGCATAACGGGCGGTGCATGCTGCTCTCTTTTATCGCGAGAGAGGAGAGCAGCAATGAGTTCAGCGAGGTATCGAAGTGGTGCGGCTGGCCCGCTGGAGCCGTTCAGGGATGGGTTCCGAGGCTTTTTGATCGCCGAGGGATACGCGTCGAAGTCGATCGAACTGCGTCTGGCGCTTTTTTCGCATGTGAGTCGCTGGATGGGCGAGCGTGGGCTTGCGCCGAGCGGGCTGGCTGGGGTGGGCGAGGAGTTCTTCAAGGAGCGCCGTCGTCGCTATAGCTGGCTGGTGACGACACGTTCGCTTGCACCGCTGCGCCGCTATCTGGCGGTGATCGGCGTCGTGTCTGTGGATTCGGTGTCGCTGCCAGCGCCGAGTCCTGCTGAGGAGTTGATCGAGCGCTACCGTCGCTATTTGGAGTGCGAGCGGGGGCTGGCTGCCGGTTCGATCGAGCTCTACCTGGCCCAGGTGCGCCGGTTTCTCGCTGCTTGGTGGCCAGGCGGTGAGGTGCTGGCAGGGGAACTCGACGCGGCGGGCATCATGGCGTTGGTGCGTAGGGAGGCGACTCGCAGCGGCGGGCCGCAGCCCAAGACCGTGGTGTGCGCTCTGCGGTCCTTCTTGCGCTTCCTTTACGCCGTTGGCTTGACCGAGCGGCCGCTGGCCGAGGCGGTGCCGTCTTTGGCGGACCGGCGCCGGGAGTCGATTCCTCGTTACCTTGATCCCGAGGTGCTCGCAGCGCTGCTCGCCGGCTGCGACGTCGTTACCGTCGCTGGTCGTCGCGATCTCGCCGTGCTGAGGCTGCTCTCGCGTTTGGGTCTGCGGTCTGGGGAGGTGGCCGCGCTGAGCCTTGAGGATCTTGACTGGGAGGCGGGCGAGATCGTGATCGCGGGCAAGGGCAGGCGCAGAGAGCGTATGCCGCTGCCGCCGGAGGTCGGCGATGCGATCGTGGCTTACCTGCTGGACGGTCGCCCGCCGAGCCGCGAGCGGATCGTTTTCCTTGGCTTGGACGCGCCTCATGCGCCGCTGTCACGGAGCGGGGTCAAGTCGATCGTCTATCACTGCTGCGATCGCGCGGAGCTGCCTCGCGTTGGCCCGCATCGACTACGCCACACGGTGGCGACCGAGACTCTGCGCGCCGGCGGATCGCTGAGCGAGGTCGCCCAGCTGCTGCGCCACCGCTGGGTCCAGACGACCGCCACATACGCGAAGGTCGATCACGGTTCGCTGCGGGCGTTGGCTCCGCGGTGGCCGGAGGTATCGGCATGAGCGCCCTGGTCAGCGCCGTCGAGGACTACCTCGCCCTGCGCCGCTCGCTCGGCTTCACGCTGCATCGCATCGACGGGCTGCTGCTGGACTTCGTCGCTGAGCTGGAGGCCGGCGGGCTGGAGAGGATCACGACCGAGGCGGCCCTTGCGTGGGCGACTAAGCCCGCCGGGGCTGACCCCTACTGGCACGCCAAGCGGCTCGGGTGCGTGCGGCGCTTCGCTGTCTATCTGAATGCTCTGGATCCCCGCTGCGAGGTGCCGCCGCGCGGCCTGCTGGCAGAGCGCGCCCGGCGCGCCACACCGCATCTCTACTCAGCACAGGAGGTGAGGGCGCTGATGAGCCAGGCTCGCCTGCTCGCTCCGAGACTGCGCGGCGCATCGTATGAGGCGCTCATCGGGCTGTTGGCGGTAACGGGCATGCGACCCGGCGAGACCGTGCGTCTGCAGCGCCGCGATGTCGATCTGGCTGGGGGCATCGTGCGTGTCTTGGCCAGCAAGAACGACTCGCGCGAGCTGCCCTTGCACCCCAGCGCAGTGAATGCGCTCAGCGCCTACGGCCGGCTGCGGGACGAGCTCTACCCGAGGCCGGCCGGTACGGCCTTCTTCCTCTCCGCCGCAGGCACACCGATTGCCCGTGAAACCCTCATCGCGACCTTCGCGCGGCTGCGCCGCGGCGCCGGCCTCGATCCCCCGCCGGGATCGGGACGTGCCCCGCGCCTGCACGACTTCAGGCATTCTTTTGCTCTGCGCTGCCTGCTCGACTGGTACCGGTCCGGTGCCGACGTTGCCGCGCTGCTGCCGAGGCTCTCCACGTATCTCGGGCATCGAGATCCAGCGTCCACGTACTGGTATCTGACCGCCACGCCCGAGCTGCTCGCGCTCGCCGCGCGGCGACTGGAGCCCGGCCAGGAAGCAAAGCCATGAGCCCGCTCGCCCCCACGCTCGAGGCGTTCTTCACGACGCGTCTTGCCAAGCAGCGTCAGGTGAGCAGACGGACGCTGGAGACATACCGGGACGCCTTCTGCCTGCTTCTCTGCTACGCACAAGCATGCACGGGCAAGGCCCCGCTCGAGCTCGACATCGCAGACCTCGACGCCGAGCTGATCGGCGGCTTTCTTGAGCACCTCGAAGCGGAGCGCGGCAACAGCGTCGCCACGCGCAACGCGAGACTCACAGCGATCCGCTCCTTCTATCGCTACGCGGCCTACCGGCATCCGGAGCACGCCGCGTTGATCGGCCGGGTACTCGCGATCCCCATAAAGAAGTGCGAGAGCACAGTCGTATCGTTCCTGACCGACGCCGAGATCGAGGCCGTGCTCGCCGCCCCCGACCGCAGCACCCGCGAAGGACGACGCGACCATTGCCTGCTCCTCGTGGCGGTTCAAACCGGGCTGCGTCTCTCCGAGCTCACCGGCCTACGCTGCCAAGACGTCAAGCTCGCGCCGCCAGCCCACGTGAAATGCCTGGGCAAGGGCCGAAAGCACCGCGAGACTCCACTGAGCTCCAGCGCCGTGCGGGCCCTGCGCGCCTGGCTGCGTGAGCGAGGCGACGAGGACCACGAGCCGCTCTTCCCCTCACGACTCGGCGGGCATCTCAGCCCCGATGCCGTGCAGCGACTGGTAGCCAAGCACACAGCGACAGCCTCACGGTCCTGCCCATCGTTGCGCGCCAAGCAAGTGACACCACACACGTTGCGTCACAGCTGCGCCATGCGACTACTGCACCACGGCATCGACACCGCCGTGATCGCCATGTGGCTCGGTCACGAGCGACTGCAATCCACCCAGACCTACCTCCACGCCGACCTCACGATCAAGCAGCAAGCCCTCGACCGGATGGCACCCGACGGCCAAGGCGCAGCGCGCCGCTACCGACCACCCGATCGCCTCATCGCCAAGCTGAAGGCCCTCTGATATGCCGCGTCCGATCGCTCCGCGACCTCCCCCACACAGGACTTTCGTGCCGTCCTACCGCCAAACGCGGCATAACGATATGCGCGGCATATTCGGTGTCGGTTGTGTGGGCGCTGGGGGATCCGTGGCAGCGTGAGCAGATCGAGGCCGCGCACGCCCGGGCGGTGGAGCGCTCGATGGGATATCTGAGGGAGCGGGTGCCGGCGGTTCGTCGCCGCTATGGCGCCGAGGTCATCGTGTTGCCGCTCAGGCTAGTTTGCAATATGAAGCCTAGTTTGCAAGCTAGTTTGAAACGTGCAATCTAGTTTGACACTGGCGCTGTCAGAGCCCGTAAACACAGGGCGAACGTACGCTCAGAGGTCGCGCTGGAGCCCTTCTTCAGCCCGTACAGGGAGTCTCACCGCTGAAGTGGCACGCGATAGCCCAAAACGCCCTTACAGCCCGTAGTTACTGGGAATGACAAACTAGCTTTCACTTTTCAAACTAGCCTGAGCGGCAACATCATCGAAGGGCTCCTCATCGAACTCCGGTCCTAAATCGAACTTGGGGAGCACGCCAGACGGTCGGCCCGTGGAGGGGTGGGCGGCTCGCCACTGCTCCCAGCTCCCCTCTGCGACCTCAAGAGGAACCGTGACCAGCGAGCCCGCCACGACAACCCAGCCCTCGTCCCGTCGCACGGCGAGCAGCGATAGCACCGCACCCTCGCCATCGACAGGCTCGAACGCACCGGGGACGGTCAGCATCCGGCTAACATTTGCACGCGACGCATCTCACCGTCAGCCGACGCCGACAGATGCGGGCTTGAGTTACAAGTCGTAGTCGCGCTAGAGATCCGCCCTGTCTCCGCGAGAATCAACAAGATGCCCCCGCGCTTCGACGTCAGCCAGGTCCCGCTCCAAGGCGGCTACGTGGCCAAGCAGTGCCCCGTCCGTGCTCAAAACGACACGCTGCAGCCTGGCGAGCCGCTCCCACCGGATCCCTTCATGCGGCGGCTGTTCGCAAGCGGGAACGCGTTCGAGGCCGAGATCGTCACCGAGGTGCTCAGGCTGCACCCCCGAGCGGCCGTCATCAATGCACACAGCTCCGATGCGCTCGAGGCATCAACGCACGCCGCCATGAGCGGTGGCTCCTCACCGATCCTCAATGCGCGGCTTCCTGCGGACCTGGTAGGCCGCCGTGTCGGCAGGCCCGACCTCCTGATAGCTGCCCCCAGCGGCGGGTATTGGCCCGTTGACATCAAGTGGCACCAAAACCTCGAGCCAGCGAGCGGCAAGGGATCTCCGGTACCCGGACTCTGCTCCTCCCTCGACGCGCTGGGTCGCGACGCCGCGACCCTCGACAACGAGTATGCGGCGAGGAAGAGGGAAGAAGACCTGCTGCAGCTCGCCCACTACCAGCGCATGCTCGAGTCCATCGGCATGCAGGCGGTCGACGGTCGCTGGGCCGGAATCATCGGCACCGAGCAACGCGTCGTTTGGTACGACCTCGCCGCGCCGATCTGGAAAACGCCATCCTCCACCGCCAACACGAAGGTGCGCTCCACCATGGATCGCTACGACTTCGAGTTCGCCTTCCGGCTCGACATCGTCGCCGTGACAGAGCAGCACCAGCGCGACCCCTCGCTTGACCTGCTGACGGTGCCGGTCAAGATCTCCGAATGCAGCTCCTGCCCGTGGTGGGACTACTGCAGGCCGCAGCTAGAGGAGCCGCCGGGCGATGTCTCGCTGCTACCCCGCATCGGCTGGTCGCAGTGGAAGATTCATCGTAATCACGGCGTGACGAACCGCGCCGAGTTGGCAGAACTCGATCCACGGACCGCTCGACTCGTGGCCGGTGGGGTGGACGTCACTGCCCTCATGGCGGCGGGCCCTGATGCCGAACTTCCTGATCTCGTGAGCACGAAAGCTCTCGCTCTGCTCGCTTCCGAGGGCATCGCGACGCTCGATGATCTACAGCGCTCTCTGTGGACGCACCGCGGCGTACTCCGACGTAGGCCTCGGCGCGCTGCCGACGCACATCGATCTTGCGCGCGCCGCGCTCGGCCCTGAGTTGGCATATCGCAGGCGCGGTATATCTGAGGTCATCGTTCGCCGTGCCGATGTCGAGGTCGATGTCGACATGGAGAACACGGAGCCCGGGTGCTACATGTGGGGGACCTACGCCAGCGACCGCTCCAACACGGGCATCGTCAAGCCCGGGTACCGGGCGTTTGTGACTTGGGATCCACTGACGCCGCAAGTCGAGGCCGAGAACTCGCTCCGATTCTGGCGATGGCTGACGGAGACCCGTCAGGGATGCCACGCCGCCGGAGTGACATTTGCGGCGTACTGCTACAACGCCGCTGCCGAGAACACCTACCTTCGACGTCTCGCGATCGCAGAACAGACCGTCGCGAAGGAGATCGACGCCTTCGTCGCCTCGGGGGAGTGGGTCGACGTGTTGCGAGAGTGGGATGGGCAGCTGATAACCGGTGGCTCAAGCAGCCTCAAGACGACCGCGCCGCTGGCTGGCTTTCAATGGACCGTCGATGATGCCGGCGGCGAGGAATCGATGCTCAAGCACGATCTCGCAACGGCGGGCGATACGGCCGCGCAGGATTGGCTGCTCGCGTACAACCGTGGCGACGTGGAGGCCACGCTCGCCGTCCGGGACTGGATGGTCTCGACAGTGTTCCCGGGGATAGAGGAGACCGAACCGGTACGAGACGACGGTTTCAAAGCCCGGCCCCGTGTGCCGCGGTCGCCAGCGGGATGAGGTCGCGCAGCATCGACGGACTCGGGAGGTGATTGGCAGGGTGCCGATTGATGGCCACGGACGCCGTTGACCGGGCATCGTGGTGGCCCTCGGAGCGCCGATCTTCGCGCTCAGAGTGATCCTGTATAGGGCGGCGTGAGCCTCTCAGGCCCAACCCGGTACGGTCGGCGACTGAGGAACCGTGTCGAGACTTGAGGATCTCCAGCCCGGCCTGCGTCTTGCGGGCGTTATTCCCGGACAGAGCGTCCCCGAGGCAGGGCGCTAGGTCATGTAGCGCGTGCTCGTGCCCCCGAATGGCGACAGGGGGGCCGTGCCGCGTCGTGGGGCCGCACAGCGGCCAACGAGCACCACGGGCGCTGTGCCGCCTCAGTGCGCTCGCGATCATTGGTCCTCGTCGGCGAGCGCGAGGAGTGCAGCCGTGAGCGTTATTCGGGGATCCGTCGTTTGGCGGCCGTCCGGCAGTCGCCAGCCCTGGTCGCCGTGCCCGATGCCGGCTCGAGCGATCACCTCTAGGGCGACCGATGCGGTAACAGTGGCACTAACTTCGGGAGTGAAAATTGTGGGTGGCCTGGGCATTTTGCGGGAGCCTCCTATCGCGTGTTTAGAGAAGGGTGTTTGGTGCTCGATGGACACACGTCTAGCTCGAACGCGCGACGATCTCAAGTTGCCGCCTTCGGATCGTGGGCGGGCTCGTCCGTGGCGGCGCTTGTCCTCTGCGGGCGTGCTGTTTCGATGGCAGAGCCCACTTCCTCATCTACGGCCCGTGCTTGGCCGCCGAGTCCCGTTCTAGATGCCGATCCGTCCGCGCAACACGAGCACGAGCTATCGTTGGGCCTGGTGCCGCGCAGACATATGGCCATCGTCACGCTCAGCAAGCACACGGCGGTCAGTTGGGCGGGACGCTCCCACGAGGTGGCGGGGTCAAGCAGACCTACTGAGAGTCCTATCCAGGCAACGTCGTGCTCGAGTGGGCCATGAACTCGGTGCTCACCCCTACACCACTTCGGCGCTGTCCTTGGGCGCACGACGGACGCTGATCGTGCCTCCCGCGCCGCCACGCGCTGTCTGCAAGGCGGGATAGCTTTCCGTCGCTATGACTCCGAAACGTGCTGAGGACCGTGAGGCTGGTAAGGCTGCTGTCGCTGAGCTGTGCGCACAGTTCAAGGAGCACCTCGACTACTACAAGTCACCCGAGTTCGATGAGACGAGCGCCCGACAGCGCTTCATCGACCCGTTCTTCGCTGCGCTCGGATGGGACGTGACAGACGAGCAAAAGCGCGGCCCGTCGGCGGATGTCGTGCTTGAGCCTGGATCCACCGCATAAGTGGGAGTTGTTCCGTCCGGTGAGGTGTGTTAAATGACCTCCTGAGCAGGGCTTTCCAGCGGTTGTATAGGGCAACCGCGGCCCCGTCAGGAGGTCACTCACATGGTGATGGATGAGCAGCCGGTTGTAAAGGTCGATTCGTTGCGGGTCGCGTTCGACGATGAGCGGTTGGTTTCTGATGCGGGGTTGATGCTGCCGGCGAGCCTGGCGGGGCGCCTTGGGGTCGAGGCGCTCGTCAACGAGACGGTCGATCTGTCTGGTCGCACGGGCGGGGTGTCCCCGGGCCGCAAGGTGATGAGCCTGGTCTCCGGGATGCTCGCCGGCGGGGACTGCATCGATGATATGGACGTGTTGCGCGCGGGCAGCACAGAGCTGGTGCTCGGACACGATGTGATGGCGCCCTCGACGCTGGGGACGTTCTTGCGCGCGTTCACCTTCGGGCACGTGCGCCAGCTGGATTGCGTGCTGGAGCAGACGCTTACGCGGGCGTGGGCGGCGGGCGCGGGTCCCGGCGATCAGCGGCTGGTGATCGATATCGACTCCTTCATCGGCGAGGTGTGCGGCTATAAGAAGCAGGGCACCGGCTACGGGTACACGAAAAAGCTTGGCTATCACCCGCTGCTTGCGACACGCGCGGGAAGCGGCGAGGTGCTGCACATCCGTAACCGCAAGGGCTCGGCGAACACCCAGCGCGGCCAGCAGCGCTTCTTGGGTGAGCTGCTGGCAAGGGTGCGCCGCGCCGGGGCGACCGGGACGATCTTGGTGCGCGCCGACTCGGGCTTTGAGAACCAGAAGGTCTTCAAACAGCTTGACGCGCAGGGCGTCGAGTTCTCGATCGGCGTCAAGCAGCACAAGGGCGTACGCGACGCGATCGATCAGATCGCAGGGGATCAGTGGCAGCCGCTGGAGGACTATCCCGACACGGGCGAGGCGCAGATCGCCGAGAGCACCTACGGGGAGTGGCGGCTGATCGTGCGCCGCGTGCGCACCCTTGGCGGGCAGGGTCAACTGTTTGACACCTGGCAGCACTTCGCGTTTGCGACCAACCGCATCGAGCCACTGGCCCTCGTGGAGTCGGAGCACCGCGAGCACGCCGTCGTTGAGCTCGCGATCCGCGACCTGAAGGACCAGGCGCTCGCGCATTTCCCCTCCGGCAAATTTCACGCCAACAGCGCCTGGTGCGTGATCGCGGTGCTCGCGCACAACCTCGGCCGCTGGACTTCCATGATCGGCCTGCCCGACCAAGTGGGGCGCACCGCGGCCACCCGGCGCCGCAGGCTGTTCCAGATTCCCGGGCGGCTGACCCGGACCGCCAGGCAGTGGACGCTTCACCTACCCGCCCGCTGGCCGTGGCAGCAACAGTTCACCGAAGCGCTGGAGCGCATCCGCGCGCTCCCAGCCGCGGCCTGAACACCCCGCCCACA
This sequence comes from uncultured Solirubrobacterales bacterium, assembly GCA_963813765.1. Taxonomy (GTDB): domain Bacteria; phylum Actinomycetota; class Thermoleophilia; order Solirubrobacterales; family Solirubrobacteraceae; genus Palsa-744. The sequence continues at coordinate 24,975 of CAWFAB010000001.1, forward strand.
CCGAATACCCCGCAGCGTCCCGCCCGGCAGCCCCGGCCGACTCCGGCTGGGCGAAAACGACACTTTACGGGCACCTGACACACCACTATCGCCCCTCAACAGCCACCAGCACGCCGGCCGAGCGGCTTCACCCCCGATCCAGGTCGTTGACCCCCCGATCGACGCCCTCCACGAGGTTATGCGGTGGATTCAGGTTGAGGTATCGATGCGGGGCCGCCACCAGCAAGTGCACACGACGTTCGCCGAGGAGGAGGAGGATGAGCGTGTCGCCGAAGCACTGGCCGCCAAGAAGGACCCTGGCTCGGTTGGACTGCGGCGCCCCGACTACTCCTTCAGGCTCGGCAGCCGCACCCGCTTCTTGGTCGAGGCCAAGCGCCCATCTGTCGAGATCAACAGTCCACGCCCCATCTACCAGGTCAAGGCTTACGGCTGGAACGCGGATATTCCGGTCGCGCTCTTGACCGACTTCGAGGAGTTCCTCGCCTTCGACTGCCGCTACCAGCCGGTTCTCGCAGAGCCGCAGACCGGACTTGTACCCGAGTTCAGCCTCGGCTACCACGAGTACGTCAAGAATTGGGACCTGCTCTGGGACACGTTCTCGCGCGATGCGGTCGTGGGCGGCTCGCTGATGCGATTCGAGCGGGTCACGGTCGAGAGGGGGCAGCTTCCGGTCGATGTCGTGTTCCTCGCCGACCTCACGCGTTGGCGGCAGGTGCTCGCCCGCGACTTGGCGAAGAATAACCACAAGCTCGACGTCTGGCAGCTCAACGAGAGCACACAACTTACGCTCGACCGCCTGGTCTTCATCCGCGTGTGCGAGGACCGCGGCCTTGAGGCCGAGGAGCACCTGCGAACGCTGCTGGACGAGAAGGACCCCTACGCGGCGTTCATCGGAGCACTCGCGCCGCTGTGCGCGACCTACAACGGCGGACTGCTGGACCCCGATCTAGCTGACGGGCTGACGGTCACCCCCAAGGTGTTCAAGGACATCATCCGCGGGCTCTACACGCCGTGGTCGCCTTACCGCTTTGACGCGATAGGGGTCGAGATTCTCGGCAGCATCTATGAGCGGGCGCTGGGCAGCATGATCACGCTGCGCTCGGACCGCAGCGTCAATGTCGAGTTGAAGCCGGAGGTGCGCAAGGCCGGCGGCGTCTACTACACCCCGCAATGGGTCGTGGACGAGATCATCCGCAGCACTATCGACCCACTCATTGCCCGCAAGCGCCCGGCGCAGCTACAGAACTTCCGCATCCTCGACCCCGCTTGTGGCTCCGGGTCGTTCCTGCTCGGCGCCTACGACCGACTCATCCACCACTTCGAGGAGTACTACACGAATAACCCAACCGTGGATCGCCGACTCCACTTCACCGACGAGCAGGGCGTCGAGCGACTGACCACCGCAGCCAAGACTAGGCTGCTGTGCAACTCCATTTTCGGTGTTGACGTAGATCCCGCCGCCGTCGAGGTCACGACCATGAGCCTCTACCTAAAGTCGCTCGAAGGTGGCTCCCCCGAGTTGCTACGCGGACAAATGCAACTGACGGGCGCCATCCTCCCGTCACTGGCGGCGAACGTCCGCTGCGGCAACTCGCTGGTCAGCACCGACTTCTACCAGCAGCAGTCGCTCGGCGAGCTCGACGTTCCCGAACAGCACCGCCTCAATCCGTTCAAGTGGGACGACAACCAGGAGGGATTCGGCAAGATCCTCGCCGATGGTGGCTTCGACGTCGTCATCGGCAACCCGCCGTACTTCTCCATCGACGCGCAGTACGGGGTTGGCCACCCGATTCCAGCCTATTTGAAGAACGCCTACAGCGACGTGTGGCTGGACAAGACCGACATCTACTACTACTTCCTGCGTAGGGCCGCAGGCCTCGCGGAGCGCCGCCTGGGCTTCATCGTCTCCCGCGCCTTCTTGGAGGCGGACAAGGCCAAGCGCATCCGTGGCTGGCTGGCCGCGAACGCGCGCCTCGAACGGCTGGAGGACTTTGACGGTTTCATGGTATTCGCCGACGCTGGAATTGCAACTTCCATCGTCGTCTTCGACACCACTCAGCCGCATGGCGAGCACGAGGTTGAGGTCCGCCGGCTTCCGTCGGGCCGCTATGCCACGTCGCTAGTCGTCGAGGGCGTGCGCAACGACACGACGCCATTCGAGGCGTTCGGCCCGAAGGTCAGGCTCAGCGAGCGGCCGTGGCATTTCCACAACCCCTATGCGACAGCGTTGTTCGCCCGCATCGACGGTCGCGGCGACCCGCTGATACAGGTCTGCGAGCTCGGCCAGGGAATGCAGACCGGCGCCAACGGTGTGTTCGGCAAGCTGAGCGCAGCGGACGTGGTGGACCACGACCTGCCGCCGGAACTGCTCAAGCCGCGCGCCCGGAACTCCGACATCGACCGTTTCTACATCGCCGACAGCGGCGAGTTCCTGCTCTACCTGGAGGACGTTCCGAACTTCCGCGCGCTGCCCAAGCCGGTCCAGAAGTACCTCCGCCTGCCCGCCAATGAGCAGAAGCTCCGCGGCCGAGCGGCGTTCAAGCGCGGTAACTGCGAGTGGTGGCAGTTCACCTGGCCTCTACACGCGGACCTTTACGACCAGCCGCGGCTTGTCTGCCCGTACCGAACCAGCCATCTGCGCTTCGCCCTGGACGAGAGCTTTTCGTGGCTGACACTTACGGACACGACCGTCGCGTTCAAGCGCGCGGGCGTGCAGGAGGACATCCGCTATTTGCTCGGGCTGCTCAACACGCGCCTGCTCACCTACCGCTTCCGCGGGCTCGCAAAGCTCACCGGCTCTGACATGTGGGAGGCGTTTGACAACAGCCTCCGTGACCTACCCATCCGCCGCATCAACTTCGAGGACGCTCGGGAGCGCCAGACTCATGACGACATCGTGCGGCTGGTCAAGGGCATCGAGAAGGCGACTGCGGAGGCCCGCGACGCCATTTCAGCCAGCGACCGATCCATGACCGCCCGCCGAACGAAGGCACTGAGCGACCAACTCGATGAAATCGCGCTCGATCTCTACGGCGTCACGGACCGTGAGGAGCGCGAAAACGCCCTCGCACTCGGCGCACCTCGGAACTGAAAGGCTCAGGGCGAACACAGGTTCGTGTAGTGCGTCCGCTTCGCTCCGTAGCCTGGTATGCGATGGCGCGCTCAGCAAACGGATCGACAGTGGGTCGTCCTCGGAGGGAGAGCTTCTTTTGGCGAAGGCATATGACCGTGCGGCCTGAGCCTACGGTCGAGACCTTCGGTAAAGACGAGTCCGTCGTTCAGTGCCTCGCCATCATGGGCGAGATCGCCGAGGAGCAGCGTGGCCGCAACCGCCACCTCGATACTAAGGCGGGCAGCATCGCGGGCTTCGCGGGGACCGCGCTCACGCTGAATCTGACGCTGGGACGGCCCCTCCTCCAGCAGCGGTTCCCCTCGTCGCCGTTGGCCCACGGCGTGATCCGCGACGCGTTCATCGTGTCTGCAGCTCTATTCGCTGCCTCTGTGCTGGCGGCCGTCGTCGGGGTGCTTCGACCCTCGGGCACAGACGATTTGGACGAGACCGCTATCGACGGGTACGCCGACAGGCCGAAGGTCATCGCTGCGCCGCCGGAACTGCGGGAAACCTGGCTACAGACGGTTAAGGAAATGGCGCTGTCCGATCGCAAGGCGGGAGATGCAAAGGCGACGTGGTCGAACATCGGCGTCGTGTTGCTGGCGCTGGGGATCGTGGGCTTGCTGGTGCAGGCGGTTACACTTGGGATTGCATCATGAGCGACAAACGGCAGACTCCGCCTCCTCCTCCGCCTAAGCCCGAGCCGCAGCGGCCCAAGCCGGACCTGCTGAGGGAACTGAAAGAGAGTGATCGCGGCAAATGACCGACGAGAAGAAACCCCAGCCGCCAACGCCGAAGGCTGAGTCACCGTCGAAGTCGCCCCCGCGTCCTGCGCCGGACAAGCTGCGTTCCGTTATTGGCACGGGCGGTCCCCCCCGCGACAGGGGATCGCGTTCATGACCGACAACCCCAAACCTCCGAGCAGCAGTCCGCCTCCTGCGGCACCGCGCCCGCGCCCCGACACCATGACGAAAGTTGGGAAGTCGGAGAAAGGGCCGCGCGAGACGCGCTAGCTAGTCGGCGGTCCGCTCGCGGGATCGTTGACGTTCCTGTCGGTCCAATCGCGTAGACTGCAGCGCCACGACTAGCTCGCCCAACATCGAGCGGTACTACATACCGGCCGGGAAGGACGCCGCCGATATCGGGCTCGCCTGGCTCGCAGACGAGGGGCGTCGTGCTGGCGCCGCCACACTGTGGGCGCCTACCGTGGTGGACCTCGACGCGATCGAGCGAGAACTCAGCCGTGCCGCAGATGGGAAGCTGATCCATGCCGTAGTGAGCGGGCAGAGTGCGAGTGCGTGGGGCATCGTGGTCCACCGCGTAACAGCGAGGGGCGGAACCTACTCAAACGGTCCGGTGCTCGCGTTCTGGCCCGATGATGAGGAGATGGAGCGGATAGAGCGTGCGCCTGCGGTCTGCGCCGTGAGCTCGCCGACGGGTCTGGCACTTCGGGGGTGGGAGGCGAGACACAAGCCCACCGACGTTGCCTCCGGCCAGCCGATCAAACCGGACACGCCCCATGCGAGCCCGGTCGCGTTGGAGGCGCTGAAATCCATCAAGCTCCACGGCATACACAACGGGCTAGAAAGGCCGTACGTGGCGGCCGCCTTGAACATCCTCGCTCTAGGGGGCATTCCGATCGACCGGGAAGCAATGAGGATCGCCGCGATCATCCAAGGCTGGCCGGCCCACGTTGCGCACGATCTTGCCAAGCTGATCGACACGATGAAGAAGGGCACCCGCGTCCGACTCGACCAGAGTCGCGACTGGGGTGCCGAATACGATCGCTGGGTCACACAAGCGGCCAACCGTCGCACGCGCACGTCTGCTGGTGAAGCCGATGCCGATGCTTAGATGCCCAAGACTTCCTCGATGCGGTGGCCGGTTGCGGTCGCTGATAGGTGTTCATGTCCCGCCCCCGCTACGAACCAGCGACCCAAGGCGGCACCCACCACACTTCGATACCCTCGCGGAGATGGGGCGTAAAGTCCGGGTTTGACCCCCGCTGAACCCGCGATCTGGGCGGGCCGTCCGCCCATGTCGAGCAAGCCACCCGACCAGCAGGCCAAGCTGCCGACTGAGGCTCACGCCCGCGCACCCGTCTGACTGGTTTACGCTCGTGGGCGCCGTGGCGCTATCTGTCCGATTCGGCCCTTGCTCAGTCTGGTGGCCGTGCCGATCCGCTCGTAGGTCCAGCGCAGGTTGACGGCGCGCTGTACCGCGCGGGTGCGGGCTTGGGTGACGGCATCATGGACTTCGCTGATCGCGGTGCGGATGCTCTCGATCTCCTGGAGGTGCTCGTCGGTCAGGGGGAGCACTCCTTCGGTGTCGGATGCCGCGTTGATGCGGGCCTGTAGTTGGGCTAGGTCCAGGTCCCGCTCGCGAAGGTCGGCTGCTAGCTGACCTGCGACCTCGGGATCGTGGCGCTCGTCTGCGCTCGGGTCGGTGGCGGTCATCGGGCGGTTGGGTTAGAAGCTGAGGGAGTGCTCGGTCGCGAGCTTCTCAGCGGTGGATTCCAGGGTGACCGTCTCGCTGGTGTGTTCCTCGGTGCCGTCATAGAGGCAGGCCACCCAGCGACCACCAGGGCGCTCCTGGGAGATGACGGCGGTGTCGATGTCGACGTCGGCGCGGGTGTAGATGGTGGTGACTTGCCCGCCGTAGGCGAGGGTCTGGATCGCCAGTGTCCTGTCCATGTGGTCCATTTCCGTGGCTTCCGTGGTGGCGGTGTGCGTGCTCATGCGCCTACTCCGAGGACCAGGTTCAGGCGGCCGACGAGTTGTCGCTGCGCGGAGACTACGCCGCAGAGGCGGTCCAGTTCTGGCCCCTGCCCCTGCAGACTCGCCGAGGTCGTTGACTGACAGGGTCGAGGGGTCGGTCTCGCGCGAGCGAGCGATGCTCGCCCGCAGGCGCTCCATCTTGTCGGCGATCCAGGCCGCCTGCGTATCGAGCTTCTCGAGCAGCCGGTCGTAGTCGCGCGAGGCGTCTTGCAGGAGGTCGGCCAGCCGGTCGGCGTTGATCGCGGCGGCGAGCTCGGCGTGTGTAAGGGTCGCTGTCATTGTCGGCTCCTTCGTCGTTCGGGGGTGGTTCGTGCTCATGCCCCCAGTATGCCTAGCGCACTAGACAAAGTCAAGAGCACTAGACTAATCTTTAGGAAGTCTTTAGACGGGGTTGGTCGGGTAGCACGGGCCAACGCGCCTAGCGAGCCCAGGTTGGCTGCGAGATGGCGGTCACTCGGACTGCCTGTAGGGTCGCCGGGTCAAGGATGATCTCGTGCTCGCCACGGCCGTTTGTGTAGGCGAGCACCCGCGACTTCGGCAGTCTGGTGGTCGCCAGGTAGCCCTGCCGGTCGGGGCTGGTGAGCGCGGCTCGGTTGGCGAACCACTCGGCTCTGGAACGGCTCAGTGACCAGCTCGGCGCGCGGTAGCCGCCGGGCCGGGCGAAGCCTCGGTAGATCGTGACCTCCTCGCCCAGCTCAGCGAGCGTCGCGCGGTCCGCGTCATCCATCAGCCAGCTTGCGCGGCCGGGCCGGTGAGTCGTGAGTGCTTGCAGCCACTGCTCCTGGTCGTCGTGGAGGTTCTCGGTCTCGATCCAGATGCTGCCAAGCGCCTCCCAATACTCCCGGTCGCTCAGCCGCTCACGGATAGAGAGGAACGCACTGAGCCGGTAAGGCTTCTCGTGGAGCCACACGATCCTGTGCCAGTTGCGCTCCGCTTCGGCGCGACGGATGCCCTCCGTCTTTGTGCGGTACATCTCATTGGCGAGGCGTGCCAGCGCGGGGAGGTAGGGCACCATGAAGACGAGCGGCGCCTTCAGCACCTCTCCGAGCACCTCGCTCTCGGCCAGGTACGGCACCAAGTCGGGATGAAGCTCGACCTCGTCGGCTCCGGCTTGCATCATCGCTGCGCTCGTCTCGCTCTGGGCCATCGGCACACACATGTAGCTCGATCCCGCGCGAAGTCAAGTCCTTCCTCGGCGACACGAGCCGCCTCGCTCGCCGTATCGCCTGCCGGCTGAGATTGAGGACTTGCCCTTTCGCGTCAGTCGAGCTACACGTCCACGTCCCCTTACCCCGGCGACTCATCAAGTGGGCGTCCTGCGGCCGGGTCGCTTTGACGGCGGGCGCCGCCGAGCCGGCGCTCCGGCCATCGGTCCCGGCCGCGCCGGGCGGCCTCCGGTTAGGGTTCGTGGCACTCATTCGGCGTCGCCGAGGCGCTAGGATCGGGGTCGCGGCGAGATAGCTCAGTCTGGTAGAGCACTCGACTGAAAATCGAGGTGTCGGCGGTTCGAGTCCGCCTCTCGCCATCGCCTGACGAGGTCCTGGAAAGGCCGCTAGTTTTCCACCATGCCGCAGTATTGGCTCAAGCCACTTGGGACGTTGGAGCCCCGCAACCTCGTGGATGACGATTGGATTCCTGAACGTGGTTTCGACGACTACGAGCTGACGACCGGGCCTGCCACGCCTAGACAACGCCCCAAAATGGGTCGTGGCGACCGGGTGCTACTCCACGCAGTCGGCGAATCGCGCGTGTTCGCCGAGGGCGAAATCCTCGGCAACCCCACATACGAACCAAGCCGCCGAGACGGAGACCGATGGCCGTATGTCTATCCGTTCCGGATTGACGTCTGGGTGCCCCTGGTCAGCGACGGCCCGAAGACCGGAGATCTTGCGGCGAAGGCGATGGGCCGGATTCAGTGGGGCGCGGCCTATGCGCCGCTGGAACGTGATGATTACACCACGATCCTCGATGCGCTCATGGCGTGCGCGACGGTCCAGCGCCGGCCGTCGCCGGAGCCACCCGAGATTGCGGACGCCAATGACACCATGAATGACCTCTCGAGGGGGCAGGGCTTCTCACCACTTCTCACAGCGGACGATCGAAAGGCGATCGAGCTGCAAGCCATGCAGATCGCAACGGCGCACTTTGAGGGCATCGGATTTGTAGTTGAGGACGTCTCAGCCAAACGGCCCTACGACCTGCGCTGCAGACGCGGACCCGAGCACGTGGATGTTGAGGTGAAGGGCACTATGTCGGCCGGCGAATCGGTCCTACTCACGCCCAATGAGGTCGAGCACGCGCGTGCCGCGTTTCCCAACACTGCTCTGGCCGTGGTCCGCGACATAGCGCTGCACGATGACGGGAGCGGGGCGAGTGGAGGCATTCTCGACGTAGTCCAACCTTGGCGTCCACAGACTGCTGATCTGAAGCCTCTCGGCTACGTATACGCAGTTCCCAGCTCTCGTAGCTGATGGCCGTTCGAGGCGTGAGCCACGTGCGCTCTACCACGAGGGCGATAGTGAGCCAGACTGTTTGACGGAGACGGTCAGCGACACTCGGTTACGGCCACTCTGCGATGAACTGAGCGAGATCGGTTCTGCTCGCCGTGCCGGCGATCGGATCGAACGTCCAGATCACCGGCTCGGCGAGCGTGATGCTCTCCGACAACGGCACGGCGTAGCGGAGGGTGCCGAACAATTGCAGGATCAGGCCGCAACCACGGTCGAAGTTGCCGACGTAGACGAGGTGGGTGGGTGGCGGCGCGACGAGCGCGAATACATCACCGGCCTCGACGTGTTCCGGGAGTGGATGGGCTTCAGGTGCGTCGGGTTCGTTCCAGAGCAGCCGTCGCAGTCGCGCCGCCTCCTCTGAGCGCAACCAGTCGCCACCGAGCACTTCGCGACCGAAGGCGAGGCCGAGCTTGGCGCCGAAGCGAGGCCAGAGGGTCATGCTCAGGCTCGTCAGGATTGACAGCTCGCCGTCGTCCTTGATCTGCTCGATGCTTGTCTCTACCCGGAACCCACCGTCGCCGTAGAGTTCGCGGGCGCGCTGTTCGATCTTGGGCAGCTCCTTGGCGGCGATCTCCGCGCCGTCGCCGATCTCGGTGATGAACGTTGTGCCGGTCTCGTCGTTGCGGGTGCGTCGCGGAACACGCCTGGCGCGCGGCTTAGCGCCGAGTTCGAGGAAGCCGCGGCCTCCGTCCTTTCTGTCGCCGTAAAGCTGAGGCGCCGGCGGGACCTGCCCGCGAGCGTCGCGGACGCCGTGCCGGTGGCGCAGCGCGCGCACGAACTCGTGTTCCACGAAGGGACGGTCAACCTCGCGACCGGCGCGCTTGTTGCAAGGGTCGTCGTGGTCCGAACTGGAGAAGCCGTGGCCGCCGAGCGCGCGGGGGAGGGGGTGCTCGATCGACTGCTCCGCGCGGTCCTTCTCCTCGCCGCAGTAGGGGCAGATAAAGGTCGTGGTCGCTGTCACTTGGAGGCTAGCGGCACGCCGCTTTCACCGAAGTGGCTGCTCGCGCGCCAGCCCCTCGAAGCTCGTCCAGAACGGCCGTACATGCTGGTCGTACCAGGCTCGACCGTGGAACAGGGCGAGTGCGTCGCCAACAGAGTCGATCGCCTCGCCGACGACAGACAGCGTCACGGAGGCGGCCGCAGCGCGGCGCTCCCACGTCGGGTCGGGGCCACGTACCATCGTTCGTAGCGGCGTAGCAACGTCGCCCTCGACGGCGGGCCGCTGATGGTGCCCGGCCTCGGACATCTTCGTGTAGATCTTCTTGGTGACGGGCCCGGTGCGCGGCAACTCGGACCTGCCCTCAGCGGCCATCGCGGCGGCGAGTCGCTGCTCGTAGCGCTCTTCCGCGGCACGGACCGTGCCGGGGCTGACGTACTTGCCTGCGAGCCATTTGCGCAGTAGGGCGTCCTCGTTGGGATCGCCGAGAGCGGAGAGCAGCCTGGTGGCCTCGTGAAGCGCGCGGCCGAGATGCAGCACCTCGGCGGTGAACCCTTGCTCGACGAGGCAGATGAGCGCCTGGGCGATGCCAAGGCACCGTCCGGCCATCTGCCAGACGGCGGCTGGGCGTGTGTTGCCCGTCAGGTCGAGGTCGCACCCGTCGGCCAGTGCTTGGTGGGCGGTCGCGAGCGCGTCGAGCGCGATCCGGCGCGCCATGAGGTGTGCGGCGATCGGCTGCTGGAGGCGGGCACGATTGGTTGCATCTCGGGCGATCTGCTCAAGTCGGTTGCGCGCTATCCGCGGCGGCAGCTTCCGCGCGGTGACGCGGGGGTTCAGCTCGTCAGGTGGCATCTGAAACAGCAGGGAGAGGTAGCAGGTTGGGTCGCCGGCCGCCGACAACCACGACCTTTTTGTCGAGAGTACGGCGACGGCGAGCGACCGTCTTGATCGATGATCCCGGCATAGCCGCCCGACGTTCCCGCCTACGCGGGCTCGTTGGGGTGTGCGTCGTCGCCGCCGAGTAGCCACGCTTCGATCTCGACCCGCTTCGCCTCTAGCTCCCCGCGAACCTGCTTTCGCTTCGTCAAGTTCGAGTCCCGCGCGAAGCGCAGATACTCGTTGATCGCATGACGGATGTCCCACTCGAACGCTTGCGCTTCGTCACGAGAGACAACCATCGGCTCTTCGCCGTGGATTGCCAGCGAACGGACGTGCTCGTACAGGTCGAGTGAGCGGCCAGGGAGGGAAAACCCCTCGTCGAGCGCTTCGGAGAGCGCGGCACGGTGCATCGCCAGGTCGTCACTCTTGATCCCCTCGCTGCGGTTGCCGAGGATGGCCTCAAGCGCGGCGAAAAGGAAGACAATCTTGATGACCGGGTCGGTCGCCGAGAAGGACCTCTCCCACCATGCCAGCGCCCTGCAGGCGCGTCGCTCGACATCGTTGGGGCCATGCTCCCGGAGATCCGCGACTGGAGGCGACTTCGCGAGTTCGACTAGCTGATCGTTTAGCTGGAAGGTGATCGGCTCACCGGGTCGCCGCTGCCAGCCGGCGCGCGGCTCTCCGTTCACGGTGAACCAATAGTGCGTGCCGAGGCGGAAGCGAAGCTGGTCATCGACGATTGAGCGGTGCTCGCGAAGGCCGGCGCGAAGAAGTCGCAGCGCGTGCTCGGCGGTCTCTCTGCCCCGTTCCATCATCCGTAGGCCGCTGGTGCCTGTCGTTGGCACCGCGATCACCGAGTCAACAGGTGATGGTGCGCCGCCGATCAACGTTGGAAGGCTGACGTCGGTGGCGGGGATAAAGGTCGCTCCGAACAGCTCACGACGCTGGTCAACGATCAGGTGCTCCAACGTGAACGAGCAAGTGAGGTCGAGCACCTCGTACGCGTACTCGCTGATGAACCAGTCAACGTGGCTCTCGCTCTTCTCGACGACCGCGCGAGCGACGAAGGTCTGTCCGGCTGCCTCCCGCTCTTTCTTGTCCATGTACTCGAACCGCAGGTCTTCGGCGAGGCGCCCGCAGGCTTCGTCGTAGGCGTACGCCCCGGCGCCATTGAGATCCACAACCACGCTTCCCGTGCCGCTCGGGTGCGAAGCAGTGAAGAACATGCTCCGCTCGTACGGACGCCGGTGGTTCGGCGCTCGAGCGGCCTGCTGGGTAGGCGTTCACGGGGTGTCGCGGTCGGGGTGGGGATTCCTTTGTGTGAGTTCGCGTGCCGGCTGTGTGAGCGCCGGATGGGACCTGCGGGTCAGGGGCCTTGCGCGGCGGCGGGCAGCAGCGTGGGGATCGGCTGGCGGTGGTGGGCGGCGGTGGCTGCTTGTGTGAGCCAGCCGAGGACGGGGCGGTCCTGCAGGCGGCAGGTCTCGCGGACCGATTGGATGCGCTCGATCCAGCGGCTGCCCTCCTCGGACTGGGTGCCGCCTTGGAGGCGGCGCATCAGCACGGCGTGACGGACCGCTCTCTCCGCCGCATTATTCGTGGGGCTTATCGCGAGGTCGGGAACGTCGCAGAACGTCCACAGCGCCTCGTACTCCTCGAGCAGCCCGGCGGCGAAGTTCGCTGTGCGAGTGTGAGTGCCCCCGGCGCACTGCTCCAGCAGCACGCGGATCTGCGCTCGCAGCGGCGCGAGGCGCTCGGAGAGCCATTGCGGGTCGTGGCCGTCCTGTAGGTAGGTGCGGTGCGCGGCGATTACCTCGCGTGCGAGCTTGACGAGCGTCTTGCCGCGGCGGCCACTCACGCCGGCACGCTCGGAGACCTCGACGAGCTGGCGAATGACGTGACACCAGCAGAGCTGCTGCTGCAGAACGTCAAGGAAGTGATACCCCGCGTAGCGGTCTGAGACGACGAACCCGCCGAAATCCTCCCCCAACAACGCCTTCGCCGCGGCCTGGCTGCGCGTCGGGTCGATCCGATAGCACGCCACGAGCGCCGAGGCGGCGACCCACAGGTACTGCTGCGCGCCCGCGAGGCGCCATGTCGTCTCATCGGCGTGGATGACCTGCGCGTCCTGGATCGCGGTGCGCAGCTCGGCCCACGGGTCGGCCATGACCCGGCTCATCCGCATGATCGCGTTATCGACAGACCCCTTGCACGCCGGGATCCCGAACACCTCAACGACCACCTGGCGGACCTGCTCACGCGAGAGCCTGAACACGCCGGCGAGCATCGCGATATGCGCATCCAGCCTCGGCCCGAACCCCGACAGCGCGCCCGCCGAGAGCGACGCGAGCGTCGCCTTCTGACACGCCGGACAACGCAACCGCAGCCGCAGGTGCTCGAACACCAACGGGCGGACCGGCGGCAGCTCGAACTGCTGATGGCACACCGGATCACCGACGCGCTCCTCGCTGCCATCAAACTCACGCCCGCACTCACAGTAGTCCGGCAGATGATCAACACGTTTATCGACACGCTCGGGCGCGACCAGCTCGCGTGTCTTGCCCTGATGCCCGGGCTGGCCGCCGGACTTGCGCATCGAGCGCTTATAGGACTCCCGCGCCAACCTGCGACGCTCAGCCCTGGACTTCGGCGGATCAGACGACGGCGGCATGCTGCTATTCGACGAGTTCATGCCCGACTGGCGCTCAAGCTCCGCGATGCGATCCTCCAACCGACGGATCACCACCAGCACCGCATCGATCCCCTCCGCGTGAAGTGCCTCTACCTCATCCCGCCGCACCCACGCAAGATTCCATGCATCACCAAGGAACCCTGCTCAACGCCACGACACCCCGTGACCGCCTACCCTGCTGGAGACGCTTCAAGGCCTTCTTGGTGGAATCAGCCATGTGTCGAAAGGTGCCGCAAGCTTTGATCGGCGAAAGGAGTACTCCATGTCCAGCGACGCGATTGGTCCCCCAGGGCGCTTCAATGGCATCGGGCTCGTAGTGCTGAACGTCTCGTCGAGCCCCGAGCAATCGGGTTAGTGGCCCGACGAGATAGGCCATGAGGCGCTGCGGCTGGGACGAGATGGTGGCCCTCGGGGGCTACGAGGTCAGCCCCGAGGGCCAACCTATTCAACGACTAGCTACCGTCTCCACCGCTGCCGGGGAGTTCACCGCCTTCGCAAGGCCAAGGAGCGGGATCGCCTCTACGCACTTCTGATTCACCCCCTTCCGTAAGGAGATGACCTCGTCTGCGAGGTCGTGATGGACGAACCTCTCTATTTACTTGTCCGACCGGACGGAATGGGCCACGTCATGGGGCTTCGACATGATCCGGACGATGGCGAGCCGAAAGGAGTACCGACAAGGGCTATTTTGCGCGGTCGCGTGCTCTGAGCCATGCCGCGTACGGCGAGGATGTCTGGATCCTCCGGAAGCCGTGTCGTTGAAAGAGCTTTTGGCCTGCAGGATCGCCGTTGGAGATCAATGTCCATACCGCGGGCATGTCGCCCGCCCGGCTAAGCCTAATCTGCTCTAGGGCATCCTCGAGCAGAACATCACCAAGACCTGTCGATCCGCCGTCGAAGCGCAAACCTGCCGCGCGGTTGGACAGGCCAATGAGGCCGATGTACTCGGTATCTCGCAAACACGGTGTCTCAGCTGACAAGCTGAGAGGCCTTCGGCCTGTTGCGTATAGCCCAAGCAGGTCACCTGTGAGCGGGTGCTCAGCGACTCTGACAGACATCTTTGATTCGCCGCGTCTTAGATCCTCGACGATGAAGTTCTCGTCCTCCGTATCGGTGCCGGGGCCACCACACGAGAAGTCCGCGAGCGGCGCATAGATGGCTGGATCGACGAACCGCATCAGAGGTCGGGTGCCTGATGGCGGCCTCAGGACCCGGGCGGTTCTTCGGGCGCACAGAGCGATGTGTACGGCGAACCAGACGCCCGCGAGAGGGCGGTCGAAATATGTATTGAAGTCCGCCAGCCACTCCTCTGAGTATCGATGACGATGGCAAGCGGGCAGCGATCGGACGCTGACTCGAATGAGGGTGCGACTCGCGTATGGCAGCCAAGCGAAGGCTTCGTTCGCAAGCAACGACGCGATGATCGGCAGCACCAGGAGCCCTGCGATGATCTCGGCCGCCTTCATCTCAGCCACCTTGCGGGAGGTGCCGCAATGTTGGAGCCCGCCCGGTCCGGTGCCGAATAGAGGGAGCGCTTGCGTAGCCAGCCTCTATTGCTCGCTGACGCGCTGCAGTCTCGCCGACTCCTGTCAGCCGGTATAGTCGGCGCCGCGGTCTTTTCTCGACCGAGGGATCTGCGGTCTCAAAGTCGCTCTCCAGCCATCCAGTCTGCTCCAGTCTCGCGAGCAGCGGATAGATCGTGCCTGTCTTGAACCCGGTCTTGCGAGCTAGCTCAAGGCCATACCAAGAGGCGTCTGGCGCTTCGAGCATAAGAAGCAACACTGACATGACCTGCTTGGTGATTCGCGGCCCGATCTCGCCAGTCATATAGAGATACTCTATATAGGTAGACGGACTAAAGCAACCATGCATCTCAACCTGTGTCTCACGGATCTGGCGAGGCAGAGGTCGCCGCTCACTCCGAGCCCGGCTTCACGGCTGCGGACAAACTGCGTCGCGCTGCCTCTGGTGCCGACTGCGGCTGTGCTCCCATTGTGCGGCGCCCTATCGCAGGTCGAGTGGCGGCGCGCGCATGACCGCGGGGTTTGCGCAACGTACGGTCCTCTCCATCGCCTGGCCGTGGCCGATCAGGGTTTGGGCCGGAGATGCCTGCCCCCCGGCCCAAACCCCCAGGAATCCCCAGGAAACCAACGGCATGTCCGGGGCGCCCCGTCTAGCGAATGGCCTGCAAATAGGCCGGTTTTCGCCCTCATCAGATCAAGACTGAAAATCGTGGTGTCCCCAGTTCGAATCTGGGTCTCGCCATCTGCTGTTTTGCCTGCTCAGGGGCACCTTTTAAGCAGTTTGCTTGAGGCGTTCTCGCCTCAGAATCGAGGGGGGTTTTGGACGGAAGAGCGTCGTTTCCGTCCAAAACCCCCTCTTTCGTGCCCCTGACGGGCTGCCTTGTGGCCTACGCCGTGGGGGGCCGTCCTCAGATTTGGCTTGATTGCTGGCGATTCGCCACTGAGAGCTCGGATTGGCTTTTGGCCGAACCACGCGCTGGAATCGTGGTGTCCGCAGTTCGACTCTAGTTCCTACTATACGAACTCTGATGTAGGCAGCGGGCGTCTCATCGTCACCGCCGCGTGAGATTGAGTCATGCTATGCCGCTGATAGCAACAATTGGGTAAAGTCGGGCATCTCGACGAAGCGTCCACAAGGGGGACTGATGAAGGGTCTTGTTGCATTTGACGCCGATGACGGTGGCTCGATCGTCGTCGAAGTCGACGAGGGGGATCCGGGCTTTGAGCGTGCGGCGGTGCGTGGTGGAGCCTTGGTCGAGGAGACCGGTAAGCGCTTCGACACCGCGCTTGAGGCTGTCCGGCCGATTGCGACAGCGTTCGTCAGCAAGATCACACAGGTAGCTGAGCCACCCGAGGAAGTAACCCTCGAGTTCGGTCTTAATCTCAACCTCAAGGCAGGCGCAGTACTCGCATCCTCGCAGGCAGAAGCGCATCTACAGGTGACCCTGACATGGAAGAAACCGAGCTCAACCGAGGCCTCGCCCGCATCGGTTGCAAGCCCGGCCGCGTAGCCGGAACGAACCCCCGCGGCGTATTCGGAGGTGGCTGCCTGGTCGGTCCCGACGTGGTGCTCACGTGCGCGCACGTCGTCGAAAAAGCGCTTGAGGTTCCAGCGCTTGGGGTTCCGCTGCAGGACCGGCCCACCGAGGCGGTGTTCGTCGACTTTCCGCACTGGCCCGAGGCGAAGCCGATCAAGGCGTTCGTGGTCGAGGGCGGATGGTTTCCCCCGGATGGCGAGCGCGGCGATGTCGCCGTGCTCGAGCTTAAGAGCCGGCCGCCTGCGGGGGCGCGACACCCGCCATTTCGCCGTCCGCCCTCGATGATGGATCACGGCTTTCACGTCGAGGGGTTCCCGGCCCGGATCGGCGACGCGTGGGCAGCCGGGTTGATCCGTGGAGAGACCCACGGCGGCTCATGGGTGCAGCTCGAGACCACCAGCGCCGCGGGCCACGAAATCGAGACGGGGTTCAGTGGGGCGCCCGTGTGGGACGACGAGGTCGAAGCGGTCGTGGGCATCGTCGTGATCGTCGAGACCGACTCATCGGCCAGGGCGGCTCGGATGATCCCGATGAGCGCTCTCGCGCGCATGTGGCCGCCGCTCGAGCAGCGCATCGGCTGGCGTCTGCGCTTCGAGACGGACGAGCTGCGCAGGCACTGGGGACCGAGGGCACGCGGTCTGCAGGGCGGGCGCAACAGCGGCTCACCGTGGCTGTTCACCGGTCGCGTGCGTGCGATGCGCGCGATCGTCGAGTGGCTGGGTCAGGGCGACGGGCAGTCCGGACTGATCGTGACGGGAGGACCGGGCTCGGGAAAGTCAGCCGTGATCTCGCGAGTCGTAACGCTCGCCGACGACCATCTCCGAGATGAAACGCCGACGGATTCAGCGCCCGCCGGAACGCTGCCGGAGCCGGGAGCGATCGACATCGCGGTGCAGGCGAAGGGCAGGACGCTCGACATGGTGGTCGCAAAGATCGCCGGCGGACTCGACCTGAGAGCCGGATCCGCCGAAGACCTCGTGGCCGAGCTCGTGGACGGCGAACGCCCCCGCACGATCGTCGTCGACGCTCTGGACGAGGCGATCGACGCCACCGGCATCGCGACTCGGCTGCTGCAGCCGCTGGCGACCGACGGGCGGGACGCCGGCATCAAAGTCCTGATCGGCACCCGCTCGGGGCGCAACCGCAGTCTGCGGCGCAAGCTCATCGGCATGAAGATCGTCGACCTCGACGACGAGTTCCTCGACGAGCAAGACCTGGTCAACTACGTGCGCAGCTATCTGCTCGAGGGCGGCGGCGCCAGGCCGTCCCCCTACGTCGGCCAGGACCAGCTGGCGGGCCGCGTGGCACAGGCGGTCGCGCGGCGCGCGGCGCCGAGCTTCCTGCTCGCGCAGTCTGGTGAGCCACTCTCTGCTGGCCCGCCAGGAGGTCATCGATCCGACACGGCACGACTGGGAGCGGGGGATCCCTGACAACGTCGGCGGTGCGATGGAGGAGTATCTGTCGCGCTTCGGGGAGAACGAGCGGCGCGTTCGCGATCTGTTCCGACCGCTCGCGTTCGCCGAGGGAGCCGGGCTCCCACGGGAGAATGGGCTGTGGGCGACGGTCGCAGCGGGACTCGCGCAACGCAGCTACACCGATGATGACGTCGCATGGCTGCTCGACTCGCCCGCAGTCGACTACCTCGTCGCCGGCAGCGGCGAGGCGGGCCTGAGTGGCCCGTTTCGTCTCTATCACGATGTCCTCGCCGAACATCTGCGCAGCGTCAACGATCGCGAGGAAGCGGCGATCCATGGCAGCCTGGTGGAGATGCTGCTCGGGCGCCTGCCCCGACGAGCCGGCGGAGAGCCGGATTGGAAAGCGGCCGGGGCGTACACGCGGGCGCACCTGGCCGCGCACGCCGCAAAGGCGGGCCGCCTCGACGAGCTGCTCACGGACCCGGGCTTCCTGCTCGCGGCCGAGCCGGCGAGGCTCGTGCGCGCCCTTCCCAACGCCACGAGCGAAGACGCGGTCCTCGCAGCCGGGGTGTTTCGACGCGCCGCCGCCCAGATCCGCGACTGCCCGCCCGACGAAGCCGCCTCCTACCTCGGGCTGCAGGCCTACCAGGCCGACGCCGGAGACCTTGCGCGGCGCGTCGGCGAGCTCGGCATCGAGCGCCGCTGGGCGACGCGGTGGGCGCGCTGGCTGGCTCCCGATGCGTATCTCGCGATCGGCCAGCACGGCGCGGACGTCACGGCCATCGCGGCGTGCGCCGTGGACGAGATGCCGATCGCCATCTCGGGCGGCGACGACGGTACGCTGCGCATCTGGAACCTGATCGACAGCCAGGCGATCAGTCCGGCGCTGCAGGCGCACGATGGGCGCATCAGCGCGATCGCGACCGGTACGGTTGACGACAAACCGGTTGCCGTGTCGGGCGGACTGGATCGGAAGCTGTGCATGTGGGATCTGCGCTCGGGAACGCGGCTCGGGGACCCGCTGAGCGGTCACAAGCGCCCCGTCACTCAGATCGCGATGGGCGAGCTCGACGGTAAGCCGATCGCAGTCTCGGCGAGCTGGGACAACACGCTGTGCGTGTGGGACCTCGATGCGCGCAGGCTGCTCGGAGATCCGATACGCGCGCACTCCCGTGGTGCGACAGCGGTCGCCCTCGGAGACCTCGACGGCATTCCAATCGCCGTATCGGCCGGCTATGAGACGGTGCGCCTCTGGGATCTTCACAGTCGCCGGGCTCTCCATCTGGAGCCGCTGCGCCGGCATCTGGGCGGCGTCTCAGCCGTGGCGCTCGGCAGCCTCGACGGCAAGCCAATCGCCGTCTCGGCGGGCTGGGACCAGCGGCTCTGGGCCTGGGACCTGAGGGCTTACGCCCCGCTGGGCGAGGATCCGATCGGGCGTCACGCGGGCGGCATCACCGCGGTCGCGTTCGACGACGAGGCCGGGCCGGCCGTGGTCTCCGGGGCAGAGGACGGAACCGTTCGTACCTGGGATCTGCACACGGGCGATTCGCAAGCCATTGAGGTCGGGGCGGCTGTGTTCGCGGTCGCGCTCGGCACGGTCGAGGGCCAGCGCGTCGCGGTTTGTGGCGGAGAGGGGGGCTCGGTGCGCGTCTGGGACCTGCAAGCACGCTCCCCATCGACCTCGCCGGGCACCGCACGCGGTTGACTCACGTCCGTTGCCACCGGCAACAAGGACCTCGCCACTGTCGCCGCCAGCGGCGACGACGGGACCGTATCGACGTGGGATCGCGACGGGCACGAAATCGCGCCGCTCGCGGTCGGCTCGCCTGTGTTCGCGGTCGCAATAGTCGCCCTCGACGATCGACAGACGCTGCTGTCGGGAGGCTGGGACGGTGTCATTTGGATGTCGGACGCACGCAGCCGCGAGCCGGTCCGCGAGACGCTGGGCCGGCAGTCGGCTTGGATTGCGGCGCTGGCCACCGGCGAGCTCGGCGGCCGGCCGATCGCCGCCTCCGGGGGCGCCGACGGCTCCCTGCGCCTGTGGGACCTGCGCGCGCGCGAGCAGCTTGCCGAGCTTCCCGGACACAGCGGAACCATCACCGGCGTCCAGATCGCAGAGGTTGCGGGCGCGCCGCTCGCTGTCACCTCCAGCACAGACGGCACGGTGCGCGCCTGGGACCTTGCCGACACGAGCCCTCAGCCGACACTCCTCGGCGCCCACTGCGACGAGGCGCTCGCCGTCGCGCTCGGCGCCGTCGATGATGTCCCCGTGGCCGTGAGCGGGGGGCTCGACGGTGCGGTGTGCATCTGGGATCTTCAAGGGGGTGGGCTGCGGCACCGCTTGGAGACGCATTCGGCGAGCGTAACCGCAGTCGCGCTGATGGATGCGGGGGGAGGCCCGCTCGCAGTCGCCGGAGGCGACGACGGGTACCTGCGGGTATGGAATCTTCGCGACGGCGCCACGTCCAGCATCGAGATCGGCTCACCCATTTCAGGGCTGGCGGCTGGTGAGGGGACCACCTGCGTCACGGCCTGTACGCGGGGCTTGGCCGTGATCGACCTGCTCGGGGGACCCAGAGCTGCGCCCGTCGCGACTTACACCGGAGCGGCGGCGCCGTGACCGGGATCGCTCGGGTGGTCGAGATTTCACCGAAGGATTGGCTCGAGCACGAGACGCGGTGGGACAAGGCGGGCCCGTTCTTCGACGACGACCCGATAACGGCCGAGGGCGCGACGCACACGCATGCTTGGGGCGCAAACCATGGTTGCTATGCGTACGCGTTCAGCTGGCCCGACGGAGGTTGGAGCCAGGTTGAGGTAAAGGCCCGCCTCTCGTCGGAGCACCCGTGGTACAGCTCCCCGGCCAACCACTTCTCTGATGTGACGCTGCTGGTGAACGGGAACCGCTATCCATCGCAGCGCGTGATCCCGGACAACGGGTCCGGTCGTGAGTATCACTGGTCGGTTGAGCCGGCGCACGTGCTCGCTGGCGAGAACATGCTGCGCTTCGCCGTCCGCCGCAACGCCCGTTACCGCAATGGGCTGTGCATCTACTATCGAGCACTCGTCGCCGAGGGCGAGGACTGCCCGATCACGATCACCGGAGAGCCCTAGTAGTGCTTTGGTAGCTTTCTGGTAGGAGTTCGTGGTGGTCACGGCGAACCCTCCTGGCATTGGTTGTCCGATGCTTGGAGGTCATGATGGTGGCTGTGGCAGTGGCAGGCTCCTCGGAGGAGGTGGATGGTCCGTTGGTGGTTCGTGAGCGCTTGGAGGCGTTCGGGATCGAGGTGCTGGGCGAGGCTGTGAACCGGCCGGTGCAGTTGCGCAACGGTGGGTTGTATCTGCGTGGGCTGATCGAGGATGGTGCTCGCAAGTCGCTTGAACCGATGGTCGCCAGGCTGGGTGGTGAGGCTGACTATGAGAGCTTGCAGCAGTTCATGGCGGTGAGTACGTGGGACCCGGTGCTGGTTGTGCGTGCCGTGGCCGAGCGGGTCGCGCCTGAGATCGATGTGCAGGCGTGGGTGTTGGATGACACGGGGTTCCCCAAGGACGGGAAGCGCTCGCCGGGGGTCAAGCGCCAGTATTCGGGGACGCTGGGGAAGATCGGTAGCTGTCAGATCGGTGTCTCGGTGCATGCGGTCGGCACGAAGGGCACGGTCCCGTTGGGGTGGGCGCTGTACCTGTCCGAGGAGTGGTGCGAGGACCCTGGGCGTCGAGCGAAGGCGAAGATCCCCGAGGAAGTCGAGTTTCAGACCAAGCCTGAGCTGGGGGTGGATCTGATCGAGCGCGCCGCGGGATGGAAGATCGCCAAGGCGCCCGTGCTCGGCGACCAGGCTTACGGCGATAACACCGTGCTGCGCAAGCGCCTGCACGACTCAGGGCTTCAGTACGTGCTGTCCGTGGGCGCCGAGACGAAGGTGTTCAAGCCTGGCACGACGTTCACGGTCCCGGAGCGCCAGGGCGCCACGGGCCGCCCGCGCAGCCGGCCGCGTCCTGACCGTGACCCGGTCGCGATCGCCCAGTTGGTCGCCGATCTCCCGGATGAGCAGTTCCAGACCGTCACGTTTCGCGATGGGCCCGACGGCGAGGAGCCCGTCACTTCGCGCTTCTGCTTCGTGCGCGTCCGCGCCGCCAACCACGCCGAGAAGCGCACACCGTGGCCACCGCGAGAGGAGTGGCTGATCGCCGAGTGGCCCGAAGGCCACGATCAACCGAGCGACTACTGGATCTCGAACCTACCCGAGGACACCCCGCCCGAGCAGCTCGCGCGGCTGGCCCGGCTGCGCTGGAAGATCGAGCTGGACTACAAACAGCTCAAGGGAGAGCTCGGCCTGGACCACTACGAGGGACGCTCCTACCTGGGCTGGCATCACCACACCGCGCTCGTCACCGCCGCCCATGGCTTCCTAACCCTGGAGCGGCAGAACCCAAAAGCCCCGCGGCCGGCCTGACCCTCCCCAGGGCAGTCCAACTGCTCCAGCCCATCTTCAAGTGCTGGACCGGCCGCTGCACCACCTGTCAGCAGACGATCGACCTCGACGACCTACCCCTCCACCGACCACCACAAGACGAGTGACAACCTACCAAAGCACTAGAAAGCGCCGGGATAAGCCGGTCTGGAGAAAGGAAATGAGAACGTCCGACATCGAAGGTGTAGCGAGCCACGGTGGCCCCGAGCCGTGCGTCGGCTGTCCGCGAGGGCGGCGGCGAAGCGTCGGTAGGGGTGCGCGTAGGCTGGGACATTGAGCCGCGAAATCCAGTGTTTCGGGGTGCCGACGCCGTTAGTGCAGGCGGAAGGCAACATCGCTCACAGCGCTATTCGCGAGCTGTGGGTGGACCCCGCGCGGTCGAAGACCCTGTGCATGCGCGTGAGTCTCCAGACGCGAGAACCGGGAGGCCCGATGACTGCCCGTCCTGTCGGCCAGCGAAATGGGTGTTATGCCCACTGACCGCGAGTTGGGTGGGCCGCGAGGGGAAGGCCAAGGCCGTAATCCCTCGATGCACGGTCACCGGGAGTCAGACAGCCCCGTATTACCTGCGAAGCTGCCGAACAACGCCGGGCGACCGGCTGCGGAGGTGGTGGAGGGAAGGGGGCTGCCCAAGGGGAGCACGGCCAGCGAAACGCATCCCGGACCCAGAGCCGGAACGGGTGTGTCCAGTGACCTGGATCGTGTACGCCGAGCAGCACAGAAGGACAGGGACGCACGGTTCACCGCGCTCCTGCATCACGTCACCGTCGAGCGTCTCAGGACGGCGTACCGGGCTTTGAGCCGGGATGCCGCCGCTGGGGTGGACGGGGTGACGTGGCAGTCATACGGGCAGCAGTTGGAGGAGAATCTCCACGACCTGCACGCACGACTGCACAGGGGCGCATACCGGGCGAAGCCGTCTCGTAGGGTTGTGATCTCGAAGGCGGACGGGCGGCCCAGGCCGCTCGGTATCGCCGCGGTGGAGGACAAGATCCTCCAGCGCGCCGTTGTCGAGGTGTTGAACAGCATCTATGAGCAGGACTTCCTCGGTTTCTCCTACGGGTTTCGGCCTGGGCGCAGCCAGCATGATGCGCTGGATGCGCTCGCGGTCGCGATCAAGCGGAGGAAGGTGGGCTGGGTGCTCGACGCGGACATCCGCGATCTCTTCGGGAGCCTCGACAGGTCGTGGCTTCTGAAGTTCCTCGGGCACCGGATAGCGGACAAGAGAGTCCTGCGCCTGATCCAGAAATGGTTGGGCGCGGGGGTCATCGAGGACGGGGAGTGGTCAGACAGCGTGCAGGGGACCGTTCAGGGAGCATCGGTATCGCCGTTGCTCGCGAATGTGTACCTCCACTATGTTCTGGACCAGTGGGCACACCAATGGAGACGCCGCCACGCGCACGGGAACGTCGTGATCGTGCGGTGGGCTGACGACTTCATCATGGGCTTTGAGCACCGGGAGGACGCCGAGCGGTTCCTGGCCGACCTGCGCGAGAGACTCGCGCAGTTTGCGCTGGAGCTGAACGCCGAGAAGACGCGACTGATCGAGTTCGGGCGGTTCGCTGCCCGCGACCGGGCAGCGCGTGGCCTCGGTAAGCCCGAGACGTTCCGATTCCTGGGGTTCACGCACATCTGCGCGAAGACCAGGAAGGGACGTTTCAAGCTGAAGCGGATCACCGACTCAAAGCGGATGCAGGCGAAACTACGCGAGGTCAAGACCGAGCTGATGCGACGCCGGCACCTGCCGATCCCCGTGCAGGGCCAATGGCTGGCAAGCGTGGTGCGAGGGCACCTCGCCTACTACGCCGTGCCCGACAACATCGACGCGGTAACCGCGTTTCGGTCCCAGGCGACAAGGCACTGGCTCAAAGCGCTACGGCGCCGCAGCCAGCGCTCCCGTTTGACCTGGGAGCGCATGAACCGCCTCTCGATTCGATGGCTACCACCCGCCCGCATCCTGCACCCCTGGCCCGACGACCGCTTCGACGTCAAAACCCAAGGGAGGAGCCCGGTGCACTAGCAGTGCACGCCGGGATCTGCGCGGGGGGCCGTCGGCAACGACGGTCCCTACCGCGATCTAGACTCCCCACTCGCTTCCGCCAAGGGCGAGACGTCGAGTACCGGTGCGAGGTTGTGCAGCCGGGCGTCGAGGGTCATGTCCTCCCTGGCTTCGAGCGCGTGCGCGAGTTCAGCCAGATGCCCGGTCACGCGTTCGTCCGGATAGCGGCCGGCGCGCGCGTGGGCACGCATGAACGCCCAGTCGCTGGCCTGGAGCGCAAGCAGCGCGCGAGCCGCGCGCTCGAGCGCCGGGGACTCGATTCCAAGAGCACTGCTCGCGCGACGCGCAGCGGCGACCGTCGCAAGCTCGCCCTCCCGAGCCGCGGTCGCGAACTCCGCCACCACAGGGGAATCCCAAGTCGAAAGGTCCTTGCGCTTCCCCCAAGAGGAGGCGACCAGCGGTCTCGCGATCGGCGTGTGGCGGGCGAGCGCCGTGGGAAGCGTGACCAGATTGATGCCCTGTTGGGCTGCGTCTGACAGAACCGCGTCGAGCCACTCGAGACCCTCATACCACCAATGCCCAAGGATCTCCGTGTCCAGGGCAAAGCACACCAGCCCCGAGCGTCCGCGTTCGGCGCGATGGTCGTCGAGCCTGGCGCCGACGCGCTCGAGGAATTCGTGGCCCTGACGTCGCGCCAGCTCGCGCGCCGCCCGATGGTCGTACGGTCGTCCGTCATTCGACCACAACTTGAGCGCGTTGTTCGTAGCGTTCTCATAATCGCGGTGAACCGGTGCACCCGGATACCCGGCCGGACCGTCCCAGATCAGGCGTGCGATCTCCCAATCGATCGGGACGGCAACCGGGCCCGCCGCGGTCGCGATCGGCGCAAGCTGGTCGAGCGAGCCAAGTCCCAGCGCGTTCGTCTGATCCACACAGAACGCGGTCACGCCCTCGTCCCCCAAATCGTACTCCAGCCCCTGCGTGTAAGCGCACTCGGGCAGCCAGAAGCCTCCGCGCCAAGAGCCGAAGCGTTGTGTGTGGGAAGCAATTCCCACCCTGACCTGCAACCGCAATCCGGCACTTGTGGCCAGCAGGGGAAGAATCGCGTGGGTCGCCGACGACGTCCAGAGCTCAGCCGCCGGCGAAACCCGCGCGAACGCCGCCAGCACGTCCCCCTCGAGCTCGGCAAAGCGGCGGTGGGCGCGCGCGTAGTCATCCGCCGCGCGCCGGGCCTCCTGCGCGAGCAGTGGCTCGCCTAATCGCTCGAACTGCAACGCATCCTCCTCATGCAGCCGCGCGCGCGTGTCCCTCAGAAACGATTCGAAGCGCCCACGCGCCGGCCCGCGCAGAGCTTCAAGCTGATCGCAGAGCACCGGTGTGAGAGAAATCGTGACGTGCGCTCCAGCCAGCCGATCCAGGAGCGGTAGATAGACACAGGCCACGGCCTCCCACAGCCACTCCTCCCCAAACGGCCACGTTCCATAGCCCTCCACGTATGGCATGTGTGAGTGCAGCACGATCGCGAGGTCGCCCCTCGCTCGCCTCGCGCCACCGGCTGCGGTTGGTGCTCTAGGCAAAGCGGATCCTATTGGCTACGACAAAACCAAACAATCCCACTAATGCGATCCCAAGGAGCGTCTCGACCGACGCCGCCAGCTCCCAGCCCGCCGACGTGAGCACGAAAGCCTTCGGCGGTGAAGCGGCGAGTTGGCCGATGGCAAACTCCCAGCATTGCAGGAAGCACGCCTTGGGTGCCGGCTTGCCGACCGTGTGCTTGGCCAACGTTAGAGCGCCGAACCCCGCTAGAAGACCGCCAAGCAGTGCGCTTAGACCACCAAGCCAAAGTACGATACGGCCGTATGCATTGCCGAAGCCGCACAGGGCGTCGGCGAGCATCAGCACAACAAAAGCACCCAGCTGGTCAGGGCGCCTGCCCGATCTCCAAGCGTCATCGCCTCCACTTTTGAAGAACTTCCTGCGCAGCGGATTGGCGCCGCGTCGTTCTCGTCTCTTGGCCTGAACGTAGGCCCAGCCCGCATCGCGGTAGACCCCGCTCGCCGTGCATACGCCCGAGACCATCCGCCACACGCTCGCGGCCTCGGCGAATCGCCCATTCATCGTCAACTCGAGGCTGCTCGTCTTGCCATCTGTGCGCTCCAGGAGGCGTCGGTACTCCAGCTCATCTTCCTGGATCAGCGGCGAATGGCAACAAGCCTCAGCGAGCGCCTGTTCGCGGCGCAGTTTTGCTTCGCGGTCATCCAGGTTGGGCACATCGGGACCGGGAACCAACGAGAGATCCGCTGTTCCTGGGCAGAACGAGCGTTGGTTGATTCCCGTCGTACCCTCCAGGCTGACGCGGTTTAGGCTGACGAGCGCAAACGACACTTCAGAGAAGGTACTGCTGGGACGGACGAATGACGACCGATACAGGTCGCACCGGAGGAACACCGCGCAGCCAAATGTATTGTCAGTGAATTTCGAGAACTTTATCTTGCAACTCTCAAACGCGGACCACGTGGCATTGCAGCCGACGAACTCACACGCGTAGAACTCCACGTGCCGAACGTCCAGATGAAAGATGCAGCCCACAAAGCGGCATCGCTCAAAGCGAGCGCCACTGAGCAACCCATTGAAGACGCAATCGGTGAACACGCAGTCCGTCAGCAATGCCGCCTGACGATCTGGAGGCAACCACCCCGTCGGGTCTGGCGCGCCGAGTTGAGACCAGCCATCGAAAGGCAAGAAGGTTTCAGCCGTGAACGACTGACCCGCAGCGTCGGTTAGAACGCCGGGGACTCGTCCGCGCGATTGCCCAAGAACCGTCCACAGTACGCTCTTCCAAGACCATCTTGCTGTTCGGGAAGCCGCCAAACCAACGCAGAGCCTATCTTCTGGCGGGTCGCTGGCAAAGCTCGGGGCGGGGCGAACCCAAGGGCGCGGGCGTACTCGACCGCGCCGAGCACGAGCTCGCGTGCGAGCTCGACCGGGGCCGGCACCCCGCCGGAGTCCCAGGGGCAGAAGTACGTCCGTACGAAGGGCCCCAACTCGTCGCGGCGCATGCGCCGCGGTCCGAGCGCGTTCTTGACGCCGAGGCAGTACACGTCGAGGAGGTAGCCGCAGGCCGAGACGTTGCGGTTGCGATCCTCGCGCGCGAGGAGCACCCCGACCACCCCGCTGGTCTCAGGATGCACCGTCTCCCCGCCGGGCCACTCGGGGTGCCCCGCGAGGGTGAGCCCCGCACGCCAGCCCGGGCTCACCCAGCACCCCGCGAGCTCCGGCTCCGTTCCCGCGGCGCGCTCGGCCGCGATCATCCGCACCAGGGGCGCCACCGCCGCCGGGCGCACCCCGAGCGCGCGGGCGATCTCCTTCGGCGCTATAGCCCTCCGCGCGCAGCCGGCGGACGGCCCGCTCCAGCTCCTGATCGTCCATGGGCTGCTTGTACCCTGCCGGTCGGACGTAACCGGAGATGCCCAGGGAGACCGACAAGCGGATGGAGCAGCGGGTTGCGCGGCGCGTTGCCGGGCTCACTCCGAGGGGTTGGCGCCGGAGCTTGGCTGCCCGGGGGTTCAACATGCGCGGGGCGCTCGGTCGCGGAGGAGGTCTGCGTGTCGCGCCGATCCGCCTTCGTGTGCTGGCGTCGCTGATCGACACGGCGGTGTTGATCTGCCCGGTTGGCGGCACCGTCGCTGCCCTCGCGAGCAGCGCGGCGGGCCGTCAACGGCTTCGTTCGCTCGCCGAAGCCCCCCGCTCCACGAGCTGGCGCTTGGCGATGCGACTCTGCTCGTTGGCGATCTCCGTGCTGTTCACGCTGCGCCGGAGCCCGGGAGCCCAGATCGCCGGCATCCGGGTGGTGGATGCCCGGACAGGAGGACCGGTGAGCATCCAGCAGGCGATCGTCCGTGAGGGCGTTGGACCGGCGTGGCAGCTTCTGGCCAGGCGGTTGACCGCTCCGGCGCAGGAGCGCGCGCGACAGAGGCTGCGCGATCTGCAGCCGGCGGATATCGAGGTTCTCATAATCAGGCGCGAGCACGCCGGCGACCCCGATGCCCTCGGGCGGGCGCTGATGAGCCACCACGAGCAGAGCGCGGTCCGCCCGTACGCGTCCTGTCTGCCCGCGCTCGCGCAGCTGGCGCTCGCCCTGGCGATCGAGACTCCCGGCCTGTTCTCCCCGCAGCACCAGCGCCTGGCCGACAAGCTCGCCGGGACCCTCGTCATTCGGGAGCGCTGAACCCGTGGTCGGAACGGGCTGGACCTACCTTATTCACAGTCTATGCTATATTCACAGCGGCGATGAATATACCTAAAGCTGTAAATACCCCTCCTGGTCCGACTGGCTACGTATTGGAGCTTGTGCGGCGTATCCCAGGGCTGGAGGATACCGCCGCTGAGGCGGACCTTCTGTTGCTTAGAGAGAGCGGACCAGCGGTGCGCGTCGAGTTCAAGCAGCGCGTCCGCACGCCCGAGGCATGGTCGGTGATCCGCCGCCGGGATGAGCTTGATGAGACCTCCCCGCCGCCGCTGTTGCTCGTCACTGAGGACAGCACGGAGGATGCCAGGCGGCTGCTCGACGCCCACGGCATCGGGATCGTGGACGCGCGTGGTCGTGCCCGGATTCGCTTCCCCGGCCTCGTCGTGCATGTCGAGCGGCGAGAGGGGGACGGCAAGCGCGGCGCCGGGGCATCGGGGCGTCAACTCGCCGGACGTGCCGCGGTGGCGGCACAGGCCCTGCTGCTCGAACCGGAGCGTGAGTGGACCGTGGCGGGGCTGGCGCGGGCAGCCGAGGTCTCCGCGGCGCTTGCCCACTACGTCTTGGCGCGCCTGGAGAAGGAGGGGATCGCCCAGAGCAGGGGCGGCGGCCCGCGCAAGGTGCGCGTGCTGCCAAACCCGAGCGCGCTGCTGGACCTGTGGGCCGAGGAGGCACACGATCGAGGGGTGCGCGGCCTCTCCTGCTACCGCTTCGCCGCCACCTCCCGGGCTCTGACGGAGGACGTATCGCGGGCGCTCGCCGCCGCGGATGTCGGCCACGCTGTTACGGGCGCCGCCGCGGCCGATCTGCTCGCCCCGTTCCTGAGCGCCGTACCGGCCGTCTCGCTGTGGGTTGACGCGCGACATCAGCTGGGCGAGGTCGCTCGCCTTCTGGATGCCGAGCCCGTCGAGCGCGGCGCGAACCTCATGCTTCGCCAGGCCCGTGACGACTCGCCGCTGGCGTTCACCGAACAGCATCGCGGTGTTTGGCTCGCCAACCGCTTCCGGGTGTATGTGGACCTGCGCTCAGACCCGCAGCGCGGCGTCGAGCAGGCGGATCATCTGCGCAAGGAGGCGATCGGGTTTTGAGCAAGGCAAGCGCAGCTGACTACAGCCGGCACGCCACGGAGCGCTGCGAGCGTGTGCTGGTCACCGTGCTCGGGAACATCGGACCCTGGGCCGAGCGGGTATATCTCGCCGGCGGCCTCGCGCCGCGCTACCTGATCGCGGAGCTCCCGGCGGACGTGCCGCCGCACGTCGGGAGCACCGACGTGGACCTGATCATCGGCGTCGCCGTCGCGACAGACGATGCGGGCGCCTACCGTACGCTCCACAACAATCTCCGTCAGGGCGGCTTCACGCAGGGTCCGGCGGACTTCCAATGGCGCAGGAAGCTCGACGAGGGCACCGTGCTCGTGGAGTTTCTGTGCGAGACCGACGCGGTCGCCGCGGGAAGGATCTTCAAGCCCAAGCAGGACTATGGCTCCAAGATGGCCGCGCTGAACGTCGCTGGCGCCGAATTGGCCCGCAGGGACTACGTCGAAGTGGCGCTCGAGGCGGAACGTCTGGATGACGCCGGCCGCTCACAAGTCATCGTGCGGGTCGCGAACCTCCTGCCGCTGGTCGTGCTGAAGATCACGGCCTTTCAAGACCGCCACGCCAACAAGGACGCCTACGACCTCATCTTCACGCTGCGCAACTGGCCTGGTGGACCTGACGCGGCGGGCAGAGCCGCCGCCGAGAGCCCGGTGGCCGCAGAGGAGATCACGTCAGGCGCGCTGGCGCTCCTTGGCGAGCGATTCGCCGATGCCGACCAAGACGGGCCCGCCGCATACGCGGCCTTCACAGCCGCCGGCGACGCGGACCCCGACCAGATGCGCCAGGAGGCAGTCGCCGTCGCACGTCAGTTCCTCCGCGGTCTCGCCGGCGGGTCGGGGCGGGCTGGGTCCTAGCCGCTCTGCGAGTACTCGCGTCTCGCCGGGCTCTATGGTTTTGACATCTCGTTCAAGGCAACAATTATCTATGACCCAAACGATGATCACTGGCCCTCCGCGCACTTACCGGGACACGCTGGGATTGCTGCGACAGTACGAGGGTTGGCGCTGCCTGTGGCGCGTCGTGGTCGGAGGCTTGCTGATCACCTTGGTCCCTGCTCTGGTGATCGGCGGCTTCGTTGCAGGTGCCTATCTTGCGAACGATCTACATGACCCCCTGCGGGTCGCGATCGGCGCGATTGTCGCCCTGGGACCAGGACAGGTGAGCTGACGGCAGTGCACGACTGCCCGCCCAGGAGGTGTGACTACCCCATGACCCGAGAAGGACAGACCGAAGCCGCCGCCGCGCTTGCAGCAGTCGATCTCCTGCTGCGACATGCACAAGATCGGATCCAGCCGAACTTGGCGACCGAGGGCGACCCTTACGAGCGCTCGATCGTCGCCTCGCTGTTCGCGCGGTCAGTGCCGCTGACCGAAGCGATCGTCCTACTGGGAGAGGGAGGTTTCGGACGCGAGGCGCTCATGCTCAACCGCCCACTGTTCGAGTTGCTGTTAGACGCACATTGGACGCACGCGAACCAGAAGCTATCGGAGCAGCGGTTTCTCGAGCATGCTCGATTCACGATGCACCTGCGGCGCGAGACTGCCAGCCGCTACCCAGAACTCTTTGGTGAGATGGCTTCGACGGAGAAGCTTGACGACGATGAGCTCAAAAGGCACTCGAAGACCTTCGGCAGCTTTGGGGGGAAGAGCTGGACTGGGCTCAGTACGCACCGTCGGGTCGCCGCGATCGAGAACCAGTTTGATGAAGGCGACCGCCGGCAGCTCTGGATCGCATTGGAAGTGCTCAATGCGTTCAGTAATGCCGAGCTGCATCCAACTGCGTGGTCGCTCGGCCGAGCTCTGCGTCGCATGCCAACTGCGGATGGTGGCGAGAAGCTTCAGGTTCGCGTGGGGCCCGAACCAGAGCTTGTCGCTGTTGCCCTACGGCAGACGTGGTGGATCTTTGGCCAGGTGCTTGCGCTGGTCCATACGGTTGTCGGGCTGCCAGCCGAGCCGCTGCTGGACGCTGGCGACGCCGGACAGGCACTCATCGATGAAACAGAAGCTGAGGCTTCATAGACCGCCCAGCCGTCTGCGCCCGGTGTTCTCCGCATACTTTGGTCTCCGATGGCTCCAGAGAAAGACATGGACACGCGACTCCAAGCGCTAGAAGGGGCAGGTGTCCCGATAGAAGCGCTGGTCCTCTACGGGCGCTGGTGGCAGCTCGAGACGTACCTGCGCGAGATGGTGTACACGGAGCTGAGAGCTTGTCATGGAGCGGCCTGGATCGAGCAGACTGGGTGGAGGTGCGGCATCTCGCGCCCAGCGCGATCAACTGAATGCGTACATGGCGTCAGCCGATGCAGGCGATGCCCTCGCATACCTCGACGTCAGTCGCCTCTTCGAACTCATCTCGCGTTGGTGGGGGCTGTTCGAGCCGGTTCTGATACCGAGGGTGCGATGGGACGGTTTGATGGACGAGCTGCGTCAGGTTCGCCACCGCGTAGCCCACTGTCGGCGGCCACACCAGGACGACATCCATCGGTTGGAGTTGGCGCTGCGTAGTCTCGAGCACGGAGCCCACAACTTTTACGGGGCGTACGTGACGACCCATCGGGCCGTGAAGCTCGGTCGTGATCCCGTCGCGAGAGCCTGGGGAGCGGGCAAGCACCCGGTCGCGCGGCGGCTACTGGAGCACGCTGAACGGCAATACGACGTCCGGATGACGCTTTCGTGGAGCAAGCGTCCTTGGGCTGATCGGAAGGCCGGGAAGGTTACCGGTGAGCCTGGGTTGCTGTGGCAGGTCGATTGGTTCTTGGGAGGGCATGAACTGGTTCCCGGCGAATGGTGGCAGCGCCTACCCGACTCAGTACGAGAGCTCATCGTCCACGCGCTTGCCTCCGGGCCACACGGATTGACCGTGACGTTTGCCGCGGTCGACGATCCCAGTGTGGTGGCCGATGCAATCGGCGAGTGCTTCGATGCGCTGCTCATGACCTCCAGGCGTTCGGTTGTGGATGCGCCTGGCGAGAGCGACGACTACACCAAATGGGTTCGGCCGGTTCGATCATCGGCTCAAGCGGAGTCGAACACTGGACGAGGTTCTGACCGAGTTCGGCCTATCGCCTCACCCCAGACTCGTTCTCGTTGTCGAGGGCGCTACAGAGCTGCTGTTGGTTCCTCGTGTGATGCAGATGCTCGGCGTCAGCACCGACGAGGCCTTCATCTCGGTCCAGGACGCCGAAGGAGTCAACAAGGACCTAAATGCACTGATGGCCTTTCTGGCCCCACGCGTCAAGCCCGACGGCGATGGTCGCCACCTGACGCTGATCCGCCCGCCGACACGCTTATTGGTCGTGCTTGACCCCGAGGGACGAGTCACGACTGAGGAGGCCCGACAGGAGCGGCGAAAAGTGTGGGTGGACCGAATCCATCGCGCCATTCCGGGTGCGAGCAAAAATAAGGCGGTTCGCGAACAGATCGACCCCTTGGTGGACTTGATCACTTGGAACCCGCGCGGCGAGAGCTTCGAGTTCGCGCACTTCACGGACTGTGAGATTGCGCGAGCCGTCCTCCGTCTACCGGGGCATGAGCGACCTCAGACGCTCCAGGCGGCTACTGCAACCGTTGCAAAGCTACGCTCCGTTCGCGGTGGCCTGGACAGCATGTTCCCCAACAGCTCCAAGGGCCGACTGGCCGAGGAGCTTCAGCCTGTGCTGGAAGGCAAGATCAGGCGAGCCGACTCCAGGGGTACCGCTGGCAATATCGCGATGGTGAAAGTGCTGGAAAAAGCAACTGCGCTGGCATACGAGTTTCCCCGACGGAACCTGGTGATTGGGCTGCGACCGCGTTTGGATTCAGACTAGTGGTGACCGTAAGCGGCTTACGTTCTGGCCACACCACTACGACGAGCATCTCCTCGCCCACGTGACTAAAACGCGAACTGGTCCGCCCAGAGGCTGCCGTAGGCCCGCAGGGCCATGCCGCCGGCGAGCACGCTGTCCTTGGCGAAGAAGTTCTTTTCGCGCAGGTTGAGGATCTCCACGATCCGTGCGAGGTCGCGCACGACGACGGGGAGCGGCACCTTCAGCGCTCGGGCGCGCTCCGTGATCAGCTCCGTCGTGGGGAAGCGGATCACTGCGCCAGCCAGCCCGCAAGGGAGCGCTCTGGCGCGTTGATCGTGACGCCCCATTCGCTCTCGCGGGGCCAGGTGCCCGCGCCGTAGCCGCGGGCCGCGTCGAGGAGCACCTGGTTGCGTTGCCCGCGCAGATCGCCGAGGTGCTCGACCGCGGCTTCGTGGTGCCCGAGACGGCTGAGCATGCAGCCGGCGCGGCGTGCCACGGCGATGCTCACGGCGCGCGCGTACCGGCAGAGCGCGGCCGGATCGAGGTCCTCGCGGCGCGCGGCGCGCGCCCATGCCCCGGCGATCAGCTCGATCCCGCCGCTCAGCTTGGGGCGGTAGAGGGTGTCGACGAGGGTGCGCTCGAGCGTTGAGCGCCGGTAGTACTCGCGCCGTGTCGCCCGGGCCTGTTCCAGGCCGACCCAGCGCTGCGTGCCGGTTATCCGCGTCACGAGGACCGGACGCTGGTCGATGAGGAGTTTGCTGCCCTTGAAGGTCGCGTCGTCGCGCAGCGCCGCGTAGACCTCCCAGCTGTCCTCGTCGGTGAGGCGGTGCTCGATCAGCGCGGAGAGGAAGCCGAGGTAGTACTCCCCGTAGGGCCGCAGCACGGCGTCCAGGAGCACGTTGAACGGGGCGGCGTGGGCCAGGCCGTCTCCGGCCCAGGACGATACGACGTAGCGGCCGCCGCCGAGCGGGATCAGCACGCCCTTGTCCGCCATCCGCGACAGCAGGTTGGCGTATGCGGGCGTGACGGACTTCAGGAGCGGCCGGTCCTCGCGTAACGAGAACGTCGTGCGCTGCTCCTCGGCGAGCCGCCGCAGCAGGACGGCCTCCAGCCGGCCCAGCGTACGTGCCTTCGCCTCCGCAGCCTTTGGCACGATTGTACCCTAGGTGATGGCGTTTAGCGGTGCTGACAAGGGAGAAACCGTGGGCATGGAGTACTCTCTAAAGATCCCGTATAACGCTACTCTATAGGAATGTTTCATGCAATCACCCATATTGGGCACCTCGCCACCCTCTTCTCGCGTCAATCAATCACCCATATTGGGCACCTCGCCACCCTCTTCTCGCGTCAATCTCACCGGCCGTCTCTTCGATCGAGGACTCCTCGTCGCTGAAGAGAACCACCCGAGCGCTCTCGCGCGCGAACAGGATCGCGGTGGCACGTCCATTGCCGACCCTCTCGCCCGGAGTCTGGCTGGCGCCGGTCACGACCGCGACCTTGCCCGCGAGCCTGCCCCGGGGTCCCTCCAGAGCACTCATCCCTCACGCTCGGCGCCCGCTTCTCCGCTCAACGCTCGGACGCGAGGCAGGATGCCTCGCGCCTGCGGGCGAGGTGGCCCGGTCCACCTGCGCGGATGCGACCCAAATGACCGGCCGACCGAGCGATCCGACCGGCCTTCACGAGCCCGACCCGGGCGCAACAAAGCCCCGGGCGCATAACTCCCTCGCGGAAGACAGAGGCGGGTCCGGGGCGTCGCCGACCATAATACCACTCTCCATGGACTCCCAGCAAGCCGCCGCCTGGCTGTCCGGACCCCGGTTCCGGCCGTTCCAGGACGCCGCGAACGGGGATCACGAGGCGGCCGTCGCGCTGTATGTATGGCATGCCGAACTGGCTGCCGCGGCCTTCGAAGTCGTCCAGCACTTCGAGGTGATCCTGCGGAACGCGATCGACGCGACGCTCGGGGACGGCCGACCGCAGGAGCCGCTGAAGGACACCTGGCTGATGGACTTCGACACGCTGCAGCCGGGCGGGATCAAGCAGGTGATCACTGCGGTCGAACGCCTGGAGCGGGGCACCCGGATCACCCGGGCACGGGTCGTCGCCGGAGTGCCGTTCAGCTTCTGGTCGGGGCTGTTCGGGCGGCAGTACGACGAGCTCTGGCGCGAACGTGTCCACAGGGCGTTTCCGCACGGACCGGGTCGGCGTAAGGATCTGCCTCCCCGGATGCTGCGGATCAGGCTGTTCAGGAACCGCCTGGCCCACCACGACTCCATCCTCGGCCAGGACGTCTCCGCTGCCTACGAGGACATGCTGACGATCACCGGCTGGGTCGACCCCGATGCTCGCGGTTGGCTTCAAGATCGCTCGAGCGTCACCGCGGTCATCGCCCGCAGGCCCCGACAGACACCCGCGCGGCCGAAAGGGCCGCGCGGGACGACGCAGATCCGCAGGCCTCGGCACCGTCAAATGGGCCGCCGGGGGTTTTGGACGGAAAACCCCTTTTCCGTCCAAAACCCACGTGTATCCGCGTGCAACCGCGTGCAACCGCGGGTATCGCGCCGCGGTCGCCGGCCGGCGACGCCCGGCGCAGCGAGCGCCGCAGCCGGAGCGCGGCCAATCCCCCTTTTTGGGCTTGGATGCAGGGGATTCGGCTACGGAACCGGGCTCGGCGCGACCGCGAAAGCGGCCCCGGTGCAGGCTCGGGGAGCGAGAAAAACGGCGGGAACCGCGATGACTGAAAAATCTGTTGCATCAAATCTGATGGGGCCGTCCTCGAGGGCGTCCTGCATGATCGCCGCGAGCATGTCGATGAGCTTCTTGAGCGAGGACGCACCGACTGGCCTGATCCGCCGGCCGCGCTCGTCGCGGAGATCGGCGCCGGCCGCGATCGCTTGGGCGAACTCGCGTGTCTCCCTGAGCTTGTGCGCCCTGAAGGCAAGGCACAGCTCGCTGCTGATCTGATCCAGCCGGTAGTGCCCGAAGAACGCCAGCGGATGACTGAGCCTCCAGTGATAGTCCCTGCAGGAGCTTGGGCTCAAGGGCCTGCCGCCGAGGACGCCTTCCGTCCTGGCCTGCAGCCAGTAGGAGGCGTACTTGTGAAAGGTCGGGATTCGCTTCTTGTTGGTGGGAGCGGCGCGGGCGGGACGCTCCCATACCCCCGCGGTGACCGCCGTGATGATGCTTCGAAGCTCGACTCGGGCGGTGCGCTCGGTCCACCCTCCGCCACATCCGCACTCGCACACGCGGCGTTCGTGCAGCACGACTGTCTGGCGGGCACCGTGGGCGGTGAACCGCAGCCGGAACGCCAAGGTTCCGTCCGCCTGGGCTTCGGGGGCGATGCCGCCTGTCAAGGGCCTAGCGATCAAATCCTGGCCAGGGTCGAGTTGCTCGGCCTCAGGTGCCGCTGGCAGTCTTTCGCTGGGCTACTACTCCCCATACCTTCTCGTCGGGCGCGCCGCTGGTTTGCCCCCCGACGGATATCGGGCCGCTCTCAGGCACGGCCTCGACCAGCTTATGCGCGGTCCGGGTAGCCGGCAACCGTCGCTGACCCCCGGTGGATGGATGGCGAGACTCGGATTTGAACCGAGGACACCGCAGTTTTCAGCCGCGTGCTCTACCAAGCTGAGCTATCTCGCCGCAGCCGCAAACGACCCAGCGCCCGTAGGTGGCCGCTCGTGGGATCGCGGATGGCTGGATCGAGATGGCAGTAAGACCACTGACACTAGAATTGTACACTATCATCAAGCCCTGGGTTTGGGTTGGCTGAACGGGTATCGCGACTCCTTACGCTCGGGGTGCCCGCGTTCCAGCCGGCGTACTGTGGAGCGCGTCAGCATGTCCTAGCCTGAAGGAGTGCGCGTCGAGCTTCTGTTCTGGGAGGGCTGTCCCTCGCATCCCAAGGCGCTCGCCGAGCTGCGCGCGGCGATGGCGGATGCGGGGCTGGATCCGGGCACGGTCATCCTCCGTGAGGTCTCCACGGAGGCCGAGGCGGCCCGGGAGCGCTTCGCGGGGTCGCCGACGATCCGCATCGACGGCGTGGACATCCAGCCGCCCGGCGAGGAGCCGTTCGGGCTTACGTGCCGCGTCTACCATCGTCGCGACGGACGGATCTCCCCGACACCGGACCCGGCCGACATGCGCGACGCGCTACGGGCCGCCCAGACCGCCACTGCCACCGAGAGGCGCCTTGGATGACGGCGATCGGCGATCGTGCCCCGACGTTCGCGTTGCCGGACACCGAAGGGGCCACGCACGAGCCGGGCGGCGCCCCCGCGACGGTTGTCGTGTTCACCTGCAACCACTGCCCCTACGCGCTGGCGTGGCACGAGCGGATTGTCACAGTCGCGCGGGACTACGCCGGCCGTGGAGTACAGGTACTGGCCGTCAACCCGAACGACGCCGAGCGCTACCCGGGCGACTCGCCGCAGGCGATGCGCGCCCGTGTCGAGCGCGGGGAGTTCGACGGCGTCCCGTACCTGAGCGACGAGTCCCAGGGTGTCGCCCGCGCCTACGACGCGAAGACGACCCCGGACGTGTTTGTACTCGATGCCGGCGGCGTGCTCCGCTACCGCGGCGCCCCGGACGCCGACTACGACGACCCGGCACAGAACGCCGCCTTCCTACGCGCCGCCCTCGACGCCGTGCTTGACGACCGCGACCCCGACCCGCTCGAGACCCCACCGGTCGGCTGTTCGATCAAGTGGAAGGCGTGACGCTCGCGCCCTGAGCGAAAAAGAAGGAGGCGCCACGCCCGAGCTCGCCGGAGATGTGGGCGATTTCATAAAGTTGGGCCTGCTTCGGCACCTCGCAGCATCGTCCGACACCGGCGGGGCTGGGCTGACGATCGGGTTGAACTGGTACCTGGAGCCGGACGAGGCTCACAACGCCGACGGCAAGCACATCGCCTATCTCCAGCCCTCCAACCACCATCACGCAACCCTCGCCGCCTGCGATCCGGGTCTCATCCGCTGCCTCGCACGACTGGTGGAGAGCGAGCGCAGCGTGCGTGCGCTGGAGACCTGTGGTGCCCTGCCGGGCGGCTCCCCGACCCATAGCGAAATGCTCGACCCCACATGGAGTTCGGCCAGCCGACGCGCCTGGCATCGCCGGGCTCTCGATGCGCTACGCAGCGCCGACGTGGTCTTCGCCGATCCCGACAATGGCCTGTGCTGATCTCCATGGGAAGTGCACTGCGCGTTGTGGCTCGGTGTCAAGGTGGTGTGCGTAGTCGGCGAACTGGCCGATCGCCATGCGTATCGAGTCCCGGGAACCGTCCGCCCTCACTCACAGCCGGACGGCTGACTACAGCGCGCCGTGGCCGAGCGGGGTACGGTGCGCTGGTCCGGCAGCGTGCCGATCACGCGGTCGCCGACCGTCGAGGTCACGCCGAACCAGTAGCGCTCGTTCTTGAAGTGGTGCAGGCGGTGGTTGCGACGGATCGCCTTGAAGTAGCGCCGCTTCGGGCGGTAGGGGGTGTGGATCAGGAAGTGGGTCCACTCGTACGCGGCGAGGATCGCAAACGCCACGACGAGTCCCGTCGTGGCGTAGGCGAGCCGCGGTCCGCCGAGCGCAAGCTGGATCGGGAACGACATCCCCCAGTTCACGAGCGCGATCAGCGCGAGGAACACGAGCACCGCGTACACCGGGATCAGCACCCCTCCGAGCACCCGGGGGGCTTCGTGGTGCGCGCGATGCTCGCGGGCGCTCAGGATCTCCATCCGGCGCCCGAACAGGGTGAACGGCGGGGAGTGCAGCAGGTACACATGGATCGCCCACTCCACGAACGGGGTCACCCCGACCAGGCCGGCGGCCATCACGAGGTCTCGCCAGCTCCACGAGCCCTGCGCGACGCGCAGCCCGAGCGCGAGCGCAAGCGCCCCGAACAGGTACGGCGGGGAGGGCTGGCGCGCGAATACCCGCACGCAGTCCCCGAGCGTGACCAGGCCCCTGCCGCGACTGCCGGGCACGGCCTCGACGGGAGCCGTCAGGCGATCGTGGTCGTCCTGCCCAGACGGGATGGACCCGTCGGCCTGCTCCCGCGTGGTGCTGTCGGCCTGCTCCCGCATGGTGCTCATCCGCTGCCGGCGATCGTGTCTGACATGCGCGCTCGACGCTAACAGAGCGAGTGGCCCACGCACCTGTTGACTGTCTGGGGTCCCCTCCTCGAACAGCGACCTCGGGGTTGGGGCCGGGCGGTCCGCCGACCCAAGCTGCTACGTTGCTCGGGAGCGGTCGACGCCGTCGGCCGCGAGGCAGCTTGCTTCGGTCCCGCAGATAGCGGTTCGGGTCAGCCATAGCCTCCCGAACCGTTCGCGGCCGTTGCGTCGCCAAGGAGTCACACATGCCCACGCAGTCCTTCGCCGATCTCGGCGTATCCAACGCCGTCATCGGGTCGCTCTCACCCGTCAGGGCATCACCGAGCCGTTCGCGATCCAGCGCCTCGTCATCGGCGATGTCCTCGCCGGACGCGACGTGCTTGCGAAGTCGCCCACCGGGTCGGGCAAGACGCTCGCCTTCGGGATCCCGCTCGTCGAGCGGATCGCCGCGGATGGGCCGCGACCGGCCGCCTCGGTCCTCGCGCCCACCCGCGAGCTCGCCAAGCAGATCGTCGAGGAGATCCGCACGATCGCCCACGCCCGCGCGCTGCGGGTCACCGCCGTCTACGGCGGCGCTCGGCCTGCTCAAGCAGGCGCGCGACGCCGCCCGCTCGCACATGCTCGTCGCCACCCCCGGGCGCCTCGAGGATCTTCTCGCGCGCCGCGCCTTCGCGCTCGAGCGATCCGCATGCTCGTCCTCGACGAGGCCGACCGGATGCTCGACATGGGCTTTCGCCCCGCCGTCGACCGGATCGTCGCGCCTGCCCGCGAGCGGCGCCAGACGCTGTTCTTCTCCGCCACGCTCGACGGCGAGGCCGGCCGGGTGGCGAAGCGGTACACCCGCGACGCCGCGGTGCACGAGCACGGTCCCGACCGCGCGCCGCGCCGCGGCCGAGGTCGAGCACCGCTTCCTGCCCGTCACCGGCGACGGCCGCGTCGAAGCGCTCGTCGGCGAGCTCGCCGCGAGCGCGACCTGACGCTCGTGTTCGTGCGCACCAAGCGCGGAGCCGACCGTCTCGTCAAGCGCCTGGGCGCCCACGGAGTCGAGGCCGTCGCGATGCACGGCAACAAGTCCCAGCGCCAGCGCGAGCAGGCGCTCGCCCGGTTCGAATCCGGCGCGGTGGACACACTCGTCGCCACCGACGTCGCCGCCCGCGGGATCGACGTCTCCGGCATCTCCCACGTGATCAACTTCGATCCCCCCGAGGACCGCGAGGCCTACGTCCACCGCATCGGCCGCACCGGCCGCGCCGGGCGACCCGGCATCGGCATCACGCTCGTCGGCGCCTGCCGAGCGGCACGACATGAGCCAGCTGGCTCATCAGCTCGGCATCGAGCACGGGCTCGGCGGGGACGACCGCGAGCACGGGACGCGCACCCCGCACAAGCCCGGCGGCGCCGCTTCCCGCCCACAGAGACCGGCCCGCCGCCGTCGGCCGGCCCGCGCGCGAGCGTAGAGCGGGGCACGGAGGCCCCGCCCCCACGCGCCCCGGGATCTCACTCACTCACGCGGACGATCCCAAAAACTCAACCCTCCAACGTGGAGGCCGCGGCTACGTAGAGGAGCGCCTGGGTGCGCGCCACGGCTCCCACCGCGCTGTCCGGCGGCAGCAGCTCGGGGTGGTGAAGCGGCCGGGGCTTGAAGTCCTTGGCTCCGTCGAGGCCCACGAAGGCCATCGCGATCGGGGCCAGCGCGCCGAAGAACGCGAAGTCGTCCGAGCCGCTCGAGCGCCACTCGGGCGCGGGCTCCAGGCCGGCGCTCGCCAGCAGCTCGCGCGCCCTCGCGACGATCGCGGGGTCGTTCTCGAGCGCCGGCTCCCCCGGCGTCAGCTCCACGCTGCCGCGGCAGCCGTGGGCCGAGGCGATTCCGGAGACGACCTCCTCCACCATCTGGCGCAGCGCGAGACGGTCCTCCGGATGGTGGGCGCGCAGGGCCGCGCGGGCGCGCGCCCGCGGGGGGATCACGTTCTCCGCGCCCCCGCCCTGGAGCACGCCGACGGTCAGCACCGCCGGGTTGTGCGGGTCGATCCGCCGGCCCACCTCCGCGTGGAGCGCCACCACGATCTGCGCGATCGCCAGGATCGGGTCGCGCCCGTGGTGCGGGTAGGACCCGTGCGTTGGCTCCCCCTCCACCGTGATCTCCACCGCGTCGCACGACGCGTTCACCGCGCCCGCGTCCAGCGCCACCGCGCCCCACCGCAGCTCCGGGTGTATGTGCGCCGCCACGACCGCCCCCGGCGCGAGCTTCGGCAGTTCCTCGCGCGCCAGCTGCTCCGCGCCCGAGGGATACGCCTCCTCGCTCGGCTGGAACACCGCCAGCAGGGGCGCCGGCAGATCCTCCCCGAGCGCGTGCGCCACCCGCGTCAGCGCCACCAGCGCCGCCATGTGCACGTCGTGGCCGCACGCGTGCATCGCGCCCCCCGTCGCGCTGAACGGGGCGCCCGTGCGCTCCTCGATCGGCAGGCCATCGAGCTCCGCGCGCACCGCCACCGCTCTGCCCGCGGCCGGGCCCACGCGGGCGATCCGGCCCGTCCCCGCGGCCGTCGCGCACGCCACCGGCAGCTCCGCCGCGACCGCCTCCGCCGTCCGCTCCTCCGCGTGCGCCAGCTCCGGGTGCGCGTGCAGCCTGTGGCGCAGCGCCACCGCCGAGGGGAGCTCGCGCTCGACGCCCGCGAGCAGCCTTGTCAACAGCGCTTCAGTAGATTTGGGCATAGCGCCGGCACACCTCGCTCACGTCGAGGTCCGCCACCGCCGCGAGCTCCGCGCGCTTGACGCCCACGTACGCCTCGTACAGCGTCGGCCCCATCCACCCGCGCGCCGTGTCGTCCCCCGCGAGCGCCCCCAGCGACTCCTCGAGCGATCCCGGCAGCGCGCCCACTCCGTAGCGCTCCGCCTCCGCGGCGTCGAGGCGCGCGGGGTCGCGGTCGAGGATCGGCGGCGCCGGGAGATCCGCGCGGACCCCGTCGAGGCCCGCGCGGATGAGCGCGCCGAGCGCGAGGTACGGGTTTGCGCTCGCGTCCGCCCCGCGGTACTCCAGGCGCAACTGCTCCGCCGGGTCCGCGCCCGCGAGCCCCACGAGCGGCGGGATGCGCAGCAGCGCTTCGCGGTTGCGCTCCGCGAGGCACACCGCGCCCGCGCTCCAGCGGTGGGGGGTGAGGCGCACCGCCGAGGTGGGGTTCGGGGCGCTCAGCGCGCTCAGCGCTCCCGCGTGGCGCAGGATCCCCGCCGCGAAGCGCCCCCCGAGCTCGCTCAGGGACGCGGGGCGCGCCGCGTCGTAGAGCAGGGGCGCTCCGGCGGCGTCGATCAGGTTGAGGTGGATGTGCGCGCCGTTCCCCGGCCCCGCGGGGTCCAGCAGCGGGGTGAACGTCGCGCGCAGCCCCCGCCGGCGGGCGACCTCGCGCACCACCTCCTTCAGCACCACGCTGCGATCCGCGGCCGCGAGCCCCTCCGCGGCCTCCACCGGGATCTCGAACTGGTGCGCGGCGAACTCCGCGAAGATCCGCTCCGGCTGCGCCCCCGCCTGCACCAGCGCCCCCATCGCCTCCGCCGCGAACGGTTCCGCGCGCCGCAGCGCCTCCAGCGAGAACGGCGCCGCGGGAGGTTCCTCGGGCGGGAGCGAGGACGCCGCCGCGGGGGTGTCGCTGAGGAGCTGGAACTCGTGCTCGAAGCTCGCCACCGCGCGCGCGCCGAGCTCCCGCTCGAGCTCCTCCAGCGCCTCGCGCAGGAAGCGCCGCGGGCAGCACTCCCACGGCGCGCCGTCGGTCTCGACGATGTCGCACAGAACGAAGTCCAGGGCGCTCGCGCCGCCGGCCGGCCCGACCCTGCCGCGCGAGTCCGCCTCGACGCCGGCGCGCGAGTCCGCTTCGCCGCCGCCGCGGAGGTCCGCCTCGACGCGAACGCGGGTGTCGGGGTCCGGCAGCAGGCGCAGGTCGCCGGTGGAGTCGAACGGTGTGTGGTCGGCGAGCGGGCCGTGCGGCGTGAGCGAGTGGTTCGCCGGCACCCACCCCACGCCCGCCCGCAGGCTCTCGCCGAGCTCCGCCGCGAGCAGTGACCGGCCGCGCACGATCGCGCCGAGGTCGCAGCACACCAGCGCGACCAGCTCCGCTGAGCTCACCTCGGCGCCTCCGCCGTCACGGCGCCGTTGTCCCAGATGCCCTCGCTCAGCCCCACCGCGCCCGCCCCCGCGCGCACCGTGGGGCCATCGGCGGCGGCGACCACCACAATCACGCCCCCGGCGGGTTTGTCGCGCCGCTCGATCGCCGCGGCGAGGCGCTCCGCCGGCTGCAGGTGCACGCCGCCGCTCCCCAGCGAGGGGTAGGTGTCGGCCACGCCGTACACGCTCCCCCCCGGCCCGCGGATGCGGCCGATCACGCACGCGAAGTGTCCCACGTCCCAGTCCGCCGGGGGGCCGCTCCGCTCGCCGCCGTAGAGGTGGTCGAGCAGCTCCTCCGCGCGCGGGCGCCCGCCCCAGAGGTGGCGGGTGGCGAGGTTGGCGATCAGCGTCACCGGGCGCTCGAGCGCCGCGGCGAGGTCGAACAGGCCGCCGAGCGTCCCCGCGGTCCACGGGCCGCTGTAGGGGATCGCCGCGAGCACTCCGCCGGAGAGCCGCTCGACCGCGCTGAGCACGCCCGCCGCCGTGGTGCCCGACACCGCCGCGTCCTCCACGAACGGCAGCGCCAGCCGGTAGTCGCGCCGGCCCCGCTCGCCGCGCGGGAGGGCGCCGGTGTCCTGGAGCCTCGAGACGACGCTCCCCGCCGCGAGCGCCACGGCGTCCTGGTCGAGCGGCTCCCCCCCGTGGCGCTCGATGCCCGCGGCGCGCAGCGCGAGCGCGCCGCAGAACGCGCCGCACAGATCGTCGCGCTGGGGCAGCTCGCGCGCGTGGATCGCCAGCAGCTCCCGGGCTCCCGGGAGGAGCGCGATCTCCAGTGTGCGGAGGGCCGGCATGCAGCCAATATACGGGCGCCGCGCCGCCGGACCGTGCGCGCACGCCGCGGGGTGAGGTTTGGGGATCGTCCGCGTGAGTGGTGTCGCGTTCGTGCGCTTGGGCGCGGGGCGTCGTGCCCCGCGACTGAAGGCATATGCCGCGCCTCCAGCCGTGGCTCGAATACCATCGCAACCTGTGATCGACGTGGTCGTGCCGGTCTACGAGCACTACGAGCTGACGAGCTCCTGCCTGGAGTACCTCGCCCGCCAGAGCGCGCCCCACCGGGTGATCGTCGTCGACGACGGCTCGCGCGACGGCTCGCCCGAGCGGTTGCGGCGGGAGTGGCCGCGCGCGACGGTGCTGGAGCTGGAGTCCAACGGCGGGTACACCCGCGCCGTCAACCACGGGGTCCGCG
This sequence comes from uncultured Solirubrobacterales bacterium, assembly GCA_963813765.1. Lineage (GTDB taxonomy): Bacteria > Actinomycetota > Thermoleophilia > Solirubrobacterales > Solirubrobacteraceae > Palsa-744. Next base: position 69,387 of record CAWFAB010000001.1, read on the forward strand.
CGGGTGAGGGCGAGTACGTGGTGCTGCTCAACAACGACGTGCAACCCCACCCGGACTGCCTGGAGCGGCTCGTCGCGCCGATGGAGCGCGACCCGCGGGTCGGCTCGGTGGCGGCGTTGATGCTCGCCCCCGGGGAGCGCGGCGCGATCGACAGCTTCGGGGTGAGCGCCGACATCACGCTCGCCGGCTTCGCCCGCCTGCAGGGCCAGCCTCCCACCCGGGTCCACGCCGGGGCCCGGGCGCTGGCCGGCCCGAAGGGCGCCCCAGCGGTGGCCGGCCCGGAGGCCACCCCGGCGCTGACCGGCCCGGAGGGCGCCACCGGCGCCTACCGGCGCACCGCGTGGGAGCAGGTCGGGGGCTTCGACGAGACGATCAGCGCGTACATGGAGATCCTCGACCTCGCGCTGCGGCTGCGCAGCGCCGGCTGGTCCACCGCCCAAGCCCCCGACGCCGTGGGGGTGCACCTCGGCTCCGTCACCTACGGCCGCCGCTCGCCCACCCAACGCCGCCTCGCCGGCTTCAGCCGCGGCTACCTGCTGCGCCGCTACGGCGTTCTGCGCCGCCGCGTCGCCCCACGCGCCCTGCTCACCGAGGCGCTGGTCGTCGCCGGCGACGCGCTCCTCTCCCATGACCTGGAGGCCCTGCGCGGCCGCCTCCAAGGCTGGCACGCCGCACAAGGCTGCGAGCGCCGGCCCTGGCCCCCCGAAGAGGCGATCGACCACTCCATCTCGCTGCGCGAGTCGCTCGCGCTGCGCCGGGGGGCGCTCAGGGGGACTGGGGGGGACTGACGGAGCGATCGCCGTCCTCACCGACATCCGCGGCGAGCCCGCACCGACGATTCAGTTACCGCGCAGCACAGGGGAAGGCCGAGAGGCTGCCCGGTATTCGGCTACGCCCGCCGGAGGATGGCAATGAACTCGTGGCCGTTGCCCTGCAGCTTCTCGATCTCGAAGGGGAGACCCTCGTGGCGGGCGTACTCCAGCAGGAGTGTGAACTCCGATGGAGTCCACACATGGAAGTGGATCGAGTAGTCGCTTCGCTTGAGCGCGCGCACCCGGGCCGGCACTTCGGCGATGGGAACCTTGTCTACCAGGCGAGCCCATTCCTCTTGGTGGATGGGCCGTGACCAAGCGGGCCCCTCACGGTGGTCGCGGACCACGTGGTCCAACGGCGTGGGGGGCCGGTCGGAGTCGAACGTGCGACGACGGTCGGGTACGGCGAGGTAGAGGATGCCTCCGGGACGGAGTACGCGTAGGTGGTTGGAGAGGGTCCCAAGCGGATCCTGGGTGTGCTCGATGAAGTGGTTGGCGACGATGAAGTCCGCTGAGGAGTCGGGTTGGGTACCAAGTGTCTCGCCGTCGTCGATGACGTCCACCTCGACGAGCGCCTCCGTGGAGAGCTCCGGGTAGTGCTCACGCAGCCCGGCGCAGTCCATTCGGTTGACGTAGCGCACCGTCGTCCCCGGGGGCGGTGGCAGCGGGCAGTGCAGAGCGCCGATCTCCAGGCCGCTGCCACGCAGATACCGCTTCGCGAGGCGCCGCCGGCGAGCTCGAAACTGGAGGTCCCGAGGCACGGCTCCGGCTCTCCTCGCGAGCTTGCCCAAAGATGTCCGGAGGCGATGGGGCAGATTGGACGGATCGTCGAGCGCGCTCACGAAGACGATCCTTTCAGAGAGCCCTCCATGGACGTTGCACGATTCGAGGCCGGCGAGTCCTCATCCGCGTGCCGTGGTGTGAAAGCGCCTTCCAGACCGGCCTCCCGCCCCCACGCGTCGCGCGAGAGCCGCCGGCGCAGTCGTGGGGAGGCCCGCTCCCAGTCGCGCGTGCGGTTGTCGGCGACGAGCAGGTTTGCCTGCCCTCCCGCGCGGTAGGTGGCGCTGCGGGGCCACTCGTCGATTTCATAGGCGCGGCCATCGCGGCCAACGACCACGGGTCGCAGGTTCCGTTCCATGACCTGCCTTGTGATGCTGTGTGGGCCGCTCTCGAGCAGGTAGGTGGCGCGCTTGTCCCCAGCGCGCTCGAGGTTCATCTCCAGTAACAGCGAGCGGTCGAGCATGAACGCGGTGGTGCGGATGTGGGGGTTGGGGAAACGCGGGTAGTCGCGCCGCGCGCGCGGCAGGCCGGCGAGCTGGTAGGGCCAGTACATGGGCCTGCCGCGGATCCACTCGGCCTGGCTCTCCCAGCTGCCGGTGGCGCCCGCCAAGCCGACCCCCGGGTCCTCAAGCGCTCGGGCGAGCAGTCCGAGCCAGCCGTCCGCGAGGATCGTGCTGTACGAGTTCAGGAAGCACAGCCGCTCGTGCTCCAGTTGACGGGCCGCGAGTCCGTACGCGGGCAGGTCGAGCCCCGGGCGCTCCAGCTGGATCAGGCGGTGCTCGACGTCGCGCAGCTCCGCGAGGAGGGCCGCGTGTCGGCCACCGTTGAGCACCACCACCAGCTCGTGCTCTGCGCCGGCGGGATGGGCGCGATAAGAGCGCAGGAAGTCACGCACCGGCTCGGGACCGAGCGGCGCCCACACGAGGTAAACGAGGCCGATCATCGCCATCCCGCGCGCGCCGCAGCCTCCAGTTGTGCGACGCTGACGACCCGCGCGCGTTGCACCTGCCCGCGCTTGTGCAGCGCGGCCGGCAGCCCGATCAGCGCGTCGCGCATCGCGCGCACCCAGACGCGCGGTCTACGCTCGCGCAGAGCGCAGTAGAAGTTGCCCACCTGACCGCGTAGAAGCGAGGGCGCGTGGCGCATCAGCGTGGGCGCGGGGTAGCACTTTGCGATCAGCCATACCGGGTTGCGCCAGAGCAGGTAGCCGTTGCTGTCCGTCATGCCCTGGCCCAGCGTGGCACTGCCGCGGTGGTAGAGCACGGCCGAAGGCACGTAGCGGCAGCGCACCCCCGCGAGCTGAGCGCGGAAAGCCCAGTCGATGTCCTCGTAGTAGGCGAAATAGCCCTCGTCGAAGCTGCCGACCGTCTCAAGCGCCGAGTGGCGGTAGAGCGCCGCGCCGCCGCACGGGCCGAAGACCTCCTCGGGGGAGTCGTACTGCCCAACGTCCCGGTGACCGTGCCCCCGGCGGCGTCCGCCGCCACGCCAGCTCAGCAGGTCTCCGGCGCCGTCGAGCACACCGCGTTCGGCGAAGTCGAGCATCTTGGGTGTCACCGAACCGACCTCCGGGTGGCGATCGAGCTCGCGGACGAGCTCTGTAAGACAGCCGGGATCGAGCTCCATGTCATTGTTGAAGAGGCCCACGAGCTCGCTGTCGGCGGCTCGCAGGCAGGCGTTCATGGCCGCGGTGACGCCACCGCGCACGGGCAGTGCAAGTACACGAACGTGCGGCCACTCAGCCTTGAGGTAGGCCAACGAGTCGTCGGTCGAGCAGTCGTCCACGACGACGATCGCGAACTCGCGGAGCGTCTGCGCCTGGAGGGAGGGCAGCATGTGCGCGAGCAGCTCCTTGCCGTTGTAGTTGGGGATCGTCACGGTCAGTCGCGGCGCACCCGCTGAAAGGGACTCCGCCGGGAGCCTTCGCCGGCCACTCGTCAAGTCGTCGCTCCTTGCGTCGGTCATCGGATCTTGGGGAGGACTCATCTTGACGAGGACTCAGCTACGGCGCGCGCTCACGAAGCGGTCGAACTCACGCAGGTCGATACGCCGTCGCCGCATGATGATCCGACGTTCGCGCAGCCAACCGGGAGCGGCGCGGACGGCGGCCCTGAATGCGCGCAGGTGAGCGCGCAACATCCCAGCGCGCAAGCTGTAAGCGAGCCCGATCAACTGGTGCCAGACAATCACGAGCATGTGACGCAGCAGAAACCGCGCCGGTACGTCCTTGATCATGACCGCAAGTGTGTTGCGGTGTTGCAGTTCGTAGTAACGCGGGCTTTTGTGGCCCTGGGTGGTCGCGCCGCCCATGTGATACCCGACGGCCGTCGGCACATAGCGGCTGCGATAGCCGGCCAGCTGTGCCCGTAGGCCCCAATCGGCATCCTCGAAGTAGGCGTGGAAAGACTCATCGAACGGCCCCACGTCGGTAAACGCCGAGGCACGGTAAAGGCCGGCGCCGGCCGTTGGTGCGAAGATCTCCTCCTCGCGGTCGTACTGACCTCGATCGGGTTGTCCACTCCCACGCCCCCAAGCCATCGCCGCGCGCGTGAAGATATCGCCGGCGCCATCGATCTGACCCCGCCGGTGATAGTTGAGCAGCTTGCCGGCCGCCGTCGCGGCCTCGGGATGGCGATCGAGCGCTGCGACCAGTTCCCGCAGCCAAAGGGGATCAAGCTCGATGTCGTTGTTGAGCAGGGCGACGAACTCTCCCCCAGAGGCACGCACCGCGACGTTGAGAGCAGCCGATACCCCCACGTTGGATTCGCCCGTGCTGAGGACTCGGACGGCTGGCCACTCGCACTTGAGGTATTCGAGCGAGTCGTCGCTCGAGCAATCGTCTATGACTACTATCTCGAAGTCACGGTACTCCTGAGCCGCCAGCGACGGAAGGATCACCCCCAAGAGCCGCCGTCCGTTGAAGTTGAGCACCGTGGCACTGACTCGTGGCATATGGAGGCGAGACTGTAGCGATCACGGGCCGGGTTCCAAGGGCGCCGCGCGCTCTCCCCAGGCGTATTGCGCAAGCAGACGCCGGCGCGCTCCGCCGGCGCGCCGGTAGGTATCTGTCTGATTGTCGTCCACCAACAACCCGTCCTGATTTGCCTGCCAAAAGGTCTTGCTGTCCGGCCATTCGGGAGACTCAAACGCGCGCCCAGCACTATCGACCACAAGCGCTCGCAGGCCGGCTCGCTCGATCTGGGCAGTGATGCTGCGGCGACCGCTCTCCAGGCGGTGGGCGTCGACCTTGCGCCGCAGACGTCGGCTCAGCGCTTGGCGCAACAATTGCCGCTCGGCCATGAACGCATTGGTGCGTATGTGGGGAGCGGGAAACTGGGAGAAACCGATCACCATGTCAGCAAGTGCATGCGCGGTGTGCAGGAGCGCAAGCGAGCCTGCGGGGCGATGGCTTTCCCGTGCGCTCCGTGTGGAGCTCCTGGAATTCCCTGAACGTGCGGCCGCGATCTGGCCACACCCGGCGATAGGCGCTTGGCAGGCCGAGCTGTCGAAGCGCGTAGGAGCGCAAGCTGGCCCACGAACCGGTGGCGCCCACCAGGCCGACGTGGGGCCGGCGCAGCGTCCGCTCGAGCAGGGCCAGCCAGCCCGCGGAGCGCAGCCGACTGTGGGAGTTCAACATACAGATGTACTCGTGATCGAGCGTCCTCGCAGCGCGCTCGTAGGCCACGAGGTCCAGCACCGGACGCTCCACGGCGATCAGTCGATGCGGCGTCCCCTGCAGCTCGGCCATGAGCGCATCGCGCGTCCCGACACCTTCGCCCTGTGGTGTAACGCCATTGAGGACGATCACCAGCTCGTGGGGTGTCCCGGCTTCGCAGGCGTTGTAGGAGCGAAGGAACTCCCGCAGCGGGGCTGGCCCCAACGGTCCCCACACGAGATGGACGACCGCGATCACGCTTCAGTTCCGCCATTGTCGTGTCCCCTCGGGCCGATCCAAGGTACAAGGTCCAGCAGCTCCGGCGGAAGCGCCCGCGTGGCGAGCACGCACGCGCCGAACAGCGCCGTCGAGATGCACAGGCGCACGATGTCAGGTAGCCACACCAGAGCCAATGGGAGCAGCCCGAGCGCGGTGGCCAGCGCGACGCGCGGCACGACCCGCAGCGATGGTCTGAGCTGTGGCCGTCGATGAATCACAGCCACCGCCTGAGCGATCGCGACGGCGATCTCCGCGATTCCGGTCCCGATCGCCGCCCCGCGGGCGCCGTCGATCGGGATGAGCAGAGAGACAAGCAGCGCGTTGCCAATCAGTGCCAGCACGTTCAGCACCATGATCCGGCGATACAGGCCAAGGCTCAGCAACCCGTTGGCCCAAACGAGGCTCACGAACATCGCCCCCAGCGTGACACCCTGAACGGCCAGCACCGGTGCCGCGTCCTTGAATTCCGGGCCCCCTATGACGGCGATCGCCAACGGCGCTCCGACGGCGATCGAGGTCGCGATCCAGGCGCCCACGATCAGCGCCACTTCGAACACCTTGCCGAGGCCGTAGCCAAGACGATCATGATCGCTGCTGGCGGCGCGGGCGAAGATCGGAAAAGCCGAGCTGACGAGCAGTGCCGGGACCAGCGTGAGTGCTTCGATGATGCGAAACGACGCCCCGAAATAGCCGAGCTGCGTGCGGCTGGAGAGAGCGGAGACGAGCAGGATCGCGACCCGCAGGTAGAGCGCCGACGCGGCGACCCCAATCGCGAAGGGAACCATCGACCCGACCAGCCTGCGCCAGCGCCGCCAGTTGAACGTCGGAGTCAGCGTACGCACACCGTGGACAAGCACGGCAGTCGCGGCAAGCACAACGAAACCGACTGGGATCGAGATCCCGAGAAAGGGCACAAGCCTGGCCCCCAGCAGCACGAGCACGATCGTGAGTAGCGCGGTGAGCAACTGGCGTGTGAGATCCAGCGCGGCGACCCAGCCGAGCCGCAGCCCAACGGTCAGCGGAATCGCGAAGTTGTCCTGGGTGGCCTGCAACAGCAGCCCGACTCCGGCTAGCGCGACCCCGGCGGCGAGCTGTCCCGAGTAGGCGACCCATGCGACGGCCGTGGCGAGCGCTCCCCCGATCAGCGTGAGCACGATCCTCAGGCCCAGCAGGTCACGCGCCAGCGACCAGCCCTCGCCTGGCGGCAGGATCGAGATTTCCCGCACCCCGATCGCTGTCAGGCCGAGGTCCGAGAACGCGCCGACAATCGCGACGAGCGACCCCGCCAGCACGTACAGGCCGGTATCGCCTCGCCCAAGATGGCGGAGCAGAAGGGCCGCCGACAGGCCACCTGCCAGCACCCCGATCACGTAGCCGCTGACGCGCAGCGCGCCGCCGCGAACGGCCGCCGGGCCGGCCGCCGACGTGGACAGGATGTCGGGGATGTCGGCGGACCCGTCCCCGACCGACTCCGGGGGGCCGCCGGCTGGGGGAGTGTCGCCCAGGCCTGCGGCCTCCGACCAAGCCGATCTGGGGTGTGAGGGTGCGATGCGCGAGATGCTAGAGCCAGCGCCCCCGGCGGCCTTGCTCAGCGCGCATTGTTGGCGTGAGCCCGCGCGTGCCGGCCGAGAATGCTAGAACCTGCGAGTGTCGGCAACCGCTCTCCCGAATGGCCTCGCTCGGCTTGCCAGTCGCGTGAGATCCGTCCACCTCTCAGCGAGCGCCCGCTTTGCCTCTGCCCGCCCCTCGCCGCAGACCGCTGTGGACGCGGCGCCGGGCCCCTGGGTATCGCGCTTTCCCGCACCCTTCGCCGACGTTCGCGCCGGCGAGGTCGCCCTTTTCGAGGACGACCGCATTGCGTGGGGCCTTGGCGCGCTCGGCGGCGCCGAGAGTAGAACGGTACTTGAGCTCGGGCCATTGGAGGGGGGCCACAGCTACATGGCCCAACAGGCCGGCGCCTCACGTGTCGTGGCGGTCGAGGCGAACCGCGAGGCGTTCCTCAAGTGCCTCGTAGTCAAGGAGATCTTCCAGCTCGATCGCTGCTCCTTCCTGTGCGGAGACGTGCTCGAATACCTCGCCGGCGAGAGCGAGGTCTTCGATCTGTGTATCGCCTGCGGCATCCTCTACCACCTCGTCGAGCCCGTTCGCCTGATCGAGCTGATCTCCGCTCGGGCGCAGCGATTGCTGCTTTGGACCCACGTCTACGACGAGCAGGCGATCGCGGGAACCGCGCTGGCCAGGCGTATCGGCTCCGCGCAAGACGTCGAGGTCGGTGGCTTCCATCACCGTGTCTACAGGCACTCCTATGGTGCAGCCACACATCTGACGGGGTTCTTGGGAGGGACCCGCGCGCACAGCAACTGGATCTCTCGTGAGGATCTGCTCGCGGCGTTGGAGCACTTCGGATGGCGCGACGTGCGGGTTGCCTTCGACGAGCCCCACCCGAACGGCCCAGCGCTGGCGCTGACGGCCGTCAAAGACGGCTAGCGCGGCAAATCGCTACGCCGTTCGCAAGGTAGATCGATCTTTGCGAAAAAGCATGGTGACCGCTGCGCCGCGAAGTCCTGTGCGCTCAAGGGGAGCGAAAGCGACGCCCAACCCAAGGACCAGATACAACAGCAGCTGGGACGGTCGGCCACTGGACTGCCCGGCGAATGCGGCCGTAAGCCCCACGCCCGCTGTATGGGGTCCGATGCGTGCGCAAGGCTAGAGAAGAGCCGCCGCGTCCCACGAGACTGGGGCACGGCGGCTCAACGAATCGCCGGGGTCAGGGTGCGATGCTCGGGCATCGCACCCCTAGATCACTTCTATTCAGCGATGCCTGGGCTCGTACCTTTCATCATCCCCATGCCGGTATTGAGTAGGTTGCCTCTGGGCGAGAGGGTGAACAGGGTGCCGTTGTCGGCCTGGAATGCCACTTCATTACCGTACCCTGGGTACCGCGTCGCGATGCTTGGACTCGTACCCGTCATCATCCCAAGGCCATACGCGTGGAAGCCGGTTAGGGATGAGTACGTATCCATGTTACCGTTGTTGGCTTGGAATGCGACTTCGTAGGCCCCTTCATGTCCTAATATCGGTGCGATGCTCGGGTTCGTACCTTTCATCATCCCCAGGCCCGTATTGATTGGGACGCCGGTCTGGGGTGAAAAAATAAACAGTGCGCCAGAGTTGGCCTGAAATGCCACCTCTGTATTACCGCAACACACAGGGCGCTCTATGCTCGGGCTCGTACCTGCCATCATCCCAAGGCCATACGGGTGAAAGCCGGTTTGGGATGAGTACATGTCCATGTTACCGTTATTCGCCTGGAATGCAACTTCATATTGTTCGAGGCCGATGGCCTCGATGCTTGGGCTCGTACCTTTCATCATCCCCAGGCCCGTATTGATTGGGACGCCGGTTTGAGGCGTAAAAGTGAACAGAGCGCCGGTTTCTGCCTGCCACGCTGTCTCGTATTCTCCTGCCCATTGGCCGTAGCTGTCGATGCTCGGACTTGTACCTGCCATCATTCCCAAGCCAAACTTGTGTAGGCCGCTTGCTGCTTCGAATGTCCACATGTTATGAGTGTTGGTCTGGAATGCCGCAGCGTACGAGTTACCGGATGAAAGTACTGTGTCGCTCGGACTCGTACCCGGGGCCAACCCTATGCCGTATTGGTGTGGGTGTCCACCTTCCCCGCTATACTCGGGAGTTTCGTAGCTCCACATGGAGCCAGTGTTGGTCTGAAATACAACCGTGTCGGGAAGGCCTTCGTACGTGGACGCTCGCGCTGGCCCTGCATCAAGCCCCAACAAAAGTGTGCAAGCCAGCAAGGCAGTCTGCGGCTAACGGGCGGATGCGCTGTGTGGATGTGGTGATTGTGTATGGCATTTGACGGTCAGCCCCCATTGCTCTTCTCCTTTTGGCCAGGGTCGGGTGGAATGCCCAAACGGGGATTCCAGAAGCGTTGATTAAGCGGGTGTTTGATGTTGCGATTGCCACCCTATACGGGAGGCGGCTACCGTGTCTAGATGTCATATCTGAGGGACGGCGCTGCGCGTTGTTATGGTTTACAACAGTGACGGTGGGCGGGCGTAAGGTATGACACCTTTGAAGCACGCCGCTGTTTTCGGCACGGTTGCAAGGGTGGGATGCGGCGTCCGCGAGCGACGGCGGGTCACTCGACCATCACCAGGCGTCTTTGAGCCTCTGGGCGACACGCTCGCCGTAGGGCGTGAGCGACCAGGCGTTGGGGCGGCCGGCACCGCCGGCCCGCTTTGCGAGCAGGCCCAGGGACTCCAGGCGAGTGAGGAGTTTGGACATCTGCCCGTGGTGCCTGAGCTCTATGCCGGCGGCCACGTCCTGGTTGCTCGCCCCGGGATGCTCGGCGATATAGAGGAAGGAGGCCCGCGCTCGGTGGGCACCGGGAGCGCGCAGCGTGGCGGGGATCTGCGTGTCGCCACTGGACGATGTCTGTAAAGGGCGCGAGGAGCGTTCTCGCAAGATCGACTCCGCCAGCCGAGCTGCCTTATCGATCTCCCGCGCGACGGATTGGGGATCGAGATAGGGCGCTGTGACCACGCCGACCAGCGGACCGAGCAGCTCGACGAAGGGCGGGGCCACGCCGGTCACCAACCGGGTGTGGAGAACCCCGGCGACCGCGGCCACAATTGCCTCGGCGGTCATTGCGGGCGGATGGTTGCCCTCCGGCGCCTGCGCTCGTCCGGCGTTGACCAGCGGATTGAGCGCCGCCAGCTCGTGCGCACGCTGTGCGAGCGCCGCGGGGCCCGCCGCGAGCGTCTCCACCAAGCAGACCCGCGCCAGGAGCGGCTCGGAGTCCAGGAAGTCCAGCAGTGCCACCAGGCCGGCGAGCACCCCGTCCTGCCAAGTGCCCTCCCGCTCGAACGCTTCGGTTATCAGAGCTGTCGATCGGCGCATGATACGGCGCAGCAACGCAAGAAAGCAATCTTCGATATTGTCGAAGACCTCGTAGAATGCAAAACGCGAGATTCGGGCGCATACGACTACGCTCGTCACACTCGTGCGTTGGAAGCCCCATTCGGCCGTCACCTGTGCCATCGCATCCAGGATGCGCGCGCGTTGATACTTCGAGCATCTGCTCGCGCGGGATCGGCGTGCGTCCCCGGCGCACGCCATCGTTGTTCGTGTCGGCTGCTGCCGGCTCTCCACGAAGGGGGTACATTCTTCTCTATGCCTGGCTTGTTCTTGCCTTTGGAGGCGCGCGCGGAACGGGCTGGCGCGGTACGGTAGTCAAGCATCCCCGGTACGAGGCTGTCAAGGGATGTTCTGCGGACGCCAACGGTTGGGGTCTGCGGCACTGGATTTGAGCCGAGCGATATCTTGCTTCTTGGGTCCCGCGTCGTCAAACCGCGTAGACGAGCACGTTCGTGTCTAACAAACGCTCTATCGCTTATGCAGCTCGTCGCGAGTCCAGCCGCGGCCGGCGGGTCCGCTGCCCGCATCGATCGACTCAGCAAGAGCCAGGAAGACCGGCATGCCGATTGCGGTGAGCTTTGGGCGCAGCCACCTCCACGGCCCCAGGAGGAAGCGGAAGCCCTCCCAGCGTCCACTCAGTGCCGGTCCCATTAGCGGGAAGCGCTCCAGCGCAGGCAGCGACCACGCGACCTGAGCGCGGGTGTCGGCGGGCAGGCTGTGCGTGCGGATGAGGTCTTCGAGGTCTTCGACGTCCGCGAGGGCGAGCTCGACGCGAGCCACGGACTACAGCTCGTTCAACGGGATGGTCTCTCCGGCGTTCGCCTTGCCACGTCTGGACATCGAGGTCCGCTCGCACGCTGCCGGTGAGCAGGAAGCGCCCGGGACGGGAGTCTCGTTGACGGCCCGGCCTGCACGTAGGCGCGACGCCTGATCGCCAGCGCCGCGCCGCAGACATGCGCAGGGCGAACACCCGCGCGTAGCGCCGCGGGCGACATCGCGTAGGGGTGGAGCGCCGGGACGTGGGCGAGCGCATACCCGATCGGGAGGCAGAGGTTGACGCCGAGCGTGACCGGGCCTGGGAAGCGGCGGTAGCCGTTCGGCGCGAGTCGCCCGTCGGCGTCCTCCAGCAGCGGCGCGAAGACCCCCGTCCGCGTGTGCTCGCGCAGCCGCTCCAGGAGCGCCTGCAGCGTGCCGGGGCGCACCTCGGTATCGGGGTTGTCCACGACCACGGTCTCGAGCCTCAGCTCCCCGCGGGTCGCGTATACGGACTCCAGGCAGCGCTCCACGTGCGGTCCGCCCCTGCGTGGTAGTCCGCTAAACTACACCACACTACATGACCAGAGCAGCAACCCCAAAGCCGTTCTCGATCCGGATGAGTGAGCGGACGATGGCGCGTCTGGAGCTGGGGGCACGCCGCAGGGGCGAGCCGCGGGCGCGGACCGCGGAGCGGCTGATCGAGGAGGGGCTGCGGATGGAGGACCATCCGGGCATCATCTTCAGGGATGGGCCCGCGGGGCGCAGGGCGGCGCTTACGAGCGGGCCGGATGTGTGGGAGGTGATCGAGACGCTGAGGGGAACGGGACTGGAGGGCGAGCAGGCGATCGCGGCGGCGGCGGAGTGGGGCAACCTCACGGTGGCGCAGGTGCGGGTGGCGGTGCGCTACTACGGGCAGTTCCGTGAGGAGGTGGACGAGCGGATCGCGTTCAACCGCGGGGAGGCCGAGCGTGGGCGTGAGGCGTGGGAGCGTGCGCGGGAAGCGCTCGCTTGAGGGTGCTGCTCGACGAGATGTACCCGCCCTCGATCGCGGAGCAGCTACGCGGTCGCGGCCACGACGTGGAGGCGGTGACCGGGCGGCCGGAGCTGCGCGCCCTCGCCGACCCCGAGGTCTTCGCGGTGGCGCAGCGGGAGCGGCGCGCGGTCCTCACCGAGAACATCGCCGACTTCAGCACCATCGCCGACGGCCACGACCGGCGCGGCGATCCTCATCACGGGCTTGTGCTGGTTGACCCCGGCAGGTACCCGCGGGGCAGGGAGCGCACAGTCGGGCGCATCGTCACCGCGCTCGAGCGGCTGCTCGGCGAACACCCGGGGGACGAGCCGGGGAGCCTGCGAGAGCACTTGGAAGCGCCGTGAGCCTCTTCGGGGCAGTTTGTGTGCTGCTTGATCAGCTTGCGGACCGGACGCCTCGAACGAATGTCCACCTCGCTCCAGTTGTGTTTGCTTCATGCCGACAGGATACCAAAGTCTACAAGGACGCTAAGGACGACAAGCACAATATAGTCTATAGTATAGATATACTCGATACAGCAACTAAAGTCGCTATAGTCCTTTCCCCCGCAGCTACACCCCCTATGGAGGTGATCTGATGTCAACAACGGAGTTCTTCAACGTGCGAGAGGCAGCCAAGCAGCTGAACATCCACGAGAACACAGTGCGCAACCTCGAGAAGCGAGGCGAGCTCAAGGCCGTGCGGCTACCAGGCTCGGGCTTCCGTCGCTTTCGCAAGGAGGACATCGAACTGATGCGGCACGAGATGTGGAGCCAGTTCGCCCCAGATACGGCGATGCCCGCACAGGCTCGACGTCCCACAAAGCGCCACACCCTCACCGACGAGGACTACGCGGCGTAGATTCCGTCCGCCACACAGCTAAGTTGGCTGTGTGGCGCTATCTGACTGGGAGCCCTCCGATGACTCCTACTACGCGGAGCGCACATCCTATGTGCGCCAAGGCGATCTCTTTCAGGACGTCCCGCTCGGCTATCCGTGGCCACCAAGCGCCGTCACACACTCTGCCGGCAATCGCAAGTTCCTCTCCGGACCGTTCGAGCCCGGCTTCGCGATGCTGCTTACACCAACATGCAGCATGATCGCCCAGGGTGTCGCGGACAGCTACGCCCATCCGGTTCGCATGCTCGCTCCCGCCATCCCGCTCCAGGAGCTCTTGGACAAGGGCGCCGTCAAGGCGGGCTCGGTTCAGGATCTCCGATCGTACGACCACCTGATCAACTACTTCTACCTGCCCGAGATCGCCGAGTCGGAGTTCCCGGAGAGCCTCGCATTGCTCTACTCGGCGATCACCGTGCACCACGACTATCTGGAGGAGCGTCGCATCACGCAGCTGGCCGAGCCGGCTGCGGTACACCTCAAGTACAAGCTGACCGCCCTCTACGGCGGCAGCCTGTTCTCGCACGCTCCATTCCAATGTGAAAGCTAGTTTCCAGTTCCCGACGGCAGGGATGCTTCACCGACGTGCAGGCGGCTGGAGGCCGTCCGCGCGGAGTTCGTCCTCGAGCAGGTCGAGGACGTTGTCGAGGACTTCTCCGGCACGCTTGCCGCTGAACTGGGCGAGGCTGTGGCCGATGGCCCTTCTGTGCTGCCGGAGCGGGTCGGCTGCCTCCTCCTCGAGCGTGCCGGCAGAAGCGATCCAGATGCTCTCAAAGGCCAGCGACGAATGCTCGGCGATACGATCGAAGTCGGCGTCGTAGTGCAGAACGCCGAGTTCGTGGGCAGCGGCAATCGCTGCGACGAGGTAGTCCTGGTGTGCGAGGCGGTGAAAGCCGGCCGCATGTCGCGCGAGCTCGGCCTGGGCTCCAAGCGCGGCGCCAACGACGGCCTCCGATAGCTCCAGCGGTCTGAGTGCCTCGAGCTCCTCTGTCAGCTCCGCGTGCTCGCGCGCGTTGCGCGCGCTGTATAGGACCTCGAACTCGAGGATCGGCGATCGGTAGAGATGTCCTTCCTTGAGCGCCCGAAGCCAGTCGGCACGCACGATCTCGTTGCCGCCGCGCTGAAACGCGGAGTTGTTGACGACGAGCTTCCTGCCTCCAAACGCCGAGCTCACCCGCGCAGCCACCGCACGGAAGCCTCGCGGAGTGCCGCATAGTCGAGGCCCTCCGGCCGCCGGAAACGGTCGGCCAGGCGCTTGGCGGCCGCACGCCGGCGCTGCTCGTAGTCTTCTTCGGCTTGGCTCCCCCGCTCGAGCGCCTCCTCGCCCTTGCTGACGAGCGCAGCGAGGATCTTTGAATCTGAAGTTCCGGGTGGGAAGCTGCGCCGACTTCGCCGGAGTGCGAACTCGACCTTCTCGTCACTCGTGATGGTGTAGCGGTGCTTCTTCGTCGGCATACGAGGAGTGTAGCACTAAGTGCGGCACCCTCAGCCACGAACCTCCTCCCCGCCAACGCTGTAGGCGCCCAGGCTACTTTCCAATGTGACGCCCAGTTTCCAGTGGCCTCGAGTAGGATGCCTACGGCGGTCGATGAGCACCGCGGTTCCGGCGAGGATGTCCGGTAGGCCCCGGTGTAGCGGCGGCCACAGGGCGGGAGCATCGATGGCCGCGCCAAGCAGTACCTGAGCGAGCCTGCAACCGCTCCCGGTTCAGAGAGCGTTCAGACGAGCGTAGCTGGCTCGCTCGGTCCGCCTCATCTGCTCAACCGCGCGGCGCACCTGCGGTGTGCGGAGGACTTCGAAGGCCATCAGGCCGGTTCGAGTTCTCCGCGCTCCAGCTGCTGCAGACCCTCTTCGAGTGCGGGACTGCGACGCGTCTGGAGATCCTGGAGGTAATCGAGGAGTGCCTCCAGCCAGTCGCGATCCTGTCCGCGCTCGCGCAGCTCATCGAGCGCGCGGCCCACGCGACGCAGACTCTCGGGTTCGACCTGGACCGGGCTCGAGCCGGTGATTGCGTGCAACGCGCCGCGTGCTATCCACGAGCGCGCGGTCGGCTCAGAGACACCGAGCCGTCGCGCGGCGTGCGCGACCGGCACACCAGGGGCATGCCCGACGCCCTCGAGTGTGTGGTGAGCTTCTTGCATGGCCTGGATCGCCGCATCCCGACGGCCGCTCTTCAGCGCGTCGTGGGCATCCTCAAGCGCAATCAGCGCCATCGTCACCTGCTGTGCGTCCCGCTTACCCACACGCGCAGACTATCATCGGGACCTTCGATAATCAAGCCCAATATCGAAAGCGAGGCGGGCTGTAGCCACTTCAGGCTACTTTCCCATATGACGCGTAGTTGGACCCCGCGGGGAGTCCGCTCCGGTGTGATCGAGAGCCGGCGCCCCTTGGTCCCCTTCGCCGCCCCCGCTGCACACGGTGGCGGTGGGCGTCACCCCCATAGCGTGCAGATCGGCAGCGCGAAGATCCGCTCGGCGAGTTGGAATGGTCGTGGGCCGGTGTGGAGCACCGCACCGGCGAGGAAGCGCTCGCCGAGCTGTTCGCGCAGCCACTCCAGGTGTCTGGCGTCGCTGCGCTTGGGTGCCGCGGAGGACTTGATCTCGACCGCGACGACGTCCCCGCCGGAGAGCTCGGCGATCAGGTCGATCTCGTGCCGTGCGTCCCTGGAGCGCAGGTGATACAGGCGAGACCTGGACGAAGTGAGCGCCACCTCGGGGCGAATTTGGGCGAGTACGAACGTATCGATCATGCGCCCGAGCAGATCGCCGTCGCGAAGCACGGCTCGCTCGTCCAAGTCCAAGGCCGCCGCCACCAGTGACGTGTCCACCAGGTAGCGCTTGCCGGTTCGCGTCATCCGCGAGAGCCTGTTGGTACTCCACGCGGGCAGGATGTCGAGCACGAGGAGGTTGGTAAACAGACGCTCATACGCCGAGGCGGTCTTGTGGTCGATTCCAGCTGCGTCGTAGAGCGTCTTGCTTTGGGCGAGTCCGGCGGTGTTCAACGCCAAGGCTTCGAAATAGAGTCTCAGGCGGTGCGGATCGCGATCCTCTTTGAGGGTCTCGGGGTCTCTGGTGAGGAGCTGGTCCAGATAGCCGTTCAGCCATGCGCCTCGCGTGTCCGGGGACAGATCCAGGGCCGCGTCGGGAAAGCCTCCGCGCAGCGCCAGCTCGATGTAGCCGAGCAGGTTGGGCGGATCGGCTCCCGTCGTAAACGCGTCGATGTCCGCATGCGCAAGCCTGCTGAGAAACGGCTCGCCGGTGAGCCGGCCGACGATCTCGCGCACCGTGAGGCCATACATGTGCACGTTGACGACCCTGCCGGTGCCGGGCCACGTGGCGCCGGTGAACTTGGCGCGCACGCTGCCCGTGAGCAGGAAGCGGCCCGCGCCGGACCCTTGATCGACCGCCCGCTTGACGGCGCCGAGCACGCCCGGCACCGCTTGCCACTCATCGAGCAGGATGGGCTCAGGCAGGGCAGCCAAGGCCGCGTCGGCATCGGCTTCGAAGGCTCTCGCCTCGACGGGATCGTCGAGTGCGACGATGCTGCGCGATAGGCGACGCGCGATCGTGGTCTTGCCGGTCGCACGGGGGCCAACTATCGAGAGGGCAGGCAGCCCCGCGAAGAGCTGCTCGAGGCGGGCCTCGGCGAGTCGCGGAACGTAGGGGCGTGCGGACATGTCGTGAGAATAGCACTATTTACAGGCTATTCCCACTTTCGCGCACATATCGCTCCCACTTTCGCCCACCCTACATTCCCACTTTCGCGCACATATCGCTCCCACTTTCGCGGCTCCGTCAATCCTACTTTCGCATTGTTGGCACCCGGGCTGGCCACTCCCATCCCAGCAGCATGAGCAACACCCCGCCAAGGGGGAAAGTACGTGTCACATTGGTAACTACGAGGTCCAACTACGTGCCATATGGGAAAGTAGCGTGAGCAGCAACAACCTCTTCCCGCCTCACCGCTCGAACACCCTCACCACGTTGGAGCTCCCGGCGGCGAAGGGGAAGTCGGCCTCGTGTTCGCTGAGGATGCGGAACTGGTAGTGAGCCGGCCCCCCGAGGCGGAAGCGGTAGAGGTAGCGCAGGCGCCCGCGGGGGCCGGTGCGGATCACGTGGAACTCGATCCAGCGCCCGCCGGGGGCGCGGGCCTCGAGCACGAGCTGCTTGCCGCCGGGTGGGATCGGCGCCCCGAGCAGCCGCCCGCTGAAGCGGATCGCGCCCGCGGAGCGCGCGGTGCGGGGGGAGATGCGCAGCCGCAGCACGGCGGGGACGGTGAGCGTGAGCGTGGCGGTGGCCGCGGGCAGCGCGTCGAGGGGGTGGCTGCGATAGCCGATGCGCAGCGCGCAGGAGGGCAGGGCGAGGGGGAGCGCCAGGCTCCAGCGGCCGTCGGCGCCGGTGCGGGGGGCGGCGAGCAGGCGGCTCGGCGCGCCGGTGTAGGCGGGGAGCTCGCAGACTTCGAGCTGCGTGTCCGCGATCGTTGCGCCCCCGGAGCCGGTGAGGCGCCCTTCGATCGTGTGCGCCGGGCCGTAGCGGCTGCGCAGGCCCTCACCCGCGTGGCCCTTCCATCTCGCGGTGAGGGTGGCGCCCGCGCTAGCCGTCCCACCCGCGCCGGCCGCCCCATCCGCGCTGGTGGCAACGCCCGGATCGGTCCCGCCGCCCGCGTTGAGCATGCCGCCTGGGTTTGCCCCACCGCCCGGGTTGGCCGCACCGCCGGCGGTCGCGCTCGCGGCGCAGGCCGGTGGGGGCAGCGGGTTGGCGACGGCGATCTCGCGGTCGAGCACGGTGGTGGCGTTGCGGGCGGCGTCGGTGACGCTCACCACGAGGTGGTGGGCCCCGTTGGACAGGCCGGTGGTGTCGAGCGGCAGATCGGCGCTCAGCGCGGCGGGGCAGGGCTGGGTGTGGAGGAAGGCGGGCAGCCCATCCGTGGTCCCGCCGACATCGCGGCAGCGCCCCCCGTTTTCGTCCAGCACCCTCCGGCTGAGGAGCTGGCCGTCGAGGAGGACCAGCGCTTCGTAGACCCCGGAGCCGGCGTCGGCGGCGTGGAAGGCCACATCGCTCGTGCCCCGCACGGTGGGGTCTTCGGCGAGGCCGCCCCCGACGGCGGAGACGGTGGGCGCCGCGGGCTGGGAGAGCACGAGGTCCGCGGCGAAGAGCTCCACCATGGCGGCGTAGACGGCGCCTTCGTCGGCGGGGCACAACACTTCGTTGACGAAAGCGCCACAGTAAGTGCTCAAGGACAGATATGGGCTGCCCAGGGCGCCGCTTGAGGCGGTGACACGATTTTCCGCAGTCATGGGGTCAGCGAAGCTGCCCTGACTCGGACAGCCTTCATCCGCCCGGCATTCGTCGAAGATACGCGCCGTAGAACCCATGGCGGCAACTCCTGATAACCAGAAGAGGTACGAGGCGTTTGCATTTGATCCACCAAGTGTGTTACCTGCGCGCCACAACGTCGCACCCGCAATAGTCTCGCCCGCTGGTGCCTCAAACGCCCAAGTAGCTTTATCGAATTCCGAGTCAGCGGGGTGGGCATACCCGGCGCCCAGCGCGGCCAAGAGCCCGCCCCCCGCTTCGCACGTGTTCGTGGTCGGGTCGTAGACGGGATGCGCCGGCGCGCTCCACCCATCGGTGGGCGCGACCTGCCCGGTGGGGGTGCGGCAGGAGTACACGTGGTACTCCCCGGCGCGCGCGCCGGCGGGGAGAACCGCGAGCGCGAGGCCCGCGACGAGGGCCGCGAGCGCGAGTCCCGTGGCGAGACCTGTGGCGACCGCTCTCTTCAATGCCCGCAGAGCCATCTCACCCCATGTCGGTTGGGGGCCCCCGCTGACCCCCCTCCCAATCCTGCCATGGGACGACGGAACGGTCCAGAGCAATGAAACGACTCGAATGAGGCGGACGCTACCACGCGCGCACGCCCATCGGCGCGCGTGGCGGCGCCTCCTCCCTCGATTCCTCCTGTGGCTGTGAGTGTGTGCTGGGGTGTGGGGCGTGTTGCGGCCCGGGTCCGGCTGCGGCGGGGGCCTCTATTTCTTGGGGTGGACGATCTGCTTGAGACCGGCTCCGGGAGTGAACTTGGGGGCCTTGGAGGCCTTGATCTTGACTTTCTCCCCGGTGCGCGGGTTGACGCCCTGGCGCGCGGCCCTTTTCACCACGGAGAACTTGCCGAAGCCGGTGATCACGACCTCGTCGCCTTTCTTGAGCGCCTTGCCCACCGTGCCCACGAACGACTCGAGCGCACGCGAGGCGTCGGCTTTGGAGAGGCCGCTGTCGGCGGAGAGTGCGTTGACGAGCTGTGTCTTGTTCATGGGGACTTCCTTTCGGGTTGGATACCAAACAAGGCGCGCAGACTAGCGCTCCCGGCGGAAAGACCGCCTGCCGAAAGGAGATGGAGACTAGCGGGCGAGCTTCTTGCCGGGGTTCAGGAGGCCCTTGGGGTCGAAGGCGCGCTTGATCTCCTCGTGCAGGCGCAGCGCTCCCTCGGGCCACTGGCGGGCGAGCTGGCCGCGCTTGAGCCAGCCGACGCCGTGCTCGCCGCTGATCGAGCCGCCGAGCTCGACGGCGAGCGCGAACAGCTCCTGCACCGCGGCCGCGGCGGCGGCCAGCTCGGACTCGCTGTGGGGGTCGACGAGGAGGTTGGCGTGGAGGTTCCCGTCGGCCCCGTGGCCCCACGCGCACGAGCGCAGCCCGTGACGGGCGGCGATCTCCCGGAAGCGCTCGAGCGCCTCGTGCGAGGCGCTCGACGGGGACGACGACGTCCTCGCCGACCTTCCCCCCGCGCATCGCGGCGACGGCGCCGGCGACGCGATCGCGCCACCGCCACAGCGCCTCGCGGTCGGGGCGGCGCACCTCGATCGCTCCCGAGGCGAGCACCGCGGCGAGCTCCGCCTGCGCGGCGCGGGCCTCCTGGAGCGTGCCGTCGACCTCGGCGAGCAGCGCAAACTCGGCGCCGGGCGGCAGCTCGATGCCCGACCCGCCGGCCCAGGCGCCCGCCGCCATCCGCAGGGCGTCGCCATCGAGGAAGTCCAGGGCGGCGGGGACGATCCCGGCGCCGAGCACGTCGAGGATCGCGGCGCAGCCCTGGGCGCGCGTGGAGTGGAAGGCGATCAGCGCGAGCGCGGCCTCGGGGGCGGGCATCAGCCGCAGGCGCACCGCGGTGATGATCCCGAGCGTGCCCTCGGAGCCGATCAGGAGGCTCTTGAGGTCGTACCCCGCGACGTCCTTGCGGTGGGGCCCCCCGAGCGCGATCGTCTCGCCGGGTGGGATCACGGCCTCGATGCCGGTGACCCAGGCGCCGGTGACCCCGTACTTGAAGGCGTGGGGCCCGCCGGCGTTGGTGGCGACGTTGCCCCCGATCTGCGACTGCTCGGATGCCCCGGGGTCGGGGGGAAGCAGAGCCCGTTCTCGCGCGCGAGGCGCTGCACGTGGCGGGTGGGGACCCCGGCCTCGGGGTGGATCGCGCCACAGTGCGGGCTCCAGTTCGCGGATCGCGCGCAGGCGCTCCAGCGAGCAGACCACGCCGCCGTGGAGCGGCACCGCTCCGCCCGCGAGGCCGGTGCCGCCGCCGCGGGGGATCAGGGGCGCGTCGCGTTCGTAGCAGAGCGCCAGCACGGCCGCGACCTCGGCGGTGTCGCGGGGGAGCACCACGAGGTCGGCGCGGCCCCTGAGCCCGCGACTGCGGGTGGCGTCGTGGTCGTAGGGGGAGAGCCTCCCCTCGGGCGCCCTGTCGAGCACGTGCTCGGCGCCCACCACGCGCGCAAGCTCGCCCCGCAGCAGCGTGGTGTCCCCAAGCGGACCGTACACCTTTCTCAGCCTAGTGCGCAGGTATCGATTCCCGCCCGCCTACGTCTGTCGCGCGCAACGGAGGGATGGGTGGATTCCCCGCCCCTCCGAGCTCGCCGAGCAGCTGCTCGAGCCGGCGGCGCATGAGGCGGTGCCCCGCGAAGGGGTCCACCGCGGGGTGGCCGAGCGCGAAGGTCGCCCTGCCGTCGCAGAGCGCGGTGTTGAGGGGCAGCTCTATGTCGCCCGGCTCGCCGCACGCGCCCAGGAAGGCCGCGAGGGAGCCCTCCTGAACGAGCTGCATCTCGCAGCCGAACGCGCGCGCGAGCAGGCGCAGGTGCGCGAGCCGGCCGAGGATCGTGGGGCCCGCGGTGTTGTAGACGCCCTCGCACTCCTGTGCGATCAGCTCGCAGACACGCTGCGCGTAGTCCCATGCGTAGGTGGGCGAGCGGCGGATGCCGGGAGGCGCCGCGAGGGGCTGTCCGGCGCGCAGCCGGGCGAGCCAGCGCAGCGGCGGGCCGGAGCGCTCCCACACATGACGCGCGCGCGTGAGCGCCGCCTCCAACGTCGCGGCCGCCGCGCCGTTGCCGTTGCCCGCGTGGGTCGGCCCGGACGGTGGGGCGGCGGGGATCGAGAGGTTGACCCCGTACACGTCCGCGGGGCGGGTGATCAGCCAGCTGCCGCGGTAGCCCCGGGTGAGACGCTCGCGCTCGAGCAGGGAGCGCCCGAGCGCGTTGATCGGCTCGGCGGGATCCTCCTCCTCCCAGCACTCCCCCGAGGGCCGCAGCCCGCTGAAGACGAGGTCGCAGGAGACGAGCACGTAGCGGGCGCGCACGGTGCGCGCCGCCGCGAGCGTGTGCTCGGCGCCGAGCCTGTTGAGCTCGGCGAGATCGTCCTCGCGCTCGAGGCGCCCGGGCGAGCTCTCCGCGGCGGCGTGGACGATCACGTCGGGCTCGAGCTCTTCGGCGAGCGCGACGCAGGCGCGGCGGTCGGCGACGTCGAGCGGGGCGGTGCGCGCGCCGAGCAGGCTCACGGGCGTGCGGCGCCAGGCGCCGAGCACGCTCCAGCTCTGCTGTGCCGCGGCGGCGGCGAGATTGGAGCCGATCAGCCCATCGGCGCCGGTTACGAGCAGCCTCATGAAGGCCTCCCGTACCGGGCCCTCGAGTCGATCCCGTCGCCCCACTCCTCTCCCTGCCAGACCCCGCGGCGCTGCATTCCCCTGCCGCGCATCGCACCTGCCAGTATACAGCAATGTACGTCCCTATCAAGGACAAGAGTAAATGCTATCTATGGGAACGGCCACCCCTATCCTGCATGGCGGATCGGTTCCCCGGCCGCGGGGCGGTGGGGGCCGCCTACCCCGCGGGGGCGCCCGGCAGGAAGGCGTCGGTGCCGTAGCGCGCGAAGGGGATGGGGGCGGTGATCAGGCGGTTGGCGAGCATCCAGCTCGACAGTTCCTCGACGTGGGCGGGCCGGATGGTCCCGAACGGCACGCCGCCGGCGGCGAAGAGGGGGAGGTAGGCGCGCAGCGAGGCGGCGGTGAGCGCCCGCGGCAGCGAGGGGTTGGCGCGCAGCAGATCGGCGAGCGCGCGCGCGGGGTTGCGGAGGGTGTCCCGGTAGCCGCGGATCGTGGCGGCGAGGAAGTCGCGCACGAGTGCGGGGTTGGAGTCGGCGAGGCCGCGCGTGGTGAAGGCCACGAGGCCGGGGTACGCGGGCCCGCCGTTGCGATCGAGCCAGAAGGGGGCGATCGAATGCCCTTCCACTTCGAGGCCCACGCCGTCGTCGGGCACGAAGCCGGTGAACGCGGACAGCCGGCCCGCGACGAGACCCTGGGCGCCGTCGAAGCCGACTGTCACCACGCGCACCCCGGCGGGGTCCCCGCCGGCGTGGCGCACCTCGGTGTCGAGCACGGCGCGGTCGGAGGGCACGCCGGTGATCCCGACGGTCCTGCCCTGCAGCTGCGCGGGAGAGTCGAGGTGCTCGGAGGCGAGCGCGATCAGGCCGCCGAGCGGACGCTGCACGATCGCCATCACCGCCTCGTCGTGGCCGCCGCGGTCGATCTCGCTCGCCACGTCGCTGCCGTCGGCGAGCCCGAACTGCGCGCGCCCGGCGTCCACGAGGCTGAGCGGTTCGGCGGTGGCGCTGGGCTGCACCACCTGCAGGTCGATGTTCTCCCGCCGGTAGTACCCCGCGGCGAGCGCCCGGTAGATGCCGGCGTGCACCGCGTTGGGGGCGAAGTCGAGGATCAGCGTCGCGCGGGTCGGGTGTGGCAGCGCCCCCGGGAGCGTCTGCGCGTCGTGTGCGGCCGGCCTGGAGGCGCATCCGCAGAGCGCGAGCGCCGCCGCCGCGATCAGGGCTCCCAGAGGTGATCGGTATCGTGCAGTCATCTTGAAGAGCGCGACCTCTCCACCTGAGGCGAGCACGGCCGAGTCCCGCACGCTATCGGGAGAGCCCGTTGAAGAGCTGTACACCGCAGCCGACCTGCCGGCGGGAATCGGTTCGCCGGAGGACCCGATCGGGCGCCCGGGGGAGTACCCGTTCACGCGGGGGGTGTACGAGTCGATGTACCGCGGGCGGCTGTGGACGATGCGCCAGTTCGCGGGGTTCGGCACGAGCGAGGAGACCAACGAGCGCTTCCACTACCTGCTGGAGCACGGGCAGACGGGGCTCTCCACGGCCTTCGACATGCCCTCGCTGATGGGACACGACTCCGACCACGCGCGCGCGCTCGGGGAGGTGGGTCGCGAGGGGGTGGCGGTGGACACGGTGGAGGACATGCGCACGCTGTTCGCGGGCATCGACCTGGGGGAGGTGTCGGTGTCGATGACGATCAACGCCCCCGCGGCGATCATGCTCGCCTTCTACGTGGCCGCGGCGGAGTCCGCGGAGGATGGGAGGCCCGCCCGCCACAGCGCGGAGTCGAGCTCGGGTGGGCGCATCCTGGAGCGCCTCTCGGGGACGATCCAGGCGGACATCCTCAAGGAGTACATCGCGCAGAAGGAGTGGTGCTTCCCGATCGACCCCGCGATGCGCCTGTGCGGAGACATGATCGAGTGGTGCACGAGGCGGATGCCGCGCTGGCACCCGATCTCGATCTCCGGCTACCACATCCGCGAGGCGGGCGCCACGGCGCAGCAGGAGCTCGCGTTCACGCTCGCGGACGGCCTCACCTACGTGCGCCAGGCGGTGGAGCGGGGCCTCGACGTGGACGAGTTCGCGCCGCGGCTGTCGTTCTTCTTCAACGCGCAGATCGACCTCTTCGAGGAGGTCGCGAAGTACCGCGCGGCGCGGCGGATCTGGGCCAAAGAGATGCGCGAGACGTTCGGCGCGAAGAATCCGCGCTCGTGGCTGATGCGCTTCCACGCGCAGACCGCGGGGGTGAGCCTGACGGCGCAGCAGCCGCTGAACAACATCGTGCGCACAACGGTGGAGGCGCTCGCGGCGGTGCTGGGGGGCGCGCAGTCGCTGCACACCAACAGCTACGACGAGGCGCTCGCGCTGCCCACGGAGGAGGCGGTGCGAGTGGCGCTGCGCACCCAGCAGGTGATCGCGCACGAGACGGGCGTCGCGAGCACGGTGGACCCGCTGGGGGGCAGCTGGTTCGTGGAGGCGATGACCGACCGGATGGAGGAGCGCTGCTATGAGTACTTCGAGAAGATCGAGCAGCTCGGGGGGATGGTGGAGGCGGTCAAGCGCAACTACCCCCAGCGCGAGATCGCCGACGCGGCGTTCGAGCTGCAGCTCCAGATCGACGCGGGGGAGCGGATCGTGGTGGGGGTCAACAGCCAGGTGCTCGAGGACGAGCAGCCGATCCCGACGCTGCGCGTGGACCCGTCGCTGGAAGGCAAGCAGCTCGGCCGCCTGCAGGCCGCGCGCGCGGCGCGCGACGGCGCCGAGGTCGAGCGCACCCTCGCCGCGCTGCGCGAGGCGGCGGCGCGGCCGGATCGCAACCTGATGGAGCCGCTGCTCGATTGCGCCCGCGCGTGCGCCTCGGAGGGCGAGATCGTCGAGTCGCTGCAGCAGGTCTTCGGGGATTACACCGAGACGCCTGTGTTTTGATCTTTAACGCGACCTTTGCCCGCGCATAGGGCGCGTTGGCGTACCTTGCGGGCTGTATGAGCGAACGGCGGATCGACAGGCGCACGCTTCTGAAGGGGGGCCTGGCGGCGGGAGGCGCCCTGCTCGGCGGGGGCGCGGCGATCGCGGCGATCGCGAAAGAGGGCGAGCCGTCGGCTCCGCATCGTGCCCGCGGGCACGCCGAGCGCCATGGGACGCCGCACCCGGGGACGGTCCCCGCGCAGCCGCCCGTGCCCCCGTCGACGGCCGCGCGGGGGGGTCGCGGACCGAACATCCTGGTGATCGTGGTGGACCAGCTGCGCACCCCGCAGTGGTTCACGGCCTCGCCGGCGATGGCGCGGCTGCTGCCGAACATCACGCGCCTGCGCCGCGAAGGGGTCTCCTTCGAACGCCACTACACGGCCTCCAACGACTGCACGCCGGCGCGCGCGGCGCTGCTGACGGGCCTCTACACGCACCAGACGGGGTGCATGATCACGGGCGGCAGCACGCTCGACCCGGGCTTCCCGACGTGGGGGACGATGCTGCGCGAGCACGGCTACAACACGTGGTGGTTCGGCAAGTGGCACCTGACGCACGGCGACAACCACTGGAACGTGCTTCAGGACGCGGCGGTCGCTGGAGCCGTACGGGTTCTCGGGCGGCACCTACCCCTCGCCGGACGGGGCGCCCCGGCCAGGGCTGGCGCGTGGACCCGCAGATCGCCGACCAGTTCGAGGAATGGTTCGCCGAAGCGGGCGACGCCGCCGAGCCGTGGTGCACGACGGTGTCGTTCGTGAATCCGCATGACATCGCGTGGTGGTACAAATGGAGCGAACGCGTCCCGGCGGAGGCGCAGCGCGCCGGCGCTGGTGCGGCGGGCTGCCCCCGAACTACGAGACGCCGGAGATGCTGCGAAGCGCGCAACAAGCCGCTGCTGCAGCGCTCGTTGCAGGAGACCGCGGCGGCCTCCTTCGGGCCGGTGCCGTTCCACGGACCCGATGCCCGCCGAGCGTGTGGTGCCGTTCATGGATCTGTACGTGAAGCTGCAGCGCGACGGTGGACGCGCCACATCGGGCGGGTGCTGCGACATGCTGCGACGAGCCGCCCGGAGGTGGCGGCGAACACCGTGGTGGTGTTCACCTCCGACCACGGCGAGTACGGCGCCTCGCACGGCCTGCGCGGCAAGGGCGCGGGGGGCGTACGAGGAGGCGATCAGGGTGCCGCTGATCGTGCAAGCGACCCGCGCGGGCGCGCTCACCGCGGCGCGGAGCCGTCCGCGCATGCAGCTGACATCGAGCGTGGACGTGGCGCCGATGCTGCTGACATCGCGAGCTGGCTCGAACGCGTGGCGGCGCAACCCTCGCTACGCGCACCTCGCCCGCCGGCTCGGACCTCGCGGCGATCCTCGCGGACCCCGGCGCGCCGGGGCGCCCGTACGTGCTGCACGCGACCGACGAGATCGTCACCGAGTTCGCGACCGAACCCTACGCCGCGAGCGCGCCGCTGCACGTGGTGGCGCTGCGCACGGCGAACGGCGAAGTACGCCACGTACTCCAACTGGAGCGCGAGCGGGATCGCGCCGCTCTGCGGGAGGGGCAGGAAGCGCGAGCTCTACGACTACCGCACCCGCGCGGGCCGCATGGAGCTGCACAACGGCGCAGGCCACAGCGCCTGGAGGCATCGCTGCACAGCGACGCTGCGAGCGGGCGCTGCAGCTCCGAGCTGCGCGGCTCCGCTGCCCGCGCCGCCTGCGCGCGGCGCACGCGCCGCGGCTTCGACAACTACTTCCCGACGGCCACGCAACGCGGCGAGGACCGCCGCGGCGCGCGAGCTGCGCCGGACGCGAAGGCGAACGCGGCCCGCCGAGCCCGCTCGCGGGGGACGGGCTCGCACCGCGCAGCGCGGGAGCGCCCACGGGCCGGCGCGGGCCCCACCGGGCGGGCTCGATCGCCGAGGTCCCGATGGCCGCGCCGGAGGCGTCGAGCGCCTGCACGGCGACGTAGGGCCGGCGCGGGCGCGACGGGATCGTGGTCTGGAAGCCGTGCGCGGCGGCCGGTGGCGAGCGGGCGCGAGCGAGCTCGGCGAGGAGCCGGCCAGAACGCGCCAGGAGGCGACGTTCGGTGGCGCCGTTCCAGCTCACGGCGACGGTGACGCGCGCCGCCGGCGGCGGGCTGCCGCCACGGCGATCGGCGGGCGTCGGCGGGCTGGGCGCTCCAGGGAGCGAGGTAGGTGCTGAAGTTCTGCACGTCCTTGCCGAGCGTGCCGTCGAGCAGCACGTGTCCGGAGGCGTCGTACTCGGTGAAGTTGGGCAGCCCGCCGTAGCCGAGCAGCCAGTTGCCGCCGGGCAGGCTGAGCAGGTTGCCCTGGCTGGAGGCGAGCAGCGTCTTTGACGGGTTGGCGAATTGTTTGAGCAGCGTGACGGTGTGGTTGGCGAGGTCGGGCGCAGCAGCAGGCCGCGCGACTGCTTCTCCTTGGGCGGGGTCGAGCCGTTGTCGAACACCGAGATCAGCCCGCCGGGCTGGAACTCGGCGTCGTGCTGCCAGTAGAAGCGCGTGCCGGGTCCGAGCTTGAAGCTCGCTGTGCGCGTCGCCGAGGCGCCAGCTGAAGCCGCCGGTGTGCATGTCGACGTCGTACAGCGTCCAGGTGTTGCGCGCCGAGAGCAGCACGTCGCCGGATGGAGCCCGGGGATCGAGCGCCGAGTTGATGTGGACGTAGTCCCAGGGGTATTCGCTCTCGGAGACGGGGTTGTGGGAGTCGCCGCAGGGGGATGTGCCCGAGCGCGTGCCACTCCCACATCACCAGCCCCGTCTTGATGTCGATCTCCTGGATCACCGAGTCGGTGAGGACTCCGTGGGCGGAGCCGTGCACGGAGGCGAGGTTCATGTGGATCGGGTCGAAGGCGTCGATCCAGGCGGTGCCCTGCGGGGTGAGCTGGATCTCGTGCAGGTCGGCGCGGTAGCCGTTGCCGGCGCGGATCTCGCGATCTGCTGGTAGGAGCTGTTGTAGATCACGTCTTCGCCCTGGCCGAACCCGACCGCAGGATGCGGCCCTGCCACCAGGTGAGCACCGGGCTGGCCTTCGTACTGCTGGACCTCGAAGTTGGTGGCCGTCTCGCCGGCGGGCAGCGGGTGAAACCACACGAGCGCGCCGTTCTGTTCGGCGATCATCGGCCCCGCGGAGCCCAGGCCCTGGTAGGGGGCGAGGAACAGGTCCCCGGGCGCCGCGCCGGGCTTGGCCGGTGTGGTGATGGTGAGAGTGGAGGGAGTCGATTGTGGGAGCGGAGAGGTAATGCTGGACGGCGTGCGGGTCGCCCGGGTTCAGCGGGAACTGGCTCTGGCTGACGGCCGCCTGGTGGGCGACGGTGAAGGTGGTGGCGACCGCTCGGTCTGGAGTGCCGCTGCCGGCGAGCGCGTGGACGCTCACGCGCTCCCCGGGGACGAAGGGCTTGGCGGGCAGGAAGCTCTCGCCGGTGCCGGTCGAGTAGGTCTGCAGGCGCCCGGAGTGCACGCCGCTGCGCGACCCGACGACGCGCACGTTCGCCACCTGCGTGCCCGCGCCGCCGAGGAAGCTGATCTGGGTGGTGGGGGAGGCGTCGGGGGTCGCCGGGCAGCGGGGTGACGGTGACCGGGTTGGCCGCGGCGGCGGCCACGGCGGCCTGGTCGTCGAGCGCCGCGGAGGCCGAGGGCGTGCCGCTTTCCCCGCAGGAGCAGAGGGCCGCGGCGAGTGCGCCTGCCGCGAGCAGCGCCGCCGCGACTCTCACCGCCTCGGCTCCGCATGGTCGCCGGCGTCGCCCCACGCGCACAGGCCTGACGCACATCGCCGGCGCCGCGAGCAGCACGGTCGCGCGGATCGTCATCGAGCCGCCCGCGACGTGAACGGCCGGGAAGCCCCGATCACCCGGCCGTTGGCAGTGAGCGCCTGCACCTCGAAGCTCCCGTAGCTCTGTGGCACGGGGATCGCCGTCTCGAACCCGGACCTGGCGGTGGTTCTCACGGCGGTCAGCCTACTAGCGCCGGGTCCGGCCAGGACCCGCCAGGATACGACCCGGGTGGCGCCGTTCCAGCTTGCGTACACGGTGGTCTTGCCATCCGTTTGGGCGGCGGCGCCCACGGGCGGGGAGAGCGGCAGGCCGACCCACTGCTCGACGGTCGCCCGGTAGGTGAGGTCCGGTTCGGGGAACTCGCCTTCCAACAGCAGCTTCCCCGTGCGGGAGTATTCGGAGAAGTACGGTTCCGAGCCCCACCCGACGAACACGTCGCCGTTCGCCAGCGGCTCGGTGTTGCCCATAAATTCCGATTCGAATTCGCCGCCGCCGTTGTACTGGGCGAGGAGCGTCGCCGCGCGCGTGCTCTGGTCCAACTTGAGCACGAGCCCGCGCGAGGGCGCCGTCGCGGGGACGCGCGTGCCTCCGCCGGTGAGCCGGCAGCAGTGGTCGTCGAACATCGTCACCGTCGAGCCGGGCCCCAACGCCACGTTGTGCTGCCACTGGAAGGCCGCGCCGGGGCCGAAGGCGAAGCTGGAGTGTCTGCCGCCGAGCGTCCACTCGATCCTGCCCGTCGCGATGTTCACCAGGTAGGCGGCCCACGTGTTGCGCATCGAGACCAGGAACGTCCCGGAGCCTGTGAGCTCGATCGAGTTGACGTGGTAGGCGTCCCACGGGAAGCCGTTCGTCGGCACCGTGGCGTAGGAGTCGCTCAGCGGGATGTGGTCGAGCGCGTCCCAGGTCCGCAGGAGCGCGCCGGTCTTCAGGTTGTACTCCTGGACCGCGGAGTCGATCAGCGCGCCGTTGTAGGCGCCGCCGTAATTCGAGAGGTCCCGCGGGACGTTCCTGTTCGCCGTCACCCAGGCGTCTTCTCCGCTCACGGCAAACTCGTGGAGCGTGAGGATCCAGCCGTCCTTGCCCCGAAGCCGCGCGAGGGTCCGGTAGTGCCGGTCGACGACCACGTATTCGCCGCTCTCGGTCGAGCCGGTCTTCGTGATGAAGCCCTGCCACCACGCGAGCACCGGCCGGCCCTCGTAATGCTGGAGGGCGAGGTTGGCGGCGACGACCCCTTCCGGCACCGGCTCGAACCAGACCGGCTGCAGGTTGCGGTCGAGCATCAGCGGCCCGCTCTGGCCGACCATCGGGGGGTAGTTGAGGTTGTAGAAGTCGGCGGTGAGGATGTATTCCCCCGTCGCTCCACCGCCCGCGGGGTGGACGCTCTTGACGATCGGCGGATGCAGTGAGGGCTCGGTGACGAAGCGGTAGGCGCCGCCGGTCGTGTACGCGCCGATCGGGGGGCTGTGGGAGCCGGCGAAGGCGATGTCGAGGACGAGGAAGACCGCGAGGACAACGGCGACCGCCGCGGCAATCCGCCGTGCCGCGCCCTCCGGTGCGCCGGGGCCCGCCGTTCCCGTCTTGAGCGCCGCTCCCTCCGGGGCAACGGCCGGTCTCCGCAGCGACGTGAAGGTGACGAGCGCCGCCGCCGCCGCGAGCCCGGCGCCGATCAGGTAGGCGAGCCGGAAGCCGTCGGTCAACGCCTGCGACACGCCGACGCCGGCGCCGATCAGGTGGGTCGTGTGCTGGGTGGCGAGCGTCACGAGCACCGCCAGCCCGAGCCCGCCGCCGATCTGACGGGAGGTGTTCACAAGGCCCGACGCGAGCCCGGCCTGTCCCGGCTTGGCGCCCTGGGTGGCGGCGATCGTCGAGGGGACGATCGACATCGCGATCCCCGCCGCCGTCAGTATCCCCGGGATCATCACGTACACCACCCCGCTGCCGCTCGGGCCGATTTTCGCCAGCAGCAGCATCCCCGCCGTCAACATCGTCAGGCCGCTGCCGAGCACCGCGCGGACCCCGAAACGGCTCACGAGCCTGCCGGTCCGCGAGGCGACCGCCATGATCGTCAACGTCATCGGCAGGAAGATCAGCCCCGTGCGCAGCGGCGAGAGGTCGAGAACCTGCTGCAGGTAGAGCGAGCTGACGAACCACATCGGGAAGAGCGAGGCGCTGAACAGCAGCACGATGTTGTTGGCGATCCGCAGCGGCTTCGTCAGCTCTCCGAAGGGGATCAGCGGCGCCGACGCGAACCGGGACTCGATCACGCCGAAGACCGCGAGCAGAGCGATGCCGCCGAGGATCGGGCCGAGCGCGGCCGCGGTGCTCCAGCCGGCGAGCCCCGCTTCCACGACCCCGTACACCAGCACGATCTGGCCGACCGTCAACGTCAAAGCGCCGGCGACGTCGAAGTTGCCCTCGCGCCTCCCGCGGCGCTCGCGCACGACCACCCAGGCCACCGCCGCCGCCGCGAGGGCGACCGGCGGATTGATCAGCAGGACCCACCGCCAGCTCAGCGCTTCGGTGATGATCCCCCCGAACAGCACCCCGGCGGAGCCGCCGAGTCCGTTCATCGCCGCCCACGCGCCGATCGCCCGGTTCAGCTTCGGACCCGGCGCGAAGGAGGAGATGATGATCGCCAGCGAGCAGGCCGCCATGAAGGCGCCGGCGATGCCCTGGAAGGCGCGCGCCTCGATCAGCGTCGCCCGGTCCGGCGCGATGCCGCCCGCGAGCGAGGCGAGCGCGAACAGGCCGAGCGCCGCGATGAACGTGCGGCGCTGCCCGAAGAAGTCGGCCACCCGCCCGCCGAGCATCAAAAAACCGGCGAAGGTGATCGCGTAGGCGTCCACCACCCACAGCAGTTCGGGCGCCGAGAAGCCGAGGCCCGACTGCATCGACGGCAGCGCGACGTTGACGATGCTGAGGTCGAGGATGACCATGAACTGCGCGATGCAGCAGACGGCCAGCAGCCACGCCGAACCCGAGCCCTGCCCGCTCTCGGCCGGAGGCGTATCCGTCACCCGCGGGCTCGCCGTCGTCTGGACGCTCATGTCACCGACCCGAGGGCGATCGGGGCAGCGAACGCCTGGTAGGGTGGGGCGGGTGTGGACCAGAATCTCCGAGCGACAATTGGAGCCCGCCGCATGAAAAGAACGCCACTGGCCGCCATGCTAACGACACTGGCTGTCCTGGCGAGCACTGTCGCAGTGGCGGGGTGCGGCGGCAAAGGGGGGAGCTCCACCGCCAAGCCGGCGACGAGCAGTCCCACGACGACCACGCACAAGCACTCGACCAAACCGGCCTACTGAGCCTCATCCCGATCGCCCGGGGCTCGGGAGCGAGGCGGCGTAGCTGATCACCTTGACCATCCGCGAGGCGCCGAGCACATGGCCGGCTGAGTCGAGCGCCTGCACCGCCACGTAGGCGTGCTTCTGAGGCAGGGTCGTCGAGCTCTCGAAGCCGATGGCCCGGATCGTGGCCTGCACTGCCGGCGATCCGGGGTGCTCGCCCGCGAGCACGCGCCACCAG
This sequence comes from uncultured Solirubrobacterales bacterium, assembly GCA_963813765.1. Taxonomy (GTDB): domain Bacteria; phylum Actinomycetota; class Thermoleophilia; order Solirubrobacterales; family Solirubrobacteraceae; genus Palsa-744. Next base: position 101,698 of record CAWFAB010000001.1, read on the forward strand.
GCCACCTCGGTCGCGCCGTTCCAGCTCGCGTGTACGATCGTCTCTTCGCCCGTGTCGTTCAGGCTGGCGAGGACCGCGGGCGGGCTCAGCGGGCGACCGCTCCAGGGGAAGCGGAAGGCGCGGTAGAAGGTCATGTCGAACGGCTGATTGGCGTCGAAGAGCAGCGAGCCATTTTTGGCGTACTCGGTGATCGCGGGCACCCCGCCGTAGCCCACGACTGCGTTCCCGTCCGCCAGCGTCTGCATGTTGCCCTGGCTTGCGGCAAGCAGCGGCGGGTCGCGGTGTGCATAGACGGAGGCGAGGCGCGCTTCACGGACCTTGAAGTCGAGCGCGATCCGCACGGCGCGCGACTGATGGTGGATCGGCGGGTTCGAGCCATCGTCGAAGAAGGTGACGTCGCCGTTTGGGAGGACGCGGCCGTCGTGCTGCCACGCCATTTCCGTGCCCGGGCCCATCTTGAAGGAGCTCCTGGCGCCGCCGAGGCGCCAGAGGATCCTGCCCGTGCCGCCCTCCAGCTGATAGCCGGCCCAGGTGCTGCGCGCCGAGATGAAGATGTCGCCATCTGGCTCGGGATCGATCGAGTTGAGGTGGAAGTAATCCCAAGGCGTCGCCTCCGCCGGCGCTTGCACTTCGGACTCTGAGGCGCCGATGTGGTCGAGGCTGTGCCATTCCCAGCGTACGAGGCCCGTCTTCATGTCGATCATCTGAATCGCCGTGTCGACGATCGCCCCGTCCGTTGCTCCCTTCACCGCCGTGAGGTTGCAGCGGATCGGGTTGTACGCCGTGATGTAGGCGACGTCGTGGGGGGCGATCTGGAAGTCGTGCAGGTCCGCCTTCAGGCCGTTGCCGCCGGCGATCCTCGCAACCGTCTGGTAGTTGGAGTTCATGACGATGTCTTCGCCCTGGCCGAAGCCCAGCGAGAGCACACGTCCCTTCCACCACGTCAGGTCGCGCCGCCCTTCATATGTCTGCTCGCTCAGGTTCTCCGCCGCTTCGCCCCCCGACAGCTGCTCGAACCAGACGAGGCGGCCCTGTGGCGTGTAGATCAGCGGTCCGTACTGGCCCGGACCGGGCCCGTTGGTCGTGAGGATGTCGCCCGCCGCGGGATCGTGATCCGGCACGGTGACGCTCAGGATCGGGGCCTGGACGCCGGGCAGGGTGTAGAAGCTCTGATAGTCGGCGGGCGCCGCGGGCGGGTTGGGGAACCCCGAGACGGTGGCCGTCGGATAGGGGGTGTCGACGCGAAAGCCGAAGGCGATCCGCTTGGCGCCCTTGCCGATCGTCCGGGATCGGCCGAACCGGGAGACACTCGCTCCGCTCGCGTCCCCGAACCGGCCAGCGTCGATCACGGCGTGCACGATCACGCGCTCGCCGGCGTCGAATGGGGTGTCGGGTGCGAAGCTCGCGCCATCGCCCTGCGAGTAGCCGTGGAGGTGACCGGAGTGATGGCCGCTGCGCCGGCCCACGACGGAGACCCCGTGGATCTCGGTGACCGGCACGCCCAGGAAACTGATCTGCGTGTGGGGGTTCGCCGTGTCGGCTTCCGGGGCCGGAGAGACATCGACGGGCAGCCCTGCCAGCTTGGCACTATGGTCAACCGTAGCCGGCAGGCACGATGGCGATTGCACCGAGCCCGAGCCGGATAGCCCGAGCCCGCCGGTACCCAGCACGATGGCGGCCGTCACCCCCGCGACGAGCGCGAGGAGCAGCACAATGAGTCCGTTACGCTTCATCTGCCCGCGAGACCCTAACATCGGCCTAACACGACGGACGCGGTAGCCGAAAGACCAATTGCACACCGACATGGCGGGCGACGATATTGTGGACTACGCATGAGCGAGAGGCATCGGAGCCGGTCTCCCGGCCATCGCGAGGGATCTTGGACGCCCATCCGGGTCTGGAAGTCCGTCCGGTCCACACGCAGGGCGCACCCCCACCACCGGTGGCTGCGGCGCTCGCTGGTGCTGGGAGGGATGCTGGTATTCCTCGCAAGCGGCGGCGCGCTGGCCGTCGGCGGCAAGCGCATCGTGGCCGAGGAGGCGGCGTTTCGCGGGCCGCCTGCGCCGGGCTGCGTGCCCGCGACGCTTGACCGCAGCGATGTGCTGCCCGGCACGAAGCTGATCGTCTCGCCGCTGCCGGACTCCCTGGACGCCTCGCCGCACACCCAGATCAGCCTGCTCGGCGTCCCCCGCTCGCAGCTCGCCCAGGTGAGCGTGAGCGGGTCGATCACCGGCGGGCACTCCGGTCGCGTGGACGCCTACTCCCAGGGAGACGGGGCGAGCTTCATGCCGTCAAACCACTTCCAGCCCGGCGAGACGGTCACCGTGCGGGGGAAGCTGCTCTCGGGCAAACGCTGGCAGCCGTTCGCGTTCCACTTCACGGTCTCCGTGCCCGACCCCCTCCCGTGGGAACCACCGGGCAAGGAGCCCGCGGGAACCTCCAGCCAGGTCCAGCACTACCGCTCGGCGCCCAACCTGCAGCCGCCCTCGATTCAGGTCACGACAGGCTCCGGGCTGAGCCCGGCCGGGGACATCTTCGCCGCCCCCTACTCCGGCCCCGGCGGGGACGGCCCGATGATCTTCGACGGCGCCGGCCAGCTCGTGTGGTTCGACCCGCTGCCCCGCGGCGTCTACGCGACGAACCTCCAGGTGCAGTCCTACAACGGCCAGCCGGCGCTCACGTGGTGGCAGGGGCACATCCCCAAGCAGGGGTTCGGGGAAGGAGAAGAGGTGATCGCCAACGGCTCCTACCAGCAGATCGCGCACGTCCACGCGGGCAACGGCCTCAAAGCGGACCTCCACGACTTCCACCTGACCGCGCACGACACGGCGCTGATGACGGTGTTCGACCCGATCCACTGCAACCTCACCGGCATCAGGGGCCCGCGGGATGGGGCGGTCACGGACAGCGTCTTCCAGGAAATCGACCTGCGCACGGGGCTCGTGCGGCGCGAGTGGCACAGCCTCGACCACGTGGCGCTCAGCGACACCTACTCCTCGCCCTATGGCGCCAACACGGAATGGCCCCTCGACTACCTGCACATCAACTCGCTCGACCAGGAGCCCGGCGGCCACATGCTGATCTCCGCGCGCAACACCTGGGCGCTGTACGAACTGGACGAACAGACCGGCGAGGTGCTGACGCGCGCGGGCGGCAAGCACAGCACGATCAAGATGGGCTCGGGCACGCTCACCGCCTTCCAGCACGACGCCACGCTCGAGTCGAACGGCCTGATCTCCGTGTTCGACAACGGCGGGGTGCCGAATGTGCACCCGCAGTCGCGCGGGATCGTGGTGGCGCTCAACCAGCAGACGGGCACCGAGACGCTGGTTGCGGAGTACGAGCACCCCTCGGCGCTGAAAGCGGGCAGCCAGGGCAACGTCCAGCCGCTCGCGAACGGAAACCTCTTCCTCGGCTGGGGCGCCGAACCGTGGTTCTCGGAATTCAGCTCCTCCGGCCAGCTGCTGTTCGACGCGCGGATGCCCCCCGCGGACGAGTCCTACCGCGCCTACCGGTTCCCGTGGACCGGCGCCCCCACGGGCGCGCCGGCGATCGCGGCGAGCACAGGCAAGTCCGGTCCGGTGACCGTGTACGCGAGCTGGAACGGGGCCACCACCGTCGCAACGTGGCGCGTCCTCGCAGGGCCCTCCACGCACCAGCTCGCGGCGGTCGCGACGGGCAGCCGCAGCGGCTTCGAGACGGCGATCGCCACCCCCGGGCCCGAGGCCTACGTGCAGGTCCAGGCGCTGAGCGTCTCCGGCGCGGTGCTGGGTACCTCCGCGGCCATCAAGGGCTAGATGGGGCGCGAGCGGGGAGCCTGCCTGCGACGCGGCGCCACGAGCGTGCGCGCGCCGGCACGGAGGCATGGCTGAGCAGCGGGCGGGGCGCGCCGCGGAGCTCGAGGCGCTGGCGGGGGAGATCGAAGGCTGCCGGCGCTGCCCCCGGCTGGTGGAGTGGCGCGAGCAGGTGGCGCGCGAGCGGCGGGCGGCGTTCGCGCGGGAGCGCTACGCCGCGCACCCCGTGGCGGGCTTCGGGGACCCGGCGGCGCGGGTGCTGATCCTGGGGCTCGCCCCCGCCGCGCACGGGGGCAACCGCACGGGCCGGATCTTCACGGGGGATCGCTCCGGGGACTTCCTGTTCGCGGCGCTGTGGCGCGCGGGCTTCGCCAACCAGCCCACCTCCACGCACCGCGGTGACGGTCTGCGCGTGCGCGACGCGTGGATCACCGCCGCGGTGCGCTGCGCGCCCCCCGCCAACCGCCCCACCACCGAAGAGCGCGACGCGTGCCTGCCGTGGAGCGTGCGCGAGCTGGAGCTGCTGCCCGGTATCCGCGTGGCGCTCTGCCTGGGAGCCTTTGCATGGGACGCCGCCCTGCGGCTGCGCGCGGCGGCCGCCCGGCCAGACACCGGTCGCTCGGAAGCCCACCTCCCCCGAACGGGCGCGCCCCTGCCCCGGCCCCGTCCGCGCTTCGGCCACGGAGCCGAGCATCCCGGAGAGCCCCTCTCGCTGCTCGGCTGCTTTCACCCCAGCCAGCAGAACACGTTCACCGGCAGGCTCACCGAGCCGATGATCGACGCGGTCCTGCTGCGCGCCAGGGATCTGGCTGGGATTGCGCGCATCTCGCGCTCCGCCACCGGCTCCCTGGGCTAGCCTCACCGAGCCATGCACGTCGGCCTCAACCTCATCTACCTCGTGCCCGGGGAGACCGGCGGGATGGAGGTCGTCGCGCGCGAGCTGATCCCCGAGCTGCTCGCCGCCGCTGGCCGATTCGGGGATGGGAGCGAAGCGAGTGTCTCCCGAATCGGCGGGCGGGGCCGGATCCGCTTCACGGCCTTCGTGAACCGCGAGGCGGCCGCGGCCGGCGACGGTCCCTGGGGCGAGCTGCTGCCCGCGGTGACCGTGCCGGTCAACGCCCGCCGCCGCGAGCAGTGGGTGCTCGGCGAGCAGGCGCTGCTGCCGGTGCTCGCCGCGCGCGCGGGGGTTGACCTTATGCACAGCCTCGCCAGCACCGCGCCCGCGTGGGGGCGCTTCCGCCGGGTCGTCACCGTTCACGACCTCATCTACGCGCGCTTTCCCGAGGCGCACGCGGGCCTCCGCGACCGCGGCATGCGCGTGCTCGTGCCGCTGGGGGTGCGCCGCTCCCACCGCGTGATCGCCGACTCCCAGAGCACGCGCGACGATCTGATCGAGCTGCTCGGGCGCCCCTCCGGAGCGCATCGACGTGGCGCCGCTGGGCCTGGGCACGGTGCGGCGCGATCGGCCGCTGGCAGAGGCGCCGACACGCGCGCGCTTTCGCCTGGGCGATCGACGCGTCGTGCTCAGCCTCTCCGCCAAGCGCCCCCACAAGAACCTCCTCGCGCTGATCGGCGCGCTGCAGCGCATCCCCGCCGAGCGCCGCCCGCTGCTGGTGCTGCCCGGCTACCCCACCTGGCACGAGGCCGAGCTGCGCGCGCGCGCAGCCGCGCTCGGGGTCTCGGAGGACGTGCGCTTCGAGGACTGGGTGAGCGCGGAGGAGCTCGAGGGCCTGTGGGCGCTCGCGGACGCGTTCGTCTTTCCCTCGCTCTACGAGGGGTTCGGGCTGCCCGTGCTCGAGGCGATGGCGCGCGGCGTGCCCGTCGCCTGCGCGAACGCCTCCTCGCTGCCGGAGGTCGCGGGCGACGCGGCGCTGCTGTTCGATCCCCGCGCCGAGGGGGAGATCGCCTCCTCGATCGAGCGCCTGCTCGGGGATCCTCCCCTCGTGCGAGAGCTCCGTTCGAAGGGCGCTCTGCGGGCGCGCGAGTTCACCTGGGCCCGCACCGCGCGCCTCACGCTCGACAGCTACGCGCGGGCGTCGAGCCCGTCCGCCTCCCTCCCCGGCCGGGGAGGGACGCCGGCGCCGGGCTCTGCCGCGGTGGGCGGCGCGGCAGGCTCGGCCGACCCGACGGGACCGGAGGAGCCGCTGGCGGAGCCCGGCCTCTCGTAGCTCGCCAGCACCGTGCGCAGCGAGGACTCGATCGAGAGCCGCTCGGCGTTCTGGGCGAACCACCGCGCCGTGCTCTCCCGCATCGCCATTCCCGCCTCGTGCACCCGCACGATCGCCTCGGCCACCGCCTCGGGCTCCGCGCTCTGCGCGATCACCCCGTTGACGCCCTCCTCCACCAGCTCCACCGCCGCGTTGTCCTCGCCCGCCACCACCACGCTCGGGGTCGCGTGCGCCGAGGCCTCCACCACCACCATCCCGTAGCCCTCCCGCCGCGAGGTCGAGAGCATGCACTCGGCCCGCGTCAGCGCCGCGTCGATCACCGACGCCTCCACGAAGCCCTCCGCGCTCGCGATCCCCTCCACGCCGTGCTCGGAGATCGCCCGCTCCAGCGCCTCCCGCTCCGGGCCGTCGCCGTAGAACTCACTCCGCAGCCCCGGCTCCCCGATGCGCCGCGCCGCGAGCGCGAACGCCGCCACCGCCAGCGGCGCCCGCTTCTCCGGGATCAGCCGCCCCGCGAACACCACCAGCGGCTCCGCCGGGCGCGGCGTCGGAGTCTCAAGCGAGCCGGCGTACTCGCCCTCCAGCACGGTCGGCTCGCCGCGCAGCCCCTCCGCGCGCAGGCGGCGCGCGTGCAGCCGCGAGAAGCAGAACGCCCGCTGGGGCAGCCGCGCGCACAGCAGCTGCACCGCGTAGCCCGACCGCCCCCCCGGCCGGCCCCAGGTACTCGCGCCAGTACTCGCGGCTCCACACCTCGTGCCAGTCGACCACCAGCCCATAGCCCCCCGGCGGCCGCGCCAGCGCCGCGCTCAGCAGCGAGAAGTACGGGAACGAGCACGTGTGCACCACCTCGTAGCGGCGGCCCCGCCGCAGCAGGTGCCACAGCACCCCCAGCCCGAACACCAGCGGCGGCGCGACCCGCCGCCGGCCGCTCTCCGTGTACAGTGCCATCCGCGGGCCGGCCGTCAGCACCCGCACGCGCCCGTCGATCTCCGGCGTCGCGCCCCGCTCCCACTGGCGCAGCGTCAGGTAGGTGACCTCGTGCCCCTCCGCCGCCAGGCGCTCCGCGAGGTTGCGGTACCAGCGCTCCGCGCCCCCGACGGTGTACGGGAACAGGCAGTCGTAAACTAGGCAGATTCGCATCCCCCGGGAGACTGTCAGGAATGAGCCCGACAAAGCAATGAGCACCGTGCAGAAGACGAGGCCCACGACCGCCGAGCAGGCGGTATCGTCGCTGGTCTCCGTGGTGATCCCCTGCCTCGACGAGGCCGGGAACATCGAGCGCTGCGTGCGCACCGCACGGGAGGTGCTGGAGCGCACGGGCATCGACGGCGAGGTGATCGTCGTGGACAACGCCTCCGAGGACGACTCCGCCGCGCTCGCCGCCGCCGCCGGCGCGCGCGTCGTGCACGAGCCGCGGCGCGGCTACGGCAGCGCCTACCTCGCCGGCTTCGCCGCCGCGCAGGGGCGCTACATCGTGATGGCCGACGCCGACCTGACGTACGACTTCAACGAGATCCCCCGCTTCGTCGCCGCGCTCGAGGAGGGCGCGGAGCTGGTGATGGGCGACCGCATGGACAACATCCAGCCCGGTGCGATGCCGTGGCTGCACCGCTACGTCGGCAACCCGATCCTCACCGGCCTGCTCAACGTGTTCTTCCGCACCGGCGTCAAGGACGCCCACTGCGGGATGCGCGCGCTGCGCCGCGACGTGCTGCCCCGCCTGGACCTGCGCACCACCGGCATGGAGTTCGCCTCGGAGATGGTGATCCGCGCCGCCAAGGAGGACCTGCGGATCGCGGAGTTCCCGATCGAATACCACCCCCGCGGCGGGGAGAGCAAGCTCTCGAGCTTCCGCGACGGCTGGCGCCACCTGCGCTTCCTGCTCGTGCACAGCCCCACCCACCTCTTCATCCTGCCCGGCGCCCTGCTCGCGGGCCTCGGCACGCTGATCGTCGCGCTCGTCGGCGGCGGCCTCGACGTCCTCGGGCGCTCCTGGGGCATCCACGCCCTGATCGGCGGGGCGCTGCTGATGGTCGTCGGCACCCAGGTGCTCGCGCTCGGCCTCTGCGCCCACGCCTACGGCACCTACTTCATGGGCGAGCGCGACCCCTGGTTCGACCGCATGCGCGCGCGCTTCCGCCTCGAGCACGGCCTGCTGCTCGGCGGCGCCTTCGTGCTCGTCGGGCTCGCGATGGGCGCCGTGATCGTCGCCACCTGGATCTCCCACGGCTTCGGCTCGCTCGCCGACGAACACCTCGCCGTGGTCGCCGCCACGTTCGTGATCGTCGGGATTCAGATCTTCTTCTCGTCGTTCCTGCTGAGCATCCTGGGCCTGCGCCGGGGCTGAGGGATGCGCGCACGCCTCGTGCTCGGCGTCGCGCTCCTGCTTGCCGCAGGGGCGCTGGTGCTCGACATGTCCGGACGGGCGCCGCGGATCGCCGGCACCGACCACATCAGCCCCGCGATCTTCGCCGCCACCATCCCCCACGGCGGGACGCTGTGCCAGTCCGCGATGGTCCTGCCGAGCGACGCCGCAGCGCATCGAGCTGCTGATCGGCACCTACGGGGTGACCGTGCCCGCGCTCTCCCTCCGCTTCCTCGGCTCGGGCGGGAGTACCCTCGCCGGCGGGCAACTCGCCGCGGGAGCGCGCGAGGGGAACGTCTGATCCCTCTCTCCTACCCCCACGGCGCGACCGCCGAGGGCACCCTCTGCCTGCACGTGGGCGGCGCCGGCAAGATGGTGCTCGGCGGTGAAACCTCAGCGGGGTCTGCCGCCGAGACGGTCGACGGCAAACCGCAGCCGGGACGGATCGAGGTGGTCTACCTACGTCCCGGACGCGAATCGTGGTGGCAGCTGGTGGGATGCTCGACGAACGCTTCGGACTCGGCAAGGCCTCCCTCTTCGGCGACTGGACGCTGCCCGCGATGGCGCTCGCACTGCTCGGTGTGTGGATCGCCGCCGTGCGCCTGCTCGCCAAGGAGCTCACTTGAAAGCGGCGCCGTGGCGCGCATCCCGCGCGCGGGGCGCGTGTGCTTCCTGATCGCGTTCGTCAACGCCGCCATCTGGGGGGTGATCGTGCCCCCCTTCCAGGTGCCCGACGAGATCGGCCACTTCGGCTACGCCCAGTACCTCGCCGAGACGGGAAAGGCCCCGCCGCAGGGGCCCGGGGCGCAGTACTCTCCCGAAGAGCAGCAGACGCTCGACGGGCTCGACTTCTTCTCGGTGATCGGGCGCGCCGGTCAGCGGGGGATCCTCACGCCCGCCGAAGACCACGCCCTGCGCGCGATCCTCGCCGGCCACCCGAGCCCGCTCGGAGAAGGCGGCGCGAGCTCGGCCACCAACCAGCCGCCGCTGTACTACGCGCTCGAGGCGATCCCCTACTGGCTCTCTCCCTCGCACGACATCCTCACGCGCCTGGCCCTCATGCGCCTGCTCTCGGCGCTGATCGCGGCCTGCACCGTGCTCGCGGTCTTCCTCTTCCTTCGCGAGCTGCTGCCCGGGACGCCGTGGGCGTGGACCGTCGGCGCGCTGATGGTCGCCTTCCAGCCCACGTTCGACTTCATCGCCGCCGGCGTGCACGGCGACAACCTGCTGTTCCTCACGTCCACGCTGACGTTCCTGCTGCTGCTGCGCGCCTACCGGCGCGGGCTCACGACCCCTCGCGCCGCCGCGATCGGCGCGATCGTCGCCGCGGGCCTGCTGACCAAGTTGACCTTCATCGCGCTGCTCCCCGGGATCGCGCTCGCGCTCGCGCTGCTCGGCTGGCGCGCCCGGCCGGAGGGCTGGGGTCGTGCGCTGCGGATGGGCGCGCTCACGGTCGCCGTGGCGGCTGTCCCGGTTGTGCTGTACGCGCTGCTCAACATCGTCGCCTGGCGCCGCGGCGGCCTCACCGCCGGTGGGCTCGCCGGCGCCACCAACAGCGCGCTGCCCGGCGGCGGCGCGGTCACGCTGCGCGAGACGCTCGACTACACCTGGGAGCTCTACCTGCCCAAGCTGTGGTTCATGAACCACAATTTCTTCGGCGAAGACCCGATCTGGGTCACCTGGCTGGACGGCTCGATCGGGCACTTCGGCTGGCTGGACTACACGTTCCCCGCGTGGGTGTACAACGACGGGCAGGACATCCTCTACGGGCTCGCTGCGCTCGCGCTCGTGGGGCTCATGCGGCTGCGCGCCGGGATCACGCCGATGCTGCCGATCTTCGCGTGCTTCGGGGTGATGGCGCTCGGCCTGCTCGGGGCGATCGGGTACGCCGGAATCCGCTACCAGCTGAGCACCGGCTACCCCTTCGCGCAGGCCCGCTACCTCTTTCCGCTGGTCGTCTTCTACGCGCTGTTCATCGTGCTCGCCGCGCGCGCGCTGCCGCGCCGCTGGGCGCCGCTGCTCGGGGCCCTGCTGGTCGTGCTCGCGATGACCCACGGCCTCTTCGCCGAGACGCTGACGATCTCCCGTTATTACGGCTAGAGCAGCTCGATGGCACCCCCGCGCAAGCCGCCGGTCGAACGACCGCGCGCGGTTCAACCGCTGCTCGCGGCCACCCGTTCGCGCTCGCGCAGCGCGTGGCGCAACCCCGCTTCGACCTCGTCGGTGGCGTGATCCCAGGTGTGGGAGGCGACGAACTCGCGGCCCTCGCGCGAGCGGCGCTCCCGCAGCGCGGGGTCGGCAAGCAGGCGCTCCAGCGCGTCCGCGATCCGCTGCGGGTTCAGCGGGGCGAGGTCGAGCGCGCCGTCCTCGCCGAAGATCGACTCCGCGCTCACCCCCGCGAGCTCCACGCAGGGCAGGCCGCACGCGAGCATCTCCTTGGGCATCAGCGAGAAGTTGGTCAGCGAGAGGCACAGCCCGACGGTGGCCTCCGAGTAGAGCCGCGCGAGCTGCGCGGGGAGAGCACGCCCATGTGCTCGTAGGGGAAGGCGGCGTGCAGCGGCCTGTCGGTGCCGAACAGCACGATGCGCACCTCCGGCCTGCGCCGGTGCAGCTCGGCGAGGGCCATCAGCCCGATCGGCACCGCGCGCCGCGGGGTGGAGTGGCGCGCGTAGTAGACCACCGTGTCCGTGCGCCGCTCGACGGGGAGCGGGCGGTAGGTGTCGCCGTCGACACCCAGCTGGAAGGCGTCGGCGCTCGCGCCGTAGCGCTCGATCAGCAGGTCGCGAAGCCACGGGCTCGCGGCGATGCAGTGCAGGCCATGGCGGTAGGTGTCCTCGGCGAGCACCCGCTCGATCGAGGTCGCGTAGAACTCGGGCTCGTGGTCGTTGACCAGGTACGCGCGCGCGCGGCACTGGTCGAGCGCCAGCATCGCGTGCACCGTCTGCCAGCCCGTGGCGATCGGCACGTCGGCGCCCTGCCAGTCCTCGAAGCCCTTGTAGACCGGCCCCTCGAAGGGGGCGAAGAACTCGCGGATCTCGCTGCGCAGCCGCGCCGCGCGCACGTCGCGCATCTGGTTGTGGTAGTCGGCCAGCCACACGCTGCACGCGTGCCCGCGCCGCTCCAGGCGCGTGAGGATTTGCAAGAGCGTGTTGTGGCCGCCGCTGGCCTGGCTGAACGGGGGAATGACCAGCGCCAGTCGCAGGCGCTCCCGCTCGGCCATGCCGGGCACCGGATCGAGCAGCGGCGCGGGACCCTCGCGCCAGATCCGCGCCACCACGTCGTAGTCGTCGTGGGGGAGCACCTGGGGGATGTGCTTGCGCGGCGGGGCAGCTCCGGTGAGAGCCCCGATGGGGGCGGTCGTCCGCGCCCCTCCAGCGAGAGCCGCCGCCGCAGCGGCGCGGGGACCCGCTCGGCGCGGGAGCCCAGCGCGGAGAAGACGCGCCGCCCGCCGTGGTGGGCGGCCGAGCGCGCCGTCCAGCGGGCCCGCTCGGCGCCGCTCATGCCCCGCTCGGCCATCCAGCGACGGTCGCCCGCCACGGCGCCGGCGACGTGGCGGGCGGCGCCGGCGAGCGCGAACGGCTCTACGTGGCCGGTGCTCTCGCGCAGGCCGCGGTACTCGTCGAAGTAGCGGCGCATGAACTCGATCGCCCCGTAGTCGTGCGCGTGCAGCACCGCGGCGCCGGGGTGGTAGACCTTGCTCCAGCCGGCCGCGAGCAGGTCGCTCCCAAACGCCTGGTCCTCGGAGTAGGGGACCTCGCGGAAGCGGATCTCCTCCCAGCAGGCGCGCGCGTAGCAGGCGTTGACGTTCGAGAGGAACGTCGGGTCGCCGTTGCGCTGAATGACCGGGCCTCCGCTCGCTTCGCGGCCCGCCTCCCGGCTCACGGCGCCGTTTGCCTCCCCACCGGCCCCGCGGCCCGCCTCCCCGCCCGCCGCGCCCGCGGCGAAGCCCGCGAAGAACTCGCTCAGCTCGCGGGCGATCATCGGGCTGGTGTCCGCGCGCGCCAGGTGCGGCCCGTAGGCGGCGCCGATGCGCTCATCGAGCGCAAACGCCTCGCGGTAGGCGGCGAGCCAGCCCGGGATGGGCGTGGCGTCCTGGGTGAGGAAGCAGATCAGCTCGCCGGAGGTGCGCTCGGCGCCGAGGTTGCGGGTGCGCCCGTGGCCGAACTCGGCGGGGTCGATCTCGAGCAGCTCCACGCCCGCCGCGCGGACGATCTCGCGCGAGCGGTCGCGCGAGCCCGAGTCGATCACGAGCACCTCGTCGACCCCCTCGCGCGCGAGGGCCTCCAGCAGCTCCTCCAGGTAGCGCTCCCCGTCCTTGACGGGGATGACCGCGGAAACCCCGCTCACGGCTCCCAATCCCGAGGGGCTTGCTGCGGAAGCTCCGCTCACGGCGCCGCAGCCGCCGCTTGAGCTGCTTCAGGCGCCACCATACGCCCCGCACGGCGCGCACGGCGGCGAGCAGCTCGGGGGCCCCGCGACGGCGCATCAGCGCGTTCAGATCGAGGTGCCAGCGGTCGAGCCAGTAGGCGCGCTCCTGCCACCTGGCGACCGCCGCGTTCGTCCGCGACCTGCACCTCCACGAGCTCGGCCTCGAGCGCCGCCACGCGGGCGCGCAGGCGCTCGTTCTCGGCCTCGGTCGCCTGCTGTGCCGTTCTCTACGCCGGCGGCGGGGTGGGTGGGGTTCATCTCACAGATTCTCCGCGATCCGCGCGGCCGCGCGGTTGAACACGACGAATCCGACGGCGAAGATCGCGAGCACGATCGCGAGCGCCCCGAACAGCGCGCTCCAGCTGCCGAGCACCTGGCCGGCGCTCGGCGTGGCATGCGTGATCATCGCATGGCGGAACTGCTGGAAGATCACCGCCAGCGGGTTGAGCATGTAGACGTGCAGCAGCGGTGGTGGCTCACTTTGCTGATCACCGTCTGGATCGAGATGATCACCGGCGAGGCGTAGAAGAGGATCTGGGCGACCACTTCCCAGATCGGCTGGATGTCGCGGAAGTGCACGAACAGCGCCGAGAGCAGCATCGCCATGCCGGCGGCGAACACGATCAGCGCGCCGACGATCAGCGGCAGCTCGAGCCAGCTGAGCATCGGGCGAACGCCGGCGCTCACGGCGAAGATCGCGACCACGATCAGGTTGAGCCCCAGGTTGAACAGCGCCAGCAGCACCACCGAGATCGGGATCACCATGCGCGGGAAGTGGATCTTGCGCACGAGGTTCTCGCGATCGACCACGCTGCGCACCGCGCCGGTGGTCGCTTCCGCGAAGAAGGTGAACAGCACGATCGACCCGAGCAGCTGCGCGCCGTAGAACTTTTCGCCCGGCGTCTTGCCCTTGTTCACGTGGCCGACCTTCGTGAAGAACACCCACAGCACTCCGAACAGCAGCAGCGGCTTCATCAGCGTCCACACGTAGCCGAGCACCGAGCCGTAGAAGCGCAGCTTGAATTCGGTGCGCGCGAGCGTGAACGTCAGCGACCAGAAGCGGCGGAGGTCGCCGCCGAGCGCCGAGGGCCCGTGTACGCGGTGGCTCGCCGCCGCAGGCCTCGGAACAGGCAGGCGCACGCCCTGACCGGTGCTCATTGTCGCTCGATCCTGACGTCGATCGGCAACTCGAGGATGCCGCCGCTGGTGGTGCCGTGGACGACCACGGAGGTCATGTCCTCGACCAGCGCGAGGGCGTTCTCGCCGGTGCCCTCGCGGGCCAGCGAGGGGGTCAGCATGTAGCGGCTGGGGGTCAGCCAGTTGGGTATCGCGAACCTCGCGATCGCGGTCTCGCCGGCTTTGAAGGAGCCGCTGTGGCCCCCGTGCTGGTCGGTGCGCGCCACGACGATCGTGTGCCCGAGCTCGGTGCGCAGCGTCGCCGCGAACACGGGGTCGGCGAGGTCCTCGCCGAAGCGGACCTCGAAGCACATGCTCAAGTGTTCCTCCTGGCGCGCGCTCGGTCACCCGCTCGCCGCTCGCGCTCTCGAAACCACGCGTCGGCGATGGCGGTGCCGCCGGCGGAGTGCTCCTCGGCGGGCGCCTCGTGGGGGAGCTGGCCGAAGTTGAGCTTGTGGTAGGCGCGCCCGATCGCGCGGGGCTCGCCGATCTGCACCATGCTCGCCGCGCTCCATCAGCATCGCGCGGTTGCAGAAGCGCTCGACGGAGTACATGTCGTGCGAGACGAACACGATCGTCTTGCCTTCGCGCTTGAGCCGGTAGAACTCCTCGAAGCACTTCTGCTGGAAGGCGGCGTCGCCGACGGCGAGCACCTCGTCGATCAGGAGGATCTCGGCGTCGACCTGGATCGAGGTGGCGAACGCGAGCCGCACGAGCATCCCGGAGGAGTAGTTCTTGAGCTTGAGGTCGATGAACTCCTCGAGCTCGGCGAAGGCGATCACCTCGTCGAAGCGCGCTCTCGCCTGGCGGCGGCTGAGCCCGAGCATGATCGCGTTGATGATCACGTTGTCGCGCGCGGTGAGGTCCATGTTGAAGCCGACGCCCAGCTCGATGAACGGAGAGAGTCCGCCCGGCGATCGAGATCCGGCCGCTGTCGACGCCGTAGATGCCGGCGATGCACTTCAGCAGCGTGCTCTTGCCGCTGCCGTTGCGCCCGACGATCCCGAAGAACTCCCCATCGGCGATCTCGAGCGTTATGTCCTTGACGGCGTGCAGCTCGTCGTAGTCGGTGCTGCGCAGCGGATGCAGCGCCCGCTCCTTGAGCGTCGAGTACTGCTGGTGGGGCAGGCGGAAGGTCTTGCTGACGCCCTCGATCGAGACGGCCGCGGGAGCGCTCGGCGTGGTGGCCGCGGGCGTGGCGGGGGAGGGTGCGGCGGTGGTTGCGAGGGTAGACAAGGGCAGGTGAACGCTACCAATCGCGTGCTCGGCTCCCCACCACATCCATTGCTTCTCACAAGCCATTTCCCATACCGATCGGGACAAGCAGGCGGATCGGGGCTATCTACGAGGACGATGTCTCGATCGGTAGCTTTTCGTCACACGCGCTGGAGCACGTATACGTCCTGGTTGTCCTGGTTGCGCCCGGGGGCGAACTCGAGAACGCGCCAGCGGGGGCAGAGTTGCGCGAGCAGCCACTCGGGCGAGAGGAAGGCGGTGCCCCAGTCGGGGTTGATGACCCCCCAGTCGCCGTTCTCGCCGAACTCCTGCGCGTACCACCAGCCGCTGCGGTAGAGCGCGCCGACGATCTGATCGGACTGCTCGGGTGTGCGGAGGCTGTTCTTGGCGTAGAAGTCGACCGAGGTGAGGCCGTGGGTGGTGCAGACGAGGCGCCCCCCGGGGCGGATCAGCCGGCGCATCTCCTCGAACCAGCGCAGGCCGAGCTGGGGCGCGAAGTGCGACCAGATCGAGATCGCGCAGACGAGGTCCAGCGAGCCGTCGGGCAGTGCGAGCGGCGGCTGGTTGGCGCTGGGGAAGAGGTGCACCCGCGGGTAGGCGCTCTTGGCCCATTCGATCGCGGGCCCGTTGGGGTCGCAGCCGTGCCAGCGGACCTCGGGGTAGGCGGCGCAGAGCACCCGCACGAGGCGCCCGGAGGAGCAGCCGAAGTCGAGCGCCTCGGCGGCCGACTCGATCGTGGCGCCCACGCTCGCCAGTGCGCTCGCGACCATGTCGGCCTCGTAGAGCCCGCCGGCGGCGGCGAGCGGCCCGCGGGCCATCGCGTGCACCTCCTCGGGCGGCTGCTCGGCGCCGAGGGCGACCTTCTCGAGCACCGCGGGGATGCGCAGCCAGACGCCGAAGCTGAGCAGCAGGAAGATCCGGTGGCGGCTGTCGTGGACGCTCCCGTAGTAGGCCTGCAGGTGCGGGTCCTGAGCGATGGCGGCCTCGATCTCCTGCACGTCCGCCGCGGAGAGCCGCTCGTAGAGCCGGCGGCTGACGATCTGATCCTCCTCGGTGGGCTGCGCCGGCGTGAGCTCGCGGGCGAAGCGCGCGGGAGCGCCGGGCTGCGGGGAGATCGCGGGGGGCGCGGGCTCGCCCGCCTGCCCATTCGCGTTCCCGCCGGCTCCAGCGGGAGGCTCCGCCGGCGCCGCGCGCCGCGCGCCCCCAAGCCGGTCGCTCTGCGTCGTCAGCCGCCGCAGCCATCGGGTGCTCGCCGGGCCTCTCACCGGACGGAACGTATCAGCCGGGGGTCCGGCCGGCCCGCGGTCGGAGCCTTGCCGGCGCGGGTTGAGTTCGTCCCTCGGCTTTTCAACTCTAGAGGCTAAGATGGGAATGTGTCTGGGGAACTTCAACCTTCGCGGGAGTCGCGGGGACGCTTCGAGCGCCGCGTGTGGCGGCCGGAGCGGGACCATGGCGCAGGGCGGCGACACCGTGGGCCCCAGGCGATCGACTGCTTCGTGCCAGATCCCATCGCCGACTGGGATCCGCCCTTGACCGGGGGGGTTGCCGCAACGCTCGCTGAGGCCGATGCGGCCGTCCGTGACCTCAACGACGACGCCCCGCACCTTGCGAGCCTTGAGGCCCTGTCCCGCCAGCTGCTGCGACAGGAGTCGGTCGGATCGAGCCGGATCGAGGGTCTCGTCATGGGACAGCGACGGTTGGCGCGCGCCGCGGCGGGCGTCGGCAGCGACGATACCGCGCGCCAGATTGTCGGCAACGTACGCGCGATGGAGAGCGCGATCGCCCTCGCCTCCGAGCCCCGCGACTTCGAGCTCGAGGATCTCCTCGAGATCCACCGGAGACTGCTGCACTCCACCCGGGACGAGCACCTCGGCGGCGTCGTCCGCGAGGAGCAAAACTGGGTGGGTGGCAGTGCGTTCAGCCCGGTGGGCGCAGAGTACATCCCGCCCCCCGGGGAGAGGGTGCCCGGACTGCTCGATGACCTTGTGGCATTCATCAACCGCGATGACCTGCCGGTGGCGATGCAGGCAGCGATTGCGCACGCCCAGTTCGAGACCATCCATCCGTTCGCCGACGGCAACGGCCGCACCGGCAGATGCCTGATTCACGTGATCTACCGCCGCAGGGGGCTGTCACGGGCGGTGGTCCCGCCCATCAGCCTGGTGCTGGCGACGCGCGCCAAGGAATACGTGGGCGGCCTTGAGGAGTATCGGTTCGCGGACGTGACCGTGTGGCTCGCGTTCTTCGCGGCGGCGACGATGTCTGCCGCGCGTAGGGCCAGGGCACTGGCGGCCCGCGTGGAGACGCTGTATGAGGCGTGGCTCTCAAGGCTTGGCAGCCCCCGATCCGACGCGAGCTCTCGCCGGATCGCCAGTCAACTCTCCGCGGAGCCCATCATCACCGTGGCGCGCGCGGCCGAAGTGGCAGCGGTGAGCAACACGGCTGCCGACAAGGCCGTTCGTGCGCTGCAGGCGGCGGAAATCTTGAAGCCGCTGAACGCGAGGAAGTGGGGACGCCTGTGGGAGGCCCCCGACATCTTCCGGCTCCTCGATGACTTCGAGCGAGAGCTCGCCACACCCGAAGGCGCCGACAAGCCGGCCCGTCCCGCGCCCCGGCCTGGTCTCTACGGCGGTGGGTGGGTGAGGTAGTCGCCCAGCATCTGGCCCAGGAGGGCGGCCATCAGGGTGTGCTGGCCGGACATCGACGCCAGCGCCGCCGCTGCGTAGGGCAGTCCCGCGGGTCGGGGCTTGAGACGGATGAAGGGCGGCAGGCTGTAGCGCGCGGCAACCCAGAGGATCCATAGCCGTGCGATGCGCCCGTTCCCGTTGGCGAACGGGTGGATGCGTACCCACTCGCCGTGCAGGTTGGCTGCGAGCAGCAGCACCGAACGCAGCTCGAGCGGCGTCGCGGGTCCTCGGCCGACGGGCATCGCATCGTCCGGCCCGGCGATCGCGTTGCGCGCGCGGGTCTGCAGGATCTTGAGCTCGGTGGGAACCTGCGCTGCCGGGACGCCGCGCAGACGGCCGATCTGAACCTCGTAGTCGATCAGCTCCGGGAAGCGCCGGTCGCTGTCGCGAACCTCGCCGGCGTAGTAGGGCGCCGGCAGCGGCACGCCCGCGTAGACCGCGCGGTGCCAATCCTGGGCGCCGGTGATCGACGGCTGCTCGCGGTGCGGCGCGTTGGCGTAGATCTGCGCGCCGACGGCGCGGATGTTGGCCGCGATCCGAGCCTCACTGCCGGCGGGGTCGTCGTTCCAGGCGACCGCCATTCCGCTAACGGAACGCCTCGGCCACCCCAAGGGCGTCAGCGGCCTGCGGCTGGGAGGCCATCCGCGCCTGCAGCGGATCGGGCTGCTCGACCTCGGCCTGGGCGAACGCGGACAGGCCGGCCTCGATGTCCTCTGCGCGGTAGCGCTGGAGCAGATCCAGGGTGCCGTAGAGGTCATGCTCGATCGTCAGGCCGATCGCCTGCAGCTCGCGCGAGATCATGTCCTCGGCGAGTGCGTTCATCGATGTTCCGAAGTGGTCTGCGACCATGCGCAGCAGCTCATGGGTCTGCTGGTGCTCGAAGCGCAGGGTGAACTTGGGTGACGTAGTGCCGGCCATCGGCGGCTCCCTTGCCGTCGAATAGGGTATCTGACAGCATAACCTTAGCACGGTCTCGCGCGCTGTACGGTCTTCCCGCCGTCTGAGGGGCAGGTCCGGGCGGCTCAGGCGTGACCCGAGAAGTCCATGCGCCGAAGGGGCGCTACAAAGGGCGTCACAGGAAGGCGTGGCTGGGCCACCGCTGCTACTCAGACATCGATGAGCCTGACCCTGACGCCCATCGCCCGGTAGGTTCCGAGTGCTCGCTGGTCGGCGCTCAGGATCTCGGCGTTGTGCCTGGCCGCGGTCGCGGCGATCAGTGCGTCGTAGAGGGCGCCGCCGCGAACCCCGGTCTCGACCGCTCTGCGCAGAGTGCTGCGCAGATCTCCGGCGTCCAGTGCGAGCCACGGCTGCGTGAAGCCGCGTTCGAGAGCCTCCAGGACGACCGACGGTGCTATCCGTCGTCCCTCGGGCATGCGGCTGAGCGCTGAGGTCGTCTCGTAGGCGACATGAGCGGGCAGCCGGACCTCGGCCTCTGCGAGCGCGGCGCGGGCCGGATGGTGAGCCTCGTGCCAGGGTGCGAGCGCCGCGATCACGACGCTCGAATCTGGTGCTGTCACCGTCGCACGCGCTCGACCGCCGTGCGAGCCTCCGCGACGCTCATCGGCTCCATCGGCCGGCCGGTCACAATCACGGGGAAACCGTCTCGCTCCTCAACATGGGCGGGCACGTCGGCGACTGTCAACTTCGAGCCTGCCATCGGTGGCGGTCAACTCGAGGTCGGCGGCGCCGTGCACCCCGAGCTCTTCCCGGAGAGTCTTCGGGATGACCAGACGCCCGACACCATCGATGGCAACACGCATGCCATAAGATTACCAACTTAGGGTCCCACTCGGGACCCTCGACCCCGGGTGGATTCAAGCAGTAGCCGAGCGGGACCTGATCGTCATCGGGAGAGACAAGCGAATCAGGGCTACGTCTCCAGCATGTGCTCGATGGCGGCGATGAAGTCCGCGGCGCTGGCGACGATCGCCTCCGCCTCGCCGCGATCCGGCGTGACAGCCTCGTAGTCGCCCTTCTCGCGAGCATCCTGGGCGCGCTGAGCCAGCGCGTGAAGGTGCTGGTCAAAGACGCCTGTGACCACGTATCGCTCGTGGAAGAGGTGCCAGGCGCCCCGGTGGGTGCGGGCGTACTTGTCGTCCTCGGAGAGCGCGGCGCGGGCCGCATAGAGCATCGCGTAGTAGGCGGCGCTGACGGCGCCCTCAAGATGTCCGCCGGCGAGTGCCTCGCCCGCCAGTGCCGCTCGGTCTCGCGCCTGGTCCATGAACTCCTCCGAGCGCGGGCTCACTCCAAGCCGCTCCCGTAGAGCACGATCTTGTCGCGGTTGACCTCGGCGATGAAGAAGGAGCGGATCTCGCGGCGGCCGCGCAGCCACTCGGGGTCACCGACGAAAAACGAGTACCAGACGGGGCTGACTCCCTCGGCGGCGGCGAGCTCGTTGACCAGCTCGATCGACTTTATCCCGTAGCGTCGTGAGCCGCCGTCGGCGATCACCATCAGGTCGATGTCGGACTCGGGGTGCGGCGTCTCCCCGCGGGCGCGCGAGCCGTAGAGCCAGATCGCGTGCAGATCGGAGCCGAGCTCGTCGCGCAAGAGGTCCACGAGGCGCTCCACGACGTGACGCTCGGCGTGCGTGAGCGAGGCGGGAGCCATGACATCGGAGAGCTGCGTAACC
Source organism: uncultured Solirubrobacterales bacterium (assembly GCA_963813765.1). Taxonomy (GTDB): domain Bacteria; phylum Actinomycetota; class Thermoleophilia; order Solirubrobacterales; family Solirubrobacteraceae; genus Palsa-744. Next base: position 122,184 of record CAWFAB010000001.1, read on the forward strand.
ATCGCTTCAGAGGATAGGCGGCTCGCCGGAGCAGCGAGTGGGCTGGGGCGGGTGTGAGCAGGAGCTCTACGCGAGTGCCCCCGTCCGCAAGCCAGTCGCGGCGGCGCCTGTCGTAGGAAGGCAGTGTGGGCCTCCTCCCTCTCCCGGCGTCCCAGCTCGATGCGCTCGTCGATCTCCTGCGGGTAGGCGCCGTAGTAGGAAGCGATCGGGAGCCCCGGCTAGACTCACCGCTGTGAACGCCTGCACGGTCGTGAGCCGACGGGAGCTCGCGAGGGCGCGCGTGCTCGTCTCCACGTTCCGCGAGCACCACCCGGACCCCGAGCTGCGCTTCACGGTGCTGATGCTCGACGGGGTGGCCGGGGCGGATGAGGTGCCGGGAGCGCAGGTGCGCCAGCTCGAGGAGCTGCTGGGCGCAGAGGGCGGGTTGACTGTGGCCGGCAACCCCAGCGACGCGCTCGATGCGGCGGTACTCCCACATCTGCTGCGCCGCCTGCTGGAGGAGGACGCGGGTCCGGTGGTCTACCTGGCGCCGGGGTTGCGGGTGCTGGGCCCAATGGTCGAGCTGGAGGGAGTGCTGGAGCAGAGCGAGCTGGTGCTGGTGGCGCGCGCGGCACCGGGGCGCAGCCACGGGGAGGAGGCGTTCGCGGGACAGAGCGGCGGCGGCGCGCTCAGCCGCCGGCTGCTGGCGGCGCGCGCGGGCGAGAGCGTGGCCGGCGTGCTGGCGGCATGGCCGCGCTGGTTCAAGGACGGGGAGGGCGCGGTGCAGGCGTGGTTCGACGGTTTGCCGGCGATCGCGCAGGGCGCGGCGGTGCTGCGTGAGCCGGGCTACGGCCTCGATCCCTGGACGCTGGGGGAGTGGCACGTAAACGGCAACCGCGAGGCGCTGGAGGTCGGCGGAAAGCCGGCGCGCGTGTTTGACTTCAGCGACCTGGACCCGCTGCGCCCGGAGCGGCTGTGCGATGCCAAGGAGACCATACAGCTGAGTTCTGTGCCCGCCCTGGCGAAGCTCTGCCGGCGCGAGGCTCGGGAGCTGCTGGACGCGGGCTGGGAGCAGGACGCGGGGCGCGTGGAGCGCCTGGAGGTGCTGGGCGACGGCACGCGCATGACCCCAACCGTGCGCCGGCTGCTGGTGGAGGGCGTGCGCGAGGGGGAGCTGTCGCACTCGCCCTTCAGCGACGCGGGCCGGGCCGAGCTCTACGCGTACCTGAACGAGCCGGCGCGGCGCGGGCGGGCGGTGGGCCTGACCCGCGCGCACCTGGCCATCTGGGATGACCGGATCGACGTGCAGGCGGCCTACCCGCACCTCGACGGCCCCGATGGCGAGGGCTACGCGGGCTGGCTGTGCGTGCACGGAGGCCAGGAGGGCCTCTCGCAAGCATTGCTGCCCCCGGCTCCGCCGCACATCTACCGCGACAGCGCCCCGGTCCCGCATGAGCAGGAGGAGCCGTGGGGGGTGAACGTGGCCGGCTTCTTCACCTCCGAGCTGGGCCTGGGCGAGGCCGCGCGCCTGCTGATCACCGGCTTGGACGCCTGCGGAGTACCGGCGTTGCCGGTGCAGGCGCAGCTTGTGCCGCCGTGCCGCCAGGGCGCGGAGTTCATCTACGCCGACCCGGATGCGGCGGTGTACCCGATCAACATCGTGTGCATGAACGGTGACACGATCGCCCCCTTCGCACGCGAGGTGGGGACGTCATTCTTCAAGGACCGACATACGATCGCCCTGTGGTGGTGGGAGGTGGGCGAATTCCCCGCGGGGTGGGAGACGGCGTTCGATTACGTGGACGAAGTGTGGGTGGCCTCCAAGCACATCTACGACGCGATCGCCCCCGCGGCACCGGTGCCGGTTGTGCAGGTGGGGCTGCCGGTGGGGCTGCCGCGCGTCTCCCCGATGGGGCGTGCGGAGCTGGGGCTGCCGGAGGATGGCTTCCTGTTCCTGTTCGTGCACGACTACCACTCCACGGCCGCGCGCAAGAACCCCGTGGGACTGGTGGAGGCATTCAAGCGGGCCTTCGCGCCGGGCAGCGGCGCAAAGCTGGTTGTGAAGTCGATCAATGCCGAGAACCTGCCGCTCGAGCACGACCGCGTGGTGCTGGCGGCGGGCGATCACCCCGATATCACACTGATCGACGCGTACGTGTCGGCGGGTGAGAAGAACGCGATGATCGCCGCCTGCGACTGCTACGTGTCGCTGCACCGCTCCGAGGGCTTCGGTCTGACGGCGGCCGAGGCGATGCTGCTGGGCAAGCCGGTGATCGCCACGCGCTATGGAGGCACGCTGGAGTTCATGAACGACGGCAACTCCTACCTGGTGGACTGGCAGCCGGCGAGGGTGGGCGAGGGCGCGCACCCCTACCCCGCGCAGGGTGTGTGGGCGGACCCGGATCTCGACCAGGCGGCGGCGCTGATGCGCGAGGTGCTGGCCGATCCGAAGGGAGCGCGTGAGCGCGGCGAGCGGGCCCGGAGCGAGATGATCGAGCGTCACTCTCCCCGCGTCGCGGGGGAGTCGATGCGCGCGCGCCTGCGCACGATCCACGAGCAGCGCGCGCGCGCGGGCGCGGGAGTGTTGAACGTCGCGCACGTGCCGGCGCTCGAGCTGTCACGAGCTGCCGCAGCTGATCGCGAGCGAGGCCGAGGGCCCGACCGGGCGGCGCGCTGTGCGGGTCAAGCGCGCTGTGCACCGTGTGGTGAGCAGGCTGATGAACCCGTTCGTGAGGCGCCAGCGCGAGGTTCACGTGCGTCTGCTGGACGCAGTGAAGCGCTTGGATGCGCGCCTGCACGAGGTCGCGCGCACGCTCCAGGACCAGCAGGAAGCTCGCTTCGCCCAGTCTCTGGGGCTGGCGCGCAGGCTGCGCGCCGACCTGGACGACGCGCGCGCCGAGTTGCGGGGCGTGGGCGCCGAGTTGACAGGCATCGTGCAGGCGCAGCCTGCGCCACGACTCCAGGCGCTGGAGGGCATGGGCCGGGAACTGGAGCAGCACCTGGCCGAGCACCGTGCGCGACCGTACGTCGATGAGGAGCACGACCTGGAGAGCTGGTCGGACCCGGTGGTGGGCACGGTGCTGGGCTTCCGCGCGGGTGAGGGCGGCGGCGAACCGGAAACGACGGAGATCGAGCCGGGTGCGCAAACCGATGCAGCCGCGCAGGCCGAGCGCACCTACATCGACTTCGAGGCGACCTTCCGCGGTTCAGAGGAGCGGGTGCGCGAGATCCAGCGTGCCTATCTGCCGCTGCTGAGGGGGCACGCGCCGGTGCTCGATCTGGGCTGCGGTCGCGGGGAGCTGCTGGACCTGCTGGCCGAGGCGGGCGTGCGGGCGAGCGGGGTGGACCTGGACGCCGGCATGGTCGAGCACGCCCGCGCCAAGGGCCACGAGGTGGCGCTGGGCGACGCGATCGCGCATCTGCGCGCCCTGGCGCCGGGGTTGCTCGGCGCGGTGGTGGCGCTGGAGGTGATCGAGCACCTTCCCTATGCGGGGCTGCTGGAGCTGCTGGAGCTGGCCCGCTCGCGCCTGCGTGAGGATGGCGTGCTGCTCCTGGAGACCGTCAACCCCCACGCCGTGCAAGCGATGAAGGCCTTCTGGGTGGATCCTACCCACCAGCATCCGCTGTTCCCCGAGGTGATGCTCGAGCTGTGCCGCCTGAAGGGCTTCGCCGAAGCCCTCTGGTTTCATCCCACGGGCGGCGGCGACTTCGAGTCCGATCGCAACAGCGAGCCGATCTACGCGATCCTCGCGCCCGCGGCCAGAGTCCGGCCGCAGCTGAGAGGACAAGGCCGCGTCAGCTGACGCGGCGAAGCTTGGCGAGCGGCACGAAGATGATTCGCTCTACGGAGTCGAGCACGGCGGCAGACCCGGACTTGCGCCCGTGGGTGACCATATCCGTGACTGATACGCTGCTTATCGTTACGCGAGCGGAAGGAGGCAACGATGGCCAAGCAGCCCAGCCCACGCCGTGCGGCCTCTGGGGGTCAGCCTGCGCGAACCAAATACTCGACCCGGAACAGCCCTGGACGGATCAGGTCCAAGGCTCGTCGCGAGAAGATCGAAGCCCTGATCGAGCGGACCACGAAAGACCAAAGGTTCAGCCCGGAGGTGGAAGCCGCCCTACGTGACGACGCGTGGGGCAAGCGACCCGACTCGTGACACTGCCCGACGGACGTATCTATCTCTTCGATACGTCAGTCTGGATTCGCACGAACCATCCGCAGATCGCCCCTGACTGGGCGATGGCGCTTGGGAACGACCAGCTGGCTGTCTCGCCGGTCGTTGCCTTCGAGGTTCTCTATACCGCGCGGAGTCGGGCCGAGTTTGAGGTTCTTGAGGGGGAACTCGACGCATTGCGACAGGTTCCCCTGACGCAGGGTGTCATCCGCGCCGCCCGCGAGGCGTTGCACACACTGTCGGCGACGAATCGCCATCGGCTACCGTTTCAAGACGCTCTGACCGCAGCGTCGGCTGCGCACAAGAACTGGGGCGTCCTACACTACGACGGCCACTTCGACACGCTCAGCGAAGTACTCAACTTCGAGAGCCGCTGGATCGCTCCGCCGGGGTCACTTTAGGGGCCAGAGCTCCACCAGCAGCACGGGGCGGCAGCGCGCGAGGGTCCCCGCGCATCCCCCGAACCACGACGTGGTCGGTGCCCTGGGTGTCGATCTTGACCACCTCGACGCGGCGATCGTCGCCCACGAGGTCATCGACGGCGATGGAGGGAACCTCGACCGTCTCCGTCGCGTCGGCTCGCCGAAACGCGCGGTGGTCGTCCCAGCGCAGTGCTCTCCACGGCCTCCGAGGCGCCGTCGGCCACGATCGCCTTGGTCACCACTTCGTCGCCCGCCAGCAGCGCCATCGAGCCGACGGCCGTGTCTGCGTCCACGTACGGCGGCAGACCCGGCGTTACGCCCGCGGAAATCACCGCGCAAGTATAGGTTGGGGTCGTGTCCAGGCTGAGCAAAGCGGCCTCACAACGTCAGCTGAGGCCGTGGGCCCGGTGCGCAGAGTCTTGCCGCGGCGCTCGAACGCCCGCCCTTGCGCGACAGGATCGGTAGGCATTGCGCCGGCTCGCTGATCGTCGCATTACGGATCTGCAGAGCAAGCTCCCGGGTGTCCGGTGGATACCGAGCCAATGGAACATCGGTCAGGAAGCGCACCACGTTGTGACCTGGGGCCAGGGTGAGGTGGGCAGAGAGAGTGGTCCCGTGCGAGTTGACAGTAGTATGCACAGTCATATTGCCGGGATAGGTGACCACCAAGCTGCTGCGCTTTGCGAGTTCCGTAGCAGCGATTGCCGTGAAGCTCACGGAGCGCGCGGTCTTACCGGGATTGAAGAGATCCAAGCTCGAACTTTGAAGGGCCCAGTGCCAGCTGTTTGCACCCTGAGTCTCCAAGCCATAGAAGCCCGAGCCGAAGTTCATCTGCAGCCGGTGAAGCGCCATCGTCGCGAGCTGCATGAGCTGTGCGCCTGAGTAGCGCTGGCGCAGCCGCTGGTTATAGAGGGCCATGTTGAAGAAGCACAGGCGTCCATCGGAGCTCACGAGCGGCGTGACGCCGAGCGCGCTCGACAGCGCGGGGATGAGCGCCCGCCCGCCGTCGGTGTATCCAAACGTATCGACGTAAATGCCCTTGAACCCCGCCGCCGAGACCTCGGCGAGCATTAGTGCCAGCGGTTGGTTCACGACGGCCGACTCCCAGTCGGAGGGCAGACCCTTGAGCTGGCCGTAGCTCCAACGCAGGCGAGTCGAATGCACGTACCCGATCAGCTCGGAGTAGTCTTCCATCCGATTGACGGGAGGGTTCTCGGGGAATGGGACGTACGGCAGCTGGAACACGCCGGCGCCAGCCGGCAGCTGATGCTGTATAGCATAGACGAAGTGGGCGTCCGAGAAGTATTCGGCGGCCTCCGCCTTGTACGGCGGCGCCATAGACGAGCCTGTCTGGTCCAGCACGCCGACAGCCAGCACGGCGGCGAGGGAGGCGGCGAAGCCCCAGCGCCGGCGGGGCGAACCGCTGCCGATGCGCCGCCCCAACGCATCCAGCATCAGTCCGACTCCCATTAGGGCAAAGAACGCGATGAAAACAGAGATGCGGTTCCAGCCGCGCAGTTGGGGGCTCACGACGTAGGCGAAGATCGTCCCCAGCCCACCAACCGTGCCGATCAGAAAGGCGAGACCGGCGCCGAGCGCCGCATACGCGTAGCGTGGGTCGGTGACTCTCAAGCGGTCGCCGCGCAGGGCGCGCACCACGAACGCGATTACTAGCCCTAATAGGCCTAGTGTGCCGATCAGCCCGAGAGTGGCGCTGTGGCCCTCGCTGATGGGCGCGGTGGCCGTGGCCTGGTATTCCTCGGCTAGCTGCGACAGCGGCTCGATGCGGTGCCCCGCGATTGGCAGTACCAGGTCGGCGAGTGACAGCGCGTACATATCGCTCTCCATCGGCAGTCGCTGCCCGACGGCCGGATCCCCGCCGTGCTGGGAGGTGTAGATCAGCGTGGGCAGCCCGTTGAGCGCTACCGTAGCGAGTACGATGGCGGCGACTACCGCCCCACCCGCCAGTATGCGGAGACCGCGGCCGGCGAGGAACGTCAATACGGCTGCCAGTAGCACCAGGGCCGCGGTGAAGACGGCGTAGTAGTTATCTGAGGAACCCATGATGACGCAGGCCAGCACGGTCGCGCCGGAGCGCCAGGTCAGATACGTCCTGACGCCATGCCTCTTGGCGCTGCGACCAAAGAGAGCCTTGCCGGAGAGCACGGCGATGACGAGAAAGCAGCCGAGTGGGACGGTGAAGTAGGAGCCCTGGAAGAGGTGGCCCTCGCCGTCGAAGAAGTGATAGGGCAGCAGGGTGAAAAGGACGGCGCAGACTATGGATGCGCCGATCGAGATCCCCAATGTACGCAGCACAGCATAGGCGCTCACCGCAATCAGCGAAAAGCAGAGCAGAAAGAAGAGATTCTCGATGGCGGCGGGATTGCTGAACGGAATCCCGATGATCTTGATGATCAGCAGGTAGAGGCTGTCACCATTGAATACCGGGTAGTCATAAAGTTGCTGGCTAAGTGGTGCACCGACGCTTGGGTTGGTCAGATACCAGCCGTGTTCGAGCATGCCCTTGATGACGGCGAGGTTGAAGGTCCCATCGCCACCGGGGCTCGCGTACAGAGGTACCCTTAGATTGGCCTGCCATAGCTGCAGTACGATGACTCCGATGACAGTCGCGAGCACCGCCGCGGCAAGGGCCCCGGGCAGCTCGGGTCGCAGGCGCTTAGTCCACCCTAACGCCGTACTACGCTGATCCAATTCGACCCCCTTGGCCGACAGGTCGCTGGTTCTGAATATTTTTCTCGTCTCGCTGGCCATCGTCCCGATCACTGCTCCCCGCTACGGGCAGATGGGTGCTGGGTTCGACGGGGACTGGGTTTGTTTGGTTGATGGGACTGTAGTTGGGTGAGTGGACATGTGTCGCGGAACGGTAGCCGGGCTGGCGATGGGTACAGGTGCGATCATACGGAACGCCTGCAGGCCCTGCCCGTCGGCGCTGATCACTTGCAAAGTGAAGCGAGCCCGTATTAGCGCGAAAGTGTATTGCTCGATCGGGAGCAGCTCACCGGCGTCCTGCGGAGTCACGCTGGTGACGACGATCCCGCCCGGTCGCAGCGAGCGCACGGCTGCCGCGACGCGCCTTGGGCCCTGCTTCGAAAGCGACTCCTGGCACGGGTTGCTCGATCCCACGGCATTTGCCATGCGGAGGCGCAGAGCCGCCTCTGTCTCAACACTCGGAGTTAGCAGGATTGTCAGGTTGTCGCGCTTAGATCCGAGCGATGAGACGAAGGCGGCAACGTGAGCGGCGGTTGGATCGACTACCGGGTTGTGCCATAGCGCGCGCAGATCGCTGCCGAGCGGTGGTGCGCTACCCAGCACCGCGGCGAGTGCTGTGCGCGGGTACTTCAGGCCGATGTCGCCCCCCTCGCTCGCGACTATCATGGCGCCAAGGAAGATCGCCGTGCCACTCGCAATTGCGAGTGGCACGCGGCTGTCGAATGTCGAGCGAACAATGCCCAGCCAGACGAACAGCAGCGCCACGGCCGGCGGCGAGATGTGGATGAGGTTGTTCGGGGCGGCGCGACCGAGGAAGTACGTGTAAACGAGCGCTCCGAGCACCGTGAGCCCAGTGGCGGCTCGAAATGCGACGGCGCGCTCGCGCACGAGCGCTGGTCGCGTCAGCGCGAGCAGCACGATGGTGATGGCCGAGACCGTGTACATCGCCCCGAGCGCAAGACCTGGCGACCAGGGGGCGATCGGCAGTGCGCCGAACCCGCCCGTGGTGTACAGCCGGATGTAGTCGAGATACCCGCCCCAGTTTGCCCAAGCGCCGGTCGCCATTCGTGTCAGCAGCGTGAACGCCAACAGGCCGAAGAGGCTCGCCGCGACCAGCTGCGCGATGCGGCGAGCGGCCTTTCGCAGGCGCTCGCGCACGCTCGCCTCCGCGACCGCGGCGTCCAGGCACAGCACGCCGGCGGTCGCCGCGAGCGTCGCGAAGGCAAGGAGCTGCCGGTGCTCGCCCGTCGCGCCTGCGCGCTGACGGCGCCATGCGAGCGTGACGCTCAGGGGCACGATGACGAGGATCGCGAGGACGTAGCCCAGGCGCTCGATCGGCTTGCTCTGACCGAACAGCACGATCACAGTCGCGGCGCTGATCGCGAACATCATCACGCCATCCGCGATCGCTCCGCTCAGCAGCGATGCAAAGTCCCCGTCGGTGTCGCCAGCGCGCGCCGCGCGCCGCGCGCTGGCGATCAGCGCGGCGACGATCAGGTCGCAGCCGGCGATCAGCAGCGTCGCCTTCTTCCAGCCGAACGCGGAGGACGCCGCGACGCCCAGCGCGTTGGCGGCGAGCGCCAGGACCACCGCTGCGCCGCCGGCTGCAAACAGGCTCGCCGCAAGTCGTGGACGCTTGCCGAGCGCCGCAGCGAGCCTTTCCATCAGGCGCTCTCCCGCACGTCGTAACGCTCCCACAGCTGCGGTCTCGCCCGCAGCCACGCGGCCGTGCGGGTGAGGCCGTCGCCGAGGCTGGTCGCCGCCCTCCAGTCGATTAGCTCAAACGCGGCACGCGGGTCGGAGACCCAGACGTTCGTATCCCAGTCGCGCGGGTCCATCGTGCCCCACTCCGGATGTGTCGTCACACCCAGAACGCGGCGTGCCACGTCGACAAGCTCGTCGAGACGTGTCTGGGCTCCGGAGCCGATGTTTAGGGTTGCGCCGGGGCCGCCGGGCGCGCCGCGCTGTGCCGCGCGCAGCAGCGCGTCGCAGCAGTCATCCACATACACGAAGTCGCGAGCCGTCTCCGGGCCGACCAGCGGCGGAAGCCTCCCGCGAGTCGCCTCGCGCACCAGCGCCGGCACGAGACGGCCTGGATCCTCCCAGGGGCCGTAAATCGAGTACAGACGCAGCGTCACCGCCGGAAGGCCCTCCGCTGCGGCGAGCGCGGTGAGATGAGTGCTGGCGGCCTTCGTGACGGCGTAGTAGCTGTTCGGCTCCAGCCACTCCTCCTCACGCGGTGGGTGCGTCTTCAGGCCATACTCCGATGAGGAGCCCGCGTTGACGAACGCCTGCACGCCGGCGGCGCGCGCGGCCGCAAGCAGTGCCGCTGTGGCAGCGACGTTCACGCCGATCATCGTCTCAAGGTCGGTCTGCCAGGAGTAGGCGCCGTGGGCGGCCATGTGGAAGACCCACTGCGGCCTGGTCGCAGCGACGGCCCGCTCGATCGCGGTGGTGTCACGGAGGTCGAGCTCGAGTATTCGCACCTCGGTCGCGATCTCCTCCAGCCGCCACGAGGCGCCGCGGGAGCGCGAGAGGGCAATCACATCGTGCCCGGCGGCAGCCAGATGTCGAACGAGGTTTGCGCCGAGGAAGCCCGCGGCGCCTGTAACAAGCGCTCTCACCGCGGCGGTCAACCCGGCTTGCGCGCGATCAGGCACAGATTGCCGAGGGGCACAGTCACTCGTACGCGGCCCGCCGGGCCTGCGCGGAGAGCCGGCAGCAGCCGGGACTTGAGTCCGGCGGGCAGCGGCACAAGCTGCGTGAGGTAGGCCAGGCTGTAGGTGTTGCGCACGCTGCGTACTCGCGGATCGGCGAAGCCAGCCTTCGCGAAGATGCTGCGCATCGTCGCGGGCGAGTACAGGTAGGTGTGCTCGATGTCGACGATCGGACTTCGCTCGCCGAGCAGCCGGGCGGACCAGGCGCAGACGTTGTGGTTGAGGGCGAGGATGTGCCCACCTCCTTTCAAGACCGCGAGGCACTCCTCGAGCAGGCTCGACGGGGTTGGAGATGTGATCGAGCACCTGGAATAGGCACACGGCATCGAAGCTCTCCGGGGCGAATAGTCCACCGTGCATCACGTCCTGCACGATCGCGCCGTCGAGCTCGGGCGGAGCCTTCGCGACGGCGTCGGCGCTCGGCTCCACACCACGCACCTCCCTCCAGCCTTGCCGCCGCGCCTGTTGCAGGAAGAAGCCGTTTCCGCAGCCGATCTCGAGCAGCGCCTCGCGTCGCGGTGAGCGCGCTTCCAGCCAGCCGAGCGCGCGACCGTAGGTCGCCTGGATCGACTCGACCTCCTGGCCGTAGTCGAAGCTGCTGGACGCGTAGAGCGTCGCGAGCAGCTCCTCGCTTGCGACCGGATCCGAGCGCACAAGGCCACAGGTGTTGCAGGTGACCATGCGGTAGTGAACGCGGTCGGGCAGACGTCGGGCCGAGAAGACACGAGCGCTGAACGCTTCGGGGTCAAAGGTCGCGGGCCAGCGCTCCGCGGCATCGCCCTCGCGATCGCAGATCGCGCAGCGGGTGGTGCGCATCTCGGGCAGCTCCGTGTCGAGAACGTCGGTCACGGCTGCGGGACCTGCTCACGTTTCAGCGATCCACCCTCGATGGTGGCGGCTCCATTCTCCGGGGGAGCCTCGGTGGGGGCATTGAGGACGCTCTCGACGAGGAAGGGTGGGCGGTGCTTGACCTCCTCGTAGATGTGCGCCAGGTATGAGCCGATGATCGCCAGGCACAGGAGCTGGATGCCGCCGATGAACAGGATGCCGACGATCAGCGTGGTGAAACCCTTGGGCGCCAGGCTCGGGTCGACGACGTCGCAGCACGAGCTGCGACCACGAGTCCGAGCGAACGAGACGCCCACCGTAGACCAGAGCGAGCCAGGTGATCAGATCGAGCGGCACATAGGAGAACGAGACGATCGCCCGGCGCGCCCAGCCAAGGTTCTTGCATGAGCGAGTTGGTGGTCGTGCCGAACATGCCGCTCCGGCCGGACGTACGGCACGCCGGTCTGTCGAAGCCGACCCATGCCCGCAGGCCGCGCAGGAAGCGGTGCGTCTCGGGCAGCGCGTTCAGCGCGTCGACGACGCGGCGGTCGAGCAGTCCGAAGTCGCCCGCGTCGAGCGGGACGTTGACGTAGGAGAGCCGGCGGAAGACGCGGTAGAAGAGCTTGTAGGCGCGATCGCATCGAATGCCGTCGTCTCGCGCTTCGACCCGCTCGCCGTAGACGACGTCGTAGCCCTCCGCCAGCGCTCCACGAACTCCGGGATCAGCTCGGGCGGGTCCTGCAGGTCGCCGTCGAGCAGCACGACGGCGTCGCCGGTCGCGATCCGCATCCCGCTGGTGAACGCGCTCTGCGAGCCGAAGTTGCGCGCGTGGTTGATGACCACCACCTTGGGGTCGCGCGCCGGCGAGCTCGGCCAGGACCTCTCGCGCGTTGTCCGGGCTGCCGTCGTTGACGAAGATGATCTCGTAGTCGGCGCCGAGCTCGCTGAACACGCCTGCTCAGCCGCTCGTGCATGATCGGCACCGCCGGCGCGTCGCGGTAGCAGGCGATGACGGCGCTGACTCTTCACGCTCGTGCGGCGAGTGTCGAGCGCCCGCTCTGCGCCGTGCGCCGCGAGCCGCATGCGCCGAGCTAGGCCGACGAGCGGTCCTGCGAGGTACTCGCTGGCTGCCGCGCGAGTCCCGCTGCCGGCGTGGCGCTCGACGCCGGCACGGATCAGGCGGCAGTCGAGACCCGTGCTCGGCGATCGTCTCGGCGACCAGCGAGCCGAGCCCGCCGTTGAGGTAGTGCGCCTCGACGGAGATCGCCAGCGATACGCGCTGCCAGCAGCTCGGCGAGATCCTCGACGGGCGCGGGATTGAACGTCGAGACGACCGCCACGGTTGCGGCGACACCTTCGTTCGGCCAGCAGCTCCGCCGCGCGCTGACGCCTCGCGGGCGACCGAGCCGATCGCGATCAGCGCGACATCGCCGCCGTCGCCGATCAGCTGGGCGCGGCCAGCTCGAAGCGACCGTCCAGGCCGGGAACCGGCGTGCCCTGCTTGCTGAGCCGGAAGTAGATCGGGCCCGCGCAGCTCAGCGCGTCGCCTGCACCGCGGCGCGTGCCTGGGCGCTGTCGGCCGGGGCGACGACCGTCAGACCCGGCTGAGCGCGCATCACCGCGATAGTCCTCGAGCGCGAAGTGCGTGATCCCGTTGTGGCCGTAGTCGAATCCGCCGCCGACGCCGACGATGCGCACCGGCAGGTCGTGCAGCACCGGGCCGTTGCGGATGAACTCGTAGGGGCGCATCGTCGCGAAGGTCGCGATCGAGTAGACGAACGGGACGAAGCCGGCCTCGGCGAGGCCGGTCGCGATCCCGACCATGTTCTGCTCGGCCACGCCGACGTTGAAGAAGCGGTCGGGAAACCGCTCGGCGAACGGCTCGAGCGCGCGCGAAGCCGAGATCGCCGGTGAGCAGCACGATCGCGCTCGTCCGTCGCTCGGCGAGCTCGGCGAGCGTCTGCGACGAAGTCGTCCCTCATGCCGGCGCCGCCTCCAGCTCGGCCGAGTGCCTGCGCGTACTCGCTCGTCGGTCATCGGCAGGTAGTGCCAGTCGATCTCGCTCTCCATGAAGCGAGACGCCCTTGCCGAAGGTCGTGTGCGGCGACAGACACGTGCGGCGGCTCCCGTCCACGAAGTCCAGATCCCGGTGCGCCTGCAGCGCGTCCGAGGTCGTGGCCGTCGACCTCGTGGACGTCCCAGCCGAACGCGCGCCAGCGCTGCGCCGAGCGGCGCGAGGTCGAGCACGTCGCTCGGTGTAGCCGAGCGCCTGCTGGCCGTTGAGGTCGACGATCACGACGAGGTTCGAGAGCCGGTGGTGGGCGGCGAACATCGCCGCCTCCCAGACCGAGCCCTCGTTGCACTCGGCGTCGCTGAGAACGACGAAGCACGCGCGCGCGGAGCCCTGCAGCCGTGCCGCCAGCGCCGCGCCGGCGCCGATCGAGAGGCCCTGGCCGAGCGAGCCGGTGCGAGAAGTCGACGCCGTCGCAGGTCGTGCTCGGGGTGCGCGCCGAGCAGCGTGCCGTCGGTGCAGTACGCTGCGCGGTCGTCCCGGAGGGCACGCGTCCGGTCAGTTCGAGCGCGGCGTAGAGGGCGAGCGCGGCGTGGCCCTTCGACAGGACGAAGCGGTCGCGGTCGGGATCGGCCAGGCCGGTAGGCGAGCACGCCGCCGTAGAGCGCGGCGACGATGTCGGCGATCGACAGCGCCGAGCCGATGTGGCCCGACGTTCGCGCGCTTGGACTGCTCGATAACGGTTCGACGGATACCGTCGGCGAGGGTCGCGCTTTCGATGTCGATCACTGCTTCCATGGAGCGGGTAGCAGTAGACCTTGTCGGTATGGGATCAAGTTCTGCGGGCCCCTGTGTCGCTCGATGTCCGACCCATATAGCGCCTGAAGGTACCATATGCTCCCCTGGGCTTCTGCGCCGGACCCGCAGTTGGCGGTTCCCATCAGGGGCGGGCTGCTATATAGCTACGGCTCGTTCGAGCAGTCGCCGTAGCGCCTCCGACTCGGGACCTCGTCGCCGTCCAGTCTCGGGATCAAGTCCCCGCCGCACTGCGCAGACAGCCGGGCCAGGTGTCGTCCGGCCAAGACGTGCTCGACCCCGGGCGCCTTGCGGGCCCGGTCCGGCACCCGTCGTGGCGCTCCTCTACGTTAAGCGCATGACACGCCCCCCGCAGACGCCGAGCGCCTCCGGTCACCGTGCGCTACGAGCGTGGGGTCTGCGCTTGCGAGGTTCCGGTCTACTCGGGCAGGGTGCTCGCTACGTTCTGACTGGGTGCACGGTGACCGTCATCTATCTGGGTACCACGACTGTGCTGGCCGACGTGGTGGGGCTGCCCTTTCAGATTGCGCTTCTCATCGGCTTTAGCGTTGGGCTGTCGGTTCATTTCACACTACAGCGGTTCTTCGTGTGGGCTCACCACGAGGAGTATGCCTTGCCGCTCAACCATCAAGCAGCCCGCTACCTGGTGGTCGCCGGTGCCCAGTATGGGCTCACCGCAGCATCGACCTCGGTCTTGCCGGCGGCGCTCGGACTGCCCGTCGATCTCGTATATTTCGTAACCGTCGCAGCCCTCGTCTCGGTGAACTTTCTCATATTCCGTAACGGGGTCTTCCATCCAAAGGTCCCGGTCTAGCCTTAATTCCTTACGAGCTGTAGGTGACCGTGAGAAGGTAGGGGCGTGTATCACCGTCGATCGCGGGCTTCCAGGTGGTCTCGGAGAGCACGAGGATCGCTTCTCGGCAGTATGAATGATTCGGTCGGGTGGCCGGGGGCATCGCAGCCCCCGGCCACCCGACCGAATCATTCCGCCAGTACGGGCAACCTGTCCTTACCGAAGGATCGGTCCAGGCGGCCAGTGCTTGTGTAATTTGCGGGCACCAGTCTACTCATTCCCGACGACGAGCCTCCAAGTCTTGGCCACAGGCCCATCGTGGGCGCGCCCACCAGCTGGATCACGTAGGCGTTACCGGCCGGCACAACGTGTCTCGCGGCTCGCGCAGCCAGGCTGTCACATCGGAGAGATCCTGTGTTCATACGAGTGATTCATAGCCGTCCCACACCGTCCCTCGGCTGGACAGCGGCCTGATCAAACGTATCCGCCAGATACATGAATCAATCGTATAACCAATTCCTTGACATATTGCTTTAGCGGTGATAAATGTTGACGCGATGCAGCCCGCCGAGACGATTCCGCAAGCTTGGCGCGACGCGTTGGTGCGTGGGCGAGCCGATCGACGGCGGTCTTCGCCAGGCGGGAGTACTCCGAGGGGCCGCGATCAAAGGATTCGCAGTCAAGAGCGGCCTTGATGTGACGGCAGCTGCTTGATGTGACCAGAGTCGCCGTCCTTGTGTGCATTGCGCCCGTCGATGCCCTCGAACAGCTCCGAAGCGGAGACGCCCAGCGTCTTTGCCAGCTTGGAGACGGTTCGAACGCCTGGCTCGCGCTCGCTGCGCTCGATCTTCGCGACGTGGGTCATGTTGAGATCGGAGCTATGCGCGAGCCGCTCCTGGCTCAGACCGCGTTCTTGCCTGATCCGTCGAAGGTTGGCGGCGAAGACGTCGAGCGGGTCGGGCATAGCCCGACCATGCTTCGGTACCTGTCCCAATTGTTCCAGATACAATTGGGACAGAAGATGCTGGTGGGATGGATATCAACCAGGAAGAGGGGTGGGAAGACCACACTGCAGGCAGGCCCTCTGGGAGCCTGGTTGAAGGTCAGAGCCAGCAGAGATTCAGCGGTCGGTTTGGATGAGACTCGATCGCGGAGTTCAGGAGAGACCCTGGCGTTCGGGAGAGGCCCGACGTTGTGAGCAACGACGGTAGGACGCGCGCGACACGCAGACCGGTCTCGCGCGATCAGGTGATGGAGATGCAGCGCGCGCGCATCATGGAGGCGATGGTGCGGGTCGTGGGCGAGCAAGGGTTGGGAGGCGCCACGGTCGCGGCGGTAGTCGCGCGGGCGGGCGTTTCACGCGCCACGTTCTACGAGGTCTTCGAGAACTTCGATGCCTGCTTCATGACGGTGCTGGACTCCGGGATGCGCCGATCGACCGCGCTGATATCCGATGCGTTCGACAAGAGCGGTCCATGGCAGGAGAAGATACTGGCCGGGATGGCAGCGCTGCTGCGCCTCCTGGACTCCGAGCCGTTGCTGGCGCGCGTCTGCTTGGTGGAGGCACTCGCGGCGGGCCCGTCTGCATTGGAGTACCGCGCGCGAGAGCTCGAGGTGCTCAAGCACATGGTTGATGCGGCCTTGGCACAGGCGCCAGCGGGCCCTCAGACCTCGGTGCTGACGGCCGAGGCGGTGGTGGCGTCCGTGGCGGGGATCCTTCACAACCGGCTGGTCACCGGGCAGGCACCGCCGTTTCTCGACCTGCTCGGCTCGCTGGCTGCCCTGGTCATCGCGCCGTACGTGGACCCACAGTCGCTGGTCGAGGAGACCGCGAGAGCAGAACGGCTCGCCCAGACGATCGCCCAAGAGAGCGCACTGCCGCGGCGGTCCGACGTGCCGATCCCAAACGCGCTACGAGCCCCGAGCGCGCATAGGGCACGTCTGTGTCTGCTCTACGTAGACGAGCATCCAGGCGCGAGCAACCGCGCCGTCGCGGACGGTATCGAAATCTCGCACCATGGCCAGACGTCTGCGCTGCTCGCGCGCCTGGAGCTCTTGGGTCTGCTCGTCAAACGTGCTGGCGGTGCTGGACGCTCCAATGAGTGGTGGTTAACGCCTCGCGGAAAGCTGATTGCAGAGGCCCTACGAGACTTGCGGTGAGGGCGAGCTGGCCGTCGGCTGCCTCTACGCCGGCTGACAGTCAGTGGGCACGATCAGACTCGACGACTGTTGATCTAAGTATTAACATTCATAGACGACAACTGCACGCAGCATGACTTATTGATAATCATTGCACAGTTCTATCTTGTGCCATCTTGACAGAACGCACAGGCACCTCATAGGCTCGCCGAAAGAGCCTTGACTATCGCCATAGGCAAGGCTCGCACATCGGGTTGGTGTCAATCCCAATCGCGTCGAACAAAGGGGAAGAGATGGCCGGCAGCAGTCGTAGCGCGCTGCAACGAGTTGGTCGGGAGCTAGATGCGGCATCGAGAGTGGACCGGCGCGAATTGATCGGCGGGCGCTGGACGGGCCTGGTAGTTCGTCGCATGGCGCTTGCCGCGCTACTGGCTGTGGTTCTGTTGCTGGGTGCTGCGTCTGCGGCGTACGCTACCTCCAGTTTCTACTGGTACGGCGAAAACAACTCGACCTGCTGGCAGACCGGGCAGCTTGGGTCCTCCTCGTCCGCATGTGACTCTGTGGGTGGTGGCTATCTGTCGGTGGGTGGCGGACTCAAAGGCGGTCTGGCGCACATGGACGAAGTCAGCGAACAGGGGATCGGCGAAGATATCGGCCTGCCGTATGATGGGGACTACTGCAACTATTACAAGATCGGGGATTACATCACCTACCAGGAGGGCAACAACCAGGGTGGCTACACGGGTTATACGACGCCTACTCCTTACGGCAACTACCAGGAGAGCGACGCGCATGGGGACGTGTGCCAGGCAAACGGCGCCAACTGGGGTCAAGAGGTTCGCGATGAAGTGACGGGAAACAACTGCAAAAGAACTTGTGGCATGCACCACTATGTGTCGTTTCACGAACAGGGCCTCAACGATCGGCCGTGGGCGAGCTGGTTCGGCGAACCGTCGCTCGTGCTTTCCGCTGAAGCCAACCCGTACACCTTTACGCCCTACGAAACCAAAAGCGTCGGCGGATGGGGGTATGTATGCCCGATCCTCGAGGACGCGGTCTCGGCGTAGGCGGTCACGGGGTGTCGTGGCGTTGAGCAGGGTTCCTTGGTGATGCATGGAATCTTGCGTGGGTGCGGCGGGATGAGGTAGAGGCACTTCACGCGGAGGGGATCGATGCGGTGCTGGTGGTGATCCGTCGGTTGGAGGATCGCATCGCGGAGCTCGAGCGCCAGTCGGGCATGAACTCGTCGAATAGCAGCATGCCGCCGTCGTCTGATCCGCCGAAGTCCAGGGCTGAGCGTCGCAGGTTGGCGCGGGAGTCCTATAAGCGCTCGATGCGCAAGTCCGGCGGCCAGCCCGGGCATCAGGGCAAGACACGCGAGCTGGTCGCGCCCGAGCGTGTCGATAAACGTGTTGATCATCTGCCGGACTACTGTGAGTGCGGGCGTGAGTTTGATGGCAGCGAGGAGCGCGTCGGTGATCCGGTGTGCCATCAGCAGTTCGAGCTGCCGCCGGTCCGCCCGTTGGTGTTCGAGCACCTGCGGCTGCGGTTGCGTTGTCCGGCGTGTCAGAAGGCGACGCTCGCGTCGCTCTCGGCGGGCGCGCTGTCGGGGTTCGGGCCGAGGCTGGATGCGCATATCGCGATGCTCGCCGGCGTGTTCAGGCTCTCGCGTGAGCAGGTCCGCCAGGTGGTCGTTGAGGTGTTCGGGATCCCGGCGTGCAAGGGGTCTGTCGATAACGCGATCATGCGGATGAGCCGGGTCATGGCCGACCCGTGGGCCGAGCTGCGCACCGCGATCCAGGACGCGCAGGTCATCCACGCCGATGAGACGACATGGCGCCTCGCGGGCGCGCAGCAGTACCTGTGGGTCGCCGCCTCGGCGCTCGTGGCGTGCTATCGGATCGACCCGACGCGCAGCCAGGCCGCGGCGAAGGCGTTGTTGGGGGAGGATTTCGGCGGGTTCGTCGTCTCAGACCGCTACGCGGGGTATCACTTCCTTGACGTTCTGCAGCAGCAGCTCTGCTGGTGTCACGTCATTCGCCGAGCTCGTCGAGGTCTCCGAGCGTGCCGGCGTGAGTGGCCGCCGCGGCAAGACGCTCGTCAAGCTCGCACGCGAGGTAATCGCCGCGCACCGCACCTACCTACAGGACGGCCACGACCCGCAATGGCTCTCCGAGCGCCTCGCGCCGCTGCGAGCGCAGATCCGCGTGCTGCTGGAGCAGTGCGCCGGGGGCACTCACACTCGCACAGCGAACTTCGCCGCCGGGCTGCTCAAGGAGTACGAGGCGCTGTGGACGTTCTGCGACGTTCCCGACCTCGCGATAAGCCCCACGAATAATGCGGCGGAGAGAGCGGTCCGTCACGCCGTGCTGATGCGCCGCCTCCAAGGCGGCACCCAGTCCGAGGAGGGCAGCCGCTGGATCGAGCGCATCCAGTCGGACCGCGAGACCTGCCGCCTGCAGGACCGCCCCGTCCTCGGCTGGCTCACACAAGCAGCCACCGCCGCCCACCACCGCCAGCCGATCCCCACGCTGCTGCCCGCCGCCGCGCAAGGCCCCTGACCCGCAGGTCCCATCCGGCGCTCACACAGCCGGCACGCGAACTCACACAAAGGAATCCCCACCCCGACCGCGACACCCCGTGAACGCCTACGTCTCGGGCGACGTGCTCGAGTACTGGCATCGAGGAGTGGCGCTCTAAGTACAACACCGCCGAATGGGGCTGGGAGCGAGTCGGGACCTGCTCGGGTGGTGGCGGGCACAACCTCGACACGCTCGTCAGCCTGTTCTACCCCAGCGCGCAGTTCGCGACCCAGTATCCAGGGTCCGCTAACAGCTTCATCTTCGAATCGACCGGCTGGAGGCATTTCACGGCGGGCATCACCGCGACCAATTTGCTGAACGCGATCAAAGCCGACAGGAGCGCCTGCCCCCGCCCAGAATACGCCGAGCCTTCGCTCAACCCCGAAAACTATGCGCTCATCGGCATCGAGCAAGGGGTGGAGGGATGGGGTCAACTCAAAGTGCTGGGTGGTAGCTCAGCGAACCTGCAACTCAGCACCATCTACCAGCCACGGCCACCAACGGTGAGCACCGGGGCGGCGTCGGAAGTCAAGGAAGGGCAGGCTACCCTCAATGGCACCGTGAACCCGTACGGATCGGATGCCCATTGCTACTTTGAATATGGACTGTCCGCATCCCACTACGAACATGATGCGCCGATCCCCCTGGCATGGATGTTGGGTCAGGCGTTAGTTCGGTGCCAGCAACCACTACCGCGACTGGCTTGCAGCCAGGTACGATCTATCACTACCGGCTGGTGGCGAGCGGCAGCGGAGGTACTACCTACGGTAGCGACCAAACATTTACGACTCCGTTATCGATATTTAGCTATTTCAATGAGTCCGACAACACGATCGGCGAGTTTTTTGGAAACGGTTCTAACTGGAACTACGCAGCTTTTAGCCACCTGATTGCTCCGGGAACTAACCCTGCGGTAGTGCGTGATCCCTCGACCGGACAACAGTGGGTGTATTTCAATGAGTCTGACAACACGATCGGGGAGTTGTGGTGGACTGGTTCTACGTGGAACTATTATGCGTATGAACATTTGATGGCTCCGAGAACCAGCCCGGCGGTGGTGCGTGATCCTTCGACTGGGCATCAGTGGGTCTTCTTTACGGAGTCGGATGATACCCTCGGGGAGTTTTACTATAACGGTTCTACCTGGAACTACTATGCGTATGATCATTTGATTGCCCCAGGGACCAGCCCGGCGGTGGTGCGTGATCCGGCTACCGATCAACTGTGGGTGTATTTCACTGAGTCGGATGACACTCTCGGGGAGTGTCACTATACTGGTTTTACATGTAACTATTCTGCATACAACCATCTGATCGCCGCTGGGACCAGCCCGGCGGTGGTGCGTGACCCGTCCAATGGCATGCAGTGGGTTTTCTTTAATGAGTCTGACAACACGATTGGGGAGTTTTACTGGAGCGGGTCTACGTGGAACTATTATGCGTATGACCATTTGATGGCGCCTAAGACCAGCCCGGCGGTGGTGCGTGATCCGGCTACCGATCAACTGTGGGTGTATTTCACTGAGTCGGATGACACTCTCGGGGAGTGTTACTATACTGGTTTTACGTGTAACTATTCTGCATACAACCATCTGATCGCGCCAGAAACCAACCCTGCGGCAGTGCGTGATTCGTCTACGGGGGAACAATGGATTCTGTTCAACGAGTCCGACAACACTATCGGAGAGTTCTACTGGAACAGGTCTACCTGGAACTATTATGCGTATGATCATTTGATGGCGCCTAAAGCGAGCCTTGCGATAGTGACCTCCGCTCCCGGCCAGCCGTGAAAGTTGACAGCGGAAGTCGCACGCGACAATTGTCGCTCTGGGCCAAGCACGACGGTCGGTCGAGCAATCTGGTGTAGGTCGGGTCCGCCCGCGTTGGAGCGTCGCACGCGAGCTTGCCGCGCTGCAGTCGCTCCTCGAAGCGGGGAGCGCGTAGGCGTCGGCGGACCGGCGGCCTTCCCCGCTGACCGCCGAGGCGACGATCGGCTCGGTTGAATGGCTCCTGCGGGCGCGCCTTGTGAGCGGGGCGGCGCCGCCGTTCATCGGCCTGCTCGCCGCGCTCGGGGAGGTCGTCCTCGCGCCCTACCTCGACGCGTCCTCGCTCGCGCGCGCTCTTACCCGGGTCGGGCCGATCGAGCGGGAGGCCTCCCGGCGGCGTCTCGCCGAGCCCTCGCCGCCGCACGCGGGGGATCTCCCGAAGGCGTTGCACATCCCCACGGCGCACCGTGCCCGCGCGGTCGTGCGCTACCTCGCCGGCCACCCCGGTGCGAGCAACCGGCAGGTCGCGGCGGGCGTCGGCATCTCCCACGTCGGGCAAACCTCCGAACTCCTCGCGCGCCTGGAGCGCCGCGGCCTGCTCGACAAGCGCGCCAGGAGAGCCGGGCGTCCGAACGCCTGGACGCTCAGCGCCCACGGCCAGCAGGCCGTGGAGGCGCTTGGGGACGCCTGGTGAGGGCCGGGCGGGAACACGCCACACCCCCGACGCCGGGCACGGAGGCCCCGCGCGCACCCGCCCGGTCGCGCTGTCCGCCGTCACCCGCCGCAGCCCCCGCTCGGCCATCAGCTGCACGGTCGCCTCCAGGATCCGCGCGCGCTGCACCTCGACCACCTCAGGCGCGATGTCTGCGAACTCGAAGCAGTCGTCGAGCGTTGCCGCGGGGGCCGCGAGGAGCAGTTCGACCGCCTCGTCCTCGCCGATTGCCCAATCGACGTCGATGTCCTTCGTCGTGCGGGCTCTGGCACCGAGTCGCAGCTCAAGCGCAAACCCTCCCTTGAGCACCCAGGCGTTTGGCGCCACGGCATTCAGGCGTGCCAACAGACGCTCGAACGCCACACGCTTGCGGAGCCGCGACAGGCCGACTCCGTCGCGCTGCGCCGCCTTGAGTCGAGCCTCGAGCGCCGTGCGGAACGCCGTGGACGTGCGGTACCTCACGTTGCGCCCCCGTCGAGGGCGCCGTCGAGCCGCGGGCGCCACCTGGCCGGCAGCGCGGCCTCCAGCCGCCGGCGGGTCGTGAGGCCGCGTCGGACGGCTTGACGGACGGCGAGGTCGGTCTGCTCCGTCCATCCGCCGCCGCGCAGCACGTCGGCCACGGTGCGCTCGACGCCGGTCACCGGGATGCCGTGCACTTGGCGCCGCTGTCGGCGGTCGATCGGCCGGCCGGTGAAGTGGACGCGCACACCGGGCGGGGTGCGCAGCCCGCGCTTGGCGCGCGGCAGGGTGACGTGGACCTCGTCGGCGACCACGTCGGCGAGATCGAGGAGCTCCAGCGCGCTCTCGTGGGAGACCACGCCGTCGGCGCGCGCGAGCGCAAGCCACCCGGCGACCACATGGCCGTGCGGCGGCGTCGGGAACCGCCGCATCCGGTACACGCCGTGCCCGACGCGTTCCAGCGCGCTGCCCTCGGTGGCGTGGTAGGAGAGCGTGGAGCGCGGGATGCCGGCGTCAACGGCCTGGTGCGCGGCGAGAAAGCCGCCCTGGGCCTCGGCGATCGCGTACAGCCGATCCATCACCGAGTCTTCACGAGAATCTACGGGTTTCCCGTATATATCCGTGATGATAGCATCGCAAAGGGCCGGTTCAGCGCAGTCGCACGCAATTTGTCCAGCGCTCGCATCGGGTATCGAACGGACCCGGGGGTCGTAACGCACTCTCTCGCAGCCGCCACGGCCTGCCCGACAAGCGCGCCGGGCACCCGGGGCAGGCGAACGCCTGGACGCTCAGCGCTCTCGGTGCGCGGGCCGTGGAGGCGCCCGGGGACCGTTGGTGAGGCTCGGCGGCGGCACCGCGCCCCGACGCGGCTCACCTCACGCGTCGGGGCCGCCGCGCGCACCGGCCTGCTCGAAGAGGTGCAACGAGGCGCCTATCCGCTCGAGGCGATGACGGGCGCCGACATCGCCCGCGCACAGGCGATCATCGACCGCTACGCCGACCTCGGGATCAGCCTCGCCGACGCATCGATCGTGGTCCTCGCCGAGCGGCACCGCTCACGCGACGTCCTGACCCTCGACGAGCGGCGCCTCCGCGTCCTCCGACGAGCTTTACACGCCTGGAGCTGCCCGAGGGCCATCGCTGGCATGGGGGGATCGACACGGAGATGTCGATCGACCTGACCACCCACTCGCTGTTCGTGGAGAACGGCGATGGGTCATCGGTGCTTCACGGTGCTACACTTATCCCAATGCCAACCGCTCACCCACGTCATATGGTCACAGAGACCCCGCCGGTGAAGGAGGCGCTTGATGAGTTGCGCGCTCGTCTGAACGGCGAGCGGATCGACTACGCCGAGCTGGTGATCCTGGGCGCCCGCGCGAAGGCGCGCCGGCTGCCCGATCAGAGTGAGAAAGCCCGCCAGGCCCGTAAAGAGCTCGCCGAATGGATTCTCGAGGGCAACGGCCCCAAGATGGACATTGCCGCAGCCGAAGAGGTCAAGCGCCTGGGGCTGATCGCCAACTACGACGAGTAGCGTGCTGCTGCTCGACAACTCGGCCTGGGCACGCCTGGTCCAAGGAGCCGTTCCGAAGGACCGCGCGAAGACGGTCGCCGAGTGGATGGACCGGGAGGAGATCGCGGTCTGCCTGCCGTTCCTGCTGGAGGCCGGCTACTCGGCGCGTTCGGCGGCGGACCGCAAAGCTTTGATGACACGCCTCGATCAACTGCCCCGAGTCGCGATCGACAGCGAGGTCGAGCGCCTCGCATTGCAGGCGCAGCGGGAGCTCGCCGAGATCGGTCACCACCGCCTTGCGCCCTTGGACGTGATGATCGCCGCGTGCGCGCACAGAGCCGAAGCGGGCGTGCTGCACTATGACGGCGACTACGACCTACTCGCCGAGCATACGAGCCTCGCGTTCGAGAGCGAGTGGCTCGCTGTGCCGGGCACGCTCTGATTGCCGCCATCGCAACACTGCTACAGCGGATCGGTCAGGCCGCATCAGCGGCCAGCGTCTCCCGCGCGAGCTTCTCGGCATCCCAGCACTGCAGACGCTCGCCGGAGGACAGAACGACCGTGATCGTTCCCTCGGAATGCCAGCTCCTCATGGCCCGAGCATCAGCGCGGTGGCCGTCTTGCCGACTGCCTTCGGGCCCTCGAGAGCTATCGCCGGCAGGCCGCCAAACAGTTCGTCGAGCTCGCTGTCAACAACGCGCCGCCGATAGTGCGCATCGGCAGCATCGCTCGAACCTTTCTCCTTCGTGCTTGCCACTCGTCTACTATACCGTTCCGCAGGGCACTACAGAACAGTTACGCACACAGCTAGACACACGCGCCTGGGGATATCCACATCCGTCTGCGGGGGCGCGGGCGGCGGGTGCGAGGGGCGTTCCGCGGCGATCGTGCGTGCCAGGCGCTGCGCCCGCTCGAGCTCTCGCTGGAGCGAGGGGGCGTCCAGGTAGGGCGAGAGGACCACGCCCGCCAGCGGGGCGAGCAGATCGATGAAGGGCGGCGCCTCCCCGGTGACCAGCCGTATTTGGAGGATCCCCGCCACCGAGGCGATCGTCGCCTCCGCTCTCAACGCGTGGGGATGCCCCGGCGGCGCCTGGGCGCGTCCGGCGTCCAGGAGCGGCGCGAGCCCCTGTAGTTCGCGTGCTCTCAGGCTGAGTCCCGCGGGGCCCGCCGCGAACGTCTCCACCAGGCACACCCGCGCCGATTGCGGCTCGCTGTCCAGGAAGTCCAGCAGCGCCCCCAGCCCCGCCAGCACACCCTCCGGCCAGCCGGCCTCCCGCTCGAACGCCTCCGAGACGAGCAACGTCGCCCGGCGTCTCACCAGGGCCAGTGCCGCCACCGCGCAGTCCTCCATGCTCCCAAAGAGGCTGTAGAGGGTCCGCCGCGAGACTCCCGCCCGTCCGACCACGCTCTGCGCCGTCACTTGGCGCAGCCCGCGCTCGGCGATCAGCTGCACCGTCGCCTCCAGGATGCGCGCGTGCTGCACCTGCACGATCTGCTCGTGCGAGAGCGGGCTATGTCTCGCCCGCGTCCCCGCGCGCGCAGCCCCCGCCCCGCCGTTCGCGGCCGGCTCCTCCCCGCTGGAAGACACCCCTATATCTCGCCTGTCTCGTCCTGGTCTTCAGTGGCCGGGGCCCCGAACCGCCGCGTGGCGCCGCATTCAAACGGTATCGGTCCCCGAATGTCAATGATATGCCACGCCGGGCGAAGACCTTACTCGCTCCGACCTTTGAACCCACGCACGCACTCGTACCACGTCCCGACGCGGGGCAGGAGGCCCGTCCACCCGCTCGGTGGCGCCCCCACCCACGCGGACGATCCCAAATACCTCGCCTGCTGTCGCTACGCGCGTACGGTGCGGGCTCGGCGAGAGGGGGTAAGCAGCGGCGTGCTCGCCCTGGACGCGAGTACCGTCCCCGGTGATCGGTAGAACCTTTGCGTGGCTGAATCGATCGAGCAGCTCAGTTTCGAGTTGACCGCCAGTGCGCTGGCTGAGCAGGAGCGCGCGCTCTCGGGCCTGAGGGCCCGCGCTGGCACCGTGCTCGCGGCGGCGTCCATGGCTGTCGCGCTGGCTGGCTCTGAGCTGCGCGCTGCTCGCCGCCGAGGTCATCCTATGGACCGTCGGTCTCATCGGCTAAGCTGAAGCCGTGGCTACCAAGGCTCCTCAGACCACACCGACGCAGGCTCCGCTGAAGCCCCGGCCGCCGGCACAACTCCCGGTCACCGCACCGCCTGGCTTCGCTCTCCCCGAGAAGCGCGGCGGGTTGCTGGGCGGCAAGAAGTAGGCACTTATTCGAGTCAATCAGCGGCCCTGGCTGTCTTGGCAGGGATCGCGGCGTCGCCCACTGGTATGGGTAGAACAGCTTTGCCCCGAAGATCGCCAGACCCGCCTCCTGCTCGACGGACGGGCCGGCGCTCGCCGATTACACGAAGGCGTCTCCTAAGCGGCCTGCCAGGCTGCGCTACCCAGATCGCTACCGCCTGGCCGTCGATGAGGACAACCCTCCTCTCCGGCCCGTCTACGGTGAAGTGCAGGCACTCTGACGATCATGCTGCTGCCGCACGGTGCAGGTTGAGGCAACTGAGCTTGCGCCTGCGCTCGAATTCGGTTCGCGTGGCGGCTGTCGCTGAGCGTTCAGGCTGGGGGACCGATCAGGCGCTCGGGCGTTCCGATGCTGCGCAGGAACTCGGCCTCGGTGGCGCTGCGCGGCTTCTCGCGTCGTGCCGGCTGGCGATTTCGTGTAGCTCGTCGCTGTCTGGCGGAGAGCCGCCCGCCGTGAGGTCATCGGCGAGTTCGCGCATGACTTTGAGGATGGTTCCCACGCGACGGTTGGATGCGCGGGCATCGAGGTCAGTGGCTTCAGCTTCGGATAGACCGGCGAGAAGTGCGAGCGCCTGCTGCGCGGGGGTTTCGTGGCCGGTGGCCTGGAACTCGGCGAGGCGGTCGAGGAGCATGTCTACGCGCGAGAGGACATTCGCTGTTCGGCCCGATTGCAGCTTGATCTCAGCCACGACAGCGTCGGCGTCCAGGAACGCACCGGGTGCCTCCAGAAGGATCTCGGTGCCCTCCAGCACCCAGTGCCGGCCGTCCTTGGCGCGGGCGAACCCGAGCTCGGCGAGCTTCGCGGCAAGCTCGTCGGGAACCTCCATCACGACCACGGCCCACCGCGCCCGTGCGGTCGTGCGCTGTCTCGCCCTCCACCCCGGCGCGTCCAACCGGAAGGTCCCGCTGCCGTCAGGCCAGGCGGCACTCTACGCGTGCACCACGACCGGCGGGGCGCTATCCGCCTCGACCGTCGGGATCAAGTGGTACTGAACGACGAAGCCGAGGCTCTCCGCGTAGCGATCGACGGTCGAGATCTTCGCATCGGCCGCCGTACTCTCCAGGCGCGCGACGAAGGACTGCGATGTCTCCATCGCCGCGGCGATCGCGGTCTGCGAGCGCTTCTGCTCCTCACGCTGCCCAGCAAGGGCACGCAGCAACTCACGGCGCCGGCGAGCCGCATCGAGCAGCCATGGAAACTCGGGGTTGGATCGATAGTGGCCCGGGGCGTCTTCTGCGTCTTCTTGTTGAACCCGTCCAACGCCAACAGGATCTGCCCCCGGCTGCCTTCCTCCGCAAACACGATGCGGTAGATGACCCGATCCCCGTCCACCCTCACCTCCCAGATGTCGCCATCAAGGTGACGAGCGGAGCAGGCCCGCATCGGCAATCACCGCTGGTGGATCAGCGACCTCGACCAGTTCAGGGCCGACCATCCGCAGTGGCGGCTGACGTTCAGCGTCGAGGAGGTGCTGCGGGACATCTACGAGCACAACGCCGAGCAGTGGACGGCGCTGGCGCGGTGAGGCTCGTTCAAATGCCTGCTCGGTGCGCCGAGGAGGATCGCGTCGCTGCCGCTTACCGGGGCTCATCGAGTAGACATGCTAATTCGGCACCGGGCATCTGATGGCGTCGCCGCCGTCATCCCGCAGGCAGCTTCGGGTTCTGCCCGTTGGGTAGTGTTGCCTTGCTCAGGGTCACGGTGCCGACGATGACCGATTCGTGGGGTGCGCCTGCCGAGGGGCCCTGCTGGTTCAGGTAAGTGACTTCGAACCCCTCGCTCGATGCGCAGGAGGGCGTGAGCACGAAGAGCCCGAGCGAGGTGGTTCTGAGCGTTTCGTGCGCCCTGACGTTGCGCTGTAGGTCCCAGCTGGTTTCGGGGCGGCCACCGGCCTTGCATGTGGCGAACCCGTTGATGGAGTAGTCGGCGGCCGCAGAGGCGACCGCGTAGGGAGCCGTGAACCCGACCTCGCCCTTGTAGCACGGGTAGAGCAGGAACGCAGAGTTGCACGCTGCGCGGGGTTGGGGCAGAAGCGTGAGATGAATCGTCGCGTGCAGGCTGCGTGTCGGGTTGGACCGTCTCCTCTGTTCGACAACGCGTTTCGGTAGTGGTACGGGGCGCGTTCCGGGCGGCTCGTGGATCGTGATGCTGCCGAGGGGCGTGGGTTGTGGCAGACCGCCCGCGAACCTGACGTATTCGACCTTGAACGTCACCGTCCGGCCGCATGCCTCGGAGAGAACTCCCCCGACGGGTATGGTCACGAGCGCGCCGCGCGCGACGTCGGCCTGAGAGCCTCCTCCGGCGAGGCCGCGCCGGCAGACCGGCGCCGTCACCGAGTAGTTCTCGTCGGCATTCGTGACGGGGTAAGGCGCGTGGAAGCTGATCTGCGCGCTCGTGATCACGTGGTTGTGGATGTGCAGGTGTGCGTGCAGCGGCTCGCGCACGATGGGCAGCGCAGCCGGGCGTTGTGGCGGCACTTCCGAGAGTCCGCATGAGGCCAAGCGCAGGTTGCCCCGGTCGACGCACGACCGTCCCGCGTAGCTGTAGGTGATCGCGGTCAGCGCTCCGTTGGGGCTGGCCGGTGAGCTGTAGTTGCCCGGTTCGTCTCTGCCGTCGGTCTCGCTGACGCTTCTCAGCGGCCTGCCGCTGGTGTAGCGCTGCACGATCAGATACGCGCCCAATCCCGGGAGCACTGACTGGGTGCGTGTCTCCGAGCCTTCGCGGTAGGTGACGCTCACCGCGTGCACTCCGAGCAGCCCGAAGGAGATCTCGCGGCGGTCGGCGGGCGCCCCAGCGCCCTGGCGGGGGCTGGTGGCCGCGCTGAGCTCAAGTCCCACGCTGTCGCCCGCGTAGATTTCTCCCGGACTCGCGCAGTTTCCGGTCATCCATCCGGCTGCGTTTGCGAGGACGTCTGGGAGCGCGTCTGTCGGCAGCGGGTGGAAGCGGCCGTCGTTGTGAAACGCGCCGTCGACGCCGAGCTGTCCGAGCTGGTCGTCATAGACGCGGCCGATCTGCACGCAGATGAGGCCGCGCGTGGTGTGGATGATCCGCATTCCCCACGGCAGGCCGCCCGCCGGGTCTGCCGCTCGCAGGGGGAGCAGCCGCGCGCCGCCCGCCACCGGGACGCCCTCGCCGGCGGTGGCGATCGGAGCACGCACCGTGCCGACCGGCGAGCCCGTGAGGATCACTCCGGTCGCCGCGAGCGTGATCGCGGCGGTGGCGAGCACGAGCGCGAGCGCGACGAGTGCGACACGCACATGCGCGGATGCGCGGCGTCGCGGTGATGTACGCGCGAAGCGTGTGCCGAAGAGCGCCGGCAGCGCCCGCCGCCCGGCGTGTCGGCGCCCCCCGGCCCGCACCAGCTCCTGCCCGAACCTGTCCATCGCGTCCATCCTTAGGCCTCCTTCATTCTCGTGCGGAGCTCAGCGAGCCCACGGCTCACGCGCTTGCGGACCACCGACTCCGAGCACCTCAGGCGTCGGGCCAGCTCGTCGTATTCGGTTTCTTGGAGTACCCGTCCTTCGATCGCGCCGCGCTGCTCAGCTGACAGCCGCTCGAGCTCGAGCAGCGCAGCGCCGCCGTCCGCCGCCGCCGCCCGCTGCTCCACGCGCTCGATGTCCTCGTCGCTGAATACGAGCGGCTCGAGGCCCAGGCGCCTGCGCGCCCGATCCTCGACCTGTCCGCGGCGGATCGAGTCCGCCATCTTGTGGTGTGCGATCGTGAACAGCCACGCGAGCGCCGAGCTCCGCTGCGGGCTGTAACGCGGCAGGGCGGACAGCGCCGCCGCGAACGTCTCCGCGGTCAGGTCAGCGGCGAGCTCGCGGTCGCCCGTGCGCCGCAGGAAGAAGGCGAGCACGGCGTCCACGCGCCGCCCGTAGAAGAGCCCAAACGCCTCCGCGTCGCTCCTGCCCGCAACAAGAAGCGCCTCATCAGCATGGTCATCATCGACGCCCACAACCAGTACATCGTGAAGGCCGACAGTTTGTGACGCAAAGCGAGGCTGTCTGAGGTGTAGGAGCAGTAGCAGGGAGACGACTGGCAGCTCGGATTTGAGAAGCACGCTTGAAGCACGGCAGGGCGCACAAGGACAGAAGCACGCGAAACGTTGCCGTCACACCGCGCACTTAATGGCCAAGCGTTAGCCCAGGCCCTCGAGGAAGGCGAGCACGGCATCTGGGGGCTTGTAGCGGCCGGGTGTGACCGACGCTGGCGTGACGAGCGCGAGGGCTATGCCCCGGGCTCCTCGGTGCTCGTGGAGGAGCTTCCCGGAGGCGAGCTGCGGATCATGTCCACTGAGAAGGTCCGCGAGCGCATCCGCGGCATTGGAGAGCGCGTTGTCGCCGAACACGGCGAGGCGCTGCGGATCCTCGCCGGTCACGACCCCGACGCCGCTCCCCAGCAGTAGCGGCAGGCGGATGAGCAGCGCGGCGGGAGCGAGCCGGTCTACCTCACACTGGGGGACGCTCTGGAGCTACATGGGCTGAACAAAACTTACAGCGTGCCTGCTCGAAGCCTCGGTGTGGGGTGCGCGATCAGGGGCGCTGGTCTGGGGCGAAGTCCGTCGCTGCTCGGGTCCGGCTCGCCCTCGTCGTGCCAATACCCCACGGCCGCAAGGCGAGGCGACCTCAACCGGCGAGCGCGAGCGCCAGATCTGCGGCCGGCACGCGACTCGGGATCGTTGACGCTCGCGGTGGCGTGCGACCATCCCACGAAGTTCTCGTAGTTGGGTAAAAACGGTTGAGCGCCGCGAGTCTTTGGGTGGGTGGCGCACACCAAACGCGGGGTAGGCGAGGTGCAGGTGGCAGTCGATCTTTATGGCTCGGAAGACCATGTGCAGGACGGCCCGTGTGGGCGCTACAGTTCCCTCCATGACCGCTAAGGAAAAGCTGATAGCGCAAGCACCCACATGGAGTGAGGAGCAGGCCGAACGCGCGCTGCTGGCAGCCGAGAGCGAACTCAAGGACCCAGTGTTGGTACTGCTTGACAACGCGCCCGAGGAGGACGAGGAGATCACCGCCGAGGAGGAAGCGGCGGCGGCCGAGGGCCGCGCTGATATCGCCGCGGGACGTACTATTTCCCACGAGGATATGCTCCGCAAGTACGGATGAGCGAGGAACCGACGGGTAGCTGGACCGTCAGCTACGCCAAGCGCGCCGAGAAGGACATCGCACGACTCGACGCGCAGGTACGACGGCGCGTGCTCTTGGCGATTAGCCGCTTGGTGGCAGATCCCGACCATGCCACCGACGTGCGAAAGCTCACCGGCCGCCCCGAGTGGCGCCAACGCGTCGGCGATTGGCGGGTGCGCTTCATCCGGGACGACAACGCGCGGTTGATCTACATAACACGCGTCCTGCCGCGCGGACAGGCTTACGACCGCTGAGCGACACCGTCCAGCCCTGGCCAGCGAGCAGGCCCTCCTTCTCCAGGCCGGTGAGCAGCACCGACATCTGGCCCTGGTAGCGGACGCCGATCGCCTGTGCGACGTGGGTGTTGCTCGCTCCCGGGTGCTCGGCGAGGTAGAGCAGGCACTGGCGCGCTCTGTACGCGCCCAGGCTGCGCACGCGCCTGGGGATCTCCACGTCCGCCTGCGGGGGCGCGGGCGGCGGGTGCGGCCATCAGCTGCACCGTCGCCTCCAGGATGCGCGCGTGCTGCACCCCAACCACCCACTCGCGCGAGCGCGGGTGTGGTTATACCTGGCTGCGGCTGGCGACGCTTGGGTTACGGCGTGAAGACGAAGCCGACGGTGATCTCCTTGTCGCCGTCGAGTGCGACCTTGTGCAGCCTGCCGGGACCCGGGAACTGCTCGTAGGTCTGGGAGATCTCGGTGATGCGCCGTCCGAGGATGCTCTCGCGGTGCTTGGAGCGCATCCACCCGCGTACGCTCCAGAAGTCGACCAGGCGCTGTTGCAGTGCGGCGCGCATCTGGCTGTCCAGGCCGAAGGTGGCACCGGGCACGCAATGGCGCGAGACGCAGGTCGTGCTCTCCAGAACGACCGCGGCGTCGGTGTCGAGGGGCCAGCCGTGGGCGCCGTAGCGGGTCCGGTCGGCGGCGCTCATGGGCGCAAGGAACAGGAATCCCGGTGCGCTGGCGGCGCGGATGCTCGCCCAGAACGGGCCATCCCAGTGCTTGCGGAACGCGATCGGCGCGACGAGCAGCCGGCTGTCGTTGGGGTGCTTGTGCTCGATCTCGCAGCTCTGCTCGAGGACCATCATCCACCCGCTCCATACCCGCAGCGTGAGCCGCGCTCCGCCCAGCTCGATGGTGCGATCCTCGTACTCGCCGAGCAGCGGCACCTTGTACGAGGCGCCGCCGGCCGGTCCCGGGCCTTCCGCATCCTGCTCGGTGCGGAGCTGGTGGTAGTAGCCCACGAGCATGTCGCCCTGGCGCAGCGAGCCTGTGCCCGGCACACCAGAGAATGGTTTGGTGGGCAGCCAGGTGGCCTTGGCCAACTGCTCGGTCGTAGAGGCAGACTCAGTCAACCGGATCGCCGATGATCAGCGAGGACAGGGGCGCGGTGAGCTCGTCCTCGCCGAAGTCCTCGTCGATCACGACGCGGGGGAGCGTGTCCAAGTGCTTCGCATAGCTCTCCAGCTCCGCCGCCGTGAGCATGCGTCCGGGCACAGGGTGGGCCTCCGTCGTTGCCTCGTCCAGCTTTGCGAGATCGGCGAGCAGGGCGGCGCGCTCCGGTACGGGCGCCGCGGTCAGCCGGCCCCGGTCCCGTCTGGACGTCACCAGGTGTGCATCGGACAACTGGTGCAGCGAGTGCCTCACGGTGTTGCGCTGCAGCCCGGTGCGCTCCACGAGTTCGCGGACGGTCAGGCCCTTCCCGTCGCGGGCAAGCTCCAGGAGAACCTGGCGCTTGCCCTCACTGCCGACGAGTGCGGCAAGACCGCGAAGGGGAGGCCTGCCAGTCGATGCCACGTGCTCACTTCCTTTGCCTCGAATGATCACGTAAGTGTACCGCATTGTGCCCCCACGGCGCGAGTTTGCGTGACTCAGTCAGGCAGAGCCCGGCAACCGCCGCTTGAGCGCGGACTCACAGCGGCCCGCAGAGCGCGTGGATAGGAACTTGTCTCTCCCGGTGCAGTACCCTGGTGCTACACTTTCAAAGCGATGCCGACCCGCTACCCCCGCCACTCGATCACCGAGACGCCCCCCGTCCACGAGGCGCTCAGCGAGCTGCGCCGCTGCGGTGAGCGCATCCGGCTCGGGGAGCTCGTGATCCTCGGCGCCCGCGCGCGGCTGCGCGAGCTCCAGGCCGAGCGCGACGAGGAGGCCCGCAAGCTTGAGCTTCGCCGCGATCTCGTGCAGCGGCTGCGCACCGGCGAGGGTCTCGACGCGGCCGCGGCCTACGAGGTCCGCGAGCACGGCTGGACGCATTGATCGGCTACGGCCGCTCGCTGCTGCTCGACAACTCGGCCTGGGCCAGACTGCTCGACGGGCGCCTCGCCGGTCCTCCCCGCAAGACCTTCGAGGCGGCGCTCACCGCTGGGCAGCTGTGGACCTCGCCCCCCACCCTGCTCGAGATGCTCTACAGCGCCCGCGAGGACGAGCAGTTCGCCGACATCGCCCGCGAACTCGATGCCCTGCCCCACGCGCCGCTCACCGCCGAGGCCGCCGCGCAGGCGCTCACCGCTCAAGCCGAGCTTGCCGCCGCCCCCGGCGTCTCGCACCGCGTCAAGCCCGTCGACCTCTTGATCGCCTCCGTCGCCTCCGCCGAGGGTCTCGGGGTGCTGCACCACGACCGCGACTACGACACCATCGCCCAGCACACCTCGCTCTCCTTTCCCAGCGTCTGGGTCGCCCCGCGCGGCAGTATCGACTGACACCCGTCGCGGGGCACGGAGGCCCCGCGCCCACCCGCCCGGTCGCTCCCACCACTCACGCGGACGATCCCAAAAATCCCCTCCATCTGTCGATTCTCCCGGGCTGGCGTCAAGCGCCCCGGCTGAATCTACGATCCACAGGGCGATGGACATGCGAATACGCCATCGCCGACCCCGCCGGCCGCTCGCCGGAGTCCTGCTCGCCGGGCTGCTCGCGCTCGTGCTCGCCGCCACCGCCGGCCCCGCGCCCGCCGCCGCGCCCGGCGTCGTGCTCGCCAACACCGGCGCCCCCCACATCGGCGACCTCAGAGCCCTCGGCACGCACTGGGTGCGCGTGTTCGCCACCTGGTCCGATCTCGAGCCCGCGTCCGGCTACTACGCCCCCAACTGGCTCGCCGCCTACGAAAAGCTCTTCCGCGAACTCCCCCCCGGCACGAAAGTGATCATCGACGTCGTCGGCGCCCCCCACTGGGAGACCGGCTCCACCGACGAACACACACCCCCCGCCAACCCCCAGGACTACGCCGCGTTCCTCGGCGGCCTCGCCCAGCACTGGGCCGGAAAGGTCGCCGCCTACGAGCTCTGGAACGAGGAGGACTCCCCCACCTGGTGGGTCGGCGCGCCCGACCCCGCCGCCTACGCCGCGCTGCTCAAAGCCTCCTACCCCGTCATCAAGGTCGCCGACCCCAACGCCACCGTGCTCGTCGGCGGGCTCACCGGCAACGACTACCCCTTCCTGCAGGCGTCTACCAGGACGGCGCCAAGGGCTACTTCGACGCCGTCGCCGTCCACACCGACACCGCCTGCAACATCAGCTCCCCCTACGCCTTCCTCCGCACCAACGACGGGCACATGATCCCCGACTCCTTCCTCGCCTACCGCGAAGTCCACGCCACGATGCTCGCCAACGGCGACGACAAGCCGATCTGGATGACCGAGCTCAGCTGGCGCACCACCGGGGCCACCTGCGCCGAAGGCGTCTGGGCCGGGCAGAAGCTCCAGGGCGTCACCACAGCAGCAGGCCACCTACCTCGCCCAGGCCTACCACTGCCTCGCCCAGGACCCCTACGTCCAGGTCGCCATCTGGTTCCCCCTCGCAGGACGAAGGCGCCGACTGGCCGGTCTGCTGCGCGCGAACGGCGCCCGCAAGCCCTCCTTCGCCGCCATGCAGGACTACGCCCACAACGGCGACCAGCTCATCGAACCCTGCGGGTCTTCTCCGGGCCCCGAATCGACGTCTCCCGCCGCCGAATCACACCACCTACAGCGGCAGCTCCCGATCCACGTCTCCGCCCGCGACTCCCAGGGCGTCGGGCGCATCACGCTGAAGATCGACGGCAAGCTCATCCGCAACTACACCGACCAGGGGTTCCCCCACACCCTCGCCGGGGCGCTGCGCTGGCACGGCGCCCAGCACATCCCCCCCGGACGGCACATCCTCAGCTTCTTCGCCGTACGACAAGCTCCGCAACACGCCGAACGCAGCATCGTCATCTACCACCGCGCTCCCCACCGCAAGCGCCACCACCGCCGCCGGCACTAGTGAGAGTAGCGTTCCGCCGCGTGAACGTCGCGCCCACCCGCCTCCAGGGGCCCCTCCTGCATCGAGCCCCGCGTCTTCGCCGACGAGCGCGGCTTCTTCTGCGAGACCTACCGGCGCAGTGGCACGCGCCGCCGGGATCCCCCCCAGCGAGCAGTTCATCCAGGACAACCACTCGCGCTCCGCGCGCGGGGTCGTGCGCGGGATGCACTTCCACGTCGGCGCCGGCGTCGCCAAGCTCGTGCGCTGCGCCCGCGGGCGCATCCTCGACGTGATCGTCGACCTGCGCCGCGGGTCGCCCACCTACGCCCAATGGGAGGCGGTCGAGCTCGACGACGAGCACATGCGCCAGCTCTACGTCCCGATCGGCTTCGCCCACGGCTTCTGCGTGCTCAGCGACGTCGCCGACGTCCTCTACAAGCAGACCGCCTACTACGACCCCGCCGTCGAGCGCGGCATCGCCTGGAACGACCCCGACGTCGCGATCGAGTGGCCCTGCCGCGAGCGAGCTCCTCGTCTCCGCAGCGCGACGCCGCGGCGCCCGCGCTGCGCGAGATCGCCGACGAGCTGCCGTTCGTTTACGAGGGCTGAACCGCCCTGAGGGGCGTCTTGCGGCAAGATACCGTCCTGGCCGGGCAGTAGGCTACTCGCTTTAAGCAATCACACCCCACCACGGGAGGAGTGCCAATATGACCAAGAACGATCTGGCCGACAAGGTCGCAGAGCGCACCGGACTCGCCCCCAGCCAGGCCCGCCAGGCGCTGGACGCGACGATCGAGACGGTCTCCGACGAGCTGGCCGCCGGCGGCGAGGTCGCCCTCGCCGGCTTCGGCAAGTTCAGCGTCAGCCACCGCGCCGCGCGTCTGGGACGCAACCCCGCCACCGGCGAGACGATCAACATAGCCGCCAGCAAGGCCGCCAAGTTCTCCGCCGCGAGCGCGCTCAAGACCCGCCTCAACTGACAGCCCCGACCGGCCGCTCCGCAGCCGGCAGCCCCAGCCTCCGCGCCACCTGCGAAAGTGCCGGGTGAACGTGGAGCCACGAGCGCAGATCGACCTCGAGCGGCTCGCCCGCCGCGAGGCGCGCAGCCGTGAGCTCACAAGGCGCCGGCGGGTGCTGGCTGTAGGAGGCTTGCTGGCGGTGCTCGTCGCGGTGGCCGCCTTGGTGGCGCTCGCCGCGGGCGGCTCCGCTCCATCCCCCGCGCGCCACGTCGCAGGAGCGGGCGCCGCCGGGCACGCGACCGGTCGCGCAGCGGGCGGACGTGCCGCGGACGGCCCTCTGGGGACCGAGGCGGTCCCGATCCTGATGTACCACGTGATCAATCCGCCGCCCGCGGGCGCGCCCTTCCCCGGCCTCTACGTGCCCGCCGAAGAGTTCGCCGAGCAGGTGCGCGCGCTCGCGCGGGCCGGCTACCACGCGGTCACGATGGACCAGCTGTGGGCCAACTGGCGGAAGGCGCGCCGCTGCCGCCCGGGCAAGCCGATCGTGCTCACCTTCGACAACGGCTACCAGTCCCAGTACACCAACGCGCTGCCCATCCTGCGCCGGCTGGGCTGGGCCGGCGTGGAGAACATCCAGCTCACCGGCCTCCCGCCCTCCCAGGGCGGGCTCTCCGCCGACCAGGTCCGCGGCCTGGTCGCGGCCGGCTGGGAGCTCGACACCCAGGGCTTCAGCCACGCCGACCTCATCGCGCTCGACCCCTCCGCGCTGCACTACCAGGTCGCCGTCGCGCGCACCGAAGTCCAGCGGCTCTACCACGTCCCCGCGAACTGGTTCTGCTACCCCTCCGGCCACTACGACGCCACCGTGATCGCCGCCGTGCGCGCCGCCGGCTACCGCGGCTCGACCACCGTCGTCCCCGGCTGGGCCCAGCCCGGGGAGGACCCCTACCGGCTGCCGCGGCTGCGCGTGCTCGGCGGCACCAGCGGGCCGCAGCTGCTCGGCGAGCTCGCCGCGATCCGCGGAGAAGCGCCCCCGCCTCCCTCCTATGGCACCCCCTGAGCGAGGATCGATAGGATGCCGCCCATGCCCATGTCGCACGTGCCCGGCTGGGGCTCCTGGACGTTCAACCCGATCGTGATCCTCGCCCTGGGGCTCGCCGCGGTGGTGTACGCGCGTGCGTACCGGCGCGCCGCCTCGCGGTCCTCCGCGGTCGGCGCCGGTCACTGGGCGCCCTACGCGGGCGGCCTGATCGCGATCGCGATCGCCCTGCTCTCCCCGCTCGACGCGATCGGCGACGGCTACCTGCTCTCCGCGCACATGGCCCAGCACGTGCTGCTCTCCGACATCGCCCCCGCGCTGCTCCTGCTCGGCCTGCGCCGCCCGCTGCTGCCGCTCGGCCTCTCCCGTGAGGCGCTGCTCGCGGTGGCGCCCCGCGGGCGCTTCGGCCGCGTGCTCGCGCGGCTCACCTCCCCGTACCTGGCGATCCCGCTGTGGGCGCTCGCCACCTGGGTGTGGGCGCTCCCCAGCGTGTTCGACTACGCCGCCCAGCACCCCGCCGTGCACGCGCTCGAGCACGCCACCCTCTTCTACACCGGCCTCGCCCTCTGGTGGCTGATCGTCGATCCCCTGCCCCGCGCGCGCCTGCGTCCCGGGGGAGAGCGCCTCGCGCTGCTCGGCTTCACGCGCCTCGCCTCCGCCGCCATCTGCGTGCCCCTCACCTGGCTCGCGCACACCGAGTACCCGCTCTACGCGGGCGCCCCGCGCGCCTTCGGCCTCTCGGCGATCAACGACCAGCACCTCGCCGGCGCCAGCATGTGCTTCGTCGAGTTCCTCGTCTTCGGCATCGCCTTCGCCGCCGTCTTCATCAGCATGCTCGGCCGCTCCGAGGCCGGTACGGCAGTGGCCGAGCGCGCCGCGGGCGAGCGGCTGCTGACCTGAGGCCGGGCGGGCGTTCAGCCGGCGCGGTCCGGCGCGGTGGTTTCCGGCGCTCTTGCCACGAACAGCGTGTAATCCGCCCACGCGGCCTGCTGAGGTCTCGCCTGCAACTCCCTCTCCACTGCGCGGATGATCGCGCCGAACTCGCCGTGGTCCATGCCGACGACGATCGCGCATCCCGCATGTTTGCGCCCAGCCTCGGCCCAACGCCGCACGATCACCGGAAAGTCCTTGACGTCGAACGTCACCATCACGCGGCCTTCGTCGGTGGCCAGCGACAGCAACTCCTCATCGGTGAAGCCGTCGAGAGGGCGCTCCTCGTCAGCAGCCCGCACATCGTGCCCATTGGCGCGCAGGGCGCGCGCGACGCGCGGGCCCGAGATGTGGGCGTCGAGGAAGAGCTTCACGGAGCGTCTGGCGCCTGCTCAGACGTTCGTCCGACTGACAACTATAAACGGAAACTCATCCTTCAAGCTGCTCGATCGTCCGCCGGTTTTCGACTATGGCTGTGTCGATCTCCTCTGGGAACCGCTCGTAGTAGTCGAGGGCAAGCCGGATCTGGCGCTCGCTGGCCGCTCCGCCGTCAACCATGCTTTCCACCGAGCCCATATCGCGGTGAGCGTCGACGATCTGCCACACATCGAGCGCGGTCCCGATGACCCAGGCGCGCCGATCCCAGTCAGTGCCCCGGAATGCGATGCCCGGAAAGAGTCGCATCCGCAACGCCTCCTCGGCCAGCGCCTCGACGACCGCCCCCTTGCTGCGACCCGTCCGCCTGGCCTCCAGATCGACAAGCGTCTCCATGCCCTTGGAGAGGCGCATGCTGAACGGAGCCGACTTCGTGCTCATCCAGGTGAGCGTATCACAACGATTACAGCGTAATCACTCGCCTTTGATGTTTGAGCTACGCCCCTGACGCCCGAGAGCCAAGCAGATCAAGGACGCAGGAGCGAAGTGTGCTCCGCACACGAGCGACCGAGGACGCAGATATGCGCCGGCTATCGGGCGTCAGCCGCAGCCGGTGTTGTTGCCGCAGCTGAGCACGTGTAGCAGGAGCCCGTGCGCTGCATCATGCCGCCGCACTGGCTGCAGGCCGGCCCGAGGTCGAGGCCCTGCAGGCGGGCCGGGACGACGGGCGGGGTGTCGGTGAGCGCGCTCGTCGGGCGCGCTCGCGCCGCCGTTGCCGGCCGAGGCCTCGGGGCGCTGCGGCGGCTCGTCGCTCCGTGCTCGGGCCGGCGGTGTCGGAGGCGATCACCGACTGGGCGGCCTCCTGGGCGGCCTTGCGGGCGCGCACCTCGGGCGTGAGGATGCCGAGCTCCTCCTGGGCGTCGGTGTCGAGGAAGCGCGAGGCGAGCCAGCGCATGATGTAGTCGGGCATCGACTTCGCGAACGGGATCTCCGGGTTGCCGGTGATCCCCTCGGGCTCGAAGCGCATGTAGCTGAACTTCTGCACGAGCGTCTCGAGCGGCACGCCGTACTGCAGCGCGATCGAGATCGCCGTCGCGAACGAGTTCATCATGCCGCGCAGCGTCGAGCCCTCCTTGCCGATGTCGGTGAGGAAGATCTCGCCGACGCGTGCCGTCCTCGTACATGCCGGCGGTGATGTAGCCCTCGTGGCCGCCGATCGAGAACTTGTGCGTGATCGACTGGCGCTCGCGCGGCATCCGCTTGCGGCGCGGGCCGGCCTCGGCGAGCGCCTTGCCGACGGCCTGCTCGACGATCGCGTCGACGTCGGCCGGCGCCGGCGCGCTCTTCTGCGCGTCGGTGCGCAGCGCCTGCGCGGTCTTCGAGCCGTCGCGGTAGATCGCCAGCGCCTTGATCCCCAGGCGCCAGGCCTGCGATGTAGGCGTCGGCGATGTCCTCGACCGTCGCCTCCTGCGGGCAGGTTGACCGTCTTCGAGATCGCGCCCGAGATGAACGGCTGCACCGCGCCCATCATCTTGATGTGGCCCATGTGCGAGATCGCGCGCTCGCCGACCGCGACGTCGAACACCGGCAGGTGCTCCTCGTTCGAGGCCCGGGCGCGCCGACGATCGTGCCGTGCTCGGCGAGGTGCGCCTCGATCTGCTCGATCTGCTGCTCGGAGTAGCCGAGCGTCTGCAGCGCCAGCGGCACGGTGCGGTTGACGATCGTCATCTGCCCGCCGCCGACGAGCTCCTTGAACTTGACCAGCGAGAAGTCGGGCTCGACGCCGGTCGTGTCGCAGTCCATCAGGAACGAGATCGTGCCGGTCGGCGCGAGCACGGTCGCCTGCGCGTTGCGGTAGCCGTGGCGCTCGCCGAGCTCGACCGCCTCGTCCCACGAGCGCCGCGCGGCCGCGAGCAGCTCGCCGTCGGCGCAGGCCTCGTCGGGGATCGCGTAGGCGGCGTCGCGGTGCATGCGCATCACGTGCGTTGTGCGGCTCGCGGTTCTCCGCGTAGCGCTCGTACGGGCCGAGCGCCGCCGGCGACCTCGGCCGAGCGCCGGTAGGCGCGGCCGGTCATCAGCGCGGTGATCGCCGCCGCGGCGCCGCGGCCCTGCGTCGGAGTCGTAGGGCATGCCGTTGCTCATCAGGTAGGCGCCGAGGTTGGCGTAGCCGAGGCCGAGCTGGCGGAACGCGCGCGCGTTGACGCCGATCTCCTCGGTCGGGTAGCTGGAGGGGCCGACGATGATCTCCTGGGCGAGCAGCACGATGTCGACGGCGTGCTCGAAGGACTCGACGTCGAGCGTGCCGTCGGCGCGGCGGAACTTCATCAGGTTCAGCGAGGCGAGGTTGCAGGCGGAGTCGTCGACGTGCATGTACTCGCTGCACGGGTTCGACGCGTTGATCCGCCCGCTGTTCGGGCAGGTGTGCCAGCGGTTGATCGTCGTGTCGTACTGGACGCCCGGGTCGGCGCAGCGCCACGCCGCCTCGGCGATCTCGCGCATCAGCTCGCGCGCCGGGATCGGCTCGCCGATCGGCTCGCCGGTCGTGCGGGCGAGTCAGGCGCCACTCGCCGTCCTCCTCGACGGCGCGCATGAACTCGTCGGTGACGCGCACCGAGTTGTTCGCGTTCTGGTACTGGATCGAGTTGAAGCCGTCGCCGTCGATCGACATGTCGAAGCCGGCGTCGCGCAGCGCGGCGGCCTTGTCCTCCTCCTTGGCCTTGCACCAGATGAACTCGCGGATGTCGGGGTGGTCGACGTCGAGCACGACCATCTTCGCCGCGCGGCGGGTCTTGCCGCCGGACTTGATCGTGCCCGCCCAGGAGTCGGCGCCGCGCATGAACGAGACCGGTCCCGAGGCGGTGCCGCCCTTGGCCAGCGGCTCCATCGAGCCGCGGATGTTCGACAGGTTGATGCCCGAGCCGGAGCCGCCGCGGAAGATCATCCCCTCCTTGGTGTTCCAGTCGAGGATCGACTCCATCGTGTCCTCGACGGAGAGGATGAAGCAGGCGCTGCACTGCGGGCTCTCCTCGAAGCCGACGTTGAACCAGACCGGCGAGTTGAACGCCGCCATCTGGTGCAGCAGGATGTGGGTCAGCTCGGCCTCGAAGGCGCTCGGCGTCCTCGTCGGTGGCGAAGTAGCCGCGCGCGCGGCCCCAGCCGGCGATCGTGCCGGCGACGCGGCCGATCATCTGCTTGACCGAGCGCTCGCGCGCGGGCGAGCCGAGCTGGCCGCGGAAGTACTTCTGGGCGACGATGTTCGTCGCGTTCTGCGACCAGCTCTTGGGGAACTCGACGTCGCGCTGCTCGAACGCGACGTGGTCGCCGTGGCCGATGCGCGCGTCGCGCAGCTCCCACTCGACGGCGTCGAACGGATGCGTCCCGGGCGTCGTGAAGAAGCGCTCGATCGACAGCGCCCGCCCGGGCGTCATCTCCTCGACGGTGGTGGGGTGGGACATTGCTTTCATATCGGCCTCGCTCCTTCTTCTCCGCGCCGGCGCCGCTGCGGACGCCCACTCGACTCTGTGTTACCGGGGCCGAGCAGCATCCCGCGCGGGTCGGACGGAAAAAGGCGGGGCGACCTTCGAATTTTAGAGCGCTCAGCGTCCCAGTCTGACCCAGTCCGAGAACTCGTCCCACGTGCCCGACAGGCGCCAGCCGGCCTCCGCGAGCGAGTGGCGCAACGAGACCGTCCAGCGGGGCTCGTACGCCCACCAGCGCGCCGCCCCCCACACGAGGCATACGACGATCAGCAGCGCCGCCAGCGCGGCAGCGACGATCGCCCACGTGGAGAGCTTGGTCGTGTGGTGGGTCGTCTGCCGGACCACCACGAGGGCGAGCGCCGGCGCTCGGGAGGAGCCTTCGAGGATGCGGTGCATCGCGCTTGCCATGGTAGGGCTTACATCCTCGGTCAAAGCAGGTCCGCGATCGCGGCCAGCGCGTCGCTCAGCACCCGCTCGGGCGGCTGCGCGGCGTCGATCGCGCGGACTCGCCGCGGCTCGGCGCGCGCGAGCTCCTCGTAGGCCGCGGCGATCCGCGCGAAGAACTCCTCCCCCTCCAGCTCCAGGCGGTCGGGATCGAGCGCGCGGGTTCCCTGGCGCGCGCGCCCGGCCTCCGGGGAGACGCGCAGCAGCAGCGTGCGGTCCGGCTGCAGGCCCCCCGTGGCGAAGCGGTTGATCGCGCGGATCTGCTCCACCCCCAGCTCCCGGCCCGCGCCCTGGTAGGCCAGCGAGGAGTCCACGAAGCGGTCCAGCAGCACGAGCGCGCCCCCCTCGAGCAGGGGAAGCAGCCGCTCCTGCACGAGCTGCGCGCGCGCCGCCGCGTACAGCAGCGCCTCCGCGCGCGCCGCCACCGTGAGGGCGGGGTCCTTCACGAGCTCGCGGATGCGCTCCGAGAGGTCGCACCCCGCCGGGCTCCCGCAGCAGCTCGACCGGACGCCCGCCCGGGGCGGGCGGGCGTCCGGTCCCCGCGAGCTCCCGCGCGAGGGCCTGCGCGAGCGTGGTCTTGCCGGCGCCGTCGAGCCCCTCGATCGTGATCAGCGTGCCCCGCGGCATCGCCGGACCGTATCGTCTCTACGGGTCGTTCTTGATGTCCCGGTCTTACTGCAGCTGCGCCGCCAGCCGCATGACGAACCCGCTCGCAGTGGGCTTGCCGGACACACGTCCTTGGGTGACCAGGGTTTCGGTCTTGCTCGACACCGCTCGCATGAGACAGGTCATTGGTCGTGTGAAGCCTTCCCCTACGATGGGCCGCGTGAGCCTCCCCGGCATCGATGCCCACCCGCACGCGCGCGCGGTGCTCCTTCCCGCGCTCCCCTCCGACGAGATTCAGTTCGATGGCCCCCCCGCCCGGCGGGCTCCCTCCCATGCCTACCTCTTCCACGGCCCCCCGGGGGCGGGCAAGCGCACGGTGGCGCGCGCGTTCGCCGCGGCGCTGCTCGCCGAGGGGTCGCCCGCGCCGGAGGAGGTCCGGGGGCGGGTCGCGCGCGGGGCGCATCCGGACCTCACCTGGGTCACGCCCTCGGGGGCGGGGGAGATGCTGGTGGCGGACATCGATCGCCCCGTGGTCGCCGCCGCGGCCCACACCCCCTTCGAGTCGCGGCGGCGGGTGTTCGTGATGGAGGACGCGCACACGATGAACGACCAGGCCGCCAACCGCCTGCTGAAGACGCTCGAGGAGCCGCCCCCGTTCGTCCACCTCATCCTGCTCGCCCCGAGCACCCGGGAGGTGCTCCCGACGATCGCCTCGCGCTGCCA
This sequence comes from uncultured Solirubrobacterales bacterium, assembly GCA_963813765.1. Classification (GTDB taxonomy): domain Bacteria; phylum Actinomycetota; class Thermoleophilia; order Solirubrobacterales; family Solirubrobacteraceae; genus Palsa-744. The sequence goes on from CAWFAB010000001.1 coordinate 166,057, forward strand.
GCACGTGCGCTTCGACCCCCTCCCCAGCGCGCGCATCGAGGAGCGCCTGCGGAGCGAGCGCCCCGGCGCGGACGCGGACCGATCGGAGATCGGCCAGCTCGCGGCGTGCGCCCGCCTCGGCCTCGGCGACGCGCGCCTCGCGAGCCGGCTGGCGGGGGAGTGGGGCCGCGCCCTGCGGGAGCGCGCGGAGGGCTTCGTGCGCGGCGCCCTGCACGGGGACATGGGGGGGCGCCCGTGGACGGAGCTGCTGGGGGCCGCCCGCGACGCGGGCGCGGGCGCCGGCGAGGAGCTCGCGGCGCGGGTGGCGGGGGAGCTCGAGCTGCTGCCCCCCAGGGAGCGCAAACGCCACGAGCGCGAAGCCGCGGACGCCCAGCGCCGCGCCGAGCGCCGCGCGCGCACCGGCGCGCTCGATCTCGCGCTGCGCCTCGCGGAGCTGTGGCTGCGGGACCTCTGGTGCGTGGCGGAGGGGGCGGGCGAGCTGGTGTACGCGCTGGACCGCCGCCCCGAGCTGGAGCGCGACGCGGCGGGCCGCTCCCCGGCGCGACTGCGCGAGGCGGTGGAGCTCGTGCGGGACACCCGCCTGCGGCTGCCCCTCAACGTCTCGGAGGAGCTCGCCCTGGAGGCGCTCGCCTACCGGCTGCGGGCGGTGCTGGCCCGTCCGGCGTAGCGCGCAGGGCACACCCTCCGCGGCCGGCATCCTCACGTTGGGCAACAGGCCCATTGGGGCATCCGGCGCGGAGCGTCCGCGGGGGCGTGTGTAATTGACCACATGCACTCCAGGTTCCACCGGTCCCGGCCCCGCTCCCCACGGGAGCTCCCCGACGAGGAGGCCGCGCAGCGCACGGAGGCGCTGCTGCGGCGGCTGCCCGAACGCGAGTGGTCGGTGCTCCCCGGGATGGACCCGCGGCACGGGGTGGATCACGTGCTGGTCGGGCCCGGCGGGGTGTTCGCGATCGCCTCTCACACCCCCCCGGGGGCGGCGGCGCGGGTGCGCGATGGGGTGCTGTGGCTGCGCCACGACCACGACACCCGCGCGGACCGCCCGGAGGTGGCGGTCAACCGCCATGTGCTCGACGCCGCGCGCACCCTGCACCGCGAGATCCGCTCCCGCACCGGGCGCGGCCCGACGGTGCACGCGGTGGTGGTGCTGTGGTGCGAGTTCCCCCAGCGCATCGCGGAGTCGAGCCAGATCGCGTTCGTGCACGGCCGCGACCTGCCCGCCTGGGTGACCCACCGCCCTGTGGAGCTCGACGAGGTGGGGCGCGGTGAGATTGTGCAGGCGCTGCGCGCGGTGGGCTCCCCCGAGCGGGGGGTGCGCGCCGCCCTCCATCTCCCTCGCCCGCGGTCGCGGCGGGCGGCCACGCTCAGCTGACGAGGTCGTGCTCGATCAGCGGTGTGACGCGCCGCGCGACGGCTTCGCGGAGGCCCTGGACGGCGGCGTGGTAGCGGCGCGCGCGTGCGGGGAGGGGGTGGGGGGCGAGAGGGTGGCGCAGTCGGCTCCAGGACGGCGAGCCGGGCCCCTCTTTCTCATACGGCGAGCCGGGCCCCTCTTTCTCAGTCGGATCGAGCGCTTCGAGCTGGAGGAGGGCGGCGTCGGTTTCGCGTGCGCGCGCGGCGGCGTCGGCCCAGATGACCTCGAGGTAGGCGGCGGCCGCGGGGAGCTGCTCCTCGGGCAGGCGCTCGCGGGTCTCGAGCTGGCGCACCACGGGGATCACCTCGCGGCTGAGCCAGCGCTGCTCGGAGTGGGTGCGCAGCAGGAGGGTGACGTCCGGCGAGAGACGGGAGGGCTCCGGCGGGGGGTTGGAGATGCCGGCGGCGGGGCCGTGGGGGCTGTGATTTCGATATTCGGACATGCGTGGCGGGGGCCGCCCGAGGGGCTATGTCCACGCGGCCCACGAATGGCCTCGGCGGGGATCGCGGGGTGCTTTAGGAGGCCGGTGCGCCCCCCAACGTATTTTCCCGGGGACTCCGCAATGGGAGGCCTAAAGCCGAACCGTGGGTGGACCGATGTCGAGGGTGGTGGCCTTCGAACGCGACCCGATGGCCCGGGTGCCCGGGCAGTACACCCGCTCGATCGTGCGGCGGCTGCGGATGCGCACGCTGCTGATGCTGGGGGGACTGGCGGTGGCGAGCACGCTGATGGGGCGGCGCTTCGGCTGGCACGACCCGCGCTTCCTGGGCGCGGAGGTGGCGCTGCTGAGCGTGATCTTCCTGATCTCACGCTTCGTGCTGCCGCTGGTGGAGCGCCACGACCGGGGGGCGAAGGGGGAAGAGCAGGTGGGGGGCCTGCTGGAGGGATTGGGGAGCAGGGGGTGGCATGTGGTGCACGACGCGAGCCTGGGGCGGGGCAACGTGGACCACATCGCGATCGGCCCGGGGGGGGTGTTCACGGTGGAGACGAAGAGCCACCCGGGGCCGGTGCGGGTGGGGCGGCTGCACGGCGCGGTGCTGGGCCAGGCGCAGGCGCAGCGGAAGGCGATCGAGGGGATCGTGGGGGAGCATGTGGAGCCGCTGGTGGTGTTCAGCCGCGCGTGGGTGGACCGGCCGCTCAGCCGGCGCAAGGGGGTGCGGGTGGTGCCGGCGGGGATGCTGTTGAGCTACCTGGACCGCCAGCCGGAACGCCTGAGCGCGGAGGCGGTGGAGCGCGCGCGGCAGCGGCTGGGGCGGGCGCTGGCGGAGTCGCGCGAGCGCCCGCGCGCGCGGCCTCCGCGCCTGGGGCGGCTCGCCCCGCGCTAGCCTTGGGGGCGATGGCGAGCGCAGCAGGCACCCTTCCCGCGGTGGAGCAGCCGACGAGCACGCTGCCGCGGGGCCCGCGGTGGCCGGCGCTGGTGCAGACGGTGGCGTGGGCGGTGTCGCTGCCGTGGGTGCTGGACCGTTGCGGGGCGCGGTATGGGGAGATGTTCACGCTGCGGTTCTTCCCGAGCGGGAGGCGGATGGTGATCGTGAGCGGGGCGGAGCGGGTGAAGCAGGTGTTCACGGCCCCCCCGGAGGTGGCGCCGTCGGCGGCGGGGTCCTCGCCGATCGCGCCGGTGATGGGACCGAGCTCGGTGCTGACGCTGACGGGCCCGGAGCACATCCGCCAGCGGCGTCTGCTGACGGCGCCGTTCCACGGGGAGCGGATGCGGGAGTACGAGGGGGTGATCGTGGAGGCGACGCGGCGCGACATGGCGGGGTGGCCGCTGGGGGCGGCGATGAGCGTGCACGAGCGCACGCGGGCGATCACGCTGGAGGTGATCCTGCGGGCGGTGTTCGGGGTGGAGGCGGAGCGGATGGACCCGCTGCGGGAGGCGATCGGAGCGCTGTTCGAGCCGCTGCGTCTGGGAATGCTGCTGCGGGTGGCGCTGAGCCGCCCGACGATGGAGCGCCCAACGGGGTCGTTCGGGCGGGCGCTGGACCGCCTGGATGGGGTGATCTACGCGGAGATCGCGCGGCGGCGCGCGGAGGAGGATCTGGGGGAGCGGGGGGACATCCTCTCGCAGCTGTTGCTGGCCGAAACGGGGACCGATCAGGGAGACACTCGCTCCGCTCGCATCCCCGAATCGGCCAGCGCCGAAGGCGCGTGTCACCCGGCTTCGGCGCGCGACGAGGAGGGGGTGGCGATGACCGATGGGGAGCTGCGGGACGAGCTGGTGACGCTGCTGCTGGCGGGACACGAGACGACGGCGACGTCGGTGGCGTGGGCGATCGAGCGCCTGGTGAGGCACCCCGACAAGCTCGAAGCGGCTGACCGCGGAGATCGAGGCGGGCGAGGGGGAGGAGTACATGCAGGCGGTGGTGCACGAGACGATGCGGGTGCGCCCGGTGGTGCCGCTGGTGGTGCGGATCCTGAAGGAGCCGCTGCGGGTGGGGGAGCATGAGCTGCCGAAGGGCACGAGGGTGGCGCCGTCGATCTACCTGACGAACCGCGACCCGCGGGTGTACGAGGCGCCGGAGGAGTTCCGCCCGGAGCGCTTCGTGGGCGTGCAGCCGGAGACGTTCTCGTGGATCCCGTTCGGCGGGGGCATCCGGCGGTGCATCGGGGCGTCGTTTGCGCTGCTGGAGATGAGGCTGATGCTGCGCACGATCCTGGGCGAGCTGGAGCCGTCCCTGCCGCAGGAGCGCTCGCGCCGCCGGGGCCGGAGCTTCGCCGCGGGGGAGCGGATCCGCAGGCGCGCGATCACGCTGGTGCCGGCGGGGGGCGCGCGCGTGGTGTGGCGCGGGCGGGGGTAGAGATTGGATGAGGACCCCCACCAGGGGGGTCCGGGGTGGGCGTTCGTAGTGAGGGACCGCCCGCGTGCGGTGGAGCCGCGGGCGAGCGTCCCGGCCGGAGCGGGAGCTACGGTCCCGGGGATGAAGGAGATTCTGGAGGCGATCGAGGGGGCGCGGCGGGAGCTCGAGGAGCGCCCGGCGGACGGGTTGACGTGCGCCCGCGCGCGCGGCGTGCTGAGCCAGGCGCGGGAGCTGTGGGAGACGCTGGACTCCGAGCGGCGCGGGGCGCTGAGGGCCCCGGCGGCGCAGCTGCGGGAGCTGGTGGACGCGCAGGCGGCGCGCAGCGCAGGCCCGCCACCCGAGCCGGAGGAGCTGCTGGAGCGCTTTGGTCTGAAGGAGTTCCGGGCGGGCCAGCGGGAGGCGGTGGCGGCGGCGCTTGCGGGGAGGGACAGCCTGGTGGTGATGCCGACGGGGGCGGGGAAGTCGCTGTGCTACCAGCTGCCGGCGCTGGCGGGGAGGGGCCTCGTGGTGGTGGTGAGCCCGCTGATCGCATTGATGAGCGACCAGTGGAAGCGGTTGGAGGAGACGGGGGTGAGGGCGGTGATGCTGGCGTCGGGGATGGAGGAGGGCCATAACTCCAGAGCGCTGCTGGACATCGAGTCGGGGTGGGCGCAGCTGGTGCTGGCGGCGCCGGAGCGGTTCGGCTCGCGGGCTTTTCGCGAGGCGCTGGGGACCCGCGAGGTGGGGCTGTTCGTGGTGGACGAGGCGCACTGCGTGGCGGAGTGGGGCCACGACTTCCGTCCGGACTACCTGCGCCTGCACGGGGCGATCGCCTCGCTGGGCCGCCCGCCGGTGATGGCGGCGACGGCGACGGCGACCCCGCGGGTGGCGGGGGAGATCGCGGCGAAGCTGGGGCTGCGGGAGTGGGTGTCGGTGAGCTCGGGCTTCGACCGGCCGAACCTGGCGTTCGACGTGGTGAGCGTGGAGGGGAAGGGGGCGGTGGCGCGCAAGCGGGGGGCGCTGCTGCACGTGCTGGAAGGTATGGATCCCGCCCACCCCGCGCGCCCGGCGATCGTGTACTGCGGGACGCGGAAGGACACGGAGGAGGTGGCGGAGTTGATCGGGGGGCGGGGGATCGCGACGGTGGCCTACCACGCGGGCCTGCGCCCGGAGGAGCGCCGCCGGGCGCAGGAGGCGTTCATGGGGGGCGGGGCGGAGGTGGTGGTGGCGACGAACGCGTTTGGGATGGGGGTGGACAAGGCGGACGTGCGGACGGTGGTGCACTGGGCGATCCCGACGAGCCTGGAGGCGTACTACCAGGAGGCGGGCCGGGGGGGCCGCGACGGGGAGCCGGCGCGGGCGCTGCTGCTGGCCTCGCGGATGGACCTGGGGAGGCTGATCCGCTTCAACACGGAGCGCCAGAGCAGCGTGGAGGATGTGCGGGCGTACATCGACCGTCTGAGCCGCCGCGCGAGCGGGGGGGTGGTGGAGATCGCGCCGGGTGAGCTGGACGACAGCGAGCGGGTGCTGCTGTCGATCGCGGAGCGGGCGGGCGCGGCGGAGCTGCAGCCGGGCACGCGGGGAGTGCTGCGGGTGCGCCTCACGGGCAGCCTGGACGGGCGCGCGGCGTACCGGGCGATCAAGGCGGCGCAGGACCGGGGGTGGGCGTCGTACAGGGCGATCGAGCGGTTCATCGCAAACGGCAGCGAGTGCCGCCGCCGCCAGATCCTGGAGCACTTCGGCGACCGATCGGAGATCGGCCAGCGAGAGCTCGCGCGGGAGGGCCGCTGCTGCAGCGTGTGCGACCCGGACCCGGAGCTGGAGCGGGCGCTCGCGGCGGGGCTGCACACCGCGGCGGCCCGGAGCGGGCGCGGGGCGCACGCGGGCGTGAACGGAGCGGGGAGGAGCGGCGCGGCGAGATCGGCGAGTGGCGCCACGGGCGCGGCGGCGGGCAACGGCGGGCGGGGGGCGGCGGGGTCGGCGCTGGGCGGATTGGCGGAGCCCCCCGACTCGGACTCGCCGCCCCCGGACCCGGTGGATGAGGCGCAGTACGAGAAGCTGCGGGAGTGGCGCCTGGGCCAGGCGGAGGGCAGACCGGCGTTCACGGTGGCGGCGAACACGGTGCTGGAGGAGATCCTGCGCCGCCGCCCGTCGAGCAAGGAGGAGCTGATCGAGATCCGCGGCATCGGCCCAGCGTTCTGCGAGAAGCACGGGGAGTCGCTGCTGGAGGTGTTGGGGGGGTTGCGGTAGCGGGAGGGGGTTACCGCAGAGCAGAAGCCGACGCGGGGAGTCGAACCCCGGACCCCTCGCTTACGAAGCGAGTGCTCTGGCCATCTGAGCTACGTCGGCATGGCTCTGCATCCTACCGCCGCGGAGCCGGGTTCGTCCCAAGCGTGGAGGCGTAGCGCTCCCTGTGTAGCAGTTGGAGGGCCTCTGCGTTTGGTATACCCCTATAGGGTATGCTAGGGTCAACGTATGGATACGAAACCTCCGCGCGGATACACCGCCTCCAAACAAGAGCTTCTCAATCGCCTTGCCCGAGTTGAGGGTCAGGTGCGCGGTGTCGCGGGTATGGTCGAGGAGAACCGCTACTGCATCGACGTGCTGACGCAGATCTCGGCGATCCAAGCGGCACTGGAGAAGATCGCGTTGGGGTTGGTCAACGGGCACGTGCGGGTCTGCATGCTGGGTGATGGTCACGCACCGGCAGACCCCGATGAGCAGGTCAACGAGCTGATGGGCGCTGTGGGCCGGTTGGTGAAGCGATGAGCGCTGTGCGGACCCCAGTCCCAACGCTCGAGAGGGAGCCCGAGTCGACGACGGTGACGGCGCGCCTGGGCGTCGAGGGGATGCACTGCGCATCGTGCGTGGCGAGGGTCGAGCGGGAGCTGTCGCGCACACCCGGCGTGGTCGAGGCGGCGGTCAACCTGACGACCGAGGAGGCGACCGTCTCCTACCGGGCGGACGTGGCCGACACGGCGGATCTGGAGCGCGCGGTCGCAGACGCCGGGTTCAGGCCGCGCAAGGCGTCCGCCGGCGGAGAGGACGCGCTCGCCCGTCAGGAGCTTGACCGGGAGCGCGAGTACCGCACGCTGCTGCGGAAGTTCTGGTTTGCCGGGGCGATCTCCGTGCCGGTGGTCGTGCTGTCCTATCCCGATCTTCTCGGGCTTGACCGCTGGTCCTTCTTCGCCAAGGGCTCCGATTCGCTGTGGTGGGTCTGGCGCGGACTCGGCCTGCTGACCCTGCCGGTGCTGATCTGGGCGGGAGGCCGGTTCTATACCGGCGCGTGGCGGGCGCTTCGCCGTCGAGCGGCCACCATGGACACGCTGATCGCGCTCGGAATCTCCGCCGCGTGGCTCTACTCGACGGTTGCGGTGGCGGCTCCCGGCATCTTCCCGAGGGCCGTGTTCGCGCAGGAGTACTACGACGTCAGCGCCGTTGTGGTTGCGCTCGTCACTCTCGGGACGGCGCTCGAGGTCAAGGCCAAGGCGCGCTCCTCGGAGGCGATCCGCAAGCTGATCGGGCTTCAGGCAAAGACCGCACACGTGATCCGCGCGGGCCGCGGGCTCGATGTTCCTGTCGAGGAGGTGGCGGTCGGCGACATCGTCGTGGTTCGCCCCGGCGAGAAGGTGCCGGTGAACGGTGTGATCACCGACGGCTCTTCGAGTCTCGATGAGTCGATGGTCACCGGCGAGTCGCTGCCGGTCGAACAAGACCGTCGGCGAGGAGGTGATCGGCGCGACGATCAACAAGACGGGCGCCTTCCGCTTCCGTGCAACCAAGGTGGGCAGGGAAACCGTCCTGGCAACCATTGTCCGCATGGTGGGAGACGCCCAGGGGACGAAGCTGCCGGTCCAGCGTCTCGTCAACCGGGTCGCCGGGGTCTTTGTGCCGGCGGTGATGATTGTCGCGATCGCCGCGTTCGTCGTTTGGTTCAACCTCGGCCCCACGCCGGCGTGGGCTTACGCGGTGATCGTCGCGGTCACGGTGTTGATAATCGCTTGCCCCTGTGCGCTGGGCCTCGCCACGCCGACGTCGTTGACGGTCGGGATGGGCCTGGGAGCCGAGCAGGGCGTCCTGTTCCGCGGCGGCGATGCGTTGCAGGCCGCCCGCGGGCTTGACGTGATCGTGCTCGACAAGACCGGAACGATCACCCACGGGCAGCCGGCGCTGACCGATGTGATCGCGGCCTCCGGCTTCGACGAGCAGGGGGTTCTGTCGGCGGCGGCGGCGGTCGAGCGCGACTCCGAGCACCCGCTCGCGCAGGCGATCGTCGCGGGCGCGCGCGCGCGAAACCTCGCGGCCGGCGAGCCGGAGCGTTTTGCGGCGGTGCCCGGCCACGGCGTCGAAGCGGACGTCAACGGCAAGAGGGTGTTGCTGGGCAATCGCAGGTTGATGGCCGACCGCGGGGTTCCCGTCGCCGAGCTCGACGAGCGGACAGGCCGACTTGCGGGCGAGGGCAAGACGCCGATGTATATCGCCGTGGACGGCGAGGCCGCGGGTGTGGTCGCGGTCGCCGACACGATCAAGCCCGACTCCGTCGCCGCCGTCGAACGTTTGCGGCGCAGCGGCCTGGAGGTCGTGATGATCACGGGGGACAACGAAAGCACCGCGCACGCGATTGCCCGGAGGGTCGGCGTGGATCGCGTGCTCGCCGAGGTGCTCCCCGGGGAGAAGGCGCACGAGGTCCAGAAGCTGCAGTTGGAGGGGAAGAGGGTGGGGATGGTCGGCGACGGGATCAACGACGCTCCCGCGCTCACCAAGGCCGACGTGGGCTTTGCGATAGGCACCGGCACCGACATCGCGATCGAGGCTTCGGATGTCACGTTGGTCGGCGGCAGCCTTCACGGCGTCGCGACCGCGATCGAGATCTCGCGCGCGACGATGCACAACATCAAGCAGAACCTCCTCGGCGCGTTCGTCTACAACGGCGCCGGCCTGCCGATCGCGGCCGGCGTGTTGTACCCGTTCACCGGCGTATTGCTCTCGCCCCTGATCGCCGCCGCGGCGATGGCGGGCAGCTCGCTGACAGTTGTGACGAACGCAAATCGTCTGCGTCGCCGGCATCCGAAGGAGGTTGAGGCATGAGCGTTGCGCAGATCCTCGTCACCGCTTCCGGCCTGCTCGCGATCGCCGGCGTCGCCTGGTTCTTCTGGGGGCCGCGCGGCGACGCCGGCGCGGCGAAGCGCAGATCGCCCGAGAGCACCTCTGTACGTGATCACAGGCAAGGAGAACAACGATGACCGACAACCGACACGACGACCCAACGAGGAAATCGCCATGACGCGCCACGGCAGCGAAAACGACAACGACGGCCGACACAGCCGACGACACCGGCGCGGCAGGTTCGCGCTGCGGTGGACGCTCGCCACGGTACTCGCCGGCCTCGTCATCGTGGCGTTGGGCCTGGCGGAGCGGCCCGAAGCCCACGAGGCCCCGAGCGCGGGGGCATCGGGGGCTCCGGCGGGTCTCCGTCTCGTACAGCTCACCACCGCGCCGGACGCCGTCTCCACCGAAACGCAGACTATCGCCGTTCTACTCGGCGGAGCCATGCCGCACGGGACGGTCCAGGCAACTGTGACTACTGATGAAAACTGCGCTCCGGATGCGCGGGGCTACTCGCACTGCCGCAATGACCTCCGCCTCGCCGACGGTTCTGTGCTGCACCTCCGTCACAACCACCAGATGGGCATGGTGGGGTGCCTCACGCCGGGAGAAAAGGTCATAGTCAGAGGAGTGTGAGCCCCGAGGAGAGCGGCGCCGGCCGGCTACGGATATGCACCCGATGGGTGCCGCCGAACGTCTCTCGTCCTCGCTCCGGTTTCGCTCCAGTGGGCGAGACCGGGCAGAATCTCCGCGATCATCGGCGCCGCCGATCGTACTTGACCGGCGATGCGGGGTGTCGAGGTGTGTAGACTTTACGCTACAGGACCCGCTGGGAGAGGCGCATCCGGCGTGCCGGCGCCGCTGGTAGAGTGCATTCACTCAGTTGGGAGACTTCCAGCAGATCCGAGATCACGAAATGCCCGTCCACGGGCGATGGGAAACGGTCAGAGGCAATGCGAAACCACCCAGATCCACGATCCCTCAGCCATCGAGCGTCAGCACCCGGCGGCTCCGCTTGCCTGATTGCGGCTCGCGCGAAGTTCGCGTCGGTGCTTAGAACGTGTTTGAGAACGATCGGCACGCCCGGATGCGCCCCTGATACACGGCGCTGGATCGCCACGTGCCGGCTTGCTCGTGCCACCAGCACGAGCTTCACCGACCCGCGTCGCCCAGCTTGGTCCAGGAACGCCCCGGACGCACCGCCTGCTCTCAAACACGTTCTTGGAGCCGCGCTGCTGGCCTCGGGGGTCGCGGGCCTCATGGGGGTCGCTGTCTCGCACGCGAGGAGTGCGTCCGCGTCTGCGGGCGGGGGCGGGGCGCGGGGAGCGGCCACGGCCGGCGTCGCACAGCGGGCTCCCGTCATGGGGAGGGCGGCGCACGTGGTGAGCGTGAAGGACGAAGGGCATCTGCACCTGGTGGGCGAATCGGGATCGAATCTCGTCGAGGAAGGACCGGTCTCGGGAACGGTCCCGGGCAGGGTGAGGGTGGACTTCAACATCGGCCCGACGGTGAGGGCCTCGTTCACGATCTATGCCCGCGGGGGTGGCTCGATCAGCGGCCACGGCGAGGGTTCCCTGCACTCGACGGGCCTCTACTCGACCTTCGGGGGCTCGCTGGCGGTCGCTCACGGCACGGGCCGCTACGCCCATGCCCACGGCAGCGGCGGGCTGTACGGCGCGATCAACCGCAAGACGTACGCGCTGACGGTGCAGGCGATCGGCAAGTTGTACTACTGAGGAGTGCCGGGCGCCGCCGGTCCCGCGCCTACCGAGACAAGCCCCTAGCCTTGGCGCGTGGAGGCGCGCGAGCTCGAAGGTCTTGAAACCCGCCCGCCCGGCGGCCGAGCGCGATGGGACGCGCCCCTCGCTGGGCGTGGTGCTGCGCGAGTGGGGCCGCCTCGGGTGCATCGGCTTCGGGGGCCCCCCGGCGCACATGGCGCTGCTGCGGGAGCTGTGCGTGCAGCGCGAGGGGTGGCTGACGCGGGAGGAGTTCGAGGATGCGATCGCGGCGTGCAACCTGCTCCCGGGCCCGGCCTCGACGCAGCTGGCGATCTTCTGCGCGTGGCGGGTGCGGGGCGCGGCGGGGGCGCTGGTGGGGGGGCTGGGGTTCATCGTCCCGGGGCTGCTCGCGATTCTGGGGCTGGCGGCGCTGTTCCTCGCGGGCTCCCCGCCGGCGTGGGTGCGAGGCGCGGGCGCGGGCGCGGGCGCGGCGGTGGCGGCGGTGGCGGTGCGCACGGGGGGAGTGCTGCTCGGCGCAAGCCGGCGGCGCGTGGGCGACGGCGGGGGGGTGCGCTTCTGGGCGTATCTGCTGGTGGGTGGGGTGAGCGCGGCCACAGTGGGTCCGTGGCTGGTGGTGGGGCTGATCGCGTGTGGAGGGGTGGAGATGATTTGGAGGAGGGGGGTCGGTGCGCAGCGCACGCACTCGCTCGTGGCCCTGCCCTTGTGGGCGGCGGCTGTCCCGGCGATGGGGGGCGTGGCGGCGCTGGCGTGGGTGGCGCTGAAGGTGGGGGCGCTCTCCTACGGGGGAGGGTTTGTGATCGTCCCGCTGATGCAGCACGACGCGGTGGCGCACTACCACTGGATGACGGCGGGCCAGTTCCTGAACGCGGTGGCGCTGGGGCAGGTGACGCCGGGTCCGCTGGTGCAGACGGTGGCGGCGGTGGGCTACGCGGCGGCGGGCGTGGGCGGGGGTCTGCTGGCGGCGGGAGTCGCGTTCGCGCCCTCGTTCCTGTTCGTGCTGGGGGGCGCGCGCCACTTCGACCGCCTGCGCTCGAGCGCAGGCGCGCAGGGCTTTCTCGGCGGCGCGGGGCCGGCGGCGATCGGCGCGATCCTCGGCTCGGCGGTGCCGTTGGGGCTGGCGCTATCGGAGCCGTGGCAGGCGGTGGTGCTGGCGGGCGCGGCGATCATGCTGCTGGGGGCGCGGCGGGGGGTGGTGGCGACACTGCTGGCGGCGGGTGCGGTGGGCGCGGTCCTCGGCCTGGCGGGGGCGCCGCTGCCGCATTGATCCGCTCTCAGCCGAGCCCGGAGATCCGCTCTCAGCCGAGCCCGGAGATCCGTTCGACCAGCAGCTCGAGGAAGCGCTCGGCGTCGATCTCGACGGCGACGTGGCAGTTGGGCTCCCAGTCCGTCGCGCCGTGCAGGTCGACGTAGGTGCGCCCGCGGGAGAGCTCGGGGCCGGTGTCCACCACCACTCCGCAGGCGCGCGTGGTGAGCAGCGTCCCGTCGATCGCGTGGGCGAGCGCGACGGCGTCGTGGATCGGAGAGCCCTCCCACCCGTCCCGCGATCCGTAGCGCTCGCGGTGGAAGCGGGCGTAGAAGCCGTAGAGATCGGCGACCAGCCGCCCGGCGACGCCCGCGGCGGCGAGCCGCTGGGCGTGGTCGGGGGTGATGAGCGCGCGGTGGGTGACGTCGAGCCCGACGATCGTCACGTGGAGGTCGCTGGAGAGGACGCGCTGGGCGGCCTCGGGGTCGGCCCAGATGTTGAACTCGGCGGCGGGGGTGACGTTGCCGAGCCCGATCGCGCCGCCCATCAGCACGACCCGCTCGATCCGGGGGGCGAGCTCGGGGTGGCGGGCGAGGAGGAGCGCGATGTTGGTGAGTGGCCCGGTGGGGACGAGCGTGACGGGATCGGGCTGCTCGCGCAGCGTCTGTGCGATCCAGTCGATCGCGTGCTGGGGCTCGGGCTCACGCGCGGGCGGCGGCAGCTGGGGCCCGTCGAGGCCGCTCTCGCCGTGGACCTCGCGGGCGACGCGGGGCGCGCGCACGAGCGGGCGGTCCGCGCCGGCGGCGACGGGGACCTCGATGCGGCCGAGATGGTCGAGCACGCGGATCGCGTTGGCGGTGGTCTTCGCGAGCGTCTGGTTGCCCGCGACGGTGGTGACGCCGAGCAGCTGCACCTCGGGGCTGGCGAGCGCGAGCAGCAGCGCGATCGCGTCGTCGTGGCCGGGGTCGCAGTCGAGGATGATCGTGCTCACGCGGCGAGTATCCCATCGGCGTGTCCGCCGCCACCGGGAGCCCTCACGCCGCGAGCACGCGGTCGATCTCGCGGGCGGTGCGCGCCGAGGCGCGCGGCGGCGACGGCCTGGTTGGCGCCCTTGCCCCCGGGGAAGCGCTCGAAGTCGGCGTCGGTGACGGTCTCCCCCGGCCGGGGCAGCCGTGCGCAGCGAGCGACGAGATCCACGTTGGCGGATCCCACGACGGTGATCCGGGGCGCAGGTCGATCTCCGGTCGGTCGGGACGCGGAGCGCACTGGTGGCGGATCCTACAGCGCGCCCAGCACAAGCATTGCGAGGAATCCTGGCGAGCCCTTGCTGCCTCGGATAGCCGCGGTAGCCTTTGGAGCGTCATCCGGAGGGGTGGCAGAGCGGTTGATCGCGGCAGCCTTGAAAGCTGTTGGACGGGCAACCCCCGTCCCGAGGGTTCGAATCCCTCCCCCTCCGTTATTACTCGGCACACGACCCTTGCCACTTCGAGGGGTCAGGGTCGTGTAGCGGCTTGGGAGCTCGGTTGAGCGGCCGATCAGACCGCGGGGCGTGCCGCGTCGATGCGCGCGACGATTGCCTGGACGTTGATCGCGGCTTGGTGGACGTCGGCAGGAGCGAAGCCGAGCTGCTCAGCGAGCGTTCGGTAACCATCCGGCCATTCGGGGAGCACCGTGATGCGCGGGGGCCAAGCGTGCTTGGCCCGCAGGCGAAAGATCTCCACGCACACCTCTCGCACCCCTGCGCGATCCTCGTCGCGCACGAGCTGGTCCACAAGGATCAGGTCGATGAGGTCACGGTAGCGATCGTTCGGGCGCTCTGGATCGGTGTGATCGGTGCAGGCGTGGCGAGCCCGAGGCTTTACACTGCCCCCAGACCTCAGGGAGAGGTGGCCGAGTGGCTGAAGGCACTCGCCTGCTAAGCGAGTATGGGGATTAAACTCCATCGCGGGTTCGAATCCCGCCCTCTCCGTCCCGCAGAAACCGCTTGAACAAGCGGTTTCTGGCGAGAACCACGGATGGCGGCCGTCAGGCTTGGAGGCCGCGCTCGGCGCCGTATGGAAGCGTTTTGGAAGCCTTCCGGTCCGTTGCTCGCCAGCTCTACGCACATCAGCCGCACTGCACGGAGCCCGCGCGGCGCGCCAGGTTTCGCTCTCCGCTCGCAGTCGCCGCCGATCGGGCCCGTCGGGAGGCGTGCCGCGGTAGGCTGCGCTCACTGTGTCGCTTTACGAGATTGCCGACGCGGGTCTGGCGCCGCACGAGCCGGTGGCGCTCGCCGATCTCGGACTCCGCGAGCGCGCGGACTTGCAGCGGCTTCTCCGCAATGACATCGGCGTGCTCGGCGATGACCTGCTCGTGATCGGCGAGGAGTTCGGCTATTGGGAAGACGCCCGGCGCCGCATCGACCTCTTGGCCGTGGACAAGGCCGGCTGCTTGGTGGCGATCGAGCTGAAGCGCGACGACGGCGCGCATATGGACCTCCAGGCCGTGCGCTACGCCGCGATGGTTTCCTCGATGGACTTTGGCGATGTCGTCGCGGCGTACGAGCGGCATCTCGCCAAGGTCGCGCCGGGCGGCGATCGGGACGTGCGCGCGGAGCTGACCGCGTTCATCGACACCGCCGAGGAGGAGCCCACGATCTCGACGGACGTGCGGATCGTGCTCGTCGCGGCCGACTTCGGCCGTGAGCTGATGACAACCGTGCTGTGGCTCAACCGCTTCGAGGGCATGGACATCCGCTGCGTTCGGCTTGTGCCCTACCGGCTCGACGGTCGCACGCTGCTCGACATCCGTCAGGTCGTGCCGTTGCCCGAGGCCGCCGACTACCAGGTCCGCGTTCGGCGCAAGGAGCAGCAGCAGGAGCGCGTGCGGACTCAGAACCGGGACATGACGCGCTACCACGTGATCGCAGACGGCGCGGAGCTACCTGCCACCAGCAAGCGCCAGACGATGCTCGTGATGGTCACGCACCTGATCGAGCGCGGCGTGCCGGCCGCAGCCATCGCGGAGGTGATCGGCCCGCGCTTCCGCTCGATCGACGGCGAACACGCGGACCCCACGGCGGCGTTCCTACGGGAGTACCCGAAGCAAACCGGCCGGAAGTTCGCGCCCGAGTGGTGGTACACCGACCACCCATTCACGCAAGACGGCAGGACATGGGTACTCGACAAGGGCTGGGGCCGCGACACCGAGCCGATACTGACCGCGCTGTGCGAGCACTTCCCGCAGGCCGGCGTCAACTTCCGCCGTGCTGACGCCTGAGCGCGGCGGTCTTCACCGCTGCCGGCGGCCATGTGCTCGCCGATCATGTGTGTGGTTGAAAGTACGGGAGCGACGGGGGTCAAACCCTCGATTGTTGCCTCGGGGATCGAGATCCGGGTGTAGGGCACGCTGCGCATGGGCGGCCCGAGCGGGGCGACAAGGCCGTCCAGAGCTTTCTGTGCTCAGGGACTCGCTCGAAGTCCGGCGCTCGCCACCGTGGGTCAAGCCTTGCCGGGAGACCGGATCACCTGCGATCATGGAGGGCATGGGCGAGCAGGCGCACGTCAAGCTCAGCGGAGACATCAACGGCCGCTACGTCGTGACCGGCCAGCGGGCGGGCGGCGAGCTGACGCTCGTGCCGGACACCTCCTGGAAGGCCATCCTGGAGCGCTCAGGCGGCCGTGAGCTGACCCCGGATGAGTCCGCCGAGTTCTGGCGCGAGCACGAGCCCCACATGCTTCCGCCCGATGACGAGCCGTAGGCCGTGGCCCGAGCCGGCCGGCGCGGGTTCCCCGCGCACTTCGATCAGGATGCCTGGGAGGAAGACCTCGCGCGCAGCACGCCGGCTGGGCGCCAGGCAGCCGAGGCCGCCAGACGGGACTACGAACGGGACGGGGTTCCGTTCGAGCACGCGCGCCGCGTACAGGAGCACGGAGGGGACGGGACCGTGCTGCCCAACTGCGCCAAGGTCTACCTCCCCCAGCCGGTCGGGCGCTTCGGCATGATCTTCCGGGTCATCAACGTCGAGGGCCGTCCACAGTTCGCGTATCTCGCTTTCGGCGTGCGCCACCATCCCCGTGGCTCACGGCGCGCCACGGTCTATCAGCTCGCCCATCAGCGACTACACGGCCAGCCACCACGACGCTGACTGACCTCGTTTCGGGCGTGCGTGCGGACCGCCGAGACGTGGCTACCCCGCGCTCATCGTACTTCAAGGGGTCGGAGCTCCTCGGACTTCTTCCCGTCGGAAACCTGCTTCGGGCTGACCGATCTCCGTGCATCCTCCGCCGAATCGATCACTTTCGTACGACATCGGCCGAAGGCTCCATCCTCGGCGTAGTACCGCCTCGGCCACGAGAATCAGATACGGGCGCGCCAGCGGATCACGATTTACTGAACTGGAGCGACTTCTTGAGATCGTTGAGCTCCGAGGGCGCGAGATGTTTGTCTCGCTGTAGCCGGCCGACAAGGATGCCGGGCGCGATCTCCATCTGTTTAGCGATTTCGCGTACCGTGTGGCGTCCGAAGTCGCCGCGGGCTACGAACCGTTCGTAGTCGTCGAGGGGGACCAGGGTGTTTCTGGCGAACTCGTCTGCTTCTCGCTCGTCCTCGTTTCGGGCCCCAGGGATGTCGTTCTCGTCGTCGACGAAGTCCTTGCGTTTGGCGGTGATGAGATGGCCAGCCTCGTGGTAGAGGCTGAACCAGAGCTGGTCGTCGGTCTTGTATCGAAGGCTCAGCTGGATGAGTGCCTTGTCGTTTCGCAACCACCGCGCGGCTCCGCTGAGACGGACTTTCGGCAGTTCTGGTGTCATGACGAGCGCTACGCCAGCGCTAGCGAGTAGGCCTTCAAGGCGCTCGCGCGTGAGAGATAGCTCGCGTCGGGTCATAGGTCTAATCTCTTGCAGGACGGCGCGGAAGTGGCGTGGGTTGTAGGGCTCGGTGTCGATCTCTGCGGCGAGGAGCTCGCCCCAGCGCAGCCAGGCCGCTGCAGCGTGTGGGGATGACTCATAGGCTGGTGGGGCGCGGAAGGAGACGGCTGCGGCCTCCCACTGGTTGTGCCAGGCTTCGGGTGAGCTGACGCCGAAAAAGCGAAGGAGTGCTGCCACCGCGGCGGTCTGGCTTGCTGTCTTGTCGATTAGGCCGTAGCGTGCGAGATCTTTGAGTGGGAACTGGGCGGCCCATTGGTGGTAGCGGCCTAGCTCCTGCTCTGCACGCTCGCGCGCTAGGTGAGCGCGGTAGGCGGTTTCGGCGTTGTTCCAGAACCCTGCGGCTACGCCGAGCGCAAGTTCGAGCTGGATCGCAGTGTCGGGGGTGATGGCAGCCTTCCCGTTGACGATCTCGTTGATCGTCTTGGTGGGCCGTCCCATGCGCCGGGCAAGGTCCGACTGGCTAAGGCCGCGGTCTTCGAGAAGGTTGAGCAGAAGCTCGCCTGGCGCGATCGCCCATGCGGGCTGCCATCCCTTGGGCTCAACAGCCATGGTAATCAACGACCTCTCGGATGACGATGTTGGTCACATGCGCGGTGTCGATTCCTCCGTCGTGCAGCCTCGGCAGCGGGTTGTGGTCCAGAACGAAGACGAGCCTATAGGAGCCCCAGAGATAGACCGCGAATTGACCGGCTCGGTCGCCGCTGAGCGCGTGGCAGTTGCCGGGCAAGCTGTCCATGTCTTTGAGTGTGGGGGCGTAGAGCAGGAACGCCAAGCGCTTCTGGAGGAGCGTCCAGTTGCCGCCGAACCGGCGTTTCCCCGCCCGCTCCGCGGTGCAAGCCTTCTCGAGCTTCTGGTTAGACCACGTGATTTTGATGATGCCACCCTTGAGCAATCTATAACCCTTGGGGTTATAGTATAGCGAATGACCGTGGCATCGATGTCAGCCCCCGTACAGCTTCCGCTGCTCGAACCCAAGGCGCTCAGTCCGCTTCCTGTCGCACCGGGACACTACGTCGCCGTGCTGCAGAACAAACCGGGCGAGCTCAGGGCGCTCACGGCGGCCGACGAGCGTGTGTGGGAGCGAATGACGTCGTTGCTTGAGTTCGTGGGCCCGAAGCACGGCTCGCGCTCCGTGAGCGCTTCCGCTGCCGCCCGGTGGGTCGAGCGCGCAGCGAAGGTGCTCGGCCAACGCCCCGTCTACCTCGACACGTTGCGGCTGAGCCCGGCGATGACGCTCGATACGCCAGACGGGCTCCGACCTGTGCTGCGCTACCTGCACGATCAGGCACGCATACGCCACATGCGCTTCGTCCCGGTAGTGTGGCTGGGCGAGGCGACAGACGCTGTCGAGCAGGTCGTCCGCGATGCCAACGCGGCAGACGCGCAGGGTGTGGCCCTGCGCTACCGCGTGCTCAAAACGTTGCCGCCGAGCGGCACCTCTCGCAAAGCGCTTGTCGAATCCCAACTTTCTCGTGTCGCCGCGTCTCCCGAGCAAGCCGACCTGCTGATCGATCTTCAGTTTTTGAATGAGGACCGTGAACTCACGGAGGAGGACATCGCGGATCTGCTCGGCGAACTCTCGGGAATTGGTGCCTGGCGGAGCGTTGTGCTGCTCGGTACCTCGATCCCACAGACGCTTGGCGTGATACCGGAGGGGACCGTCGGTTCGATCGAGCGGCTTGAGTGGATCCTCTGGATCAAGGTCGAGCAGCTCGGGCTCGCGCGGGTGCCTGCCTATGGTGACTATGCGGTCCAGCATCCAGAACCCCCTGCCGAGAGCGGCGCGGGAGGGCGCGCAAATATCCGCTACACGACGGAGACGTCAACCGTAATCGCCAGGGGTCACGGGCCCCTCACCGAAGAAGGCGCCGTGCAGTATCGCGAGCTCTGCCAGCAGCTGACCGCGCTGGCAGAGTTCGCTGGCGGCAACTACAGCTGGGGGGACGGGCGCGCGGGTTGGCGACGCTCCCGCCGCCGCGCGCGCACCGGGTTCCCAAGGAGCGGCATGTCGAGATGCTGCGCCTGCGATTGCTGGACGGCCTGACGCTGCGCGAGATCGGCGAACGCACGGGCGTCACTGACGGGCGCGTGCAGCAGATACTCCGCGAATACTTCGGGCTGCGCGTGAGCAAGCCGAAGGGTGTGCCCGCCGCGCCGGTGGAGCTGCGGGTGCCGCCCGGGTTCATAGGGGTGCTGCGCGAGATCGTGGAATGCGGGCACGGCGCCGGGATCGTGACGGCGCTGCGGGATTGGCGTGAACTGGAAACCCAGTCGGTCGGCGAACTGGTGCCGAACCGCGTCATGCGGCGTAACGTCCGCCTCATCCAGACGTTCTTGGTGAGCGCCGGGGTGGACGATCGCAGTGGGATCTCCTTCTCGCTCCCTGCGCGTGCGGTGGCGCTCGTGCGCTTCGGCCTGCTCAGTGAGTTGAGGCACCCCGCCCGGCCTGTAGCACCGAAGAAGAAGCCTTCGATGCCACGCCCACCGTAGCTCTCTGCGGATAGGTCGGTCGTGCTCGCTGGCGGTCCTTCGGTGCCCAAAAGGAGGCCAGGGTGAGCGCAGGACCCGTCCGCATATCGGGGGGAGCCGCGGCCGTGAAGGCGCCGGTGCTGCTGCTCTATGGCGAGGAGTACGCGAACCTCGCGCTGGCCGACGAGCTGGCGCTCGACGGGTACGAAGTGCGCCGCGCCAGTGACGCGGCGACGCTGCGCGCCGCTTGCCACACCCGCGAGATCGACGTGCTCATCCTCGGCCAAGCCGCACACCGAGGGTGCGGGCTCGAGGTGCTGCGCCAGTTGCGCATCACTCCCGTCCCGCTGTACGCCGACCAGCAGCGGCGCTCAGGGCGCTGTCCTTAACCGCTGTTTGAGCGTGGTTGGGCACGGTGGGCTCGGCCGGGTAGCCGTCGCCCTATGGACGTGCGAGCGTGCTCAGCTACCCCCGGGAAGGTGGCTGGCGTAAAGGCGAGAGCGCAGTTCGAGTGGTCACCGGCTGTTGGCGACGCGCGGCCGCGATCCTCAGACTGCTACGGTTCAGCGCCTACGTAGATCGGCTCATGAGGAGTTCGCCTTGGACCATTCATCTAACCGCCATACCGTGGTCAGACTCAGCCGGGTGCTTGTGCTCGCCGGTGCCCTGGTGGTACTTAGTCTCGTGCCTGCAACCGTTGCGAGCGCGACTGGCTCTCCTAGCGCCTATGCGACTGCCGTCTTGGCAGACCATCCAGCGGTCTACTACCAATTCGGCGAGCCAGTGGGATCACATACACTTAGTTTCGCTGATTCTAGTGGCAACGGCCATACCGCTTATGCGGAAGAATCTCCGCAACTCGTAGCGCCTGGCCCGCTTGGCCCACAGTCCCAAGCAATATCAATCGGTGGGGGTGTGCAGGATGAGGTATACATTCTCAACCTCACACCCATGCAGGGAGATAATGAACGTACGGTCGAGTTGTGGTTTAAAACCACACAAACCAAAGATCAGTGTATCCTGAATGCGGGTGAACAGAGCCACACCCACGCGTTCTCGCTGTGCCTGACGGACGGTAAACAATTCGCTGCGCCATCACCGAACACGCCCGGCGTCTACCTTCAGATGTTTGACGCTGATGTCTACATCCCCAATCCCACCCTTACAGACAACCAATGGCACTACATCGCTGTGACACTGTCAGGCTCGACCGTCACTATCGATGTTGACGGGCAGACACCGAGTGGGTTTGTATGGAACGGAAGCTCCTATTCGCCTCTCGCTACCCCGCCGTTCACGCTGCCTTTCCAGCCCGATACCATCAGTAACCCTTCAGGTGCGGTAGGTATCGGCACAGCCGGCTGGGCCCCCAATTTCACCGGCGAAATTGGGGAGGTCGCAATCTACCCGACAGCCCTGACAGCAGCCGAACTGGCGGCACACTATGCGACTGGAACGGGGGCATCTCCTCCTCCCAGCGGAGGTGGAGGAAGTAGCAATGGTAGTGGCACCACCCCAATTCCCGTTCCACCGACGGGCGGTAGCTGTGTCGCAGGCACCGCCAAGTGCCCGCCTCCCCGCCGAAATGGCGCAGCGTGTAGTAAGTGCAGCAAGTTCGATGGCGCAACCAATACGTTCTACACAACGGTCGGAGGTATCTACGCCCGGGTGCGCAACTACTCACCATGGGTGGACCCTGCGAGCTACAGCGTGTCGGCATGGGTGGCCCTTGAAAAGACCGGTAGTGGTAATGAACTCGCACAGATCGGCTGGAGGGAGCGACCATACGGTCAGCGTGACACGTTGGTCGAGTTTCTTTTTCCCCCAGAACCTCTCCTGTCGGACTGTAACCCCGCGGCGGTGGGAAGTACGGTCGGCATTAACAAACTGACCTGTAACAGTGTTCCGATCCCGGCCCAGTCAGAACCATATACGTACTACACGGTTCTCTATGGCTACGAACCGGGTCAATTTACGTTTTTCATAAATGGCAACAAAGTCGCCCGCGCACCGGCTAGCTTTGTTCCTAACCGAGCAGATGTCATTGGCGAGACCAACACGTTTGGCGACCAGATGCCGGGCGATGCAGGCGACCCCGAGGTGTTCGAGAACATCAACGTCTACGTCAACGGGGCCTGGCAACCGTTTACCCCAACCCGTTATTCGGAAAACACGATCTACAACGGCATGAACTATGGCGGTTATCTCGCGCTTCCGGGCCCGCCCGGCCGGGGAAGTTGCCTCGGTATCTGGGATACAGCCTACGGCGACGCCAGTGCTGTCGTAAGGTCGATCTGTAATGCCGCTGCTCAAGTCTCCAGCCAAGCGACTGCGATAAGCGTTCAGGCTACCCAGCATGTTCGCTCATCGGCTGTCGTGCCACTTTCGTGCCCTTCTGGTGCTACGGCGTGCAGCGGCACAATCTCACTCAGCAATCTCCTGGCGGAGGATCCCTGGCTCGAGTCGCTGCTCGGTCTCACCGGATTGCTAAGCCCATTGCTTTCTCTCTTCCGCCCGGAGGGCGGGAGCGTTTGCGGCTGCGGTTGACCCATGCCGCACTAAGCAAACTCAAGTCTGTTGGTAGGCTACGAGTTCGCGCGGTAATTGCGGCAAACGGTACTAGAGCCCACGCGTCTCATATCACTAGCCGAAGTTTTACACTTCTGAAGTGATTTGATATCTAGTCAATCAAGAGCTGAGCGTCAACCGCTGAACCGGCGTGAGCGTCAAGAGTCAACGCTTAAAAGCAGAAGGTGACGCATAGGCTGACGAGAGTCCGTACTCCGCGTCAAGTTCGCGGCCTGTCGGGGGTCTGACTAGGGGCTGGGAGCGGTGCCAGCTGGTGATCCCCGCTTCATGGAACACTCGCTGTCCGGCGGTCGGGGTCTGCAGGTTCTGCTCATTGGCGATCGCAGTGAAGTTGCGGGCACGGGCGTAATGGGCGAGCTGATGGGCCTGGTGGGAGATGGTGTCTAGTGATTCCCGGAACTGTTGGTATTCACGGTTGAGCAGGGCCGGGGCGTGGACGTTCCCAAACGCCGCGTAGTCGGTGGCTAGCTGCAGGTGTACGCTCACGCCCGCGGATCAGTCGCCGAGCGTGCGTACCGCTCGCTCCAGGTCGCGGCGGTGAATGACGCGCGCCACGCGCCTGCGCTCGCCATTCCCGACCGCTCGCCACAAGATGCGAAGCTCGCCGACCCTCAGTCGCCGCCAGGGCGCCGATCCCTTCAGTGCGCGATCGTTCGCGTTGGTCGGCAGCGGCTCGTGGGTGAGCACGTCGGCCATAGCGCGCAGGGCTGCGCGGTGGTCGTCGGGATGGAGCTTGCGTAGATCGCGCTGCGCTTGGCGGTCGAGTTCGACCGCGACCTTCGCCACGTGACCTCAGCTCTTGTCGTCGAAGGGGCCGTGCTCGGACTCGAACTCCGCGATGGCGTCGGCGAGCGCCACGCCGGGCTCGCCCCGCTCGATCGCCTCGTCGGCGTCGCTCATCGAGGCGACGTACTCGGGCGCGTTGGCGAGCACGAAGTCCTCCAACTGCTCCGTGTCGAGCGGCAGCAGGACGGCGACGGGGGTGCCGCGATGCGTGACGAACGTCGGTCGCCCGGTGGTTCTGACCTCGTTGACCACGCCGCTGACCTGGCGGCCCAACTCTCGAATCGTGACGGTAGCCATACCATCATTGTACGGCAGATTGCCGAACATCGCCGCACACCCGTCTCGACCCCCGCGCCGTCGCGGCGCTATGGAAGCATTATGGAAGCGGCAGACCGCAGCAGACCGTAGCAGACGCCCACCGCTCGATAGCCGAAGTGCTGGATTTGCGGGTAAACGCGCCAAAGCGCAGCAGACGACGACAGGCCAAAGGCGCTAAGCGAGTATGGGGATTAAACTCCATCGCGGGTTCGAATCCCGCCCTCCCCGCTGGCAGCGATTTGGGGTCGTTCTTGGCTTCGCGAAGCCGAAAACGAGCGACCGACGGGACAGGGGCATTTGGGTCATGTCCGAACCCGCACCTGTCGGGAGCACCTCGGACAAGCCCAATCCGATGCTTGCTACCGCGCGTAGATCGCTGGGCGGTACCGCGGCTCGGGTATAGCCCGACCGGCGTCCCGCGCGGCGGCGAGCCATGCCTCCTTGGCTCGCTCAACCTCGGCGAGGGCCTCCTCGGGGCTTGAGCCGAGGGCAGAGCACGCCTCCAAGTCCGGGATGTCGGCGACATAGCTGCCGTCGTCATCGCTGTAGAAGACGTTGATGTGGTAGTCGCTCATCGCTCGCTCTCCAACTTCAGATCGTAGCGCTCGACCAGTCTCAGGAACTGGCGGATCTGGTATGGCTTGGCCTGGCCGCGCACTGCCTGGAGGTTGATGAGCTCCGCGATCTCGGGGTGAGTGAAGACGTGGTGGCTGCCGCTGACCCGGCGCAGTTCGAAGCCGAAGCCCTCCACGAGTCTCCGCATGTCATCGAATGCGACGTTCGCCACCTCGCCGCGTGCGAGCCGCATGAGGAGCTTCCGCTGATCCATGCGGAGACGGTACCCATCGCTTGCGACGGTATAGCGCGCCCACCCTCAACCGACGCTCGGAATACCGATCCAACCCACTGGACATGCGTCGATCCCCCTATCGATTGGTCGCCCCGATCGCCTCCGCCGCCCGCCGCCGCGCTTGCCGTCCGGCCTGCTCCATGAGATGCTCAAGGAGGCGATCCAGAAGGGCGGCGGGGTTCGCAGGTCGTCCCGGTCTCCCCGTCCCAGATCAGCTACGGGCAGTCGTGACGACGCGTAAGGCGCCGTTGAAGGGAGGCTGCTCTCACCTCACAAGAGCGGCGCTATCCACGGAGCACCGTGATGGCGAGGGTGCCTGGCGTAGGTGCAGGGGACGTAGACGGTTAGGTAGACGAGCGCGTTGCGAAGGACGGCTGAGGCCGCTTCGGCGCACCGGTGCTGCCACCCCCACTGACAGTCGACGCGCGTGGCGCTGAACCGGCGGCAGGAGACCAGTGACGGAGGGGTCTCTTCCCCTTCCTGCGCCTGCCTCGCGTGCGCCGTCTGGACGACGGGCGGTTTGCCGCTGCAGCAACGGAAGGCGATCGCTGCGCGGGCCAGGCCCAGCGGCAGCACGTGGCCGGAGACGATCGCTGTCTCGTCGGTAGCGCGTCGGCCATGGCTGTCGAGCGTCACGCGCACGATCAGCGTACCGCCCGACATGCGAGGCAGCCTGAAGCCGGAGACGCCGGCCCCCACTGCCTCCGTGAAGGCGGCGACCCGTCGTCCGTCACGGGCCGCCCGAACCACGATTCGCTCTTGGCCCGGCTCGCTCGCGGCGACGTTGAGATGGATGAAGCCGTTGACGATCGCCGGCGGCCGGATCGCGACGGCCGCCAGCGGGTGGCTCCCCGTGGCGAGCACCAGGACGTGGGTGTAGGCGCCGACGAGGATGCTGCCGTCGGGCTCGACCGCAAGCGACAACGGTGCGATCTGGGCGCTGAGGGCGGGGCCGCCGAGCCCGTCGCTGAGACCGGACCACTGCGCGCGGGCAGGTTCCACGGAGAAGATCACGTTCCCGGAGCGCACCGACTGCGCCGCCCCGGCGACGGTGCTGATGATCCCATGCGAGTCAACGCGTCGCACCCGCCCAGCTTCCCCGATCAGGAAACCGCCGCCTGGCAGCACGGCCAGCCCTCCCGGTGAGGCGAGCGCCGCGTGCGTTGCTCGTCCGCCATCTCCGTCCGTTCCCTCCCGGCCCGTTCCGGCCACCGTGGTGATGACGCCGTGCGCGTCCACCCGACGGACCCGGTTTCCCTGTCGTTCGGCGATCAGGAAGCCCCCATGCGGAAGCACCGCCACGGTCGATGGGCCGTTGAGCGCGGCCCTGGTGGCTGGCCCGCCGTCGCCGCTGAAGCTGGCGGTCCCGGTGCCCGCGACGGTGGTGATGATCCCGTGCGCGTTCACCATCCGCACCCGGTTGTCGCCGACGTCGGCGATCAGGTATCCGCCGCCGGGGAGCACGGCCACGCCCGTCGGGTAGTCGAGGTTCGCGCTCGTGGCCGGCCCGCCGTCGTCGAGCGGGGGCGCGGGACCCGACAGGGGCGGAAACAGCGGCCCAGTCGTGCCGGAGCCCGCGACGGTGCTGATGACGCCCCTCGAGCTCACGAGCCGTACGCGGTGGTGCGCCGTGTCCGCGACCAGGAACCCACCCCCAGGGAGCACTGCGAGCCCTTCCGGGTCCAGGTTCGCGCTCGTGGCCGGCCCGCCGTCGCCGAGCGGTTCCTGGAAGCTGAAGGACCCGTCGCCGGCCACGGTCGTGATCGCCCCGTCGGCCTCGACCCGCCGGACCACTCCACCGCTGACGAGAAAGCCGCCATGTGGCAGCGGCGCGATGTCGCGAAATTCGCCGCCCGCATCCGTCGCGGGCAGTCCGTCTCCGCTGAGGGTCAACGACCCCGAGCCCGCCACGGAGAACACGCGCGGCGGAGAGGCCGCCGCAGCCTGGGAGGCGCAGGCCACGAATCCGAATATCGTGGCGAGCGCGACAGATGAGCGTCTCACGCTGCCACTGTAAACGGTCGCCGGCTGGCCGCGGAATCGGGCAAACTGCGCGACTTCGTGGGTAGAAAGCCGCCAAGCTCTCGACGACGCCTGCCATTCCCAGCATGAGTGTGACCACGAGCAGCCGACCGGAGAGGGGCGCTTTGCTCTCGTACGAACCCTTGGGCCAAAGTTTGGCCCTTCGGCACCGGGTCGAGGCGCGAGCGGTCCCTCGTTTTCCGGCGACGAGCGCGGTAGTGTTTGAATCGATGGCGGAGCCGCCCAAGCAGCAGTCGTATGACCCGGAGGGGGAGCGGGTGCGGCGGCTGCGGCTGCGCGCGGATGGGCAGCGGCCGCTTGTCGTGAACCTCAAGGAGACGCTCTCTCTGACACGCAAGCTGTTCGAGTTGCGCGACTCCGCACGGCGCGCCCGTTGAGTGCACCGTCGTTCGACCAGATCCTCGTCCGCCTCGTTCAGGCGAATGTCCGCTTCGTCGTCATTGGCGGCCTGGCACTGGGATCATGGGGCGTCGTGCGGGGAACGAAGGATTGCGACATCGTGCCCGACCCGACGCCCGAGAACCTCGACAGGCTCGCCCGCGTCGCGGCTGAGCTCGGCGGCCACGTCCAGTTGGGGGAATCGCTGCTTGGCTCCGAGCGTTCCATTGCGGGGCTGCTCCGCGGCGGCGAGCGGGCGTTGATCGCTACGCAACTCGGGGATTTGGACGTGGTCCAAGGTCTCGAGGGCGTCCCGCCGTACGCCGAGCTTCGAGCAGGGGCAATCGATGTCGAGATAGCCGACGTGACGATTGCGATATGCGCGCTTGAGCACCTTCGGAGGATGAAGCGGGCTGCTGGGCGTCCGCGCGATCTCGTGGATCTGGACGACCTCGATGCTGCTCAGCCAGACCGTGCGGGCGGAGGGCCTACACGCGGGCGGGGGCGGAGCGCAGCGCGTAGGCGGCCTTGCCGTCGCCGTCGCGCCTGACCTTTGCGATCGCGCCCCGCCGGGCGAGGCGGCTGAGGTTGCCGCGGATCTCGGTGGCGCTCATCGCTGTGACCATCACGAGCTCGCCTGGGGTGTGGGAGCCGTGCTCAAGGGCCGCGAGGATCGCCTGCTGAGCGGCGGCCGGCGAGACCGGCTCGCGCCTGTGGGCGGCGTCCTCGGCGAGCGATGTGGGCGCCTCCGGCTCGCTCGCCTCCGCGGCGCGGTGCGCGGAGGCGAGCTGCTTGTCCGTCACGGCGGCGCTCGGCGAGGGGGTGGTCCACTCGACCGTCTCGGTGGTGGTCGGCGAGGGGGTGGTCCACTCGACCGTCTCGGTGGTGGTCGGCCTGGGCGCCGGCGGCTCGCCTCGCTCGGCGGCGGGTCTGCGGGCCACCGGTTGGAGGGGGGGGGTGGTGCGCAGGGACATCGCCGGCGCGAACGCCCCGGCCGCGGAACCGCGCCAGGGGCGTCCGGGGCGAGGGGCCGGTGCGCTTGGGGTCATCTCCGCGGTGGGCTTCGCCGCGGTGGGCTTCGCCGCGGTGGGCTTCGCCGCGGTGGGCTCCGCCGCGGTGGGCTCCGCCGCGGTGGGCTCCGCCGCGGTCGGGGTCTCCTCCGTGGGGGGACCGTCGGGAAGCACCGGTTCGGCGGCCATGGCGGTGAGCGTGTCAACGGCCGCGATCAGGCGCTCGTACTCGCTCAGCAGCGGGCGCAGCCCCGCCATGCGCTCCTCGATTTCCCCGCGTATCCTCGCCAGTAGGTCAGTCGCCACTGCGGTCCTTTCGGTTCAAGACGCTCCCCCACGCACTCCGCGTGGGGACGAAGCCAGAATATCTGGCGGTCCGAGGCGGTTGTTGTGGGGCCTCGAGGACGCGCCGCCCGCGGCGTCACGCGCCGGCCACGAGGGCGCCCGCCGCGCTCGCCTCCAGGGTGTCGGGTTGATGGCGGCCGGCGGGGCTCTGGTGGATGGGGTCGGGGAGCTCGATCTGCGCGCAGGAGGGGTGGGCCTCCAGGATTCGCCGCGCGACCTCGGGGTCCTCGGTGAAGAGGATCACCTGGCGGCGCTGGGCGACCTCTGCGATGAGCTCCGCGCCGAGCCGCAGTCGCTCCGCGTCGAAGTGGGCGAAGGGGTCGTCGAGCAGCAGCGGGGCGCGGCCCGCGGTGGGGTCGAGCAGGCGCGCGATCTCCAGGCGCTGCACGAGCGCGACCTGGTCGCGGGTGCCGCGGGAGAGCTGCTCGATGCTGACGAGGCCCCCGGACTCGGGCGCGTAGAGCTTGATCGCCAGATCCTCGTCCACGGCGCCCTCGGTGTAGCGTCCGCGGGTGATGCGCGGGAGCTCGCGGCGCAGTGCCTCGTTGAGGTGGGGCGCCACCCGGCGGTGGGTGTCCTGAGCGGCGTCGCGCAGCGCCTCCCGGGCGATGCGGACGGCGTCGCGCTCGAGCTCCACGCGCGCGCGGCGCGCGCTCACCTCCGCCAGCTCGACCTCCAGATCGGAGGGGTCGGCGAGATTTGTTTCCCGCTCGTCGAGGATGGCCCGCAGCTCGGCGATCTCGATGTCCAGCTCGCGCTGCGCGCCGTGGCGCTCGGCGAGGCGCTCCGCTTGGAGGGCCTGCAGGCGGTGGTCCTCCTCGATGCGCATGCGGTCGAGCTCCTCGAAGGAGCGCCCGCCGAAGCTCGCAAGCGGATCGGGGCTCTCCTCGTTGGACGGCCGGGGCCGGGCCACCCACGCGCACACGGCGGAGCCCAGCAGCAGCGCGGCGAGGGCGGGGTGCACAAGCGCGGCCCCGAGCGCGGCGAGCGCCGCAAGCGCCAGGGCGCCGGCCAGCGGGCCGCTGCTCCAGCTCGGCTGAGCCAGGGGGAGCGCGAGCTGGGAGAGCAGACTCGTCGCGCTGCTCGCGAAAGCGGGCCACCGTGGGATCGCCCTCGGGGTCACCGGACGGAGGGGGCTCGGTGCTCGACTCCTGGGCCCGGTGGCGACCCCGATCGAGCTCCGTCGCTCGCTCGTGGGCCCGATCGAGCTCCGCGGCGAGGCGGTCGAGCTCGGCGCGCTGCGCGCGGGCGGCGTCGAGCTCCTGCGTGAGTGCGCTCTCGCGCGCGAGCAGCCGCTGGAGCTCGCCATCCCGGGTCTCGCGGTAGGTGGCGCTGTTGACGCCTAGTGTGGAGAGGAGCTTGCGCAGGCGGTCCTCCGCGCTCTGCACCCCGATCTCCTCGGCGGGGGCGGACTCCACGGAGCGTTGCAGCGAGGCGCGGAGATCGTCGGTGGGGCGCACGGTTGCAAGCGCCTCCTGGTGCAGGCAGCAGACCTGGGTGAACTCCTCGCGCGTCATCCCGGTGAGCCGCCGGCCGAGCGCGTAGTCGGCGCGCTGCCTGGGCTGCTCGCGCAGCAGCGGCTCGCCGGTGTCGGCGTCTTGGAGCACGGCGAGGTCGCCGGCGAAGTCCCACACCGCGAGCACCGCGCGGTCCTCGCGGTCGCGCGCGCGGAGCGTCACGCCGAACGGCCCCCCGCCCCAGGGCATCCGGGCGTCCTTCTCCGAGGCGCCCTCGCGGCGGCGGCGCTCGTCGGGGGAGAACCCGAACAGCGAGTGGATCAGCGCGTCGTGGAGCGTGGACTTGCCGGCCTCGTTGGGACCGGTGACGAGCGTGAGCCGGGGGTCGAGCTCGTAGCTGCCGCGCAGGCGCCGGTAGCCGCGGATGTCGAGGCGCTCAAGCCGCACGCGCGAGGTCCTCCCCGTGCATGGCGCGCAGGCCGAGGTCGAGCGCGAGCTCCAGGCGCCGCCGCTGCGACTCCTCGGCGTCGCAGCGCTCGATGCGATCGCGCAGGTCGCGGACGAAGGCGCCGAGTGCGGTGGGTTGGGCGGCGAGCGCGTCGAGATCGAAGGCGGGCTGGGTCTCGTCGCGGAGCTGCAGCAGCGTCAGCTCCCCCTGCGCGGCGGCGAGATCCCCGAGGTGGATGCGGCACTCGGGATCGACGCGCCCGCGCAGCACGGCCCGCAGGCAGAGCCCCTCGGAAGGATTAGGAGCCCACCCACCCCCGGCGTGCGCGATCGCCTCGCGCAACGCCCGCTCGACCTCGGCGCTGGAGGCGAGGCCGTCGCAGTTCACGACGGTCTCGGCGTAGCGGCGGCGGTTCACGTCGATCAGCTCCACGTGGGGCGGCGCTCCGGGCGCGAGCTCGACGATCGCGACGGTGTGCCGGCCGGTCTCGCTCCACGCGAGCGGCTCGGGGGAGCCGGGGTAGACGACGATCTCCTCGCGCACCCCCGCGGCGTGGAGGTGCCCGGCGAGGCACAGCTGAAAGCCGGCGGCGCGCACGAGGGCGCCGGTGAAGGGGCAGTGGGCGCTCTCCTCGAACGCGGCGCCCCCGGCGGTGCCGTGGAGCAGCAGCACGTGGACCCTCCCGTCGCGGGGTGCGGCGAAGGCGCGGAGCGCCTCCGCGGTGAGCGGGGCGGCGCCCCAGGACATGCCCCAGACGCTCAGCGCGCCGACGTCGTGGCGCTGGAGCCCTTCCTGCGCGGGGAGGATGCGCACGTTGTGGGGCCACTCCACGCGCCGATGGGGCCCTCCGGGACGCAGGGGGTCGTGGTTGCCGGCGACGAGGACCACGGGCACGC
Organism: uncultured Solirubrobacterales bacterium; assembly: GCA_963813765.1. GTDB lineage: Bacteria > Actinomycetota > Thermoleophilia > Solirubrobacterales > Solirubrobacteraceae > Palsa-744. The sequence continues at coordinate 196,829 of CAWFAB010000001.1, forward strand.
GGACGCTCCCGAGCCGGTGGGCGACCCAGCGGGAGGTGTCGGGGGTGACGTGCTCGTCCTCCCAGAGGTCGCCCCCGATCGTGACGGCGTCAACGCGGTGCTCGACGGCGAGCGCGAGGCAGCGCTCGAGCGCCTCGCGCAGCTCGCGGCGCCGCGCGCGGGCGTCCTGCGCGGGGAGCCCCACGAAGGGGCGATCGAGGTGGAGGTCCGCGAGGTGGAGGATCTTGGGGCTGTTCGGGGCCAAGCGATCAAAGATAGGGTTCCGCCCGGTCGAATGAACGGGGTGGGGGGCGACGCCGCGATGGTGCGGGGTGGCTGGGCGATCTCCTCGCGGGCGGGAATTCCACGCCGTGGGGAGGCCCTACTCCTCGGGCTCCTCGATGGGACTGACGGCGAAGACGATGTGGCGGCGGGCGACGGCGAGGAAGGGGTGGCTTTCGAGGGGCCCCCCGTCGAGCGGCTCGAGGGAGACGTCGGTGAGCGTGAGGAAGTCGCGCTCGGAGGCGTTGAGCACGTCGGAGACGCGGCTGCGGTAGCCGTCGCGGGCGAGCGTGACGAGCCCTTCGATGCGGTGGCGGGGGGTCTCGATGCGGATGCGCTCCTGGCGGTGCTCCATGCTGTGGCTCAGGTGATGCGCTCGCGCACCCGCGCGGCGGGGAGCCCGGCGCGCGCGATGGGCGCGACGGGACCGCCCATGTCCTCGGGGCGGTTGCGCTCGTCGCGGACGATGTAGAGGGGGCGGTGCTTGACCTCGTCGTAGATGCGCCCGACGTACTCGCCGATGACCCCGAGGGCGATCAGCTGGATGCCGCCGAGGAGGAGGATGGCGATGGTGAGGGAGCCGAAGCCGGGGAGGTAGGAGCCGGCGAAGTGGAGGCCGATGACGATGGGGATGGCGACGAAGGCGAGGCCGGCGGAGAGGAGCCCGACGTAGGTGGCGAGCTGGAGGGGGACGTGGGAGAAGGAGGCGATGGCGTCGAGGGAGAAGCGGAGCATCTTGCGCAGGGTGTACTTGGTCTCCCCGGCGTGGCGGGCGTCGCGCTCGTAGGGGACGGCGGTCTGGGTGAAGCCGACCCAGACGGTCATGCCGCGGAGGAAGCGGGAGCGCTCGGTCATCGTGAGCAGCGCGTCGAGGGCGCGGCGGTCGAGGAGGCGGAAGTCGCCGGAGTTGGGCTCGAGGTCGACCTGGGCGAGCTTGTCGAAGAGCTTGTAGAACCAGGAGGCGGTGGCGAGCTTGAAGGCGGTCTCGCCCTCGCGCTGGCGGCGTACGGCGTAGACGACGTCGGCGCCGGCCTCCCAGCGGGCGACCATCGTGGGGATCAGCTCGGGGGGGTCCTGGAGGTCGGCGTCGATCATCGCGACGACGTCGCCGACGGCGTGCTCGAGCCCGGCGGTGAGCGCGGCCTGGTGGCCGAAGTTGCGGGAGAGGTGAATCACTCTCACCCGGGGATCCTCGGCGGCCATGCGGTCGAGCAGCTCGGGGGTGGCGTCGGTGGAGCCGTCGTTGACGAGGACGAGCTCGAAGGTGTAGTCGGCGACGGCGGCGCAGGCGCGGCGCACGAAGCGCTCGACGAGCTCCTCCTCGTTGTAGATGGGGGCGACGACGCTGAGGAGGGTGGGACTGCGGGGCGGGGACTCGGGCATGGGGGATTGCAAAGCTGGTTAAGTACCGGCATGAGAAGAGTAGAGGACGCGCCCGCGCTTGCGCCGCGCACGTCGATCGTGGGGCAGTTCGTGAAGTTCGGGATCGTGGGGATCTCGAACACGGTGCTGAGCTTCGCGGTGTACGCGGTGCTGCTGAAGGGGTTCGGGATGTGGTACCTGGCGGCGTCGGCGATCGGCTTCGCGGTGGGGACGGTGAACGGCTTCCTGTGGAACCGCCGGTGGACGTTCAGGGGCCACGTGGGGGACGCGCTGACGCCGGTGCGGTGGTTCGTGGTGCAGGGCTGCGGGCTCGTGGCGAACCTGGGCCTGGTCTTCCTGTTCGTGCACGACGTGGGCCTGGACAAGCTCGTGGGGCAGGTGTGCGCGACGGCGATCGTGGTGGTGTTCACGTTCCTGGCGAACCGCGCGTGGACCTTCCGGATGCACCCGGCCGCGGATTCCGCCCTCTGAGACCGAGCGCGGTTCGCGCGGGGCGTTCATTTGGGGATCGTCCGCGTGGGTGTGTGCGCCGGACGAGGCGGGTGGGGGCGGGGCCTCCTACCCCGCCATCGCGCGCGCGGTCTCGGCCGAGGTCCCCGCGAGCGGGGCGCCTATCGCAACACGGCGAGCAGCGAGAGGCCGGCGGGGATGTGGCCCCCGCGCCCGATCAGGGCGGCCTCGAGGTTGAGCGGCTGCTGGAGCAGCCAGTTGAGCGGGGCGGGGGGCACCCAGAGGTCGAGGCTCGATTCGGTGGCCCGCGTGTGGAGCCGGTCGAGCGCGCGCAGCGCGATCGCGACGGGGAGCAGGAGCGAGTTGAAGTGGGTGGCGCGCGCGCACTCCCAGCCGGCGTCCCGCGCGGCGCGCTGGAGGGTTGTGCGGTTGTAGCGGCGGTGGTGGTGGTTGATCTCGTCGTGGCCGCTCCAGAGCCACTGGTAGGCGGGTACGGTCACGAGCAGCGCCCCGCCGGGTGCCAGGACGCGGCGCAGCTCGCGCAGCGCGCCGCGGTCGTCCTCGAGGTGCTCGATCACGTCGAGGCACACCGCGAGGTCGAAGGAGTCGGGGGCGAAGGGCATCTCCATCACGGAGCCCTCCACCACCTCGCCCAGGCCGCGGGCGCGGGCGAGCTCGGCGCTGGTCTCGGAGAGCTCCACCCCTGTGAGCTCCCCGTAGCGGGCGAGCTCCACCATGTTGCGCCCGCTGCCGCACCCGGCGTCGAGGATGCGCGCGCGGGGGGGAGGTCGAGGCGGTCGATCGTCTTCTCGATCACCCGGCGGCGCCCGCGGTACCACCAGTGGCGGTCCTCGACCCGGTGGGTCTGCAGCTCGTACTCGAGGTTCACCGAACGCATCTTTCCTAAAAGTCGCCCCTCCGCGCGGTGCGGCCGCGCTCTGGACGCACCTTGACAAAAAACTTGGCATGCCATAAAATAAGTTTCGTGGCTACGCGAGAGCATACGGCGAGGTCCCCGGCGGTGGAGGACTACTGCAAGGCGATCTTCACGCTGGAGCGCGCGATGCGCGTGGAGCTCGATCGCGAGGGGGCCGCGGCATGAGCGCCCAGCCCGCCCAGGCGACCCCCGCGGCGCTCGAACTCGGGCCGAGCGCGCTCGACCGGCTGCTCGCGCGGGGACGGGTGCGCGCGACGCTCGCGATGCTCGGACCCGCGTTCGTCGCGGCGGTGGCGTACGTGGACCCGGGGAACTTCGCGACCAACGTCCAGGGGGGCGCGCAGTTCGGCTACCTGCTGCTGTGGGTGGTGCTGCTCGCGAACCTGATGGCGATGCTGATCCAGTACCTCTCCGCGAAGCTCGGGGTGATCACCGACCACAACTGACGGCGGCCATGCAATTCTCCCCATAGGCGGCCGTTGAATCTCCCCACTGGCGGCCACTGGATCTCCCCATGGGTGGCCATCGAATCTCCCCACCGTTCTGTCCTGAGCGGCTTGCTGTAGTCCCCCGTGCCTTGTCAACGAGGCACGTCGGGAAGGCGGGCTTGATGAAGCGATCGGAGGAAGTGATGGAGATCCTTGAGGCGTATGACGTGACGGGCAGCCTGCGCGGTGCTGCGGCGCTGGCGGGCTGTGATCACAAGACGGCCGCGCACTGGGTTCGTGCGCGGGAAGAGGCTGGTGGCGGGCCGCCGGTGGCGAGACGGTCGCGGCCGCGGGTCGATGGGTTCGCGGGGAAGATCGAGGAGTGGGTCGAGCGCTCGCGCGGGAAGATGCGTGCTGATAAGGCGCACGAGCGGCTGCTCGCGATGGGGTATATGGGCTCGGAGCGCACGACGCGGCGCGCGGTCGCCAGGGCGAAGCGGGCGTGGCGCTCAGAGCACGGGCGCGTCACGCGGCCGTGGGTGACGGAGCCGGGCTTGTGGTGTCAGTGGGATTACGGTGACGGGCCGAAGATCGCGGGCCGTCCGACGGTGTTGTTCTGCGCGTGGCTTGCGTGGTCGCGCTTCCGGGTGGTGCTGCCGTTGTGGGATCGCACTCAGGCGAGCGTCGTGATGGGCCTGGACCGGGCGCTGAGGCGGTTTGGCGGTTGCCCGACCTACGCACTCACCGATAACGAGAAGACCGTCTCGGTGGATCACGTGTGCGGGATCGCGGTCCGTAACCCGCAGATCGTCGCGGTCGGCCGCCACTACGGGCTGTCGATCGCGACGTGCGTACCCTGCGACCCACAGAGCAAGGGTGGTTCGGAGGCCACCGTTCGGATCGCCAAGGCTGATCTGGTCCCGACCGATCACAACCTCCGGACGGAGTACGGGTCCTTCGCGGAGCTCGAGCTGGCGTGCGTGGAGTTCTGCGAGCGGGTGAACGCGCGCGAGCACCGCGTCACGCGCCAAGCACCGGCGGTGATGCTCGCCCAGGAGCGCGAGCGGCTGCACCCATTGCCGGCGGTCGCGCACACGCTGTGCTTCGGGGAGACCCGCAGGGTCTCCAGACAGTTGACGGTTTCCGTCGGTGGCGCGCTCTATTCGGTCCCCTCGGCGCTGGTGGACGAGCGGGTGTGGGCGCGCGTGGATGGCTCTCAGCTGATCGTCGTTCACGCCGACGGTCCGCAGGGACCGTGCGAGGTCGCTCGCCACGAGCTGACGACACCCGGGCAGCCGAGCATCTGCGACGAGCACTATCCCCCACGGCCACCCGGCGCGCTGGAGCGCAAACCGCGCGCGCAAGGCTCAGAGGAAGCGGCGTTCCTCGCGCTCGGCCCGGGCGCAGAGGCATGGCTGACCCGCGCAGCAGCAGCCGGCGCCGGCAGGGTGCGCCGCAAGCTCTCAGAAGCCGTCGATCTCGCAAAGCTCCACGGGCAGGTCGAGGTCGACGAGGCGCTCGCCACGGCCGCGCACGCCGAGCGCTTCGCGGACGGCGATCTGCAGGCGATCCTCGCTCACCACCAGCAGAACGGGACGGTGATCCCGTTCCCCACCAGGGTCTCAGACGAGCAGACGCTGCAGCGCTCCACGCAGGCGTGGGAGGGGTTGGGACGATGAGCGACTACTGCGAAATCCATGCCCTCATCGATCCTGACCAGTTCGAGGAATACCCGAACGGGATCCGCGTCCAGGAGATCGATCTGACGATCACCGAGGACCCCGAGATCCCGTCCTGGCGAGCAGCGCCACCGGCCGTCTGTCGGATCGACGCCAGAAGAGCGCGCGAGCTCGCGTTCGAGCTGCTCGTCCTCGCCCACGCCGCCGAGCAATACGAGGAGAACGCACGATGAGCGTCCAGACACCCGCACCGCCACCACTGCCCGACGATCTCGACGAGCTGCTGCGGCGACTGCGGCTGCCCTATATTCGCGGCGCCGCGCCGCACGTGATCGCGACCGCGCGCTCACAGCGATGGGAGCCCGCGGACGTCCTGCGGGTCCTGCTCGGCGAGGAGGCGACCGGTCGCGACCAGGCGACGATCCAGTCGCGTCGCAAAGCGTCCGGGCTACCGACGGGCAAGACACTCGACGCGTGGGAGGATGACGCCTCAGCGATCCCCAAGCAGACCCAGCAGGCGCTGCGAACACTGGAGTGGGTTTCACGCGCGGAGAACCTCTGCGTCTGCGGCCCATCAGGGACCGGGAAGAGTCACTGGGTCGAGGCGCTCGGGCACCACGCGATCGACCAAGGCAAGACCGTCGTCTGGCACACGCTGGAGAGCCTCGCCGGCCTGCTGCGACGTCACCGCGCCGATGACAGCACCGCCAAGGCGATCGCAAAGCTCACCCGGGCAGAGCTGATCATTATCGATGACGTCGGCCTGCTGCCGGTCTTCCCCGACGCCGCCGAGGCGCTGTTCCGTCTCGTCGACGCGGCCTATGAGAAGCGCTCGATCGCGCTCACCTCGAACATCCACCCCGCCGGCTTCGACGAGCTGATGCCAAAGACACTCGCCGCCGCGACCGTTAACCGGCTACTGCACCACGCGCACGTGCTGATCACCGACGGCTCGGAGAGCTACCGGCTGGCGCAGGCGACCGCGGGAGAGGGGGTGAGGCCCCTGGCCAGCTGAACACGCCGCGGGCACTCGACTCCGCTACGGCCTACGGCCTCCGCTACGTCAAGCACCCGCGAAACCCCCCCTGACCACCGGGGAGAACCGATGGCCACCAGTGGGGAGAAAAGATGGCCGCCACCGGGGAGAACCGATGGCCGCCCGTGGGGAGAACTGGATGGCCGTTGACACACAACCTCCCGGAGCTCTTCCGCGCCACATACCCCCGCCCGCTCGCCTGGGGTATGTGGGTCCAGGCGGAGGTGATGGCGATGGCGACCGACGTGGCGGAGTTCGTCGGCGCCGCCCTCGGGCTCAACCTGCTGTTCGGCGTGCCCCTCCTCACCGCGGGCCTCATGACCGGCGTCATCGCCTTCCTGATCCTCGACCTCCAGCGCCGCGGCTACCGCCGCTTCGAGCTCGCGATCACCGCCCTGCTCGGCGTGATCTTCCTCGGCTTCCTCTACGAGGCGCTGCACATCGGCCCCTCCGCCCGCGAGTCCCTCGGCGGGCTCGTGCCGCATCTGGCGGGCTCCGGCAGCCTCTACCTCGCCGTGGGGATCATCGGGGCCACCGTGATGCCCCACGTCATCTATCTGCACTCCGCGCTCACCAACGGGCGCACCCCCGTGCGCAACGACCGCGAGCGCGGTCGCGTGCTGCGCTTCGAGCGCCTCGACGTGATCGTCGCCCTCGGCCTCGCCGGGCTGGTCAACATGGCGATGCTCGCCGTCGCCGCCAAGCTCCTGCACCACACCGGGTACACCGGCGTGAGCACCATCCCCCAGGCCCACGCCGCCTTCGGCCAGCTCGTCGGTGGGGGCGCCGCCCTGGCCTTCTCCGTCGCCCTGCTCGCCTCCGGGGCCTCCTCCTCCTCGGTGGGGACCTACGCCGGCCAGGTCGTGATGCGCGGCTTCGTCGGCCTCAACATCCCCCTCCTCCTGCGCCGCCTCGTCACGATGGCCCCCGCCATCGCCGTGCTCGTCGTCGGCCTCGGCCCCACCCAGGTGCTGGTCTTCAGCCAGGTCGTCCTCTCCTTCGGCATCCCCTTCGCCCTGATCCCCCTCGTCCTGCTCACCTCCCGCCGCGACATCATGGGCGTGCACGTCAACCGGCTCCCCACCACGCTCGCCGCGATCGGGCTCGCTGCGCTGATCACCGCGCTCAACGTCTTCCTGATCTACCAGCAGATCTTCTGAGTCGCTGCGAGCGCGTGGGCGCGGCGGCACGGAGCTGCCACGCCCACGCTCGCTACTCAACGCCGGTGGTGATGGCGCCTTTTGTGCCTCACCTTGTGAGGCTTGACGGTGAGGTTCTGGACGATGACCGTGGAGCGGCGGGTGGGGCTGATCTGGATCACCGTCAGGTGGACCGGCAGGCGGCCGAAGCGGGCCAGCAGGCTTTTCCCGACCGAGTCCAGCTGGATCGCGATCGTGACCCGCTGGCCCGCGGGGATCGTCAGCTTGGAGGAGCCGACGACGATCCGCTGGGAGCGGGTCCTGGGGTGGTGGCGCCTGGCGGACACCGCGACGAGCTTGCCGTGGCGGAACTTCTCGACGGTGGTGAGCGTCGCTTCGACTTCGCAGCTCGCGCCCGCCGAGCCGTTGCAGACGATCGTGAAGCGCACCTGGCCGTTGGCCCCGCTGGCGGAGCCCACCTGTGAGGCATGCGCGACGGGCGGGATCGGCGTGTAGGTGACGCTCACCGTCTTTTCCGTGGAGAAGCCTGCCTGGTCGGTCGCCACCGCTTTGATCGTGTTGGGGCCCTGGATCAGGGGAACGCTCGTCGACCACGCGCCGCCGGCGCCCACGCTCACCGCCTGACCGTCCACCGTGAACGAGGTGATCACCCTGGTGTCTGTGACCGTGCCCGACACGGTGACGTTCGGCGTGGACACCGTGGCGCCGCTCGCGGGCGAGGCGATGCTCAGCGTCGGGGGCGAGCTGGGGGGATATTTCGCGAGCACTTCCGACGCCAGCGATTCGACTTCGGAGAGCTTGTAGGCCTGGACGAAGGCCATGTTCAGTGTGTACGAGCCGCCTGCGGGGATCGTGGCCTGGTAGGGCATTTCGAAACCGTTCTTGGATTCTTCTTTGGTTTCTTTGGTTCCGCGGTACACCGCCACAGGTCCGCTGGGCGGGGTGTCGTAGACGATCGCACCCTGGGGGTGCTTGCCGTCTCCTTCACCGGGCGTTGCGGCGTCCTCCTTGTAGTAGATCCTGCCCAGACCTGGGGGCAGGGTCACCGTCTGTCCCTTGCTCGTTCCCGAGAACACGTTGGTGCCCGGGAACTCATAAGCGCCGCCTTCCTTGCTGTCACTGACAGTCGTCTGGTCGTAGAGTGCGTTCAGGGAATGAGCCGCTCCGTCGGTCGAGCGCCAGGTGTCGGTCATCCACGCCACCTGGCCGGCGTTGCTCGCCTGCCAGGCGCGTTCGAGCTCGACCCCGGTCGAGACGAATTCCTTGCAGCTGCTCGTGGTTGACGGAAGGGTCGTTGCGGGCGTGCACTTCACGATCGGGTCGATCTCGTTGATCGTGACGAGGCCGGTCGCTTCGTTGAAGGTCTTGGTCACCGTTATCTGCGGAGTCCCGGGAATGGACGCTTTGAGTTTGAATGTTTTTTCGGCCAGGGAGTCTGCCGTTGCGGGGCTGTAGGCGTTGGCGCCGTCGATCTGCAACTCCGAGCGAGTCGATGGCCCCGACGGAGGGTGATTTTCTCCATAGAGCGCAGCGTTGCAGTCGAACAGGCCTTCGCTTTCTTCGAGCGTAGACGGTGCGACCAGGTTTGAGTATTCCAGTCCGCACGACCCCACCGACTGGAAGTCCAGATAGCCCGAAAGATCGTTCGAGATCAGTTCGTAGTCGTATGGCGCTTCGGTGATCGCGTTCTTTCTCAGGCTGAACTCAGAGGCGGCAAGCCGGGGGCCTTTGAATGGATCCGCCGCTTCTCCCGGCGGGTGAGGGGTTTTGTCGCCTGCTGGTACGGCGCGCAATACACACGGCTGGCCGGTGTCCAAAGTACTCGCTTCGACTTTGACGGTGAACGAATTGCTGCTTGGTTCTACTTCTTTGGCGATGGGCCTGTAGCCGTTTTCTTCCCCTTCGTAGTAGCAGCGCACATCGACGTTGCCTGCGCCGGTGGTCGTACCGGTGATCGTGAAGACGATGGATTTGGACGATTCCTTGGTCTGGTCGTAGAGGACGTAGCTCGGATCGGCGGGCGAGGTGATCTGCGAGGATTCGACTTCAGCGCTCGCCGAGGCGATCGGGCCGCCGACCAGTGCGAGCAGCGACAGCGTGCCGGCGAGCAGCGTTGCGCGTAGAGCATTCGAGAGCACTATGGGCCTCCTGGGGAGCGTTGGGCTTTCCACGGGCGGTCGAATCGCAAGCGATCGACATCGACCGTACGGACACCACGGCCTGCGGATAGTTTCGGTGAGACCCCACCGACTTCCTCCCCGGTCGCCGCCGTTCGCGCTTAGGTTCAGCGCGCGGGCGCCGCCGGCGCGAGCTTCGCCCGCTCGCGCTCCGGGGTCACGCGCACCACGTCCCACGCGAGGCCCACCTTCGCCATCGCGAGGATCAGCCAGCCCGAGGGGTCGAGCTCGTACCAGCGCAGGCCGTGGAAGGCCGAGCGGGGGAACGCGTGGTGGTTGTGGTGCCACGCCTCGCCGAGCGAGGGCAGCGCCAGCCAGAACACGTTCGTCGAGTGGTCCTCGATGTCAAAGCGGCGGCTGCCGAAGAAGTGGCAGATCGAGTTGATGCTCCACGTGATGTGGTGCACGAGGAAGATCCGCACCAGCCCGCCCCACAAGAGCGCCGCGAGGGCGGCGAGCAGCGAGCCCCCGCTGAGCGCGAGGCCGAGCAGGAACGGCAGCCCCAGGCTCGCCAGCGCGATCCAGGGGAAGGAGCGGTTGATCCTGCGCATCCCCGCGTCCTCCACGAGGTCCGCCGCGAAGCGTTTCGAGGAGGCCTGGCCGTGGGTGCTGAACAGCCACCCCACGTGCGCATGCCACAGGCCTGCCGCCATCCCCCGCAGGCCCGCGCCGCGGCCGGCGTGGGGGCTGTGCGGGTCGCCCTCCTCGTCGGTGAACGCGTGGTGCTTGCGGTGGTCGGCCACCCAGTCGATCACCGGCCCCTGCAGCGCCATCGAGCCCAGCACCGCCAGCGTGTAGCGCAGCGGGCGGTGGGTCTGGAAGGCGCGGTGCGTGAGCAGCCGGTGGAAGCCCACCGTGATCCCCACCGCGGTGAGCGCGTACATCGCCGCGAAGATCGCCAGATCCCGCGGGCCGAGGAAGTGGTTCCACAACAGCGTCCCCGCTGCGATCACGCCGAGCAGAGGCACCACCACCGCGGCGATGTTCACGTTGCGCTCGAGACGGGTCACCGCCCCGAAGATACCGCCTTGCCCGGCGAGGACGCCACCTCACCCGCTTCGTCACAAGGCCTCACGCCGCTCCGGGCGCTGCCGGCTGCTGGCTCTACCATCGCCATGTGCCCGTTCACGCGGCTGTCCTCCCCTCCGCGGCGGGCGTCGCCACCACCGTCGTGACGCTCCCCGCCGTGCGCGACCCCCAGCCCCAGCCCCAGCCCCCGACCTCGCCGCGCTCGCCGTGACGCTCCCCGCCATGCGTGACCCCCACCCCTCTACCCCGCCGCGCTCGCCGTGACGCTCCCCGCCCCCACAGGCGATCACCCGCGGGTGCTGCTCGTCGAGGATGAGCCCTCGATCGCGGACCCCTTCGCGCAGGCGCTCGCGCGCAACGGCTTCGAGCCGCTGATCGCCCGCACCGCGAGCGAGGCCCTGCGGCTCGGGCGCGAGGCCAACCCCGACGTGGTGCTGCTCGACCTCACGCTGCCCGACGGCGACGGCCGCGACGTCTGCCGCGAGCTGCGGCGCACCTCCGACGTCCCGATCATCATGCTCACCGCGCGCGGCACCGTCACCGACCGCGTGGTCGGGCTGGAGCTCGGCGCCGACGACTACGTCGTCAAGCCGTTCGCCGTCGGCGAGGTGGTCTCCCGCATCCGCGCCGTTCTGCGCCGCGCCCGCGCCGCGCCCTCATCGCCGGCGCCCGAGCCGGAGGTGCTGAGCCGCGGCGAGCTGCGCCTCGATCTCGGCGCGCGCCGCGTATGGCTCGAGGGCGCGGAGATGGAGCTCACGCGCAAGGAGCTCGACCTCCTCGCCCGTCTCGCCCGCGACGCCGGCAGGGTCGTCTCGCGCGAGACGCTGATGGCCGAGGTGTGGGACGAGAACTGGTTCGGCTCCACCAAGACCCTCGACGTGCACATCGCCGCCCTGCGCCGCAAGCTCGGCGATTCGCCCGGCGCTCCGCGCTACATCCACACCGTGCGCGGCGTCGGCTTCCGCTTCGCCGGAGATGAGGAGCCGAAGCCGTAAGACTCAGGACCGGACTGCTCGCCGCGTTCGCCTACGTGCTGCTGCTGGCGATCGTCGCGCTCGGCGTGCCCCTCGGACTCAGCCTCAGCGCGCGCGTCAACGACGAGGTGCGCTCCCAGGCGCAGGGGCAGGCCGACCTCGTCGCCGCCACCGCCGCCGACCTGCTCGCCCCCGCCCGCCGCGGCGATCTCGCCGGCCTCGTCCGGACCGCCGCCGCGTCCGTCCACGGGCGGGTGCTCGTGGTGAACCGCTCCGGGATCGTGCTCGCCGACAGCGCGCCCACGCCGCAGCTGGGCGCGAGCTATGCCGCCCGCCCCGAGATCACGAGCGCCCTCGCCGGCCACCAGGTGCAGTATCAGCGCCCGAGCCGCACCCTCGGCGAGGAAATCCTCGCCACCGCCGTGCCGATCGTTCGCAACAGCGCCCCCGTCGGCGCCGTGCGCGCGACCCAGAGCGTCGCCGCCGTGCACGCCGCCGTGCGGCGCGTGGAGCTCGGGCTGGCGCTGATCGGAGCGATCGTGCTCGCCCTCGGGCTCGCCGCCGGGGTCGTGATCGCGGGGCAGATCGCCCGCCCCCTCGGGCGCCTCGAGCTCCTCGCCAGGCGCGTCGCCGGCGGGGACCTGGGCGCGCGCGCCCCGATCGAGGGCAGCCGCGAGCAGCGCTCGCTGGGGGAGTCCTTCAACGAGATGACCGACCGCGTGCAGCGCCTGCTCGGCTCCCAGCGCGCGTTCGTCGCCGACGCCTCCCACCAGCTGCGCACCCCGCTCACCGGCCTGCGCCTGCGCATCGAGGAGGCCCGCGCCGCCGGCGTGGGCGGGGTGGGCGGGGTGGGCGGGGCGGGCGGGGTGGGCCCCGAGTATGCCGCCGAACTCGACGCCGGCGTCGCCGAGGTGGACCGGCTCGCGCAGATCGTCGACGAGCTGCTCCTGCTCAGCCGCGCCGGCGAGCGCGAGCTGCCGGGCGAGGCCCTCGACCTGCGCGTGCTCACCGAACGGGCCCTCGAGCGCTGGCGGCCCACCGCCGCCGAGCGGCGGATCGCGCTCGATCCCGGGGAGCTGCGCGACGGCGCGGCGTGGTGCCCCCGCGTGGACGCCGACCGCGCGCTCGACGTGCTCGTGGAGAACGCCCTGCGCTACTCCCCGCCCGGATCGCGCGTCACGATCGCGAGCGCCCCCGCCCGGATCGAGGTCGCCGATCGGGGGCCCGGCCTCGCCGCGGACGAGGGCGAGGCGATCTTCGAGCGCTTCCACCGCGGCAGCGCCGGGCGCGGCGGCCCCCCCGGCAGCGGCCTCGGGCTCGCGATCGCCCGCGAGCTCGCCCGCGAGTGGGGGGGCGAGGTCACGCTGCGCAACCGCGAGGGGGGCGGCGCGCTCGCCACCCTCGCGCTGCCCGAGCCTCCGGGTGAGGCGCGTTAGTCTGGATGCCATGACCCGCCGCACCGCGATCTGGGCGCTCGCCGCGCTACTCGGCATCGTGCTCACGGCCGGCATCACCTGGGCCACCAGCCAGCTCACCAGCCAGCACATCGGCCTCGCCTCCGAACCGCTCTCCGCCGGCAGCCATCTCGCGCCGCCGGTCGCGGCCAAGACCGCGCTCCGACGATCCCGGCTCGCCCCCGCCTCCACCCCTACCGTGACTGTGCGGGCGGTGACGGTACCCAGCCTCCCCACTCCGTCGCGGAGCACCCAGACCGCTCCCGCGGCGCCCGTCGAAGTCGCCCCCCCTGTCACCGCCGAACCGGCGCCCGTACCGCGAACCTCCTCCTCCGGCGACGACGGCGGCGATCACGGGAAGAGCAGCGGCGAAGGCCGCGAAACAGGTCGCTCCGCTCGCGGTCGCGACGACTGAGCGGTATCCACGGTACGCCGAGCCCCGTCGCCGCGAGGCCGCCGGGGCTTCGCGCCGCGCTCGGAGCGCTGGTGAGCAGCGCCCGGCTGTGGGGCGCCCGAGGGCATCTCTCCCGCCCCGTCTACGAGTTACGAACGCCGCCGCTGCGCCAGCAGCCCTCCCAACTCTTTGCCAAAGCTTTACCCCGACCTGGGCCGTCGCTTCACCGGCGCGAGCCACAGTGCGTGTGCAACCCGTCCAAGGAGCCCGCCATGCGCCGCATCGCCAACGCCCGGATCGCCGCCCTCGCCGCCGCCCTCGTCGCGGGCGCGCTCGCAGCCTACGCGCTGCGCCCCGGCTCGGCCGTCACCGGGTCCGCCGCGCGCGTCCAGCAGCAGGCCGTCGAGGTTCGCACCCAGGTGATCCACCGCACCGTCCACATCGTCCGCCACGAACGGCCCCCCCGCGGCCGCACGAGGAGCGGCGGGAGCCTCGCAAGCGGTGGCACGACCGCAGTCGCGCGGGTCGGCGCCGCGCCCCGCACCGCCGCCAGCGGCTCCCACGTCGCCGCCGCCGGCGTCACCACCGCCGCCGGCGTCCACCACCCCCGTCGGCGCCTCCGCGCCCCGCACCCGCACCAGCGGGGCCCGCACCACCGTCGCTCCCTCCAGCGCCACCACCGCCGCCCCCGTCCGCACGCGCACCAGCCGCACCGCCGCCGCCGGGGCGCCCGCCAAAGGGACCTCCGGCACGCCCGTCCGCACCCGCACCAGCGGCTCCGCCGGTGGCTCCACGGGCGGCGCGGGCTCCAAAGGCGGCGCCGTCCGCACCCGCACCAGCGGCGGCGGGGACAACGGCGGAGGGCACGATGACTGAGCTCCGCTCCACCGATCCCGCGGTCGCTTCCACGCTCGCCCCGGCACGGGGCGCCGGCGCTGGGCGCCGGTCCCCCGGCCGCGCGCCCCGCAGCCGGTCGCGCGGCCCGCTCGCCGTGATCGCCGCCGCCCTCGCGAGCTTCCTCGTCGTGCTCGTCCTGCTCACCGCCCGCGTCGTCAGCGGCCACGACCCCTCGCTCCGCGCGAGCGCCTCCACCGCCGCGATCGTCACGCGCGGCGGCCACACCGTCCTGCGCACCACCGCGAGCGGCAGGACGGTTCCCGTCGCCGCGGGCGCCGGCGTCGAAGCGGGCGCCGCGCAGTCCGTCCCGCTCGTCACCCGCTCGAGCGGCGCCGTCGCCGGCGCAGGAGAGGGCGATGAGTGAGCACGTGCGCCCACGCAGCGGGCCCGATCGGGTCACCGTCGCGCTCTTCTCGCTCGCCGCCTTCCTGCTCGTGCTCACACTGCTCGGCGCCCAGCTCGGCAATGCCGGCGCCACCCGCTCCGCTGCACGCGCCCGCGCGGTGCTCGTCCGCCGCGTCTACCGCACCACCGTCGTCGAACGCATCCTCCCCGCCGGCTCCGGCGGCCCCTCCGGCGGCACATCCGTCACCCAGTCCGAATCCGGCTCCGGCGGCTCGCTCGCGCTGCCCGCGGCGCCCGTCACCCGCACCTCTTGAGCCAACGCCCTCCGCATCTCTCACACCAACGCACCCGTCACCAGCCACCACCACACACCATGAACGAAGAGCACGACATCACGTTCCACTCGATGGGCAGCGACATGCGGCTGCTGATCGGCCCGCCGCTGCTGCGCTCCGCGCCCGCCCCCGAGGAGGCCGCCCGGCGCGCGCGCGCGTTCGTGGAGGACTTCGCCGCGCGCCTCTCGCGCTTCCGTCCCGACAGCGAGCTGAGCGCGCTCAACCGCGACCCGCGCCCCGAGGTCCCCGCCTCGGCGCTGCTGCGCACCGCCGTGCGCGCCGGCGGTCTGGGCGGCGCAGCGCAGCGGCGGGCTCGTCGATCCGACGCTCACCGGCGCGCTCGAGCGGGCCGGCTACGCCGCTCGCTCGACGGCCGACGCCCCCCGCTCCCTGGACGGCGCTCGCCGGGCGCCCCCGCGCGCGCGCCGGCCCGCCCGCACCCCGAGCGCGCGCTGGCGGCGGATCTCCGTGGACGACGACGCCGGCGCCGTCCGCCGCCCGCCGGGCGTGACGCTCGACACCGGCGGCACCGGCAAGGGGCTCTGCGCCGACGCCCTCGCGCACCGCCTCGCCGGGTACACCCGCTTCGTCGTCGACTGCGGCGGCGACCTCGCGATCGGCGGGGTCGGCGCCCAGCTCGAGCCCTACGAGGTCGAGATCGAGCACCCCCTCACCGGCGAGGCGATCCGCACCGTGCGCGTCGCCGCCGGCGGCGTCGCCACCTCGGGCCTCAACGTGCGCATCTGGCGCACCCGCCGGCGGCTTCGCCCACCACCTGCTCGATCCCTCCACCGGCCTGCCCGCGTGGACCGGGCTGATCGGGGTCACCGCGCTCGCGCCCGACCGCCCTCGAGGCCGAGACGCTCTCCAAGATGGCGCTGCTGCTCGGGCCCGCTCGGCGCCCGGCGCGTGCTCGCCGAGCACGGCGGCGTGATCGTCCGCGACGACGGCGACGTCGAGGAGATCGGGCCCGCTCGATGTCGCCGCGCGGCGCGCTCCAGCCGCTGGGAGGGGCCGCGTGATGGCGCCAGGGACCCCACCCCCTACCTCTGGTGGCTCGTCAGCCGCGCCGCCGGGATCGTCGCGCTCGGCCTCGATCACGATCGCCGGTGCTGCTCGGGCTGACGATGTCGACCAAGCTCCTGCGCCGCCCCGGCGTCGGGCGCACGCTGATGCGCCTCCACGAGCACGTCGCGCTCGTCGCGCTCGCCGCGATCGCCGTGCACGGCCTCTCGCTGCTCGGCGACCACTGGCTGCGCCCGGCCTGCGCGGCCTCGCGATCCCGTTCGCGATGTCCTACCGCCCGCTCTTCACCGGCCTCGGCATCATCGCCGGCTACCTCGCCGCGCTGCTCGCCCTCAGCTTCTACGTCCGCCGGCGCATCGGGGTGAAGCTGTGGCGCAAGCTCCACCGCGCGACCGCGCTCGTCTGGGTGCTCGGCGTCGTCCACACCCTCGGCGCCGGCAGCGACGCCGCCACCCAGTGGCTGCGCGCCTTCGTGCTGCTCCCCGCGATCCCGATCGCCTACCTGATGGTGCTGCGCATCGCCGGGGGCCGCAAGCGGAGCGTCGCCGCCGGGCGCGGGACCCCCGCGGCTTCGCGGCCACGGAGAGCTACCACCAAGATCGAGCCCGCCACCGCGGACTCCGCCACCTGAATGGAGCAACGAAATGGCCCACCTACCAGTGATCGACCAGTCCGCCTGCATCGCGCACGCCGAGTGCGAAGACCTCGCCCCCGCCGTGTTTCACGTCGAGGACACCGCCACCGTCACCGGGACCGCGCCCCTCGAGCAGCTCCTCGCGATCGCCGAGGCCTGTCCGACCGGCGCGATCAGCGTGATCGACGAGGAGACCGGCGAGCAGGTCTACCCGTGATGGATCCCACCTCGTGCTACGACACCCCTGCCACGGGTCCAATCGCAGCGTGAACCCGGGTCCACCCGTGATGGATCGCACCTCGTGCTACGACGCCTCGGAGTAGGCCGGTTCTCCTCCGGCTCGCTCGCGTTCGGACTCGGGCTAGCAGCCCCTGCCGGGGAGCGGCGCGGTCGCTACTCCAGCTCGATCGCGCGCATGGTGTGCTCGTCGGGGAGCTTGTCCAAGATGCGCCGCAGGATCTCCCGCTCGGACGCCTGCTCGCGCTGGAGGTCGTTGAGCAGCAGCCTCACGGCGCTGTGCGTGATCTTCATCTGCTCGGGGTCGAGCGCCACCGTCAGCCTTCCGCGCTCGTCCGGCGCCGCCTCGAGGCCGGCGAGAACCTCCCGGGCCAGCCGGCGGATCTGAGGCTCGTGCGCCTCGTCGGAGATGAGCAGGCGCAGCGCGCCCGCGGCCACGCGCACCTCATCCGCGTCGAGGAAGAGGTGATAGGCCGGCTCTCGATCACTTGCCGTGTCGCTCATACCCATCCCCATTGGTCGTCGGGGTCCTCGGTCGCAGGATCCCAATACTGCATGGCTCCTCGCAACATCTGCCGTCGGTGATCGCACAGCTACATTCCAGCGGCACGCGAGCACGGCCGTCATTGCCCGCGTCCACAAGCACCGCGGAAGATGAGCGCCTCGCCGCGGAGATGTACTTCACGCGGGTATCTCGGTGGAGAGGATGCCTCCAATCGCGTGCTGCTTGTGGCGGTGCTCGGCCTCCTCCTGTAGCTGATCGGCTGTGAGCAGCCCGCGGCGAAGACCCTGCCTGACGGCCATCGAGAGCTGCTCGGGCTGGAGGCGGTCGGCGACATCGAGCAGCGTGCGCGCGGGGGCGGTCAGCGGCAGGCCGTCGCGCCAGACGGTGGGGACGTCTTCGCTGTCGGGGCGAGTGTGGACGATGACGCCGGGGGGCCGGCGCAGTCTGCCGCCCGCCCAGAAGGCGTCCCAGATGCGATCGACCCTGCTCTTCAGCTCGCCCGTGAGCACGCCCGGCAGGCTACCCGCTGGGCGCTCGTGGAGAGTTTGCCGTATAGAGGAGTGTTACCGGCGGGATCCAGCTCGTTGGCGCAGCACCAAGGCGGTGGGCGGATGCGGCGCTCAGGCATCACCTGGAGCTTCGCGGAGGTAGTGCGCTCGGTTGAACGGCTGCTGCGCTGCGTCTGGCGAGGAGAGGAAGTGGGCGAGCGCGTTCACCATTTGGCCGATGACGCGCTCGCCTCGGTGACGGTTGAAGGGTGGGTTGAGCGCGTAGAGCAGCCCGTGATGGGCTTGGCTGCGGTTCTCCCGGTCGCGTCTGGCCTGCTCGTAGTCAGCGATGTTGTCGGTGACGATCGCACGGTCGTCGTCCTGCGCACGCGCGAAGACCTCATCGTCGCTGATCCCGGCGTAGCGGCCCGCGTGCGCCGGCTCGCTGATCGCGATCACGTCGAATCCGCGCTTGCGCAGCTCACGCGCGATCGTTGGCGTCCACATCTCGTCGAGCAGCAGCCTCACGCCGCGGATCGGGTGGGTGAGGACCCGAGTATGTGCCGCAGCCGCTCGGCTGCCCGCTCGTCCATTTGGATGCGCTCATCGATGCCAGCGGGATAGGCGGCGTAGTAGCTCGCTGCCAGTTCCACCGCGCTGCGGTCGAGGCCGCTGATACGCGCGACTGCCTCGATCGGGTCCGTCGCGCCCTCCCCGGCCGCCGCCTTCAGATCGCGGGCGATCTCCCAGACATCGGGGCCGCCGGCGAGGCCGGCCCGCCTGCCGGTGGGGCCCGAGCGGAAGACGATCCCCGGGAGCTCTTCGACCCGCAGGCCCTCCTCGATCAGGCGCTCCGCCACCCGTGCCTTCGACTCGCCAAGGCGTTCGCTGCGGGCAGCGAGCATATCGACGACCTCCGCGGAGAACCGTGCGGAAAACGACTTCGTGCGCTTGGCCCGTGACATCGCCACTTCTCCTGTTCAAGACTTTGTAATGCAAGGTAGCACAAACAAAACTCGTCGTGAGGCGGCCGGCGGGGAGGTGCAGGGTTCTCTGGCGCACCCTCAGCTCACGGCGCACCACGACCTCGGCGCCATTGACGTCTCCCGGCAACGCCAGCAGCTTCCCTTCGTCCCGAGCACAAGCGAAGTGCGGAGGTGGTTAGGCACTCGCATCGCTCGAGGAGCAGGCGTGGGGAGAACGGCGATCACCTTTGGACAGTGATCGAGAGCGTTGCTTGATGTCGCACGTGGCATCGGTCCATGTCGGCCTGCATGCTCACGCTTCAGGTCGGTCCGCGGACGGCGGAGGCGTTGAGGCGCACATAGTCCAGCGGCAAGCGCACTCCCGCGACCACCGCGGCGGCGAACCGCTCGCGTCGCTCCTCAGGCAGGCGCGCAAGGTGCGCCGCGAGGATCGATGTCGGCACGAACGCGGTCACGTCCTGCGGATATGTGGGGCGCTCCTCCAGCCAGCACCGGGTTCCGGTGAACCCAGCCTCCTGCAGGCGCCGCTCCGTCTCCCGCGGCCCCGCAAAGACTCAGGGCGAGAAGCCGACGAGCTCCGGAGCACAGTCGTGGGTGACCGCCTCGATGACCTCGCGGACCCCCACGATATTGCCCTCTCCTCCGCACTGGACCTCGAGCAGCCCGCCCGGACGCAACGCCCGCGCCAGGCGCGCCCATAGGCGATTGTGGTCGGCGACCCAGTGGAGCGTCGCCGTCGAGATGATCGCGTCAACTGGCTCTTCGAGGTCGAGGTCGAGCACGTCCTCACACCACACCTCCGCGCGGCCGCCCAACCGCCTGCGCGCGAGCGCCACCATGTCCGCCGACGCGTCAAAGGCCAGCACGCGTCCTCGCGGCACGAGTGCGAAAAGCGCCTCCGTGACGCGCCCGGTGCCGCAGCCGACGTCGAGCACCGTCGCGTCCCGTGCAATGCCGCGCAGCCGCGACAGGACTTCCCAGGCCCACGCCTGCTGCGGCTCGCTCGATCGGTCATACGTTCGCCCGTCCCAGGGAGTGCCCACTACGGCGTAGGGTACCGGGGCACAGGCTCGCTCAAAGCGGCAACGCGATTCCCCGCCCTGCTGCTGTCGGGTGGATGCGAGCGCGGCTCCAGCGCAGACCTGGATCCCTTCGATCGCGGCCCCGCCGTTGGCGTTGGTCACCTTCCCGCTGATACCCCCACCTTCCAACGGCTATGACCGGCGTCGGACGGCAGCGCCGCGCTTCATGCCCTCGCCGACCTTGACGCCGCGACGCGGCCTCATGTGTCGCCGGCGCGCGAGGGCCTGGCGCCCGTCACTCTCCCCGCTGGCGTTCGAGCGCGCGATCGACGTCGTCACGTACACGTTCTCCGGCCTCGCCGCGATCGACGCCGGCCGTCAACAGCACGTCGTAGTCGGTGTCCTCGTGGCGAATCGACGCGACAACCGCGAGTTCCGGGTGCTTGCTGTGACGCTCGGCGAGCCGTTCGCGCTTGCGCTTCGACAGCCGCGGCGAGACCCAGTGCGTGCGGTAGGCGCGCTCGATGCTCGGTTTGCCGCTCTTGCTGAACCGCAGCGCGCGGCGGCCACGTGCGCGGGCGACATACGCGGTCTCGGAGGGCTTCAGGCCCCGTCGGCGGGCCCAGGCTCGGAAGCACCGCATCGCCGTGGTGATCTTGCTCAGGTTGGCGGTGACCACCCTCTCCAGATAGGGGGTACGGCCCTGGCGCCACGCCTGCTCGTTGGCGGGCGCCAGCCAGCCCAGGCCGAGGAAGACGTCGATCGCGGTGACGAACCCGCGCTCGGAGAGCGCGGCCTCGGCGACCGCCGCCACGCGCTGTTCAAGGCGCCTGTCGTTCATCGGCAGGCCGCACGCTAGCGTCTGCCGCGCCGGAGGGGTTCCTCGTGGCGTGGTCAGTCGTCGTCGGCGAGCTGCGTTCCGGCCAGCATCGCCTCGCGTCGTCCAGCCGCAACTCTCCCAGCGGCACAGCTCCACGAGCCGAAGGCATCCGACGCGACAGCTACCTTTGCGTTTGTGCTGGCCGTGGTCGGTGAGCTGGGCGATGTGGATCTGTCCGTGGTCGAGGCGACCGTCGGGTCGCGGTCCTTCGCGCGCGGACGCGACTACGCGCGCGGAAACAGAGTGCTTGCGGTCGAGTGGGACGCGGGCACGAAGACGCTGACCGGCTCGGTGGTCGGCCAGGGCGCGCTCTACGACACGGCCGCGTTCTTCATCACCGACGGCGACGGGGTGCTGTTGCTCGACGACGGCGAGTGCACCTGCCCGGTCGGATACAACTGCAAGCACGTCGCGGCGATCGTGATCGCGGCGAGCGATGGACGTGGCGCCGATCGGCTGCAAGGCGAGCGGCGCCCGCCGCTCCGGGTTGCGACGGCAGCGGAGCCGCGGTCGTGGGAGAAGCCCCTGCGCGCGCTGATCGACGCGCCGGCGGCACGGGCGGCGGGCAACCCTCTGGCGATTGAGCTGGCGCTGCACGCGAGCGGCCCTGCGGGCGCCGGCCCGCCGCGGCTGCTGGCGAGGTTGATGCGAGCAGGCGCGCGCGGCGGCTGGGTCAACGGCTCCCTGGCGTGGAGTGGGCTGGACTCGTGGCACGTCAAGGACGGCGGGTACCGCCCCGATCACCTGGCGCTGGTCCGGGAGCTGTACGCCGTCCACTGCACGCGCGAGGGACGGGCCTACTACAGCTACGGCCACGGCGCCGACAAGACGCTCGATCTCGGCGGCTGCGACAGCGTGCAGCTTTGGTCGCTGTTGGACGAGGCGGACCGCCTCGGAGTGAAGCTCATCCATGCGCTCCCCGGTCTCGGCGAGGTGCGGCGCCATCAGCGGGGCGAGCTGCTCATCGACGTGACGCGAGGAGGCGATCGGGGATCGCTTGTGGGCGCGGTCCTGCGGGTCGACGACGAGGACGGGGACGGCCTGGAGCCGCTGCTTTTCATCGGCTCCAGCGGACACGGCGTCGTGTGCGCCGAGCGCGGCGGCGGCGGGTCCGGCCACGAACCCGACAGCCGGCGGCTGCGGCTCGTGCGTCTCGCCAGGCCGGCGCCGGCGGCGCTGCGGCGGATGGTGCTGGGCGGCGAGCGGCTGAGCATCCCGGCGGGCGAGCACCAGCGCTTCGCCGAAGAGCTGTGTCCCGCGCTGCGCCACGTCGCCGCGGTGGTCTCCTCCGACGGCTCCTTCACGCCGCCGGAGATCTCGGCGCCCACGCTCGTGCTGCGCGCAAGCTACGGCGCCGGCCATGCGGTCGACGTGGGATGGGAGTGGGCCTACCGGATCGGCGCCGCCACACGGCACGCCCCGCTCCACGCCAACGGGGCCGGCCCCGGGTTTCGCGACCTCGACGCCGAGCGCGCGGTCCTCGCGGCCGCCGACCTCGCCGGGACGGACCTCGAGCGCCTCGGCCTGCTCGACGGCGCCGGGCGGCCCGCCGACGGGCACGCTGTCTCGCTGACGGGCCTCGACAGCATGCGCCTGACGACGGAGATGCTGCCGCTGCTGGCGGAGCGGGCAGACGTGGCCGTGGAGCTCGTCGGAGAGCCCGCGGACTACCGCGACGTCGGCGAGCTGCTGACGATCGGCGTCTCCACCGTCGACATCGCGGGAGAGCGCGACTGGTTCGACCTGGGGGTGACGATCAGCGTCGACGGCCGTGAGCTGCCGTTCGCCGAGGTGTTCACGGCGCTCGCCGGCGGCGAGCCGCACATGCTGCTCGACGACGGCGCCCACTTCTCGCTGCTGGCGCCGGGCCTGCAGGAGCTGCGGCGGCTGATCGAAGAGGCGCAGGTCGCTGGCGGATTCCCCGTCCGCATCGCTGCGGATCAGCCGCTACCAGGCCGGGCTGTGGGCCGAGCTTGCGGCGCTCGGCGTCGTGACCGAGCAGGCACAGGCATGGCGGCGCCAGGCGGGCGCGCTGCTGGAGCTCGACGTGCTCGCCGCGCACGATCCGCCGGCGGCGCTGCGGGCGCGGCTGCGCCCCTACCAGCGCGACGGGTTCGGCTGGCTGGCGTCGCTGTGGGAGCTCGAGCTCGGCGGGATCCTCGCCGACGACATGGGGCTCGGCAAGACGCTCGCAGGCGCTCGCGCTGATCTGCCACGCACGCGACCGCGACCCGGACGTCGGCCCGTTCCTGGTGGTCGCGCCGACGAGCGTCGTGTCGAACTGGGTCAGCGAGGCGGGCCGCTTCGCGCCCGGGCTCGTGGTGGATGCGGTCACCGACACGCTGGCGCGCTCCGGACGCGCGATCGAGGAGGTCGCCGCCGCGGACATCGTGGTCACCACGTACACGCTGTTCCGGCTCGAGTCCGACGCCTACAGCACGGTGGGCTGGGCGGGGCTGATCCTCGACGAGGCGCAGTACGTCAAGAACCACCAGTCCAAGACCTACCGCTGCGTCCGCGAGCTGGCCGCGCCGTTCAAGCTGGCGATCACGGGAACCCCGATGGAGAACAACCTGATGGAGCTGTGGTCGCTGCTGTCGATCACCGCGCCCGGGCTGTTCCCCGACCCGAAGCGGTTCGCCGAGCAGTACGCGCGGCCGATCGAGCGCGGCGGCGACTCCGAGCGGCTCGCACGCCTGCGGCGCCGGATCAAGCCGCTCGTCAAGCGCCGCACGAAGGAGCTGGTGGCCGCCGACCTCCCCGCAAAGCAGGAACAGACCCTCGACGTGGACCTGCATCCGCGCCACCGCAAGCTCTACGACACGCACCTGCAGCGCGAGCGCCAAAAGATCCTCGGGCTGATCGACGACTTCGACCGCAACCGCTTCACGATCCTGCGCTCGATCACGCTGCTGCGCCGGCTCAGCCTGCACGCGGGCCTCGTCGACGACGCCCACAACGCAGTGCCCTGCGCCAAGCTCGACGCGCTCGTGGAGCAGCTGGAGGACGTTGTCGGCGGCGGCCACCGGGCGCTCGTGTTCAGCCAGTTCACGGGCTTCCTGGCCAAGGCGCGCGAACGCCTGGACGCCGAGGGCATCGGCTACTGCTACCTCGACGGCCGCACACGCCGGCGCGACCGCGTGCTCGAGCGCTTCAAAGACGGCGGGGACCCGGTGTTCCTGATCAGCCTGAAGGCGGGCGGGTTCGGCCTGAACCTCACCGAGGCCGACTACTGCTTCCTGCTCGACCCGTGGTGGAACCCCGCCACGGAGGCCCAGGCGATCGACCGCACCCACCGCATCGGCCAAACCCGCCCGGTGATGGTCTACAGGACGATCGCGCGCAACACGATCGAGGAGAAGGTGGTAGCCCTCGCACGCCGCAAGGCCGCGCTGTTCAGCGGCGTCATGGACGAGGGCGACCTGTTCGCCGGCGGCCTCACCGCGGAAGACATCCGCGGGCTGCTCGGCTGAGCGGGCCCGGAGCCGCCGGTTGAGGCGCCCTCCGCGCCTCGGCTGCACTGAATCATGACCCGTCAGGTCCAGACGGTCCAGCGAGGTGGAGCGCTATTCATTCCTCCGCTTCCGGCAGCAGCACGAAGCCAGCGCGGCTGGCGGCGCGTCGCAGCTCGGCGTCGAAGCAGGCGAAGTGGCTGCAGCGCGGATCGAGCTCGCGGACCGCGAGCGCGCTCGCGAGCTGTACCGCGTCATATGCTCGCAGCGCGTGGCGCGCCGCTTCTCGTGCGCCCGCGACGAGCACTGGTTCGGTCGGGGAGACGATCGTGAAGCGCGAGCCCGAGTCGAGATCGCCGTGGAAGTCGAGCTCGAACGCGCTGACCAGGGTGCCGGCGGCTGCGTCCTCCAGCTCGCCGGTTCGGGCCTTGCGCCACAGCGCGGAGGGCACCTCCACACGCGCGAGCGCCGAGACGACGAGTGCGTCGAGCGCACGGATCGCGCGATGCCCGGCCTCGTCGGCGTAGAGCTTCACGAGCGCCGACGAATCGGCGAAGGTGCTCAGCGACGGCCCTCTGCGACGAAGTCCGACAGCGGCCTGCCACGCCCGGCGGCGGCACGGGCGCGACTGAGCGCTCGCGCGGACGGCCGCTTGGTCGGGAGGCGCTCGGGGCTCAACAGAAGCCCGGCTCGCCCAAGGCGCTCCCTCAAGGCCGTGATCTCGTCGCCCGCGAAATCTGGGTCGACCGCGGCGGAGAGAACCTTGACGGCGTAGCCGTTGACGCTCTCCTCGTGATCACGTGCCGCTCCCTTGAGCCGCTCGGCGAGCTCTTCGGGCACCCGCAGTGTCAGCTGACGCATAATGTCATGGTAGCAGGCGTGAGTCAGATGGAGTCGTCACGCGGGCCCAGACTGCGTACGGTCTCGGGCCATCGATGTGGTCCGCCGGATCCTCACAAGCTCAATGATCGACCTCTCGCTTGCGTGGGAAGACGCGGAAGACGAAAACCGCTCAAGTGGCCCGTCAAGCGCCCCGAGCATCACAACTGGCCACAGCCAACCAAGCCACCCGACGACGCCATCACCATCCTAGCCGCTTAACTTAACGGCATTGCGTTATGCCCACAACTCGACCCCGCCACCAGCTAACCGAGAGCGACGCTGTACACGGGATCCGTATGGAAGCCCGGGTAGCGGGACCGTCGGTACGCGGGTTCTCCCTTCGGTCAGGATCGAGGCCACGTTGGGGGTTGTGACGATCCTGGTGGTCCAGAGATGCGAGCCGCCATGGCTGTTGCCCTCGTCGGAGATATAGGCATCTGAGCTGACGGCGATCCCTGTGGTCGTGCCGGCGACCTGCGCGCCTCCTTCTTCGTAGAAGACCTGCCATCCTGCCCGGCCGACTTCGAGCACGGGGGCAAGCCTGACGTTGAAGGCCGGCGCACTGGCAGCCCTGGTGCTTGCGGCGGAGCTGTGAGCGGCCACGCCTGGGTGCGCGGGGTTGGCCTGGGAGCCCTCGATGAGCGCCCCTACCACCGCGATCAGGGGCACGGCGATGACCGTGGCGATCACAAGGCGCCTGCGGCGCCGCCGCTGGCGCCGACGTGCCTCTTCGATCACACCCTGCTGGGGATCGGGCCAGGGGGCGTAGAGAAGGTCGCGCTCGGGCGCCTCGGGAGCCGACGCCTGTCGAGGCCTATCCTGGACTGCGGGCATTGAAGCTAGTAACGTTAGCACTATGCTCCACCTTGAGGTCAACCGTGCTGAACCGACGCTGTTGCACGAGCAGGTGGCAGGCGAGCTGCGCCGCGCGATAGCCGAAGGCGAGGCGAAGCCCGGCGAGCGGTTGCCGCCGGCGCGCGATATGGCCGCGGTGCTCGATGTCAACACGAACACCGTGCTGCGCGCGCTTCGTCAGCTGCGCGACGAAGGTCTGCTCGAGTTCCGCCGTGGCCACGGCGTACGTGTGGCCGGCAGCCCCGAGCGTGGCGCCGTGCTCGCCCGTGCCAGGGAGCTCCTCGAGCTCGCTCGACACAACGGCTACCGGCGCGAGGAGCTCCTGGAGATCATCCGGGCGCTGCCCTGACTCGAACTGAGCGTCAGGGCAGCGCCCGGCCGGCTGCGCCGCGGCCCTACAGTTCGGTCGTGGCGGAGAGGTCTTCCAGCAGCTGCATCCGTTCGGGGCTCCCGGCGCCGTCGACCGCCAGCCAGGCGTCGCCTGAGCGCCGCGCGGTGAGAGCGGTCGGGCCACCGTAGAAGCCGCTGTTCCCGCTGTAGATGCCGGGGGCGCCAGGCACGGGTGCCAGGCCTGGGATCACAGCCGGGAGCCTGCCGGGATTCGCGGCGTCGAGCAGCACGTACGCCCGCAGTTGATGACCGTCGAGCGAGTACAACGTCGAGCTACACGGCAGGAACGCATCGGCGAATATATGCCCGGGGTAGGGCCGGATGTCGCTGAGAACCGCCCCGCTCTCGGCGGTCACCCCGGCTTCGCCGCCGGCATGCAGCTCGCAGGATCCCTGCGGCGGCCCGCTCGGATAGCTCCACTTGTGCACCGTGCCCTGAAACGGCGTTTCCTGCGTTTCCCGCGAGGTCGCTTGCGGGATCGGTTCGCCGTTCCCGCCAAGTGCCACCATGGGCTTGATGAGGGGCGGATGGCTCGCCAGAGAGCCTGGGAAGCCTTGAGGTTCTTTGACGTAGGGCGGTTCTTCGTAGGGCGTCACCACACGCGCTGTCCGCAAACCGAAGGGGAGACCCGGGAGCGCTTCAGTGGGGACACGCATGTTGCCTTCGACCAAGACAACCGCCACTTCTGGAAGCGTCACAGCGACCGTCGTCGCTTCGTGTGACCCCCCCCTGGAGTTGCCAGAGACGCTGACGAACGGTGTCGATGGATGGATGACGCCAATGCCGGTGCTGCCCCCGAAGGTGCCGTTCTCTTCGACCACGACGTTCCAGCCCGCTTGCCCGACTTCGAAGGTCGGCGAGAGACGGACGTTGAACGCCAGGGGGGTGACCGCCCCGGCCGTGCCGGCGTGCACAGCGTGGCGATGCAGCCTGTGTGACCGATGTCAACCTGTAGCGGAGTGCGACCGGCCACGGTGTGCGACACGGGCTTGCGCGACACCGGCGAGCCCCCACGGGACGCCAACGACGAGCACGGTCGCCGCGACTACAGCCGCAAGCCGAGACCTCTTCGTGCCAGGCCAGATAACCATTGCTGCCTCCTTGAGTTGATTTCAGTGGAGCTAGTATAACTAGCACCATGCTAATGTCAAGCCGGAGACCGAGCTACCGCGTCTGCCGCTACAATCAACCTGTGACCACCAAGATGCCCACATGAAGGTCGTGACGGTCCGCGACTTCCGCGACCACGGTGGGTCGCCGCGGACGCCGTAGCCGACGAGATCGCCCGGCACATCCCGCACCTCCCCTCCAAGCGCGGCCTCGACCCCGCGCTGCTGTTCGCCGCGCTCCAGGTCATGCCGATCGAGTGGAAGGCCGCGCACGAGTACGACGCACACCGCGAGGAGGCCGAACGGCGCATCGCCGGCGCGTGCAGCGCCGAGTCGGCGAGATTCACCTTCGCTGCCCTCGCAACCGTGTCGGTATCGAGGCCCGTCACCTCAGCCGCAACGGCGAGGTAGTCAACGAGGCCGACGTACTCCACGGTCACTTGGCCAGCCGCTCGAGCAGCTCCCGGTCTTCCTCGATGATGCGGCGCACGCTCCCTCAAAAGGCGTGCCTTCAACCGTCGAGCGTCTTTACGGAGTCCTCCGCGACTGTCGCCAGGTCGAACTCGACGCGGAACGTCGCGTCCCGCCGGGGTGTCGAAGGCACTATCCCTCCCCGTCGGTGGGAAGAGCGCCCAGGATGCGCTCGAACTCCTCAGCGGTCGCCGCCCGCCCGTTGAAGGTGGGCATCACCGTCGGGTAGGACGGGTCGGGGCGCAGCACGAGGCGCCCGTCGGGCATCTCCTCCTCGACAAGGTAGTCGCCGGCACGATCGCCGGCGAGCGTGACATGCATTGCGCGCTCGGGTGTAGCCACGCTCCTAGTGTGCCACGTGGAGAGGCGTGCGCCAAGCGGCCTGTGCGCTGGAGCCGTCCGTGACGTCAGCCGGCGACCAGCAGGATCGCCGCGGCATCGGTCTCGTAGGAAGCGACGGCGTTGTCGCCCTGGCCGCGTCCGCTGAGCAGCTTGGCGCGGCTGCGCTTCGACCTGCACGCCGCGCGCGAGGCGATGCGGGCGCGCAAGCAGCCTCCGACAACCGTCCTCGGGAGGCGGTAAGGTGGGGGCACCACGAACCCCGCTCGCGCGTTGTTGCGGGAGCGAGCCGGCGGGCGCCCCCAACCCCGTCGGCTGCCGCGCGATCGGAACCCGCCGGCTTCTCGCCCGATGGTCTGGGTCAGCGGCTCGCCAGCGTGTCTGTCAGTGTGAGGGCCGGTGAAGCGCTTCAGGAGCTGGGACGGGATCGAGATCGCTCCGAGCCGGCGAGAACGAGACGGGGGCCCCATCAGCGAAACTCACTGGTCACTCGTCGTCGAAGCTGGCGATTGGGTGGTTCTCGCGGAGGTACTCGGCGAACAGGGGGACGGTGAAGTCGAGCTGGCCGCGGCGGGGCGCCCAGATGAGCCCCTTCTGGATGAGGCCGTCGCGGTGGATCGAGACGCCGCGCTGATCCTTGGCGCCGTAGGCGTGGGCGACCTCTGCCGAGCGATACGGCGGCTCCCGCAGGGACGCCATCGCGGCGAGGTAGCGCTGCTCGGCGTCGGTGGCGAGCTGGAGGCGGGTGGCGAAGAAGTTGCGCGCGAGCGTGTCGGTGACGATCTCGCGCACGGCGTCGACGTCGGCGCTCGTGATCGGCGAGGTCTCGGCGTGGTTCCACAGCTCCAGGCCGTACTCCTGGATGAAGTAGGGGTAGCCGGCGGACTCGTGCACGACGCGGAGCGCCGCCGGCTCCTCGTAGCTGACGCCGCGCGTGGCCGCGGGGGCTATCAGCGCGGAGCGCGCGGCGGCGGCGCTCAGGCGGCCGAGCTCGTGGTAGGAGAAGAGGCGGTCCGCGTAGGGCTTGGCCGACATCAGTCGTACCTGCAGGTCGGGCAGGCCGGCGCCAACCATCGCGACCGGGAGTGCGTTGCGGCTGATCGCCTGGAAGGCGATGCAGATCGCCGCCAGCGACGGCGCGTCGAGGTTGTGCATCTCGTCGATCAGGAACAGCGCACCGGCGCCGGTGATCCGGGCGACCTCGCCGATCTCGCGCACCAGGTCGGTGAGGTCCTGCTCGGGGTCGCCCGAGTCGGCGACCCCGGTGGCGGCCTGCACGTCGAGCTTGAGCTGCACGCTGGCGGGCACCGCGACGCTGAATGCCTTGACCACGCCCAGCGCGCGGTCAACGCGGTCTTTGATCCGGTGCTTGCGGCTCATCTCGCGCAGCAGCCGCGCCGCCATCCGCGCGAACGTGACACGAAAATCCGGCTGGGATCCCACCTCCTGGACATCGGTGGTCGCCCAGCCTGCCTCGGTGGCGAGCACGTCGAGCTCCATCAGCAACACCGTCTTCCCCACGCCGCGCAGGCCCGAGTAGATAAGACTGCGCTCGTAGCCGCCGGCGGCGAGCCGCTCGATCAGCGCCTGGAAGCCCTCCAGGTCGCGGTCGCGGCCGGCGAGATTCGGGGGCTTGCGGCCGGCGCCGGGGGTGTAGGGGTTCTCGCGCTTCTGCACAACGACCACATTCTAGGGCTTTCTATGGACCCTTCATCACTCGATAGAAAACCATAGACTGCCCGAGACCGCCTCGCCGGGGCCCCCGAGAGTGCTGCTCCGGAACGGATGGGGCAACGAAGTCCGGGCGCCTTCACGGACGAGAAACGGCCGGTCACTCCGAGGTCGGTAGCCGCGCCTCGAAAAACTCGATCGATCCGCTGCGCTCGACTGTGACGAGCTCGAGGCCGAGCTCGGGCAGCCAGGCCTCGATCTCGCCGGCCCGCGGCGTGTTGCCGAACACCTGCGCGCGACGATAGATCGCAATCAGGGCATCCTTGCGCCGTCCGTGGCCCATAACGCATGAGGTCCCACGCAGGGTCCCGCCCGGCTTGAGCACTCGGGTGAGCTCTGTCAGCGCGGCACGTGGGTCCGGGAGGCAGTGGAGCGCGTTATACGTCACGCAGAGGTCGAAGCCGGCGTCGGGGAGCTCGAGCGCCGTGATGTCCGCTTCGACGAACTCGATCCGGTCCTCCGCTCGCCGTCGTCGCGCCTCGCTGTGCGCACGCTGGAGCATGTACGGAGATATGTCGGCCGCGACGTAGCGGACGTCTTGGCCGGGGCGCAGCCCGCGGAAGGCGAGGCCACCTCCGCAGGGAACGTCGAGGATCGAACTCCCCGCAGGAGTCTCCGCGAGTCGCGCGATCTCGGCAAACAGGCGTCGCGTGTCGGCCCCCCACATCGCCAAGCCGGCGATCCGCGCGACACGCTCGTGCTCGACACCGGCGTCGTAGATGGCCGCCGCCAAACGCTCAGAGCGCCACCTGTCGGTCACGTTGGCCATCTCCGGATCCTACTGCCGACGCGGGCTGGCGCGCGCTCGCTCCCGACCTGCCCGGCTACGGCGACTCCGAGCCGCACCCCGTGGGCGTCCCCGAGCAGGAGGCCGTTGAGGCCGACGTGCAGCTCATCAACCGCGAGTTCTGCCACATCCGGCTCGGCTGGGTTGATTTGGTCGTATTGGAGGATCGGCTTCAAGCCGAAACGACGAGCGAGACCGTCAACGATGGTCAGATCCGCGACCTTCTCGTCGGTGTCCTCAGGCTTCTGCCGCACACTCCGATCAAGGGCGGCTCGATCCACCATCGAACGGAGATCGCGATCGAGACCGAGGAGGAATGGCACAAGGTCGGGCACATCCTTGCACCGAAGGAGGTGTGGGAGGGCGTGCTCGATAAACCGGGCATGTTCGACTTCGCGATGGTCGGTGTCCGGCCCGACGATCTGAAGGGTGCTATCAGGGTAAGAATTCAACCGTCCCAGGTGGTGCAGCCAGGACTCTTTCTGAACGTAAACGACGAATTCTTCATGCCCGACGACGACGAACACCCGGATGTCGCAGGGCTTCTCGACAAGCTCTGGCCGGAAGCAGCGGACCGAGCTACTCACATTCGGACGCAACTACTTGAGCGGCTCGTACCCTGAGATGGCTACGGCGAGAGTTCATATCCCGTCCGCCCCGTCAGAGGCTGATCGCCTCGTGACTCGTCAGTTCACGCGCTGGCGACCGACGGAGGGATTCAAGTACCAAGGTGAGCCCGAGTCGACCGCGGTCAAGCTCGCGCCGAGTTCGTACACGCTTCCGCGGCTCCTGCCCATGCCGAACAGCGCCGAGACGGGCGAGAGACCCAAAGAGATCCTGATCGCGCTGCAGTCTTGGGAGGGCGTGGTCCTCGACGTGGGCGAGGCGTCTTTTGTTGTGCGACTGATCGACGTCGCCGACGAGCATGCCGACGAGGAGGTCACACTTCCCAAGGACGAGCTCTCGGGCTTCGACTTGGAGCTTCTTGAGCCCGGGGCGATTCTCTACTGGACCATCGGATACCGGCAGCAGGTTCGCGGGGCCCGCGAGCGCGTGTCGCGGATCCGCCTCCGTCGACTGCCGGCGTGGACAGTGCGTCAGATGACTGAAGCTCGGGAGCGCGCCGCGACACTGGCTCGTGACCTTGACTGGTAGCTCAGTCGATCTGGAGCCGCCGGACTCCGACGAGCTTGAGATCTCGCTGTTCGGACCGGGGTACGGCGAGTCCCTCGTCCTTCATCTTGGGGATGGCCGATGGATGATCGTCAACTCCTGCGTGGACGTAGCGTCTCGCGAGCCCGCGCCTCTCACTTCAGGGGACAGACGATCGTGGGTGGGGAGCGATCCTCGCGCTGGATACCGCCGCGTCGGGGCGCGCGAGGCTCGTCAAGGTCCCGCACCACGGATCAGAGTCGGGACACGATCAGCGGATGTGGGACGAGCTTCTAGACCCCGAGCCCATGGCGGTGCTCACGCCGTGGAGCCGGGGCTCAAGTCGTCTCCCGACTGACGAGGATCGACGTCGCATAGTTGGTCTCGCGCCAGATGCGGTCATTGTCGGTCAGAGCGCGTCAAGGCCGGAGCGTTATGACCCTGCTGTCGAGCGCACGTTGAAAGAAGTCGCGGAGTCTCGCCACACCGCGATGGGTCGTATGGGGCATGCGCGTGCCAGATGTGGGCCGTCGGGCTCCGGCGGCTGGCGGGTTCAGTCGATACGGGCGGCGCGGCTTCTATCTGCCGCGTGAGCGCCGGCGGTTTACACCTCGGGTTTGCGGGCCGGGTGGGCTCGCCGGATCTCACGGGCCCGCTTGCAAGACTTGCAAGACGTGCGCTGCGTGCGCTATACATCTCCGGTGGCCACCGCCCAGACATCCGCACGAGCCGGCGTAGTCCGCGCACTTCCCACCTATCAGGAGGCCGCGGAGCTCATCGAGATTCATCCTTCCGGGATCACGCGGGCGGTGGCGAGGCTCGGCATCGAGCCCCAGCTCTGGGGCGGCATCGAGAAGCACCTGGAGGTGGTCGATGTGCTGCGTATCGCCGCGCAGGCTCGTCGCGCGTCGGTCGAGGAGGTCGCCGGGGGGCTGCTGGAGCGCGCGTCGAGCGATCCCTCCCAGCAGGCGGCGGTACGCGGCGAACTCGACCGCTACTTCGCCGAGGTCCACCAGCCGGCGCAGCCGTCACCACAGGATCAGTTCCTGGCCGAGCTGCGTGAGGCCCTGCCCGGGAAGTACGCCAAGCAGGCCGAGCGCATCTACCGGCGCTACGCCGAGAGCTCGTAGTAGGCACGGTCGGCGTATCCACCGTGCCTGGTGGACGGGCCCTTTCCCAGACCAATTGCCCGCAGCTCGTCCGGCGCGAGGATGATCGCGCTGTCGGCGAGGACACCGACACGGCATCGCCTGACCGTGCGCCGGTCGATCGCGGCGACGATCAGGAGCAGATACCAGAGCATCACCATGTACTCGCCGCGCGTCCCCTCGGTGGCGTCATGTCGGACCACCATGCTGGTCACCAGGTGCGGGCGCAGACGCTTGCGGCGGCTGCGCCGCCGAGCTGCCCGGACGCGATGTCGTCCAGCCCTGGCCTCCACGACGCAACGAGCCGTGCTGGTGCGGGGGCGGGAGCAAGTACAAGAAGTGCTGCCGGCGCGCGGGATGACCGATGCAGAGGGCGCGGGCGGGCCCGGTCGTTCATATGGGTCGCGTCCGCGCAGGTGGGCTGGGCCACCGCGCGCGCAGGCGCGAGGCATCCTGCCTCGCGTCCGAGCTTCGAGGGGGAGCGCAGGCGCTCACTCGTGTGGGAAGGGGGGCTCGACGGCGGGGCGCGCGCGACGGGCGTGAGGCGCCGCTCTTTGAGAACCGCAGCGGCCGGTGGCCCGCCATGTGGCGTCTTGACCCTGGGATATCCTCGCGCGGTGGGTTCGATGAGCAAGGCGCAGCTCGACGCGATGGTCGAGGAGGCCACCGTTGACTGTTACAACGAGGCCGAGCAGGTCACAGGTCTGCTCACCGCGATCGAAGACGAGCTGACGGTTCCCTTCAAAACACGGGTGCTGGGTGTGGAGGTCACCGTCGAGCGCGTGGACTTGTCCGGCGAGGACCAGATCGTGGCGATCTGCTCGCGCGAGAAGCTGCGACAGACCATCCCGCTCCTCGACCTGCCTCTGCCGACCCCGCCGCCCGAGGGCGCGCAGTGGATCGAGGCGTACCGCCACTGGCTGGGCTGAGCGCAACGGGAGCCGAGCAAGACGCGGTCAGCTTGGCAGGGAGGCGAGCGCTCGATTCGGGGCGCTGAAATAGTACAATCAAGGCGCCGTGGACAGGCTCGACGGTCGGCCGGTTCCGCCAGAACACACGACGAATCCCGCCCGTCCCGTCTCCGCACTCGCCGCCTCCCGCCAGAGCGTCGTTCTGGCGCGAGCGTGAGCCGCACATGCTCCCGCCCGACGACGCACCATAAGCTCATGGCCTGCATCGACCGTCGCGCACGTCAACACCGAGGCCTTGGGCGGGATCACGCCCAGGTCCGCCGCCCCGCCGCTCGGTTACGCACCGCGCCCCATGTCGTGCAGATACGCGTCGCGCGCGAAGTACTGGCTGAAGCGCGCCAAGAGGGCCCGTGAGTACAGCTCGCGTACTCGGCCGACGCGCGTGCAGTCCCACGCGATGATCTTGGTCCCCGGGTCAAGCTCGGTGAGGGGAAAGGGGTCACGCTTGAACGAGCCGCCGACGGCCTCGCGCGTATCGCCGCCAGCATTCGCCGGGACCTTTGCAACTCTCGTCAGCAGTCCTTTGGCCACCTTGTGCAACTCGTCACGGCGCGTGCGCCAGTTCGGCAGCAGGGCAAGC
Source organism: uncultured Solirubrobacterales bacterium (assembly GCA_963813765.1). Lineage (GTDB taxonomy): Bacteria > Actinomycetota > Thermoleophilia > Solirubrobacterales > Solirubrobacteraceae > Palsa-744. Next base: position 231,413 of record CAWFAB010000001.1, read on the forward strand.
GGCATCTCGGCTTCGAGATTCAGGCGTGCCCGCCCGTCGTCGTTGAGCACACACGCGTCGAGCACAATCGCGCGAACGGTCCACGGGCGTCCAAGCTTTACGAACGTGCTGGTGCCCGAGTCGAGGTCGTAGTACGGGAGCTCGAACGACGCGAACTGCGTCCGGTCTGACGCCTTTCCTTTCGCGACCTCAGCCATGAGCATGTGCGTGAGGTAGGGCTTTCGCATGCCCTTCTCGCGAACCATCAGGTCGCAGGGCGGCGCGATAACGACGAAACGCTTGCCGTCGCCCCGCTCGAACAGGTCGCCAAGCTCGATGGGAAGATGCAAGCCGTTGACGTGCTCCGCGGTGTCGTAAATATCCTCGTGGAAGACGGACACAGCGACCGGGTCCCACGCTGCCTCCCCGCCGCCGAGCTTGACTGCGTCATCACCGGCCTCGTCATCACCGGTCGCCTTATCGTCGGCGTTGACTCCAACCGTCTCATCACCAGGAGCATCGTCGACCTCTGTCTCCTGGTCGTCCTCGTGGTCCGTCGAAGCCGTGACGTCGGCCAGCAGCCGCAGACGTTCGGTGAGCTGCACGACACGCTCCTCGCGTTCCTCCAAGGCCTCTGATTATGTTGTGCAGCCCACCAACCTCAACCGCACGGTTGCAGGGAAAACAAAGCTCAGCGAACCTCTACACCACATAACCAGACGCACAACAGAAGAGCGAGCGTGAGCGCGGCCGGTGCTCAGACGCTCGCTCGGCCAGCAAAGCACAAGCTCTGTTACCGATCAGGCGTCGGGGAGAGCAGCAAAATCGCGCTTGGCCTTCCTGTACCACCCCATTCCTGAGATGGGATGCTTCCACCTGCCCTTCATCTCCTTCAAAGCACTTTCGTGCGTTGCATCGCCTTGTGCAACCACATCCTTTAGATGCTTGTCCTGTGCCTTGATGACCTCATCTGCGGTGTTTCCATGGTGCGGGAGATCACATGGTCCACCCAGTTGTTTACATGTCATTGTCTTCATGGGTCTCGCTTCCTTTCGTGGTGGGCTACGGGTCGTGCGATGGGCGGGGACGGCGGAACACTTCTGCGCTACGGCGCCGAAGGAATCGGCTGACCGAGCCGTCGCGCCGTGACAAGTATTACAACGCGTGGCAAATAACCCGGTGTTAATACTCACTTAACACAGGGTTGGTGTGAGGTGGGTATACTTGCATGGTGACGCAATCCAGTGATGCGCGGAAGTTGCCGGGGTCAGCGCGGGAGGCGTTGCGTCAGCGGGGAGCGCAGCTGCTTGAGAGTGGGTGGACTCATCTTGGGGTCGCGGAGGCACTGGGGGTTTCGCCGCGTACCGTCGCGTCTTGGTCGGCGCGCTTGCGGGTCGGTGGCATGGAGGGCATGGCGGAGCGTCGTCGGGGGCGTCGGCCGCGTGAGCAGATGGCGCTCTCGGATGTCCAGCAGGAGCAGGTCGTGTGCGCGATGGTGGGTCGCAACCCCGATCAGCTGGAGCTCGGTGAGGGCAAGCTGTGGAGTCGCGGTGCTGTGCGTGCGTTGATCTTCAAGCTGTGCGGCATGCAGCTCTCGCGCCAGACGGTCGGTCGCTACCTGCGTACCTGGGGGTGGAGCAAGAAGAAGCCGTCGCGGCGCTGGCTCCAGCAGGACCCTGCTCGCGTGAAGGCGTGGCTGCAAGAGGAGTATCCCGCGATCCATGCTCGTGCGCAGGCCGAGGGCGCGAAGATCCTGTGGGCTGATGAGATGGGCCTTCGCGCCGGTCAGACCTCTGGTACCAGCTACGCCCCGGTCGGGGAGCGAGCGATCGTCTCGGTGACCGGCAAGCGTTTCGCGATCAACGTGATCAGCGCGGTCGGCAACGACGGCTCGCTGCTCTTCGACGTCTTTGAGGGTTATGGCAACGAGATCACCTTCATGGACTTCTGCGACAAGCTGATCGAGCACCACGCCGGCCGCAAGGTGTTCTTGATCGTCAACAACGCCAAACTGCACAAGTCGATCGCTGTGCGAGCCTGGGAAGAGGACCACCCCGAGCTGGAGATCTTCTACCTACCCCCGTACGCGCCTGAGCACAACCCCGATGAGTACCTCAACAACGATGTCCACGCCCACGTAGCCCGCCGGCGTCCCGACACCAAGGACGAGCTGCTTCAGATGACCATCAGCTATCTACGGACACGAACCGCGACAATCGTTCGTCACTACTTCAACGCTCCCCTTGTTCAATACGCGCGCTGACCACGCTCCTACCGGCGTATTTGCCGCGCGTCGTAATACGGCGAGGGTGCTCGCCCGGATCGGCCGCCCCAGGCGCTCGTGGAGAGCGTGATTCTCGTTCACGAGGGCGTCACGCTTCTCGGGTGAGAGTCGTGCCCAGAATGACATCGTGCCGAGCAGGGCGCCCAGCTCACCGGCGGTGTGCTCGATCAGGGTTGGCACGGTTGCGAGCTGGAGATCCTCGAAGAGATCGGCTGCGTAGTCACGTCCTATGTCGTAGCTCCCCAGCCAGCCCCAGGCGTCCGCGACGTTCCGACGGCGCTCCTGCACGCCCGCAATCGTGCAATCGAGGTCGCGGTAGGTGGGCCAGGTCGCAGCGATCTCCCACGCGTGCCTGTGCAGGGCCGACAGTAGAGCCTCCTGATCATCGGCGCTGCGCTGCTCCTGAAGGCCGAAGTACTGGATTAGGGCGAGCGTGCCGTGGGGAGCGAGCGCGTCGGCGATCTTCCGCCAGCTTAGATCAGGGTCAACCCAGTGGATCGCGGACGCCGAGAACACCGCCTCGTAGCTCTCGCGGGGCAACTGCATGTCCTCGAGCCGCGCGTGGACGAACTCCACATCGCCCGCATCTTTCAGGTTCTCCTCGGCGACACGGATCAGTTGATCTCCCGGCTCGAGTGCGGTCACGCGCAACCCTCGCGCGAGGAGGCTGCGCGTCAGCTGACCGGTCCCGCACCCGATCTCGAGCACCCGGTCGCCATCGGTGATACCTGCCACCTCGCATGCTTGATCGACGAGCGCATCGGGGTAGGCCGGGCGATTGCGGTCGTACTCGACCGCGACCTCGTTGAAGACCTTGCCGTAGCTCCGTGCGAGCGTCCCGCCGCTCATGCCCGAACCGTACACACCCGCCTGGATGGGCGACGGACTTGGCACCCACCTGCTTAGGCCGCGGTCAGCCGCCGATCGTCCGATCCAGCAGCGCGAACAGCTCGGTGAAGTGCCGCTCCGCAGCCGCCTCATCGTAGGCGGCGGTGTCGCTCATCGTGTAACCGTGGGCGGCCCCCTCGTAGAGCTCTGAGCGGTACCGCACCCGGCGTCCTCGAGGGCTTGCTCGAGCGCCGCTACGTGCTCCGGGGTCATGCTCTGGTCGTTGTCGGCGTGGCCGAAGTAGAGCTCGGCGGAGATCGCGCCCGCGCTCAGATGCGGACTGTCCTCGTCGTCGCTCACCAGCCCCCCGGTGTGGAAGACGGCGAGCGCCGCGACACACTCCGGGTAGGCGGCGGCGACCCGCCAGCCGACGCGCCCACCCATGCAATAGCCGGTGATGGCGAACGGCGGGCTTGCGACCTCGCCAAGATAGCCGAGGTACGCCGTCCCGTCGCTGGCGATCCGCTCTGGCGTCAGCTCCGCCATGGCAGGCCTCAGCCGCGCGAAGAACGGATCCCGCTGTGCGGGGTCCTCCAGATCGGGCATCTCCATGTTCGACACCCGGCCGGCGCGATAGAGCACGTTCGGGGCGAGTACGACGAACCCCCGCGCCGCGATGCGGTCGACCATCCCCTCGATCCGGGGGCGCAAGCCGAAGGCGTCCATGATGAACATCACACCCGGGTGGCTCCCGTCCTGCCCAGGGGGCCGCGAACCCCCCGCCCCAGTCCTTGATCCCAGCCTCGGCGGAGGTCTCACGAGGGCGGCGGGAGATGACTGCTTCGGACGACGAGGAGGCGTCCATATCGCCCCTCGGCTGACGCCTGCTTCTGGGCGGGAGTGCAGCTGTGGGTTCGGTCTGTGGTCTGCGGCCGGATCGTGGTGCGGGGGATTGAGCGGCGCTACGGGCTCGCGGAGTCTAAGCCCCGTCATGTTCTTCGATGATGAGCCAGGCGCGGTGGCTTGCGCGGTGGGTGTCTTTCTACCTGCGCCGCGCCCCTGGGGCCAGCGCGGGGTTCGTCCAGCCGGCGTCCGTGGGGTTGATGGTCGTCCCGGGCGCCACGATCTCGTCGATGCGGTCGAGGAGCGCGGTGTCGAGCTGCACGTCGGCGGCGCCGAGCTGGGACTCGAGCTGCTCCATCGTGCGGGGGCCGATGATCGCGGCGGTCACGGCCGGGTGGCGGAGGACGAACGCGAGCGCCAGGTGGATCAGCGAGATGCCCGCCTCCTCGGCCAGCTGCGCGAGCGCCTCGGCGGCCTCGAGCTTGGCCTGGTTGGCCGGGATCGAGAGGTCGTAGCGCTGCGGGATCATCGCCGCGCGCCGGGAGGTCAGGTCCTCGGCTCCCTTGCGCCAGCGCCCCGAGAGCCAGCCGCCCGCCAAGCGGGCTCCACGCGATCGCGCCCATGCCGAATTCCCGGCAGGTCGGGAGCACGTCGGCCTCGATCCCGCGCGCGAGGATCGAGTAGGGCGGCTGCTCGCAGACGAAGCGCTGGAGGCGCCGCTCACGGGCGACGAACTGGGCCTTGACGATCTGCGCGGCCGGGTAGGTCGAGGAGCCGATGTAGCGCACCTTGCCCTGGGCCACCAGATCGGAGAGCGCGCCGAGGGTCTCCTCGTGATCGGTCCAGGGGTCCCAGCGATGCACCTGGTAGAGGTCGATCCAGTCGGTCTGCAGGCGCTTCAGCGATGCCTCGACCTCGCGCATGATCCAGCGCCGCGAGTTGCCCGCCTCGTTGGGGTCCTCGCCCATCGTGCCGTGGAACTTCGTCGCGAGCACGACGTTCTCGCGCCGCCCGCCACGAGCGCCTTGCCGACGATCTCCTCGGACTCCCCGCGCGAGTAGACGTCGGCGGTGTCGATGAAGTTGATTCCGGCATCCAGCGCCCGGTGGATGATGCGGATCGCCGCATCGTGGTCGGGCTCTCCCCAGGCGCCGAACATCATCGCGCCGAGACAGAGCGGACTCACATGGACGCCGGTGCCTCCGAGCGTTCGCTGGTCCATGCCCGCACCTTACCGCCCGCTGTTTGTCGTGGCCGTGGCGCCGGGTCTTGGTTCGATGCGTCCTGCACCCCGGTTATCGTCGAGCCTTCCAGACGAAGACCGCGGACGTGGTGTGCGGCATCGTCGCCTCGGTTCCCGGGACGAAGCTGGACTCCGGCACGGGCGCTCCGCTCAACGGCGACTACCCGGGCCTGCAGTGCTCGGCGGCGGGTATCCCCAAACCTAAGCACGGCATCGGCGACCCCTTCGTGCAGCTCGGGCAGGGCCGCGCCGGCCGCGCCAGGCTCGTCGACGAGAGCCAGGACGACCTCATCTCGAGCGCGAACCCCGCGACGCTCGCGGCGGGCTCGACCTGGAAGCGCTACGGCATCACCTGCACCCTGACCGCGTCCTCGGTTCGCTGCACGAACGGGACGGGACACGGCTTCAAGATCTCCACCGGCCGGCTCAGCCTGTTCTGATGAGGAGCGTCCTCGTCGCGCTCCTCGCCGCCGGCGCGCTTGGCGCCGCCTCGGCCGCGACTGCCTCGGCGACCACAGCCTGCGGGAGCGTGAGCTACACGATCCCGGGCACCCGTGGGGAGGGCCATGCGGCACTGAACAACCTCACCGCCTCCGGCGTCTCGTGCCCGAGGGCCCGCGCCGTGGCCAAGGCGTTCCTCGTCGGCCACAAGCTCCCGAAGGGCTGGCATGCGATCTCGAAGACGGTCGTTAGCCACGGCAACACAACTGGCGAGGAGATCTTCAAACACGGCACCGCGCGCGTTGTCGGCGACGTCGCCAACTGACATCGACGCTGCCGTGCGCCTGTGGTTCTCGGGTCCGAGCGGACGCAATTCGCCGTACGCGATCTGGAAGCCGGGCGCGACAGGACCCGGGCAGATCGGGTGCTTGCTGTTCGTCCAAAGGAGGCATGTCGATCTGGGCCCTCCGCGTGCTCGCTTGCGTGCGCAAAGCGGCAGCGAGCAGGCTCGCTCGTCTCCTTGCACGGTACCGGACAGCCGTCCTTGCGGGCAGGGACAGCCCGTGCGTCATACTGCCGCGCGTGCTGTCGGTCCTCGCGCCGTTCACGCGCGAAGCAGACAAGGTGCTTCGCGCTCCCGGCCACTTCGACTGGTCCACCGTAACGCTGCTCGCACTCGTCGTCTACGTGTACGCGGTGGAGATCGAGTGCGCCAACTGGAGCGCCGTTCTGGCCGGCATCGCCTTCTGGCTGATGGACTGGTTCAATGAGATCGTCAATGCGCTCGTCCTGCACTTCAACGGCCACGCGGCGCTCTGGACGGTCACCGGCGCGAGCAGCTACGTGATTCTCATCGGTCTCACGGTGGAGATCTCCCTGTTCTTCGCAATCAACGGCATCGTCTTCGTCAAGATGCTGCCTGCGGACCGCAGTGTTCGCGTCGGCGGGCTGCCGAACCGCCTGAGCATAGCTCTCGCGCTTTCGCTCATCTCCGTGGGAGTCGAGCTGCTCCTGCACGCCCTCGGTGTCTTTCACTGGTACTACTGGTGGTGGAACGTTGCAAGCTTCCCGGTAATCGTCGTTTTCGGCTACCTCACTTTCTACGTGGTCGCCTTCGTCGTCTACGACGCGCCCCGACGCTCAAGGCAGCTGGCGATCGTCGGCTGCCTTGCCTGCATCGACCTCGTCGCGGGACTCGCCTTCGGGCCGCTGCTCGGCTGGATTTGAGCGGCCGCGGCAGGTCGGCGCCGGCGTGGGCGAGGCCGGCGGAGAAGCGTTCGACCATCGCCTCATCGACGGCCGCGCGCAGGCAGAACTCGCTCACTCGAAATTCCCGCCGGTCAACCGGCGCATTTTGGCTGGCGCAGTCGTCAAGGCTAGCGTTGGAGCCAAATGCCGGAGCCACGCGTACCCGCCCTTCAGTGGTGCCGACGATGACAGGTGTCGGCAGGGGCCAATACGGAGCTGCCTCTCTATTTCGAAGAGCGTGATTTGTAGCTGCACGAGGCCGATTTTGGCCCACTATTTGACCCACCGGCCCGAATTTTGGCCCTCTCGTCAGCCGCTTCGCCGTCAGCCGAGATTGGCTCAGATACAGGGGAAACGAGGCATGGGCACGGGTGGTTTCGAACCACCGACCTCTCGCGTGTGAAGCGGCTCGAAAAAGGCCCGAGGAAGCGCAAGAAACGGCTCTAACAAGCCAAATGCGGTTCGTGTCCTTTCCGCCTCGATCCCCGCAGATACCGGGTTTTCCCGTTGGATTTGGCCCACCAAACGGCCCCGGTGGGCCAAAGTCGAGCGGCGGTGTGAAGGATCCATGTCCAGCGCGGGGGACGCCTCTCCCACGCCAACGCAACATACTATATGATTCGTTGGGTGCTGCAGGGACGACCCCTATACGACAATCCGGCCGACGCGAAATACTACGTCGTGCCGCCTGAGTGGGACGCAGTCGTTCGCGCGCTGGACCGCGGCAACAACACCATGATCTGCGGGGAGCGGGGTGCCGGCAAGACTTCGCTGCTACGACAGGTGCAGCTGACGCTGCGCAACCACCACGAGCGTGTCGTCTATGTCGACGCCACTGCGGTCGCCGAGCCGCTCGAGCTCGTCTTTCGCATCCGCGACGCGGTGAAGGGCCGGCCGGGGATCGCGCAGACTGGAGCGGGCACGGTCTCCCGAACCCTCGCGCAGATGGCTGGTGACCAGTCCCCCCCGCCCGGAGGGGCATCGCGGCTGCTCTACGACACGCTCCTCAGCCTCGGCGAGGAAGTCGAGCCGACGATCGTGCTGCTCGACGCCACCGCCGCGGCGCAAGCGGTCTACGGAGTCTTCGGACGCATGCGCGACACGATCTGGCAGCTCCCCCACCGCTGGCTGGTGGCGATCGACAACGACGACCGCGCCACGGCGCTCAGGCCTCCAGCCGACACGTTCTTCGACACCGTCATCGAACTCAAGCCGCTCCCGATCGAGCGACTGACGGAGATCCTGCACAACCGAACCGACGAGCTGCCGCAGAAACTGCTCAGACAGGTTGCCGCTGACGCGCGCGGCAACCCGCGCGCGGCGATCCGCGCGGCGAACAACGCGCTCGTGCACGGGGCCGACCCAGCCGACGAGCTCTCCAGTCGCGCACGGCTGCTCGACGCGGCCGCGCAGCTCGGGCGTCCACAGGGAATGCTGATGGCCGAGCTCCTAGACCTCGGCCAGGCCAGCCCATCGGACGAGGCGCTGCTCGACCGCCTCGGCCTGACGCGGGCACGCGTGAGCACGCTGCTGCAGCAGCTCTTGGCGGCAGACCTCGTAGAGTCAACGGTCGAGCGATCGGACCGACCCGGTCGTCCGCGGACCGTGTACCGACCGGCCCTCCGAGGTGGGACTTGAGCGTAGAACAAGTAGCACGCATCGCCGATAGAGCCGCGTTTCGGCCCCGCAGTCGCCTGTGGGAGCTCCACGAGCTGCACGTCCCACTGGATGAGCTCACGGGCAGCAACGCCTATGAGCAACGCGCGATCACCCGTATCACCGATGGATCGTGCGTGGCCGTCGTGGGGCCGAGCGGCGCCGGAAAGTCGAGCGTAATCGCCTGGGTGTGCTACCAGCTGCCGGCAAGCCACTTCGCGCTTCGAATCCCAATCACCGGGGTCGAGGACCCGGGCAGCGTAGGGGAGATCGCACGCCTCGCCCTATCGATCACCCTTGACGAGGTCGTGCTCGACGCCACCGCCCAAGGGGAGCTGGAGGGGACTCGTGCCACATCGCAAACCACCGTTCACACACCGTCCGGGATAGCGAGCGCGAAGCTCGGGGGAGGGGTGATCCCCGCCGAAGTGAACCTCAACGTCGCATCCCTTCGCGAAGAGCTCACCCAGGACCGACTCGGCAGCGACCACCTGCTGGCCCTCACTGGACGCCTCGTCCCCACTCTCGCCGACGCGGGAACCACACCAGTGTTCGTATTCGAGGACACCGAGGCCACGGTCGGAGGCGCGGACGATCGACAACGCGCAGAGGCCTTCTTCGCCGGACCTCTCAGCGCGTTCGTCGATCAAGTCGACGCGCCGACGATCGTCGCGGTGCAGACACACCTCATCGATGAATCACGCGCCTTCGGTCGGCTCGCGCCGGTGCTCGAGCGGATCGCCATCCCGCTCCTGAGCGACCTCGCCCGCAACGCCATCGAGACGATCCTCGCAAGACGCACCGAGCTTGCACTGACAGACGTACAAATCGCCGACATCATCGACGCTGTGGCGCTCGACGCGCTCACGGAGTTCTACACAAGCTCAGGCGGCGACCTACGCCGTGTACTCGCCGCAGCACACGAAGCCGCCGAACACGCAGCCGCTGACCAGGCCGAGCGGATCGGCCTCTCGCACGCCCGCTTTGGAATCGCCCAGTGGCAGTGACCCTGTGGCCTGCGCGACAAGCCCCCTGGGCCGGCGGGCGAGTCAGTTCAACCCCAACGCCTTGAAGCCTGCGGTGCGGAGATCGCCGTAGAAGATCGGGTCGATGGTCTCCAGGACATCCCCCGCCACGCCCGGACGCCGACAGCAGAGCCACGCCTGACCAGCGCCACGTTTCCACTTAAGGAGCTCTTGGGCTACGCTGCGCGCGCGAGACTATCGGGAACGACTGGCCAGGCGCCCTCGACACGCTCATTGCGCCCTTGTCGTCGGAAGTATTCCTCCAGCGATGCGGCCTGCTCGGCTGCCCAGGAAATCTGTTCACGATGCAAGACGCGGAGGTTAACGTCACGCAACTCGGTGACGGTTGCCCCCAGCCTGTATGCGAGTCGCGCTGCAGCGAGCGCGTCGGCACTGGACGCGTGAACGTCATCGTGTGGAATGCGGTAGTGCTCGCAGACCGCACTCAAGGTCCGCTTGCCTCGCCGGAAGCGGTCGAACTGTTTGTCGAGTATGCGCGGATCGACAACGAGCATCCCATCCGGCCCACCGACTCGGTCGAGCAGCGGTCGGCATCCGTGCCGATGGGCTTCGCGATCAAGGATGGTCAGGTCAAAACGTGCGTTGAACGCGATGATGGGCACGCCTTGCTGCAACTGATCGGCCAGCACGGTGGTGATCTCGTCGACTGCCTCACTCGGGATGCGTCCCTCGGCTCGCGCCCGCTCGGTAGTGATGCCATGCACGGATGTCGCGTCGGCCGGTATGTCAATGCCGGGATCTACCAGCCAGGAAAGATACTCGGCCGGTTGACCGTCACCAACGACGCTGACGGCTGCCGTCACGATGCGATCGTACTCGGGGTCGACGCCGGTCGTCTCGATGTCAAACGCCGCAAGACGTCCCGTGTGCCAGCTCATACAACAACACTAAGCGCACGCCCGGACGAGTTTCGCGACGCGATAGTGCATCGAGCGGGTAAGTGGGAGGGGCGGCGGAGTCGGATGGCGGCGCGTCGAGGTCAGTCGCTCAGTCGCCCTCCGAGCTGGCCAGTTCGGCCTTTGGTATCGCTGCCCTCCGCGCCACCGGCGCGCGCAAACACGAACACGACGCGGTTGAACGTCGAGCCTGGTCGCCGCTTTGGCGGCCCGCGCATACACCTCCGCCTGGCCGCGGTGGCCCTGCACGGCAGCGCCGACACCGTCGACGACCGTGTCGGTCTTGTAGTTGACGATCACGAGCCGGTCGCCTTCGCGGTAGAGCAGATCTATGCGGCCGAAGGTGAGCGCGCCCCCGGCGTTGGCGATACCGAAGGGCACCTCGCGCCAGCAGGTGCCCGACGTGGCCGCGAGTGCGGCTCGATCTCGGCCGGGTCGACCCGCAGGTCGAGCCCGCCGCCGTGCTCGCGCCAGAGGAAGAGCTCTTCATCGGAGCATCCGCAGGCGCGCGAGCGCAGCGCGCCGATCAGGCTGACGTGGTCGAGCGGATCGTCGATCGCGCGCAGGCAGGCGATCACGTCGCGCACCTCTTGGCGCACGTAGAACGTCCGGCTTCCATCCAGTCGATGGGGGATGTCCGCCGCCGCGAGCGCATCGGTGTAGTGCTGGACATCGGTGCGCGCGGGCATCAGGATGGCGATGTCGCGCCATTGCGCGGCCCTCTCCTGGCTGCTGCGGCGGTCGCGAACGGGCCAATGCTCGTCCTGCACGGCACGCCGGATCATCTCGGCGAGGATCTGCGCCTCCTCTTCCCGGGCCTCTGTCGGACTCACTTCCGCTCGAGCTCCGTGCACGACGACGATCGGGGGACGGCCCGCGTCGACACCCGAGGGCAGCGGCTCGAGCGCGACGTTGCCCGGCTGCACGCCGGGCTCCTCGATCAGCAGGCGGTCAAAGACGGTGTTCGCCCAGCCGATGATCGCGGGGTGCGAGCGGAAGTTCTGCACGATCGCCTTGACGGTTCCCTCGAGCGGCCCTGACTTCACCTCGTCATAGACGCGAATGTCGGCGCGGCGGAAGCGGTAGATCGACTGCTTGGGGTCGCCGACGATGAACAGGCGGCCGGGTCCTGGCTCGCAGCGTGCGCCAGTCGCCGCGGCCGGCACTCTCGGCCGCGATGTACATCACGATCTCCGCCTGCAGCGGGTCGGTGTCCTGGAACTCGTCCACGAAGATGCGCGGGAAGCGTTCCTGGAAGTACCTGCTGACCTCGAGGTCGTCGCGCAGGAGGTTGCGCGCCCAGATGCAGCAGATCGTCGTAGTCGGCCTCTCCGCCTGCACGCCGCTTGTGCTCGTGATCGCGGACGAACGCCTCGATCAGCGGGAGCGCGCCGGCGAGCGCGTCGAGCCGTAGCGAATCCCCGATCTCCTGGAGGTGCTCGCGGTAGTCGCGCAGCAGCTCCTTGGTCCGGGCACAGGCGGCTGGCGGCTGCCAGTTGCCCTGCTTGCCGACATTCAGCCTTGGCCGCGGCGCGCGGAACATGATGAGGCGCTCGCGTTCGCTGGGCTGCGCGTCGCGGTACTGCGCGGCGAACTCGATGAGCTCGCCTGCGTTCTCGTGTGCGCCGTCGCTCTCCTCGATGCAGCTGGAGCGCAGCTCGATCGAGCTCTGCGGCGGACTGCTCGAGCATCGCCGCGAACCCGTCGACGTCCGGTTTGGGTGGCGCCTCGTGGTCGAGTGGCAGCAGGTAGCGGTGGGCATGTACCGCCTCGGCGATCGCCCGCATCTGCTTGACGTCAAGGCCGCGGTTGATCGCGGTCGAGATCTGCGGCGCCTCGCTCGCGAGCGTCTCCTCGAGCCAGTCTCGCCACGCCTCGTCAAAGCGCTGAGCGGCGCCGAGCGGGTCGAGCACGTTGAAGCGCGGGTCCAGCCGTGCCTCCACTGGCCGCTCGCGCAGGATGTTCGTCGCGAACGCGTGGATCGTCTCGATCTGAGCGCGGTAGAGCCCGAGCAGCGCGTTCTCCAGGCGTGTTCGCTCACTCGGCTCGCTGGACGCCGCAAGTGCAGTCTCGAGGTTTCTCGCGCACCCGTGCGGCGAGCTCGGCGGCGGCGGCGTCGGTGAACGTCATCACGGCGATGTCGTCGACGCCGCGGGGGCCTCGGCTGAGGAGTTCCACGACACGGTCGACCAGGACGGTCGTCTTGCCGGTGCCCGCGCCGGCCTCGACGCACATGCTCACGTCGGTGCGCGTGCGGATCTCCTCGCGCGTTGCCTCATCCGCTGGCACGAACATCTCGCTCACGGGTACTCCTCGCCACGCTGGAGGAACCGCTCGACGCGCCGATCGCCGCCCTTGCGCTCGAGCGTTGCCCTACGAGCCGCGTCGCAGACGCTGTCGAAGTCGCAGTACCCGCACGCGCTGTCGCTGGGCTCGGAGTGAAAGTCGCCGGCGCGCATGCCCTGCACCAGCTCGCGCAGCAGAGCCCGCACGCCGTCGCGGTCGTCGCCGAGTTCGGCGTCCTCGAAGCGCGCGCGACGAAAGCCGCCTCTGCGGCTCGAGTAGAAGTACTGCGCCGAGCCGCGCTCGGTCGGGATCGCGAGCAGCTCGGCGGCGGCGATCATGTACAGCGGCAGCTGCAGCGACCTGCCGCCGCCCAGCGCGTTGTCCTTGGGCCGTCCGCGGGAGCTCCCGGTCTTGTAGTCGATCACTCGGAAGCGCTCGCGGGCGTGCCATTCCAGCCGGTCCACCCGCCCCTGCAGAACCATGTGGGTACCGCCAAGGTCGAGCACGATTGGCTGATCGCGCGAGAGGCGCCCGGTCTGCTCGCTCGGGCGCGCGGGGCCGAAGCGGACCTCGAAGTCCGCCTCGTCATACAGGAGGCGGTCGGGGTCCTCGAGCTCGGCCTGGTACCAGCCCGCGAGGTCGGCGAGGATCTCCTCGCGATCGTGTCGCCACAGCAGCGGGTAGCCGGTGAGCCCTCGCTGCTCGACCGAGTCGCACTCCTCGGCGGCGATCGCCATCAGCTCTTTGAGCTGCACCCGGCTGCCGCGCTCAGACGGCCGCTGCGGGCCAAGTCCGTCGAGAAAGCGCCGCAGGATTGCGTGGATCAGCGTTCCCCTGTCCGCGGCGCTGATGCGCTCGACCTCCTCGGGCTCTTCCACCGAGCGGATGCCGAGGACGTGGCCGAGGAAGAACCGGTAGGGGCAGGTCGCGTAGCCCTCGAGCCCCGTCGGGGAGAGCGCATGCTGCTCGTCCCACGTGCCGGCCGGCAGCTCCAATGTCTCGCCGGAGCCCAGCGCCCCGTCATAGGGGGTGAGGGTCCTCGCCCAGCGGCGCGCGACGACGAGCGAGCGCGAGCGCGCGAATGCGGGCCTGGCGCGACTCAGCGCTCCCAGCCCGCGGTCGCTCGGGCTGCCGGCATTGCAGTCTTTCCCGGCTTCGAGGCCGTATCGAAGGAGGGCGTCCATCTCCTCTGCCTGTTCGATCCCGCCAGACCGCACAAGGAGATCGAGCGGATCATCGGCGAGTGCGGCGTTCGCGAGGACCGTACCGAGTCGCCGGTCGGGAAGCTCGACGTCGAGGAGCTCTTGGCGAAGGCGAAGGACTGGGATGCGGTGTTCGTGGCGGCGCACGCGACATCGCCGCAGGGTGGTCTGTTGCGCAAGCTCTCCGGCCAGACGCGTAGGCGTATATGGCGCTCGCCGCACCTGCAGGCAATCGCGATCCCAGGCCCTGTCGAGGATTGAGATGCGTCGCCGGAAGTACGGTTTTTGAGATGTTGCTTGCCGAGCTGCTCGAGCTCATCAGAAATGGCGAGAGCTCGAGTGTCGAGTTCAACCGAGACGACACGCGGCCCGAGGAGCTCGCGAAGGAGCTGTGTGCGCTTGCGAACCTCGAGGGGGGCCATGTATTGCTCGGTGTGGAGGATGACGGCACGATCAGCGGTCTCACGCGAGGTGCGCACGACGCGGAGGAGTGGGTAATGAGCATCTACCGCGAGGATCACCTGCGTCCGCCGGTGATTCCCTACTGGGAGACGATCGCGGTAGACGATCGCGTGGTTGGCATCGTCAGCCTTCGGGCCGACCTACCCGACAAGCCGTATAAGGCGAAACATGGTTCAGGCTGGCAGGTGTTCATCAGACGAGGAACGACATCGGTAGACGCATCCCGCGAGGAGGAGACACGGCTGTACCAGGCAGCGGGGTTGGTGAGATACGACGTTCGCCCGATCGCTGGTACCTCGCTCGAGGATCTTGACCTACGCCGGCTCCGTGCGTACTTCGAGACTGTGCGCGAACAGGAAGCACCACAGGTACCCGAGGACTGGGAGCTGCTCCTCGTCAATACAGACTTCATGGTTGAGGATCGCGGGCGCCGCATCGCGAACGTGGGCGGCATCCTCCTCTTCGGCCAGAACCCAAACCGCTGGCTGCCTCAGGCCGGTATCACCGCGATAGCGTACGAGGGGACCGAGCGCGACTACGCTACCCGCGAGGACGTTCGCCTTCGCGGACCGATTGCGCCACTCGTAGACACAGCTGGCGAGATCACGGACCGCGGTGTGATCGATCAGGCGATCGACTTCGTCAACAGGAACATCGGCCATGCTGCCGAGCTGAGGGGCGGTCAGCGTCAGGATTGGGCCGATTACCCGTCCGAAGCGGTGCGCGAGGCCGTTGTCAATGCCGTCGTGCACCGCGACTATACGATCGCCGTCACCGACATCGAGATCGCCGTGTTCACAGACCGGATCGAGGTCATTTCGCCCGGCCGGCTGCCGAACACAGTCACAGTCGACAAGATGAGAAGTGGCTACCGGGCGACCCGGAACGAGTTGATCAAGGAGGTGCTTCGCGATTACCGGTATGTGGACGCCCGCGGACTCGGTGTACCGCGAAAGATCGTTCGCCCGATGCGCAAGGTCAACGGGACCGAGCCCGAGCTCGCCGAGGAAGACGATCGGTTCGTAGTCCGCCTGCTGCGAGGGGCACAAGACTGATCAGGGTTTGTACGCGGTACATCGCAGCGGACGGAGAGGACGAGTGTCACGATACTGCTGCGCGCGGGGCGCCCGGGGGAGGCCGACGAGGCGTGGCCGCGGGCCGAGCGCCAGACCCCTCGTTGCACCACGCGGCGGCCTGCGCCTACACAAGGGAGGGGTCGCACGGCAAGGCTCTTCCGTGGCAGACGAAGGGGCTCGAGCTGGCGCCGGCAGTTAGGGAGTACCGAGCGGGGTCGAGACCCCGAGCAGTCGGGCAACCGCGCCGGCTGCGCCGCCGAGCTGCCCGGACGCGATGTCGTCCAGCCCTGGCCTCCACGACGCAACGAGCCGTGCTGGTGCGGGGGCGGGAGCAAGTACAAGAAGTGCTGCCGGCGCGCGGGATGACCGATGCAGAGGGCGCGGGCGGGCCCGGTCGTTCATATGGGTCGCGTCCGCGCAGGTGGGCTGGGCCACCGCGCGCGCAGGCGCGAGGCATCCTGCCTCGCGTCCGAGCTTCGAGGGGGAGCGCAGGCGCTCACTCGTGTGGGAAGGGGGGCTCGACGGCGGGGCGCGCGCGACGGGCGTGAGGCGCCGCTCTTTGAGAACCGCAGCGGCCGGTGGCCCGCCATGTGGCGTCTTGACCCTGGGATATCCTCGCGCGGTGGGTTCGATGAGCAAGGCGCAGCTCGACGCGATGGTCGAGGAGGCCACCGTTGACTGTTAGAACGAGGCCGAGCAGGTCACAGGTCTGCTCACCGCGATCGAAGACGAGCTGACGGTTCCCTTCAAAACACGGGTGCTGGGTGTGGAGGTCACCGTCGAGCGCGTGGACTTGTCCGGCGAGGACCAGATCGTGGCGATCTGCTCGCGCGAGAAGCTGCGACAGACCATCCCGCTCCTCGACCTGCCTCTGCCGACCCCGCCGCCCGAGGGCGCGCAGTGGATCGAGGCGTACCGCCACTGGCTGGGCTGAGCGCAACGGGAGCCGAGCAAGACGCGGTCAGCTTGGCAGGGAGGCGAGCGCTCGATTCAGGGCGCTGAAATCGGTGCGCCAGCCGTCACCACTTTGGCTCGCGACGATGAGGTACGCCTCGCTTCGACCGTCGAACTCCAATGTGCGTCTCCAGGCCCGAACGTACGTATCAGGCTGCAGGGAGGTCCCATCGTCGAGAGCATGCGCGTATCGGCCGCTAAGATGGGAAGCATGGCTGAGCCAAGAATCTCTCCACGCGCGCGGCGCGGTCGAACGCTGAAGCTCCGCGACGGCAGGACCATCCCCGTGCGCGAGGCCAAGCTGAAGACGCCGGAGGAGCGCGTGGCGGCGATCGACCGTATCGCGGGCAGCATCAAGACCGACGTGATCGTGGACCGCAGCTTCTACCGCAGCGGCCGGTAGCCGCCGATGGCCGGCGGGCACAGCGCGGGACGACCACGCCTGTCGCGCGGCATCAACGACCTCAGCTCGATGCGCTGGAGCGCACCCGATGCGGTCGCGCTCGACACGAGCGCAATCGTGGAGTTCCTGCTGCCCTCTCAGCGAGCCCACGAGCACTGGCGCGGCTTCTTCAGAGAGTGCGCCGACCACGGGACGTTGTTCGTGTTCATCAACCGCTTGGTTGAGACCGAGCTCTACGACGCGCTGTTCAACATCGCCCTGCAGGAACGCTGGGGCAGACACGCCGCGCACGGCCCGAAGCGATACGACGGCAGGGTCCGCGCCCGCGCAGCACGACTGCTCGGCATCTACCGCCAAGAGTGGGAGGAGCTACTCGACACGAGCAACACCGCGGCGGTCGAGATCGGCGAAGTCCTCGGCCAAGTGCCCGAGCTGATGGGCCGCTGCGGGATGCGCTCTCACGACGCTGTGCACGCCGCGACCGCGATCCTCACCGAAACCCCGCTCATCGCCACCACCGACACCGGCTTCGCCACGCTGCCCGAGAGCACCCTGCAGATCGTCACAGACCCACATCGGATACCCCAGATGCGCCGCAGACGGGCACAGTGGGCCTCCCGCCGACGCAACTGACGACACGACCAACGCACCCCAAGTCGCCGACCGCAAGATCCGAGGATGGAAGGATGGATGCCATGCCCACTCTGCTGGCCGCTCCCGATCGAGGCGAGCTGCCGTCATGCACTGGCGGGATCGATACGACAGCGTGCTTCGAGCGCTCGTCGGAGGATACTTGTCTGCATGAACCCGGAGCCCTCGATCCACGACCCCGACAGCTTGCCCCGTCCGACCCGAACGGACCGTGTCCACGGTGCGGCAGGGTTGCGCACTTTCGAAACCTTGGGTGGACCCCACTCACATACCGATCAGACGTGTTCACGTCTGGAGGTGGCCGAGTACCAAGGCAGCGCGCGTCGATCCTGGAATGCGATGGCTGCCATCTAGGGATCGTTGTCGTCGAGGACGAATACGTGGGCGGTGTTCGCTACGGCAAGGCCGGGACCGTAACGTGGCGTGGCGTCTACTGGTGGCCGACGCCCGGGTCTGCCTCGTTCGGGGCCGAGGTTCCGTCCACCGTTTCTAACCTGGATTCTCGGTGCACTAATTCAACCCAGTTTTTGGGCATCATCGGGCGGGGAAGCTGTAGCTGAGGGTGCGTCCGTCCCACCAGGGCACTTCGATCTGGCGGTGCTGGTAGTCGGCGTCGAGCAGGGCGGGGGTGTGGGCGCGGCGGCGTAGGCGGACCTCGACGTGCCTGGGGGTGAAGTGCAGCTCGCCGATGCCGTCGATGAGCTGGCTGCGGATCGTGTCTGGGGTCTGGTTGTGGTAGCCGGGGTGCAGTCCGCGCGCGAAGCGCCGGTAGACGATGTCGGCGAGCACGGTGAGCGCGACGTCGAAGTCGACGGCGAGCGGGACCTGGGAGCAGAGGGAGTCCAGGTGGAAGGCGCGGATCTGCTCGGCGAGCTGGTTCTCGATGCCCCAGCGTTGGCCGTAGCGCTCGATCAGCTGCTTGACGGTGAGCGTGTGCTGGTTGGTGAGGATCAGGGTGGCCTGCTCGCGGCCGAGGCCGTTCACGGCGATCTGGCGCAGCGCGGCGCCCTTGATCGTGACCGCCTGCTCGTGGTAGGTGACGTTGCGGTGTTTGCCCGCCCTGTCGAGGCGGGTCTTCGTCCAGGCTTTGGCGGGCAGCGCTCCGAGGTCGGCGATCAGCTTCGGGGAGCGCTGCCTGAGCGTGATGAAGCCGACGCCCATCTCGTCGAGCTCGGCGAGGTGCTCCTGGGTGGTGAGCTTCTGGTCGAACACCAGGAGCTTGGGCAGCTCACCGTGGGTGCGCTTGTAGAACTCGCAGAAGCGGATCACCTCGCGTGACTGTTCACGCGCGGTGAGCTCGGCGTTTGCGTAGAGGATCGTGCGCTGCTCGCCGTCCTGGGCGATGAACGTGAGTACCGAGCGGGTGCGCTGCGAGCGGCGCGGAACGTAGTTCTTCTCCAGGATCGTCTCCTCGCCGTAGCTCATGATCGTGTGGAAATCCAAGTTCAGATCGGCCTCGCCGAGCAGCCCGGCATCTGTGAGGCGTGGCTGCAGCGCTTCGAAGAACGCGAGCTGCTGGGCGCGGCGGGTGCGGTAGCTGTAGGTGCTCAGGTGCCAGGTCTTGGGCAGCACGTTCAGTCCGGCGAAGATCCCCAGCGCGGGGTCGTGCACGACGTTCTTTACGTGGCTGCGCCTGCGGCGGCCGGAGAGCTTCAGCGCCATCAGCCCCAGCACCGAGCGCAGCGCGGGAAGCTGGCTGGTGGACGGCCAGTCCGCGGCGGACACCAGGCCGGGGAGATCAAGCGCGAGGAGCTCTCCTATGAGCAGGAACAGCCCGGCGTGCGCGGTGGGCACGCTGCCGGTCTGTGGCCACTCGTCCTCTTCACGGACGTGGACCTTCGGCGCGCGCAGCGTCGCGGGCGCAGGCGCAGGCGAGGGCTCCGGCGCGGCCGGCTTTCCCATCCGCGCGAGCCCGGCCTCCCCCAAGACCTCCCAGGCCGCGGTGCGCGCCAGCGGCGTCCCGGCCCGTGCGAGCTCTGAGACGATCTCGTCCAGGCCGTGGCGTTCGCGGCGCAGCCGGATCGCGAGCTCCCTGGCGGCGTCCTTCTTCGGCTGGCGCTTGGGGCCCGGGCGGGGCTCGGTGAACAGCTCATCGAGCCGGCCTCGGCGGTAGTCGCGTACCAGCGTCTCCACGCTCGAGCGCGTGTACCCGAGCCGCTTGGCGACCTCCGTTGAGCTCGCGCCCTCGACGAAGTAGGCACGCAGCGCCTCGTAGCGGCGCTGGTTGGGCGCTGTCGGTGCCGTGAACTGCTCGTGTCCGGGACGCGGAGCCATATACAAGGCTAGACTGGTGGACTAACTCTTGATCTATGATTGCACTCCGGTCGGACGGAACGGCGTCCAACATCCGCCTGCCCAGCGATCATCGGCGATTATCGCGCCCGGGAGTGCCCATCCATACCCCAGCCACTCCAGGCGCAGCCCCTAGCTTAATCCACTAGACTAACCTAGTCTCAACGGTCAGCCACGCGGAAAGCCCAGCCCCACAGCCAAAAACAACCCGCGCAGACGACTCAGCCAACCCCCGCAAGGTGAACCACACGCCCGCCGATAATCCAGGCTAACGCCTATGGCGAGGGTCTGCGTTGTCTCAGTGCCGGCGCCCCAAACGGAGCAGTCGCGATGTTTCGGACGGCGATGACCTGGATCGTGGACGATAAGGGCTCAGCAGCGGCGAAGGGTAAGGATGACCTCAAGGACAAGGTCAAGCAGATGGTGGCCGACGGCGGTCTCACTGCCACGCTTGGAGATTGGGTCGATCACGTTCGCCTCTATGGGAATGCTGGTGTGCATCCGGACCTATTCGGCGACGTCTCTCTTGACGAGGCAAAGGATGTAGCTCGGTTGACGGAGACACTCATTGATCTGCTGTACACAACCCCAGCGAAGATTGCTCAGCGCCAGGCAGAGCGAATCCGCTCATCGGGATAAGTAACAAGTCAGGGCGAGCGCAGACCAACCGTCGATCTCGGCTCGAAGCCGCGCGCGCTCCTCGTCGTCGAGATGCTCGACCTCGACGTCGGTGGCCGCCGCGAAGTCGGCGAAGCGGTCGTCGGGACAGGAAAGCCATCCGGCCGTGGCAGCGAGGGCGGCGAACGTGTCGTCGTCCAGGTCGGGGAGCCGCAGTCCCTCGAGGACGAAGAAATTCACGTGGGTCTCCACGAAGCGTCGTGCCTGCCAGTCGAAGACGAGACTGTTCATCAGGGCTAGGCACGCCGCTTCGGCACAGGCGTCCTCGTCGATAAAGGCGAGGTAGGGCGCGCTGTTGACAAGGAAGTGTTCTGGAGGGACGAGGCAGGCCCGCACCGTCCTCGAATCGGTGGCGCGACTCACGTCCCGGAATGCGACGCGCGCAGTCAGAAGGGCGCGCTCGACCGCCTGCCGCCGAACGGCCAACGGCACCTCATCGGCGAGCAGCGACTTGGCGCCCGGCCGCGGCTTGCGCGCCTTGGCAAGAGCCTCCTCGCTCTCCGGGCAGACGCGGGCCTCCTCCCTCTTTGGGTCGAACTGGTCGAAGCTCTCGCCCTTCCAAAGCGGACGCCCGGCAGTCGCGCCCTCCCAGAGGTGCGCATCGGCCGTCTCGTGGAACTCGGCGACCGGGAAACAACGCCAGCGTCCGCCACCGTAGGAAAACGGCGAGCCCGTGCGCAGCTTGCCCAACAGATCGGCCTCGGCCTGGCTTCGAAGCAGCGGGATCTCAAGCTCTGGGCCGAGAGCAGCCCGCCGGAGGCGCAGCCCGGGCGCAGCGGACTGAGCGATGAACTCCGCGGCCGAGCGCGCGACGCCGGCGACCTCGAGCACATCATCGGACTTGGGCGAGCGCCGCTCGGCGGCGAGCAGCGCGACGGTGTACTGAGGGTGGGTGTCGAACGCCCAAAGGCGGTTGTTCAGTAGGAAGTCGATGCGAGTCGGGACCGCCTGGTCGAACAGCCATGAGCGGAAGGCGGCGGAACCCTTCGTGAGGAACACGCTCCGCGGCAGGACGACGCCGAGGCGGCCTCCGGAGCGCAGCAGCTCGCGGTAGCGCTGGCAGAAGAACTTGTACACGTCCGGATCTCCGGCGGCTTCCCTCGTAGCCACCGGCCGGGCCCAAATAGTCGCGCAGCTTCTCGAGCCGCTCGCGCGACGCCTCCAGGCGCTCGGGAAGCTCCGGCCGGTCAGCCTTGATGGTTGCCACTTCGGCCTTTCGCTGTGCCTCGGGCATGGAGCGCAGGCCGGGCCGATAGAGCGCATAGAACGCGAGCTCCTCGACGACGACCTCCTCCCACGGCGGATTCCCAACCACGACATCGAACCCGGGCCGCTCTCGGGCGAAGACCTCGGCGAACGCGAGCGGCCAGTGCAGGGCGCTGTGGCGGCAGGCGAGCTCGGCCGCCTGCTCGCCGAGGCGCGACGCTCCTCCCGCGATGATCTCGTTGCCCGCCTGGAGCGCCTCATCACGCGCGCCCCGCGAGGCCGAGCGGCTGCGCGACCCACAGGTCGAGCACTCGTTCCGCCGCGGCCACGCTGTCGCGGAGCGCGGCGTCGGCGGAGCGGCTGGCCTCGACCTCGGCGGGGTTGCGGTCCTCGATCGCGCGCAGGCGGGCGGCTCCCTCGGCGGCGCCGGCGACCGCCTCGGACAGCGCGTCGCCGAAGAGCGACGACCTGGCCGTGCTCGGTGCCCGGCGGTGTCATCGACTCGGGTCGCGCCACTCCGATCAGCGAGTTGCCCACGCGGACGTTGTGGTCGAGATAGGCGAGTGACAGCCCCGGGACGAAGGAGCCGAGCCAGAGCGAGACCTTCGCGATCTCCGCTCCCATCCGCGAGAGGTCCACGCCGTAGACGCAGCGCTTCAGGACGAGGCGCTTGAGCAGCGCGGTGTCCTCGATGCCGGCTCCGAACGTGCTGCCCGCCGCGGCGCGCAGGGCGTCGAGCTCCTCGCGCACCGCGGGCAGCGCCAGCTCGCCCAGCAGTGTGGCGATCTGGTCGGCGAGCTCCTCGACGACCTCGACGAGGAAGTGTGCGCTGCCGCACGCCGGGTCGAGCACGAAGAACTCGAACAGCCGATGGGCGGCGGCCTTCGGGTCGGCTGACGCCAGCTCGCGGACCTCGGCGAGATGCCGCTCGAACGCGGGTCGCACCGCCTCGCGCACGAGGTGGCGCACGAGCTCGGTGCGCGTGTAGTACACGCCGCCGCCCTTGCGCCCGCCCTCGTTGGTGAGCCACAGCAGATCGCCGCGTGCGATCTCGACCTCCTCGCCGCTCGCGGGCACGTACCGGTCGCTGCCGGCGTCGTAGCGGAAGTCGCGGTCGGCGACCGACAGGCGCAGGGAGAGCAGGCCCTCGTAGATGTGGCCGAGGTGACCGATCTCGAGGCCAGAGAAGTCGACCCCCATGTCGGGGTCGTCCGGATCGCGGGCGAGCGCGACGAGCGCCGGGGCGAGCGCGGCGTCCGGGATCGAAGCCGCCTCGAGGATCTCCGCGCCGTCGAATCCGTCCGGCGCGAACAGCGCCCCGTTGTAGGCGGGCACGCCCCACGCGCTCTGCCCCGTGCGCATCGCCTCGACAAGCGCGCCGACATCGCGCCACAGCGTCTTGGCGTTGCGGTCGGCGACGTCCTGCTCCTCGGCGGCGCGCTGCGCGATGCGGGTGAAGCTGCGCCCCGCGTAGGTGTGATTGGACATCGGCAGATGCCCGGCGCTCTCGGCGTAGAGCAGGAACAGCGCCCGGAAGACCCACGTGAGTGCAGCCGCCTCGAGCTCGCCCCGAACCCCGTCGTCAGCGACGTCGCGGCCGCTCGCCCTGGCCCAGCGGCCGAGCTCCCGCCCCAGGACCGGGAGCACGTCCTGGCGCAGCGAGCGGTCGAGCCGCTTGCGCAGGATGCGACCCGTAGTCGCGCGCCTCGACGAGCAGCTCCTCCAAGCCTCCGGAGGCGAGAAACTCCGGCGCCAGCAGGCCGACGAGCGGCAGGTACTCGGGCTCCATCGCGGCGGGGTCCAGCTCGAGGTAGCGCATGGTCGATCCGGCGTCGTCGCGGCCGGCACGCAGCAGCCGCATCCTCGCGCCGGCCGCCAGCAGGCCGTACGGTGCGCCACGGGCGAGGCAGTCCGCCACGAGCGCACCCTCCGGGAGTCGCCCAGCCTCGTCGAGCCGCGCGAACTGGTCGGCGGACTGACGGGGATGCACCACGATCACCGGCTTGCCGCCGCTGCTGGCCAGATAGCCGCGCTTCGGGCAGCGACGCGACCTCATAGCCGAGGCCGCTCAGAACCTCGCGCCAGCCCACCGTCGACAGACCGTCGGTCAGCTCCCTCAGCCCCTCCCACCCCGCCGACCGCGGCAGGCGCTTGGCGTAGAGATGCTCGCTGCCCAACCCACGGACCGCGAGTCCCGCGACGCCTTCGGTGTCGAGCCGCTCGACCTCCTGGGCGACCTGCCGCACGGCCTCGAGCTTCCCCAGTCCCGCCGTCCTCGAGATCAGGTCGAGGAGCGACTCGGCCCGGATCCTCCTCACCGGCCCTTCCGGCTGAGGTCCGAGCACGCGCAGCCGGCCCTCATCCTCGGGATCGTCGGCGATCAGCAGCAGCGGCACGGCGCCGCCGCCCCGGCGCCGCTTCCAGGCGGCTCGCATCCTGCGCTCGTCCACCGCCGCCGTGTGCGCATACTCGACGCCGTTGACGAGCCTGCTCGCGGAGACCCCATTCGCAGCGCCCGCGTCGCGGCTTCCCGGAAGCCCGGCAAGGCCGGCAAAGAGCTCGGTCGCGTTCACCAGACGCAATGATGGCCGAACGGGCCGACGTGAGCGCGACGCGCCGGCACGAGCAGGCTGGATGCGGACCGATACCCCCATGCCCATCTACTCCGCCGGGACGGCGAAAGCGGGACGCGGTGTCGTGCGGCGTCTTCTACGCTTGGCGGTGAGCAGGCGCGAAGAGATGCGGCATGGCCGCGGCGGTCAGGCCGCCAGCGCGAGATCCGGCTGAAGCTCGTACTCCAAGTCCAGCGCGTCCTCGACGTCAGCAGTATCGATCGCGGGGTAGAGCGCAGTGATCTTGCCGACGGTCAGCCCACGGCGCCGCAGGGCGGCGAGCGCCTCGGTCTCGATGCGGGTGCGATGGACGTGAGGCGCTCCGGCGAGCTTCCCGGGACGATGCGCAGCCGCGGACGCGGGATCACAAGGTCCGGCCCGCGTACCAGCCGTCCAATCGCCAATGGGCGCAGCAGATCAAGCGCGTCTGCGTCGAGGACTGCCTGCCCGTCGGGGTGCTCGGGCGAGGGGGTCGCGTTGAGGACGATCCGCCCGCCACGGTCCACGGCGATATTCGGGCTGCCCTCCTCAGTCCACAGGGAGAGGTCGATGTTGGCAAGCTCGCACAATCCGGTGCGCACGGCAGCCATAGTGGTGGGCGCTATGGCCTGCCCATCCGGTGCGGTCTTGGTGGCGCGCAGCCAGGCGATGACGCGCAGCGCGAGCAGATCGCTGTAGGACCAGAGCCTGATGCGCTCAGCCGACACGCTCGGGACGAGGATCTCCTTGCGCGCCCAGTAGTGCACGGTCAACTTCGGCACGCCCGAGAGGGCAGCCGCGCGGTCTGCGCTGTAGGCGCCACGTGGATCCATGGCCCCAAGTATGGCCTTCGACGCCGACGGATGCCATGACTGGGGATGGAATGGCGTCACGCTGTGGGGGCGCCACCTCGCGAACCGAGGCGTTTAGTCCACCGACAAGAGGAACTTCTCGAGTCGATCCACGAAACCTGGCGCCGCGGCGACGAAGTGCCCGGCGCCGGGTGCGATCACCCACTTGGCGCGTAGCGCGATGGCAAGGACATCGCATATTCGCTCGAGCCCGCAGCCACTCGGCTGCCCGTTCGTCCATTTGGATGCGCTCGCCGCCCCGCGGGATCTGCTTGGCGGGCCCTCAGTAGCGCCGGTCGCGGCTGAGGGGGAGGAACCCGTCGAGCACCTCCTCGGTGGCCTCCGTCAGCACGTCGGGGTCGTTGCCGGCGAGCGTGCCGCGATCGGACATGAAGTACACGAGATCCTTCGCGCACGTGGGCGCGTCGAGTAGCAGTTGGCGATCGGCGGACATCTTGTACGGGAGGTGCACGAGGAGATATGCGTGGATGTCCTCACGAGTCCAATGCCCCAGGCGCCCGTCGCGGTGGATCGCCTTCCACTCCAGCATCGAGCGCACGATCACCGGACCCGCGCGGACCACCGGACAGGTGGGGCAGATCGCGTGCGCGCTCTGCACGTACCGCTCGTACTCGTCCATCAACGCCGCGATCACCTCCCGGCAGCGGTCCGGATCGCCGCGGTGGTCCACGACGAGCGCCGCGAGCCCGCTCGAGCGCGGCGCCCTGCCGCCAGACCCGCGCCGATCCTCGATCCGGATGTCGCCCGCCGGCCCGTCAACCCTGCGCCGCTTGCGCCGGGCGCTCATGCGTGTGCCCGCCTGCCGCCGGCGAGCGACGCGGCCCACTGCGGCGCCGCACCGGCGATCAGCTCGGGCGGCGGCTCGATCCCGGCCTTGGCCAGCTCGTCCACCACGCCGCCGGCGTGATCGAGGGGAAAGTCGGGCGCCCAGGAGAGCAGCAGCTCACCGTCGTCACAGCCCCGGCAGCTGTACAAGCCGGCGATCACACCCAGCGCCGCGTCGACCGCTGGCCCGATCATGCCGAGCGCGATCAGCCGCTCCGTCTCACGATCGAAGGCGCCGACCGTCTCGCCGAGCAGCTCCCACGCTGCCTCGGTCGGATCGACATACCCCCACCGCTGCCGGCCGGCGCGCCCGTTCAGCTCGTCGCTAGACAGCGACCGCAGCTCCCACTCAACCTCCCCTGCGACGGCGTCCTGGCTGGTGTCCGCGAGTTGCTCGCGCGCGATCCGCTCGGCCTCCACGCGCAGCTCGGGCCGGGAGCGCAGCAGCTCCTCGAGCACACCGGCCATCTCGACAGGGCCGAGCTCGGCGAGCGCCGAGCGCTTGCGCTTCCGCGAGCCGGCCCCGGAGGAAGCCCGGCGCGCGCTCATCGTCTCGCCCGCCCCGCCCAGCCGCTTCGCCAGCGCCACAACACGCCCCGAAACGATCGCAGCGCAGGCGGACGGAACGAGCCGCCACGGGTGCTACCAGAGGTGCTTCTTGAGGATCTCGATGACCTCTGAAACGACCGTGTAGGCGGCGTTACGAGCTTGCTCGTACTCCTCGTCGCCCGGCTGAAGATCGGGGTGCTTCTCCCGGGCATAGCCGTCCGGTCCGGGGTAGTCCGGAGCGCGAAACGCAGCGTGCAGTTGCGCCACGCTCTCTTGAAAGAGCTCCTGCTTGAAGGCGGGCCGTTCGGTGACCAGGGCGGCCACTTCAGCGCCGGAGGGTCTGGCGTTCAGACACCACCAGGACACGTCATAGCCGTCCTTGGAGTCATCGCGACCTTCGAGCGCGTCGGCCTTGGCGGCAAGGAATCCGACCGGGCCGGCAATTCTCACATCGGCCCGAGCTCCGGGGCGATAGACGAGTTGTACGCCTTCGAGGGTGCTCGACAGGGCGTCTTCGTCGATGAGCCCGCCAGCGCGGATCGGGAGCGGACGAAGGCGTGGACCGGCGTTCTTGGCCGCGGTCTCTTCATCGAGCGCGCGTGTACCGTCGGCGAGAAGCGTGTCGTCCTCCGCCAGGGGCGCGAGAAAGTTGAGGACGAGAGGCAGGCCGGGCGCACTGTCCTTCTTGCACCAGCGAAATCCGCTTGAGCGCTCCGGCTCGAAGTACGGCGCGAGAGCCTCCTCGATCGAGTGGTAGTACTCGCGCGTCGTGCCGCCGGTGATGGCGAGCGAAAGGCACAGGTCGATGTCCGCGCTTCCGATGTGCGCATCGGCAGCTTGCGGGACGAGCAGCGGGGGAACGAGGCCGCCGACGATCACCAGGTGTTTCGCGGCCACGCCCCCGAGGAGATGGAAGAGGCTTGCCGCCTCGCCTATCAATGCGCTCGGTGGATGCTTGATCTCGCCGGTCACGTGATGTCCTTCGATCCCCACAGATCGAGGAAGACGCCGACCGCGGCCTCTCCCCTGGGCTCGAGGTACAGGTCCAGCATGACTCGACTGGGCGAAGCCATCACGCGTCCGTCTGCGTCGGTACGTGCGTCACCACCGGCCAAGCGCTCCGGGTCGGAGATCAGCGTGAGGTTCGCTCCCCGCTCCGTGCGGAACCCACCGAGTGCCCGGGGGATCTGCTCGAGATCCTCACCGGAGACCTGGACACGGTACATCGGTCGCTGCACCCCGGTCAGAACCGGCAGCCCCATCCGTTCGGCTGCCAGGGCGCCGGTGAGAACCATCCCATGGCCGGCGATCGATGCCGGGACCGCGTCGGGGTCTCGGACGAAGCACGACAGTCGGTGTGCGGACCGAGGGCGGCCATGCTCAGCAAGCCAACGCCGTACCCCCTCGACATCGACTACGCGCCGCTCCATTCCGCGCCCGCGCCCGTGGCGCTCGAGCAGGCGTGCCTCCTCCAAGGTTCTGAGCAGGCGGTGGGCG
Organism: uncultured Solirubrobacterales bacterium; assembly: GCA_963813765.1. Taxonomy (GTDB): domain Bacteria; phylum Actinomycetota; class Thermoleophilia; order Solirubrobacterales; family Solirubrobacteraceae; genus Palsa-744. Next base: position 259,421 of record CAWFAB010000001.1, read on the forward strand.
GTGACCTCGCTGCTCGCGCCCTGCTCGGCGAGCCGCCGGATCGTCCACGCCTCCCCGGGGTGATCGGCGATCAGCTGCGCAGGCCGCAGACTGCCGGCGCGCAGGGCGCGCCGGCGGGCCGGCAGCCGGTCGCGCACGCGTTTGGTCAGCGCCTGGCCGGGAAGCCAAGCTCGGCCAGCTGCATCCACGAAGCCGATGTCAGCGTCCTCCAGACGTGCGGCCGTAGCGTCGTCCAGCACAGCCTTGATCATCAGCAAGCGCCTACCGTCGCCCCGCTCACCATCAAGCAATCCAGTCAGCTCGCGATTCTCGATTACTCCGACCTCCACCGGAAAGGCCTGCCCAGCAATCACCACAGCGGACTCCGGCGCGTCACGGACCACATCCACCTCGGGTATGCGACCAAACGCATCCGCCACCTGGGGATCGACGTCAGAACGGAGCGTGACCAGAGCAGTTTGCGCTATAGCATTGACCAGCACAGATCGCTAAGTATAGCGCAAAATCAAGATTTAGGGCTTTCTGGGATTTTTGCTCTACTTGTCAGGCACTCATAGCGTCTTATTACCGAGTCGGCGACCCCTCGTTGCGGGGACGAGAACTCGCCCGTTCGAAACTGCTGGCCGGTTGACCAGAGCGTTTGGCTACCGTAAGTACCAAAGCCTAGCGCTGGAGCCAAATACAGGGCGAGCGCCAGTCCCCTTCCATGTCCCCGGCGATGGACGGTGTCGGCGGTAGGTCCCTGACGAACCACGTCTCTCTGTACCAAAGAATGCAATTTGCGGTGATCAAAGATGGACTTTTGCCCACCGTTTAGCCCACCGGACCGATTTTGGCCCCCTCGTCAGCCGTCGCCCGTCAGCCGAGATTGGCTCAGATACAGGGGAAACGACCAATGGGCACGGGTGGTTTCGAACCACCGACCTCTCGCGTGTGAATAGATACCGCAGGGTGGGGCGGATGCCGGGTTTTCCCTGTATTCATGCGGGGAAACTGGGATCAGGCCGGGTTGTGTTTTTGGCTGATCTCGGCCCAAATCGGGGGGGTTTAGGCCCATGAGCGGCTCCATGGGCCTAAACTCTTGGGGACGGGCGCTATACATCTCGTTGAGCAGCAGCCTCACGCCACGGATCGGGTGGACGAGGACCCAAGGACGTGCCGCAGCCGCTCGGCGGCTTCCTCGTCCAGTTGGATGCGCTCGTCGATGTCAGCGGGATAGGCGGCGTAGTAGCTCGCTGCCAGTTCCACCGCGCTGCGGTCGAGGCCGCTGATACGCACGACCGCCTCGATTGGGTCCGTCGCGCCCTTCCCGGCCGCCGCCCTCAGATCGCGGGCGATCTCCCAGACATCGGGGCCGCCGACGATGCCGGCCCGCCTGCTCGTGGGGCCTGAGCGGAAGACGATCCCCGGGAACCCTTCGATCAGCATGCCCTCCTCGATCAGGCGCTCCGCCACTCGCGCCTTCGACTGGCAAGGCGTTCGCTGCGGGCGTCGAGCATATCGACGACCTCCGCGGAGAACCGCGCGGAAAACGACTTCGTGCGCTTGGCCCGTGACATTGCCACTTCTCCTGTTCAAGACTTTGTAATACAAAGTAGCACAAATGGAGGCAGGTTGGCACGGCGGTATGCTTCATCCCATGTCTCGTGATATTCGTCGCCCCCGCCTCGCCGATGCGGCTGCTCAACGGAGGCTCGCCCATGCCGATACGACCGTTGCGCTCTCCGAGGAGCAACGTGCAGCAGCAATTGGGCGCCTGCTCGCGCGCTCAACGCGCAGGACGGGATTGGACTGGGATGTCTACTCCCGAGTTGATCGGGAGGCATGGGGAATTGTTAGGCGGCTCGGCTGACGGCGGGTGTGTTGGAGTGTGACCCACCAGAGACTGCCGGCTCGCAGTCGCCGTGCAGAAGCTCTGGCGCGGGATCAAGGCCGTTGGGCCACACCACCGTTCGCGCCTCTTCATCGACCCGCACCTGCCGGAAGTACTCGGAATCGCGCAGGGGCTCCCCAAGCGTCCCGCGAAGCAGGAAGGCACAGTCGACATCGCGCACTACGCCATCGTTGAACGCGACTCGAAGGCGGTAGCCGTCTAGCGGATGGACACTGGTGACTCGGAGCATCGCCTCCTTCATGCTAGGGCAAGGGCTCGATCGGTACCAGGGGCTCCAGTTCCTGGGCGCGCGCCCAGTTGTCGGCGAGTTCCTCCGCATGGAGGCGTGCCCAGGCCCGGACGAGCCGCAGCGCACGCGGTGGAAGGGAGCCATTGAGGATTTGCAGCGTGGCGAGCTCGATCTGAGCGACCTCCTCGCCGTACTGGGCATGGAAGTGCGGCGGAGGATGATCGGGACGGTACATCCATATGACGATTCCGTAAAACGTGGCAAGGCGAGGCACCGCGGCATTGTCGGCGACAGCGCGGACAAGGTCGCCCCCTGTCTTGCGGCATGGCCGCGGCGGTCAGGCCGCCAGCGCGAGATCCGGTTGAAGCTCGCACTCCAAGTCCAGCGCGTCCTCGACGTCGGCAGTATCGATTGCGGGGTAGAGCGCGGTGATCTTGCCGACGGTCATCCCGCGGCGCCGCAGGGCGGCGAGCGCCTCGGTCTCGATGCGGGTGCGGTGGACGTGGGGGGCTCCGGCGAGCTTCCCCGGGACGATGCGCAACCGCGGACGCGGGGTGACAAGGTCAGGCCCGCGTACCAGCCGTCCGATCGCCAGCGGGCGCAGCAGATCAAGCGCGTCCGCGTCGAGGACCGCCTGCCCGTCGGGGTGTTCGGGCGATGGGGTCGCGTTGAGGACGATCCGCCCGCCGCGATTCACCGCGATATTCGGGCTGCCCTCCTCGGTCCACAGGGCGAGGTCGATGTTGGCAAGCTCGCGCAATCCGTTGCGCACGGCGGTCATCGTGGTGGGCGCTATGGCCTGCCCATCGGGCGCGGTCTTGGTGGCACGCAGCAAGGCGATGACGCGCATCGCGAGCAGATCGCTGTAGGACCAAAGCTTGATGCGCTCAGCCGACACGCTCGGGACGAGGATCTCCTTGCGTGCCCAGTAGTGCACGGTCAACTTCGGCACGCCAGAGAGGGCCGCCGCGCGGTCTGCGCTGTAGGCACCACGTAGATCCATGGCTCAAGTGTGGCCTTTGACGCCGACGGATGCCGTGTCAGCAAACAGCTCGCTGGGCGCTGTGGCCAGCGCGACGGTAACGAGCCGGGATCATGACGGGGCGAGTCCCAAGAAGAAAGGTGGGATCGCCTCACGGGTAGGCATGTCCCAACCGATACGTATATCGGACTGATATGGTTCCATATGCCGAACTACTATGGGCAAGCAGCCCGCGAAAGGAGATCAAAAGACACGTGTCCGTATACGTTGTTGGGGGTGGAGTCGCAGAGGTGGTTTCGCTCTCGTCCGAACAGGTGGGCCGAATGCTGCAAACGCTCGACCTACATCGGAAGATGCTTCAGGTCGGACACGAGGACGCGAGGCGCCTAGCCCATAAGGGGCTTCGCCCAGGCTACCTCCTGGACTTTGAGCTTATCTTTCGGTATATGTTTCGCGCCGAGCAGAGGCCGGACTTGGTCCAGGAGCTCCAATATCTCTTCGACCGCTACGACACCAAGTTCCTGATAGGTCCCGGCACGCAGTTCGAGATCACTCAGTTCATGCATTCGGCCGGCTTTTTGATTCACGCGGATGGGACTGTCGAGGACCTGATTCCAAGCGGTGGACGTGATCGGAGCGCTTATGGTCTCGACGAAGATACCGTCAAGGTCGGAGTCTTTCGCCTTTCCCATTTGTTGGAATCTCCAAACATCAGCCATTACAGCGAACTCATGCCAGAACCGGTAGTGGATCAGGGTACGTTCGAAACAGCAAAGGCGGCTTTGGATACACGCAGGCGCGGGCCAATTGCAGTCAATGCCAACCGATCGGATGCGCTCAATTTGGCAGCCGTCGTTTATCTAAGACTCCACGCTGACGAGTTGGGGGCCGGATTTCATCCATACCTTTTGACGGCCACGAGGCCGCTACTTGACGAGGGGTCTTGGAGCGCAGATGTAGCTGCCCCAGTCTCTCGCAGACCATCCGATGCGATCTATACAGAGGTCCTGCTGGAGATATTTCAGGATCCCGCTGAGGCTGCCAGTCATACCGTCGAGGTGGCGTATAGGGCCGCTGTTCTTGATCGAGATCTGCGCCAGACTCCTGCTTATCTGAGTCCGCAAGACTTCGAGCGCGAACCCGAGTGGGAGCGTGTGGTTGATGAGGGCCTGGTGACTGATGAGCTGCGGGCGCAGCTTGAGGGGCTCGCAAACTTTGTCACCGACCCAGTAGTCACCGAAACCCAGAGAATCTATGACAACGTTCGACTCGCGGCAGCAAGTGCTGTACAGCAGCGCGGCGCCGTGTTGCAGGCGATCAGTGAATCTCCGCGCAAGCTATTTGATCTTATTATTGAGGTAAGCGCAGCCCTAAGCGCTGATCGCAGCCAGACGGGGCTCGCTGGCTTGTGGAGGACCGTCCTCGACCTAAAGACTCAGAAGCATACAAATCGAATTACCTACGAGCTCATTGACCGCGGTCCGCACCGACGCCGACCACAGTATTTGGTGGTCGAGCACTACCCGGCGGTTGAGCACGGCCGTCTTACTCCAGAGGATGACACCGCAGACGCCTGCCGAGCGTGTGCTATCACGTTGTAAAAAGATGGAGAGCGTTGATTGTTGGAGTTCACCATCGGGCGCACTCCAAGTGGCAGTGTTCCTAGAGCAACATGCTGACGAGCATGGTGATGCTGTCGGTGGGAGAGCAAAGGTTCGGGTCGCCTATCGTACGTTTCACCCACAACCGGTGGCCTTCACCAGAAGCGTGGGGTGTGTGGGTGGCACCGTCGGGAAGCCATGATCCTGGGACGCAGCTTGAGATGATGGCAGGGCGAAATGGGGCCCGACGCTATAGGACGGGGATAGTGCCCGATGTCGTCGATGTTGAGCGGGGTTCAAACGGAACCCAAGTTGATGCACAAATCACCTTCGCGCCAACCATGTTGCAGTTGGCGGGTGAAGGCAACGCTCATTTCTCGGTGGTATTTCCCGATGGCGAGGCACCAGAATGTTCGTGCTGCTAGCGGCATTACCTTATGTTGGAACGATAGCACTGTACTGGCTGACGACCAGTGACCTTTTCCGGGACGCTAAGGGCATAGTGCCAAGCAACTGGAATTGGCGGCTTGTTGCACCCGTGATGGTTGGTGGTCTTACGCCACTTGCTCTCGCATCGAGAAGCGGCGTTGACAGTTCGGAGCGAGGACTACTGCTTACCGCTACCGGACTAGCGATCCTGTTCACGCTGATAGGTATGGGAGTGCTACGCGACGGTAAGAGGTTTTTCGGGCTCCAAACGTTGTTGACGGTGGGAGGAAAGAAGTTCAGCCGAGTACCTCGGTGGCGCGTGGTTCTGATTGTGGGTACACTGATTCTCTGCTACGGCGCAGTTATCAACGTGATCGTTGCGAGCGGATGAGGTCGTGGCTTGGGCATCCTGAGCACCCGCTACGATGACCAAATGACCACAACAAGCAGCGCCAGTGATGATGGGCGTGTGCTCAGTGACTTCAGGGACGCGCTCGACGGTTGGCGCGGGGCGCTTGAGGCGCACCGCATGGCGCCTCCCGACCAGGGTTTCAGCGCCCGCCTGGCTGGTCTCGCGGATGCCGCGAGCGAGGAGGCGCGTGCCTGCCGGGCCGCGGACGCCGCGGGCTTTGACTGGCCGCCCCATCGCGCCGCCGACCCTCGGCCGCCGTATGAGCTGCAGCCCGGTACCGGGCGCCGTGGACCCGAGGGTCTCTGGCGGCGCTTCGACGAAGCCGTCCGGCAGCTGAACACCGCCGCGACTGGACAGAACATGCTCGATGTTGCCCGCGCCTACGATGAGCTCGCCGCTGCCGCTGCGGAGCTGGCAGAGGCGGTCGAGCGCGAAGACGGCGCGGGCGCCCGGCGGCCACGCTCCCGCGCGCGTCGCTCATCCTGACCGGAGAGAGCATCGGTCGCAGTCGGGTCGGGTGGTTCAGGAGCGCTTGGACGGCAGCGCCGGGGTACCCGTCTCATCCCACACCGACGCTGGACGCTCCGTACCGCGGCGGCGGTGTGGCAACCCAAGGGTCTCCGGCGCCCAGAGATCGCGGCGTGTCGCCAGCGAGCTGCTGTCGGCCTGGGCGCGTGCGAGCAGCGCGTCAACGTGCTCGCGTCGTATCCGGAAGGCCCGGCCGATCTTCGCGGCTGGCAGCGCGCCGCTGTCGATCCAGTTGCGGATCGTCTGAGCGGTCACCTGGAGCTCTTCGGCGACCTGGGGAACGGTCATGATCTGTTGCTCAGCCATCGCTCAATACGCCATCCATCGTTGCGGGAATCTCCCCAGCGTATACGGGGTGTCGGCTCGATTGCGCTTGATCCTCGTTCCCCTCATGGATCGGTGCCGTCACGCTGTCCACCCCGCGCACCATGAGTCAGAGTCCGATCCCGAGGTCGATGTCGCGCGCTGGCGAGACCTCCCGTCCGAGGTGGCGTTCAGCGCGGCCGATCGCTTCGCGGGCACGCTCCCAGTCGCGCTGCTGCCCTCCCCGCTGGTCGGGCCTGGGGCCGAGGGCGTCGGTGGAGTCCGTGATGTCGTACTGCGCGCGGTAGCGCGCGGCGTGGCGCACACCGTTCTCCCAGGCCTGGTGCTGAGCGGGCCGGTCGGGCCGGTCTCCGAAGGTGGCCTTCACCCACGGGGCGGGGGCTTGTAGTTCGCGCTCGGCGAACTCGTTGCGCAGCGCGGTGTGCTCCTGGGTGGCCTGGGTGATCGCGTGTTCGAGGCTTTCGCGTTCGGCGCGGGCCTCGATGGGGTCGCCGAGTTCGCGCTCCAGACCGCCGCGCTGTGTGAGAACCGCGTCGAGCTCCCGCTCGTTGGCTTGTCGGGCGCTGGCCAGGTGGGCGCGCTCGACCGCGTGGGGGTCGTGTTCACGACCGAGGCGCCGCCCTGGGTCGGGTAGGCCGGCGAGACGCTGGGTGAGTTGCTCGTGCTGGGTGGTGAGGGTCAGGGCGCGCGCGTCGAGATCCTCGATGCGCTGCAGCTCGCGTGTCGGAAGCGCCGCGAGCTGCACGTGCAGCCGATCGACGCGCTCGCGTAGCTCCCGCAGCCCCGCCGGGGTCGCCGTAGCCGGCGGCGTCGGCTCTGCGCGAGCGGCGGCGTGCTCCTGTGGTGGTTCTGTCGGGTGTGTGCGGGCGCGGGCGCGGGCGAGGTCGGGGTCGTCTGTGCGGCCCGCGCCGGGGAGCTGCTCGACCGCGAGGTCTTCATCGTCACGCTCCAGCATCCGCCGCGCCACCCGGTCGAGCAGCTCATCCCGGGTCGCTGTCGGGGCCTGGTCTGTGGGCGCAAACTCGCTGCGCTCCCGCTCGAGATCGTCGTCGTAAACCAGGAGGCGTGTGGTGTCCCTTGCGCGGGAGAGCGCGGTGTATGACCAGCCCGCGGTGAGATCCCGGGGTGAGGCGACGACGATCGCGCTCTCGATGGTGCCGCCCTGCATCCCGTGGCCGGTCAGGGAGTAGGCGTGCTCCACGTGCTCGGTGACATAGGCGGCGGGCAGCTCGCGCACGAGCCCGCCGTCGGTGTCGATCACTACCCGGTCGTGGTCGAGGTGGCGCACGGTGCCCCTCATCCCGTTGTCCACATCGAGCTGCCCATCGTTGCGCCGGCAGATCACCCTGTCCCCGACCGCCACTTCAACCGGACCGTAGGAGTGCTCCTGTCCGAGTGCGCCGAGACCGCGCCGCAGCTCGCGCGCCCCCTGGTTCAGCCGGTCGCGTGTGTCGTTGTCCCTGGCGATCATCACCGTCTGCGCTGGCCCTGCTGTGGTGGCCGCGCGCGCCCACTCGGTGAGCGCCTGCTCACACGCGCTGGCGGGGTCGCTGAACGTCTCGACCCGGCTGCTGCGCTCGGCCCACTCGAGGTAGCGCTGCGGGTGGCCGTCGTGCAGCGCGCCGAGCGCCCTGCGCTCCGCCGGGTCGCGCTGGCGCATCACCTCCGTCAGCCGCTGCTCGCCGAGCGCACGACCTACCGCGCCGAGCCACCCGCCGGCCTGCACGGAAGCGAGCTGCCCCTGGTCGCCGATCGCAACCACCTTCACGCCCGCCCGCTCCGCGGCCTCCAGTAGCCGTGCGCTGGGGCGGGTCGCAGCCATGCCAACCTCGTCAATGACCAGGACGCCGTTCTGTGGCAGCTCGTCACCGAGCTGCTCGAGGTCGAGTAGGAGCCGGTCCAGTGTGCGCGTGGTGATGCCGGCCTCCTCGGTGAGCTCGCGCACCGCGCGGCCGGTCGGCGCGACGCCGAGCACGGTGTAGCCCGCGCTCTCGTAGACCTGGCGCAGCACACCGGCGGTGTATGTCTTCCCTGTTCCAGCGAGCGCCTGGATCACGCTCACCCCGTGCCCCGAACCGGTCACAGCCCGGACCGCTGCCGCCTGCTCGGGGGTGAGGGGACGGCCAGCCGCGCTGATCGTACGCTCCGCCAGTGACGGATCGACGATGCCTGTCCCCTCGCCAGCGCGGCCGACCGCGGCCGCGATCAGCCGCCGCTCGACCGCCACGAGCTCCGCGGTCGTCATCTCACCACGACGGGTCCGGATCACGTCCGGGCGCTCCGCGAACCGGTCGGCCTGGCGGCGTATCTCGTCCACCAGTGCGCCCACCCCCGCGGCTGCGGCGAACTCCTGCAGTACCGCGCGCTCGTCGAAGGTGTTGCTGCGCTCCGTCAAACCACCGGTGCCTGTCAGCCTGGCGCCGAGCGCCAGCTCGTCAAGACTGCCACGCGTGGCGAGACCACGGGCCAGCCGCTCCCGGCCCGCCTGCAGAATCTCCACGGTCCGACCCGCGTCGAGGCCCTGCTCACCGGCGCGGGCCCTGACCTCCTCCCGCCACGTGTGCGTCTCCAAGCCGTACTGCTTGCGCTCCCTCGTGGCGAGCGCTGCGTGCTCGGCCGCACTCTTTGACCCCAAGCCGATGCCGCCCTGCTCCGCCTCCCGCTGCATCTCGTGGCGGCGCTGCGAGAAATGCTCGACAACCGGCCGCTCGATATCCGCAAGCTCCGCCGCACCGTTGCGGACCTCCCCCCACTCCAGCCCCAGGCGCTCCGTGACGAGCGCGCGCAGATGCGCCTGGTAGAGGTACCCCGCGGTCTTCGCCGCCCGGTAAAGCTCCGCGCCATGCAGCGCCGTGAGCCGGCCGTCCGGGCCACGCGCGAGGTTCGCTGCGACGACGTGCGTGTGCAACTGAGGGTCGAGCGCACGGCTCATGCGGTGGCGGTAGGCCGCCGCGATCAGGCCCTCTCCGGGCTGGACGTGCTCGCCAGCGTGACCGCGGCGGACCATCACCGCCGTGTCATCCAGATACCCAAGCGCCGCCCTGACCGCCTCTTCGTGGCACCCCACCAGCTCACCCGAGACCTCCTCCGGCGCGATCGCGAACAGGATGCTGAGCGTCTTCGGTGCGGAGAATGTGAGGTCGTACGCCGCGACCTTCGGGTCATGCGCGCTGGAGCGCAGTCGTGTCGCGGGGTCGCGGGGGTCGCGGCCTGCGATCAGCGCACCGAACTGCCCGGCGCCCACCCGGCCGGAGAGGCCGAGAGCGTGTGCGCCCGTGCCGACCCATTCACCCGGGGCCTCCCCGCGGCCAGTGTAGTAGTCGTCGTCCTGGCCTTGGGCGACCTGCTGCTCGTAGTAGCGGTGCTGACCCAACGCGATCTTCCCGACCGAAAGCATCCTGGAAGCAAAATAGCAAAAGAAGCTACCTTTAGGTGCAACTGTGTGGCGTGAGGCGGGAGCCGGGAGCGCAGCGGAGCCGAGCGGCGGGGTGGCCTTGCCGTGGGAGTGCTGGTGGCGCGGTTGGAGGGGGAAGCTGAGGCGCGGGCGGGCGCGTCGTGCGTCGTGGGAGGCGTGGGCGAGAGCCAAGCAGAGCTTGAAGGCACGCAGTCAGTCGTGTGTCGGGGCGCCCAGGTGGTTGCGCAGCCAGGCCGCCATCTGATCTTGGCTCCAGTCGCCGGAGGCTATGGCGAGGACGGCACGCTCGGCGTCGTCGATGCTGGGAGACGGGTTCCACGACCAACCGTTGATCTCGACGAACAGCCGCAGCGTCACCCAGGCGGAGCGCTTGTTGCCGTCGGGCAGTGGGTGGTTCTTGGCGAGCCGCACGACGAGCACTGCTGCCTTGTCGACGAAGTCGGGGTAGAGGTCGGTGTCGCCGAATCCCGCCGCGGGTGCGTGTAGTGCCGAGTCGGCGAGATTCACCTTCGCCACTCTCGCGACCGTGTCGGTATCGAGGCCGGTTACCTCGGCGGCGATGGCGAGGTAGTCGACGAGGCCGACGTACTCGACGGTCACTTGGCCAGCCGCTCGAAGCAGCTCCCGGTCTTCCTCGATGATGCGGCGTACGCGAGCCTTGAACTTTGGATCGCGGCGGCGGCGCTCCACCGCTTCCGCAAGCGCCTGCTTGACGGTCTCGTTCAGGCTCATGCCCTCCGCTCGTGCGAGCGCCTCGGTGTCGGCCGCGAGCTCCTCATCGAGGCGAACGGTCAGGTTCTTCGTCATCGCACCATAGTAGCATACTGTCACGACGTTGGGTGCTGTCGGGCCTGGATGTAGACGCGCACGAGGTCGGTGATCTCTTCGAGCAATCACTTCCGGGAATCACCTGGCGGGCTGGCGCAGCACGAGACGATGCGTGAGGCCCGCGATCGCGCTGATCACGATGCGGGCCGACAACCGGGGATCGACGGGACGTGAGTACGGATCGGCCGCAAGCGCTCTTGCCGCAAGGTCGACGAGCCGATCTTCCAATTCATCGAACTCAGCGCGAAGACGACCGACGTACCTACGGGGCTGCTGGTCGCGCCTGTTGGGACCAAGTAGGGTCCGGGGATGGCCGTTTCAGAGAACGCCGACCCACCGCTGGTTGACGCTTGGAGAGTCGCGCTGGCTCATGCCGGGCTCGATGAAAACGACTTCTACGTGCTCGCGTGTCCGGGTACCGTCGTGGAGGGCTATGCAAAGGCGGCCAGCTATGAACCGGGGGTCGAGCAGGATGAAGACGATCTCCTGACCGGTGAGGTTCTCGCAGAGGCGAATGACCCCGAGCATCGCATGAAGCACCGGGTCGCGGTCTTTGATGATGTCGACTGGGACGATCCGGTTAAGGTCGCAGTCCTGACGGCGACGCTGCGGCATGAGATTGAGCATGCTCGACAGCGCGTGGCCTGCGGCGGTGTTCTCTTCGCAGTCAACCAGTACGCCGACGATGCGATCAGCTTCAAGGCCGGATGGCCTGACCCCGTAGGTTCGGTCCGGCCCTTGTGAGAGTTTCTCGCGTCCATGATGATGGGCGAGGAAGGAACTCTGATGAAGCGACGTAGGCATACGCCGGAGCAGGTCATCCGTAAGCTGCGCGAGGCTGAGCGGCTGCTCGGTGAGGGCAAGACGATCCCGGAGGCGGCGAAGGAGCTTCAGGTCAGCGAGCAGACGTATCACCGCTGGCGCAACCAGTACGGCGGGATGAAGGCCCAGGACGCGAAGCGCCTGAAGGAGCTCGAGCGCGAGAATTCGAGCCTCAAGGCGATCGTCGCTGATCAGGCGCTCGAGGTCCGGGCGTTGAAGGAGGTCGCCCGGGGAAACTGGTAGGCCCGGTCCGTCGGCGCCAGGCGGTCGCGATGCTCCGCGACCGTCTCGGCGTCAGCGAGCGCTGGGCATGTCGGGTAGTCGGGCAGCATCGCTCCACGCAGCGTCACGAGCCCAAGCGGGCTGAGGATGATGCGGCGTTGCGCGCTGAGCTGCGGCAGTTCTCGAAGGACCGTCCGCGGTGGGGGTACCGCCGCGCGCACCATCATCTGCGGGAGCAGGGCTGGGAGATCAACCGCAAGCGGGTGGCGCGCCTGTGGCGCGAGGAGGGGCTGCGGGTGGGGCAGCGTAAGCGCAAGCGCAGGCGTGTGGGGGTCTCGACGGTGCCGGCCGAGCGGCTGCGCTCGGAGCGCCCGAATCAGGTGTGGGCGTTCGATTTTCAGTTCGACCAGACCGCCGACGGCAGGGTGCTGAAGCTGCTCAACGTGGTCGATGAGTTCACCCGCGAGTCGCTGGAGATGCTGGTCGAGCGCGGCATCGACGCCGAGGCGACCGTGGAGGTGCTGGGGCGGCTTGCCGCCGAGCGCGGGGCGCCCGAGCACCTACGGTGCGACAACGGCCCGGAGATGACCGCGCACGCGCTCAGGGACTGGTGTGAGCTCTCAGGGACCGGCACGGCGTTCATCGAGCCGGGCTCACCGTGGCAGAACCCGTACGTCGAGTCCTTCCACTCCCGCGTGCGTGACGAGCTGCTCGACGTCGAGGAGTTCTCCTGTCTGGCCGAGGCGCGCGTGGTGATCGGCGACTGGCAGGAGGACTACAACCACCGCCGGCCGCACTCATCGCTCGGGATGCGCGCCCCGGCCGTGTTCGCCGCTGACTGGACGGCCCGCGAGCCGACGCCGATCGCCGCGTAAGCGCACCGCCTCGCCCGCAGCTGCGACGCCGAGCCAGCGACAGGGGGGGCCGGCGGCGCGCGCTGGCGGTGTCTCGCTCCGCTACGCCCTACGGGCTCCGCTCCACGAGACACCGCCGAGAGTCACAAGCAGAGAAGATCAACACACAACAACCGACGCGAAGTGGGGATGCTTCAAGCCGCCGCGCCGGGGCCAGTGCAAACCGCCGCGCCCACGACACCAGGGCTTGGTCTGTCCGAGCAGGCCGCTATGTTCCCGGCACTACATCCACCACCCTCTCACTCGTGGTGGACCGAAAAGCGGGGGCCGGCCACGGAGGTCTTCCGGGATCGAATGTTCTCTACAACTTCAAGCCGATTGAGCAGGACGCAAATGCGGCAGCGGCAATGCTCTTGGTGGATCACTTCGACTCGAACACTGTGGAAGCGGTCCTGAACTCAAGCGACGCCGCACTGGCTCGCTCGCTAATTCCCCCGGGGCGTTTGGCGACGCTCCTACCTCGGACGGTATGCTTCATATACCTGTTTGCCGACGTGGTCGAAGAGGTCTCCCAAAGGGAGAACGGGATCACGTTCGATCGACGGCTGGACATGGTTTCGAACGACGCTGGCGATCTATGGCGTCACCTGCTTGTCGCCGGCACCGTTGGTGTGAGCGCAAAGTGACGCGGCCCAAGCTGGCGAAGCGCGGCAGTACGCCGAGAGCCCGACATGATTACCGGCAGCAGGAACCGGCCGCCCACCCTCTCCGTCGATCGAGCAGTCGGCCGGCCCCCGGCCCGGCTCCCGCCGCACACCCTGTCACACCCCTTGTGGTTGACAGGGTGTGCCACGCTACCCCCGGACGGGGGCCGGGGGACTGCGCTCCGCCGCGTTCGGGGCCCCCAACCAGGCGCAGCCTGGTTGGGGAGCGGCGGACGATCGACCGTGACTTTGCTGTTTCGTCGAGCCGTCGAACGCTGCGGGATCGCGACGTCAGCCCGCGGCCAGCAGGATCGCCGCTGTATCGGTCTCGTAGGAGGCGATGGCGTTCTTGCCCTGGGCGCGTCCGTTGAGCAGCTTGGGCTCTCGTTGGCGCGGGTGGACGTCGATCGCGAACTCGATGTCCAGGGTCTGCGCCAGTCGCGCGAGGGTGTCGATGGTGGGGTTGTGCCCGCCGGCCTCCAGGCGCGCGAGCTGGGGCTGGGTCATGCCGAGCTTCTGCGCCAATTCCCGCTGGGAGAGACCGTGCTCGGTGCGGTAGGCGAGCACCTTCAGCGCGACGGCCCGTGCAATCGCGGTTCGGTCCCACTCGCGCCGGAAGTCCGGGTCGCGCAGCTCCTCGGCCAGCACCTGCTCGCTCGTCTTCATGTCGCTCAGCTTCACGTCATTCCTTTCAGTTCCGCCGGGACGATAGCAAGGCTGTTATCGCTCGTAAGGAAGGGTCAAGTGCCACTCGGCTGAGCCGCGTTTCTTCATAACTTATTGCTTGTTTTGCTAATTTGGTTCATCATGGAGCAGGCATGACCCTCGACCACGACGACATCGAGGCCATCGCCGAGCGCGCCGCCCGACGCGTCGTGCAACTCCTCGACCACCCCGTTCCTGGGGCCTACCAACTGCTCGACCCTAAAGAGCTGGCCCGCGCGCTGAACGTCTCCCTCGACTACGTCTACGCGCACGCCATGGACCTCGGCGCGATGCGCCTCGGCGACGGCCCCAAGGCACGGCTGCGCTTCGACCTCCACACCGCGCGCCAAGACGATCACCTACGGCGCACGGCTCTACGCCTACGGGCGCCGCCACCGGCTCGACTTCGACACCAACAAGCAGGGCTGGAACAGCACCCGCGCGGAGATCGAGCTGGAGTCGATCCAGCAGCAGGTGATCCGCGGAACGTGGGTGCCGCCCGAGACGAAGACCTCGACTGCGCAGACCGACGCGGAGCGTCCCGACGGCCGCCAGCCCTTCGGGCCGTTCGCGCGCAAGGTCATCGATGCCAAGAAGAGTCACGGCCTGGACTCCGACACGATCGCCGACCTCGAATGGAAGCTCGGCTACCTCCTCGGGCACTTCGGCCGCATGGAGCTGGCCGATATCGACGTCGCCCGGGTCGATGGGTTCCGCGACGACCTCGCGGGCCGCGCGCGGGTGATCCGCGAGGCCGCGGCGCGGGGCAAGCCGCTGATGGAGACCGTCGAGCGCAGGGAGGGCAAGCCCTACGAGCGCCGCAAGCGCCCGCTGTCGAACACCTCGATCAACGGGATGCTGGCGCTGCTCAGCCAGATCCTCCAGCGCGCGGTGGACTACGGCTACATCGACCGCAACCCGGTGAAGGTCGGCGGGCGCAGGGAGCGGTTCCTGCCGACTGTCAAGCCGGCGCGGACGTTCCTCGAGGTCGACGAGCTGGGCTCCCTGCTCGACGCCGCCGGCGAGTTGGATCGGGCCGCGCGGCGTGATCACCGGATCGGGCGCCGCGCTGCACTGGCGACACTCGCCCTCACCGGGTTCAGGATCTCGGAGTTGTGCGCGATGCGCTGCCGGCAGGTGGACCTCGCGCGGGCTCGTTTCAAGATCCCCGACGCCAAGACCGCCAAGGGCGTCCGCGAGGTCGAGATGACCCTGTGGTTGCGCGACGAGCTCGCTCGCCACCGTGCGCAGCGCGTCGCCGATGACTTCCCGATGGGGCCGACCGACCACTTCTTCGGCACGATCAGCGGCAAGCAGCGCGACCCCGACCGCTTCCGCGACCGCGTGCTGGAGCGCGCCGTCGAACTCGCCAACGAGCGGCGCGCCGAGCAGGGCCTACCGTCTCTCCAAGCGATCACTCCACACTCGCTGCGACGCACCTGGGCGATGCTCGCCGCGCAGGCCGGGCGCGACCCACACTGGATCTCCGATCAGATCGGGCACACCTCGGCCGCGTTCACGCTGCAGATCTACCAGCAGACCCGCAACCGCCGCCTCACCGACCGCGAGCGCCGGGCGATCTGGGAGCTGATGCGCTTCGCCGACGAGCCCGCCGAGTGCCCCTTCACACGCCAGATCACCCGGGGTGCCGACGGAGAGTTTAGGCCCATGAATGGGCCCATGGACGATTTTGGCCTCTCGGGCGAGCTACGCGGGCTCGCTAGCAATGAGTAGAATCTCGCTTGGATAAAGGCAATCAAGGCATGGACCTGCTTGGACACTATTCGAACCACGATCTACAGGGGTCGTTGCGCCGTCTGGCCGGGAAGCTGGCCGCCGTGCGGGCCAGTGGTGGGCCTCGGCGGCGGCCCGTGGTCTGTCGGCAGCGAGCTCGCCGGCCTGGCTGGGTGCTCAAGGCCGTCGTCCAGGTACTCGCCGACCGGGGCGAGCCGATGCGGGCCAAGGACATCCACGCGGCCGTCGAGGCGCTGGTGTGCGAGCCCGTGCCGCGGTCCTCAGTCAAGGGTGCGCTCGCGTGGAATGTCGCGCGCTCCTCGGGGCGCCTGGTCCGGGTGGCGCGGGGGCGCTACATGCTACCGAGAGCACCGCATCAGAATCTCGCGCTACCCTGACAGCGTGAAGCATTCGGTCCTGAGCACAACGCCCACCGCGGAGCAGCCTACGCTGAGTCAGGAGGAGCGCACCGAACGCCTGCGATCCCTCGCTGAGCGCCTGCGCAGCCCAGACGGCCTGGACCACGACACGCTCGCGCGCATCGAGCAGCTCACCGACACCGAGCGATAGCCGCGGTGGACACCGCCGAGCTGTTGCGCAGCGATCAGCCATTCATCGCCGACACCTCCGCGTGGTGGCGTATCGCGACGCTTCCGGAGGATCTTGGCGCCCTCGTGCAGGAGGCGATCCTCGACGATCGCATGTGGATCACGCCAATCGTACGGATGGAGATCCTCTATTCGGCGCGCAGCACCTCCGAGTATCTCGCGTTGGAGGCCGAGCTCGACGCGCTGCGAATCCTGCGCAACGATCGCGCCGTCGCCAATGCCGCGATGAGCGCCTTCGGCGAACTGGCCGAGCGCAGCGACGGCTACCATCGCGTGCCCGTCACCGACGCGCTGATCGCCGCGGCAGCCGCGGAGCACGGCGGCGTCGCTGTGCTCCACCGCGACGCGCACTTCGACAAGCTCGCCGAGGTGCTCGTCTTTCAGTGCATCCAACTGCCGGGCGCTTAACTTACTGCCCCGTCGCAAGGAGCAGGTTGTCCTTCAAGGCCGAGCTTCGAGATCATCTACCACGCAATCCGCTACAACACCTGCCGACACATTGACGCTCATCCATTCGAGCTGTGAATGTCGCCAGCGACCGCGTGACGCTCGGCGATATGTCGATCGAGGACGTTGCCCCGATCTTCGAGCGGATCAATAGCACGGGCACGCCGCTCACGATAGTAGATCTCATGCGCGCGGCTACGTGGAGTCCCGAGTTCGACCTGATTGACACCATCGACGCTTTGCTCTCGGCTATGGCATCGAAGGGCTTCGGAGCTATCGATAAGAAGGTTGTGCTACGCAATTTGTCAGCGGCCGCTGGGGGTGGCTTCTCGACAGACAGTATTGATGAGCTTCGCAAGCTCCAACCCCCAGCACTCAAAGCTGCCGCCGAGGACACCGAGAAGTCGTACCTCCGGACCGTCGATTTCCTAGCAACTCAGATGAACGTGCCGTCCGCACAGATCATCCCGTACTCAAACCAGGTCACCGTACTGGCTGAGATCTTTCGGAGGATTACTTCGCCTACATCTGCTCAGTACGCTGCAATCACTCAGTGGCTTTGGCGTACTGCGGTGGCTGGCTACTTCAGCGGCTGGAATACTGGTGAGATGGCCTCCGATCTAAAGGCTGTCGCAAACTTTGCTGATGGCAATGGTGCCGACATCGCGGTCGATATCACCCCTCCGCGGCCCGAGATATGGACGACGCGGCAGTTCCGGGCCAACAATGCACACGCCAAGCTGCTAGCGATCATTCTCGCTCATCTTCGGCCCATCGACCTGCTGACCGGCCAGCTAATCGATCCCGGCGAGGCACTCGCTTGGACGAATCAAAGGGAGTTTCACCACTTTTTCCCGAGGCATTACCTTGAGAACAAGGGGATCGCTCGTCAGCGTATTAACGCTCTTGCAAATATTATCATGCTTACGTCCGACAGCAACAAGAAGATCTCGAATCGGCCGGGCCCCCTCCGACTATCTGCGGGACGTGGAGGCCGGCTGTAGGTGGCTCAAACCAGCCGGAACCCCACGCCGTGGATGTTGATGATCCAGCGTTCGCCTCCCGCGGCGAGCTTGCGACGCAGGCGGCTAGCGTGGCTGTCCAGCGTGCGTGTGGAGCAAGCCACCGGGTATCCCCAGACCGCACGCAACAGCTCCTGCCTGCGGAAGACGCGCCGGGGATCGCTGGCGAGGTGAACGAGCAGGTTGTACTCCATGTGGCGTAGGTCGAGGCGCCTGTCGTGAAGGCTCGCCGCGTGGGCATCGATGTCGATCGTCAGTGGGCCGACCCTGAGCACCCGACCACTCGCCGAGCCCCCGGCGCGGCGCAGGATTGCTCGCAGTCGCGCGCGCAGCTCCAGGTATCGGGCTGGGCGGGCCAGGAAGTCATCAGCGCCGGCCTCGAAGGCCCGCAGCAGGTCGGGCTCGTGGGTGTTCGAGCTGAGCACGATCACCGGTACGTCCTTCTGCCAGGGAGAGGCCTCCGGGTCACTGTCGCGGATCGTCCTCAGCAATTCTAGGGCGCCGCGTAGGGTGTCAAGCTCTCCGAGCACCACGAGCTTCGGGGATTCCCTGCTCGCCAGCGTCTCGGCGTGGTTGGCGCTGAGTGCGAGCTTGGCTGGGTGGTCGTCGGCGACCAGTTGGTCAACGATTGCGTGGCCGAGGTCACGGTCGGCCTCAATGACGAGAATCGGCTGACGCTGGCCGTTTGTCCTCGGCTCCGGTCTGGGTTGATTGATGGTGACGGATGGTTGGTTCATGGGCGATTGGCGGCTGGCGGCTCATCGCACGTTGCCCGATCCAGCTTGGCGCGATAGGTCGAGGGTGAAACCCCGTAGCGGCGCCGGAACGCGCGAGCGAAGTGAGGCGACTGGTGAAAGCCGACTCGCTGTGCAACATCATTCACCGTGATCGAGGGTGTGGACAGAAGTCGGGCAGCGGCTTCCAGGCGCCTAGCAACGAGGTCATCGTGGAAGGTGGTGTCACCGAATTGCGCGTAGATGCGCTGTAGCTGGCGAGTGGAAATCGAGAGGGCCTTGGCAACGCTCTCCACAGTCAGCTCGTTGCGGTAGTAACGCTGAACTATCGCGCGTGCGCGCAGGTATAGTCGGCGACGCTCACCGAGAGTAGACGGCCGCTGAGGCATGTGCGCTACACCCGAAGCTGATGAAAGTGGATGGCTGCCCGCGATGGGAAGATGAAGAATCCTCTGCGACAGACCAACCCGGCACGGCGCAGAGCAGTCAGTGCGTCGGTTGTCATTGTCCAGTCTCCGATATCGCGGATCAGTGCCTCGACTGTCCACGGTCGTACTGTGGGCGTCAGCAGTTTTGTGAGGACGTCCTCCTGGATGTGGCGTTCGGCTATCTTAAGCGCCTCGTTGATTTCGTCGTCTGATATCGGGCAGGGCTCGTCGCTCATTTGGCCTCCATGCTTCGGCGCTGGCGGCGGCGGGCTTTGACGGCTGGCGGTTCGCCCCGTAGGCCGAAGGAGACGGCGAGCACTTGGCGTACACGCTCGACGCCGATGCCGTTGCGTGCGGCGACATCTCGGAGTTTGCGGCCCTCGACGACGCGCAGGCGGAAGATCTTGAGGTTGCGCTCGCTCACCGGCCGGTCGATCCCCTTGGTGTTCGGTTTCAGCGTCATGCCGTGCTGGCGGAGCGCACGGAGGATGTCGTAGAGCGCCTCGGGGGTGATCTCGGAGTGCCAGATCAGCTCGCGGCAGGTGTGTTCGAGTAGCCGGTAGGTGGTGTTGATGCCGGCGCTGCGCAGGCAGGCCAGCGTGGCGGGCTCAAGGCCCATTTCGGAGAGACGCATGGCGGCCTCTCAGATGCCGATGAGGTCGAGTGAGAACAGTTGGCGGGCGCAGCGTGAGGCGCCGACGTAGTCGTCCAGGCGCCAGGCCACACCGGCGGCCTCCAGCTCGGCGAGGGCTTCATCGATCGTCTCGGGTGTGATGTCTGAAAGGGCGCGCTGTAGTTGCTTGGGTGTCCAGCGCTCGGTGTGGTCGTCGTCGCGGAGCAACTGGTGGACGATGGCGCGCTGCTCCAGGTATGTGTCGCTCGTTGGCGTATGATGGGCCAGCATGGGAGATCATTCCTCCTGTGTACGGCCCCGGCTGCCCCAAGCGGCCGGGGTCACTTTTACCTTCTCACCATAATGGTCTACCAGCCCCCCAGGACGCCAAAAAATCCTCCCGGGTTTTGCCGGATTTTCCGGTAAATAGGCGGGTGTCGTCGAAGGAGTCCTGTCCCTCAGCGCGGCGTGTGAACTAGCGCAGCAGCTAGCCGGTGATTTGTTGACATTGCCACCACCACCGGCTCGTCAGTACGCGGATAACGGTGATGGGCCTGCTCCACAGCTTGCCATATCACGGCGTGACCCGGTTTGCTTTGGGGGCGGTCCAGACCCCGGCCCCTCCGGGGGGCTTGGGCTGCTCTGTCCCTCGGATTGGAGGCCCTGTATGGCAATCGTGTTGGATCGGGCGCAGCGCGACGCGGTGTATGGCTTCCTCGTCAGCGACTTGGCCGAGGTCGGCAATCTCGTGGTGGCGCTGGAGGCCGGCGAGGTCAAGCGCGCTGAATGGCTGCGCCGCAACTTTGAGCAGGCTGCGCGGCTGTTGGATCAGATCGGGTGGGAGAAGGTAGGCTCCCGCGAGCGCTACGAGGTGCAGTTGGGTGCCGCGGATGTGCTGGCGCTGTTCGGCCGGTTGCACGAACGGGCGAGCCGGGTCATTGACGACGCGATCAGCGAGTTCGCTCAGGCCATGCTGGCCGACGCATTCTGTGTGGCCGAGGTCGCCAGCCGGGCGCTCGGCGGCGAGGGCGAGCCACCGCTGCGTCTTCCCCGCCTGTGGGTGATCGAGGGCGGGCAGTCGGAGCAGTAGCCGCGTCGGCTACTCGCGTGGCGATGGCGCCTGATCGGCGATTTCGTGGTAGCGGACGGCGGCGCGGGTGGCGAACACGAAGCCGTCGCTGGTCTTGTGGGCAAGTCCGGCGCCGTGGAGGCGGTCGATCGCGTCGAGGGCGTTGAGCTCGTGGCCGTATTCGCGGGTGATCTCGGCGATTGCCCACGGGCGGTGGGTGCCCTCTTCGAGCAGGAGGTCAAGGATCAGCCAGTCGACGCGGGCTTCCTCGGTGGCTTGGTCGGGGATCGGCTGGTCATCGGGCATGGGCGGCACGCTCTCCTCGTGTCTGGGGCTCGGTTCGGGCCCTCGCGTCGTGCTGGGGCCGTCTTGTTTGAGCGGGTCTGCCCGAGGCTAGGGCCGTTTGGTGCGAGCCGTCAAGCTGTGGCGCGCGGGGACGGCGGCGTTGACTCGGCCTCGGGCGATTGCAGCAGCGCCAGCGGGTCGAGGTCGAGTTGGCTGGCGATGCGCTCCAGGCTCTTGAGGGTCAGGTTGCGCTCGCCGCGCTCGATGCCGCCCATGTAGGTGCGGTGGACGCCGAGCTCGTCGGCGAACGCCTCCTGGCTGAGGCCCTTGGTCTGCCGGTAGGCCCGCAGGTTGCGGCCGACGGCTCGTTGTAGATCGCCTTCCATGCCGGGCAACGCTGCCCGACTGCTACTTGACAGTCTACATACTTATAAGTAGCGTCTGCGCAGACAAGGGTCGGCGGGACAGCCGACCTCCCTCAAGCCAAGGAGCCCGCACATGAGACGAAGCATCAGCGTTGTGGCCGTGCTCGGCCTGTTGTCGAGTGCCGCGATCATGGCGCTCGCACCGATCGCCGAGGCCAACATCGTCATCGGCCAGAGCGTTGCCGGTGTCAAGCTCGGGGACACAGAAGCACAGGTGACGGCAGTGCTTGGGCCACCAACTAGCAAAGAAAGTGCTGGTCCCGCTTATCCTGGCGTGGTTAATATCTCCTATCCCACCAGCGTCGGTCTGCATTTCACTCTGACCAACGGACGGGTCAGTGGAGCGTTGTTCTTCTCCAAGAAGCAGAAGACCAGCAAGGGCATCACTATGGGCTCATCACGGGCTCAGTTGAAACGGGCCTATCCCAAGGCCAAGTGTGTCGAAGGACCGTATGGTCCAAGGTCGCTCTACTGTGCTGTGCTGGCTCACTTTCATGGTCGTAGATCGTTCACCAGTTTTCTGTTTGGAACGGCGACGGGTGGTGTTGTCGAGATGGAACTTGGCTACGGCGTGGGTCTCGCTCAGGAACTCAAAGAACAGCGCAAGAAATAGGGGGTGTGGCGGTTATGATGACAAGCCACACACGGTTGGGGATCACTCGGCACAGAGCCGCGGCGGCCCTGGCTGCTTTGTGTGCCGTGCTGGTGACTGGCTGTGGCTCCAGTTCAAGCACAAGCAGCTTCACCACGCCTCCAGTGTCGGTCAGCACACCGACACAACCTGATCCAACTACCTCGAGTTTCGGGGTTTTCTCAGGCTGAGGAAGCGGTTGTGATCGTCTGGGCGCCTGGTGCTGGCGGGCGTCGTCTGGGCGCTTGAGCAGGCACAAGGAGGGTTGGCGGCGACCCCGAATCCGGTGGGCGTAAAGCCCATCGGCCGCGGGGCGTAGTCAGCGTTCCCGTGGCCCTTCCACCGGGAGGTCGCCGCCATGTATCAGGTTCCCAGTTCGCTCGCTGCTCTGTTGTCCCTGCTGAGACCGTGCTTCACGCAACCGTCGTTTCAGACGTTCGGCATGCTGATGGTCGGGTTCGTCGGGCGGATCCGGGACTGCACGGTGACGGGGATGCTGCAGGCCGCGGGGCTCGCCGGCGAGTGGCATCACAGCCGCGCGCACGACTTCTTCGCCTATCGGCGCTGGGATCCCGATGAGCTCGGGCTGCTGCTGCTGGACTTCCTGGTGTCGGTGTTCGTGGCGGCGGGCGCGCCGATTCGCCTCGCCGTCGATGACACGCTATTCGGGCGTTCCGGGCGGCGGGTGTGGGGCGCTCACTACCTGCACGACGGCGCCCAGCCGGAGGGCTCGGGGCGCCGCACGCGATGGGGGAACTGCTGGGTGGTGGTCGTGCTCGTGGTGGAGCTCCAGTGCCTGGGCGGGCGCCCGGTCGGCCTGCCGGTCCTCTTCCGGCTGTTCCGGCCCAAGGACGAGGAGCATCCCGACCTCGACCGGCCATCACAGCCCGAATTGGGCAGGGCGCTGATCGACATGGTCCTCGAGCGCTTCGGAGCCCGGATCGTGGAGCTCGTCATGGACGGGGCGTATGCCAGCAAGGCGTGGCGCGGCCTGCCCGAGCGCGTGAGCGTGACCACGAGGATGCGCTGTAACGCCGCCGTGCACGAGCTCCCAGCTGCCGAGCGGCGAGCAGGCCAGATGGGCCGCACCCCGTTGAAAGGCAAAAAGCTTCCGAGCCTGGCCGAGATCGCCAAGACCGCCGTCTTCCAGGCCGTCACGATCACCGGCCCCGACGGGCGCACCCGCACCGCGCACATCCACGAGTTCGTGTGCCTGTGGTACACGCCCTTCTACACGCGCCCGGTCAAGGTCGTCCTGATCCGCAACGCCGGCAGCAGGAAGAACTTCGACATCGCGATCGCCGGCACCGACGCCAAGGTCCCCGCGCCTGAGCTGATCGCGCGCTACGACAGTCGCTGGACGATCGAGACCGCTCACCAAGAGGCCAAGGCCCACGGTGTCGGCGAGGCCCGCAACCGCGTCCAGAAAGCGGTGCAGAGGACCGTCCCGTTCGGATTCCTGGCCCAGACAATCACCGTTGCCTGGTATGCGCTTCACGGCGACCCCCAAGCGGATCTCGATGAGCGCCGCCGCGAAGCTCCCTGGTACCGCCAGAAGCACACCATCAGCTACACAGACATGCTCGCCGCGCTACGCCGCGAACTCATCCGCCAGGACTTTTGGTCACAAGCACCCCCGATGACCACCAACCCGAAACTCACGCAACCCCAGCAGCCGCCGACATCAGTCGCTGCCTGAAACCACGAAAGTCGAGAACTACTTCACCGACAACCAACTCGACAACGGCTAAGGTACCCGCTGGAGCGCCGTCGTTCGTAGTCCAGGGGACAACTCAGGAGGGTGACAAGGTGAAGGTCGAAGGTTCGTTTGGATCGCCGCTCCGTCCGAGCGAATCCGACGTGGATCAGACGACGCTCAGTGAATGCACACCGCCCGCCCCTGATGGACGGGAGCTGGTTGTACGGCTGGACCTCACTACAACGCTGGAATCGAGCCTGGCGGGGGAAGTTACGCTTTCAACCACTCCCATTGTTGGGCCATTGGTCAGCTTCGTCATGGGCTTCAAGGAAGGGGCACGTTGTGAGGGCGGAGAACAGAAGAATGCAGAAGCTAGCTTTGGCAGTGTGCAGCCAGGTCAGTCAGTCAACTTTACGATGTGGGTGGTACTACCGGATGCCATCACACCGGCCGATCCTCACCCATCAGAACATGCGCTTGCTGCTGATCTGTGGCTCATGGGAGTACCTGCGCCATTGGTCAACGGCAAAGGCATAGGCACCCCGACTAGGCTCAGTGGGCCAAGGGTCGTCAGGTGCAGGACGGAAGACTTTGGACTCGCAGGCTATGAGCACTACATCGCCGTTGTGGGAGACACGCCCACAACGTTGCATGAGTCGGAGTGTCCGGTGGCGTAGGTGTGAAGGTTCGCCTAGCTTATGTGCCAGCCTGGAGCGGTCGGCGTCTATCGTCAACGAGTGGGCTCAGACTTACAGCCAGGCGGCCACATGCTTCGGCAAGGGTAGCGCTGGCACCGAGCTGGTCTAGGTCGTCGCGTCGCACTTGATTTCCTTGCTCGTCCGTCCAGAGCCAGGTATGCCAGCGCTCTATCAAGTCCGGTTCTTGCTCGCCAATGACATCGTGCCAAACGCCGGGGCCGACTGACCTGGGTTTGTCAAGTCGCTCTCGCTCGGCTGAGTCAAATGGTATAACGTGATGTACTGTGAGTATCCCCGCCTGAACCTCGTAGCGAGCGGTTAACTCGCCAATCGGTGGGCGCATAAGGTAGCGGCTATACCAATCTTCCCAACCCATGATGGCTTTATGGCAATCATTATTGAGATCAAGTACGTGCCATAGGGCCCAGCGTTCAATCCCTAGATTGTGACGAACCGGGCGTCGCCAGCTCTGTCTGAGATAGCCATGCGCTTGTGCCGCATCCCATCTTAGATGGAACAATCCATCGTAGACCTTCTGGCCTAGTAACGGTTCCTCGACATTCGGCTCACGACTCACTGGCTACTCCATATTAGTCACCTAGCATACCAATAAATGCTCCACTTGTCAAGCGCGCACTTTCAGTGTCGAAGTGGGTCTGGACTCTTTCTCTTAGAGATTGGCCGTTGAAGGCGGGCTCTAGATCATCAAAGTCATAGAAGTACGCAACTGACTTATAGGCCCTGCGCCTGGACTCGCTGAGTACAGGAGTCTCATAGCTAACTGTTCGGGCGATGAGTAGGGCTAGGCGGCCGCTGGCAGCGGCGATTGCCACAAGGTCAGGCAAATCCTCGTACCAAGGCCGCAACACGTCTCGACGCAGATGCCACAGCGGATCATCACTTTGCGTGGTGCCGTTAATGAGGTCGCTGCGATACTGGATGATGCGTTGACGTGTATCGGGAGCTATGGGCGGTGAGGAATGATGGACAGTTTGTAGATACAAGAGACATTGGTCTATCTCGTCGCTATTCAGATGCTGGCTGCAAGCGGCGGCGAAAGCCTCATCGTCATTATCGCCCGCGTAGTGTATAGCAAAGTTAATCATTGTCTCTAGTAGCCGATTCTGGCAGGCGTCCCACACCTCCCACCGATCCGGGAAGTAATCCCCTGGGTTATCAGGCTGGAAGCCCTGAAAAGTGTTTACGAAAGAACAAGCAAGCGCCGCAAAGTGCATGTCGGCAGCTATTTCTCCGATGACCCGAAGGCCGAGAACGATCTCGTCTTGCTCAGTTGCGTCCGTGAGCCGAACCGGCGTTGACTGTATTTTTTCAAGGACGGTGGATGCGTCTGATTTCCGTTCAAGATATATGACTACGGATTTAAGTGCTGCCCGTCGCCTTTCCTTGTACTGATCTTTGGTAACGCGGTCTGGGGTTTTCCAAAGTCGATCTTCTCGTTCGTTTGGGGACAGACCTTCGTAGCACGTTAGAACACACAATGCCGCCTCCCCGACCTGCCTAACATCGGGCCTGGGTATGGCTTGAACCGCCTCGGCGATAGCTTGGCTTGCGCGCTCTGCCAGCTCGGAAGGCGAGGCGTCGGCGCCGGCGCGACGCCTCACCTCGGGGCATTGCATTAGGCGGCCGTAGTCGCCCAGATACTCCGGCTTGATCGATCGATCACGCCGCCCTATGAGGGCAAGCTCGGCATAGAGCGGGTGATGTGTGGAGATCGTGGTATCGGTCATCTGGCTGGTCCCCCCCAAAATCCCCCGATTTATGCCCGAAATCTGCTCCCTCGCGGCTGGGGAGTTCGGCTACTACTCAAGCATCGGTGAGCAGCCGATTGATCTATAGCTCGACGAAAGGAAGCCTAGCTATGTCTAGCCTCGTTCCCCGCCGCGCCCAGCAGCCTGCCCAGCTCGACCCCGTGGCAAACGCCGAGGTGGCCGCAGCTCACCGCGCCGGTTTCAGCGCCGTGGCCCGCGTCCAGACCGGAGCCTTCGTGACGTCGGTCGCGTTGCAGAACGCCACCATGCTCTCAAGGGCCGCTAACGCCGCCTTCAAGGTCAGCCCTATGGGTGAGGAGGTCTACCAGGCCATCTTCACGGCCTACGGCAGCTTGGCCGTTGCCGAGATTCAGGCGCTGAGCTTGCAGGGTAGGGAGCGCTCGTGATGGGGGTCTTGGAGGCCGTGCTGGCTGTCATCGGCCTGGGGCTGCTGATCCTGCTGGCGATCGGGGCACTGAGCGGCGAGGCACCTGCGCCACCGCCTGATGAAGACCTGGCCGCCCCGTACCGCGAAGGACTCTATGCCGCCATCCGTATGCAGAGCGTCGCCCAAGACCTGGAGCAGCAGATTTACGCCGAGGCGATGCGGCACGGCGAGGGTGACGCGAGTGGTGAATCGTAGTGTCTGAGAAGAGCAAGCTGATCGAGCGCGTCGTCGTCGGCCTGGTGGCGACGGCGATCTCGGTCGATGTGCTGACTACAGAGCTGCCCCGTGTCCTGCCGTATCTCGTTGTGCTGGCGGTGGTTGTGGGTGTGTTGCGCCTTATCTGGTGGTACAAGCAAATGTGAAAATGTTGTTGACATATAACGAATTGTGTGGCAAATTAGTTTATGTGAAACCGCTTCACAGGCCGCAACAGATGGCGTGTGAAGGGATTTCACAACTAATAGGTAGAGAGGAGGTGAGCGATGGGACGTCGTAAGCCACGTAGTATTAAAATCCGTGAGGATCGGTTGAGTAAGCTCGATGAGACCAAGATGGAGGTCGCTATCTGGCTGCTCGCCAAGGGAAAAGTAGAAGACCGCACCCAGCGCTCACAGCCTTCCCCGCCAACCAGTGATGAGGTGAATAACCCAGTTGATGATGCGGGCGGGGGTGAACGACCCGATACGCAGGAGGCCGCGTAATGGTGGCGGCGATCCTTGGCGGTCTGGCGCTGGCGCTCGGCGGGGGGCTCGCTGTGCTGCTCATCGGTCGCGGACGGCGGCCTGTGATGGAGAGCGTCGAGCTGCGCTTCGGGACGGATGTCAGCGAGAACGCGGTATGGGGGGTGCTGGGTTGTATCTCGGGTTTGCCAACGAGCGCTCGGGTGATGTTGGAGCTAGTCGGTGACGCCGATGGTATCCGCCACTACCTGCACGCTGAGCCTGGGACGATTGGGATACTGCGCGCCCACTTGCGGGGTCTGCTGCCCGGTGTGCGCCTTGAGCCGGTAGAGCCGGCCACGGCAAGTACCTGGCGGGCAGCGGCGCGGGTGCGCTGGGGTGGCCGCCACCCGCTGCTGCGCAGCGATCGCAATGGCGAGTCGGCGGCGGCGCTCCTCGGCGCGCTGTCTGATCTGCATGGTGGCGAGAAGGTGATGGTGTGCTGGACGCTGCGCCCGGCGCGCGGCCCGTATCAACTACCGGAGCGTCAGTCTCGCTCGCAGGCTCGCAGCCAGGGGTTGCTGGCGCGGCTGTTCTCTGACCTAGATCGGTGAGTAAGCCTCGGTCGCAGCCGTCAAGTGTCGGATGTGACAGTCACAGTGCCAATGGAGCTGGTGATGTGCACCATTGACATGGCGATAGACGGTCAGAGTGACTCTTGGCGGCCGCGAACGGGTGCAGTGAAGGTGCGAGTCGGAGACTCGCGGGGTGCCCAACCTTGGGCGGCGCTGCGGATGCTGACCTTCGGGGGCGGTCTGACCGGGCGCTAGGGGCCTGGCAGCGCGAGCGCAGCGTGGTAGGTGGCGTTGAAGAGGTCGAAGTCGGGGAAGTCCTCTGGCAGGTGCACGATGATCTGGCGGGCCGAGTGTGCGATCCGCCCCGGCACGCAGAACAGGATGCGCCGCAGGGCCTTGGCGTGACGGCGCAGCGGCGTGTCCTCATCGGCTAGACCGGAGGCGCCCGCCGCCGGGCTGAGGTCGCATATCCAGGCGGATAAGTTCAAGGCTAGCAGCGAGCAGGTGAGCCACAGGGAGTTGGCAGCCAGGTTGCCGGAGGGCAGGTGGCGCAGCGCCATGCCGAGCTTCACATCCTTGAAACGCTCCTCGATCTGGGCGCGCTGGCGATGGAAGTGCTCGATCTCCGCCGTGGTCATCTCGCAGGCGGGGATGTCGGACACGATGAACGAATACGCGAACGTCGAGTCGAGCTCGCCGTCGAGCACCATCTGCAGCTGCTCGGGCGGGATCGTTTTGCGCCGCCTTGCCTTCGGGCTGCCCGCACGCAGCTCCTCCGCGCTGACCGGCACGCGGCGAACGACCAGCCGCAGTGGCTCGTGCTTCCAGCCTTCCGGGGTGAAGGAGATCTCGGTGACCTGTGCGCCGTGCATGTCGATCGCATCGGCCCAGGCGTCCTCTGCGATCTTGGCGAGCTTTGCCCACATCAGCGTCGTGCGCGTCGCCGAGAACGTGAAGCGCATCTTCTGCTTGCGCAGATCCATCATCAGCTCGACCGCGTAGAAGCCCGAGTCCCCCCGCACCGTGATCTGCCCGTGCTCGAGCGGCAAGAGTCGCTCGGCGCGGCGGATCATCCGGCTTGACTCCCTCGCCTTGATCCGCGCCTGGTTTGCGCCCTTCAGCTCGCTCGTCAGCCCGCGCCCGCGCTGCGCCCAGGTGACCACGTAGCTGTTGTAGCCCAGGTGGCCCGAGCGGCTGCGCCCGGCCCCTGCCTTCTTGCGCCCGAAGACATCGCTCTCGGTCGCATCCAGGTCGAGGGTCACAGTCTCGGTCAGGTCGCGACCCAGACGGCTGTCAAGCGCGTTGCCGGCCCGAGCCATGGCGCGCTCGATTGCGCGAATGTGGCTCGGCCTGAAGCGGCACGCCAGCTGCCGCGCGGTCGGCGCCGATGGCGTATCGGCCACCGCCCGCAAAAGCGCGCCCGCCCGATCGGCCCGCACCCGCTCGAGGTCATCGAAGCAGTCCCCGCCGACGAGCTGGGACTCGGCGAGCGCTACGACCAGCTCGCCGGCAGACAGCCCCCGCCGGCGCCGCTTGACCGGCGCCACCCGACCCACCGTGCAAAGCTCAGCATCGACCAGATCTGCGAGCCGCAGCGTGCGCGTCAGCTCACCGGAGATCGCCAGCCCCGCGTAGGGCGTCAGCGACGGATCATCCGCGCGAAACTCGATCCGTCCGGGCCCTCTGGCAAAGTGAACGGACATCACCCGGTGGGTGAGCCCGTCTCACCGTCAAAGTTTGCTTTCACAACCCGAACTGTGGCAGTCGAGTCGGACGGAAAGCCCCGTGTCTACGGGGCTTTTCCACGTTCCAGGGCTATCGCGGGTGGCCCGTCGTCACCGCGAGCAACAGCTACAGCAGCCGCTACTCACCGATCTAGGTCTGAGCAACAGGTTAACCCGGCGCATCTGCCAGCGCTGCGCTCCAAGTACGGCGGGCCGGTCCTCTTCGCCCGTGCGGTGGTCGCGGTCGCCGCGGGCAGCGACGGACGGAGCGCGAACCTGTTGACGCGGGTGATGGCGGTGCTGCGTGCCCAATCCGGGCTGCGCGGGCAACCGCAGGCCCGGTATTGCCGCTCGGGTCGTGTGCAGCGGTTCGTGGAGCGGGCGCCGCTCGGCAAGGGCAGCCGGTTCTCGCCGGCGGAGCTCATGGGCTTGGTCGGCTGGCCGATCGATGCGCCTCGGGTGCCGGGCCTGGTGCTCGGTGTCGCCCCGCAGCTGCTCCCGTCCTCCCGGATTCCGCGTAAGGGTGGCAGGGTGCTGGGGTACGCCACTTGGCCGGGCATGGAGAAGCGACCGCTCGTGCAGCCGCTCGTCGGAGCGCTCAGCCACATGGTCGCCGCCGGGCCGAGCGGGGTCGGTAAGTCCGCGCTGCTGGCGGGGGCTGTGGCTCAAGACCTGGCGGCCGGTCGTGGCTGCCTGGTACTCGACGGGAAGGGGGACCTCGCCGAGGAGATCCTGCGGATGGTGCCCGAGGGACGCCGGGGTGAGGTGATCGTGCTTGACCCCAGCCGTCCGGGGCCGGTGCCGGGGCTGCGGGTCTTCGGCGGCGGCGATCCGGAGCTCTCCGGTGATCTGGTGCTCGGCATGTTCCGCTCGATCTTCATCGACTCGTGGGGGGTGCGCTCGGATAAGTGGCTGCGGGCGGGGCTGGTGACGCTGGCGCATGATCCCCACGCCACGCTCGGGGACATCCCTTTCGTGTTCGCTTCGGACTCGTTCCGCCGCCGCCTCACCGGGCGCTTGCAGGACCCGCTGCTCAGGGCGACGTGGGCGCAGTTCGAGGCGATGAGCCCGGAGGGTCGCGCCCAGCAGCTCGGGTCGCCGCTGAACAAGGTCAACGAGCTCGTCGGCCGGCGGGTGGTGCGCTCCGTGCTGGCGCAGGCTGAGCCGAAGTGGGACATGCGCGAGGTGCTGCGCCGTGGGCAGGTGGTGATCGTCTCGCTGTCGCCGGGGATGATCGGCTCGCCGGCCTCGAGGTTGCTCGCCGCGCTGGTTATCAACGAACTCTTCCAGGGCGTGCAGGCCCGTGCGCGGGTACCGGCCACCAAGCGCCGCCCGTTCTACGTCTACGTCGATGAGCCCAAGGTCTTCACGGACATCCCTATGCCGCTGGACTCGCTGTTCGAGCTGGCCCGCGGCCTCGGCGTCGGCCTGACGCTCTCCGCGCAGTCGATCGCCCAGCTACCAACCGACCTCGCCCAAGCGGCATTGACGAACAGCGCGACGCTCGTATCGTTTCGCCAGAACGCCGACGACGCCAAGCTGCTCGCCCGCGAGCTACCGGGCGTGAGCCCCGAAGAACTACAGGCACTCGGGCGCTTTGAGATCGCCGCCAGGATCGGGCTCGGCCCAGGCGACGTCAGCCCGCCAGTCACCGGCCGCACAATCCCCCCCGCAGAGGCGATCAGCGACCCCGAGACGGTCCGCCGAGAGTCAGCCGCACGCTACGGCCGCGATCCCAAGGAGGTCGATGAGGCGCTACTGGAGCGCCACGGTCTCAGCGACGATCCCACGGCCGGTATCGAGGGCGATGACACACCGCTGCGCCGCCGCCGAAGGCAGGCACCATGAGGCACTGGCTCCCCCTTCAGAATGTGCCGCTCGCCCCGCCGGTCGCCTCAAGTCACGACCGTCATTCGCCCTTGCGGCATGGGGCTTTTCGGCGAATAACGCCAGGGGCTCTACCCCTTCTGTTGTGTGTGTTGTTGTTCCTCGTGGGGGGCTGGTCGTGAGCCGGGTCAGCGTTCCCCGGCTGGTGGCGTTGGCTGATGGGATGCCTCTCCTTGAGAGGGAGATCGTGGAGACGGTCGCTCGCCTCACCTTGGTCAGTGGCCGGCAGCTCTCTTATTTATTTTTCTATTTTTCTGATTCTTCTGCTGCTGTTGTTTCTCCTTCTACCCGTGCTCGTAGGGCTCGCCGGGTGCTGGCTCGGCTGGTTGAGCAGCGGGTGCTCGACCGCTTGGAGCGCCGTCAGGGAGGGGTCGGCGGCGGTTCCTCGGCGTGGGTGTATGCGCTCGGCCCGCCCGGCCGGCGGATGGTCGCCTACTGGGCCGGGGAGGGTCTGCCACGCTCCCGCAGCGCGCACGAGCCAGGTGTGGCGTGGACAGGGCACACGCTCGCGGTCAGCGACCTGTATTTGCGGCTGCGCCAGGCGGAGCGAGCCGGGCGGGTGGAGCTGCTGGACTTCGACGCGGAGCCGGCGTGCTGGCGACGGTATACCCGCCTGGGCGGCGCGGCCGGGGTACTCAAGCCCGATGCGTTCGTGCGGCTCGGTATCGGCGAGTACGAGGACTCTTTCCTGGTCGAGGTCGACTTGGGTACAGATCATCGGGGTCAGCTGACCCGCCAGCATCGCGCCTACAGCGAGTATTTCCGATCAGGGGTCGAGCAGGCGAAGACCGGGGTGTTCCCCGGCGTGCTGTGGATCGTGCCCGACGCGCAGCGGATGGCGCTGCTCACGGACATCCACCGGGGGCTGCCCGAGCAGACTCGGCGGCTGTTCACGGTAGCGACCAGCAAGCAGGCCGTTGACCTGCTCTGCGGCCAGGACGCCACGGCGCCAGGAGGCGCAGCGTGAGCGCGGCAGCGGGCGGGCGCCCGGTGATGTATGGGGATGCGAAACGCTGGCTTTTGCTGCACGCCGATAGCCTGGCGCTGCTGCCCGAGCTACCCGAGAACTCGGTCGAGGCGATCATCACCGACCCGCCGTATGGCATCGGCTTCGGCGGCGAGGCATGGGACGGCGGCAAGCTGACCGACCCGGCGACGTTTCAGGGGTGGACGAGCGCATGGGCGGCGCAGGCGCTGCGGGTACTCAAACCGGGCGGGTGGCTGGCGGCGTTCGGGACACCGCGCACCGCTCACCGACTGGTCGCCGGAGTTGAGGACGCCGGGTTCGAGATCCGCGACCAACTGCTCTGGCTCTACGCTCAGGGCGTCCCGAAATCCCACCGCCGCACCGACGGGCTCGGGAGCACGCTGAAACCGGCCTACGAGCCGATCCTGCTGGCCCGCAAACCGATGGAAGGGACGACGCTCGACTCGAACCTCGCGCTGCACGGCACGGGGGCGCTTCAGATCGATGCCGGGCGTGTCCCGCGCCGTGAGGGCGGCCGGGGGTTCTGGCCGGCAAACGTCGCGCTCTCCCACGGCCCACGGTGCCAGCCCGGACGCTGCGAGGCGGACTGCCCGGTTGCGCTGATCGACACCGAGCCTCGCCCCGGCCGGGAGATCAGCCGTCTGTTTTTCGCGTCGAAGGCGAGCCGCCGGGAGCGCGAGGCCGGCTGTGAGGAGCTGGCGCTGCGTGAGGTGCCGATCTACCCGCGAGGTGGAGGCGCGGTGCGGCTGGTGCGCAACGCTCACCCGACGGTCAAGCCGCTGGAGCTGATGCGCTGGCTCACGCGGCTGCTCTGCCCGCCGGGCGGCACGGTACTCGACCCGTTCGCTGGTAGCGGCTCCACCGGCGCGGCCTGCATGTTGGAGGGCCGGCGGTTCGTCGGGATCGAACGCGACGAGCGGTATGTGCCGGTCGCACGGGCGCGGATCGAGCACTGGAGCAAGGAGGCCAGGAAATGAGACGGGATGCTGGTGCTGGATGGCTGCCCGGCGTGCATGACGACCACGGTGAAAACCACGGCGTCTTCGTGCGTGCCGAAACCCCATCCACTCCAACAAAGGAGGTCCTTGGTAATGACCAAGGCACAAGAGGTCTACGAGAAGATCGAGGCGATGACTGCCTCGGGCGAGGTTAAGAAGGCTGATGCCTTCAAGACTCTCGCAGAGCAGTACGGCCAGCCGGTCGAACAGCCTACGCGGTGCCTACTACCAGCACAAGCGCGTGCTGGACAATAGCGGCACAGCCCCTACCGGCAACGGTGGCGGGACTCGTCGCACCAGGCGGCGCGAGACGACCAGCGAGACAGCGGTCGAGTCCGCGATCACGACCCTCAAGCGAGCGATCGAGAGTATCGACGCTGAGATCGAGGTCGCCAAGGAACGAGCCAAGGAGGCCCAAGCAGAGTACGAGGCGATGCGAGCCAGCGCCGATGAGCGCAAGGCCAGCATCACCGAGAAGATCACGCTGCTGGAGCAGTCCTCCTAGCCGCAAGGCTAACTCGAAAGACAACATGGGGCAAGGGTGGCTCAAATCACTATCAATTGATTTGAGCCACCCACACTTACCACCACACCAAGACAAACAGGTAAAATACGGTAGAGAACATGGTAATGGTTATTGACGTCACCACCTTATTAAGATCAAACAGTTAACATCCGTCACATTATGTAATACAATGGAGGTAGTAAACAGGAATGACACATGACAGAAGTACAGGCACGAGAACTCGGACGGTTGGTCAAGCGGGCTCGCCGCGCTCAGCGGCTATCGCTGCGCTCCCTGGACGAGTTGACCGGCACGTCCTACGGCTGGCTCAGCCGCTTGGAGCGTGGGCTGATGACGACTCCGGCACCGAGCAAACTGACCAAGGTAGCCGAGGTGCTCGACATCCCGCTGGAGCGGATCGACCGGATCACCCGCGGGAAGGTCTCCAGCGACCTGCCGGCGATCCGCACCTACTTTCGCACGAAGTACAAGCTCAACCCGCACGAGATCAGACAGATCGAAGACGTTTTCGATCAGATTCGCCGCGACCGCCGCGAACACCACGGCGGAGAACTCCACGACTGATGCACGCACGGGTGGGTGCGACCGGGCCAAAGACCCCCCGGCTGGTGGAGCGTTTGCGCGCCCTCACACCGGCATGGCAGGTATCCCGCCGCGAGGCGCGCTGGGTCGCCGAACAACAAGCCAAGCTCCTACTCACCGAAACGGGCATCACCGCCCCGCCGGTCCCTGAGACAGTCGTAACCGAACTCGACGGCGTGACCGTTTACCCGCTGGCGCAGGTGCCCGTGAAAGGACTGATGGGCGTCAGCAAACCGAGCCGCGGCGGCGGCGACATCCTCATCGACAGCACCCTACCGGCAGACGAACGGCGCGTGACACTCCTGCACGAACTGAAACACATCATCGACGGCGGACACACCACCCGCCCACACCAAACAGGCAGCCAAAGCAGTAGTGAAGGACTCTGCACCGACTTCGCCCTGAGCGTCCTGATCCCCGCGCCGTGGCTGCACGCCGACTGGCAAGCCGGACACCGCAGCATCAGCGCCCTGGCCGAGCGCTACCAAGTACCCGCCGAGGCGGTCGCACATCGCCTGCACGCCCTCGGACTCTCCAAACGAAGGCCACGACACCGTGGCCGCTCGTACTGCCAATGGCAACCGCACACCAAGAACACCAACGAAAGGAGAAACCCCCAATGACACTCACTATCACCAAAAACAAACCCGACACCGATCCCACGGATGCCGTCAAGCGGGCCGTGCTCTACCTACGGGTCAGCTCGCGCGGACAGTTGGAGACCGACTACGACGACGACGGCCTGTCGATCGCCGCGCAGCGGGAGCGCTGCGCTCAGAAGGCCGGCGAGTTCGGCGCCGTCGTGGTCGATGAGTACATCGAGCGCGCCGAGTCAGCCAAGACCAACCAGCGCCCCGAACTAAACGTCATGCTCAAGCGCATCAAGGAGCAGCGCGACATCGATTACGTGATCTGCTGGAAGGTCGATCGCTTCGCGCGCAACCGCCGCGATGACGCCAACATGCTCTTCGAGATCGAGCTGGCCGGCGCCCGGCTGATCAGCGCGACCGAGAACATCGACCAGACTCCCGCCGGCCGGCTGATGCACGGGATGCTCGCCAGCTTCGCCGAGTACTACAGCCGCAACCTCGCCAACGAGGTCCTCAAGGGCTCCACCGAGAAGGCCAAGCGCGGCGGCACACCCGGACGTGCTCGCCTCGGCTACCTGAACGTCCGCGAGCAACTGCCCCAGGGCGGCGAGGTCCGCACGATCGCTATCGACCCCGAGCGCGCCCCGCTCATCCGTTGGGCGTTCGAGACCTACGCCACCGGCCTCTACAGCACCGCCGACATGACGCTGTTGCTGGACGCTCGCGGACTGCGCACACGCGGCGACCGCCGCCGTGCCCCACAGGCACTCGGCCAGTCAAGCATCCACGACATGCTCTCAAGCCCCTACTACGCCGGGATCGTCACCTACCGCGGCAAGAACTACCCCGGCCGGCACGAGCCGCTCATCAGCGAAGAGCTCTTCGACCGGGTACAGGCCGTCCTGCAATCGCACAACCACGCCGGTGAGCGCGACCGCACACACCTGCACTACCTCAAGGGCACGATCCGCTGCGGCACCTGCGGCGCCCGCCTCGTCTACTCCCAAAACAAAGGCAACGGCGGCATCTACGAGTACTTCGTCTGTCCCTACTACCAGAACGGGAAATGCCCCCAGGGCTACCAGCCCGTCAACCTCGTCGAAGCCGCCATCGAGAACCACTACCGCGGCGTCGCCATCACCGACACCGAACGCGAGGAGATCCGCCAGGCGATCACCAACGACCTCGGCGAGCGCGCCAAGGTCGCCCAACAAGAGATCGACCGCTGCCACGGCGTCCTCGATGAAGTCAAAGAACAGGAACGAAAGCTCCTGAACATGCACTACGAAGACCGCATCACAGGCGAGCTCTTTGACGACGAGCAGAACCGGCTACGCCAGCGCCGCCAAGACGCCGAGACCCTGATCGCCCGCCTGAACCTCGGCTACCAAGACATCGCCGCCACCCTCGACCTCGCCCTGGAAATCGTCGGCGAAGACCTCTACGACCTCTACCAGCGCACCGACGACACCATCCGACGCCTGCTCAACCAGGCCATCTTCAACGCACTCTACGTCTGCGACGAAACCATCACCGCCACCGAGCTGACCAGGCCGTTCGCCGCCCTCTGCGACCTGCGCGACGCCATCCACGGACTCCCCAGCACCACCCCATACCCCGCGCCCGCCGTCATCGCCAGCACGCTGCCCCAAGACGCCAAAGCCCCCGTCCCCAGCGGGGAACGGGAGCTTTTGGACGTTGGTTCGATTAGCGAGGTTTTGGTGGGCACGGGTGGTTTCGAACCACCGACCTCTCGCGTGTGAATAGGTACCGCACCGGGGGGCGAATACGGCGTTTCCCCTGTATTTATGCGGGAAAACAGTGGTTGGGCCGGTGAGCGTTTTCGGCTGATTTAGGCCCAAATCGGGGGAGTTTAGGCCCATGAAGGGCTCCATGGGCCCAAACGTTTGGGGGTGCGCGGCCTGTCTTGCGGCGGTCGGCACCGGTCAGGCGACCATGGCGTCGCGGCGCTGCGCGAGCTGGTCGTAGGCCGCCCGCGGCACCGACGTGATCGCCTCGGCGCGGATCTTCATAGCGTTGACCTCACTCCTCGCTCTCGGCAACGGTCCCGGCGCGGGTGACCGCGCTCTCGATCACGAGCTCGGTCAGCGCCTCCGGGAGGCCGTAGAGAGCGCAGACAAGCCGCTCGACGGCCTCAACCAGTTGCCGTCCTACCGCGAGCAACTCGTCGATCTCGTCCTGCCGGCGCGCAGCCTCTTCGGCGAGCGCGCCGAGGCTCGCGGGCATCCGCACCGAGAGCAGATCGTCGGGCATCAGCCGCGCAGCGCCGAGCACGTCCAGGAGCAGCGCGAGGCGATCGTGCGGACCCTCCACGCGCGCGGTCGGTCGGCGCGAATGCGTGAAGACCAGCGCGTCCTCTTCCAAATGGGCCCGGCCGAGCGCCCCGTCGGTCGTGATGCTCACCGTGAGCTCGGGGTCGATGCGCACCGAGCGTGCCGCGCCGGCAGGCAGCTCGGAGAGCACCGCCCCGCGGTCGACCTCCACGCTGTGCGTCCGCCACGGGTTCTTCACGGCCCGCCGCAGCTCCGGCGCCACCGAGCGGAGCGGCAGGAGCGCCCGTCTGTTGGCTGCGACGGCGCGCACGAGGTGCTCGATCGCGGCGGCTGCGTCTGCGTCGCCGGCCTGCGATCCGACGGCTGAGCGGACGGTTTCGGCGTGCTGAAGCGCGGTCTCGACGTCTCCCGTTGCGAGGGCGACGGCGAGCGCCTCGACGTCGCCGCTCGGGGCCCATCCGTCCGGCGCGGCGACGTGCCGGTACGGGATCTCGTTCATCGGCTTGGGCTCGTAATCCCGCCGCACATGCCAGGGCGTCCGACCGCGGAGCGCATACCAGAGGTCGAGCAGCTCACTGTTGAGCAGGCCACACAGATAGGCCACCGACACCCCAGGCTCCCTCGGTATGACCGTTGTCGCGTTCTTCGCGGCCTGCCATTCCCCCGACTCATCGAGCGCAAATCGGCCGCGGTCGGTCCGGTGCAGCGCGATGACTTTCGGACCTCGCAGTGCCGCGCGATCACGGGGCCAAGCCGTCTCCCACCACCGGCGCCGAGAGTTGCGGGCGAACTCGGCACGGCTCCGCAGTACCGCGCGCCAGGGTTCGAGCGCTTCAACGATCTCGCGTGGAGGCTCCGCGTCGCGATCGATCCATACCATGCTGGTGTAGTCCTCGTCGTCGATCGCACCGTAGAGAATCGCCTTCGCCTCGGGGGCACGGGCGAGGAGGTCCGGGTGGTCGGACCAAGGGCTGCGGCCCTCGCTCCCGGCGGGCAGTTGCAGGATCGGGTCGCCCGTCTGAAAGCCGCGCGAAGCAAGATCGGAACGTGTCCGCTCATCGAGGCGCCGCTGCAACTTCGCCGTGTAGGCGTCCGCTCCGGTCTCGATCCCCGACGCAGCCGTCCAGCGCTCGGCGAGCCGTTCCACCGGTGCCGCGGCGTCATCGAGTTGTGCCTGTAGGTGGGCGACCACGCGCGCAGCGATGTCACGCGAGCCGTGCTTGACGGGCCACGGCCGCATCGAGCGTAGCTCCTGCTGTGCCACGTCGTGGACGAGGATTCCCTTCGACCGGCCGGCACGTCCGGCTGCGCGCGTCGCCATCATGTCGAGAAGCGCGTCTCGCGGCGGCACTCGCGCCGCGGGATCACCGGTGATCGCCAAGGCCGCGTCGTGCTCGTCCTCAAGCAGCACGACGCGCATCCGGTGGTTCTTGGGGGCCGGTTCCTTCGTCGCGACGAGGATGGCGCTCTCCACGGTCGGCGGCGTCATTCCGATGCGTACGTCGCGCTCCTGCTGCTCGGTCGCGAACAGCCGCATGGCACCGAACAGGTATAGCTCGTCGAGGCGCAGGCTCGACGCGAGCCGCTCGCGCAGCCAATCCGCGTTGCCGGCGTTCATCCACCCGGCTGGTGTGATGACGCACAGCCGCCCGCCCGGCGCAAGCTTCTCGACCGCCATCGCGAGGAAGTAGTAGAGGTAGTCGCTCTTGCCGTGGTGGTCGTTACGCCAGCCGGGCAGAGCGCGCAGACGGTCGAACAGGATCTTGTTGCCGGACTTCGGAAACGTACGGCGGGTTGCCGACGACGAGGTCGAATGCCTCGTTCTTGCGGATCTCCGCGAAGCGCGGCTCCTTCGCCGCGTCGAGCGGGACGATCCCGTAGCGCTCGTCCGAGGCGAGCAGCGCCGCGTCCGCGCGCTGCGCCGGGTCGAGATCGGCGAAGCTCTCGTCCGGCCCGGGGCGGGCGCCGAGCGAGTCGGTGTGTACGACGCCGAGCGTGAAGGTTCCGGGCTCCTCTCCCACCTCGCGCAGCCGTCCGAGCAGGCGCGAGACCTGCAGCAGCAGGTTGACCTCGGTCAGGTAGTACGGGAATGGGCTGATCTCGCAGCCGTGGAAGCCGCGCACGATCGCGCGCAGACCTTCGCGGAGATCGCGCGGGTCGTCGAGGTCGAGGCCGCCGTCGTCGATCACGCGGCGGGCCGCCTCGACGAGGAAGCCGCCGGAGCCGGTCGCGAAGTCGAAGATCGTCCGCTCGCGCGCGCTCGTCGCCTTCGATGCGGAAAATCCCCTCCGGACCGACGAACCCGGCGCGGTCGAGCATGAACCGGACCACGGCGCGCGGCGTGTAGAACTGGCCGAGCCGATCGCGGTCGATCTCATCGACGTAGGACTCGTACAGTCCGCCGAGCACGTCCGCGCCGAGGCGCGCGAGCGGGAAGGGCACGAGCGCGTAGAGCACCTCGGCGAGCGCCTCGTCCCGCGGCCGGAACCAGTCGTAGTTGTTGTCCTCGCCGAACAGCCACCGGTAGCGCGCACGGCCGCGCTGGAAGGCCTCGTCGAGGACACGTTGCAGGTTGCGGTCGAGTCGCTCGTACACGTGCTCGAAGCCACCGTCGTAGAGGCAGTCCTCGACGAAGCCGGCATCCTCCCAGGAGCGGTAGAGCAGGATGCGCGTCAGCGCGAGCTGCGATACGCGCATCAGGTATTGCGAGAAGGCGCGGCGAGCGATGCCGTCGGCGGCTCGATAGCCGGCCACGGTTCCCGGCAGGCCGGCGACATCGACGCCCGGCTCGATCTCACGGGCGAGGGTCTCAAGCTCCAGTCGCAGCCGCCGCTCGTGGTCGGGGTTGAGCTCCAGGTCGCCCAGCAGCCGCTCATGCTGGGCGGCGGCATCCTCGGCGAGCAGCCTTGAGAGCGAGCGCAGCTGGCTGACCAGGAACTCGAGGTCGATCTGGAGCGCCTCACCGGCGCCGGCCCGCTCGCGCCACGGCTCGGCCTCCGCGACGAGCTCGATCTTCTCCGCCAGTCCCATCGCGCGATAGCCGAAGAGGCCGCAGAAGCGCATGAACCGATCGACCTCGCCGATGTCGATCGTCTCGCCGCGGGCCACTTCCCAAAGGCGTCGAACGTCGAAGGAGAGCTCGGGATCGTGGCCGCTCGCGCCGCGGTGGTACACCCGCAGCTCGCGGAGGTTGAACAGCACCCCGTAGTCGAGGTGGCGCTGGTCGATGTACGCGCGGATCTGGCGCTCATGTGCCCCGAGATCCTGCGTCGAACTCTTCGCGTCGAGCACGAAACGGTGCGCGACGAGGTCGATCGGCGTGAAGTCCGGCTTCAGGCCGCCGCGGCCGAGCTGCGGGAAGTAGGCGTCGGGAGGGAATCCGAGCACGCGCTCGATGAGCGCCGCAAGAATCGGCTCCGTGAGCAGCTCCTCGTCCTCACGGGCTCGCGCGCGGTCGAGGTAGCCCCCGAGATGCCGCGCCCCGTTGAGCTGCCGGTAGCGCCCGGCCTGCTCGTCGAGCAGCGCCGCGAGAGCTTGCAGCTCCGGTGGAATCGGTTCGGCGGGCATCAGAACCTCGCGGCGGGTGCGAGGTCGGCGGCGTGCGCGAGCGAACCATCCGGAGCGACGGGTAGTGTGCGGCGCATGGCTGCACCCATCACCACCGAAGCTCTTGCGCCCGGCGAGGTCGAGGCGCTCCGCGCCGCGGGCGCGTGGTACGCGAAGTACCACGCGGTGCGCATCGCCGAACTCGCCGACGATCCCTCCGCGTATGCCGTGCACAAGCGCGAGAAGTTCCTCACGCTTCTCGCCGGCCTACGGAAGCTCGGCTTCGAGATGGCGCTCCCCGACGCGCTGCGCTCAGACGAGCGGCAGGCTGCATAGCTGACCCGATCCCAAAACGGCACGCGCTGATGGTACGGGGTCGGCTCGACGCATCGGCTGGGACCGCCGCCGCCGGGCCCTCGATGCTGACCGGGACGGCTGCGCCATGACCTCCGGGGGCGACACGTCAGGCCTTGTGCGGACCGAGGCGGTCGTATATCGGATGGGAGGCGGCAGAAGGTGCCGTCGGCAAGCGCGATGTTGCCGTCGGGCCTCTCGGCCATCGACCCGGACGCAGAGACTCGGCGGCTCCTGCGCCTTGTGTACGGCGGAGGGTCGCTGCTACTCGCCGTCGGCGAGCGCGGCGCGGACCTGCTCCTCGGTCACCCCGGCGAAGCGCTCATCGAGTGCGGCGATCTCGCCCGCGAGGTCGTAGTTGCCGCGCAGGGTCGCCAGGAGGGAGGCCTGGGGTATGCGGTAGCTGCCGCCGGGGAGCTTGAGAGAGGGAACCTTCTCCGCCTCGATCCAGCGGCGGACCGTGCGGTCGCTTACGCTGAGCAGAGCCGCGGCCTGCGCGACGATCCCGCCAAGAAGACCTGAACTGCGCATAGCCGGCAACCTCCCGGTTGGTCTGGTGAGCATCACACCGCGTCGCCCCGTCGGGCCCGCAGATCGTCGAGGCTGCCGTACCATGATCTCCCAATGGAACCTGCTGTCACGTCGGCGCTCATCGCCGTAGGAGGCACACTCGCCGGGGTGGTCCTGGGGTGGGCACTCCAGTGGCGCGCAGCGCGACGGGCGCGTGAAGACGAACGAAATGAGCGCCGCGACCGGGCCCGGCGTGAGCGCGAAATCGTGGCGGCCGAACGGCTTGATGACGCGCTGGTGCGCGCCTTCTCTGCATTCCAGGGCATCGCGGAGGGAGGTGCCTATCAGCAGGCGTTCAACGACTGGTCAGACGGCTGGATTGCTTATTCGGGGCGGGTAGGCCAGCCGGATTTGCACGACCGCTACCAGGCCGTAGCCACAATGTTGATGGAGCTCATCGACGCGGAAACCATGAGTCAACCGGCATCCCGGCACCACGCCGTCGCAGCGATCAGGAACGCACGCGTAGCGCTTTCGCACTTTATACGTGATGAAGGGAGGCCTCCGCCGTCAACATTCCCGAAGCCGAGCGAACTTGTACGGCTGCTCAACGAGGGCGAAGCGCAGGGCGACCGTCTCCGCCCGCTCAGGGAGTGGCTACGCGAACAGGCAAACTGATGCGAGCGGCTGTGGAGCATCGGCGGGGTGCAAACAAAATACAAACAGACTCCGCCCTACTCGCTGGTCCACGGCTGATTGGAACACGACGCGTATGTGTCTCCCGAAAATCATGGCATCGTCTCTCCTGCGCTCGGCGGTCCCGCACGCGCGCTAGGATACGCAAATGGGCACAACGAGCACTTCCAGCGGCGAGGAGCGTGTGCTGGGCGAGTTCAGGGAGGCGCTCGACGGATGGCGTCGGGCGCTCGATGCGCACCGCATGGCGCCGCCGGATCATGGGTTCGCCGCGCGTCTCGGCGGTCTTGCGCGGGCCGCGGAGGAGGAGGCGCGGGCCTGCCGGGCCGCGGATGCCGCCGGTTTTGGCTGGCCGCCGCATCGTGCCGCGGACCCTCGGCCGCCGTATGAGTTGCAGCCCGGTACCGGGCGGCGGGGGCCGGAGGGGCTTTGGCGGCAGTTCGATGAAGCCGTGCGGCAGTTGAACACGGCCGCGACCGGTCAGGCGATGCTCGATGTCGCGCGTGCGTATGAGGATCTTGCTTCTGCCGCCGGGGTGCTGGCCGAGGCCGTGGAGCGTGAAGACGGGGCAACCGGCGCTCGGACGCGTGACCGCGCGCGTCGCTCGGCGTAGCGCCCGTGGCCTGACCCCTGCGGTGGGCTCTGTCGCGGTTTCTTCCGCTGGCTCAGGCGCGCTTGGACGGCTGCGCCGCCGCGCCGGTGTCGTCCCACACCGACATCGGCCGCTCCGCTCCGCGGCGGCGGTAGGGCAGGCCGAGGGTCTGCGGCTCCCACAGGTCCCGCCTTGTCGCCAGTGAACTGCTGTCGGCCTGTGCTCTGGCGAGCAGCGCGTCAACGTGCTCGCGGCGTATCCGAAAGGCGCGGCCGATCTTCGCGGCGGGCAGCGCGCCGCTGTCGATCCAGTTGCGGATCGTCTGTGCGGTCACCTGCAGCTCCTCGGCGACCTGCGGGACGGTCAGTATCTGTTGCTCGGCCATAGCCAATTACGCCAAACCATTCCTGTTCGAGGCTCGCATGGTAGGGCATCTGACAGGCCCGCGCGCACGCGGTCATCGAACGCTGGGCCGACCTTCAGATCAGCCTCGCCGACGCGTCGATCGTGGTCCTTGCCGAGCGCCGCGGCGTGCGCGACGTTGTGACCCTCGACGAACGGCACTTCCGCGTGCTCACGGCGGGCGGGAAGCCGTTCCGCCTGCTGCTGGCCGACGCCTGACGGCCCTGCTTGCTCCGAGGTGGA
Organism: uncultured Solirubrobacterales bacterium; assembly: GCA_963813765.1. Lineage (GTDB taxonomy): Bacteria > Actinomycetota > Thermoleophilia > Solirubrobacterales > Solirubrobacteraceae > Palsa-744. Next base: position 303,146 of record CAWFAB010000001.1, read on the forward strand.
CGCCCCCCGGTCGATGGCCGTTTCTACACCGCTGGAACCCTCGACCGGGCCAACGACGTCAGTCTACGGCGTCCGTCCCAACCCCTTGTCGATGCTGTTGTTTCTACACCGTCGGAGCCCTCGACCGGGCCAACGACGTCAGTCCACGGCGCCCGCCGATCGATCGCTCAGAACCCGATTCCGAGGTCGATCTCGTGCTCGTCTCGCTCCTTGAAGTTCGTCCGCGCGCGTTCGCCCGGCGTGCTCCGCTCATGCTCGGCGAGTTCCTTGGAGAGCGCCTTGTGTTCGCGGGTGGCCTGGCCGAGGACGTGTTCGATGCCGTCGCGTTCGGCGCGGGCCTCGGCCGGGTTGCCGATCTCGCGCTCCAGACGGCTTCGCTGTTCGAGTACGGCGTCGCGCTCGCGCTTGTTGGCCTGCTCCGCGCCCGTGAGGAAGGCGCGCTCGACGGCGTTGGAGCCCTGCTCGCGGCCCCGGCGCCTTGTCGGCTCGGGCAGGTCGGCGAGACGTTCGGCAAGCTGCGCGTGCTGAGTGGAGAGCGTGAGGATTTGCGCGTCGAGGTCTTCGATGCGCTGAAGCCGGCGTGTCGGCAGCGCCGCGAGCTGCGCCCGCAACTGCTCGCTGCGCTCCTCCAGTTCCAGCAGACGCTCTGCGCTCGGCACGGCAGGTGTGGCCGGCTCCGCGCGGGCGGCTGCCTGCTCCTGTGGGGGCTCTGCCGCGACCGTCCTTCCGGCGGCGAGGTCGGGGTCGTCCACGCGGCCCGAACCCGGTTCGCGTTCCGCTCCCGGAAGCTGCTCGAACGCGAGGTCTTCGTCGTCGCGTTCGAGCATTCGCTTACCTACGCGCGCGAGGAGGTCGTCCCGCGAAGCTGGGGCTTCGGCGTCGGGCGCGAACTCGCTGCGCTCCCTTGGAAACTGTTCGTCGTGAACCAGCAGCCGCGTCTCTCCCCTCGCGCGCGAGAGCGCCGTGTAGGACCAGCCCGCCGTAAGGTCCCTCGGCGAGGCGACCACGATCGCCGCCTCTACGGTCCCGCCCTGCATCCCGTGGCCGGTCAGCGCGTAGGCGTGCTCTACGTGGTCGGCGACATACGCCGCAGGCAGCTCGCGGACGAGCCCGCCGTCGGTGTCGATCGCGACCCTCTCGGCGTCAACGTGGCGCACCGTGCCCCGCATCCCGTTGTCCACGTCCAGCCGCCCGTCGTTGCGGCGGCAGATCACGCGGTCGCCGACCGCGACCTCGACCGGGCCGTAGGAGAAGGTCTCCCCGAGCGCGCCCGCGTCGCGGCGCAGCTCCCGCGCGCCCTGGTTGAGACGGTCGCGGGTGTCGTTGTCCCTGGCGATCATCACCGTCCGCGCGAGCCCCGTCTCGGCTGTCGCCTCCGCCCACTCCGCGAGGGCCTGCCCGCACGCGCCCGCCGGGTCGGCGAACGTCTCGATCCTCCCGGCCCGCCCCGCCCAATCGAGCCAACGGTCGGGCCGGCTGTCGTGCAGCGCCCCGAGCGCCCTGCGCTCCTGCGGGTCGCGCTGGCGCATGACCTCCGTCAGCCGGTGCGCCCCGAGACGGCGGCCGACCGCTCCGAGCCACCCGCCGGCCTGCACGGACGCCAACTGGCCGGGGTCGCCTATCGCCACCACCTTCGCGGCCGCCCGCTCCGCGGCCTCTAAAAGCCGCGCGCTCGGGCGGGTCCCACTCATGCCAGCCTCGTCAAGGATCAGGACGCAGCCGCGCGGGAGTTCCCCGCCGGGCTGCCCTGCGTCGAGGAGCAGCCGGTCCACGGTGCGGGCCGGCACGCCGGCCTCCTCGGCAAGCTCGCGGACCGCGCGGCCCGTCGGCGCGGTGCCCAGGACTTCATAGCCCGCGCGCTCGTAGACCTGGCGGAGCACCCCTGCGGTGTAGGTCTTCCCGGTGCCCGCGAGGGCTTCGATGACGCTCACACCGTCGCCGGAGCCGATGACTGCGCGGACCGCCGCCGCCTGCTCCACGGTCAGCGGGCGCTCCGCCGCCGTGATGCCGTGCTCGACCCGCGAACCCTCCACGACCCCGGTTCCCTCCCCCGCGCGGCCGACGGCGGAGGCGATCAGGCGCCGCTCGACCGCGACAAGCTCCGCGGTCGTCATCTCCCGGCCGCGGGCCGGGATCACGTCCGCTCGTTCGGTGAACCGCGCGGCCTGGCCGCGGACCTCGCCGACCAGCGCGCCCGCCGTCGCGGCAGCGGCGAACTCCTGGAGCACCGCGCGGCCGTCGAAGGTGTTGGCGCGCTCCGTCAGACCCTCCGCGCCCGCGAGGCGGTCCCCGAGAGCGCGCTCCTCCACGCCGCTGCGCTCGGCGAGGCCGCTCCTGACCCGCTCGGAGCCCGCGCGGATCATCTCCGCGACCCTCTCGGTATCGAGACCCTGCTCGCCGGCGCGCGCCCTGACCTCCTCCCGCCACGTATGCGTCTCCACGCCGTACCGCTTGCGCTCCCTGGTCGCGAGCGCCGCGTGCTCCGCCGCGCTCTTGCTCCCCAATCCGATCCCGCCCTGTTCGGCCTCGCGGATCATCTCGTGGCGGCGCTGGGAGAAATGCTCGACCACCGGCCGGTCGATCGCCGCAAGCTCCGCCGCGCCGTTGCCGACCGGACCCCACTCAAGGCCCGTACGCTCGGTCACGAGCGCGCGCAGGTGCGCCTGGTAGAGACAGCCCGCCGTCTTCGCGGCCCGGTAAAGCTCCGTGCCGTGCAGCGCCGTGAAGCGGCCGTCGGGGCCGCGCGCCATGTTCGCCGCCACGACGTGCGTGTGAAGCTGCGGGTCAAGCGCGCGGCTCATCCGGTGGCGGTAGGCCGCCGCGATCAGACCCTCCCCCGGCTCTACGCGCTCGCCGGCGTGGCCGCGGCGGACCGCCACCGCCGTCTCCTCCAGGTAGCCGAGGGCCGTCCTGACGGCCTCTTCGTGGCAGGCCGCGAGTTCGCCCGATACCTGCTCGGGCGCGACGGCGAAGAGGATGCTGATTGTCTTCGGCGCCGAAAATGTGAGGTCGAACGCGGCGACCTTCGGGTCCTGCTTGGAGGAGCGCAGGCGCGTCGATGGGTCGCTCGGGTCGCGGCCTGCGATGAGCGCGTTGAACTGGCCTGAGCCTACCCGGCCCGACAGGCCGAGGGCCTGCGCGCCCGTGCCCGTCCATTCGCCGGGGGCCTCGCCGCGGCCGCTGTAGTAGTCGTCCTGGCCGTGGGCTACCTGCCGCTCGTAGTAGCGGTGCTGGCCCAGCGCTATCTTCCCAATCGAGAGCACTCTCCGGCCAAAATAGCATAAAGAGCACTCTTCAGATGCAACTGTGTGCCGTGAGGCGGAGCGCAGCGGAGCCGAGCGGCGGGTTTGCCTTTGCCGTTCGGGCGGCGGAGGGGCGTTGGAGGGCGGGCGGCGGAGCGTCGGTGGGCGCGTTGACGGGGCGTGGGCGAGGCAGCCGGTGGTGATCAGGCCGGCGGAAGGACTGCTGCAAGAGCGCGGGCGAGCGCTTCGATCATCGACGGCTGCAAGGGCCCGTTCCCGTTGAGTCGCTTGGCGAGTGCTCTGCGGTACAGCAAGAGGTGCCCGCGCATCTTGCGCGTGCCGAGCAACGGCAGGTCGGCCGTCGTAAAGCACAGCACGCCCTGGACCGGCACGTCGACGTGGTCGCCGGCCGCGAGCGCGTCGCGCACGGCCGACACCTGGCGGTCGAGGCCGTCGATCAGCTTGGTACGGTCACGCCCCTCGATCACGAGCTTCGTCGCCCCGAACAGCGAGCCGGCGACGCGCACCTTCCCTGTGATCGCCTTGGCGTCGATCACGAACACGCCGGTCGGAGCGACGGCAAGGTGGTCGATGTTGCCGCGCCCCCCGGGCATCCGGCGATCATGCAGGATGACCGTCGGCCCGTCCGCCGTGTGCTGCTCAAGCGATGCCGCGACCGCCTTCTCCCCGACCTCGCCGCGGTGAAAGGCCCACTCGTGTCGCGGCACGCCGCGCAGCGCGAGCAACAGGCATCCGATCCACGGATGGGCCTTGCGGGTACGGGTTTCGCGGTTGCGTTTGCGCTGGCGATACTCCCGCGCAACGCTGGCGCCGGGCTGGCCACGATCAAGCTCAGGCCGCGTCGTCTCCGCGGCGGCAGGCCCAGCCGTCGTTTCCCGGCAGGCCGCGCACGTCATCGTCCGCGCCGCGGCGTCCCAGCAAGCAAGCGCTCCCGCCGCCAGCGCGGAACCGCACACGACGCACACGTCGGGCCGACGCAGGTTCAGCATCCGAGACGCCATACGATCCAGGTCGTCAGGCGATCGTGGCGGCTTGAGCGGAGTTGTGCCCGTCGTCCAAACCGGGTACGAAGCGGACGCGATGCGTGCGGTGTCGAGGGTACGCGGTGTGAGTCGCATCGGGGTCGATCGAGCGAGCCGTGGACATGGCGGGACCGACGGCAGCCGCGACTAGCTGCGGACTCTCAACATCGGCGAAGATGCAGCCTGTGGAGCGCTCGATTGACCTCTCCAACATGTCCACGCGGGAACTGCTCGCCCTCTGGGCGCAATCGCTCCGCGAGCTTCGTGACCGTGAGGTCGTGCGAACCTTCAACAATCCCATCGGCGACATCGCCGAGGCCGTCGTAGCCATGCACTACAGCGGCGAGCGTGGCTCGTTCTCCCAGGCCTCGTGGGATGTGAGGACGCGAGACGGAGAGCTGCTCCAGGTCAAGGCCCTGCGCCGGACCGGAGCGAAAACCCGCCGCAACCTCTCGCCGGTGCGCTCGGATGGCTACGACGCGGTCATTGTCGTCATCTTCACCGAGGATCTGCGCGTCGAGCAGGCCCTTCGCATTCCACGGTCGGTCGTCAACGAACTCTTCGCCTGGAACGGCCACATTGCCGGTCGCATCATTACCATGACGAGGAAGCTGCTTGACCACCCCGAGGTCACAAGCATCGACGTCTCAGACGAGCTGCTCGACACGCCCGTCGAGGCCAGAAGCTAAGGTCGCAGCCTTCCTTGCTGGCGTCACGCAGGCTGCGACCGGAAGCGCATCCGCGCGCGCGGCGTTGCCAAGCAGGGCTACCGCTCCGGGAACTTCGTGGCGTGCCAATCGTCGCCTTTGTCGTCAACGGCGCAGCCGGCGGCCTTGAGGCGGCGGGCGATTTCTTTGAGCGGCTTCTCCGTGCCGTTCAAGCGGACGACGTGGCGACCGTAGATGTCGCTGAAGGGCCGGAGTTGTCCCAGCTCGACCAAGACCGAGCGGTCAGGATGGATGCCAAGGGCCATTCCGGCCTCGAACAGCACGTTGGGCCGCGCCTGCGGCGTCGGTTTCGTCTCGTGGTCCGGCTCGCTGGGGCCACGCAGGCCGGGCCGAAGAGCGGCTTCGTCGTCGGGCGTGAAGAGGACGACCACGGCACGGGCGATGCCGAAGGCATTGTCCAAGACCTCGCCGATGTAGGGCGCAGCGCTCCCCGTAGCTTCGACGAGCGCGCCCCACTCCTGCGGCTCCAGGCCGAGAGCGCGCAGGAAGGTGAACATCGCCAGCCGCGCCTCCTCATCGCGCCCATGGACGACCATGACCTTCTTCGGGTCCGCCGCTGGCGCTGATGTCGAAGCGTCCTCAGTCATGGAGCCAACCGGGCTGTCTATCAGCTCATCGGTCATGTCGGTGGCGCGGGCCGCCGCGCGCCACTGATAGCTCGCCCCACCGATCACGAGCACCGAAGAGGAGGCATCGCGCGCCTTGATCTGCTGGATGAGGGCCGAGGAGGGCACGTGGGAGACCGAGATCCAGACCGACTCGATCTCCGGCCACTTGAGTTCCCGTCCGCTGATGGTGATCGGCTGGTTGTGACGCCGCGGCTCCAAGACGCGGGCATCAACCCAGGCGCGGTCGTGATCAACGACGACGACCTCATTCTCTCTCGGTGCCTTGCCGCGCGGGTCCTTGACTTGGACCCGAACGTGCCAGTATTCGCTCTGCGAAGCCTCCATGGGGGCCAAGCCTATAGAGCCACCCGCGCCCGGCGAGTGGCATCTTCACGGGCGTGCCCGCTCGATTGTCTCGGCGAGCTGCTCGACCAGGAGGAGAGTACGAAGAACGCCTGTATGGACGACCTCGTGCTGGAAGCCGACGATATCGACCCAATCCACACGAGAAGAGTCTGCCGCAAGCCGGCCAGAGCTTCCTGGGTAGCCGCTGCGCCGCCGAGCTGGTGCGCCACGTCCAGGACGAAGCGTTGGAGGAGCGTATGCCGGTTGTCCGCCACAGCGACATTCTAACTCGCGGGCTTCGCGGAGCGGCCATACTTGGCTCTGTGCCATTGCCGATAGACACGAGCCGCCCCGCGCGGACCAGGGCCGAGCAGGTTGCGCTTGTGGAGGCGGTGCGGGACGCGCCCGCAGACGAGCAGGAGACGAACTACTTGGAGTGGAAGGGCACCCTGGACCTCGCGAGCAAGGCGGCGAGGGCGACGCTCGCGAAGGCTGTGCTCGGGTTCTCCAATCGGCGGCCGGACGTTGCGGGGAGGAACTGCGGCGGCTGCGCATACCTGCTCGTGGGCGTCGAGCCGGGCTCGTTGGCGGGCGTTGAGCCCGTGGACGCGGCCAAGCTAGAGTCCGGCCTGGCGCCCTACGTCGGCCCGAGCGTGCAGTGGCGCCCCGACTACGTGGAGGTCGGCGACCGCAAAGTGCTCGTCGTCACCGTGGAGCCGCCGCAGTGGGGCGATCCCGTGCACCCCGTACGCAAGAGCTTCCTCGGCGACGCAGACAAGCCGCTGTTGCCGGAGGGCACCGTGTTCGTCCGCCACCAAGCGAGCACGGACCCGGCGAAGGCACCGGACATCGACGACCTCAGCCGGCGCGCGGCTCGCCGCACCGACAACGACCTGGCGATCAACGTGCGCCGGCTGGACGACTCCCCGTTGCGCCGCGTGGATCGCCGGGAGGAGTCGATTGCAGCCATCGTGCGGCACCGGCGCGACTTTCTCATGAGACCGCTCAGCTCCCCGGTGAAGTCAACGTATAGCGTGCTGGCGTTCAAGTCAGCGATCGGCGAGTACCGCTCAGCCGAGACGTACACGAAGGAAGTAGACGAGTACATCGCGGGACTCGCGGCTGCGCTGCCGGAAGTACTGCTCGCCCGCTCCGTACTTCACGACGCGGGCCTCCTGCGACTCGGCGTCGTCAACAACACGGAGCGCACGTTCACGGGGGTGCGCGTGGAACTCGCGCTACCGGAGGGCGTCGAGGTCTGCGTGTGGAAGCAGGACGTGAACGACAGGGTTGAGTCGCCGCAACCACCCATGCTGTACGGGAAGGGCGGCGTTGGCGCGCACCCCACGCACCTGTACGGAGACATCCTGCGCGGGATAGCGCAGTCACGGCCACTCTGGGTGCCCGACGCCGACTCGGACGGGGAGACCACAAGCATCGTGTACTGCGACACGGAGGTTAGGGCCGACGGCACGCATGAGCTTCCCCCGATCTGGCTGCTGCTGGACCAGGGCGCACCGGGCGAGTTGCGGATCAAATGGGAGGCGACCGCGAAAGAGGCGAACAAGCGGCTGTCTGGCACCATCGTTATCCTCGTCGCGGCCGAGTTCATGGGGGGGCCTGAGTTGCTGGCCAATCCTCCGGGATCGGACTGATACGCCGCACCGGCGAGAGATCGACCGCTTCTCCTCCCTGCGCGGACGCGAGCGCTACAAGACGGCCAAGGTCAGCCCTCCTCGTCTTTGGGGAGATGCCCGGAGTACCGCTCAAACTCCTCAGGCGTCAGCCTGCGCTCGCCGTGGATGGTCGAGAAGTTCACGAACCTCTACCGGCTGCTGCGCGTGGGTCTCGACGATCGCTCCGGCGACCTCGACCGGTTCCTTGAGGAGGACACCGGCGAGGCGCCCGAGTACCAGGCGGTGCTGATCCTGTTCGCCGCGATGATCGCCTTCCCGGCGGACGCTTCGGGCTTCCTGCTCGGGCTCCTCGAACCCTAGGGGAGCGAAGAAGGCTGGGCCGGCTACGTGAGGCGCTCGGAACCCAAGGAATAGTCAGCGAATCTGACCCGCTTCCTTGAGGCTGGCTATGACGCGGCTTGCGTCATAGCGTTTCGTCAACTTGTCGGGGTGCGTCGTAGCCATGTAGGGCGCGATAGGCGCGCTGGAAGTCCTCGTGGCTGATGGTCTTGACGCTACGGAGCGGTCGGTCGAATGGTGCCCCGAGTTCGGATGCGAGTACCACGCGCGGCGGATGATCGTCCCACAGCATGTCGTACCGCCAATCCCATCGTTGGTCCGCGACGATCAGTGGGTCGTACTCGGGCTGCAGGCAATCGAGCGTTCCCGTGAGTGCAACGACGCTGGCACCGACGATCTTCGCGACCACACGACTCCCCTTCGCCCAGCGGGCATGTCTTACGTTGCTCCAGAAGGCCCGACGCTCGTACAAGTGGAATTCGACGACGTCAGTGACGTCGCTCGCGCGTGTGGTGCGTGTTCCAATCGGTGCCAGCAAGAACGACATGAGCGGGAGTATACGAACTCTAGATATTGGGCCGTTGCATCTGCCTCGCGGGGACGCTGTGGGACGGTGGAAGCCACTTCTGGTCGGTGCCTGCGTCTGCCGACGAATGTGTAGCTTCTGGAGAATTATGGACAACGAAGGTGACCGAGAGGACGATGTGCTTTACCTGCTTTTAGTGCCAGTAATGGTGTCCGCATCAAGCGGTTATGGCCTGAAATCGCCGCGAAAGACGTATCGGAGGCACCTCGGCGCGACCTGCGAAAGTGGACGCTATATAGTCATCTCCAGCCTGTCGCTTTCGGGAGCACACGAGACATAGAGAAGCCCAACGAGAGGCTAGCCTATTCGCCCTTGGGTTCCTTCATGGCCAGGTGCGCTCTGAACATCGGATGAACCTGAAAACGTGAAAGGGCCTGGAGGTTAAGGTTAGCCGCCTGATGCGCCCCCAAGTATTCGCTTCCGCTCCTGCGGCGACCCTTGATTCCACCGACCGCACGGGCACGCAGAAATCCGACGGTCCAGAGAATATCGATGAGCTTCTCAGGGTTGGCATCGAGTACCCACTCTGTTGCGTCGCTGTCCACAACGACATCACCGAGAGCGAGCTTGAGACACAAGGTTTCAAGGTCATCGCGCTCCATGGTATAGACCTTGCCACGAAACGTCTCGAAGATACTGAGCAGACCTGGGTACTGAAAGCGATACTCGGCGGCGATATCCTTCGCTCTCTCTTCGGAGTAGGCGACCTCGGCTTCGCTGATGACATTGTAATCTAGCGGCACGGGAAGCATTCTTCCCGTGGGACAGCTCCACCGTTTGAGCACAGAATTGAATGATCTCTCGCGGACGATACAGTGTCCGATCGACAAGGTAGTTAAAATCTTGTTTTGACGATACGTAAGCGTTTCCGCAAAGACCGTGGTCCAAGCCTGCGAGTCATCCGTGTCGCGTAGATCTGACACGGCATATCTGATGCGGTTCGCCATTAGCTTGAGAAGACTCTTCTCATCCCACGAGATGACCTCCAGCAAGTCGCGGTACTTCTGTGCGTCCTCGTACAGCTCGGGGATGCTGTCATACAGCTCTTGTCTTAGCGACATACAGACGCGTAGATGTGGGCTAAGGTCGTTGATAGATACGCAGGCCTGGAACAGGCCAGCGACAAAGGATCTGGCATCTTCTGACGCATCCCATCCTCGGTCAAGCTCATCGACAAACACGAAGACTCGCTTTCCCTCGAGCACCTTACGAAGAGGCTGAAGCAGAGGTCTTATCTCGTCCAATCGGTAGAGCTGCTGGAGTTCGCGAGTTCTTATCGACGCCTCATACGGGCCGATCTTGATGCCCTCCATGCGCTTGAGGTAGGAGATCAAGGAGCCGATAGCACTGCCCTGCTGTCCGGGGTGATTGTCGCGTAGATAGCGATAGATCTCGGCGGAATCCCCTCGCTTTAACTTCGGCCCGTGCTCTGTGATCCCCTTCAGTACAAGAACGTAGATCAAGTACTTCCACGCAACCGCGTAAGCGCCGAGCTTCGCCCATGAGCCGTCGCTTTCGCTCGCCATAGTCGAGCTGAGCATCTCGTAGGAGTAGTCCTCGGGTGCGAGCTCAATCACAACAGAACCGGCTTCTCTCTGTCGCTGGCCGAGCACCTTGAAAATCGCGCTCTTGCCCGTGCCGCGGTTACCGAGCAGGATGTTCTTACTCCCATCGACCACGCGGTGAAAGGCTGGAGACTCAACGAAGTAGTCAGCGAGGCCTTGGGCAATGTCCCGCTCGGCTGCCGGAGCTCCGAAGCTAAGCTTGGTGAGATCGATCATCGTCTTGCAAATGCTATCCTACGGTCAGGCGGAACGCTCAGCAGACTTCCAGCCGGTCTACTTCGTGGGATTGCAAGGGGTCTCGGGGTCCGTGGGTTTCGGGTATTTTGCTCTACGCGGCATAGAGGACGCCCGGAAGGCTGGGAGCCCCGTAGGCGTTCGCATCGCGGATGAAGGTCAAGGGGCGTTGCGGATGTCTTCTGAGGTCAACGAGGAGCGCGACTCGGTGTCGTTTAGGTCGTCCGGGTTCCGGTAGCCTTTCCTTGGCCCGTCTCCGAAGTGCCGACCGTTCGGTCTTCGCGTAGCAGCTTGGGAGCCGTCGGCGAGTTGGATGGCTCCGTCCGACCTGCCCCTATTGAGCAGGGGCGGGTTGGCCGCGTTGACGATCGCATCGGCTTCCGTGTTCCCGGCGATGTTCCCCAGGTGGACCGTGACGCGGGCGGTCACGCGCTGCGACGCCAATCGGCGGAGAGCGCGATTAGCTGCGGTGTCGGTCTGATAGGAGGCGACGATTTTCGTGATCCGGGCGCGTCCGCTGAGCAGCTTGGGCGCGCGCTGGCGCGGGCGGACGTCGATCGCGAACTCGATGTCCAGCGTCTGCGCCAGCCGCGCGAGGGCATTGATGGTTGGGTTGTGCTCCCCGGCCTCCAGGCGCGCGAACTGCGGCTGGGTCATGTCGAGCTTCTGCGCGTGGATTTGCAAACCAGTAATCGTTTTGCTAACTTGGTCTACATGTGCCCCCCTCGGCACCGCCGTCCAACCGCCCCGCGCCCCCACCGCGAGCGCCCATGACCCTCGACCACGACGACATCGAGGCCATCGCCGAGCGCGCCGCGTGGCGCGTCGTGCAGCTCCTCGACCGGCCCGGGCCGGGCGCCTACCGGCTGCTCGACCCGAAGGAGCTGGCGCGGGCGCTGAACGTTTCGCTCGACTACGTCTACGCGCACGCGATGGACCTCGGCGCGATGCGCCTCGGCGACGGGCCGAAGGCGCGGCTGCGCTTCGATCTGCAGACCGCGCGCGAGGCGATGCGGGCGCGCAAGCAGCCTCCGACAACCGTCCTCCGGAGGCGGTAAGATGGGGGCACCACGAACAGGCCGGGGCGCCGCTGTCACGGCCCCCGGCGCGACACCGGGAGGTAAGCCCGATGCACCCGAACCGTACACGTCGCCCGCGCGGGGGGCACTGATGCCCAGACCGACCACAGGGCAGGTAACAGAACGGAAGTGGGCCGACGGCAAGACCGTCACCTTCGGCGCACGGCTCTACGCCTACGGGCGCCGCCACCGGCTCGTCTTCGGCACCAACCGCCAGGGGTGGAGCCGCACCCGCGCGGAGATCGAGCTGGAGTCGATCCGGCAGCAGGTCATCCGCGGCACCTGGGTTCCGCCGGAGAGGAAGACCTCGGTCGTTCCGAGCGAGGCGGAGCGGCCCGACGGCCGCGCGCCCTTCGGGCCGTTTGCGCGCAAGGTCATCGACGCGAAGAAGAGCCACGGCCTGGACGCCGACACGATCGCCGACCTCGAATGGAAGCTCGGCTATCTCCTCGGGCACTTCGGGCGGATGGAGCTGGCCGACATCGACGTCGCCCGCGTCGATGGGTTCCGCGACGACCTCGCCGGCCGGACGCGGGTGATCCGCGAGGCCGCTGCGCGGGGCAAGCCGCTGATGGAAACCGTCGAGCGTGGCGATGGCGGGCGCTACCGGCGGCGCAAGCGCCCGCTGTCGAACACGTCGATCAACGGGATGCTCGCTTTGCTCGGCCAGATTCTTCAGCGCGCCGTGGACTACGGCTACATCGACCGCAACCCGGTCAAGGTCGGCGGGCGCAGGGAGCGGTTCCTGCCGGCCGTCAAGCCCGCGCGGACGTTCCTTGAGGTCGATGAACTCGCTTCGCTGCTCGACGCTGCCGGGGAGCTGGACGGGGCCGCGCGGCGCGACCACCGGATCGGGCGCCGCGGGGCGCTGGTGGCGCTCGCCCTCGCGGGGTTCAGGATTTCGGAGCTGTGCTCGATGCGCTGCGGACAGGTCGATCTCGCCCGCGCGCGCTTCAAGGTTCCCGACGCGAAGACCCCGAAGGGCGTCCGGGAGGTCGAGATGACGCTGTGGCTGCGCGACGAGCTTCTGCGCCACCGCGCGCAGCGCGCCGCCGACGGCTTTCCGACGGGGCCGGCCGACCACTTCTTCGGCACCCTGAGCGGCGCCCGGCGCGACCCGGACCGCTTCCGCGACCGGGTGCTCGCGCGCTCGGTCGAGCTTGCGAACGAACGGCGCGCGGCGGACGGCCTGCCGCCGCTTCAGGCGATCACGCCGCACTCGCTGAGGCGCACCTGGGCGATGCTCGCCGCTCAGGCCGGACGCGACCCGCACTGGATCTCCGACCAGATCGGCCACACGTCGGCCGCGTTCACGCTCCAGATCTACCAGCAGACGCGCAACCGCCGGCTCACCGACCGCGAGCGCCGGGCGGTCTGGGAGCTGATGCGCTTCGCCGACGAGCCCGCCGAGTGTCCCTTCACGCGGCAGGCCACGCGCGGCGCCGACGGCGAGTTTAGGCCCATGAATGGGCCCATGAGCGATTTCGGCTTCTCCGGCGGGCCGGGCGGACTCACCGGCATGGAGCAGAATCCCGCTTGAATACAGGCGATTCCCCGATGGGCACGGGTGGTTTCGAACCACCGACCTCTCGCGTGTGAAGCGAGCGCTCTCCCACTGAGCTACGTGCCCTGGGAGCCCGATTCTATTGGGTCTGCGGGGCTGCTGGCCGCCTCGACACAGGCTGCGGGCCAAGGGCGTGTTGACCAACTGCTCGCGCCGGTTGCGTCCCGTGGGGGTGCTGGAAAGCGAGTCGGCTACGCGTGTGCCAGCTCGCGCATCTGGCGCACAGGATGGCGGCCCAGCCGGCCCGCAATCGCGTAGGGCGAGGCGTGTCCGTGGGTGCGATGGGCGACGTTGACGACGACGTGCCCCCGCAGCCGGTCTATCAGGCTGCGGGGCCGCGGGAGCAGCAGCAGCTCGGCATCCTCGCTGACGAGGACGGTCGGATGGCCTTCGGTGAGGTTGCGCCAGAGCACTTCGTCGGCCCACTCCTGATCCCCGGGAATGAACTCGACCTCATCGGGGTACCCGAGGTCGTCGTCGCTGAGCGACGCAGCCATGAAGAGGTCCCACGTCTTGTCATAGACGGCGCTCATCGGGTGTTCTCCCAGCTACGAACGATATCGGACCAGCCTTCCCTGATCTTGACTTCGGCGGCGTGCATCGCGTCGTTCATGGACCCATGCGTGATGATCGGCTCCTGCTTCTCGGAGCCGATGTAGCGGTGCTCGTGGTGCTCGGTCGGATCGTGGGCGTTGTCGAAGGTGCGCACCGTATGCCACTCCCCATCACGCTCGACGAGCAGCATGATCGCGTACTCGACCGGATGAGCGCTTGAGCGCTGGATCACGACGCGCACGTCTGGGGCAAGGCGGTCCGCTCACGCACGAGTCTCAGCCCGAAGACCTGAATGAACTGATCGGCTATTTCTTGGGGGAGAAGCGAGAGCTTCGCAACAGCTATCTCAAAGCCATTGGCCAGTAGCTGCTCGCGGCTACGACGTCCCCCGCTTGGCTGCGCTGCGTCTCTGGACTTTAAGCGCTCAATGTGTTCGCCTCGGCGGCAGGGATGCGGGGCCGCCTTCGGGCGGCCTTTGCGATTTCGAGGGGCGGCTTGCGCCAATCGCTTGGGCATCCGCCGCATACTCCACCTGTGCCCGACGTAGATCTCAAGGTCCGACTCCAGCCGCGTGCAAAGCGCAACGCGATAGTGGACGAGCGCGAAGGTGTTCTGCGCGTAAGTGTTGCGGCAGCACCCGTCGAGGGCCAGGCGAACTTGGCGCTGCGCAAGCTGATCGCCAGGCGCGCCGGTATCCCTCGCGGGCGGGTCAGCGTGGTCCGTGGCGAGCGCTCGCGCGAAAAGGTCGTGCGCGTTGAGGGATTGACGGCGGGCGATCTGCGCTGCGCGCTGGGGCTGAATCCGAGGTGATCCCGTGGCTCCGCGGGAGGCGTTTTCGGCGCGGGCGCCCGTGATGAGTCCGAAGCTGGCCTTCGTCCTCGTCGCGGCGCATACTGCATCGCTTGAGCGAGGAGCGCACATTCGAGATTCGTCTTCCCGACGGCCGGGTTTTCGTCCGCTACCGGGGACGACCGGACGACCTCAAGTTCTCCGTGATGCTCCAGGCGCAGACCGCCGACGGGTGGCGAACGGTTTGTCTGATCGACAACGCGGAGGGCAAGGGCACCCACATACACCGTTACGAGGGGACGCGCAAGCTGCCGGCACAGCCGTTCCACCAGGGCTCCGCACGCGAGGGCGTCCCTGCGGCGCGCGACTTTCTTCGTGAGCACGCCCGCGATATCCTCGAAGCATGGCGAAACGACAGCTAGGAGCAGCCGCCGAGCAGGCGCTTGGTGCGATGGAGACCGAGATGCTCTCGGAGACGCACCGCTGGCCCGACGGAGCTGTTGTCATCCCGAGCGATCTGCCGGAGTTCGGAGGCGCGGTGGCCGACGCGGTCGCGGGCAGGGCGCCGTTCGTGCTCGTATTTCCCGACGGCCAGGAGATCATGTTCCTTCCCACCCCGCAGGCCACGGGCAATATCGACCTCACGACGACGCTCGACGCCCTTCGCAAGCTCGGCCCCCTGACCTCCTCTCGCGTGTCGGTCGATCTCCAGGCGTACGGCGTGTCGGTAGCGGCTACGAGCGCGCTCTACGAGCCCCCAGTGGCCGCATAGCGTTTGCGCTTCGGCGCGTGGGTTGCGTCGTCGCGAGGCTGAAGTCCGCGCCGTCTGTCACGGGGTCGCGCCGATCGGTTGGACATCCAACGCATACATCGGTTGGACATCCAACGCATACTGCACCCGATGCCCGCCGTAGATCTCAAGGTTCGCCTCCAGCCGCGCGCGAAGCGCAACGCGATCCTCGATGAGCGCGAGGGCGTGCTGCGCGTGAGTGTCGCGGCGGCGCCTGTTGAGGGTCAGGCAAACGCGGCGCTGTGCAAGCTGATCGCCAAGCGCGCCGGTGTCGCGCGAGGACGGGTCAGCGTGATCCGGGGCGAGCGCTCACGCGAGAAGGTGGTGCGCGTCGAGGGGCTGGCGGCGGGAGAGCTGCGCCGCGCGCTGGGGCTTGCTCCGCGGTGACCCCGCGGCGCCCCTCTACACCGCCAGACCGGGCGGCGGACGCGGCGTGAGTCGGCTGGAGGGGATCGAGTAGGCGCGAGCGAGGGCCTCGACCTGACCCTGCGTGAGGGACCCACCGAACCTGGGGGCGCCTCCGAGCTTGCGGTAGGCGTTCTGGAGGGACTTGCCGATGAGCGAGAGATCGTAGTGGCCGTCGTAGACGCAGTAGATGTAGAGGCCGGCGTTCGCTCGCAGGAAGCGCGCGGCCGCGGCGGTGGTTCCCTTGCCTCGACCCGCGGTCGTCCCTCCGCCCTGGGCGCTCCCCGCCCCGAGGGTTTCGCTCGCCGCTGCGCCCCGCGCGGCCGTCTTTCCTGCGCCCTGCGCGGGGGCTGCGGACTCCGCGGCGAGCGCGGCCGCGATGTACTGCCACCCGTGCCGGGTGAGGCCGGCGTAGGACTTGAGCAGCCCCCCGACGATGACGGCGGGCCCGGTGAGGCCGCCCTCTTCGGTGGTCACATACCAGGGCGGCGCGAGCGCTTCGGCGCGGCGCTCCGCGGCGGCGATCGCAAGCCGCATCGCGGGGGAGAGGCTTGCGGGAAGTCCCCCCGCCACGGCGGGCCACACGGCGCGCGCGGCGCCGACCTCGCCGCGGACGGGGGCCTCCAGGCGCTGGAGGGTGTGCGCGAGGAGCACGAGGTCCGCGCGCTCCAGGCGCAGCGCGGCGGGCCGGGGATGGGGGCCGCCGCAACCGGCTGCCCCGACCGCGGCGGCGCCCGAGGCGAGCACCGCCACGGCGAGACGGGCGAGGCGGACCGTCGTGGCCGGGACCCTTGACTGGAAAAAGAGGGGCCCGACCGAAGCCGGGAGACACTCGCCTTCGGCTCGCATCCCCGTTTCGGCCAGCCGGCCTCCGGCCGACTGCGCCACCCTCTAGGCGGAGAGCAGGTCGACGATGAAGATCAGCGGCGCGTTGGGCGGGATCTTGGGAGGCGACCCGCGCTTGCCGTAGGCCAGTTCCGCGGGGATGATCAACTCGCGCCGACCCCCGACGCGCATGCCGACGACGCCCTTGTCCCATCCGGGGATGACTTTGCCTTCTCCGAGCGGGAAGGTGAAGGGTTCTTTGGTTTCCCAGGAGGCGTTGAAGACCTTCCCGTTGCTGTAGAGGGCGCCGACGTAGTTCACCGTGACGGACGCCCCCGCCTTCGCTTCGGCGCCGGCGCCCTTGACGATTTCCTTGATCACGAGCGTCTTCGGAGCCGGGCTCTGGGGGGGCGTGATCGTGGGCTCGGTGGAGAGCGGGCCGCTGGTGGGGGTGGTGCCGGTGGTGGGGGTGGGGGTGTGTTCGACGGCGTTCGCCGGGGCGGACTCGTTGCCGACGCTGATCCCGCCGGAGCCGCTGGAGCCGCAGCCGGCGATCAGCGCGGCGGCGCCGAGCGTCGCCAGGGAGAGACCGAGGCGGGGGAGGTTGGGATTGGGAAGGTTCATCACGGCTGCGCAGCCTAACGGAATGCGACACATTTGTGGTGGCGCCTCCACGCGCTAGGATTCAAGGCGGACCGTGCTAGGCGGGGAGGTAGCGGTGCCCTGCACCCGCAATCCGCTCTAGCGGGGCTGAATCCCCCTCCGAGGGGTGTTCGCTCCGGTCGCTCCGCCGCTTGGGGCGTCGATGGCTCGGGTCCCGTGCGATGTCGGCTTGTGAACCAGGTCAGGTCCGGAAGGAAGCAGCCTTAAGCGATCCCCGGCAGGCGCAGCGGGAGCTCCCGATCCGGAGTCGCGGGCGGCGATCCGGCGAACGGCGGCGGGCCCTCGACGAGGGGTGCACGGTCCGTTTTGCCGGGCCGGTGCACCCCGCGCCGTCGCGGGGCACGGAGGCCCCGCGCCCCACCCGCCCGGGCGGCGCACAAACCCGCGCGGACGATCCCCCCTACCCACCCCCCGAGGGCGGGCAGCGCTGGAAGATCAGCCAGGAGCGATTGGTGCGGGTGGCGGTGAAGCCGGGGGGCACGCCGACGGGATGGTTGGGGTCGTGGGGGTCGAGGACGTAGTCCTTCTGGACCTCGACGCTTGCGGGCTCCACGTAGGCGCCGTGGGCGATCGTCTGGACCTGGGCGCTGACGATGTTGGCGGGGGGGCTCTGGAGCCACAGCGCGAGCAGGGGGATCGGCGCGTGGTTGGGCACCCCGATGGGCTCGCAGCGGGCGGTGATCGCGCCCTGGTGGACGAGCGCGAGGAGGTCCTCCTGGATGCGCTGCTGGCGGGCGAGCGCCTGGAGTTCGCGGTGGTCGGTGCGGTACTGCGAGGGGATCGAGGCGAGCAGCCCCACCGCCGCGAGGGCGGCCGCGAGCATCCACCAGCGCCGCCGGGGATCGCCACGGGAGAGGTCGATCCAGCCGAAGAGGGCCGCGCCGCAGAAGACACAGAGGATCGCGGCGGCGAGGAAGGCGTAGCGGGTGTTGATCGGCAGGCCGGCGGTGGCGAAGGCGGCGAACACGAGCACGCCGGCGACGCCCACGACAGCACCGGGGAGCGCGCGCGCGCGCAGCCAGAGCAGCGAGAGGACTCCCCCGAGCGCGGCTCCCCCGAGCGCGGCGGGCCCGAGGACCTCGCCGATGCGCCGCGGGATGTACTCGGGCGCCTTCGCGATCCCCGTCTCGCGGTGGAGGTTTTCGCGGTGTGGCGGGTGTTGGCGAGCGACCACACGGCGTCCCCGGTCACCAGCCAGTCGCTCGCCACCCAGATCAGCGGCGCGGAGGCGACGAGCAGCGCGAGCCACCCGAGCTCCGCGCGCGAGGAGCTCGCGGGGGGTGCGCGCGAGGGTTGGCTCCGCGCCCCCCCCCCCGCCCCCCCGGCGCACCCGCCTCGCGCCCGCGTCCCAGGCGGACCCGCCCGGCGAGCGAGGTACACCCAGTAGAGCCCCGAGAAGACCCACGCCTCGGGCCGCAACAGGCCGGCGAGGGCGAGCAGCGCGAGCACCGGCGCCCCGGCGCGGGGGCGGCGGCTCTCGAGGATGAGGGCGCCGAGCACGAGCAGGAGGTAGGGGAGGTCGACGTAGGCGCGCACCCCGTCGGAGAGGAGGGGCTCGCGGGTGAGCAGGATCAGCGCCGCGAGCGCCCCGGCGGGGCGGTTGAACCAGAGGGCGCCGAGGCGGTAGACGGCCCAGCCGCAGGCGGAGAGCGCGAGGAGGCCGAGGGCGACGGTGACGTGTTCTGAAGCGCGCGGCCCGAGCGGGGCGAGCAGGGCGCCGAGCGCCTCCACGAGCGGGTGGGGGGTGGGGGCGACGGGGATCCCGTACTGGGGGGTTTCCCCGCGCGCGAGCTGCTGCCCCCAGACGAGCGCGTAGAGGGTGTCGTAGTTCGCGAACCCCACGCCCCCCACGAGCCGCAGCAGCACGGCCCCGGCGAGGATCGACAGCGCCGCGCCGAGCCGCGCGGGGAGATGCTTGGACGGGGGGACCACGAGCGCGGACGCTACCCACTCGGGCGGGGGCCGGCAAAGCCGGGGGACATCGCCCACAGGCCACCCGGCCCCGCCTCGGGCGAAACCGTGGCCCCGGGTAGACTCAGCCGAGGGTGCCCGAGCGCGAGCAACAACAGCAGTCGCTGTACCGGCGCAACCGCCCGCGGACGTTCGCGGAGGTGGTGGGCCAGGAGGCGGTGGTGCGCACGCTGCGCAACGCGGTGGAGCGCGGGAGGGTGCACCACGCGTACCTCTTCGTGGGCTCGCGGGGGACGGGGAAGACCTCGATGGCGAAGATCCTCGCGGCGTGCCTGAACTGTGAGCGCGACGCCCACCGCAACGGTGGAGCCGTGCGGGGAGTGCGAGTCGTGCCGGGCGATCGCGCGGGCGAGCTCGCTGGACGTGATCGAGATGGACGCGGCGTCGAACAACTCGGTGGACGACATCCGCGAGCTGCGCGAGAGCGTCGCGTTCGCGCCGGTGAGCGGGCGCAGCAAGGTGTACATCCTCGACGAGGCGCACATGCTCTCGACGGCGGCGTGGAACGCGTTCCTGAAGACGCTCGAGGAGCCGCCGCCGAACACGGTGTTCGTGCTCGCGACGACCGAGGCGCAGAAGGTGCCGCCGACGGTGGTGGACCGCTGCCACCGCTTCGACTTCCAGCGCCCCACGGTGGAGCAGATCGCGGCGGTCGTGCGCCGCGCGGCGGCGGCCGAGGCGATCGAGATCCCCGCGGAGGCGGTGGCGGCGGTGGCGCGCTCCGCGACCGGGAGCTTCCGCGACGCGCTGGGGACGCTCGAGCAGCTGCTCACCTACAGCGGCCCGAAGATCGCGCTGGAGGACGTGCTGGCGGTATTGGGCGCCACGGATTCGCGACTTCTGGAGCAGACGATCGACGCGGTGCGGGCGGGGGACGCGCGCGCGGGTGCTGCTCGCGGTGGCGGGGTGCGCGGAGAGCGGGCGCGACGCGGGCGCGTTCGCGGCGGACCTCGAGGTGCGCGCGCGGGAGCTGCTGGTGGTGCGGGCCGTGGGGGAGGTCCCGGCTGAGCTCCGCTCACGCCGGAGGCGGACGCGCGCCTGGAGGCGCAGGCGGGGCGTGTGGCGCAGGCGACGGTGGTGCGCCTGCTGGAGCAGCTCGGGAGCGCGCTGGAGGCGGTGAAGGCGGGGGGGGGACCCGCGCACGCAGCTGGAGCTGGCCCTGGTGAAGGCGGCGAGGCCGGAGGTGGACAGCTCGCTCGGGGCGCTGCTCGCCAGGATCGAGCGCCTGGAGGGACAGCTTGGAGGGGAGGATGGAGGGAGGCCGCCCGAGGCGGCCTTGGCGGCGTTCGCACCGCGATCCCGGGAGCACAGCGCGCCGCGCCGGGGGGCCGATGTGACGACCTCGAGCGCGGCGGAGCGAGCCCCCCGCGGCCAGCCCGTCCCCGCGGCGGCGGAGCAGCCCCCCGCGGCGGAGCGCGCCCCCGCGGCGGCGGAGCAGCCGCCGCCGGTCGAGGAGCCCGCGGGGGAAGGGGACGTGGAGGCGTTCGGCGTGCTGTGGCCCGCGGTGGTGGAGCTGGTGGGGGCGGAGAACAAGCTGCTGAGCGCGGTGCTCGCGGAGGCGCGGCCGGTGGCGGTGAGCGAGGGCGAGCTGACGGTGGCGTTCGCCTCCACGGCGTCCTTCTTGAAGAAGAAGGCGGAGGACAGCGTCCACAGGGCGGCGGTGACGGAGGCGCTGCGCCAGCTCACGGGGCAGCGGCGGCTGCGGGTGTCCTACGAGCTGCGCGAGCGAGCTCGCCGCCCGTGGAGGGGCAGCGCTCCGGGGGCGCCGCGCACGGAGGAGGAGTGGGTGGCACGCTTCAAGGAGGAGCTCGATGCGGAGGAGCTTGTCGGCGCGGGCGAGGCAATGAGCGAGAGCGAATAGGAGCGAGCACAATGGCCCAGCAGAGGCGACCCAACATGCAGCAGATGCTCCAGCAGGTGCAGAAGATGCAGCGCGAGATGGAGGAGGCGCAGGAGGCGCTCAGGCACGAAGCCGTCGAGGGCTCCGCGGGCGGGGGCGTGGTGAGGGTGCAGGTCTCGGGGGACCTGCAGGTGAGGTCGGTGACGATCGCCCCGGAGGCGGTGGACCCGGAGGATGTGGAGATGCTGGGCGACATGGTGCTCGCGGCGGTCAACGAGGCGCTGCGCGCCGCGCAGGAGCTGGCGGGAGCGAAGCTGGGCGGCGCGACGGGGGGCCTGGACCTGGGCGCGCTCGGCGGCCTCGGCCTGCCGGGCCTGTAGGAGTGAGCACCTTCGCTCCACCCGTCCAGAAGCTGGTCACGGAGCTCTCGAAGCTGCCCGGCATCGGCAACCGCACGGCGCAGCGGCTGGCCTTCCACATCCTGCGCGCCTCCGGGGAGGACGCCACCGCGCTGGCGCAGGCGATTCTCGACGTGAAGGAGCGGATCGGGCTGTGCGAGGTGTGCTTCAACCTCACCGACGAGCCGCGCTGCCGCATCTGCCGCGACCCCCGCCGCGACCACGGGGTGATCTGCGTGGTGGAGGAGCCCAGCGACGTGATCCCGATGGAGCGCACGCACGAGTTCGACGGCGTCTACCACGTGCTCGGCGGGGCGCTCTCCCCGATCGACGGGGTGGACCCGGAGGATCTGAAGATCGCGGAGCTCTACGCCCGTGTCGCCTCGGGCGGGGGGACCCCGGCGCGGTGGGCGGGCCGCTGGAGGCGGACCCCGTGCCGGTGGATCCGGCCCCCGGCGGCTCGGGTTCGGACGCGACGGGCGCCGTGAGGGAGGTGGTGCTCGCCACCAACCCCACCACCACGGGAGAGGCGACCGCGCTGCACATCGCGCAGGAGCTGCACGAGCGCGCCCCCCAGCTGAAGGTGACCCGCCTGGCCAGCGGTTTGCCGATGGGCTCGGACCTCGAGTACGCCGACGAGGTCACCCTCGGCAAGGCGCTCTCAGGTCGCCGAGCTCTGTAGGCGCCGCTGGATCGTCGGCGCGAGCACCGGTGAAGAGCCGGCAGGGGTTGGCGAGGCGGGATCTCCCGCAAGACAGTCTGCGCGCCTGCGCGGCCTCCATCTCTGATGAATATCGCGGGGGCGTCTCGCCTGGCGCAGGACGGGAACGATCCCGTCGCGGTGGAGTGTACACCCAGCGGGCCCGCGCGATCTCCGTGTCCGTGGTTGGCCCAGTCGTGGCGTTGGGGACCTTGAGGCCGCTGACGATTGCAGTTCTCGCGTATTCGACCGCGGGCAGGTAGTCGGTGTCGCTGGAGACGAGGATCGCCGCGTCGAACGCGCTCTCGCCGGCGAGCGAGAGCAGCCCGGTGACGATCGCGGTGTCCACGCCTTTCTCGGGCGACCAGCGCATCGGCTCCTCGCAGTGGGGGCAGCGGTCGATGCTCTGCTCGCAGGCGCGGCAGTAGACCGATCGGGGCTTCGAGCGGCGCAGGCGCGTGTTCACGCGGAAGCGCGGCTGCTTGTCGAGGAACGCGTCGAACCACCCCTTCAGCCGCCTCCCGGCTTCGTCTTCGTCGTAGGAGGCGTACACCAGCGTCTCCTCCAGGTGCAGCGAGTCTCCGAAGCCCGCGATCTGAAGCTGCCGTTCGCTCTCGGAGAGCAGCGCCGAGGGCACCCTCGGCCAGTCGATGCGATCGCCGCTGGCGCGATTGCGCCATTGCAGGCTGAAGTTCCAGAAGTCGACGAAGATGCTCGTGCGGTAGGCCACGTCCTACACCCTATGGCGAGTCGGTTGCTCATTGACAATACCCTCCCAGGATAGGCGCTCACCGGGCTCAGCCGGGCTCACCGTCCAGGGCGGCCCATGCCGGCCCACCGTGAGCGCCACCCGCTCGCCGGGCTCACCGTCCAGGGCGGAGCCCATGCCGGCCCCCCGGTTGAGCGCCACCCGGCGCGCACCGATATCCTGGCGGGCGTGTCGGAGATAGTGGTGATGAAGTTCGGCGGGACCTCCGTCGCGGACGCCGAGCGGATCAAGCGCGCCGCGCGGCGCGTCGTGGAGCGGCGCGAGGCGGGCGCGCGCGTGGTGGCGGTGCTCTCCGCGCGGGGCAAGACCACGGATGAGCTGATCGCGATGGCGCAGGAGATCTCGGCGGCGCCGGATGCGCGCGAGATGGACATGCTGCTCTCCACCGGGGAGCGCATCTCCTGCGCGCTGTGCGCGATGGCGATCAAGGACCTCGGCCACCGCGCGATCTCGCTGACGGGCTCGCAGGCGGGGATCGTGACCGACACCTCGCACACCCGCGCGCGGATCCTCGACGTGCGCACGGAGCGCATCGAGGCGGCCCTGGAGGAGGACCACATCGTGCTGGTGGCGGGCTTCCAGGGGTCTCACCACGACCCGGGACGTCACCACGCTGGGTCGCGGGGGGTCGGACACGACCGCGGTCGCCGTCGCGGCGGCGGTGGGGGCGGAGGTGTGCGAAATCTACACCGACGTGGAGGGCGTGTTCAGCGCGGACCCCCGGATCGTGCCGGACGCGCGCAAGCTCGCGGCGGTCTCCTTCGAGGAGATGCTGGAGATGGCGGCCTCCGGCGCGGGCGTGCTGCAGCTGCGCTCGGTGGAGTACGCGCGCAACCACGGGGTGCGGATCCACTGCCGCTCCTCCTTCGACGACCGTCCCGGTACCGTGGTGGTGCCGGAAGGAGAGAGCATGGATCACGTCGAGAGGCCCCTCATCACCGCAGTCACCCACTCGACCTCGGAGGCGATGGTCACGCTGATCGGCGTCCATCACAGGCCCGGCGTGGCGGCGAGCATCTTCGAGGCGCTCGCCGAGGCCGGCGTGGACGTGGACATGATCGACCAGAACGTGCCCACCTCCGCGGGCGGCCTGGCCGAGATCTCGTTCACGGTCCCGCGCGAGGATCTGCGCGCCGCGCGCGCGGCGCTGCAGCCGCTCGCCGGCGAGGCGTTCTCGGAGCTGATCGCGCTCGAGCAGATGGGCAAGGTCTCGATCGTCGGCGCGGGCATGCGCTCGCATCCGGGCGTGGCCGCGAAGGTGTTCAGGGTGCTCGCCGCCGAGGGGCTCAACATCGAGATGATCTCCACCTCGCCGATCAAGATCTCGTGCGTCATCCCTCGCGATCGCGTCGAGTCGGTGGTGCGCGCCCTGCACGCCGCCTTCGGGCTCTCCGGGCCGGGGACCGAGGCGCCGGAGGAGCCCTTCCGCCCGCGCGGGGCGGCGCAGTAGCCGGCCCCCGAGCGTCCGCAAGATTTGCTTTCAAAAATTCGTCCAGTGTGGTAGGGTCCCGCTCAAGTAGCCGCAAATTGCAAGGTGGCTGCCGGGTTTGGATCGGGATACAACGGAGGGGTTCCAGCTACAGCATTGAGCGCATATCGACGCAGGGAGCGTCGCGCTTTCTGCGTCTTGTCAAGTCTTGACCGAATGTCGTGGCGTGACCGAAGGTAAGGGGTCGGTCGTCTGGGGCCTCAGCCGCGATGTCGGCTGTCGGGTCTCGGGCAATCGTCACGAACATTGGGCTCAGATTTTTTACAACTGCTTAGCGTTGTTTCGAGTGAGGACATGTAGCTTCACCGCAGATATGAGAAGGCTTCGCTTTCCTGCGCATCGCTCATGGATCGAGTGAGCCGGGAGAATCGACCGCGATACGGGGGTATCGACAGTGCCAATGGCAGGGATTGAGCAGAGTGCAAGGATTGGAGCGACCGCTCCGGCACACCGGATCGGATGCGCCCGCGGCCCGCCAGGGGGAGACCAACTCGCGCCTGGTCTCGCAGGCGATCAAACGGGCCCAGAGCGGCGACCGCGAGGCGCTCGGGTTCCTCTACGCGCGCTACGCCGACAACATCTACGGCTATGTGCGCAGCATCGTTCACAACCACCACGAAGCCGAGGACATCACCCAGCACGTCTTCACCAAGCTGATGCGGGTGATCGGCAAATACGAGGAGCGGGACGTCCCCTTCTTCGCGTGGGCCCTGCGAGTCGCGCGCAACGTCACGATGGACTACATCCGCAGCGAGCGCCTGATCCCGGTGGAGGAGATCAGGAAGGCCGATCATCGCGAGGAGTCCGACCCGGCGGCGAGCGGGAGGATGCAGGATCTGCGCGAGGCGCTCGACACGCTGCCCCTGGCCCAACGCGAAGTTCTGATCCTGCGCCACGTCGCGGGTCTCTCGCCGGTCGAGATCGCGAAGCTCACCGGCAAGAGCGAGGGGTCGGTCCACGGTCTGCACCACCGCGGACGCAGGACGCTCGCCGCGGAGCTCACGAGCCGCGGGATGGCTCCGACCACGATGGCCGGCCGAGCACGCGTCTGAGCTTGGATCTCATCGACCCCGTGGGCGTCTCGGCCTCCTCGCCCCCTGGCGTCTCGGCCTGCAGGTTCTCGCCGGGATAGCTCCTCCGGGGCTCAGCCGCGCAGCAGTTTCCCGAGCGGGTGCGGCTCCCCGAGCGGGTGGGTCGTCGGCAGCCGCCGTGCGATGCGTCCGCTGTCGCCGTCCGCGAGGTAGTAGAGCACCGCGAAGCTCGCGAGCTCCTCGATCGAGACCTTGAGCTTGGCGGACTCCTGCTCGAGCGCCTCCCACGCGAAGGGTTCGAGGCCGATCGTCAGCCTGCGTTCGACGCGGGCATCGCGCTCGCTGCTTATCTTCGGGCTATCGTCCGCGCACACGCCAATCACCGTCGAGGTCGGTTCGCACTCCACTCTGCGTCAACGTAGGGCGACGGCCAGACTTGCCGCACATTTGCCTCCGGGGGGTGCCGAAAAAGGCTGGTTCTTGCCGGGGGAGCGCATATCGGGGCATGCCAGGTGGGAGAGCTCCGCGGATATCGCCGACGTCGATGCGGCCGGTGCGAGCTCGGCTGTCGCCGCGAGGTCGGTTTCTATTCCGAAAGGTATGAGCAATTTGCGATTGCAGAATAACAGCCTCCCCCACGACCTGTACGCGACGCCATCGGAGATGTCGCCGCACGATCCCCCTCTCCCCGGCCAGGACACCGCGGGCGGTGAGGGCACGCGCCTTGGGTGAACCTATCAACCGGGGGCCGTGGGAGCAAGGCGTGCAAGGGCGAGCCCGCCGGCGGGCTGACGGACGCTGGTAGGCTCTGGCGTATGCGAACACTGGTCCTGGACCCTCCGACGGCCGGGCTCGACCCAGTGCTCGAGCGCCGGCGCCGAGCGGGGCTTGATCGCATCGATGAGGTCTGGGAGGGTGTCTACCACATGGTTCCCGCCCCAAGCCACACGCACGCCGCGCTCGAAGCCCAGCTGCTGATGATCTTGGGTCCCGCGGCCCGCGCGGCGGACCTGGAGCCCACCGGCCAGTGCAATCTCGGTGAGTCAGAACACGACTTCCGGGTACCGGATGGCGCTCTGCACCGGCCTGGCGCCCACGGCACCTGGCATCCGACCGCCGCCCTTGTCGTGGAGATCGTCTCGCCGGGTGATGAGACGTGGGAGAAGCTGCCGTTCTACGCCACCCACGGCGTGGACGAGGTGCTGATCGTCGACCCGCAGGAGCACTCCGTCAGCTGGCTCGAGCTCAAAGACCGCACGTACCATCCGATCGAGCGCAGCGGACTCGTCGATCTGGGGGCGCAGGGACTGGCTGAGCAGCTGGAGTGGCCGCCAATCGACAGAGGCTAGAACTCCTAGCCGGGCCGCTCCTCGGCGCTCGCCCACCGTCTCGGCATCGCCGTGGTGAGGCGGGCCTCGCCGGACCGCTCCTCAGCGCTCGCCGGCCGTCCCGGCCTCGCCTCCGGCACTCGGGGAGACGGGGGATACGGCCAGGACTTCGAGGAGCCCTGTGAGCCCCTCGAAGTCATCGGGGTTGCATGTGTAGAGCGGAAGTTCGTTTGCGAGGGCGGTGGCGGCGATCAGCATGTCGAGCGCTCGCCGGCCTCTCGCCCTGCGGCCCGCTGTGAGCAGAGCGGCGTAGACACGCCCGTAGGCGCGACCCGCGGAGGCGTCGAAGGGGAGCTGGTCGAAGGTCGCCTCGGCTGCCTGCAGGCGCTCGATCCGGCCGGCTCGCTCCTGCGGGTCGGTGGTTGCGTGCGGGCCGGCCGAAAGCTCGGCGATCGTGACCGCGGAGATCGCGAGCTCGACCGGCAGATCCTCCTCGCTGAGCAGGTCGAGGTCGATCACCGCCGAGGTGTCGAGCAGTCCGCGCGGGCGCCGCTCGGGATCAGGCACGCGGCTTGGCCCGGGTCCGCGGTGTCGGATCCTGGTCTATGAGGCGATCGACGTCGGCGCGAAACCGCCTGTGGTCGATCCGCGTCATGCCTTTGAACGCGGCGAGCGCCACATCGGCCGGCACGAACCGCCGCCGCAGGATCGGTCGCAGCTCTCCCACCGCCGCCCCGTTGCGGGTGACGATGAACGATTCGCCGCGGTCCAGGTCTCGCATGATCTCGCCACTGTCGTTGCGCAGCTGACGCTGTGTGATCTGGCGTGCCATGACCGATAGCGTAGCACGCGTGCTATGGTCGGTGGCGGTCGCCGCCGCACGCTGCGGTCCCGAGATCTGTTTCTCTCAGAGGAGCCGGTCCGCGCCTCATTGTTCGCGCTCTGTGGGTTCGTGGCGCCCGTCCCGGGGTCTGTCGGATGATGCGTCCTCGGTGAGCCACTCAAGGGCTTCCTCGGCGCTCCGGCGAGGGGAGTCGATCGGGTAGATGACGTGTACGATGCGACCATCCGCGACGATCAGCACAATTGGCTGGTACTCGACCTTCGCGGCGTCGATAGTCACGGGGAGCCCGAGCGCTCTGACGAGCACGAGGAGCTCATCGCAGAGCAGGGTCTGGGGATAGAGCTCGACGCTCGCGATCTCGTGCTGTTCGGCCAGCGGTTGGGTGCTTACGCCGATGACGAGGACTCCGAGGTCGTGCAGCACGTCGTGATGGTCTCTAAAGGCGCGGCCCATTGTCGGGACACCCGGATCCTCCTCTGCTTCAGCGGGGGTGAGGTAGACCAGCAGCGTTTGATGGGAGGCGAGTTCTGAGAGACTCCGCCGAGCGAAGGATCCGAGCGGGGCGTCGGGGTTATCCTCTGCCCACTGCAGCGGAGCCTTGGGCATCGCCGCCCCAATCAGCTCCCCGATCAGCACCTGCGGATCAGGGTTTTCAAGCTGCTGGAGCTGCCCACGGATCTCACACATCACATCTGGTCTTCAGTCGCGGCGGCTCACCGCAGAGCCACGGCGATGTGCCGTGCCGTGGTGGTCACTTTGGAGCCGAGTTGCTCCAGCAGCTGGTTGCGGGTGTACGCCTGCGCTGGAACACTCAGCTCGACCGCCGCGACCGGCCAGCCCTCCGTGTCCACCACCACAGCGGCAAAGGCACGCCTGCCGGCAAACAGCTCTTCGTCCTCGATCGCCACACCGCCGTGGGCGAGGATCCGCTGGAGCTCGGCGCGCAGGGCGGTCTTGGTCGTGATCGTCTTGGGGGTACGCCGTGTGAGGCGCAGCTTCGCGATCAGATCCCGCTGCTCCGCCGCGGGCAGGCACGCCAGGAGCGCCTTACCCGCGGCGGTGCAGCTCTCGTGTATAAGCCAGGATGTTTCCTGTTGCGCCATCGCCTGGTGATCTTTCCACGCAAACCCTTCTACGACGGCGAATTTGCCCGCAGGTCGTTAGTCGGCGAACATAAACGTTCTTCGGCTAACGCATGGCCGAGGCGATCTCACCGCTCAAGCCATTCCAGCGTTGCTATCTGGAGGCCAGCGGGGGCGTTGTCGGCGGACTCTCGGCTCGCCGACAACGCCCGCCAGGGCTACCCGCTCTGCCCCTCCCGGCCGCTGAGGATGACCCGTCCCCCGGCACGGGGCACGAGGATCGCGCTGCGCCACCGCGGCCTCTCCATCTGACGGCTCGCCGGTCCCACAGCCCTTGTCGATAAGACGTGGCGCAGGATCGTCTGGACCTCCAGCAGCGCGAAATGGCGGCCGAGGCAGTGCTTACGCCCTCCTCCCCAGGGGAGCCACGTCCGTGGCTGCTGCGTTTCGTCGAGGAAGCGCTCGGGGCGGAACTGGTGTGGGTTGGGGTACAGCTCGGGGTTGTGGTGCATCAGGTAGGTACACGCCGCGAGATGGGCCGGGGGACGGTAGGTCCAGCCTCCGATCTCGATCGGCTTGACGACCGCTCGTGGGATGGCGAACAGGAATACCGGCCTGTGGCGCAGCGTCTCGTGCACTGTCGCGGTGAGGTAGTCCTCGCCTGTGCCGCTGTCCAGTTCCTCCGCGAGTCGGCGCTGCACTTCCGGGTTGTGCGCGAGGAGCTGGAATGCCCAGGCCAGCTCGCCCGTCGTCGTCTCGTGGCCCGCCAGGATCATCGCCATGAGGTTGTCGCGTATCTGCTCCTCGGACATGGGCGAACCGTCCGGGTTCTCGGCCGCGAGCAGGAGGTCGAGCAGGTCGCCTTTCGCTGCGCCGCCCGATCGCCTGTCGCCGCACGAGCCGATGGATCAGCTCGTCGACCTCGGCACGCTCGCCGATGAACGCGCGCCACGTTGCCCGCCAGCCCGGGAGGTGTCGTAGCTTTGGCTCCTGGAGGAGGAAGCTGTCGGTTACGTTCAGCATCCGCATAAGCCGTGCGTGCAGCGGCGCCAACATCCTGCCCTGGTCACTGAAGATGATCCTCAGGATCACAGTCAGGGTAAGGGCGCGGATGTGGGGATGCAGCGCCACGGGCCTGTTCAGCGGCCATGACGCGACGGCTCGCTCAACGACGCTCGTCAGGGTAGCCGTCTGTTCTGTGACCATTCGCTTGTGGAACGCGGGTGTGATTGCCTTGCGTGCGTGAACGTGCTCGTCTTCCTCGCACAGCATGAATGCACGCTCGCCGATCAGGGGTGCGATGATGGACGCGCCAGCGCCTGGGTGCAGCTCGCGCGCGTCGCCGGTGAGGACTGCCCGTATGTCCTGCGGGTCTGTAAGGAAAACGAGCGGCGGCATGTCCAGTGGGTAAAGTGTGAAGCGGTGGCCGCACACGGCCTGACAGTGTTCGAGGTAGGCGTAAGGCAACCACCTGCCTCCTAGCGTCTGTACTATCGCCGGGTGTGGTGGGCTGGGCGGAAGTTCCCGCTTGAGTCGTATCGCTATCGATGATGAGCCTATTGGTTGACATGGGTGTCTCCTTTTGTTTGGGTTACGATGAACGGAGGGGCATAGGCGGCTCGCCAGAGCCGCAGGACTGGAAGTAGGGTGTGGGTGAGTGAGCCGCCGGCGTCAGCGATCTGGGCGCTCCAGCAGCGCATGGTCCGCTGTCGGGCGCTGTCCTTCGAGAGATACAGCGCGACCATGCTTGAGGCGATCAGGACGTGTGCCTCACTGTTGGTCAATGTGTGAAGCTCGCGCAGGCAGCGGCGCACGAGACGACACGTCTCAGTTGCCGCTACCTCGGGCGTTGGATAGTGCGCGATGTAGCTGTGATCACCGTTGGCGGCGTCCTCGGCCTGATCGGCGTAGCTGTCCAACATGGTCGCGGCTGCGGATGCCCACGGGAAGTACCCGGCGTGTGTGCGTGCGATTTGCTCCTCGTCGCAGTACGGTTCACACGCCAGGGCCAGTAGCGCAAACGCGGCGATTGCGGCGCTCGCCGCGCCGGTGAGCTCATACCAACGTGCCTCGTGGCCCTCGGGAAACTCCACGTCCGCCCAGGCGCGTAGCGCCGTGTCGCGTCGGACCGGGTCGAGATCGTGGTTGATCGCGAGTACCTGGGCTCGCCGGGCATCGCGCAGGACGAGATCGCGGACACGCCCGTAAGAGGGCAGGTGGGCGCAGCACCCGCGGCAGGTCGCCACGAGCGCCCCCAGATACCCTCCGTCTTCCTGCCAGGGGCTATGTCGGTAGTAGTCGCGTATGGGGCCATTGGGGTCGAGCGCGTCGAAGAGCGCTGAGATGCAGCTGGCGCCCATTCGCAACGCCGGCCGCGGCGCCGCGCTCGTTGACGCTGTCCAGGTAGTCCCAGATGATCTGGTAGGCGACGAGTAGCCGCAGGTAGCCACGGTTTCGCTTCCGCGGCAGGATGGAGAACAGCGCCGCGCCGTCACTCTGCCCGCGCTTGCGCTCGAGCGCGTCAAGCGCGTCCTCGCGCAGCGGGCCTCGCGGCATCTGCGCCGCCAGATTCCGCCAGTGGCGGACCTCTCGGCGGACCGCCGGCAGGCCCCACGTCAGCTCGCGTGTAACGGCGCCAACAAGGGCGCATACCTGCCGGCGGGAGACCGGGGCAGGGTCAGATCGGTCGAGTGGGAGACCTGGCGTGGGTCGGCTAGTACGCCGGGCTGACGGTGCTCGGCGGCACACGCACTACCAGATACCCCGGGATGGCGAGCACGGCGACGGTTATGAAGGTGACCAGAGCAAAGCTCGTGATTGCCGCCGCGCCTTCGATGTCGAACACGATCGGGAAGCCGGTTACCGTGGACAGAAAGTGGCTGCCCAGCAGCTGGGCGTAGAGACCGAAGGTCGCTCCGGCCAAGCATCCCGCCACGAGCATGACGGCGCTCTCCCACACCAGCGACCGCCAGAGAACCCCTTCCCTGAACCCGTGGCACTTCATCGACGCGATCCGTTCCCGCCGCGACCAGATCATCGCGGCCATCGCCCCGATAACCGCGAGAATCGCCGCGATCAGGATGAGCACCCGGATCTGCGTGAGGCGTGAGAGGCCCTGAGTCGCCTCGGTGTGGTGGAGCTGCTCACGTTCCGCGGCCGTCTGGACGGATAGCCCGATTCCGGCCAAAGCGCGGCGGAGCAGCGGTCGCTCGGCGGATGGGCTCGTTCCCGGGGTCGTCTGTATCTGATACGCGCTTGGGTCGTCGCTTTCCCAGGCCCGCGCGTAGTCATCGGCATTCATGACGATCGCGCCGGGGGGCCAGCCGAGGTTTGTTGTTACACCCGCAAGCGCGAGGGTCTCGGGGCGCGGCGATGGCAGCGTGAACCGCTCCCCTATGTGGAGGTGGTATTCGGCGACAAGGCTCTGCGAGAGGACCGCCCAGCCGCCATCGCGGACCCGTGCCGTTACCGTGCTCGGCACACCACTCAATAGCTGACTGGTAGGGATCGGGTGTTCGATGCTGGGCGCCGGCGCGATCACCCAGATCCGGCGGTCGCCCCAATCCATGAAGCTGCCGCGGTAGATCGACAGCCGGCGCACCCCCGGCAGCGAAGCCAGGGAGCTCGCGTTCGACCTCCTGAAACGGGACGGTAGTCTGGAGGCTGGAGTCACCGCTTGGCACGATCCACAGGTCCGCATTTGCGTCGATACCGAGTACCGAAGCGTCCAACCCCCGTGTGAGGTTGGCCTGAGTGCCCCCGAACTCGACGGTGCCGAAAACGGCCAGTGCGCCCGTCGCGGCGATCGCCAAAGAACGCACACGAGTCTGTGGAGTACGCAGCTCCGATACCGCAAGCCCGGACCCCACGTCATCCATAAGGTTCGACAGATGCTCAAACAGGGCCACCACTCCATCGAAGAGGAACGGCAGCAGACACACGAGGGCGAAAACGAGCGTTATGTTTCCGAGTACCGCCGCCTTGGTGTCGATGACCAGCGTGTATGTCGTGATTGCCAGGCACCCGAGCCCCGTCAGGAGCCGAGCGGCGGTCCGGGACCGCCGATTCTCCACGGGGTCCACGGTGGGTTCCAGCGGGCCGGCGAGGATCGCGCGGACAGGCCACAAGACCCCCACGACCGCCGCTGCCATGCCGACGCCGACCGCGAGCACGACCGTCTGCCACGTGATGATCCGCTGCGAGCCGATCGGGAAGGCGAACTTGAGGTAGCCGGGTGTCACGTGGAATACCTCAATCGACAGCAGGTCCCCAAGCGCAAGCCCTAGGGCGCAGGCCAGGATGCCGAGTACGGCGGCATCGACAAGCAGTATCTGCACAGTCATCAGGCGAGTGGCGCCGTGGGGGCGGAGGTCTTCGATCAGCTTGCGTCGCGAGGGCACAGTGATGAGCATCGCGTTGAGCGCGAACATGAATCCCACCAGCGCGGAGATCCCGGAGAAAAGCTGCTCGCTCTTGTTCTCTGGTGAGACGGCGACCGCGAACACGCGCGATTCGAAGGTGCTCGGCTGTAGGTTCACATTCCAGTTGTGGGCCAGGCGCGCGAGCGCGGCGCGCGCTTCACTGGCGCGGGCAGGCTCGTAGCGGACGAAGATCCTCGTCAGGCGGCCCGGCGCCTCTGTGAGCCGCCGGGCGTAGCCTATCGACGTGACCGCGATCGGACTGCGATCCAGTCCACCGATGTCCGCTTCTTCGAGTGTCGCGGCTACGAGGGTTTCCACAAATCTGGCTCCGACCTGCAGCCGTATGACTTCGAGAGGTCTCACGCCGATTTCCCGGGCCAGCGGTAGGGGAAGCGCGATCGCTCGCACGGAGGAGAGCTGCCTGGCAGAGAATCGGCGCAGGAGCGGTCCGCTTGCTCTCACCGACTGGGGTTCTATGCCGATGAGATCCACCGAACGTTCGCCGCGAGGGCCAAAGAGGTTGACCTGTCGTTCCAACATAGGCATCGCGGCCTTGACGCCAGGTGCTTGGCGGACTTCGCGCAGCAAACGTTCAGAGACGCCTTCGACGCCCCTTGCCTTCAGCTGCAGCTGGGCGTCGCCGATGAGCTGGCTGTTGAGTTGCGCCACCCCACGGGTCAGACTGGTGCTCGACACCTGGGAGGCAAAGAGCAGCGCAACACCAACCGCGATCCCCAGGATCGCGAATCCTTCCTGCACAAGCACAGCCCTCGCGCCGAGGCGGGCTTCGTAGATGTAGCGGATACCGGATAGGCGCATCGCGTCCCCTCACGCACCACGTACAGGCTCGCCGACGGCCGGCAGCGGCTCCGCTGACCGCCGCTCCCCGAGGCGTCCGTCGCGCAGTTCGTGGGTCCGGTCCGCGTAGGCGGCTGCCTCCGGGTCGTGCGTGGCGAGCAGGAGCGCCATGCCACGGCTGCGGCACAGATCCCGCAGCAGCGCCAAAACCTTCCGCGTGTTTTCGGTGTCCAGGCTCGCGGTCGGCTCATCGGCCAGCACGAGCTTCGGTTCCCGCGAGAGGGCGAGAGCGATCAATACCCGCTGGCGCTCACCCATCGACAACGCCTCCGTGCGATGGTACAGCCGCTCGCCGAGCCCGAGCTCCACCATCAACGGCTTGATCCGGGAGTGCGCGCTGCGGACACTCGACATCAGCAGCTTCAGCGACGCGCTTGTGATCGCTCTCGCGCCCGGCTGCAACGTACTCGGCTGCATCACCATCCCCAGCACGTTCAGGCGATAGTCCGCGGCCTCCTTGCGTGACATCCGCACGACATCGCGTTCGTCCACCAGGACGCTGCCGCTATCGGGCGCCTTCAACCCAGCGACCACTTCGACCAAGGTCGTCTTGCCCGACCCGGATGGCCCGTAGAGCGCGACGAGCTCGCCGGCCCCGACCTTCATCGAAACGTCGTCAACGGCGCGGATCGGCTTGCCGCCGCCCACGTGGTAGTGCTTGACGACGTTGCGCAGCTCGAGCACTGGCTGAAGCCTACGCCCCGCTTGCCTCCGCTTGGGGTGGGAAGGGGATGACCTCGGCGTGGGTGTCGCGGTGGCCGGTCGTCAACGTCAGCGTGCCGCCGCGCCGCAGCGACCACACCCGGTCAGCGAAGATCGCCGAATCCAAGTCCGAAGCGGACATCACGACCCCGCACCGGGACTCGGACTCTCCTATCAGCGCCCGCAGCAGGTCGGAGGCCTCCTCGGTCGCCCGCGACCCAAGAGCGTCCAGCAGATCGTCTATGACCACGACCTTCGGGCTGGCCGCGAAGCCCTGCGCGAACCCGACGAGTACCTGCTGCCACGGAGACAGATCGCCCCACCGCTGGTGGGCGCACTCCCGCGCCCCGACCCGCTCGAGCATCTCCGCGGCTCGCCGCTCGGTCTCCCGGCGCCCACGGTGCAGCGCCAGCGGCCAGCCGACGATCTTGGAGACCTCCAGCCCAAGCGACATGCCCGCCCGGTTCAGCCACACCAGCTCGCGCCCCCACAGACGCGCGCGCTCGCGATCCGCCAAGCCCGTCAGCTCCAGCTCCCCGAGCCGCACGCTGCCCTTCTCAGGAGTCTTGATCCCGGCCGCGATCTTCAACAGCGTCGTCTTCCCGGACCGCCGGCCGCCAACAATCCCAACGACCTCACCCCGCTCAACCTCGAACGACACGTCGCTCAGCAGCCCCACCCACCCCTTGCCCCGCGACACGCCCTGCGACACCCCCGCCACCACCAACACAGCCACGACTAGCCCGCCCTCCCCCGGAACCGTCTGATGAGTTCTTCTAGTTCATTGCCGACCGCCAGCCGGCGATTCGCCCGGTCGTTCCACGTGAGCGCGACATCCTTCAGATGGATCATGCTGAGGGCCATGCCGAGTTCTGCGCGCCAATGCGTCGCCGGGAGCTTGAGTCGCGTCCGCTGCTCGGACAGCATCCGCGCGTGCGCCTTGTTGCTCTCGGCTTTGCAGGCCTTTTCCTCAACCCGGATCATGCGCAACAGCATCGCCAACTCCTCCAGGCTGCCAAACTCGAACTTGCCGTGGACAGCCTCGCGGATCGCCGGTGGTGGGGGTGGAGTGCTGACCCATTCCCGCAGGTGCCCGATCCCTGCGTCGGTGGCCTCGTAGCGGTTCTGTGAAGTCTCGGCGCCTTGCTCGACCAAGCGCACATAGCCCTGCTCAGCCAAGCTCGGCAGGCTGGTGTGCGCTGCGTTCCGCGAGAAGCCGGCCGAGGGGAACACTTCTGTGAGGCGAAGCTGTGTGTCCGCCACGGTTCCCGCTTGCTCGACCACCAGACCAAGGACCATCATCTGCGGCCTCATATCACCCGGGCGGTTCACAGCGGGGGATCGTAGCCCAACGCCGAGACTGATGTATGGCTGAGTGGAACAGTCCGTTCCAGTTGACGGATTTTGTTTCTGACCCTCCGAGGGCTCTGCTAAGGCTAGTTGTCTGCCTCGGCCTGTTGCGGTGGGAAGGGGATGACCTCGGCGTGGGTGTGGCGGTGGCCGGTCGTCGGCGCCAGCGTGCCGCCGCGCCGCAACGACCACACCCGGTCAGCGAAGATCGCCGAATCCAAGTCCGAAGCGGACATCACGACCCCGCACCGGGACTCGGACTCTCCTATCAGCGCCCGCAGCAGGTCGGAGGCCTCCTCGGTCGCCCGCGACCCAAGAGCGTCCAGCAGATCGTCTATGACCACGACCCTCGGGCTGGCCGCGAAGCCCTGCGCGAACCCGACGAGTACCTGCTGCCACGGAGACAGATCGCCCCACCGCTGGTGGGCGCACTCCCGCGCCCCGACCCGCTCGAGCATCTCCGCGGCTCGCCGCTCGGTCTCCCGGCGCCCACGGTGCAACGCCAGCGGCCAGCCGACGATCTTGGAGACCTCCAGCCCAAGCGACATGCCCGCCCGGTTCAGCCACACCAGCTCGCGCCCCCACAGACGCGCGCGCTCGCGATCCGCCAGGCCCGTCAACTCCAGCTCCCCGAGCCGCACGCTGCCCTTCTCAGGAGTCTTGATCCCGGCCGCGATCTTCAACAGCGTCGTCTTCCCGGACCGCCGGCCGCCAACAATCCCAACGACCTCACCCCGCTCAACCTCGAACGACACGTCGCTCAGCAGCCCCACCCACCCCTTGCCCCGCGACACGCCCTGCGACACCCCCGCCACCACCAACACCGGCTCACTCATCACGAACCTCCACCCGTGTCGATACTCGTGATGACGCTGATCGTTACGAGCCGGCGGGCGTCGCCTCCTTGGAATACCAGCCGCGACCCTCCTTGCGGACCTTGCCTTCCTTTTCGAGGCCCGGAAGCACTTTGTAGAGGTAGGTCGCATGTGTGCCCATCTTGGCGGCGAGCTCGGGGATCGTGACGCCTGGTGCCTTCTGTATGAGGGTCAGGGCCTGCGCGGCGCGCTTGCCGGTCCCTTTGCGCCGTCCCCTCGCGGCCTTAGCTGTGGGCTTCGCGGTCGATGGCGACACGGGAGCAGCTCGACGAGGAGGTGGTGGCAGGTTTAGCGCCGCGGGGTCGGCCGCGCCGTTGGCGGCGGCCGGCTGGCGGCTTGGAGACGGACATCCCGTTCGAGGAGGCCGGGATCGCGTCAAGCGCTTTGACGGCAGCCTGCAGGCGGCCATACTCATCCATGATCGGTCCAAGCTCAGTCAGGCGACTGGCGATCTCCTCGCGCCTCTCGTCCAGAAAATCAGTCACGGCAACATCCCCTCACGTTTGGGTATCGACACAACAAGCATATACACAATGCCGTCTCCCCACTGTCTATCCAGGCAGCGGGGAGCGGTTAGTTGGATCGATTAGTGTGAATGGCGCCCGCGGGGGCAGGGCACAGTACATCGCCGGCCCCGGGAGGTGTCAGTTTCCGAGCCCGGCAGCTGCGGCGTGTTCGCGGAGGTAGTCGCGAAGGTACGGAAGCGCGAAGTCGACGTAGCCGTGGCCTGTTGACTCGATGAGCTCTGATGCGATCAGCCGGAGCCGGTACTGGCTTGCGAAGTTCACGTCGATCGCGAGACGCTGCTGGATGTCTTTCATCCTTGACGGGCCGTCGTCCTTGGCCATCGCAAGCAGGAAGGACTTGTCGATCGCGGAGGCGCCGGCGAGGGCCGGTTCGTGGATGAGCGTGCCGAGCCGGCGTAGAGCCTTTGCGACGAGCGGAGCGTCGGTTCGGGAACGTGGCTCGCCGTCGCGTGGGCGCGGAGCCTCCATGCTCCGCGGCGGGGTGCGGTGCAACGTTCTCGGCGAGTCTGTTGGCGAACTCGTCAACCGTAGTTGGCATAATGGACAACATGGCTCGTATGCGGTCCCGAGATCTGTTTCCCTCAGAGGAGCCGGTTCGTCCGCCGGGCAAGCTCATCGGCCGCCGTAGCGACGTCGAGGAGCTTGCTTCCCAGCTTGCGGATGGACTCCACCGCGTCGTCGCCGCGCCGCGCCGCACGGGGAAGAGCACGGTCTGCGAAGCGACCATCGCGGCGCTCCGTCGCAAACGGCTCTACACGGTGAGCATCAGCCTGTTCAGGTACACCAACGCCGGTTCGCTCGCCGAGGCGCTCGCCCGGGAGACGCTCGCCAACCGCTCGGCGGTCAAGCGGCTGCTCGAGCGCACGCGTAACCTCGGCTCGGGGGCGCTCAGCGGACGCTCGCTGACAGCAGTGCTGCGCGTGAAGTCCGAACTGGGCGACGCGGTGGAGATCGCGCTCGAGCCCACACGCAGACACCGCGACCCATTGGGAGAACTGAGCCTCGCCCTCGAACTGCCCCAGCGGATCGCCGAGCGCGACGACCGGCAGCTGATCCTGCTGATCGACGAGCTTCAGCAGTTGACCAGCGGCGCCTACGGCGACCCCGAGCAGATCACCCAGCGGCTGCGCGAGACCCTCCACGCCTCCCCTCGCGTGACATGCCTGTTCGCGGGCAGCGTTGAGCATCTGATGCGCGATCTGTTCAGCAACCAGCGTCGTGCGCTCTACCAGTTCGGCGGCTTCCACGAGCTTTCACGGATTACCGAGGATGAGTGGAGCGCAGGACTCGGCGAGCGCTTCGCCCAGGACGGCTGCACCGTCAACGAGGAGGCCCTGGAGCTCATCATCGCCTCGGGCGAAGGGCACCCACGGTCGACGATGCTGATCGCCCAGCAGGCGCACCACGCCTCGGTCGAGGAGGGCGCCCGTCACATCGATGGCACGCTCGCCGAGCGTGGCCGCCGCGGCGCGCTGGCAGCCGATGCCGGCCGGCACAGCGACCTGATGGATCGTATCCGGGCCATGAGCAACACCGCGGTCGAGGTCACGATCCGCCTCGCGCACCACCGCTCCCCGTATACGGACCTGGAGAAAAAGGCAGTCAATCGTGCGCTGAACGCGCTCGCCGACGCATCGATCGTCATCAGGCCGGGCGGGCGGGGCTCCTGGACGTTGGCCGACCCGCTCTTCTCGGCCTACGTTCGCCGTGAGATCGGCGACGGCTGACGTTGGCGGCAGGTCGATGAAGAACTCGTCGGCCTCGCCCGTCTCCTCGTCGACGATCTTCAGCGGAAACTGTCGCCCGACGAGCGCGAAGCCGCGGCCCATCTCCATGAGGCGCAGGTCCGAGGAGAGACGCTTGGTTGTCCCCGAGCCCCAGCCCTCGCGCCGCTCGCGCTCGAGAATCTCGTGCCCGATCTCCCCAGGGCCGGATGCACGTCTACATCGACTTCCGCAGCACAGCGAGGACCGTGATCGTGGGTCTCTACACCAATGCCGGCGGCCACCCCGGCTCGCTGCTCGCCGGCGGCTCGCTCTCCTCCTCGCGGGCTGGCGCGTGGGACACGGCGGCGGTCGCTCCCGTTCTGGTTGTCTCCGGAACCACCTACTGGCTCGCCGTGCTCGGTTAGGAGATACCCGGGATAACCAGGCCCTGCTTCGCCGCGAAATCCCGAATCTCGCGCAGCGTCTTGACGGACACACGGTCGAGCTCCGCGATCGCATCGAAGATACGGGTGGCTTCAGCGACCGGATAGTCGTGCGTGAGATCGTTGCGGGTGTCGTTGACCCACAAGAGCTCCGCCGCATACGTGAGCCCCAGCCCCTCATACACCACCGGCATCGCCGGACCAACACGCCGATAGCCATGAACCAGCCCGTAAGCGTTGCGCAACAACTCGTTGAAAGAGTTCATCGCATCGTCGAAGGCCGCCACCGCGCGATTGGCGCTCCAGCTTCGCCCGATCCGCTACCGAGCTGGACGGCGGCGTGTCCGCGGGCGGCGTACCAGACGGCGGCGTGCTCAAGGACGACGCACCAGACGGCGGCTGACTGGATGGGGGCGGTGTGCTCATGCTGCCCGCACAAGCGTCTCCCAGGCGGCGGCCATCTCCCGCTCACGCGCAGCCGCCTGCGCCGCGGCCTTACGCGCAAGACCGGCCCGCCGGCGCCTCAGCGATGCCCAGACATCACCGCGATCTGTCAACGGACGCCCATGATCGATGATCTCGAGCGCGAACCCTCCATCGGCCAACCCGTCCTCCAGACGAACCACATGCACCGGACGCCCCACGGCCCGCGTCACGCGCCGCTCCAGCGCGGGCACCGATGTGCTCGCCGCGCCGCGCAACTTGACGAGCAGATCCACATCGGAGTCCGCATGGTCGGTGCCCTTCGCAACGGACCCGTACAGAACCGCCGCCTCGACACCCGGCTCAGTCCGAAGCGCCGCCACCAGAGTCTGCAGCAGGCCCCAATGACTGCGCACATAAGCCCGCTCGTCATCCGAGATCACAAGCCGATTCGCCGACCGGCGCGCGCCACGCAGCAGCTCCCGGGACACCGCCCGACGCAGCGTCCGATCACTGACATCCAACTCGCGGGCAAGCTCAAGCGTCGCGCTCATCTGTCCAAACGCTACCAGTTCGTCTGTCCAAAAGCAAGTGGTCCGCGGCGCGCTCGGCGGTGAGCGCGGCCGGGTGATGGTCCCGTATGGACCTCTACGTGCGCTCGGGTGGCTACCGAGGGCTGGCTGTGCGCTGACGCTGCCCGGCGTTGGCTGGTTGCCCTATACTCGGCGGCAGGTTCTCCGTATGGCGAAAGAGCCCCGTGGCTCTGCTGCTCGTCAGCTAGCCCCATTTTCCGCGGTTGAGCGCGGGTAGCCGCGCGGGTTTGCTTGGCGGGATGAGGGTGTGCGGCTTGCTATGGGCGCGGGCAGCGCGGTCTGTTGTGGCAACTGTTGGTGTAGTGTGGCTGTAGTTCCGTCCGATGGGGCGGCTATGGTTGTGGCAACATGTTTGTCAAGGAGACCGTTGTTCGGCGTGGTGATCGCGCGTATACGTACCTCCAGATGGTGGAGGGCTACCGCGACGAGCAGTGGCACGGGTGCGCCATCGCGTTGTGGCAAACCTGGGTCGCAAGGAGGCGTTGAAGGCCTCTGGGCAGCTGGAGGCGCTGGCTGGCTCCTTCGCGCGCCTGGACCCGCCGCTTGCGGGTACGCGCCGCGAGGTCGGGGCCATTGTTGTTGGCGTGGCGGTTCTTGGGAGAGCTCGATGTCGCTGGCACGATCGATGGTGCGTTGCCGCGCTCTGCGCGCTCGCAGCTGTCGGTCGGGGAGGCGGTCTGCGCGCTGGTGGCCAGCCGCCTGTGCTCGCCCTCGCCGCTGTATGACATCGCGGGCTGGGCCTCGGGCGCGGCCGTGCACGAGCTGCTCGGGATCCCCGCGCGAGTTGTTGAACGATGATCGGCTGGGCCGTGCGCTTGAGAGCTTCGCGGTCTATGCCGAGCATGTGCGCGGGCTTCTGGCCGCCCGGGCGATCGAGCGCTTCGGTGTGGACGCCGCGCGTCTGCACGTCGATCTGACGACGGTGAGGGTGACGGGCGCCTATGAGGACTCGGCGCTCGATCGCCAAGGGGTGGGGCGCGGACCGGCGCGTGGAGCGCCAGGTGCGCACGCTGCAGGCACAAGCGCCGATGGCGTCTCGCTGTATCTGCGTCCCGATCCCGGTAACGCGCCGAGCTGCGTTGGTCGGAGCGTCGCTGGAGCGGCTGCTCGCGCTCTCGAAGCCGGGGATGCTGATGGTCTGCGACTCGGCGTCTGGGGCAGCCCAAGCCGCTGTGTCAGATCGAGCGCTGCCGGCCTACAGTTCATCGTGCCGCTGAAGGCGAACACCGGCTTCAGGGAGCGCTATCCTCACCGAGGGCGGACAGCTCGGTGCTCGGACCCTTGCGCTACGTGGCAGAGCGCGAGCGCGGGCTTCCCGCGGCGCGTCGTACCCGCTACCGCGGCGCGCTACGCGACTGGGAGCTGGACGACCCCGAGACCGGCGAGCACGCGCACGCTTCCGTGTGGCCTATATCCACTCCTCCGAGGAGCACGAAGAGGTCGCCGCTCGCCCGCGAGCGCGCCCTCACGAAGGCAGAAGAGGCCCTGCTCGCGTCAAGCGCGGGCTCGGCGGGCGCTACTACAAAACCAAGCCGCCAAGTCAGCGGCGCGTCGGGCAGATCGTCGGCAAGAACATCACGGGCCTGATCACGGTCAAAGTCGCGACCGCCGGCAAGCCCACGATCAGCTGGCAGCGCGAGGAGGACGCGATCGAGCAGGCCAGCTGGACCGACGGCGTCTACGCGCTCGCAACCAACCTCAAGGCCGCCTCTCGGCCGAGCGCGTGCTGCGCCTCTACAAGGACCAGCAGATCGTCGAGCGTCGCCACCGCGACCTCAAGCAAACACTGAAGGTCCGGCCGATCTTCCTGCACAACGACGACCGCGTCTACGCGCTCATCAGCATCATCGGGATCGCGCTCCTCATCTTCGGCCTGATCGAGTCACAGACTACGCCAAGCGCTCGCGCCGAAGAAGAACGCCAGGACTCAGGCGCTCCTGCCCGAGGAAAGCTCGCCAAGCCCACCGGCCGCAACATCCTCGCCGCCTTCCAAGGACTCGGCATCACCTACACCACAAACGGCTCCACGACTCGACCGCCTCACCCACACACAGAGGCGGATCCTCGAACTACTCGAAATCCAGCCACCCTGGCCAGAGCAGGAGAGGATAGCGCTACCGAACTGCGGAAAATGGGGCTAGCTGTGGGGGGGCCGAAGGATTTCTTCGCGGCCGGTGCCCTCGGGTGTCGGCCGCGCCGATTTCAGAGTCGATCGATCGCCGGCTGGATGCCTGTGGTGGGCGGTGCGAATGGGGCTTGGCTGACCTCTATGACTGTGGTGGGTCATAGACGGCATGGGGCGGCCGATCGAGGAGCAGTCCACGCCATCGCCTCCAGGCGCCTTGACGAGCCCACGCGTTACATGTAACATCGTGGGTATGTCGTCGAACTCGTGACCGAGTGCGCCAACACCGTGAGCGCCTGCGCAGTCAGGGGCTGCGCCCACTCCAGATCTGGGTTCCAGACGTTCGAGCCCCCGAGTTCATCGCCGAGGCGCACAGCCAGTCGGTTGCGATCTCAACGAGCGAACACGAGGCAGACGATCAAGCCTTCGTCGACGCGATCTCCTCCCCGTGGGAGGCCGAGGACGAAGAAGCTTCCTCTCGGTGACGCGCGGCGAGATCTACACGGCCGCAGCGCGAGGACCCTACACCGGCAAGCCCCGTCCCGTCGTCATTCTTCAGGACGATCGCTTCGACGCCACCGCGTCGATCACGGTCTGCCCGTTCACCACGAATCCTGTCGAGGCTCCACTCCTCAGACTTCCGATCGATCCATCCGAAGACAACGGCCTCGACAGCCAAGTCAGCTCATGGTCGACAAGGTCACCACCGTGCCGAGATCCAGCCTCGGCGAACGTCTCGGCAAACTACGTGACGAGGAGCTCGTAGCCCTGAACCGGTCGCTGATCGTGTTCCTCGGGCTCGCCTCCGCCCCACAGGCCTGAGCTCCGGCGTCTGCCCGGTAGAGTAGCCGGATGCCTACCAAAGCCACGATGCACACCGTCGCACACACCATCTCCAAGGCCTTCCCGTACGGCACCGGCAATCGCCACCAAGTCGCGGCGCTCACGTCACG
Source organism: uncultured Solirubrobacterales bacterium (assembly GCA_963813765.1). Lineage (GTDB taxonomy): Bacteria > Actinomycetota > Thermoleophilia > Solirubrobacterales > Solirubrobacteraceae > Palsa-744. The sequence goes on from CAWFAB010000001.1 coordinate 346,571, forward strand.
GCTACTGCCGTTCCGTAATCGCATAGCCCATCACGAGACCATCATCAGCCGGCCGATCCAAGACCGCTACGACGACCTGCTCGAGCTCGCTCGCATAATCGATCCCGACGCAAGAACGTGGATCGACAGCATCTCCTGCGTTACCGAAATCCTGGCGCAGCGCCCATAACCAGCCGGTCGGCAGACACCGAAGCCCCCCGCGTCCGGGGCACGGTGCGCCTGCGCAAGCGCGGCCTCTGCCGCGCCCTCGTGCAGGTCGCAAGCGGCGGCGCGGGTCTTCCGGCCGCAGCCGGCCGGTGACGATCCGCTGAGAGCGCGAGCGCGAGCCTCAGCGGTGGTGGTGAGGCTTGGCGCCGTGCAGCTTGATCTTGCTCGAGCCGTTCTTGCGGCTGTGGTAGGTCCGGCTGCCGGAGAGGCGCTGTTTGAGCGCGGTGATGGCGAGGACGCTGACCTTGTGGGTCCCGTTGGGCGGCTTCTTGAGGAGGATGCCCTTCTTGAGGGCTTTCTTGAGTCGCTTGGCGCCGCGCACGTCCGCGACTCTCTTGCCGTCGATCCGGACCACGATCTCCTTGAGGGGGTCGTACTTGGGGTCGTGCGGCTTGATCTTCAGCGACGTTCGGCTGACGCGGGCCCTGGCGTTGGGCGGGACCACGATCTTGCTGAATGTGATCGCGCCTGAGCCCGAGCCTTCTCCGCTCACCGTGGGCAGCGGCGCCAGCGGACTCGATTCCTGGCAGCCGTAGGCTGGAAGGCGCCGTTGGACAGAAGGGAATGGTGTACAGCCCCGCTCACGGCGACACCGCCTTCACGGTCCCGATGTTCGACGACTTCCTGCGACGCTCCACCCTGCCGGGCTGATCGCCGGTGCGCTGATCGCCATGCCGCCGACCGTGGTGGGATCGGGGCCGAAGTGATGAACGACCAGTGTGCGGGGTGGACGACTACCGCGCGGGGTGGTGTTCCCGTCGTGCGAGGGAGGGCGCGTTTCAGTGCCACAGGCCGCTGAGGGGTATGGCGGCGAGGCGGTCGCCGAACGGGAGCGTGTCGGCTCCTGTGTAGATCAGTGCGCCGGCCTTGAAGCGCGTGCCGAGCTTGTCGCGTAGGTAGCGCAGGCCGGCGAAGTCGGCGCTTGTGGGGGTCGCGGCTGCCTTGACCTCGATCCCGACGATCTCGCCGCTGTGGCGCTCGAGGATCACGTTGACCTCGCGTTGCTGCTTGTCGCGGTAGTGGAAGAGCCGCACGGGCTGTCCGCCGGATCGCGCGGCGATGACGTAGAGCAGCCGCTCGATGTTCTCCACGTTGCGCACATTCGCGACGTCTCGCAGGTCGCGGCCGATTCCGCTCCAGGCGTGTGGCGCGGTTCTCGCGATCCGGCGCTGGCTCGCGCGTGCTACGCGCTGAGCGAGGAGCGGCTCACCTGGTGTTCACAGGCCCGTTCGTACAGCGGCTCGGGCGCCATGTCGAGGCCATTGGGCCAAACGAGGGTGCGAATCTCCGGGTCGACGTAGACCTGGGCGAAGCAGGCGGGGTCAGAAAGAGGCTCGAACACGCCGCTCCAGTCGTGGTGGGTGAAGTCGATGTCGCCGACGAGCCCGTCGCCGAAGGTGAGGCGTAGCTGGTGATCGCCGATTGACCTCGGCTCCGGTGACTGGGACGAGCTTGTTCACGGCGGTCATTCTAGCGAAGCGGAGGGATCGGGTTCAGGGGCTTTCTGTTGACGGCGAGCTCCCCGCGGCGGCGCGCGGCGCGCGGAGCGGAGTCGGCGCGGCGGCCTGCTCAACCGATAGGCCGCAACATGACCTATGACAGGTCGGGGTGCGTGGTATCCGCGGACTGTTCGTCGGCGAAACCTCCTGTGAGCAGACCGAGTCCCCAGGCTACACGCGGGTCGGTGACGGCCCAGTTCTTCTGGCGTAGAGCGTCTTTGCGACGGACGATGCCCGCGGCGTGCAGTGCGCCGACCGCCGCCCCGATCTCCTTGGATCGAGCGTCGGGCGTCTCCTGGTATGGACGGTTGCCTGCGGCGACGACCTGCAGAATGTGGCCGCCGAGCCGGTGCAGCGTGCGGGCGTGTTGGAGCGTGCGGCGCGCGAGGTCGGCGTGCAGCGCGGCGAGCCGTCGGATCGTCTGCTCGACATCGGCGGGGGAGGCGTCGGCGGGGAGCGACTCCAGCAGCTCGAGCGTGCTGTTCACATGAGCGCCGGTCCGGCTGAGCACGAGCTTGACGAGGCCCGGCGAATGCCCCGTGGCGGTTGCGAATGCCTCGGCCGGCGGCGGGGTGAGGGTCAGCCACTGACCGTCGCCGTAGAACGCGGCGGTTGGAGCGGCGGCGAGCTCGACGGCCGCGGTGCGGCAGACCAGGAGTACACGCAGCCGCGGCTGCAGCTGGGTCACGGAGCGCCCCGTATCTCGTGCGCCTCCATCACTGCACGCATCCGTGCCGAGTGCAATGTCGCCTCCCAGACTCGCGCTTGCCGGTCATGCGCGAGATCTCGCAGGGAACGCCGGGCGACAAAGAGGCTATCTCGCTCTGCGGCAAGAATGGGGATGAGCGAAGCACCGCTGTCCACAGCGAGGTCTCGCCCGCGCGTCAACCCACCGACCCCGTTCCACGGGGGCCAGGAGCCGGTCTCCTTGCGATGCAGCTCGATCAGCTGCCCCTCGCCGAGCGCAATGATGTCATCCGATCGCGCTCCCATCGTCAAGCTGAGCTCGTTGATCTGGTCAAGAAGTCCGACGGCTGCCGCCTGGATCATGGTGGTGACGCCAAGCCTTGGATGCTCACTGAACCAGGCCTCGATCTGTTCGTGCTTGTTGCCTCCGGAATGGCTGACGAGTCCATTGTGCTGGGCAAACCGTAGAGGGAGGTTGGTCGCCAGTCCGAGGTACTGAAGCTTCTTCGTCGCCGGATCCCAGTAGCCGTATACGCCCTTACGAGACCAGTCCGGACTTCCCTCGGGGAGTAGCGACTTCAGCGCAGCCCAGACGCTCTTGCGCTCGTCGTATGTGTACGCATCCCAGATGACTGTGCACAGCATCTGGGCGAGGGTAGGTGCTTTGCGTGCCCAGAGCCTCGGCGACCGCGTCGCAGTCAGCACGAGCCGATGTTCTAGCAGACTCCCAAGTCTACCTCCGGACCGAGGAGCCGAACATGCCAGAGGGCACAGATTTGCATGACGTTGCCTACGCGATTCGCCTCCTAGCCGAGCAGGTCGAGCCTAACGAGTGACCTCGATCTCGACGGGTAGCTGCACACGCATGCGTATCTCCTGATAGATCTCGGGCTGGCCTTCGTCACGCCAAAGTGCGACGGCGATCCCAAACGCCTGAACTCCGGCTGTTCCACGCCATAGTGAGCTGCACTGGACGACGAGGTGGAATGTGTCGCCGTCCTGCTCGGTCAGCCGCTGGGAGAAGACCTTGCGCCCGAGCTGGTTCGCGCCGCGCGACCGCGCCTGTGCAGTTGGGGTGAGCTGTACGAGCTGCGTATTCAGCTGTGATGGTGTTGGCGGCCTCGGTGTCTGTCCATCCTGCTGGTCGGAGTCATCGGTGCTGTCTTGTTCGGCGCTTTCGAGCGTCGCCGCGAACTCCGCAGGGTCAGCGCGGGTGAACACCTCTTCGATTTCTTGGACGGTCATGCGTCTGACGAGCCAGAACCGCATACGACTCGCCGCGTAGTCGAGGCGCCTGGCACGGGTCGGCGGGTCGAACGCGAGTGCGACATCGATCCCCCGGCGTCCGCCGGAGACCCTGAAGCTGGCGGGGATCGGCACTTCGTAGACGATGGTGGTGTCGAGTTCGATTTGGCCCTCGGCAACGAGAACCGCACGGTGCGGGTCGGAGTTGATCGTGCGGGAGAGATCTGGCGTGCCGTAGCCGCATGCGTAAAGGTGCGCCTTCGCGAGCTCAGCGCCTTGCAGGTGGGAGAACGCCCGCTCGTCGGCGAGATCCTGCGAGCCCAGAAGTACCAGTGCGCGTACGAGATTCGCCGAGAGGTCCGGATAGCGGGCGAGGAGACCACCTGCGGCGCGGGCTACGAGCGGCGCCGCGTAGCTGGTGCCGATGTCTGTTTCGAGGAGTCGCTCCGGCGCCTCTCCGCCACACGACAGGACCGCGAGCTGCTCGTCGGCGACAACGGTGCGTTGGGCAGCCTCCCAGGCGAGCGAACCTGCGGGCGCGGACAGCTCGGGCTTGATTGAACCGCCTATCCCGGGGCCTACACGCGAGATCGGCGCGGGCCAGCCATGGGCGCCGAGCGCAAGGCGGGTCGCGGCGCCGGCAACTCGTCCTACACCGGCGAGCGAGTCACTGGCGAGCCCGCCTACCGTGAGGGCGGTGATTGCGGGCGCCGGGTCAAGGAGCGTCGTATGCGAGCTATCGAGCAGCTGTGCGACGTAACCGGAGGGGAGCGTCTCGTCGAGTGTGGCGTAGCTGACCGGCTGGGTGTTCCCAGTGGGCAGGACAACCACGACCCCGAGCTCCCTGGTGAGCTGATCGACGAGCGCAGCCACGGGAGTTGAGCGCGACCCGCGGTACGGAGTGTCGGGGTCGCCAAGCGACAGGTTGATGACGCGCGCGCCTTGCTCGGCGCAGTAGCGGATCGCACGGTCAAGCTCGGCCTCCCACACTGTGCCGTGGGGGAAACAGTTGTCCGGTCCGAGGACCCTTGTGGAGAGCAGGCGGAACATGGGGCGGGGAAGCACCCCGCGCTCCAGAACGTCCTGGAGCGGACCATGGAGAAGCAGCCCGGCGACACGGGTGCCGTGTCCGTGCTCGTCCTCGCCGTCCTGTAGCTCGGATGAAAGCGTGGTGGCGTCGTAAATCGCTCCTGCCAGCAAGGGGTGCGCGGAGCGTACCCCCGAATCGACAAGCCCGACAAGCGGAGAGTCGGGCAGGGGAGCCGTTAGCTGAGGCAGATCCTCCACGTTCGCCTGACGCGCCCGGGCGTTGCTCGGCGGCTGGGTGGGCACGCCGTCGATGAGTGCGATCTGGTCGAGTTCGGCGATCTGCGAAAGCGCGTCGCGTGGCGCGTGCGCGCGGGCGAGCAGCAATCCACTGACGTCGTTGATGTAGCGGTCCAGCAACGTGCCGCCCGCGGCAACGATCGCCGCGGCGAGCTCGTTCATCCAGGTGCCGGCGAGCTCGGGGTCACCGGGGTGCCACAGGTCGAGCTGCAGGTCGAGCAGCTCCCCGTCTGCCAGCGAGTCACGGTGAGACCGGACACGATCGGTGAGCCGGTCCTCCGAGCCGTAGGGGCGCAGCCCGGCGACAATGTCGATGAGTCCCTCATAGGGCGCGGTGTCGGCGGTGTCACCAGCGGCGCGATAGGCATCAACCCGCTCAAGGAATGCATGCAGCTGGGGGTCATCGGCGAACGCGACGACGAGCTTTCCCTGTTCTCCCTGGAGGGGCAGCAGCTCAGCGGCTCGCAGCGCGTTTCCATCGATGTTGCCGGACAGCTCAAGGACGAGGATCAGCTTCGGGTCAACGCCGAGTGTTGCCCGCCGCTGCATGTGCGCGGCGGCAAGCGCGCCAGCCTGTCCGCGCAGAGTAGCGCCGTGACCGGTGCGACTGACGTGGATACGCGGCGGCGCTCTGCCGTGGCCTGCGTGACGCGTCCCTTGAATGCCGGTACGCAGGAGGCGAAGATGGGGGAGCTGCTCCGGTTCTATCAGGCGCGGGTTCGGCGGATTGCTAGCCGTCGCTCCTCCATTCTGACGATTGCCTGCTGCAGATCGCTCTCCGCGACGACGCCGCGTTCTTCTAGGACCGCTCTGCGCAACGCGTCCTGGCAGACGATCTGAACCTCGGCATGGCTGAAGCCCTTCATGCTTCGCGCGAGCTCCCGCAGCGGCAGCCGATGGCGGGTGGCGCGCAGCTTGCGGGCGGCGACCGCTGCGATCTCGGCCTGAGTGGGTAGCTGGAACTCGAGCACCTCATCGAAGCGCCGCCAGACGGCGTTGTCGATTAGGGCGGGATGGTTGGAGGCTGCGAGGATCAGTGAGCGGCCTTGGAACTCGTCGAGCAGCTGCAGAAACGCCGTGACGACACGCTTGAGCTCGCCGTGCTCGCTTTCGTCGGCGCGCTCCTTACCAAGCGCGTCAAACTCGTCGAACAGCACGACCCAAGTTCCGCGGTCGCAGAAGTCGAAGATCGAGGAGAGGTTGCGGGATGTCTCCCCGAGGTATGAGGAGACGACGGTCGCGATGTCCACGACTACCAGCGGCAGCCCAAGCTCGCCGGCAAGTGCTTCGGCGGTGAGCGTCTTGCCTGTGCCGGGCGGGCCGAGCAGCAGCGCCCGTGAGCGGGGCCGCAGCCCGTGAGCGTGCAGGATCCCGGCAGAGCGCTGCTCGCGGACGAACTCCTCAAGCACGGCCTGGGTGCCACGGCGCAGTACGACATCTTCGAGTGTGAGCTGGACGGAGCGGACTCGGACGAGGGGATGCTCGTCGCGTCCCTTCGGTAGCGGCGCGAGTGTGGACACGTTCAGCGGTGTTGGCTGGGCGACGGCACTCAGCAGGCGCTGGAGCTCATCGGCGAGATGGTCGTGGCGCTTTCGGCGCTCGTCCCGGATGACGTCCTGGGCGGCGCTGCGAAACGCGGCGTGGTCACCGCGCCCGTAGCTGTCGAACATCTCCTTCAAGAGGTCACTGCGCGCCATACGACCAGACTACGCGGTGCAGACGATGGCACGGTGCCTGCCGGCGCGGTTTGAGGGCCATGCCACAGCCGCAGACCCTTGAGGACATTGTTCATCCCGGCGATCGGACAGCCTCCGCGTAAGCGGAGAAAGACGCTTCGAGGCGCGAGCGGAGCTCTTGCTCACGGCACCCGACGCTGACCCATCTGCCGCGGCGTGGGCGGCGTAGCCTCGGACAGGGCTTCAGGCTGCGGCCACGACGACCGTGCAGCCGTCGCTCTCGAACGACTCCAGCGCATCGGGCCGCGCGCGATTGCCGATCAGCTGCGGCGCTCGGCCGGCGGGGACGATGTCGATCGCCAGCTCGATCCGCAATGCCGCGGAGAGGCGCAGGAGTGTCGGGAAAGTCGGGTTGTGCTCGCCGCTCTCAAGGCGCGCGACCGCCGGCTGGCTCATGTGCAGGCGTCCGGCCAGGGCGGTCTGGCTGAGGCTGTGCTCGACGCGGTAGGCGATCACCTTGACCGCGACCGCACGGGCGAGGGCGGTGCGCTCCCACTCCCGGCGGTGCTCGGGGTCAACGTCGAGGTGCTCGCGGAGCACCTCCTCATGAGCTGGAAGATCGGACAGCTTCATCGGCGTCGCTCAGGCTCGCGCACTATACCAAACTTGTAATAGTGGCTTCACGGCTCAAGGCTCGACTTGAGATCCGTCGCGGATCGAGCTAGTTGTTGTCGGCGACCAACAAAATCATTGTGGTCGGACGGGTGCTTACGACACCCGCCCGACCTGCAGCACCGAAGAGCAAGCCTTCGATGCCACCGGATCACCGTAGCCATCTACGGGGACGGTTCACCTGTGCTCGCTGCGCGCGTTCTTCGGTGCCCGAAAGGAGAGACGCGATGCCCGCAGCAGACAGAAAGCAACATCAGGGAGCCGATGATCGTGAGCCCGAAGACGGATCGTTGGGGTGCGAGCTGCGCCCGTTCGCGCATCCGGTTAGCGACGCGCTGGTGCTCGCGGCAGCCAAACGCGCCGAACACCACAAGCCCAGGAGCAGCCCGGGGGTGATGCTGAGGGACGTCTTCGCGCACATGGGCTTCCTCTACAACGGGGCGGCCACCCGGCAACTGCGGCCTCGCCTCGACGCGCTCCTGTCGGCCGACGCCCTGGAACAGACGCGCCGCCACGGGGTCAAGCTGTGGGTGCTGACGAGCACCGGCCGCCGACGGCTCGCGCAGGCACGGCGCAAGGGCGAGGCGGTGGCGTTGCCGGAGTCCCCGCAGCATCGCACGTGGCGCCACTCGCGCGCAACCGCCGCCGAGCGGATCGAGGGATACCGCGAGGAGCTGCGCGCCCTGCTCGACGAGGCCGACGCGCTGCTCGATGCCGGCACGCGGGCGCACTCGGATTCGTGGTTCCGCCTCGCCAAGCGCCTGCCGGTGGCGGCCAAAGGTATCGCCGGAGTTCCGCAGAAGTGGGGCACACGGATGCCCCAGAATGTGGCTCTGAGCAGGGGTTTTGGGCGTGGAGCGCGGTTGACCGCGTGTGTCTACGGCGCGTGGGCCGCCGGGTGCGTGGCCGGGGCGAGGTCTACTCGGGCGGGTCGGCTGTTGGGGTGAAGTCGTAGAAGAGGGGTGGCTCGGGGAGCTTGAGCGCGCGCAGGATATGGCGTTGGCCGGTGGTGAGCTCAGTGCGTTGAGAGATGGTGCCCTGGCTGGTGCAGAGCGTGACGAGGTGCATGCGGTCGAACTCGTTGCGGATGTTGCGCCACGTGTTGCCGACCTCGGTCTCGGCGACACGTAGCAGTAGCAGTGCCAGCCAGCAGAGCTGGACGTGCGCCTCGATGCGATCTTCGCGGCGGTGGTAGACGGGGCGCATGTCGATCGTAACTTCAGATCGCGCCAGCCGCGCTCGGCTTCATACAGCGCCTTGTAGCCTTGCGCGATGTCCTCGGCGGTGAGGCTCTCATCCGATGTTCGTAACAGGAACTTGCCGTCGAGCTTCGCCTCTTGGGCGAGGGCGGCGCGGTCGATGCGCAGCTTGCCGGTCGGTGTCTGGCGCAGCAGGCGCTTGAACGCGGGCTTGGTCTGCAGCGCGCCGTAGAGCTCACGGCGCTTGGGGGCCGTGAGCGCATCGGAACCAGCGATGCGCTCGCTCAGGCGGGCGAGGATCTGCTCGCGCACGACTTGGTCGCGGCGGGCGCGCTCGGGGTTGCGGCAGATCACGAAGCGGTCGCGGTAGGTGCCCTCATCGACGCGGACCTGCTTGACGCGCAGGTTGCCTGCCACGGTGTGGTAGCGGCCCTGGCGGGCGAGCGCGGCCCGAGCCTCCTTGGTGCCATGACGGAGCTTTTCGCCGACGATGTAGTGGCCGCCGCCGCGCTGCAGGTAGCGGCGATTGCGCTCGCTTTGAAAGCCGCGGTCGAGCACCCAGATCACGCGCGAGAGGTTCCAGTCGCGCAGGTCGTCTCTGGCCTTGCGGATGATCGCCTGGTCTGAGCTGTTGCCCGGGAAGGTCCACACCCTGACCGGGATCCCCTGGCGCGTGACGGCCATCCCGACCACGACCTGCGGCAGGTCGGGCCGATGATCCTTGCTGTGCTTACAGTAGACGCGCCGGCCGCGCTCGGTGACGCCGCGCTGAACCTCTTCCTCCGGGCCGTGCCCGTCATCGTCATCCTCGATCAGCTCCTGCGGCAGCGTGTCCGTCTCCCAGTAGGTCGAGCTGGTGTCGAAGAACAGCAGGTCAACCTCCAAGTCCAACAGGCTGGCGACCGAGAAGAACACCTGCTCCTGCAGCCCAGCAAGTGCGGCGTGCAGGAAGTCCATCGCCCGGTAGCAGGCATCATCGGAGACCTCGGCGAGCCCCTCGATGAACGCCCGCTCCGCTACCCAGGTGCAGCCGGCGAGCTTCGACAGCGGCTTGACCGACAGACGGTTGGAGACCATCGCGAAGATCGTCCGCTCCACCGCCTCGGCCTCAAGACGCCGCCCGCCGCCCGCCGCGATGATCGCCCCGCCGATCCGAAGGCGCTCCCACAGCCGGTCGGCCAGCCAGCCGAGCCCATCGCCCGCGAGTCCAGCACGCGCACCTCACCCGCCGTCGTTGCCCGACCGCGTCTGCTGGATCAAGGAAGCGGCCGATCGAGCGCACCAGCCGCCCCAGCGCCTCACGGTCGACCCGGTCGGCGCGACCGAAGCGGTGAACGATCTCCGCGCGCGGCACGCCGGTGTCAGGGTCGCGCACGTTCTGCGCCAGCGCCAGGTAGGAGACCGCGCTCCCGTCCGCGTTGCGCCGCTTCGTCTCGCGCAGATACATGCACCTACAAGACTAGCGACTACTCCCGACGGAACCAAACGCTCCAGCCCGACTCGTGTGCCTACAGCGTTTCAGCCTCCAGCCGCGCCAAACCCCCATTCTTCAAGGAAAACCGGGGCCAAAAGCCCGCCGCAACCCTACGAACTGCGGAACTCCGGTATCGGGGCAGCGATCTATTGCCTCGTGGAGTGGCCAGAGCCCGACGACGCGCGGCCGGACATCGACGACTACAGCGATCCCGCCGACGACAACCTCGACCCCGAGGAGCGAGCGCGTCGGCGCTCCCTGCGCACAGGCCGACGCCACGTCCTCCGCTCCCTTGGAGGCTTCTTTGAAGCTACCGCTGTGCTCACCGCCGCCGCGATGCCGAGACTTCCTCTCGTGAGTGCCTCTGCTTCTGGCGACCGCGTTCGTGTCGTGCGGCCTCGTCGTCGTCCTGATTCCGACTGCGCGCTGGCCACCCTGGACCATCGCATCCTCGGCGTGCTGTGCGCGCACCGGGTGGTGCGCCAAGCACTGAGCGAGCTGTACGTCACGTTCGCCACCCAGGCGCAGACGGCGGGGCTTGAGCTGCTGCTGTACCGCCGGGAGGGCGATGCGCGCGAGACGTTCAAGGACGGGACGCAGGAGCGGGCGCTGGCCCCGGATGCGATGCTCGTCCTCGCCGACTCCGAGGGCCGCAAGCTCGGCGTGTTCGTTGAGATCGACCTCGGCACGATGTCCCACGCGCGGCTGCGGTTCAAGGCCGGGCTGTACACCGCCTACGCGGCCTCGGACGCCTGGCACGGGCATCACCTGTTCCTGCCCGCGCTGCTGTTCTTGACGACCACGCCCGCGCGGGCGGGCAGGTTCCTCAAAGCGCTTGAGCAGATGCTCTCGCGGGGCGCCGGCCGACGCTACGGTCTGCGCCCACAGACACCGTTCGTCGCCGCGGCGGGCGCGCTCGCCTTCACGCCCGGCCGGCTGCTCGGCGAGGGGTGCCTGGCCAACCACGAGGGCCGCGAGGGCCCGCGTCTCCTGGACGTGCTCTATGCGGCGCGTGCCCCGTATGAGGAGGCGCTCGCCTACCGACGGGAACGGCGGGAAGGCGAAGATGTGAAGCGCCGGCATCTATCTGAGGAGCCTGAGGCGATGCGCGAGCACCTGCGCCGCTACGAGTGGTCCCTGGGCTCGTACTTCGGGGCGCTCGAGCCGGCCGGGGCGCAGGCACTGAAGCTCCTGCTGGCCTCCAACGACGCGCCGCTGTCGGATGAGCGCGGGGTGCTGCGGTCGATAGCGCGCGACCTCGGCGAGGCGCTGCTCGAACCGGACATGAGCGCCGTCCCCGCGCCCGGCCAGGCGGTCCAGGGCGAGGTGGCGCTGCTCGTCAACTCCTACCGCGCCGCCCAGCAGGAGCAGAGCTGCAGGCTCTCACCGGCCGCTACGGCGAGGGGCCGCGGCTGCGCGAGGCCAGAGTGCTCCTGCGATCCAGCGGGCTGATCGAGCAGCACGTGCTCGACGCTCTGCCCGCCGAGGCCAAGCGCGACGCCGCCGGGCGCGATGAGCAGCGTGAGCGCCGGCTCGCCTATGAGCAGTGGCGCGAGCGCGCCGGGCGGCGACTCGCGCGCAAGGCCGGGCCGCTCGGGCGGCTCACCCACCGGCCCGAGGACTTCTACGCGCAACTCGACCGGCAGAGACTCGGGCTCTGCCGCCACTGCCGGGAGATCGTCTACCCCGCGGTCGAAGCGACCGCCTACGGCGAGGCGAAGCCGGCCTGCCACTACTGCCGCAGCAGCCACCAGGTCGAGGCGTACCGCGAGGACGCCCAGCCCATCGAGGAAAGAGAGGTATGCCTATGAGCGACCCGCACGAACACCCCGGCGGCCCGGCCGCGTGCCCCGCCGAAGGCAGGCGCAGGCCCGCTACCGCAGTTGGGAGCAAGCGATCCCGCCGGCGCCAGCCGAGGGATGTATGCCCCCAGCGCCGGCGCCTGCCGGACCCCGACCACGAGGCGTTCGTCGACTGGTTCGTCGTCTACTGGCGCCGCAACGGGGCGCAGCTCTTCACCGGCCAGACCACCGAGAAGGAGGCACATGAGCAAGATGCCTGAGCAGCCGGAGCAGGCCAAGCGCGCCGTCGCCTACGTCCGCGAGTCCACCGAGGAGCAGGGCCGCGGCTACTCCCCCGACGGGCAGCGCCAAGCCATCGCCCGCTACGCCACCGACCACGGACTCACCCTCGGCGAGGAGTACCTGGACTTCGAGACCGGCCGCGCCGCCGACAAGCGCCCCGGGTTCCAGCGCCTCATCGAGGACGCGATGGAGCACCGCTTCGACTGCGTCCTGGTCTTCCACACCAGCCGCTTCGCCCGCAACACCGTGGAGGCCAAGCGCTACAAGAAGCTGCTGCGCTCAGAGCTCGGAATCGACGTCATCTCCGTCACCCAGCCGCTCGGCGCCGACGCCGATGACCCCGCCGCGTTCCTCTCGGAGTCCGTGCACGAGATCTTCGACGAGTACTACTCCGTGTCCCTGTCCTTCTGGACGAAGATGGGTCTGCGCGAGAAGGCCCGCCAGGGCAAGCTCACCGGCAGCCTGCCCTGGGGATACGTCAAGGGCGCGGATGAGATCGCCACACCCGACCCCGAGAAGGCGCCCTACGTCCGCCAGCTCTTCGAGATGTACGCCACCGGCCAACACACCGACCGCACCCTCACCGCCTGGCTGAACATCAACGAGCAGCGCACCACCCGCGGCCGCGCGTTCGGCGTGGACACCGTCCGCGAGATGCTCTGCAACGCCGCCTCGACACCGCGCCAGAGACCAGCGAGACCGCCAAACGCCGCACCGCGCTCGAGGAACGCCTGCGGCGGATGCGCGACCTCTACGAACTCGGCGACCTGCCTCGCCCCGAGTACATCGCGCGCCGCGACGCGATCCACACCGAGCTATCCGCCCTCGCACCCGAGCCGATCCCCGACCTCGACCAGGCCCGCAAGGTGCTCGAAGACCTCACCATCTTCTGGCAGAAAGAGGCCGACCCCGCCGCCAAGCGCCAGTTCCTCAGCCTCATCTTCGAGGGCGTCTGGCTCGACGCCGACCGCGTCGTCGCCGTCCAACCCAAGCCCCCATTCCTCCCCTTCTTCGAGGACCAGCGCCAAAAGTCAGCGGCCGGCGCGGGGGTAAAGTACGGGAGCGACGGGGGTCGGGTCCAGTTACCACTGGGTGCCATCGGTATCTGGCGCGTCGTGCCAATGCCCAGGCCCGACCGAGATCACCGAAGATTACGGGACCTCACAGAAATCTGTGAGGTTTGATAACTTTCTGTGATGGCGAAGAACCCCTACCGCCCCGGCGTCGGCACGAGGCCACCCTATCTGGCGGGCCGCGAGCAGCAGATCCACAGGTTCCAGCGGCTGCTTGAGGACTACCCGGAGAAGCGGCGCAACCTGCGTGTCACCGGGCTGAGGGGTGTCGGCAAGACGGTGCTGCTCAAGGAGTACGAGCGGATCGCCAAGCGCCACGAGTGGGTCGTGGTCCGCCGCGACTGGAGCACCCGGCTCTGCGACGAGGCCGACTTCGCGACCGCCATCGCCGGCTATCTGCAGGAGGTCGTCGAGGCGCTCAGCCTCAAGGCGAAGATCAAAAACCGAGTCGCCGCCGCGATGAAGGCGATCGGCCAGATCCAGGTGCAGCTCGCCGACGGTGTGACGGTATCGGTTCGAGCCGGCGCCGAGCAGCCCGCCTGCACTGTCTTGGAGGATCGGCTGCGGGTGGCGCTCACACACGTCGGCGAGATCGCCCAGGCACAGGGTCGCGGGGTGGCGCTGCTGTTCGACGAGGCCCATAGCGTCTACGACCGGGGTGCGAAGCGCCAGTTCCCCCTGGGAGCGCTGCTCTCCGCACTGGTGGCCGTCCAGGACGACGACGAGCATCCGTCGCCGGTGATGCTGGTCCTCTGTGGCCTGCCGCCGCTGACCGGCAACATCCATGCGGCCCGAAGCAACGCCGAGCGCCTGTTCCGCGCCGAGGAGATCGGCAACCTCCCGCTCGAGCCGCAGCCGCCCGAGGAGCTCAGCGCGGCCGCGCAGGCGCTTGTGCGTCCCGCCGACGACATCGCCTACGCGCCCGGGGTCGCCGAGCGGATTGCGCGTGACGTTGACGGCTACCCGTACTTCATCCAGTGGTTCGGCGAGGCCCTCTGGGACGCCGCCGACCTCCAGGACGCGACGACGATCACCTCGGAGCTCTACGCGCGCGAGCACCGAGCCATCCAGCACAGCCTCGACGAGGAGTTCTTCGAGCCGCGCTACCGCGACGCCCGCCAGGCCGACCAGGGCACCCTGCGAGTCGCCGCGTCATTGGGCGGCGAGCGCTTCACGAAGGCAGATCTCGACGCCGCCGGCAGTCGTTCGACCGGCGCGCTCGCACAGAGCCTCATACGGCTCATCGCCGGCAACCTCGTCTACCGCGATGACCACGGCGTCTACGCCTACACAGCGCCGATGTTTGGCGACTTCATGCGCCGCCGACACAGACGCCCCGAGGAAGACCGGCAGCCGCGGGCATTCTCGCGCGGGCTGCGGCAGTGAGCGGCGAGCGCCTGGACGCCGAGCCGCTCCAGGGTGACCTCGACGATTCGATCCGGACCACGATCTCCTTGAGGGGGTCGTACTTGGGGTTGTGCGGCTTGATCTTCAGCGACGTTCGGCTGACGCGGGCCCTGGCGTTGGGCAGGACCACGATCTTGCTGAATGTGACCGCGCCTGAGCCCGAGTCTTCTGTGCTCACCGTGGGCAGCGGCGCCGGCGGACTCGATTCCGTGCAGCCGTAGGTTGCGTCTGCGTTCGAGCCGTCGGGGGCGATCGTGGGCTGGGTTTGGCTGCTGGGCGTGTTGAAGCAAAACCTTCAGGATGCGCGCGCCACTGGAGCTGTGGAGCACATCCTGAAGCCGGTGGCCTCCCGATAGGGGCGGTGGAGCGAGGGATCGTCTTTTGGGGCGAGCATCCGCGCGGGCGAGGGGACCAACAGGGCGGTGGGCGCGGGGCGGTTTACATGCCCGAACGCAAACCGCAACGCTCCGGTCGCCGGCCGGCGGTCACCACAACCGCTTCGTCAAGCCGCGTGGGTCAGCCCCAGTGCCCAGAACGAACGGAGCCCCAGGAGCATCACCGCACTGGGCGGGAGGGGCACACCTGGGGCCATTCATGGACTAGGGTAGCACCATCCTCATACGTTCTCCAGGTGTCCCGTGAAGCCGCCGCAGGCCAGCAGCTGGGTCACCGACCCCCGCTTCGCGCCGTACCTGTCCGAGACCGGCGACGATCATCAGCGGGCGGTCGCTCTATACGTTTGGAACACCAGAATGTCAGCCGCCATGTTCCAGACCGTTGTCAAGATGGGCCTATAACCGCTGACGCCGCGGCCATAGGGCGGCTGAAACCAAACGGGTGCACTCTCGATGTGCCACCGAGCGGTGGCATGTTATACTTGCTACCGAACAGTGGCAAGGAGTGGCGTTGACTATCCGATCGATTCACGACCTGGCAGCGGCAGTACGCGGCCGTCGCACGGACCTGGGCATGAGCCAGACCGAGCTTGCCAAACGCACCGGCGTCTCGCGCAAGTGGATCTACGAGTTCGAGGGGGGAAAGCCGACAGCAGAGTTTGGGCTCCTGCTGCGCGTACTCGATGCTCTTGGCCTCGGCATTGAGCTGACTCCGAGCGACCGTGCGGCCGATGCTGCGGAAACCACGGTGGACCTCGACGCCGTGATCGACGAGTACCGCGCCTGATGGCCGACACCCTCGTCGTGCTGCTCGATGATGGGATCGCGGGCACCGTCACTCGGTTGCCGGGCGGTCGGCTGCGCTTCGATTACGACGAGGAGTACCGCGCGGGCGCAAGTGCAACGCCCCTGTCGGTCTCGATGCCCACGAGCGTTCGCTCACACCCCGACGGGGCTGTCGGTCCATGGCTGTGGGGCCTGCTGCCCGACAACGACGCAGTCCTCAGACGGTGGGCGCGTGACTTCCACGCCTCCGCATCGCCGTTCTCGCTGCTTGCGACGCCCATCGGTCACGACTGTGCGGGCGCTGTTCGCTTCGCGATCCCCGATGCCGTCGAGGACGTCCTCGCGAGACCGGGGGCGGTTGCGTGGCTCACCGAACAAGAGGTGGCGCGGCGGCTTGCAGATCTGCGCGAGGACACGACGGCGTGGCTCGGTCGCGACTTCACCGGCCAGTTCAGTCTCGCCGGCGCTCAGGCCAAGACCGCTCTGCTGCACCTGAATGGGCGTTGGGGGGTTCCGTCGGGAGCCGCCGCGACCAGCCACATCCTCAAGCCCGCCGTCGCCGGCTTCGACGATCACGACCTGAACGAGCACCTATGTCTCGACGCGGCCCGACGCGCCGGCCTCGTCGCTGCGCGCACGAGCATCGCTCGATTCGACGGCGAGAGCGCGATCGTCGTCGAGCGCTACGATCGCCGCCTGCTCGACGGTCGCCTTTCGCGCATCCACCAGGAGGATGTTTGCCAAGCGCTTGGCATCCGCCCGGAGCGCAAGTACCAGAACGAAGGTGGGCCGGGGCCGCGCGAGGTCGCCCGCCTGCTCCGCTCCGTCATGCCGCCGCCGGCTGCCGACGATGCCGTCCTGCGGTTCCTCGATGCGCTCGCGTGGAACTGGCTGATCGCCGGCACGGACGCCCACTCCAAGAACTACTCGCTGCTGCTCGCCGGCCGGCAGGTACGGCTGGCGCCGCTGTACGACATCGCCTCCGCATTGCCGTACGGAGTCCACGAGCGCAAGCTGCGCCTCGCTATGAAGATCGGCGGCGACTACCGCGTCCATCCAATCCAGAACACTTGGCCGAAGGCCGCGAGGGAGCTGGGCCTCGATCCCGAGCGGGCAGTAGACCGCGTGCTTGCCCTCGCCCGGCGGGCGCCGGATGCGTTCTCGGAGTCCGCGTGCACCCCCGAGGTCGTCGAGCTCGAAAGCTCGCTCCCGGCTCGCTTGGCCGACCTGGTCGCCGAGCGCTGCGAGCGCTGCACCGCGATCCTCGGCAGCTCTGCCACGAAGGTCTCCGACGCCGCGACGCGACGCCGCTCCCCAGACGATAAGGTTGGAACGTGAGCACGGCAACAATGCACACCGTCGCACACACCATCTCCACAAGGCCTTCCCGTACGGCACCGGCAATCGCCACCAAGTCGCGGCGCTCACGTCACGGCTACTGCCGTTCCGTAATCGCATAGCCCATCACGAGACCATCATCAGCCGGCCGATCCAAGACCGCTACGACGACCTGCTCGAGCTTCGCTCGCATAATCGATCCCGACGCAAGAACGTGGATCGACCGCATCTCCTGCGTTACCGAAATCCTGGCGCAGCGCCCATAACCAGCCGGCCGGCAGACACCGAAGCCCCCCGCGTCCGGGGCACGGTGCGCCTGCGCAAGCGCGGCCTCTGCCGCGCCCTCGTGCAGGTCGCAAGCGGCGCGCGGGTCTTCCGGCCGCAGCCGGCCGGTGACGATCCGCTGAGAGCGCGAGCGCGAGCCTCAGCGGTGGTGGTGAGGGTCCGCGACCCTCTTGCCGTCGATCCGGACCACGATCTCCTTGAGGGGGTCGTACTTGGGGTTGTGCGGCTTGATCTTCAGCGACGTTCGGCTGACGCGGGCCTTGGCGTTGGGCAGGACCACGATCTTGCTGAATGTGATCGCGCCTGAGCCCGAGTCTTCTGTGCTCATTCGGCGAACGTCGTCGGCTCGACGACGGTGCCCTGGAAGGCGCCGTTGGGCAGTTGCTGGATCGCGACTGCGCCACCGTTGAAGGACCACACCCCTTCGATGGCGTTCGGCGTCGCGGCGGCGACGCTCCCGCCGAGTGCCAGGGCGGCGAGGAGGACGGCGGGGGCGGAGCGAGGGATCGCCTTTTGGGTCGCATCCGCGCGGCGAGGCGGGACCAACAGGGTCGTGGGCGCGGGGCGTCCTGCCCCGCGACGGGGGAAGGGGGCCGGCACGGGGAACGCTCATGCTGGCCGTCGGCAAGAGCCTGTCGAGCTTCACCAACATGTCCAACCTCGGCCGCGAGCGCGGCGCGGGTGCGCGCGGCCGCGATCGGAGTCTTGACCTCGTGGAGAACTATCTTGCGTGGCCCTGCCATCAGCGGGGGGCTCATGGTTTTCCCAGGCTGGGCGCTCAGAGCAAGTACTACTTCATTGACCCTCTGCTCGCACGGCTTGCCCACCTCCGCGTGGATCGCCTTAGGTCGACTTCGTCGGACCGACGCTCGGTGCCATCGGCTTCGAGGGCAAGTACTCCGACAAGGGCCTGGAGAAGGAGAGCGCCACCCTGCGCTCGATCTGCAACGAGCAGGGCGTGATGGCCAGTCGAACGCTGATCGGGAGAGCCGGCCGGGGCGACGTCCTGTTCATCCCGTCGTCCTTCGTCGCCTACCTGCTCTCGGAGTAGGGCATGACCTCGCGGGTGTCTGGTCGCGCAGTTCCTCACGCGAGCCTTTGTGCAGGAAGGGGATGGGCTGGGAGTGGCGGTTTGCACTGGCCCCGGCGCGGCGGGACCAACAGGGCGGCGGCCGCGGGGCGTTCTGTCCCGCGGCGGGGGCACGGCGCGCGAAGGAATCGGGCTACGGATTGCGTGGCGGGTCACTCTCGCCAGGCGCCGTGGGCGATCTCGGCGTCGTTTGGCGCGTTCTTCAGGTGTGGCCCGAGGCGTTCCATCAGCAGGTCGGCGGCTGCCGGGAGATCGTAGCCGGCGGGCTTGCGGACGAGGAGTGTGTCGAGGTCGTCACGGAAGTCCGGGTGCCCCAGCTTGTTGCGCAGATTGGTGCGTAGTTCCGGGAAGCTGAACGTGTCGGTGCCCATGTAGCGCGTCATGGTTTGCACGATCTGCTCGTCGTCTGCTTGGAGTGTGCTGAGCACGTACCAGAGGTCGAAGAGGTCGCGTCCCTTGCGCCGCTGATACAGCGCGCGCAGCTTGGTTGCCATCAGCTCCTCCAGTGCGAACGTCGATACCTCGCCGGCGCCGCTCCACCAGCGGCTTCGAACCTCGTACGGACGGGTACGGCGACCCAGCACCGCGTGGGTCTCGGCGATGTTGATCTCGATCTTGACGCGGATCTCGCCGCCGTCCTCGGCCGGGGTCGTGCAGATGAAGTGAGCCATCTGGCCGGTGAGTTCGCGGCTCTTCTCGATCAGCCCGACGCGCCCGGTGATCTCTCGCAGCGCGTCGATGTACGGGCCGATGCTGCCCCGGGTGCCGCGGACGTAGTCGAGATCCTCGGAGTAGCGCAGCGCCGTGGGCAGATGCAGCTTGTGCAGGCAGGTGCCGCCTCGAAACGCGAGACTCGTCGCCGAGCAGTTCGTCATCGGCGATCTCAGGGATCAGCCGCGAGAGGACGAGATCCTGCTCGACCTGCCGGCGCTCCGGCCAAGGGGCGCCGAGACTCCACCGGGTGATGTGGTCGTGCGCGATCACAGATCGGGTTGCACGTCGGTGTTTACGCGGATGCCCCACGTCCGGTCGACGTGGCCGCGCCGGCCGGCGCCGGCGCAGCAGCGTGGGCTCGCCCTCGTCCGGAGCGGCCGCTTCCCGCAGGCGCGTCAGATCGCCGCAGTGTCCGAAGCGCTCGACGAGCCAGCCGACACGGCGCGCGAGGCCCCGGCCGCGCGGACGGGCCAGCGCGGCAAGCGAGGCGCCGTCGAGGGCGCCCAGCTCTGCCAAGACGGTGGCCATGTTGCCGTAGCCGCCGCTCTCGCCCGGCAGCGCCGTCATGTCTACGACGGTCAGCTCGGGTGTGGCCACGCGCATCGTGCCCGTTGACACGGTGCGAGGTTCGGTCGGGGCGCCAGCTACGTGCCGGCCGCTGAAGAACCGCAGGCGCACGCGAGCGACTGCCCGATCGCGCAGGGGCGGAGCGCACATCACCTGGAAGACCTGGGGCACCTGGTGTGCGGCGCCGTGCAGAGACGCGGCCGAGAGCAGCGCCACGTAGTAGATACGACCCGACGCGAGCATCATCGCGTCGATGAAGCGCTCCGCCGGGACGACGCCCCAGGAGCGGTACTCGGGGGGGATCACCACCCAGAAGCCCTGCGCCGGCGAGAACACCTGTCCGCTCGCGCGCAGCCGCGACAGAGCCCGGCGCACCGCTGCGGGCGAGGACTCATCCAGGAACTCCCGGGCTTCCCGAGTGGTGAAGGTCGAGACGCCCTGGGAGAGCAGATGATCGGGAAGTTGGCGGGGCGCGATCGACGTCATGGCATCATAAGCAGCGATCGGGACATTTTCTGTCCTGTTCTGCGTCGAACATACTAAAAGGTGCCCGATCGCGCGCGGGGGCGTGGAGCGAGGGGTCGTCTTTTGGGTCGCATCCGCGCGGCGGGGCGGGACCAACAGGGCGGCGGGCGCGGGGCGTCCTGCCCCGCGTCCGCGGCATGGTGCGCGGAGAAGGGAGTTTGTCGCTGCTCGCTCGTGGGCGCGCTTGCGGCAAGGAGTCGCCCGAGTGCCCGTTCGGCGACCGTCCGGGCCTCGGCGGAGCGCTCGTCGTCAGTCACGTTCCGGCTCCATCACGTCGCGGAGATGCTCGGCGGCATCGTTCCCCCGCCCGCCGAGGCGCTTGAGGTCGGCGTATACCCGCGGCCAGGAGACGACGGGGCCCGACGGGGAGGACGTCGTGAGCCGGAATGCGTTGCCCGGAGTGCGCCACAGTTCGATCCGGCCGGCGTCGTCGGTGAGGGTGAGGCCGGCGTCCTGCAGTCGCGGCGCGAGGTCGCGGCGCGCGTAGCGCTCATCGACCCGCAGGTGCAGGACCGGAAGCTGCGTGACGAACGGCGCGAGCTGCTGCGCCGCGGCCCACCCCGTCCAGCCGAACGCGATGTCGCCGAGGGCGTGCGTGAGGCGGGCCTGCATGTCGTCGAGGTCGCGGCTGGTGGTGTGGGCAAGCCACCGCTCGACGGGCATGGCGTTGAGGTGCTCTGTCCAGGATTCGAGCATCGCGTCGGGATGCTCAAGGACGCGGTGCGCGCCGCGACCTCGGGCGGGCCCCTGCTTCGCGGTCCAGCCTTCCCGGTCCACTCAGGCTTGAAGTCCTCGACCTTCAGATCGATCACCACAAAGCGCCGCAGCAGGTAGTTGTAGAAAAGGAGATCGATGAAGAACTCCTCTTCCTCACCCGTCTCCTCATCGACGATCCTGACAGGAAAATAACGTTCAGGCTGCCACCTGACTGACAGGAAAATAACGTTCAGGCTGCCACCTGACTCAGGGGGACCTGTCGCCCGACCAGCGCGAAGCCGTGACCCATCTCCATCAAGAACGACTGGACGTCGTTGAGCAGAGCCAGCTCGAGCTCATGCTCCTTCGTCCTCCTCGACAGACTCAGGAACTCGAAGTTGTAGGGGTCCTTGATTGCGTCCCGGACCAGCTCCGAGTCCGGTGCCGGGAGGGCGTGCTCGAAGCTCGTCAGCGCGCCGCCTTGACGCCCTCGAAGATCGGTAGCGATCTGGGCCTGCAGAACGTTGCGCGACCATCCGTTGTCTACCGCCTGCGCTGCATACCAGAGGCGTGATGCGGAGTCGTCGAGCTTGTCCAGCAGCGTGACGTTGTGCCCCCAGGGCAATCGTGCAACAAGCTGTTGCACAATTGACGACGGGTCCTCGGCGGGTCACGCTCGCGCAAACGCTCGCATGTATCGAAGGTTCCGCAGCGACAGCCCCGTCATGTCGGGGAACTCTCGCCGGAGGTCCGCCGCCAGTCGGTTGATGACCTTGGCGCCCCATCCCTCGCGCCGCTCGCGTTCGAGGATCTCGTGCCCGATCTCCCGGTGGAGCCGGATCAGTTCGCTGTTGACCGCGAGCGCGGCGCGGGTGCGCGCGGCCGCGATCGGAGTCTTGACCTCGGCGAGGAGCTCGGGACAGTCGGCGGGCGGTGCGTCGCCGGTACGTGCGGGGGAAGGGGCGGGCATCGAACGTATGTTCGTCAAGGGTCCGGACGGAATACGGGCGGCGCCCCCCGGACGAGCGCCCTCGGCCTTCGGCCGTCGAGAGGGGGACGGCGGAGCGGGGGCCGGTCACAGGGGTCGCATCCGCGCGGCGCGGCGGGACCGACACGCGGGCGGGCGCGGGACGTCCTGCCCCGCGACGGGGACGCGGTGCCCAGGGAGACTCCCGGCGCTCGCGCTACATCTCGGTCAGCCCACCACCACCAGCACCACCACCATCCGCACCATCATCGTCGTGGGCGGCCCCGGCCGCTTCGACGATGCGCGAAAGCTCGCCGGACGGAAGCGGGCGCCGGCGCCGGGGTCGGCGGCCGAGGCCGGGCAGAGCCTTGTCGCCACGGTCCCGTTGCCGGCCGCGGCGGGCGTGGTTTCGGCGGCGTAGGCGACGGTTGCGACCCACATGACACGCGATCACGACACTGTCGGCCTCTCGCTGGACGGAATTACGTGCGGACTACATGGGGGCATGGCGCTGAAGCCAGAGCTCGAGCAGCGGGTCGGTGAGGACAGGTGGACCGTCGTCCATGATCACGTCGGCGCGATTGGAGAGCGCCTGCAGTGCGTAGCGTACGCTGGACTTCTTGATGCCGACCTGTGCTTGAGCGGCGGAGGTGTACGGGCCGCCGGGCGTGCCGGCGAGCGCGAGCGCGACACGCCGCTCATTCGTCGGCCAACCCCGCCATGTCGCCGCCAGGTATCCCGAAGCCCGATCGAGCGCATCGTCGCGTGCCTGGGTCCACTGCGTCTCATCCGCCACACGGCCACGAGGCGTGTACTCCCAGAGGAAATGGGCGAGCAGCATGCTCCGCTGGGGATGCCCGCGCGTGAACTCCAGCAGGGCGGCGAGCGCGTCGCCGGGGTCACGACCGGTGCGCTCGAAACGCTCGCGCACATAGTCGCCCACCTCGTCCAGGGGAAGCGGCGGCAGGTTCTTCGGCACGGCCTGCTCGAGCAACGGACGGCGCGGATCCGCGAACAGCCGTTCCATCGTCGCCGGCGCCGATCCCGCGAACGCGTAGGAAGCGGCTTGCAGGTGATGCTGGATCACGCTGCGGAGTTGCCCGTCGGCGCCGTCCACCGCCAAGATGTCCTGAATCTCGTCGAATACGATCAGACTGCGGCTGCCCGTACGCTCGTGGAGTTCGCGGGGCAGATCGAGCAGGCGCAGGAGCACAGCCTCGGTCAGTACGCCGGTCGATCATGTCCTCCGGTCCCAGCGGCCCGGAGAAGTGGAACGGATTATGCTCGCTCGGCATAGCAGCACACTACCATTTGGTGTGGTGATACCAGCCCAAAATGTGCAGCAAAACCAGCCCACGATCTGACCTGTGGCCGCTCGACGGCGTATGTCGATGCTACAGACATCGAACACATGTTCGCCCATACCCCGGACGGAACCGGTAGGCACCCAAGCGGGTAGTTTGGGCAGGTCAACGGGACTCGGTCAACACATCGCACGGGCCCGGCCCGGACTCGACGTCGAGCTGCCGGGCGAACTCCGGGCGGCGCAGATCGGCCTCCAGCAGCAGCACTCGCTCGGGCGGCGAGACGAGGCGCCGGAAGCCCGCGCGCGCAAGCCCGCGACCCGTCAGCACCGGCGCCGGCGGTTCCCGAACCGCGCGGCGAAGCGTGGGCCGCCCCCGCGGAGCGGACCGACGGGTGATCGACCGAACCGGCGTCGCTGCCGGAGGGCGCGCATCTGCGGCTGGATCCCACCCTCGACCTCGCGTCGCTGCATCTGCCGCGGGTGACGTTGATGATGGCCGAAGCGGCGCAGCGGTACGGGATTGTCGTCAGGGACAGGGCGTCGAACGTGACCTTCTACGCCCAGGACCCGACCCCCACCGGGACCAACCCGTACACCGGGGCGCATGGCTGGTTCGAAGACAAGACACCTCAGCAGCTCCTGGCCTCCTTCCCCTGGAGCCGGCTGGAGCTGTTGAAGATGGAACTGCACAGCGCATCCTGAAGCCGGTGGCCTCCCGATGGGGGCGGTGGAGTGACGGATCGTCTTTTGGGTCGCATCCGCGCGGGGAAGGTGGTCAACAAGGTGGTGGGCGCGGGGCGTCCTGCCCCGCGGCGGGGGCACGCGCGGACGGCCGGACGCGGTCAGCCGTCCGCGTCCGTCCAGAGCGCGGCGAGCGGCCAGGCTTCGAGGCGCTCGCCGAAGGGGAGACGCTCGCCGCCGGTGTAGAGGACGACGCCGCGGATGAAGCGCTCGGGGCCGATCCGGCCGCGGAGGGCGGCGAGGTGCTTGAAGTCCTCCATGCGGACGGTGGAGGACGCCTTCACCTCGACGCCGGCCAGCCGGCCGTCGGCGCCTTCCAGGACGAAGTCAACCTCCGACCCGGCCGCGGTGCGCATGTGCAGCAGCGAGGCTCGCCGGGTCGCGGCGGCGAGCTGCTTGACAAGCTCCATTCCGACGAAGCACTCAAGGACGGTGCCGAGCAGCGAGTCCTCGTCGGCGAGGCGCCCGGGGGAAGCTCGCAGCAGATGCGTCAGGAGGGCGGAATCGGCGAGCAGAAGCTTCGGCGATTTGGTGATCTGCTTGATGCGGTTGGAGTGGTACGCCGGGAGGCGGCGGACGAGGAAGACGTGCTCGAGCAGGGTGAGGTAGCGGTCGAGCGAAGTCCGCGGGATCCCCACGGAGCCTGCGACCTCGGTCTTGTTCAGAGGGGCACGGACGCGCGCGGCGAGCGAGGCGAGGACCGCGGGGATCTCGGTGAGGCGCTCGATGTTCGCGAGGTCGCGCAGGTCGCGCTGCACGATCACGGTGAGGTAGGAGGCGAGCCATTCTTCGCGGCGGTCGTCCTCGCGGGCGAGGGCCTCGGGGAAGCCGCCGCGCGCGATGCGCTCGATCAGCTCCCCGCGGGGAACCGCCGGAGCGGGGCCCGGCCGTGGGGACTCGTCGAGCAGCAGGCCGACGGCTGTTCCCGGGACGCCCTCGATCTCGGCCTGGGAGAAGGGCCAGAGCGTGTGGACCTCGACCCGTCCGGCGAGCGACTCGGAGACCGTCGGGAGGAGCATCACGTCGGCGGAGCCGGTGAGGATGAAGCGTCCGGGGCGGCGGGAGCGGTCGATGGCGGCCTTGATCGGGAGGAGCAGCTCGGGCGCGCGCTGGATCTCGTCGATGACGAGCGGGCCCTCTGCGCTGTCGATCAGCCCGACGGGGTCGCGACGGGCGGCGTCGAGGGTGCGCAGATCGTCGAGGGTGAGGTAGCGGGCGGGATGCGGGCCGCTGGCGAGGCTCTGCACAAGCGTGCTCTTGCCTGCCTGGCGGGGGCCGACGAGCATCACCGCGGGCGTGTCGCCGAGGGCCGCGAGGATGCGGGGAGTGATTGCGCGAGCGATGGTGTCCACGGTCAACCGTCCGTTGTCTCGTCATTATATGCCCATTGGGTGGGCGATCCGTGAGTCAGCGCGGCGGCGCGGCGCGGCGTTACGTCTCGGCCGGCCCGCCGCCGCCGTCACCGCCGCCGTCACCGCCGTCGTGGGCCGCGCCGGCCGCTTCGACGATGCGCGACAGCTCGCCGGCCAACGCGGGCAGGTCGGGGAGCGCGGGCGTCATGGCCGCGGGCGGTGTCGGGGTAAGGGTGACGTCGCCGGTGGTGTAGCGGGCGACGGCGACCGGGGCGTCGATGCGGCGCAGCGCCCATTCTGTCACTATCTTGCCGCGGCCGGGGCAGAGCACCAGGCCGATCGAGGGCTCGTCGCCGGGCCGGCGCTCCAGCTCGTCGACGGCGGTGAGGTAGAAGCTCATCTTGCCGGCGAACTCCGGCAGGAAGTCCTCGATCTTCAGGTCGACGACGACGAAGCGCCGGAGGATGTAGTTGTAGAAGAGCAGGTCGATGAAGAACTCGTCGGCCTCGCCCGTCTCCTCGTTGACGATCTTCAGCGGGAACTGTCGTCCGACGAGCGCGAAGCCGCGGTCGTGAGGGCGCCGCCCTGGCGACCCTTGAGATCGCTCGCGATCTGGGCTTCGAGAACCTTACGTGACCAGCCGTACTGGATGGCCTTGGTGGCGTACCAGAGGCGTGTGTCCCGGTCTTTGAGCTTGGTGAGCAGGGCGATGTTCTGTCCCCACGGCAATTGTCTAACGGGCTGTTGGACAATTGCGTCGGTAGTCTCTCCGGGCCAGGCGTCGGCGAAGCGGCGCATGTGGTGGAGGTTGGCGCGCGAGGCCGGTCATCTCCGGGAACTCTCGCCGGAGGTCCGCGGCCAGGCGGTCGATCACCTTGGCGCCCCATCCCTCGCGCCGCTCGCGCTCGAGAATCTCGCGCCCGATCTCCCAGTAGAGCCGGATCAGCTCGCTGTTGACGGCCAAGACGGCACGGGTGCGCGCGGTCGCGATCCGGGCCTTGACCTCGGCCAGGAACTCGGGGTAGCCGGCCGGCAGCGCGTCGCCGCGATGTGTGGGCGGGGCACGAAGCATCGAACGTATGTTCCCATTGGCTCCGGACGGAATCCGGGCGGCGGTGCGTGGCGAGCGCCCCCCCGGCCTTCGGCCCCCGGGAGCGGGGCGGCGGAGCGAGGCCGTCCTTTGGGTCGCATCCGCGCGGTGGGGCGGGACCAACAGGGTGGCGGGCGCGGGGCGTCCTGCCCCGCGACGGCGGCATGGTGCGCGGAGGAGGGAGGTTGTCGGGGCGCAGTCCCGAGATGAGCGCAGGGGCGGCGTGCAGGCACCACCATGCGATGTCGTAGCCGTCCTTGGGGTCGTCGCGTCCATTCAATGCCTCGGCCTTGGCGGCGAGGAAGCCGACAGGGCCTGAGTGGCGCAGGTGAACACGGGCCCTCACGCCGGGCCTGTAGACCAATTCGATGTCGTCGTATGTGGTGGCGTCGGGGGTGTGCCGGCGGTCGTTCATGGCGACGCGGCGGCATCGTGGCCGATCTGGTTCCAGAGTTCGAGGAAGGCGTCGACGGCGGCGTGGCCGCGCGGTTCCAGCCACAGGTCGAGCATCACTCGGCTGGGAGGCGCGACGAGCGCTCCCGCGGAGGATCGTTGCGCCTCGCGCCGGCCGAGCCCGTCGCGGTCGTCGATGAGTACGGCGTTGGCGCCGGCCTCGTCGCGCACGCCGCCCAGCATCGACGGGATGTCATTCAGATCCGTGCCCGCCGGCGTCTCGACGCGCAGCAGCGTGCGCGGCGGGCCGGTGAGCACCGGCTTGTGGGCGGTGCTGGTGCTCGTTCCGGCCCGGTTCGCCAGGTCGCGCTCTGTCCAGCGCCGCCGTGGATCGTCGGCTAGCAGCTGGGCGATGCGCAGGCCGGCTGTCCGCAGCGAACGTCCGCGCCTGTGGCCGTCCCGCTCGAGAGAGGTCCGCGGCGTGTCCGGCAGCCAGACCCGTCCGGCGCTGTCGAGGTAGCCGACGGCGGAGAAAAACTTGGCGCGATCTCGTCCTTGCTCCACACCCGAACAGCCGGACCCATCCCGCCGGTGCCCTGCACGCGCTGGCCGACCGAAACGCTCGACCTACAACGAGCCGGGCGCGGCGGCCCAACGGCTTTCGAAGCCGAGCACTTCGCTCAGCACGTCGAAATGGCCGTCATAGTGCAGCACAGCCATGTTCTTGTGCGCGGCCGACGCCGCGATCAGCGCGTCCTGGAACGGCAGGCGATGGTTGGCCTTCGCCGACAGGTTGTGCAGCGCGCGCTTCGCGTCACGGACGATCCCCTGCGTCAGCGGCGCTTGGCGCAACGCGTCGAGCTGCCTTTCGAGCTCCTCGAAGTCAGCTTGGTTCTTGGCCTCGTAGAAAACCTCAAAGGCGACGATCGGCGAAACGGCCAGCTGGTTTTTTCGCAGTGCCGCTTCCCAGTCGGAAGCGATCAGCGGATGCTTCGTGCGAAGCCAGATCGACGTGTCGAACAGATAGATCCGGTCGGCCGGCAGGCTCACGGATCGACAAGACGCTTGCCCCAAGCGTCGTCCTTCAACGCCGCTTCCATCTCGGGGGTCGGCCCCGGACCTTTCGTGGTCCGCTCGATCAGCGCCTCGATCGCTTCCCGGCGCGCCTTGCCCCTGATCGGCGCAATGCCGTACGACGCGGAACGGCCGTTAGCCCGAGACGCGGGCTTGCCGGTGGCTGTGGGCTTCTTGGTCGTGGCCATGACCGCAGGGTACCACGGGCCGCAGGGGACGCGTCGCTGCACCTGCCGCGGTTGACGTTGATGATGGCCGAAGCGGCGCAGCGCTACGGGATCGTCGTCAGGGACAGGGCGTCGAACGTGGCCTTCTATAATATGCGCAGGACCCGATCCCCACCGGGACGAACCCGTACATCGGCGCGCACGGCTGGTTCGAAGGGAAATCCCCGCAGCAGCTCCTGGCCTCCTTCCCCTGGAGCCGGCTGGAGCTGCTGAAGATGGAACTGCACAGCACATCCTGACGCCGGTGGCCTGCGGACACGGGCGGCGGAGTGAGGGGCAGTTCTTTGGGTCGCATCCGCGCGGGTGAGGGGGGCCAACAAGGTGGTGGGCGCGGGGCGTCCTGCCCCGCGACAGGGGCACGGTGGCCAGGGAGACTCCCTGTGCTCGCGCTACACCTCGGTCAGCCCACCACCATCATCATCATCATCATCATCATGGACAGCCCCGGCTGCCTCGACGATGTTCGAGAGCTCGCCGGCCAACGCGGGCAGATCGGGGTGCCGGCCTCATGTCTGCGGGCGGTGTCTGGGTCAGGGTGAGCAATGAGATCTTTCATTTCCGCATAAAGCTCGAATAGAGGACTTGCTCACACGATCGCAGACCAGGCGTAGACGCGGGCGGGGTCGATGGTGTAGGCGCCGTCGAGGATTTCGGTCTTCTCGAAGATCTCTTGCACGTCGTCGTCGATTCCAGCGAACGCCGCGTCGGCCAGCGCGAACGCTGTATCGGGATCGACGGGTTGCTTGTCGGTGTAGAACCGGTCGATGATCACCCATCGCTCGGCGTACTCCTCCGCCACCGTGACCCCGAAGTCCTGCGAGACCGAAGCAATAGCTTTGTCGATATCGACCGCAATGAGCTCACCGCGATGGGCTTCCGCTTCACGCACGGTGATCATGACAGCCTCACTGGCGCGCAGGATCCATGTGTCGTCGTGCACCATGGCGAGCACCCGGTAGTCCTCTTTGACCGGCAGCCACTTGTCGTTCGGGTCATACAAGATGTCGGCGTGCGAGGCCTGAAGGTCCGAAGGGTGCCCGTGCCGGCGTGGCCCCTCCGCGATCATCCAGTTGACCTGTACCTCGCCGACGTCCAGACCGAGCTCGCCCGTGTCGCGCCACAGCCACGCCCGCAGCCCCGCCGGCCGTCGTACATGGAAGTTGCCGAGCACGTGCGGCCCGGCGCCCGGCGTCCCTCTCGGCCGGTCGCGGGCGCGATCCAACACGTTCGCGCCGGCGTAGCAGTGATCCAGGCTCGTGTCGGTCAAGAACCGCTGCGGCAGATGGTTGCCCTTGTGCCGGGACACGACGTCGTCATGGGAAGCCGAGCTCCAGTCCCGCGCCGCGCACGCGAGCGTGACCCGACGGTACTCCAGCACGAGAGCCAGCCGAACGCGAGCTTACTTCGCGTGCCGACGCCAGAAAGCCCGTTTCGCCTCCGGGCCCATCGCTTCATACACCACGCCAGCGGGATCTTCGCCTTTCTCCCGCGCCTCGCGCAAGCTGGACCGCAGTCGCTTCTGCTTCGCGGTCAAGGGCCTGGTGCCAGGCCTAGCGGCAGGCTTGACGGTCGTCGTGCGGTGCTTGGTCGTGGCCATGGACCCAGATTACCACGACCTGCGGGGATGGAACCCGGCACGACGGTGCGGAGCAAACAGTGAATACGACCGTCTACACCACCATGCTCGAATGCCTGGTGGGCGTACCATCGGCGGATGTCGCCGTCGGCGAGCTTGTATACGAGCTCCAGATTGTGCCCCCACGGTAGTTTGCTCACGGCTTGTGAGCAAACCTCCCAGTCCGGCCACGCCCAGGCGAAAGCCCGCATGACCTTGCTGTCGATCGCCGGTGGGTTGATCACATTGGAAGATCTCGAACTGGGTCAGATCAACCATGCTCTGACGATTGCGGTTCCCGGACCGCGTGCCGAAGTCTATGCCGCCCCTGTCCACCGGACCGACGGGTTCTCAACCAACCCGCTGTCGCTGCCGGAGGGCGCGCATCCGCGGCTCGATCCCAACCTCGACCTCGCGTCGCTGCACCTGCCGCGGCTGACGTTGATGCCGGCCGGAAGCGGCGCAGCGCTACGGGATCGCCCTCAGGGACACGGCCGGGAGCGTCGCCTTCTACGCCCAGGGCCCGACCCCGACGGGCACGAACCCATACACCGGCGCGCACGGGTACTTCGAAGGCAAAACGCCTGCGGAACTCCTCGCGGCGTTCCCCTGGAGCCAGCTCGAGCTGCTGAAGATGGAACTGCACAGCAAACCCTGAAGCAAGCGGCCCTCGGGAGAGGGGCGGTGGAGCGTGGGGCGGTCTTTTGGGTCGCATCCGCGCGGGGAGAACGCGAGGTGGAGGTCCCGGCCCCCCGCGAGGCCGGACTCCACCGTCGGCGCGGGCGTCCGCTTGCTGAGAACGAGGAAACACCCCGAGCCCTCATGGGTGGACGGGGGTGGGCATTTGGGGCGCATCCGCGCGGGCCGGGGGGACCCCCGAGGGTGGCGCGCGCGGAGCGTCCCTGCTCCGCGTCCGGGGCACGGAGCAGGGCCGGTCGGGCCTCGAGCGCGCCGCGACATCTCCGTCGGCGGCCGCGCGCATCGCGATGTTGGGACGGCTATGGTGCACGGTTCCGACCAGCCGCATCGCGATGTCGGGACGGCTGTGGTATATGGTTCCGACCATCGATCGTTCCACTACAGGTCGCCGGTTCCCCCGGTTGGCGGCCCACAAGCTGAGGTGAGGATATGAGCGAAGTAACCAGCGTGAATGGCAAAACCGGTGAAGTGGTCCTGAAAGCGACCAACGTTGAAGCGGTCCCCACGTCGGAGGTTGGGCAGCCGAGCGGCGTGGCGACGCTCGACAGCGGCGGAGAGCTTCCCGAAGCGCAGCTCGCCGAGCTCGGTGGCAGGCAAGAGCGAAGTCAGCGCCGAGGAAATCCGCGCCAAAGCCGCCGAGAAAAAAGCGCAGGAAGAAGCGGAAGGCAACTCGGACCCGAAAGGCTCTGCCACCACGGCGAAGGGGGAAGCGGAAGCTGCGGCGACGAGCAAAGCCAAAGCGGCAGAAGAAGGGGCGATCACCGCGGCGACCTCGAAAGTGAAAACAGAGGAAGAAGCTCGCAAAGCCGAAGTGAAAACCGAGACCGAACGCGCCGAAGCGGCCGAGGCCCTCAAGATACCGCTCTCACAGAAGGGCAAAGCGAGCGGGGTCGCCGAACTCAACAGCGAAGGCAAGCTGCCCGAAGGTGAGCTGCCGAGCTCGGTTGTGACCAGCAGTACCGCCGTCCTCAACGCAAAGAACTTCATCACCTCGGGGAATATCGTCAACTTCCCTGCGCTCATCAAAGCGATGGAGGAAGAAGGCAAGATCGCGGTGATCCCACAGAATGTCGTGATGAGCGGCCAGGCGCTGCTCAACAAGGAACACTGCGCCTCCCCGACGACCTTTCAGTACCGCTTTGTCGGGCTGGGCCCCGATCGTCCCACGGTGCAGCTTCCCGTGATGGCGGCTGGCCAGTATGCGTTTCGCTGCAACCAGAACGCTGAAGGCGAAAAAGTCAACTCGAACCTCTACAAGCACCCCGATATCATCTTCGAGCACTTGGCGTTCATCGGTAGCGGCTCCGCTGACGGAGGCTCCGTCGCGTCGTCCTACCGCCGCTCGTTTTGGGTTATGGACGTGACATGCGAAGGTCTCGCTAACGGCTTCAAGGAGGAACAGTCCACCGACCGCAGCTACGTCAACGGACTGCACGGCGATCACACCGTCACGGGCTGGCTATTCCAGACCGAAGAAGGCGACGGCAAGATCATCATGAACCTCCAGCCGTACGGTTGCAAAGGACTCAAGGCGATCCACGGGTCCGGTGTAGCAATAGGCTTGGTCAGCGGCGAACATAGCTTCACGGCGTCCTCGTGGGACATCCGCAAGGCCAAACTGGAGGGCGACGGACCCAACGAAGCCGGCGGCAAGGCACAGGGGCCGCTGCTGAGCTTCAACGGCGGCGTCTACAAGGTCAGTGACTCGCGTCTCTACACGCTGACTAACCCGAACCGCCCGGCGTTTGAAGTGAATGACAGCGGGGCGGCGGAACGCTGGACAGACCTCACGTTCGACAAGACGCGCTTCTTGCAGCGCCTCAACGATCCCGCTAACCCAACGGGTGAATCGGAACCGTGCGGGAACCTCCAGGGCGTTGCGGGGAATCTCGTCGGGCTCTCGACCCAAACGACGATCAAGTTCATCGATACGTTCGGGGAAATGCTTCCAGCAGACCGCCGAATCGTCGCAGTTCGATACACGCTCGCGCATCGGGCTCAAGTTCACGGCGCCCGAACAGGCAGCGCTGCTGGCGCAGCTGGAAAGCCGTCGCGTGATGATCCCCGGCTCGAACTCCGTGCTGCGCTACAACGTCTCAACGAGCGCGTGGGAAGTGCGCCCATTTGGCGGCAACGTAGACACCATCACCACGCACCGCTTCGCCACGCCGTCCCTGTCGCTCGCCAAGTTCGCCAGCGGGAGCGCACAAGCAAAAGCCGCCCCTACGACTAGGGCGGAAGGAAAACACTACTACGCCGTCCATGCCCTCGACGACCGCGAAAGGCGCACCAACCTCAGCGCCGAACAGAACCTCACACTCGCCGCGGGCGAAGTCCCGAACATCACGATCAAGGCCGCGTACCCATGCCGTGTGATTCTCTGGCATGGCACAAGCGCGGGCGTCTTCACGGAATGGGTCGAGATCATCCTCCCCGCGGGACAGGCGGTCCTCGCTGATATGGGCTCAGCCATCGGCGGCCAAGCATGGTCAAGCAGCTCCCTGCCGAGCAAACCGACGACGGCGGCGGCCGAAAACAACACGGCCGCTGGGCGCGTTCTGCTGGACTCCGCGGGCGTCGCCGAGAGCTATGGGTCGGCCATCTTCACGACGGGGGAATGGCAAAACGCTGGCGACATCTTTACGACACCCGCTGGTACCCGCTATGTCTGTCTCGCGAGTGCCACCGGCAACAATGGCGGCACATGGACCGCGCTCCCGTCGGGAGAGAATGAACTCGAAACGGGCGAGAGCACCATCCCACGCGGGCAGGCTACGGGCAGCGTCACGCAAACCTCCGAACTCCTGCGCCTCGCGTTCTTCACGGCCAAGAAGACGCAGGCGATCAAACACCTCCGCTTGAGCTGTGCCGCAACGGAAGCGGGCGCAACCCCGACGCTTGTGCAGATCGGGGTCTACTCGGTGTCGGAAAGCGGAGAACTGACGCTGATCGCCTCAACGGCGAACAACACGGCGCTGCTCGCCACCAAAAACACTCTCTATACCCAGGAACTCACAGGAACGTGGAACAAGGTCGCCGGCCAGCGCTACGCGATCGGACTGCTAGTCGTCACGACGAAAACGGCGCCCACAATCCCCGGCATCGTCTCAACGCTCTCCAGCACCGAGCTGGGGACAGCGCCTCGCCTATGCTGCGCCCAAGCGAGCGTGACGGAACTCCCGAATACGATCGCGGCGGGATCGCTGACGAACTCCACTTCGATCCCATATTTCGTTGCGACGCCGTAGGACTGCCGCTATGCACGACGGCGATTCCGTCCGGTCGGCGGACAGCAGAGCGCCGGCGCTCACTCCGAGCAGCCCGGCGGCGAGGGCGGGATCTGCGAGATGGTGCTTCGGGGGCATCGCCAGCCGCGAGATGATCCGGTTGCGGGTTGGCGCCCACGCGGGGAGTGGGTTGACGATGAACAGCCGTTGCAGGATCTCTCGGTAGGGCTGGGTGGTGGTCTTCGCGGGTCTATGCTACCGATCACAGCCAACTTACGCTACTGATAGTAGAGTACATGCGCTGCCGTCAGCAGAGCGGCGATCTCACTGTTGCCGCTCGCCGGCGATGAAAGATGGCGCATATTGCGCGAACAAAGGTCCAGCGTCGGGGCGGGGTCCTTGAAGTCCCAGTCAATCGCCCGATAAGCGTTGTCTATGAGCGCTGCACGGAGATTTGCAGCGGGACTCGATAGGGTTCCGCGGACGAGACTGTGCCTGCTTGCGAGCGTGCTCGCGCTGGTGGCCCTGCAATGCGGGTGGCTCGGCCCCGTCGAAGCCCGGCAGGTACGTCATGTGGGTGGTCCCGCGAATGCCTCGATGTTGACGGCGCGGAAGCGCTCCGAGGCCAAGAGGGCTTCATCGGGGGTCAGATGTACGTCTGCGGCACGCCGTCACGCCCACCGCACCGGGCACGGCGGTGGGGCTCGCAGATCCAGGCGAGGATGTTCCAGGCCAAGGAAGCCGACGAGCGTCCGCACCGTGTCGTCCCGCTTCGTCTCCCCTCCCGCCCCCGCGCCGGAAGATGTGCCGCTCACGGTCCAGGCCTCCCCAGTCCTCACCGGCCCCCTGCCGCCGGAGCCTGTCGGGGAGACGGGCTCCCCCGAAGGCGCCCCGGGCTCCTCCGGCGACGGCACGGAAGGGGGCTCGGGCTCCTCCGAAGGCGGCTCGAAGTCGCCGGGCGGGTCGGGCGGTCCAGGGGAACCCCCGGCGCCCAAAGAACCTGCTCCTGAAGAACCCGCCCCCGAAGAACCTGCGCCCAAAGAACCTGCTCCTGAAGAACCGGCGCCGAAAGAACCCACCCCTGAAGAACCTGCTCCCGAAGAACCCGCGCCGAAAGAACCTGCCCCCGAAGAACCAGCTGCTCCGGCGGAACCACCCGCCCCCTTCCGCTTCTTTGCGCCCACGAGCTTCTGGAACGAGGCGGTGCCTGCCAACGCCCCCTTGGATCCGATCTCCGCCTCGGCGGTGGCGGCGTTGCACGAAATGGAGCTGGCGGAGGAGAGCGCGAAACA
The DNA here is from genome assembly GCA_963813765.1 of uncultured Solirubrobacterales bacterium. Lineage (GTDB taxonomy): Bacteria > Actinomycetota > Thermoleophilia > Solirubrobacterales > Solirubrobacteraceae > Palsa-744. The sequence continues at coordinate 381,499 of CAWFAB010000001.1, forward strand.
TGGCCCGGCGATCAACACGACCAGCTGGTCCACACCGATCTACACCGTGCCCTCCAATCAGCAGACGGTTCAGGTCAAGCTTGTCCACGCTGTCTCCGCCGCGCTCCAGGCGGCGTGGAGCGCTGTGCCGCTGCCGTCAGGCGCCCAGCCAGCCGCCGGATCGGATGAGCACCTTGTCGTTTGGCAGCCGAGCACCAATCGGATGTGGGAGTTCTGGGGTCTGGAAAAGGTCAGCGAAGCCTGGCAGGCCTCCTGGGGCGGTGCCATGCAGAGCGTGAGAGCCAACCACGGCGTATACGGCCCTGAAGCGTGGCAGGGCGCCACAACCTCGTGGGGATCCTCGGCGTCTTCGCTGCCGATAGCCGGTGGGCTCATCACTCTTGAAGATCTCGAAAAGGGTGTGATCAATCACGCGTTGGCGATCGCTGTTCCCAACGTGCGTAAAGGCGTCTACGCATCGCCCGCGCAGCGAACGGATGGGTACTCGACTGAACCGTCGTCGCTGCCCGAGGGCGCTCACCTGCGGTTGGATCCCAGTCTGAATCTGGGGGCACTGCACCTGCCCCATCTGACGCTGATGCTTGCCGAAGCCGCTCAGCGCTACGGCATCTTCGTGAGGGACAGAACCGCGAATCTGGCCTTTTACGCCCAGGATCCGACACCAACGGGTACCAACCCATATACGGGCTCCCACGGCTATTTCGAAGGGCAGTCGCCAGCCAAACTGCTGGCCTCCTTCCCGTGGGGCCGCCTCCGGCTGTTGAAGATGGAACTGCACGGCACCCCTTGAGCAGCGGGGTGCGGCGGTAGGGTGCAGCGATGCTGATCGGCTGCGGCTGCCCGTGGGGCGAACGTACCCGCCTACAGATCCTCACGATGCCTCTGCGCCGGTTCGGGTCGTGGCGTCAGGAGAGGTGAGGGAGCGGACCCGGATGGCGAGCGCTCGGGCCGAACAGCAGCTCATCCTGCTCTGCGCCGGCACGGCCGCTCGTCGGCGGGCCATGGGCGAGCGCGCCGGCCGGCTGATCGCGGACGTGGACTGGCCACGGCTCGCGGAGACGCTGCGCTCGCGCAAGCTGCTCACGACGTTGGGCCCGCGCATCGTCGAGCTCGCGCGGGGGCACGTGAGCGATGACTTCGGCGCGACGGTCGAGGAGGCGATCGAGACGGGGCGCCGGCAGGGCGCCTTCCTGCAGCTCATATCCCTGCGCGCAATGGCCATGCTCGCCGACGCGGGGATCCGCTCGAGCGCGCTGAAGGGCCCGCTCCTGGGCGAGTCCCTCTACGGAGATCCCGGCCGGCGTCTCTCCAGCGACATCGATCTGCTCGTGGCTCCGGAGCAGCTGCAGGCGGCGGTGGAGGTGATCCGCGGCCTGGGCTACGACGCCCCGGCCGATCACGTGGACGAGCGCGGCTTGCCGCTGCTGCACCTCGTGCTGCTCCACGAGCGGGAGGAGCTGCCGCCGATGGAGCTCCACTGGCGCGTCCATTGGTATGAGGAGAGCTTCGCCCGCGAGCGGCTCCTGCCGCCCACCGTCGATCCCATCGGAGCCTGGCGCCCGGCCCCTGCCGACGAGCTCGCAGCGCTCCTGCTGTTCTACGCGAGGGATGGCTTCATCGACCTGCGCATGGCCACCGACCTGGGCGCCTGGTGGGATGTCCACGGCGCCGATCTGTCGCCCGACGCGCTCCACGAGCTGCTGCGCATCTACCCGGCGCTCGCGCACGTCATCCCGGCGGCGGTCGGGGCAGCGGAGAGAACGGTCGGCCTGCCGGCGGCGCAACTGATCGGGGGCATGCCCCGGCTGGGCCTTCGCGAACGCATGGCGGTGCGACTCGCGAACCCCAATCCGCGCTCCACCCAGGCCCAGCTCTATGCTGACGCCGGATTGATCGACGGCCTGTTGGCGCCTCGTGGGGATCTGGGCGCGTTCGTGCGGCGCCAGCTGCTGCCCCCGCCCGAGGTCTTGGAGCACCAAGCCGAACACGGGGCCAGGCAGCGGGCGAGGTCCCCCGCGGCTCGTTGCGCGGGTGTGCTTGCTCGCTACAGCCTGACGATCGCCCGCCTGGCGCGCGCCCGCGAACGGCTGCGCTGATCATGCCCACAGGGCGGCGATCGTCGGGCGCGGGATCGAGCCGCGCTCTGCACCACTTGTGAGGCGGTCAGTTCGACCGAGCCTCGTGGCACGATCCACTCCACCGCTTGCTTGGTGACGGTGGAGATCAGGTCGAAGTCGGCGTCGTAGTGCAGCATGATGAGCCCCGCCTGCTCGGCTGCCGCGGCGACCACCAGGTCCGGGATGTTGGCGCCCCGATGCTGGCCGCGATCGGCGAGCAGCCCTTGGACTTCGACGGCGCGGTCGAGTATCCGTTGGTCAACCGGGACGCGGGTGAAACGCAGTTCGAGATCTGCGCGTCGCGCGCGGTGGTCGGCGCCCGACCGAGCGCTGAACAACACCTCGAGGTCGGTCACCGAGCATGTGGCCAGCAACCCACCCGCGATCATGGGCTCCACTCGCGCCGCGACGGGAGCCTTCGCCATGCGGGCGAGCACGCTGTTGTCTAGGAGATGGGTGGCCGCGGCCACGCGTGTTCCATGATCTCGGGGTTGCGCAGGTCCTCGTTCTCCTTCAACCACTTGATCAGGCGCTTGCCGGCCTCGTTGCGCACGATCTCGCGCAGAGCCTCGTCCACTGTGTCCTTCACGCCCCGCGTGCCCAGTATCTCTTTGGCCTGAGCAAGCATAGACTCATCGATATCCAATGTGGTCCGTCGCATGGAAAAAGTATAGCCTTACTTGATCACAAATAGCATATTGGCCCACGTTTATGCCGACTCTGGATTGATCGAGCGCCACAGCCCCGCTTGGCGGGTTCGGATGTGTATGTGCGAGGACGGGCCGCTGGGGAGTGTCGTTGCCCGAGGATGACGTGTTCAGCCCCACAGGGCGGCGATCGGGGCGGCGATGATCTTCTCGCCGAGTCCGTACACGTGGGGGCCGGTGTGCAGGACTACACCGGCGAGGAAGCGCTCGCCGATTCGCTCCGCCAGCCACGCGAGGTGCCTGGCGTCCCTGTGGTTGGGGGCGGCGCTGGCCTTGACCTCGATTCCCACGACCCGCTGTCCCGCGAGCTCCGCCACGAGGTCGATCTCGTGGCGGCCCTCCTCGGTGCGCAGGTGGAAGAGCCGGGGGCGTGAGCGCGAGATCGCGAGCTCGGGACGCAACTGTGCGGCCACGAAGGTGTCGAGCACCCTGCCCAGCATGTCGCCGTCCGCGATCACGCCCTGCTCGTCGAGCCCGAGCGTGGTGGTCACGAGGGCGGCGTCGATCAGATAGCGCTTTGGCCGACGCACCAGGCGCTTGAGGCGATTCGAGGACCACGCGGGCACGCGCTCCGCGATCAGCAGCGCGGTGAGCAGGTCCTCGTAGGCGGTGGCCGTGGCCTTGCTGACCTGTGCCGCTTCATAGATCGTCTTCTGGTCGGCCACCCCCGCCGAGCCCAGTGCGTACGCTTCCAGGAAGCGCCCCAGTCGCTGTGTGTCACGGCGCCGGGTGGGGCTCTCCTCGATCTGCTCGACGTCGTGGGTGAGCAGATCCTCGATGTAGCTCTCGAGCCATGCTCTCCTGGCGGCGCCGGTCAGGCGCAGGGCGGCATCGGGGAAGCCGCTGCGTAGCGCAAGCTCCACGTAGCCCCGCAGGTCGGGGCACTCCGCGGGAACGCTCAGCTCCTCGCCGGCGGCGATTCTGTCGAAGAACGGTGGGCCCCGCCCGCCGATCTGCTCCCTCACGGTCATCGGGTACATCGCCACGCGCACGAGGCGCCCGGTGGCCGGCCAGACCTCGCGATCGAGCTCGGCGCGAACCGAGCCGGTTACGTAGAAGCGATTGGCGTGGGGATCCGCTTCGACCGCGCGCCTGACGGCGCCCAGGACGCCAGGCACGCGTTGCCACTCGTCGAGCAGCACGGGCTCAGCAAGACCACGGAGCGCGGCGTCGGGATCGGCCTCGAACGCCGCCGCCCGCAGCTGTCGGTCGAGTCGGATAACGGTGCTCGCGCGCCGCGTGAGCGTCGTCGTCTTGCCGGCCGTGCGTGGACCGACCACAAGCACCGCGGGCAGCTGGTCGAGCAGCTCATCGAGCAGCGGGTCCACAAGGCGCCGCCGGTAGGCGACCGCGGGGATATCAGCCACCTGACGCACGAGATATTAGCCACCACACGCGGCATATCATAGCCCTTTCACGCGGCAGCGGGGCTTTCTGTGTCCAGCCCACCCGCGATCATGGGCTCCACAGCCCGCTGAGGGGTACGGCGGCGAGGCGGTCGCCGAACGGAAGCGTGTCGGCTCCGGTGTAGCGCTCGGCCCCCAAGTCTAAAAATCTCTAAAATCTCTAAAAATATCTAAAGGCATGGTGTAGGCTGTGGGCGTGGCAGTAAACCCGTTCAAGCCCACCTTCGGGGTCAGTCCTCCCGTACTCGTAGGCCGCGACGCGCTGATCGACGAGTTTGTGGAGGGCCTTGAGGACGGCCCCGGTTCTGCTGCCCGAGCCACGATCTACACCGGCGCTCGCGGCTCCGGCAAGACGGTGATGCTCAACGAGGTCGAAGACCGCGCGAGGGAGCTTGGCTGGCTCGTCGTGAGCGAGACCGCCTCACCTGGTTTCGTGGATCGAATCTCCCGCCAGGAGCTGCCGAGGCTCCTTGCCGGCTTCGATCCCCAAGCCGTTCGGCGCCGTGTCACAGGGATCACGGGGCCGATGGGATCGGGTGGCGTGACCTGGAGCACGAAGGAGAGGCACACTCCTGAGGCGACGCTCCGCAGCCAGATCGAGCTCGTCACGGATCTGCTCGCCGAGAACGAGACCGGGCTGCTCATCACTCTCGACGAGATCCATCAGAACCAGATCGCCGAGATGCGTCAGCTTGCCACGACCGTGCAGCATGCTTTCAGGGATGACCGGCAGCTCGGCGTTCGTCGGGGCGGGGCTTGCCTCAGCGATCACCGATGTAGTCAACGACGAGGTGCTCACCTTCCTCCGTAGGGCCGAGCGGCACACGCTGGGACCAGTTGCTTCCCAGGACGTCGCGCGGGCGCTCAGAATTCCCGTAGAAGAGAGTGGACGCAAGGTCGCCGACGATGTTCTCGATGTGATGGTCAAAGGCACCCGCGGCTATCCATTCCTCATCCAGCTGGTCGGCGCGCAGGTATGGCGTCTTCGGCGGTCCGAGCCGGAGATCTCGATGGAGAGCGCGCGGAAGGGCGTCTCAAACGCTCTCCGCCGGCTCGGCAGGCTCGTCTACGAGCCGGCGCTCGCCGATGCCTCGGACATCGATAAGTCTTTCCTCCTCGCGATGGCCAAGGACGACGGGCCGTCAAGGATGAAAGACATCCAGGAGCGTCTCGAGATCGACGCCAACTTCGCTAGTCAGTATCGGCTTCGGCTGATTGCCTCGGAGCTCATCGAGTCAACAGGCCACGGTTACGTTGACTTCGCGCTTCCCTACCTTCGCGACTACCTCCGCGAACACGCGGCCGCGGACGGTCTCGGGCCCTGATATATCTCGGATCGAGCCCCGGGGGTGCCTATCGCGGATCTGTCATAGATCGGCCCTGGCCTCCCCGTCTACGAGCAGGATGGCGTTCTCTTGCGCCACGCGACCGGCTGGGATGCTGATCTCACCGATCGCGGAGCGCGTCACCGGCTGCTGCATACAGCTCTCGCAGGCGAGCGTCGATGACCTCGACGCTTCGCGTCTCCAGGCAGAATCGCCGGCCGCGTTCGCCGATGGTCCGCGCGAGATCCGGGTTGGCCAGCAGTTCTGTCAGACGATCCGCCAAGTCGATCTCATCGTCAACCGCGACGAGCATGCCTCCCGCGCCGGCGAGCTCGGGGATGGCGCCGACCGGTGTGCCGACGAAGGGTCGGCCGAGGCTCATGGCCTCTGCCAAGATCATCGGCATGCCCTCCGCGCGGGAGGGCAACGCGACGACGCGTGCCTGGCGCAACAGCGCCTTCATCTCGATCGGATCGGCTGGCGATCGCACCTCGAGGCGCTCTGTGTTGGGTGGCGCAAAGTCAGTCACAGGGCCCACCATCAGACAACGTGCCCGCGGGCGTCGTCGAGCCACGAGTTGCCAAGCGCGATGCAACACGTCAGCCCCCTTGCGCAAGCCGATCTCGCCGGCGAAGACGACCAGCTCGTCCGTCTCGTCTGCGGGCAGGAAGCTGTCGTCAACGAAAACGGGATTGGGTACGATCTCAGAACGAACTCGGGGGGCACTGCGTCGGACCTGCTCGAGCGTCTCTTGCTCCAGGCAAATCACGAGGTGTGCGCGCCTCAATACCGCAGACACGAGCCGTGGATACCTGCGTGCGAACGGCATAAATGATGCGCCGTGGAGTGTCGCGATTGTGACGAGGTCTCGTCTGTGGGCCACTGCGACCAACGCCCCCTCTCGGAGGAAGGACCCTCGCTCGGAGAGATGTATGTGAGCCACGCGGCCGGCCGGCATTTTTAGGAGCGCCAGTGCGGCAGCCGCGACCAGCCGGGGGGTAGTCAGGGGGGATTGCGGCCTCCACGTGGGCTGAAAGTTGACGACGTCGCCTCCGACGCGATGCTCGGTGAGCAGTCGGATGACGGTCGCCATACCGCCGACCGTCTGGGGATCGGGTCCAAAGTGATGAACCACCAAAGTGCGTGTCACGTGGCATCGGTGCGCTGAAAGTTGCCGGAGCGTTTGGCGCCGGACCAGTGGATGGTTCCGTCCTGCCGCATGCGATGGGTCAGGCGCTCCACGGTGGCCAGGGAGACTCCCATCGCTCGTGCCAGGTACTGGTTCGTGACAGGCCGGCCGGCATCGATCTCAGCAAGGACCCATGCCGCGCGCTGTGCCGCTGACATCGAGAGGCCATCGACGAGCCGATCACCCTCATCACCCTCACGATCACCCTCACCACCCTCCGCAAAGAAGGGGTGTGTTGGGATCGTGACACGCACGACAACACCAAGCTCACGCCAGTCAGGTTCGGAGTTGCCGGCGATCTCGCGGCGCAGCTCGTCGATCTCGGTCGGGCCGAGGCGCTGATTGGTCGAGCCGACGCGCTTGTAAAATCCCTTCTCGCCTTCGGACTTGATTCCGAATGGTCCCTTCCAGCGGAGCGCTTCAGCGACAAGAGCGTTGACATCGCCCACGTGCTGGACGGAGATCTCGACCGGTAGAAGCGGCTCGATGCTGTCCGCGATGGCGCGTGAGAGTGCCTCCTCATCCTTGAGCGGATCCGGGAGCCCGGGCACCGTCCGATCGTCGTCGACCCCGATGACTACGTGTCCGCCAGCCGTGTTCCCCATCGCGGCCAACGTCCGCACGACCTTCGCCAGCGACGACAGATCCCGCTTGAAATCAAGTCGAGGTCCCTCGTGGGTGTCAATAAGCTCGTGAACGTCTCGCATGACCGCATCCTACGCACGCGTTGCGACGCTTCTCTCTCGGATGTGGGCTGAGCCCACAGGCGGTCACGCCGCTTGCGGGGCCGGCGCTCGTCGCCTTTCAACCCCTGGCAGGACCAGGACGGCGGCGACGATCAGCGCGGCGGCGTAGCACGTTGGGCTGTTGAGCAGCGTGTTGTCCGCCAGCGAGTTGACAAGGCACCCGGCGACGACGGCGAGCGCCAGCGTCGATGCGCTCAGGGCGCCCGAGTCCATCGCGCCGCGGCTTCTTCTCATTCGGATGAGATGGCGGACGAGGATGGTGAGAGCCGCGAGCAGGATCGCCGCACCGATGACGCCGGTCTCGACGAGGTAGCGGATGTATTCGTTGTGCGGCAGCAGGCTGTTGAGGGGGTTGGCCGCTGTGCCTTCGGCGGTCGTGGTGGTGCCGAGGCCCTGGCCGACGAGCGGAGCTCGTTCCCACTCGGGCAGCAGCGTCTTCCACCTGTAGAGGCGGGTGTCGAGTGTGCTGGTCGTTTCTCCGCGTTCGGCGGCGGAGAGGCTGGTGGCGGTCTCGCCCGAGATGCGCTTGGAGCCGAGCGGAGTCGCGAAGAACAGAAGGACGATGGCCCCCGCGATGGCACACGGCCCGAGCTTCGCGGCAACGGAGCCCGGCCGCAGCGCCCCGAAGACGATCAGCATCGCGGTCAACGTGGCCAGGCCGTCGATGCTGAACGTCGCGATGAGGGCCGCCGCAAAGAGCGCGGTGAGGATCACGTCGGCTCGGCGCCGTCCGTTTTCGAGATACAGCCACAGCGACGCTGTGGCGGCAATCGCAAAGAACATGGCGGCGCTGTTCGGGTGGGCGAACGTGCCGTTGGCGCGGATGTTGTGCGCGACTTCCATGCCGGTGTGCGTCGTAAGCTGATAGAGAGAGAGAACTGCTGGGATAACACCGATGAATTGAACTAGCCGCGCGGCGATGGGCGCGGTCACCGCTCCGCGCGCGCTGTAGACGATGAGGAAGAGCGCGAGGACGGATGCCTCGCGCACGCCCTCGCGGAGCGTCTCGGTCGATGCGCCGCTGGTGTTCACGGCGATGGCGATCCAGATGCACAGCCACAGCCCGGCGAGGATCGCGGGGAGTAGTCCGCGGCGCCGCCGCAGGAGTAGCGTGGCCGCCACGAGGATGAACGTCAGAGCGATGAGGGCCGAGAGGTTGAGACTGCCGGAGTGGCGGCTATCGGGCGCCGAGCGATCGTCGCTCAGCACGCGCACGAGCAGCAGTGCGCTGAGAAACGGCACGAGCAGGAGATCGGCACCGCGCGCCGTCTCGTGCATCCGGCGCCACCAGGAAAGACGCATCAGCTGCGACGGCGACGCGCTCATACGGAAATTTTGCCGCCTTGGCCCACGAACAGGAAAGCCCCTCTAGAATACACGTGGTCCGATAGTCTACGGGTGCGACTCTTCTGAGGCCACCCCGAGTGCCGTCGTGCTGCAAGAACATGCCTGCCGACCGGCACGCACCGCTCTAACGGTTCTTTCGTGTTTGCAAAACTCACTTCCAGCTCGACATGGCGATTTCGATGGCTTGCGCCACCGGCGCTGCTTGCTGCAGTGCTTGTGCCATTGTCGTTTCTTGGTGGCTCCATCGAACCGGCCCACTCGCAGCGCAGACCGAGTCAAATTCGCGATTCAGCAAAAAGTGCAATACAGCATCTCGTGCTTACTGTCGAACCTAGACACCCAGGTAGAGAATTTGCGCGCGGTGCAGTTGGCCTATCCATCGAGAGCAAGGAGCTAGCTACCGAAGATCTGAGTGCCAGCCACGATTCGCTCGTGACACTCCTGCGGATGCTCGGGCCAGGCGTGCTCCGTATCGGTGGCGGCTCGGTTGACTCCTCTTGGTGGACGAGTGACAATGAACCAGCTCCAACATGGGCTACGGACGTGATCACCCCCTCCGATCTCGCGACGCTTGACCATTTCTTGGTTGCAACGGGCTGGAAGGTGATCCTTGGCGTCAATCTCGGACATTTCGATCCAACTCGCGCTGCTAGTGAGGCGAGCGTTGCCGAGCACGTCCTTGGCTCTCGACTACTCGGCTTCGAGATCGGCAACGAGCCCGACGATTACGGAACGTCGGTGGTCCAGCTCCGACCGCGCTCATACAGTGCGGGCAACTACCTTGAAGAACTTGCCGCCTACGGCGCGGCGATGGGCGCTGCTGCAGCGAATATCAATCTATATGGGCCGGATCTATCGTCCCAGGCGTGGCTACTTGCAATCGCCTCGAGTAAGTTGGTTACGTTCGCCGCTGTCACGCAGCATTACTATCCGACCACTTATAGCCTTGCTAAAGGAAGTTGTAGGGCTACACCGGTACCTACTGCCCTTGAACTGCTCTCATTGCAGGTGCGTGAACGAGAGAACGCCACACTGCAGATGCTCGTACAGGCAGGGGAAATCGCGCACAGCAAGACCCGAATCAGCGAGACCAACACGACCGGCTCCTGCGATACTGATGGCGGACCTGCGACTAGTCCGGTCTACGCAAGCGCTCTATGGTCACTCGATTGGTCGTTGCGAACAGCCAGCGCTGGTGTCGCCGGCCTTAATTTCCATGGATATCTTGGGCATTGCGGTCCATACGCGGCCAGTCCAATATGCGCGGAAAGCTACTTTGCACAGTCCAAAGGAAGAGTTACGGCACGTCCAGAGTATTACGGACTGCTGGCGGCCAGCCAACTTGAGGGCGGAAGATTCGTGCCGACCCGCCTAAGCCGCCTAAGCCCCCTCGGCTCATTGCCGAACCTCACAACCTGGGCAACCGTAACTCCCACCGGCATTGTCAGGATTGCGATTGATAACCTTGCCACCGAAGGCCTAGCACAGTTGGTATCGATCCCCATCTTCGGCTACACAGCTACCTCTGAGACCCTTTTAGGGCCATCGGTTGAATTAACTACAGGGATCACGCTGGGTGATATGAGCATTTCAACTAGCCGCCAGTGGCGACCAAGGCATGTGAAAGTGACTCACGCAAACCATTCTTTTCACGTCACGGTGCGCCCGGCTAGCGCGATAATCGTTACTTTGCGTCCGAAGCGGCGACGCGGCTGAAAGGCTAGTCGCAATCTGTTGCAGCCGTCCGCCTTATGCCCCCAGCGTAACCAGTACCTCCATGTACGCCCGGCACACGCTATCCCAAGAATAACGCTCACGCACGATAGCGCGACCACAATTCGCCATATCTCTCTGCAAAGACGGAGATGCTATGACGGACCGAATTCGATCTGCAAGCACTTTGGCATCACATGGAAACCGCTGCTGAGGGTCCGTCAGGACCTCGGCATTGAACGGGGTGTCCAAAGCAAGTGTCGGTGCCCCCGCGCCCAGTGCCTGTAGCAATGCGGGGTTCGTCCCGCCCACTGAGTGTCCATGAACATAGACCGTGCTGTGCGCCCATAGTTGGGTGAGCAACTCTTGATCGTCAACGTGTCCAAGCCACAAAACCTCACCTGCGGCCTCCATGCTTCGCAGGCGCAGCTCGATCGGCGAGTCAAAATTCGCGCTTCCAACAATCACCGCACGAGGCGCGTCCCGACCGAGAACACTTAGGGCATCGAGCGTCAGCTCAACATTGTTCTCAGGAGCTAGGCGGGCGACCACAAGCAAATAGGGCTCTCCCCCGAGTCCGACGCTCTCCAAGCGGTCACGGCCAACGTTGTTGAGCACTGGAGCTCCGTATGGAATAAAAATCGAGTCACTATTAAACCGCTCATTCCAAATTTGGCCGATAGCTTTAGAGTCGCAAATCAGCGCATTCGCATTGCGAGCCGTCATCCATGCACCGGTGCGAAAAACGGCCCGGCCAAGGCGGCTCCACTTACCTCGCTCCCACTCAATTCCATCTGTATTGACGGCAAATGGTGTACGCGCTGCGCGAAGCGCCGGAAACCAGAATCCATTGGCAATGTTAAGCACAAGTATTGAGTCAAAGCGGCGGAAGCTGGCGTCAAGAGTGGCGGTCATGCCGAAGCTTAGAGTCGAAAGGGACTTTGTGTCGTGCCCAGGTGTAGCGATACAGCGGACCCCATCAGTGAGCCATGCGCGCCGGTCACCGTCGCGATTGCGACAGTAAACCGTCACGTCATGCCCCTCCTGAACAAGGTAGGGGGCGAGATTCCGGACGAGAGTCTCGTAGCCACCGTAGGTGCTCGGGAAGCCACGGCTGCCAAGGATCGCGAATTCCATAAGCTAAGGTGAAAAAGGGGTGGTGTTACCCTTGCCAGACGGCAAAGGCGATAGAAGCCTGCTTAAGGCTTCGGGCCGCTCTAAGCTCGCGTAGGTCACGCGCAGAGGCTTGAGCTATACGCAATTTTTGCCACCTGATCGCAAGTATCGAGTTGAGCCCAAGTCTTGCCGATCGCACTCGCCAACGCATTGGGAAGCTGCGAAAACGACGCACCTCTGCTGTCGCCGCTCTCCTGCGTGGAGACAACCGCATCTGCGTACTCTTCAGTGCGGGAACTCGCCGGCAGCTCGCAAAAGCTCAGCGCTCTGCGAATCGTCTCACGCGGCTGACGGACGAGTTCCTCGTAGCGGACCACTTGAGCGAGAGGGTTGACGGCCGCGAGCGAGAGAGCCTCGCGCATTGTCACCACCCACTCAATTGCAGCCCGGACGAGATGATCGGTCTCGCCGGCAAGGTTCAGAGCGGCGAGATCGGAGTTGCTCGGCCTTAGGGCAACACCCTGTGTCCAAATAATATGCCACTTTTGGTCTCGCACGCCCCACCAGTCTGCGTCGCCAGTTCCATGGGAGCCGGACCAGGCAGCAACCGACCTGAGCGTCAACCAAGGCGACCGTATTGCTATCAAAAAGCGCGCATCGGGAAAGATTGCGCGAACAAATGTATGGCGAAAAACGTGCTCAGGGTACTTGTCGACGATTCGCTTAGAGCGGCTGGCCCTTAGGTACCAGCCGAACAAGGCGTGACTGCGCCGACTAACTTCTTCAGGGGCATCCTCTGCCTGAAGGTAGAGTCGCCCCGTGTGGGGCGGCGCATACGAGCCAATGATGTCCTCATCATCCCTGATGACGTGCCACATTGCCTTGGGCTCGTTGAGAAAGCCGACGCTCGGATGCGCAGCAAGAATGCGGCCGAGAAGCGTCGTCCCGCTCCTGCCCATGCCAACAATAAAGACTGGGCGGTCGATTGACTGTCCTGCTCGCCCCGCGGCCAGGCGCAGATTCCCAAACACAACCGGGTTCCACCAGCGTCCCTTGGTGGTTGCTGGCCGACCCTCGAAGAAGGAATAGCCAACAAGTCTCAAGACCGCCCTGCCAGGCGCCATACGCACTAGTACTGGGTCAAGCTGAGCAAACATATTGCCGATCTTACAAGGGTAGCATAATTGTGTCAAATACTTATACTGGTGATTGGCTGGTCATCGGGCAACGCCTATCTCGTCGCCCGTGCCGTCAGCCCAGGGGTCGCCAACTGGAAGAGGTCCCTCGCGTCTCGTCTGCACTCGCTTGCAGGCCTGCCGACGCGCGGACAATCACAGACGGAGCGAGCTATCTCAAGCAAGTGTATACGCTGGAAGGTAGCCGTGAATGGTGCTGCGGAAGAGGCGCTCACATTGCGCATGGCGCTCATGGTTGGGGTTTGGCTGTGCGCAGCCGCTCTGTGGAGCTACGAAGCTGCCGGCAGTGGGCGGGAGTCGCCGAGGGCACCCAGCCAATGGTAACGGCCGCGCCTCTCCGTGCCGGGGCGCCGAGCAGTGCGCTCGAGACTAGTTGCGCAGCAAACAGCTAACCTCCATGGAAAGCGATGGAAGCGCTGTCGGATTGTCAGGAGTTCTGAGGTGAAACGAACAAGGATCTTTCTCGTCGGCTTCTACGGCGTCGATAACCTTGGCGATGATGCGATCCGTGATGCGATCGAACGCGCAGGGCAGACGCTCGGTGTCGAGATTTGCCACTATGCGGTGCGCAGAGAGCGCGCTGGCGAGCCCAGGGCGGTGCGTATGCGAGGATCGGGTTGGCTAGCGTATCTACGTGCAATCTGGGGCAGCGATCGTGTCGTCATAGGCGGTGGCGGCCTACTTAAGGATCAGGGTGTCAAGGGCTGGCAGGGCTACGGACTGCTCGTGGAGCTCTTTGTCACTGCGGCGCTTGCGCGCCTCCTCGGAAAGTCGGTCGCGCTTATCGGAATTGGCGTCGGCCCGATCTACAGCAGGTTGGGCGCTCGGCTAATAGGGCTAGTCGCGCGTCTTGCGGACTGTCGAGTGGTCCGCGACCAGGCGTCATCCGACGCCATAGAACATATCGGCGTGAGGAATGTCGAGGTCTGTGCCGACCCGGTATTCAGTATGCGCGATGCCATGATTGCTGAAAACGAACGAGCCAAGAGTCAGCGCTGGCCGCCGCGCCGCATGCTCATTAGTGCGCGTCCGTGGTACATGATGGCGACGGGCCGTGACGAGCGGTGGGGCCAACTCGTGGCCGCTATCGCAAAAATGGCCGACGAAGCGATTGAGGATGGCCTCGAGATCGAGTTTGCGTGTCTTTGGTGGCCGGCGGATCGCGTGGTCGCCAAGGCGATTGCCGCGGAGATGCGCTATGGCGAGCAGGTGACGATCCCGGTGTCGCCTACCGATTGGGGGGGGCTAGCGGATGACCTGCGTCGCAGCGATGTCTTGGTCGCGATGCGCTACCACGCAGTCGTATGCTCGACGTTGACGGAGACCCCCGTCTTCGCTCTTGCCTACGAGCCGAAGGTCGTCTCGCTCGCCGAGGATTTCGGTATCCCGATGGTTAACGTCAACGATCGGGCGCAGGTCGAGTCCCTTCCGGCAAAGGTGCGAGCTTTCCGCGAGGCGAGCTCCCAGGAGCCGCAGCCCGCGATCATCGACGCTAAATCCGCGCGAATGAGTGCGTCGGCGTGGCAAGGCCTTACAAAGGCGCTGACGGACGTGCAGCGTCGCCAGTAAAGCATTGTCTTCTGATGATACTCTCCCCAGGCGGCACTTAATTGGTGATGTCCGCCTCCTTTAGCATGGTTGACCAGTCTCTAATCACCCGGTTATAAAGGTCGCGAGCCTTGGTCAAGACCTCATCGCGATTCTCGGCGACGGCGGCGGCTACAGCGGAGTTCCAGTCTCCGTTCCTTACTAGCCACTGGCAGTCACTACCGAGAGCGATCTGGAGACTTGAGTCATACGGGCCGACGACTGGTACACCCCACTCAAGTGCTCTTATCGCAACACCGCTTTGATAAAAGCGCGAATACGGGATGAGAACAACGTCGCTCGTGCGAATCAGCTCGTCAAAATGCGCCTCGGCAACGAATTCGCTCCTGATTTGCCAACCGTCGATCGACGGCCAGCCCCGTCCTACGATTTCTAGGCACCATTCTGATGGAGCATTCGCGGCGATAAGCTTGAGGCCGGCAATATCACGATCCGCCTTGTATTGCCCTAGGACGCGGATGTTTCGCCGTACCGCGGTTGGTGCCGGCGCTTGACGCGGCATCAGCATCGGGTGGAGCGCTTCTAAGACGCGGGGCATCTTTGCATCAACAGCTATCGCCCGAACGGCCTCGGAGCTATGCGCGACGATGGTGCCGTCGCCAAGTCGCGCCAGTGCCTTTGCGACCTTACCGTAGCCTCTTGCATATACCAAAGGCTGAGGGTCATGCATCACCAGATACAGTGGAAGCCGATTAGCGATGATCGAGAGCGCTAGAAGGTCCCAGTACCCGACAGCGGGCCACGTGGCGATGAGCGCGCCCGGCCTGTCTTGTGTAGTCCGGCGCCTGATCGCTGATATATAGTCAAAGAGCCACTGCACCTTCCCGTAGTCGGCAGAAGAAGGCTCGACCACCGCGACGAGGTACGTTGGGACTCCACAAGTCCGCAGGACGTGGTCAAGGCTTTCCGTGTAGTGAGCGAGCCCGGCACCAAGCGGGTTGGCCAAAGCAATCGTAGGGGCCGCTTGGGAAGCCTCGCCTGGCGTCGTATTGATCGGCATCTTGTTTATGCCTTGGATGTTGCGTCTCGCGGAAATACGAGCCCGCGGACGCGGGCGAGGGTAGTTAACATCCGTAGACCGCTCATGTGCGCGGCGAAGGCAGTGGAGAGCAATATGATTGCGGACCGCTCAAAAAGTCCCACCACACCATGATCGGGCGTCGAGCACGCACCGATAGCGTAGGCCGAGCCGAACAGAACCAACCCGCCAAAGGCGCGCTGCCAATCGATACTTAGACGCACAGAAAGCTTAACCGCATAGATTGTGATCAAAACCAGTAGAACTAGGTATGCCGCAGGCGACGCGATTGCTGCGGCCACAAGGCCATATTTTGGCACAAAGATATAAATCAGCCCAAGATTCACAACTGCCGCAAAGGCGCTGAAAATCCAGACGAAGGTTGTGCGCCCGACTATAAGGCTGACAGCATTCATCGGCACGTAGTAGAGCCCTAGGAAAAGATAACCAAGCACCAACCATGGAATGAGGGTAGCAGCGCGCGAATACGAGGGCGACATAATGCTGACCGCGATGGGTGCCAGCAACGCGACCGTACAGCAGATAAAAAAGACTAGCAAGACCTGCGCGGTGATTGAGTTGCGCAATTCCTTAACGGCGTGCGGGCCGGCCTGCGCTCTGGCATAGCTCGGCATGAAGCCCTGATTGAGAGATAGTACCAAGATCAGTGTCGGCAACGCCAGATTTGATGCAAGCGTATAGACCCCGAGCGCCGAGGCGGCAACCAGCACTGCGAGCATCGCGCGATCCATAAGGATCAACGACCAATGCGACAGCGTGTGTGGAATCAGCGGAAGCGCAATCGTGAGCGTATTTCGCATGCCGTCTAGGTCAAAATCCTCGCCTCGCCGCCACGGAACGACATAGGTCGCGGCGGCGAGCGTCAGGCTGTTGGCAATCAGCGTGGCGAGGAAATAGCCAATTACGCCTTGGCGTAGTACGACGACGAACAGCACCGTGAGGACCGCTGTCGATACGCCGGCAACCAGCGTGAGGGTGATGTAGTCCTTGAGCCGCCGTTCGGCTCGGAGTACGGTGAGGGGGACAGCTGTCGCCGCAACCAGGATGGCGGCGCCCAACACCGCGATGGCGGCCTCATCTGGGCGGAACGTCGCACTGGTTAACACAAGCAGAACCAGAAGGCCGGCTACTACTGCCGCGACACATGGCGCTGCAACTAGCAGCGACTTCCACGCGGAGGCGATAAAGCGGCGTTGTGCGGTCGGGCTACCCTCGAGGTAGAAGTAGCGACGAAAGACACCCGTTTCCATACCGGTCGAAAGCGCGACGTTGACACCGCCTTGGATTGTGATCAGCAGTCCTAGGCGCCCGTATTCGGCAGGCGACAGCACAGCTGTATAGACGGGTAGAAGCAGGAATGCAAAGACGCGCTGTGCTGCGTTGCCAAGCGCGAACGCACCCCCGCTAACGAGAGAGCGTTTGGCGTCTGGTCTAGCCGCGGGATGTGCGCTGCGCTCGCCAGTAGGGGCGATCGGGTCAGCCGGTTGGGTACTTATGGCTAGAGAACCTCGCTGTTTGGAAGGCTTGCTCGGGGGAAATGAGCCGCGTCAAAGCATAACTAAGGGGGAGGGTGCGTGAATGGGAGCGACACGGGGAGGCGATGCCGCGTGCCTAATCGTGGCGCGTGCGGCAGATTTGGTTGGGGCAACACGACCGGCAGGACGGAACTGAGAGTAAGCAATCCCATAGACGAGGAACCACAGTGGGAGTAGATAGACGCTTAGCATCGCCCAGCCGGTTTCGTTGATGACATACAGCCCCGGCGCAGACGCGACGAGCGCAATAGCAAATGATCCTTGGAAGCCCGGCCGTTTGAGAGATAAGACGGCCAAGATCATGAGTCCGGCAACTGGCAACCAATACAGTATGGCACCTAACACTCCGAGCTCGGCGGCCGTAAGGAGAAAGGCGTTGCTGACCGGGTAGCCGAGGGCAGTGACCTCGTTGTAAGCGGAGACGACCGCGACATAGGAGTTCGGGCCAATGCCCCATGGTTGCCTGCGAATCTGTTCGTGGGCGGTGACGGCTAGAGTTCCTCGGGGGCCGCCGTTGGGGTCTTCTTCGATGCGCTTGGCGACTGAGCTCGCAAAGGGCAGGACGACCAGTACCGCCGCCAAGGGCACGCCAGCGCGGATTGCCATCGAGCGTCGTCGGCCGGAGAGGAGCGCCCAGAATACGATCGTTGTCAGTGCGGCCAAGAGATCTGCTCGGCCTTGGGCCAGGCCGAGTGGGATGAACATGAGCACCACGCCCGTCCAAAGTATTTTTCGAGCGCGTGCGTCCGTCGTGCCCATGAGACCGAGCGAAAGTATGAGGAGGAGAATCAGAACCTTTCCGAGATTGTCCGGATGGTTGGTCGTACCGTTGGTGCGCTCGCCCATGATTCTGGCGAGAGAGGCGGTCATCGGATTAATGCGAATGCCGACTCGCTGGAGCGTTGCCACTATCGCCTCAGTGACGATGATGCTAAGGATCACACCCGCGGTCCAGCGAATGCGACGGGCCTGGCTGAGGATGAGGGGGCCTAGTTGGCCACCAACAAACCAGGCACAAAATCCGAGAGCGAGTTGAAGCGCGCCGGCGAGTTGTTCGTCCGTGCCTTGCCAGATGGTGCTCAGCCCGATGGCGAGAAAGGCGAGGAAGACAAACACGGAGATCGGTAGGCCAAGCGCATGAGGTCGATAGATAAGGCGGAGCAGGAGGACGTAGGCGATAGCTAGCACGAGGGCGCTGTAAGTAGCGATCGCGGGTATAGACTGGGCTATGCCGATATGTCTCGGATTCGGATCGTGGGATAGCGACTTGGGGAATAGAATGAGGCTCCCGAGAAGCACGGCTAGAGCGACGACTGGCCAGCCCGGAGGGCGCGATGCAGCAACGGCAAGTATGAACCCAGCGGCTAGTACTAGAAAGAAAGTCATCTAGCTTTTGGCAGTTGAGTGAGCCATTGGCATTCGCGCAAAAAGGACGTCTGCCGGTGCTGGCAACGAGCAAAATTGCATTGACCGAGCGCGCTTTGCTGTATCGCGGCCGGCTGCTCAAGTGGTGGCAACTGGCGCCAACTCATCAGATGAAACGGCTCCATTGGCTGATGGATCGGCGGGCGGCGAAGCGGGACCCGCGGGCTCGGTGTAGGAGTCGAGACCGCTCGACTTCGCGCCATTGGCAATCACGCCTAGCAGCGGCGCACCGTTGCCAGCAAGGACACGCTGGAGCTGTTCGGCCGCGTCGCGCTTGCTACGCCCGACCCAGCCGACGATGACGACTCCGTTGACCCTCGGAAGGAGTGGGAACGCATCCGAGACGGCGTTGAGCGGTGGCGTATCGATCACGACGAGGTCGTATGTGGCCTTTGCTCGTGCAAGCAGGGAGGCCATCGCATCGCTGTCCAGGAGCGCGGCGGGATTGGGAGGCAATGCGGCGCCGGCAACAAGCACGTCGAGCGTGCCTGTGCTGGCACTGGCAGGCACCTGCAGGGGGACCGACCGAGTGGCTTCACCCATTGAGATGCCGCTGGTCAGAAGACCAGTAAGGCCGGGACCGGACGGAATGTCGAATTGTTGAGCGAGTGTTGGATGACGCAGGTCAGCCTCAATGAGCAGCGCCCGCGATCCCAGCTGCGCTGCGGCCTCGGATAGATGGCGAGCGATCGTGGTCTTGCCGTCGCCCGGTACGGGGGATGCGATCACGACGATACGCGTGTCGCGATCGACGTTGAAGAAGCGCAGGCGAGCACGAATCAGGTTGAACGCCTCGGCCTCAAGGGGCGGCAGGGCCGCTCCCTTGCCTGCACGACCACGCCGCGCGTATCGCGAAAGGGCGGCACTCTTAGGTACCACGCCAAACACTGGCAGGCGGTAGAGCTTACCGAGATCCTCGGGCTCTCTGATCCGCCGGTCGAGGCGCTCGAGGAGAAAGGCAAGACTGATGCCTAGCACTAGTCCCAGAAGCGCTCCCAGGAGCGTGTTTCTCTTGGTGTTCGGTGAGGAGGGGCTAGATGGCACCGATGCTTCTCCAGCGATCTGCGCGTTGTTGTAACCCAGTTCGGCGAGGAGTCCTAGCGTGTGCGCACGCTCCTCAAGATCAAGACCGCCTGGGCCAAACCGTTGTTTCGGAGGGAGTTTGGCTAGCTGCCTATTCACAAGTATCAACGCAGACCTAAAGAATTGGCGGTTGGCGCTCTGTTGTGCTTTAACGAATTGGCGAGCATAGGTATTCGCGATCGTGGCGGCAAGCGCCGGGGAAGGTGAGGTGGCGGAGACCTCAACTATGTTGGTTTCCCCTTTTACCCCGACGCTGATGCTTTCGCTGACCTTTTCACCAATCAGGCCGTGGCCCAACAATTTGGCGGTTGCTGTTGCCGCGTTACCGAGCTTCACGAGTTCGAGGTTGCTGTCCTGCTGGGCGACAAGATTACTGCTGGTGGTAGCTGAGAGTCCGGTGATCTGCTGGCTGAGGGGATTGGTATTAAATGAAATAGCAGCCGTTGCTGTGTACTTCTTTGTTTTGTGCTTGGAATATGCAAACGCAAGGCCGGTCGCGAGCACAAAGCAGAGCAGGACCCAGGGTACCCGGCGGCGGAGGATTCCCAAAATCTGCTCAAAGTTGAGGTTTGTCTGCTCAGGCTCCATCAGTCTGCCCTTCTTGCGTTATCCATGTGCATGTTCCTTATGTGATTATTTGCGAAAAGTATCGGCCTAGTGGTTGATGGCTCGTATCAATCATCCGAGCCCCAGGGTACCCCGGGATTCCTGCGGCGAGCACGGTGGCGCACCGCGGACATCATTAGTCGCGCGGCAAATGGCAGTCCGTTCAACGATATAGCGTCGGGCGAGAGCGCGCGTAGGTTCGTGCGACAAACGGTATGCCCACTCCAGGCCTAGGCGGCAGATCCAGTTTGGCGCGCGCGACACGTCGCCAGTCGCGTAGCTGAGGCTGATACCGACGCCGAGGAACGAGGCGTGTGGCAGAGAGTTGCGTAGAGTTCGAATCAAGAGATCCTGCTTCGTGAACCCCAGCGCCACAAAGACTATCCGGGGAGTCGCCTCGGTGACCTGACGCCGTATGCGTTCGATTGCCTGCGCGTTGTTCTCAAAGCCGAGAGGCGGGCACGCGGTGCCGGCGACTTGGAGATCGGGGTAGGCGTGCCGAAAGATGTCCGCCGCTCGTTCGGCGACGCCTGGATCGCCCCCGAGCAGGAACACTGATTGTCGACGGGCGCTAGCGGCTTCGCAGATGGACCAGACCATGCTTGATCCGGAGACACGTTCGGGCAATGGTTCGCCGGCGAGGCGACTGGCCCAGATCAAGGGCATCCCGTCAGCGACGACTAGGTCGGCGTCATCGAGCAAGTCCTTGGCGGCGGGATCGCGATGGTAGCGACGGAGGTGGTCGAGATTCGCCGTTATCGTCCAATGCCCGCGGCCAGCCTGCGCAGCGTTGACGATGGTTCTCACTGCATACGCTTCTGTCACGACGTCCATCGGCGCGCCCATCAGGCGCATGCGCCGCTTAGGCGTAGCCTCGACGTCATTGGTTGCGTATCCGGGTGTCAATGTGTTGGCCGTCGGAGGCCGAATGCTAGTAGCACACCCCGAGACAGTAGCCGGGGTATTCCTCAACACCTCCACCACACCGTCATCGGGGCCGATTAGATTCGCTTGAGCCAGAGGTTGGCTCATCTGGACGCAGGTCCCTGACATGCCTGATCAACGGCAGGCTTGTTGCCAGACTTACGCAGGCTTGCCGTCACACCAGTGCATGTCGCGAGAGCGCGTGGGTTGCTTGGTGCGCGCGCGAACGGGTAGCGGCGCTGCGCGACTCGACACCGAGCTTCTGAAAGGTCACGCTGCGCGCTTCTCGAGCGCCGCGGCCAACTGTTCCAGGTCGATCGCGGCCTGGTGTGCTTCGCGCGATGCCTCGTAAAGGGCTTCGCTGGCGCGGTGGTCGTCGAGCTGGCTGCCGGCGGCCTCGCTGAAGGCCCGTTGGATGGTGCTCAGGCGGGCGGGAACGCTCGCCCAGGCGCGCTGATGGGTCTTGCCCAGGCCTGCTCGCGGCTTCTCGACCACCTCGGCGTCGGGGGTGCGCTCGTCGTTCCCGATCGGGATGCGGCCGTTGGCAAGCACCAGGCTTGCCTGTGCATCGGCGGCCTCGAGCTTGGGCGCCTTCGGCTGGGATGGCGACGCGAGCGCACGCAGCGCCGAGCGCATCGTGGTGTCGTCCTTCAAATCGGCAACTGCTGCCGATTTGGCGATCTCCATGTAGTTGCGGGCTGTGCGCTCGCTCGCCTCGAAGTGCTCCTCGACCCACGCCAGCCAGTTGCCGTGCCCGACGCGCTGCTTCATCTCGAGGAGCAGTTCGCCGCAGCGGATCGCGTGCTGGATCGTGTTGTGCTTATACGCTTCGACGTGGCCGTGCTCTGTGTTGATCTCGCGGGCCAGCTCGTCGTCGGTGCGGACAAGGTCGGTCATAGCAGCCTCCAATGTGCCAGACCCCTCGAACTGCTCGATGTCAAGATCGCTACTTGGAGAACCCGCCATGACAGCCACAGTCGAACCATCGCCATTCGATCGATACGAGCGGATTCCCACGATGGGCCCCGCCTTTTACCGCATAACGGTGCCCGAGGTCCCGCACTTCCACTCCGGGGGCGCCCGGGTCGGACGCGGTCCTGGCGCACGCCGATGACGGCTAACTGCCATGCACCTTTTGTGGCGCATAATGCGCCAATTTTGGCGCATCGGGTAGAGGGGAGGGGAGGGAGGGGATGGTGCTCAATGAGGGCTTCAGCCGCTTTGTTCATACGGTCCGACCCCCGCGAGGTAGCGGCGCAGCAGGGGACTGGTGAAGCGCCAGTCCGCGCGGCCGCGGCTCTCGACGATGGCGGCGTCGCGAAGTCCCTCCAGGGCGCGGCGCACCGCTCCGCGGGGAAGCTGGGGGTAAACGGGCTCGCCGCGGGCGATCCGCTCGGCGACGACGAGCCCGAGCCGGTGCAGCCTGCGGATCCGCTCGATCGTCTGTTCGTGGCTTGCGCGCTCGGCGCGGAGCGCGGCCAGCAGGCCCTGCTCGACGATCGTCAGGTCCACGTCGCGTATGTCCAGTTCGATCGTGGTGAGGTGGCTCTTCTGGGCGATCAGCATGGTCGTGCGCGGGTGCCCCTCGCCGTACTCGACGATCCGCGCCAGCGCCTCGGGGGCAACCGTGCACTCGTCGGCTCCGAAGCGCTCGGCCAGGCCCTCGACCCATGCGCTCCCGTCGATCGGGCGCAGGTCGTAGAAGCCCCCGAACTGGTGCAGCGCCCGGTGGGTGGGGATGAAGAGGTCGCGCATCATGTGCTCGATGCTCCCCGCGAACAGGTAGCTGACACCGGAGGTGCGCTGGAAGATCGCCCGCATGCGCTTGGTGAGGCGGTCGGGATCGCCATAGGGGTGCTGGGGCCCGGCGACCTCCTGGAACTCGTCGAAGAACACCACCATCTCCTTCCCGTCCGCCGCGGCGATCCGGCCTGGGAGGGCGAAGGCGTAGTCGAGGTAGCGATCGGGGTCGCGTGCGGCGAGGCCGGGGGCGAAGGCGATCTCGAGCTCCTCCCCGAGCTGGGCCTTGGATCTCACCACGGCGGAGGTGTGCAGGGCGTCGGCGACGAACCGCCCCGCGCGGCGTGTCTGGTGCAGCACCCGCCGCAGCGGGGAGCGGTTGGCGATCGTGGCGGCGACCAGCGCCTCGGCGAGCTCCGCGGCGGTGGCGATCCGGAAGAGGTCGATCGCGGCGGTGTAGAGGCCCTGCCCAGTGAGCCGTCCGAGGGCGGCATCGCACACGCTGGTCTTGCCAGTGCGCCTTGGCCCCGCCAGCACCACGCTCGCGCCGCCGGCGAGGGTTGTGGCGATCTCGCGCACGTCGAGATCGCGTCCGATCATCTGACTGGCGGGGATCGGCTGGTCGGTGGGGAAGAGGTCGCTGCTGCGCTGCCGGGTCATCCCCCCATTATATGCGCCCAGTGCGGCGCATAAAGCGCCAGATCTGGCGTTTGGCCCGGGCGAGCGAGCTCATCGCCAGACAACCCATCCGTCCTGGCATTCCGCATATAGTACTGTTTTATGCGGTACTATCTGCATGTGCAACGTGCAGAGTTCGGCCCTGTCCGTCCCGTCGTCGGCTGAACGTGTCGCGCCGATTGGAGGCGCGCGGCCTGCCGCAGTTCGCGCCCCCCGCTCGGTCGCGGGGCATGGACGCCCCGCGCCCACCGGCCCGGTTGGTGACGCCGCCTGCGCGGATGCGCCCCAAATGCACGCCTCCTCCACTTCGGGGGCTTCGGCTGTCTCTCGCTCCCCCCACGGGCGGGCCTGGCCGCGGCGCTCAGCGGATCAGGACCGGCCGGCTGCGGCCGGAGACCTGGGCGCCGCTTGCGACCTGCACGAGCGCGCGGTAGAGGCCGCGCCGGCGCACGCGCACGGTGCGCCCGAAGCGCGACACCCCGCTCGCCCAGGCCCTGACCGTGGTGCGCCGCGACCGGGGTCACCGAGCGCGGGCAGACCCGCGGGAATAGCCGCGCCGGCGAGGCCGCGATGGATGATCGCAAGCGGCGGGGTGTTTCTGAGGATCAGGTCTCTATCGCTTCCGGGCGGAGGTCGTGCCTAGCCTTTGGATGGCGCGCGAGTCGCTTGGGCGAAGCCCCGCTTGATCCACTCCCGGTAGGCGTTGTAGAAGGTCGGGAAGTTGGTGGCCACGATCTGCGCGGACTCGTGGATCTCCTCGGCCGTCGCGGTGGCGTATTCGTGGACGAGCAGTCGTCGTAGTTCGCGCAGCCGCTGCAGGCGAGCTGTGAGCTCGCCCGATAGGACGCCATTGCGCCGGAGCGCCTCCAGGTCGCGCCGGGCGTTGGTTTCCTCTGCGCGTCCGCGGAGCTTGGCGAGCTCCAAGCCGAGGGCGCTCAGCTCGGCGATGTAGTTGTAGAGCTGATCGACCCCGCGCTCGACGGCCTTGACGTGGTTGAGCTCGTGTGGGTTCTCGGAGGCGTGGGCGGCACGGAACGGCTCAAGGTCGAAGTCCTCGCCGAACTCCGCCATCGCCGTGCGCAGCGCGAGCAGATGGCGACGCACGTCGCTGATGCGATCGCGGATCTTGGCCTTCAGCGACCGTGCACGAACGGGATCGTCGGCCTCGAGCGGCGCCGGTGGGGGTGGAGGCTGTGTCAGGGGAGCATCCTCTCCTCCGCGTCGAGATCCTCCATCGCCTCCGGCAGCGGACGCTCGACTCGGCGGGCGAGGCGCAGCCACTTCGGCGTCTGCGCGCCCAGCGCCGCCCAGCGCGCCTCCCGGTCGACGAGCATCCTGCCCTCCTCCAGGATGGCAGCCATCAGAGCCGGCGAACGCTCAGCGTCGCGCAGGCGTACCAGCTGAACCTCGCGGCCGAGCCGGCTCGTGAGGCGTCCAGCCAGGTCCGCCAGTCGCCCGACCCCGGGGTCCTCCAGAGCGACGAGCACGTCCACGTCGGAGCCCTCGCGCTCCGTGCCGGCCGCCGTGGAGCCGAACAGGACCGCGAGCTTGACGTTGGGCTCCGTGCGCAGCGCCGAGCGTAGGCCGCGCAGCAGCTCCCAGTGGCTGCGCAGGTACATCTCCTCGCGCAGGGGAGTGTGAAAGCGGCGCGGGCTCACACGCCGCCCGCGTAGGAGACCTTCGGCGGCCGCCCTGCGCAGGGTGCGCTCGGGGATCGCGAGCTCCGCAGCGAGGCTTCTCAGCGAATCTGAATCCATGGTGTGGCCGATATCGTATGGTCGTACGGCCGATCCGTCAAGGTGGTGTGGCCGATCCTGACTGCTCGAAGGCATCCCGCTCCGCGACACGCCCGGTGGTGGCGGTGCGTCGAGCGCGTGTACCGTCCCAAGGCTCGCGTAACGTGGGCTGATGGTGCCCAGGACTCCCGCACACCGGGCCGCGCGGTTGCCGGCCGATTACCCCGAGCTCCTTGCCGAGGCCAGGACTCGGGTCGCGGTTGCGTGCGCTCGCGCTGTGCCCGTGGTCAACAGCGAGCTGATCAAGCGCTGCCGGGAGATCGGGCGCGACATTCTCGACCGTGAGCGGCGGCACTGTCCACTGGGGCGTAGGCGAACGCGATGACGGACGCGGGCGGGTCCAGCACCGGCGCATCGGCCGCACCATTTGAGCCGCAGCCGGAGACGGTTGACGCATTGCTATCCGCTGCGGTGCGCGTCATCGAGGACGAGCGTGCGCGGCCAATCGCAAGCTCGACGTCGTCAGCCGTGCCGGCCTGCTGCTGCTGATTGGCGTGGTCGCCCTCGCATCCTCCAGATCCCGGTCACGCTGCGCGCTTCTCGAGCGCCGCGGCCAGCTGCTCCAGGTCGATCGCGGCCTGGTGCGCTTCCCGTGATGCCTCGTAGAGGGCTTCGCCGGCGCTGTGGTCGTCGAGCTCCTCGCCCGCGGCTTCGCTGAAGGCTCGTTTGATGGCGGTGAGGCGTGCGGGGACGCCTGCCCACGTGCGCTGGTGGGTTTTGGCCAGACCGGCTCTCGGCGCTTCGATCACCTCGACCTCGGAGATGCGCTCGTCGCCCTCGATCGGGATGTGGCCGTTGGCGGGCGCCATGCTTGGCGGTGGGTCTTTGGGCTCGAGCTTGGGCGCCTTCGACTGGGACCGCGATGCGAGCGCGCGCAGCGCCGAGCGCATCGTGGTGTCGTCGCTCAAATCGGCAACCGCTGCCGATTTGGCGATCTCCATGTAGTTGCGGGCCGTGCGCTCGCTCGCCTCGAAGTGCTCCTCGACCCACGCCAGCCAGTTGCCGTGCCCGACGCGCTGCTTCATCTCCAGAAGCAGTTCGCCGCAGCGGATCGCGTGCTGGATCGTTGTGTGCTTGTGCGTTTCGACGTGGCTGTGCTCCGTGTTGATCTCGCGGGCCAACTCGTCGTCGGTGCGTACGAGATCGGTCACACCGCCTTCGATGTTGGGAGCAGCGAGGAGACCTGACATGGCAGACTAACGGCAGGCTTGCCGTCAGACTTACGCGGCTGGTCGCCGCGCACGCACTGAGCAGCTCGTGCTCTGCACGATCGCGAATCGCAGCTCCCTCGAGCGCTCGGCGCATAAGGCGCGTGGCGCCGGCCGGGCGCTGGCCGATGCGGCGATGCTCACCGCGACCGTACGAGCCCGTGCCGAGCTCGGCGAGGAGATCGACCTCGCCTTTCGTCCTGGCCTCGCGGCCCAGAATCCAGATCGTTATCTGGCCTACGCGCTGGAGCTCCCCCAGCGGATCGCCCGTGCCGACGGACGCCGCCTGGTTGTGTTCTTCGATGAGTTTCAAGAGATCGCCTCTCCAAGACGCCCCTTCGGCGATCCCGACCGGCTGACCAAGCGCATGCGCGCGATCTTCCAGCGCTCCCCCGACGTCAGCTTCCTGTTCGCCGGATCGATGGAGCACCTGATGCGCGATCTGTTCGTCCCCGCCGAGCGCGCGCTCAGCCAGTTCGGCTCGTTCCACCCGCTGTCCACAATCCCCCCAGACGCCTGGCGCGAGGGCATCACAAGGAGGCTTGCCGAAGACGGCTGCACGATCGCCCCCGATGCTCTGGAGCGGCTCCTTGCCGCCGGCGAGGGTCACCCGCGCGTGACGATGCTGATCGCACGCTGGACACACGAGAGCTCGCTCGTCAACGCCACCAGGAAGATCACCGACACGCACGTGAGCGCCGGCATCCGCGCCGCGCAACTCGCGCGTTCTTCGGTTCCGTGCCGCGTGTGCTGACCAAGCAACAACTCGATACCGAGTCGGCGTCGTGGCGCCGGTGTCTTCGAACGCGCGGCCCGCCGCAGTTCGCGCCCCCCGCTCGGCCGCGGGGGACGAGCAATCTCGGCGGACCCGTCCGGCGCGCTCGAGTCTCCGGGTGTCTCGTTCCGTCCGGAACGGTGGCGAACATATGTTCGATGTCCTCCCGGTCGCTCCCGTATCGCCTGCGTAGTCCCCGGCTTGCATGCCGGCCCCTGTCGAGCATCGATCCGATCGGCCATGCGGCGGTGGCGCTGCAGGCGCAAGCATGGAAGGCCGAGGCCCCCGACATCGTCGCGGTGCAACCCCGACCGCCGGCGGGAGAGCTTTCCGATCACATGGACGACCGCCTCGGTATCATCACTGAACGCGCCCAAAGTCCGCGCAACATGTACTTTGGGAGTGCCGGTTCATGCCGGAGATGACTGAACATTCCCAAAGTATCCCGTGCGTGTACTATGAGAGCGTCTGATCATGTCCACGCGCACCATCACGGATATCGACCGCGATCTGATCGACGAGCTCACGAGCGCCGGACGGCTCTACGTCCAGCTCCCCGAGGACGAACGCCGGATCCGCAAACACCTCAAGAGCAACGAGCGGCCGGCACGCCGCCTGTCCGAGATGGCCGCACGCGAGCAGATGGTACGCGTCGCGCACGGCGCGTACGTGCTCCTGCCGGCGGGCGCCAGGAGCCTTGGGCAGGCCGCCGACCGGCGGGTGCTCGTCGCCGCTGCCTTCGAGAACCGCTGGGGCTATTACCTGGGCTTCGCGTCGGCGATCGTCGACCACGGGTTGACCGACGAGAGCGCCGGGGATCTGTATGTGGGCGTCGGCGGCTCGCGGCTTCCCGAAGCTGGGTGACTTGGCGGGCACCCCGTTGCACCTCACCCGGGTCGCCTACGACAGCGACGAGCGCGACCGATGGCTCGGCGTGGAGCGCGAGCGCATCCGCGGGCAGACGTTCTACGTCCGTTCGGGCATCGAGCGCACACTGATCGACGCGCTGGATCGGCCCGGGCTGTGCGTGCGCCCGGAGATATGGGTGCGCTCATGGGAGCGCGCGCTGCGGGAACGCGACCTCGACCTTCCCCTGCTGCTCGACCTCGCCCGCCGGCGCAGCCGCGCGGTGAGTGCGCGCGCCGCGCTGTTGCTGCGGGAGGCGGGGCGCCCCCGCGAGGCGCGGCTGCTCATCGACCGCCCGCTCACCGGCCGGGTGCTCTTCGACGCCTCCAACACCGAGCCCGGGAAATGGCCCCGCGACCGGGACACCGGGCTGCTGCTCAACGTCCCGCTGCAGGCCATCGACGCCTGGCTGGAGTACGGCAAGTGATCGCCGCTTGGCCCACCGGCCTACCGCACTCGACGAGCACCGCAGGCCCCCCGAACCTACACAGCCAGTTGAGGCCGCCACAGCCAGATCAGATCGCCGTTCCCAGCCGCGGAGGCGAGCAGGCGTGAAGGTGGCCACCTCAGCCTCACCCGCCGCCACCGGCGCCTCAGGCTGGGGGGCGCGCGGGTGGTGCTGGCGGCGGGCCGCACCGAACGGATCACGCTCTCGCTCTCTCGCAGCACAGGGGCCGCGCTGCGCCGGGCCCTGCGGACGGGCCATAAGGTGGAAGCGTTGATCGACGTCGATGTCAGCGCCGCGGGGGAAGCATCCAAGTCATATCTGGTGCACGTGCAGCTCTCCTACAGGTAGGACGCCCGCCGGCGGCGAATGCTGCGCTTGCACCGGGAGAGCGGCGCCCTCCCCGCGTCGCGTCCGGCGCCGGCCGTCGGGGCGCCGCGCCCACCGGCCCGGTTGGTGGCGCGGGCTGCGCGGATGCGCCCCGAGGGAGCATCCGTTTCAAGCGGCTGCGCGGCCTCACCGCTCGCGCCGGCGAGGCCGCGGCGGAGCACGTAAAGAGCCCCAGCCGCATCATCCCGAAGGAGAGAGGCGCACTGGGGCGTTCCCTGTCAGAGTAGCAGCCCTCGTGGAGCCTGACCAGATCACCGCATGGATCTCCGAGAAGCGCTTTGCGCCGTTCCTGGAGCGCGCCGGCGGGCGAGGAGGCGCTCGCCGACCGGCTCTACCTCTGGCACGCCCAGGTCGCCGGCGCCGGCCTCACCACTCTGCATCACTTCGAGGTGGCGCTGCGCAACGCGATCGACCGCCGGCTCGGCGCCGGCGAGCCGGACGCGCCGCTTGAGGAAACCTGGCTGCTCGATCAGGAGACGCTCAGCGGGCAGGGGATCGCGAAGGTGCAGGGCGTGCTCGGGCGCCTGGAGCGCGAGGGCTACCCTCGCGAGCGCCCGCGCGTCGTGGCGGCCCTGCCGTTCTCCTTCTGGAAGGGCCTCTTCGCGCGCCGCTACGAGTGGCCGTGGCGGACGCGATTACAGCATGCCTTTCCCGGCGCCGGTCTACGGCGCGAGATCCTCGAGCCGCTCACGAACCTGCACCTGTGGCGCAACCGGATCGCTCACCACGACTCGCTGCTCGACCAGAACCTCCAGCGGCGCCTGGACGAGATGATCGGGGTCGCCAACGCCATCGACCCCGCCTGCGGGAAGTGGCTCGCGGTGTGAGAACGCCGGTCTCATCTGGCCCCACTTCCCGGCCTTTCCTCGGCCAACGGCGTCGGTGTAGCCAAGCCCGGGGTCTGGAGTTCCGCGCGTCCGCTCGGGCGCGGGGCAAGGACGCCCCGCGCCCACCGGCCCGGTTGCCGGCCCGACCCGCTCATTGCGGCTCAAGCCTGCGCAACTTGCCGCCGGCCGGTATGTTTACAGGTCGCAGCGTCGGCAGGTCGCAGCGTCGGCGACAGCCGGCGCCGGCGTCCAGGCAGGTGATCCGGAGGGCCCCCATGGGCTTGGGAGCAGGTGTGGTGGGCAGGGCATGGACAGCCCCGTACTCGCGGTGGCCGCCGTCGCGCTCGCGGTCGCCCCCGGGGCGGATGCGGCGCTCGAAGGCATCCACAAGATCCGGCACGTGATCGTCATCATGCAGGAGAACCGCTCGTTCGACTCCTACTTCGGCACTTACCCCGGCGCGAACGGGATCCCCGCGGGCGTGTGCGTGCCCAATCCGATCAGCGGCGTCTGCGTGGCGCCCTTCCACGATCCGAACGACAAGAACTACGGTGGGCCCCACGGCCACAACTCCTTCACGGTAGACCTCGACGGGGGCAAGATGGACGGCTTCGTCACGCAGGCCGAGAACGGCAGCAAATGCAAAAGCACCGAACCCGGCTGTAGCCCCTGCACGGCGCCGGCCCGTCCGAGCGCGTCCCGGCTGCCAGGGCCTGAAGCGGCCCGGCGGCAGACCTCACCCCGTGCTCCCTTGGGGTGGGTGCTCGCGTGGAGGCTCGCTCAGCAGTTCACGGCGGCGTTGAGCGCTCGGCAGACTTCGGCGAGCTTGGCTGGTCGGAGCGTGGTCATGCGCTCGATCAGCAACGCCTTGAGGATCAGCGTGGTGTTGTCGAGGCTGAGAACGCACTCGACTCCCATACCGTCCTCGCGACCGAGTTCGACCTCAGTTGGGATGTTGCGGATAGTACGTGTGGCGGGCACCACGATGAGCTTGTTGAGAGTGGGGATCGCTTGATCCCGGGTGAGCACGAGGTAGGGTCGCGGGCTTTCCTCGGGCTCCTCCGCCCACCAGATGTCGCCGCGCTTCACGAGCTGGGCTCGCGCTTCCAGGGGCCAAAGCCCGCGGCGCGTTCTTCCTCGGCCAGGTCTTTCATGGTGGCGGCGAAGAGGGCATCGGTTTGCGCATCGAGGTTTCCCCACTCGTCGAACGATGTCTCCCGGCTTGTCCTCCTCGTGCTCGTGCTCGTGCTCGACTGCACGCAGCGCGACCTCGGCGTCGTGCTCGCTCCAGCGGGGCGCCTCTTGTAGCAGCAGCTCCTTCGCGGTCATGGGTTCGATTGTAATGGGCACGAGTCCTCCTGTGAACGGAGGCCCGCCCACCGCCTCGGGGTCCCCGCGGCCCGCGCGGATGACGCCGGGGATGACCGTGCCCGCGAGCGACCGTGCCGTCCCAAGCCGACGTTAGCCTCATGCCGCGATGGCGCGCAATCTTCGCTCGGAGATCATGGGATTTCTCGCGTACCTGGTCGGGCATTCGCCTCGGCGGGTCCACTGGGATCCCGACGGAAGCCGTGGCGACGGGACGCCCGCGACGGTCCTGGAGTTCGAGGACTCCATACCGCGACCGCCGTTTCGGCGTATCGGCGCAACGCGGATCTCCGTGACGAGCAAACACGAACGTTTGCGCGCATCCAGATTCGGCGTCGCCGCCGAAAAGCGAGGTTTGCCGCCACGACTTGGATTCGCTCCTCCCTCGGCCGAAACCGCGCTTGCGCGGCGTCTCGGGTTCCGTTCAACGGCGCCGCCGCGCGCCTATCGGGCTGCCGGTGATCGTTACATGCAATGGACTCCGCTGCGGGCACCGGCGCGTTAGCCCTCTCCCGGGGTCCACCCGACGGTGCTGCGCCCCGCCTCGCCGTCGCGCTTCAGCGCCGCCTCGACCTGCGCCGCCAGCCCTTCCGGCAACCTCCTGCGTGCCTCGGCGATGAAGGCGGCGGCATCGTGGGCTGGGTCGGGCGGAGCCGACGCGACGCCGCGGAACGCCTCCACCAGGTCCTCGCCGGCAGCGGCGCGCCGCTACTGGGGGTCATCGCCAACGGCTCGAAGCCAGGCGGCGCCGGCTCCTACGCCTATGCCAGGGACGACAAGTCGTCTCCCGCCGTCGCCTCAGCCAACGGCGCCGGCCCGTCCGAGCGCGTCCCGGCTGCCAGGGCCTGAAGACGGCTGGCCGGGATCGCGTCGATCCAGACGTCGCGGGTGGTCGAAGCGGCCCTCCATTGGCCTTCCGCGGCGCGGGAAGCTTTGCGCGCAGGCGGCCCAAATGGACGCCTCACACTTTGCCGGCTCGCTTGCCGGCCAGCAGCCCGGGCACACGCGACTCGGCTACGAGCCAGGCGTGCAGATCCCGATCGATCCATGCCAGGACATCCAGCGCCTCGGCATGGATCGCGGCGAGGTCCAGGCCTGTGCGACCGATCGACGACCGGTGCACGGGCTCGTGGTGCGCGATCCGGTTGCGCAAGGTGTTCACGTGATCCAGGCGACTGTAGAGCGCCCCGCGATCAGCGACGGGCTGGTGAGGGTAGGCGAATCGCAGGACGTTGCGCCACAGCGTGTGCTCGTAGACCTTCGCGTGAAGCAACCGCCAAAAGCCGAGCGTCAACTCCGAAACCACGCGACCTTCGGTCTCTTCGTTGCGGCCCTGCTGAACACGCTGGCGTGCCTGAGCGATATCGGCCATGTGCCGCGGCTCCAGCCCCGTCATGAAGTACCACGGCGTCACCTGACCCTGGGCGGTGTGCCACCCGCGCAACTGCTCGTGACACGCATTGCGCAACGCCACCTCAAGCAGCGACAGATCCTCAAAGCAAGCCGCGCTGACCGACGTGTTCCACAGATACAGGTCGAGCGCCGCGATCGCGTCGCCGCCGGCCGAAGCGACATAGCCCGCCAGGCCCTGGGGCCTCGATGAGGTCGTCGGCGAGGTTCTCGAGGTCTACGGCCCCTCGCCGCGACACCGGTATGCCAGGGTGCGGGTTCCGATCCATGGCCCCGCGGGAGAAACGCTTCAGGAGGAAGACATTTCGTTCCCGGAGGACTCCCTGCGGCTCGTTGCCGCCGCGTAGCACGGTCAGCCGCCGTTCGCGCACTCCGCTCCGTCGCGGGGCAGGATGCCCCGCGCCCACCGCCTTGGTTGGTGCCGCGGGCTGCGCGGATGCTGGCCGATCTTTGATCGGTCAGAATACCCGCCTATGCGGTCACGCCGCGCGCTTCGTGAGCGCCGCGGCTGGCTGCTCCAGGTCGATCGCGGCCTGGTGTGCTTCCCGCGATGCCTCGTACAGGGCTTCGCCGGCGCTGTGGTCGTCGAGCTCCTCGCCGCTTGTCGTCTGCGCAGGTCTAGCCATATCTAGCGATTATGGCTAGACTATCCTAGACTTCTGTAGAGAGGAGCGGCGATGGGCCGAGGCACCGGCACCTACAACCCCTATACACCGGATTCCGGCGCCCGGCCGCCGGCACTGGCCGGCCGCGGGCGGGAGCTCGCTCACCTGCGGAGCATCATCACCCAGTTGAGCGCGGGCGGGACCGAGCAGCACGTTCTGATTACCGGCCTGCACGGTGTCGGCAAGACTGTTCTGCTCAACGAGTTCGAGGGCATGTGCGAGGAGGCCGGCTGGCCGGCCGAGGCCAAGGAGGTGGGGCGCAATTCGTCGATCGCGACCCTCCTCGGCCGTGCCGCCCGGCGCGCGCTGCTGCAGATGAGCGCGAAGAAGCGCGCCGGTGAGCGGCTGCGCCAGGCGCTGCGGGTGCTCAAGGCGTTCGAGGTGACGCTGCCGGGCGATGTGTCCTTCAAGCTCGATGTGGATGCGGCGGTCGGCCACGCGGACTCCGGCGACCTCGCCGAGGACATGCGCGACGTGCTCGCCGCCGTCGGTCAGGCGGCCGCCGAGGCGGGTGTCGGCTTTGCGCTCATCCTCGACGAGATCCAGAACCTCGACCGCGACGGCTACGAAGCGCTCATCATGGCTCTCCACCGCTCCAAGCAGAAGAACCTCCCCGTCTCCTTCGTCGGCGCCGGGCTGCCGCTCGTTCCCGCGCTGACCGCGGCAGCAAAGTCCTACGCCGAGCGCATGTTCGTCTACCCGGCCATCGGCGCGCTCGCCGGTGCGGACGCGCGCGACGCGCTCATCCTGCCGGCACGCAGCCAGGGTGTCGAGTGGGAGGAGGAGGCGCTCGTGCGGGCACTCGCCTACACCGAGGGCTACCCGTACTTCCTGCAGGAGTACGGGCGGCGCGCATGGGCACAGGGCGACGGCCCGCGCATCACCGCCGAGGATGCCGAGACCGCGCTCGCTCTCGTTGTGGACGACCTCGACGAGAACTTCTTCGAGGGTCGCATCGGGCGGCTGACCGACGCCGAGAAGCTCTACGTCGCGGCGATCGCCGACCTCGGCGACGGACCGCAGTCGAGCGCCGCCGTCGCACGTCAACTCGGGCGCACCCCGAAGTCTCTCTCCCCCAGCGCGACGCGCTCATCGGCAACGCCGTCATCTACGCGCCGCGTCACGGCCTCATCGACTTCACCGTTCCCCACTGCGGCGCGTTCATCCGCCGCCGCTACCCGCTCGCCGCGCGCCGCTGACCGAACGTGTCGCCGCGGTTCGCGCGCTTCGCTTCGCGCCCACCGG
Source organism: uncultured Solirubrobacterales bacterium (assembly GCA_963813765.1). GTDB lineage: Bacteria > Actinomycetota > Thermoleophilia > Solirubrobacterales > Solirubrobacteraceae > Palsa-744. The sequence continues at coordinate 416,034 of CAWFAB010000001.1, forward strand.
CTCGGTCGGTGCTGTGACCTGCGCGGATGCGCCCCAAATGCTCGCCCCTGCACCGAAGAAGGCTCGAGCGCGCAGCGCATCGACCCGATGGGCTACCACGACGCGCGCGAGATACCGAACTACTGGGCGTACGCGCAGAGCTTCGTGCTGCAGGACAACATGTACGAGCCCAACTCGGCGTGGAGCTTGGCCCGAGCACCTCTTCCTCGTCTCCGGGTGGTCGGCGACGTGCACGAACTGGGCCGACCCGCTGTCGTGTACGAGCAGCGCGGAAGGGCCGCCGATCGCGGAACCGAAGAACGGCGAACCCAACCCTTACGAAGACAAATCGCTGCCGTGGACCGACGTCACCTACCTGCTGCACTCCCACGGCGTGAGCTGGGGCTACTACGTCTGATGGATGATCGCAAGCGGCGGGGTGTTTCTGAGGATCAGGTCTCTATCGCTTCCGGGCGGAGGTCGTGCCTAGCCTTTGGATGGCGCGCGAGTCGCTTGGGCGAAGCCCCGCTTGATCCACTCCCGGTAGGCGTTGTAGAAGGTCGGGAAGTTGGTGGCCACGATCTGCGCGGACTCGTGGATCTCCTCGGCCGTCGCGGTGGCGTATTCGTGGACGAGCAGTCGTCGTAGTTCGCGCAGCCGCTGCAGGCGAGCTGTGAGCTCGCCCGATAGGACGCCATTGCGCCGGAGCGCCTCCAGGTCGCGCCGGGCGTTGGTTTCCTCTGCGCGTCCGCGGAGCTTGGCGAGCTCCAAGCCGAGGGCGCTCAGCTCGGCGATGTAGTTGTAGAGCTGATCGACCCCGCGCTCGACGGCCTTGACGTGGTTGAGCTCGTGTGGGTTCTCGGAGGCGTGGGCGGCACGGAACGGCTCAAGGTCGAAGTCCTCGCCGAACTCCGCCATCGCCGTGCGCAGCGCGAGCAGATGGCGACGCACGTCGCTGATGCGATCGCGGATCTTGGCCTTCAGCGACCGTGCACGAACGGGATCGTCGGCCTCGAGCGGCGCCGGTGGGGGTGGAGGCTGTGTCAGGGGAGCATCCTCTCCTCCGCGTCGAGATCCTCCATCGCCTCCGGCAGCGGACGCTCGACTCGGCGGGCGAGGCGCAGCCACTTCGGCGTCTGCGCGCCCAGCGCCGCCCAGCGCGCCTCCCGGTCGACGAGCATCCTGCCCTCCTCCAGGATGGCAGCCATCAGAGCCGGCGAACGCTCAGCGTCGCGCAGGCGTACCAGCTGAACCTCGCGGCCGAGCCGGCTCGTGAGGCGTCCAGCCAGGTCCGCCAGTCGCCCGACCCCGGGGTCCTCCAGAGCGACGAGCACGTCCACGTCGGAGCCCTCGCGCTCCGTGCCGGCCGCCGTGGAGCCGAACAGGACCGCGAGCTTGACGTTGGGCTCCGTGCGCAGCGCCGAGCGTAGGCCGCGCAGCAGCTCCCAGTGGCTGCGCAGGTACATCTCCTCGCGCAGGGGAGTGTGAAAGCGGCGCGGGCTCACACGCCGCCCGCGTAGGAGACCTTCGGCGGCCGCCCTGCGCAGGGTGCGCTCGGGGATCGCGAGCTCCGCAGCGAGGCTTCTCAGCGAATCTGAATCCATGGTGTGGCCGATATCGTATGGTCGTACGGCCGATCCGTCAAGGTGGTGTGGCCGATCCTGACTGCTCGAAGGCATCCCGCTCCGCGACACGCCTGCACCGACACGGCAGGCTGGCTACGGCTTCCGCGTCCCGGGCCTCGTCATCAGCCCCTACGCCCGCAGTGGCGAACATATGTTCGATGTCCTTCCGGTCGCTCCTTCGTCGCCTGCATGGTCCCCGGCCCGTATGCGCTCGGCGCCGGGTTCTGTGCTGCCTGCGCCGATGGCCGCTCAGTCTCGGTCGCACGATCGTATGTTGACAACCTCCAACACGCTGCTAAACTGATGACGAGCAGAGACCATCATCCGGACAAGGACATTCGCAAGGCCATCAGGGATGCTCAGGACGCAGGCTGGACAGCCGAGAAAGCCAAGGGAGCGGGCCACCGTTGGGGAACCCTGTCCTGTGGCCGGGGCTGCCAAATCGCGATCTGGAGTACGCCGCGACGGCCCGGTGACATAGCCAAGCGCATCCGGGAGGCCGTCAAGAAGTGTGATCACGACCCGGGTGCACCCGGTACCGCGGAGCAGGGCGAAAATCAATGAACTCGAACGCCAAAACGGACGCCAAACCGGCTATCCACAGCTTCACCCTCTTCTTCGGCGCAGCCGACGTGCTGGACGACGAGCAGTTCGATGCGTTGTACGAGGCCGGCTGCGACGACGCGCTGTTCGGGGTGCGTGACGGCGTTCAGTACGGAGCGTTCGATCGTGAGGCCCTCAGCTTCAGCGAGGCGTTGGCCGGCGCCATCCGCGATGTCACCTCCGCCGTGGCGGGCCTGGAGGTTGTGCGCATCGAGCCCGACGAGCTCGTCACGATGGCCGCTGTCGCCGAGCGCAGTGGACTCTCCCGCGAGTACGTTCGGCTGCTCTCCCGCGGCGAGCGCGGGCCCGGAGGCTTCCCGGCCCCGGTCACATACGTGGACCGCAAGACCCGTCTGTGGCACTGGCCCGACGTCGCCCGCTGGCTGGCCGAGCACCGCAACACGAAGGTGGACCTCGACGCCCCGGCCGCCGACCTTCTTGCCGCCATGAACGCGGCCTTCGACCTGCGCATCCACGCCCGCCGGCTCCACGACGAGCGCGACCTCGCACTCGTGGCCCTGGCGCTCGGGCAGGACACCTTGAGGGCAGCCAAAAGTCCTCGGCGTCCCGGTCCACGGCGCAGGCCCTGATCTCTGCGGACGGGCCGAGCATACCCCCGCCGACCTTTTTGCGGGCCCCGCCCCGCGCCCGCGCGCGAGGCCGGAGACTCCGGATGTCTGAGGCTTCGGTCCGTCCCCCGCCCGACCCGCTGAACGGCGGCTGCGTGGCGCCCTTCCACGATCCGAACGACAGGAACTACGGTGGGCCCCACGGCCACAACTCCTTCACGGCGGACCTCGACGGGGGCAAGATGGACGGGTCGCGATCTCGCTGCCGTGGACCGACATCACGTACCTGCTGCACTCCCACGGCGTGAGCTGGGGATACTACGTCTTCGAAGGGAGCGAGCCCGACTGTGAGTCCGACGAAGCGATGACCTGTGGGGCGGCTTCTACGACCACGTCGTCCCGCCCGTTATCGACGGCGCCGGGTACGGCTTCCGCGTTCCCGGCATGGTCATCAGCCCGTACGCCCGCCCCGGCTACATCGACCACCGGCAGCTCGGCCACGACGCCTACCTGAAGTTCATCGAGGACGACTTCCTCGAAGGCCGGCGTCTGAACCCGAAGACCGACGGGCGGCCGGACTCGCGGCCGGGCGTGCGCGAAGAAGCGCCCGGCCTCGGGAACCTGCTCAGCGACTTCGACTTCTGCCAGACGCCGCGTGCGTCGCTGATCCTGCCGACGCACCCCGAACCGGGTCCGGCCTCCAGCCCGCCCGGCTCTGTGGCGTCGGTCCCGGCGCAGCCGGAACCGGGTCCCTGTCCGGCTCTCTCCCCCCAGCGCGACGCGCTCATCGGCAACGCCGTCATCTACGCGCCGCGTCACGGCCTCATCGACTTCACCGTTCCCCACTGCGGCGCGTTCATCCGCCGCCGCTACCCGCTCGCCGTCCGCCGCTGACCGAACGTGTCGCCGCGGTTCGCGCGCTTCGCTTCGCGCCCACCGGCTCGGTCGGTGCTGTGACCTGCGCGGATGCGCCCCAAATGCACGCCTCCTCCACTTCGGGGGCTTCGGCTGCCTCTCGCTCCCCCCGCGGGCGGGCCTGGCCGCGGTGCTCAGCGGATCAGGACCGGCCGGCTGCGGCCGGAGACCTGCGCGCCGCTTGCGACCTGCACGAGGGCGCGGTAGAGGCCCCGCCGGCGTAGGCGCACGGTGCGCGTGAAGCGCGATACCCCGCTCGCCCAGGCCCTGACCGTGGTGCCGCTGACCGGCACGTACCGGTGTTCGCGGTCCAGCCGCTCGAACGCCACCCGGGCGCCCGGCTCGGCTGGGGTGACGGTGCCGTAGAGGCACACGAACCCGCGGCGCCTCGCGGGGCGCACATGGAGGGTCACTCCCACCGCGACCAGCTCGCTCACCACGGGGCTATAGATCACCGGTTTGGCGGCCGTGGCGGCGCGCAGCTGGGTGCTCTGCAGCAGGCCCGCGATCGGGAAGGAGAAGCCGCCCGCGGCGTCCGTCGGCTCGGGGCTTGAGATGTCGTGGAAGCCGTGGGTGTAGGGGAAGGGGTTGGCCTGCAGGACGATCTCCACGCCGGTGTTGCCCGTGCCCGCGAGTGTGCCCGAGAGGCCCAGCGGGCTGCCGAACCCCACCGGGTTGGGGGCCGCCGTCACGGTCAGCGACAGCGGGATTTTCCTGGTGGTGAACGTCGCGTCCGCGCTGCCCACCGTGCCCGCGGAGCTGCTCGCCACCACGCGGAAGTGGTAGAGCGTGTAGGGCTCCAGCCCCGTGACGGGCTCTGCCCTCCTCCGTGGGTGTCGCAGCTCAAACCCCGCGGATCGGCGCTCGATGCGCGGCGGGCCCCGGGATCGGCTCCCCTCTGCCCGATAACGGCTCTCGAGGCCCTCCCCTTCCGGCACGCGCCCACGCGCCGCCCGGGGCCGATGACGGTGACCGCGGTGCATGCGCTCGACATCCCCGTCGCATAGAACCATCCCAAGCCGCGCGTAGGGTGGGCCAAGGATGCCGAACACACTGCCTGCTCCCATCATCGCGGTCGCTGCGGTGCTCCCCGGTCTCGTCACCGTGGAGCTCACGCAACGTCGGCGGGCCGTGACGGCAGCCGCGGGGCGGGGCTGCGAATGCTGAGTCATCTCACCGCGCAGGGCGCCGATCGCCTGGACTGCATCGGCGACGTGCTGCGCGGCCTCTACGAACGAGCCGGCTATCGAGTTGTGCAGACGATCCCGTGGGACGATCGTTTCAAGCCCCACACCTGGGAGTATCATCTGTATAGACGCCCCGGCATCTACGTGATGGAGTACCAGCCGTGATCGACCCCAGCGAGTTGAGCCCTGAGCAGCGCGAGCTGTGGCGTGCGCTCGGGATGGACACGGTGACGCCAAGCGGCGATCAGACGCTCAGTCAGGCACGGCGCACCCAGGAAGCAGCGTTCCGCTATGCCTGTGCGCTCGAAGGCATCCCGCTCCGCGACACGCCTGCACCGACACGGCAGGCTTCCCAAACTCTCCACGCCTGACCCTGGCTCACCATCGGGCCGGCGCCCCACATGGCGGCGAAGGATCTCGAGGCGTTGCCAACGGCGCCGGCCCGTCCGAGCGCGTCCCGGCTGCCAGGGCCTGAAGCGGCCGGCTCACCAGACAAAATCTGTGCGGCGCTCGAGCCGCGAGCCGCCTCTCTGTGCCGCTCAGTGCGCGGACTCGCCATCGAGCTCGATCAATTCCCGCGCGAGCAGAGCGTTGCAGAGCTCGCACATGTCCTGTTCGACGGCCGCCTGCGGCTGCGCGTACTTCCCGGCTACCGCCCCCGCCGCGTCGCGCACGCAGGAGGCCCGCTCCAGCGCCTCGAGCATGCTGCCCGCGGTCGGGTTCAGCCCATGGTATCGCCCCGTCTGGAGGTTGAGCACGACGGTCTCCGAGGGAAGGCTGCGGTAGACCACGTGCTGGGGGACCCTGACCCTCGATGCCGGCAGCGTCGCGGCGTTGGGGATTGTGTTGGGGGCCATGCTCCGATCAACTTCGTTGATGCGAAGATTCTTCCAGATTCCACGAGTTGAATCACCATGCGTCTCCCGGTGCACTGCCTGCGCTCCTCGTCCTCGATCGGGATGCGGTCGCCGGCGGGCAGCTTGGGTGTCTGCTCGTATTCGGTCTGGGGTTTGGGCTCCTGCGACCGGGCCGGCGGTGCGAGCGCGCGCAGCGCCGAGCGCATCGTGGTGTCGTCGCTCAAATCGGCAGCCGCTGCCGAGCTGGCGATCTCCATGTAGTTGCGGGCCGTACGCTCGCTCGCCTCGAAGTGCTCCTCGACCCAGGCTGTCCAGTTGCCGCGCGCGACGCGCTGTTTCATCTCCAGGAGCAGCTCGCCGCAGCGGATCGCGTGCTTGATCGTTTTGTGCTTGTACGTTTTTCGACGTGCCCGTGCTCCGTGTTGATCTCGCGCACGATCGGCCCGCTTATACCCGGATAAGGCGGCTGAGGTTCCGCACTTCCACTCCGAGGGCGGCCTACCAGTGCCCGTCAGCGCCCCGGGGTGGCGGACCCATGGCCTGCTAAATATGCCTATAATGCAGGCATGTACGGCATTCAGTACACCGTGCGCGGCGTGCCGCCCGATCTCGATACAGAGCTCCGCCGGGAGGCTCGGACGAGCGGGAAGACACTCAACGCGCTGGTCGTCGAGACGCTGGAGCATGCGAAGCGGCCCTCCCCGAACGTGACCTACGACGACTTGGATTGGTTCGTCGGCAGCGCCCCGGGCGGCGAGGACGATCCCGATGCTGCGCAGGCGTGGCTCGATGCTCTGCCGGCCGAGCCCGCCGCCCTCTGTAAGGAGCACGGCTTCGCGCTTGCCACCCGCGACCAGGGCTTCCAGCACGTGCTGGGCCTGGAGGTCATCGAGGTCTCCCCGCCGGCTCAGCCATAGTCGCAGGGACCCAAGTTCCCGTGCCGTGGCCCGCGGGTCGTCCTGTCGCGGGTGCGCTATGGTGCTGTCACTCCTCCCCGCCGCCCCCTTGTGGGGCTGGCGGGGTTTCCTGCGTTTAGGTCCCTTCGCCGAGGTACGTTGGCCGCAGGCGTGCACCGCCGAGTGGGCCGCGGGCTTGGGTTCTGAGATGCGGCAGGTCGCCGTCTTCATCGACTGGCAGAACGCCTATCAGCAGGCGCGGGTGGCGTTTGGGCTTGTGGGGTCAGGTCACGAAGGCCAGTTCAGCCCGCTTCGGTTGGGTCAGTTGCTGGCCGCTCGCAACAGGCGTGGCAAGGACGGTCGGTTGGTGCGCGTCGAGGTTCATCGGGGACAGCCCCTGTCGAGCATCGATCCGATCGGACATGCGGCGGTGGCGCTGCAGGCGCAAGCATGGAAGGCCGGCCCACCAGCCGGCTCTACCGCGACAAGGGCATCGCGACGATCGCCGATCTCGTCAGCGCCTTCTCCTCCACGACGGTCTTGAAGGCGCTGCGCAATGGTTGGGAGCGGACGCTCCGCACCGAAATCTTTTTTATGCCACTCGAGCACATGCTCCCACCTAACCAAACGCTCGTTGATGTCGCCAACGTCGAACGCTACGCAGGCGAGTTCTGGATGCCGCCACTCGAACAGCTGGTGGCGACTGCGCGATAGTCGGACAGGCTCGCGCGAGCGTGAAATCCGACCCACAGGAGTCGCACTTACGGAAGGTCGCGGCTGACATGTGGTTGCGGTTGTCCAAACACGGTGTGCGTCAGCATCGCCGGCAGACCGTCCAGCAGGCGCGCGCTGAACGACCTCCACGCCGGTGTTGCCCGTGCCCGCGAGGGTGCCCGAGAAGCCCAGCGGCGTCGACCTCGTGAGCGACGGCGCCGGAGATCATCTCAAACTCCACAATGCCCCGAGTTCGTGGAGGACTTCCAGCACATGCGCTGCTTTCTCGCCGAGCACGGCAGGGAGAGGCGCCCAGCGAGCACCCCGGTCCGCGTTCTAGCCCCTGTCGATCGGCGGCCAGTCCAGCTGCTCAGCCAGTCCCCGCGCCCCCAGATCGATGAGCCCGCTGCGCTCGATCGATCGGTACTCGCCGTCTTTGAGCGCCAGCCAGCTGACCGAGCGCTCCCGCGGATCGACAATCAGCACCTCGTCCACCCTGTGGGCGGCGTAGAACGGCAGCTTCTCCCAGCTCTCGTCGCCCGGGGAGACGATCTCCACGACGAGCGCGGCGGTCGGATGCCACAGCTCGGCGGCACGAGGGCGATGCAACCCGCCGTCGGGCACACGGAAGTCCTCTTCGGAGTCGCCCAGATTGAACTGATGCATGGTGGGACGCAGCCCCGCGGCGCGGGCCGGAGGACCAAGCAGCTCGGCCAACTGCTGAGCGATCTCGGCGTGCCTGTGACTGGGGGCGGGAACCATATGCAGGACACCCTCCCATACCTCGTCGAGGCGATCGAGACCCGATCGGCGCCGACCCTCGAGCAGTGGGTCGAGTCCGGCTGTGGGAGGGTCCAGGACCAGCGTTCGCATACACGTAAAGCCTACCAGCGCCCATCCGCGCGCCCTCGCCACCCTCCAACGCGGCGTCAACGACTACGTGCACGGAGCCCGCCTCACGCCCGCCATCAACTTGTCACAAACCCACGAGTTCCCGCGACCAAGAAGGGCTAGGCGCTTACTACGGTGCGAGAGACCTGGTGCCGGGATGCCTCTTCGTACAGTGGCTCGGGCGCCATGTCGAAGCCGTTTACCGGCGAAGAGATCGCCGAGGCAGAGCTGCGCGCAGCGGCCTGAGCCGTTCGGTGCGCTGGCAGGAACGCTGCCCGAGCTTGAGATCGACGACATCAAGGCCGCCCGCAGCGCCGCTCTGCAGGGCAAGGCTCGCTGACGGCCGCGAGTGGCTGGCGCCCTGATCGACACCCATGTCCTGCTGTGGATGCTCGACGGCACGCTGCCGGACCCGTTTGACCGCATAATCGCGGCCGCCGCGCTGCTCACCGGATTGCCGCTCGTCACCGCCGACGCTCGCATCCAACAGGCACTCGGCGAGCGCGCCATCTGGTGAGCACGCCCCTTACGCAACGCAAGCGTCGAACCGCAGACCGATCATCCCTTTGAGGGCGCCACGGCCTGTCCTCCGGCGACCTCTGTGACCTCGACGTTGAGGTCGCCGCTGCGGTAGGCGAAGGGCTGTAGTCGTGCCCAGCGCTCAGCGCCGTCAACCCGCGTGACTCGCTCGGCAGTCTCGGGATCGATGATCGCGAGGTCAGACGGGCGTTGGGGTTCCTCGCGGGCGCCAATCGTGGTTCCGTCGAGCGGCGGAGGTGCTTACACCTAAAGCCTACCAGCGCCCGTCCGCCGTTCTCGACCACAGCGGTTGAGCTCGATCCGACCGCGCAGCGAGCTCGATCGTGACGCCGCCCTTCCCCGTCCGGTCCACGCGGGAACTGTAAAGCAGATCCAAGTTCTGTCCGATGGGAGGTCTAAACATGAAAGGTCTGGGTTTTAAGGGTATGGGCCTCTCCGTCGCGTGATCCAATGCTTCTAATCTCGATCCTGCTATCGCTCGTGTGGCTCCTGGTGGTCGTCGTGGTCGTCGCTGCCTGTCGGATGGCGGCCAGGGGCGATGCCTCGCTGTGCCAGAGCCCGCGCCGGCCGAGCACGTGGCGGACCGTGCGCAGGAGGATCTCGACGTCGCCCCGCAGCGATCAGTTTGCGGCGTACTGATCTCGCCTCTGAGCAGGATGCCGGCCCCTGACATGACCGACTAACGGCACACATGCGGCCAGACCTGCGCGGGCTTACCGCCACACGCCAACGCGCCGCGCTCTAGCCCACCTCGATTGGCGGCCAGTCCAGCTGCTCAGCCAGTCCCGGCGCCCCCAGATCGAGGAGCCCGCCGCGCTCGATCGGCCGGTACTCGTTGCCTTCGAGGGCCAGCCAGCTGACCGAGCGCTCCTGCGGGTCGACGATCAGTACCTCGTCAACATGGTGGGCCGCGTAGAACGACAGCTTCTCCCAGGTCTCATCGTTCGGGGAGACGATCTCCACCACCAGGGCGGCGGTCGGATGCCAGGTGCCGTGGGCGCCCGGCCTGTGCAGAGCGCAGTCCGGTACCCGGAAGTCGTGTTCGTCCTCGCCGAGATTGCACTGGCCGCTCATGGTCAAACCTGTCGCCTGAGCGATGGGCCCAAGGAGCAGGTGAAGCTGCGATTCGATCACGGCGTGTGAGTAGCTTGGAGCGGGGACCATGTGGTAGACGCCCTCCCAGACCTCGTCGAGGCGATCGAGACCCGATCGGCGCCGACCCTCGAGCAGTGGGTCGAGTCCGGCTGTGGGAGGGTCCAGGACCAGCGTTCGCATACACGTAAAGCTACCAGCGCCCGTCCGCCGCCCCGGGTGATGACCCACCTGGGCGCGGCGCCTCGCGCGACGCACGTGGAGGGTCACCTGCACCGCGACCAGGACATCATTCAGGGGCGCGGCAGGATCACGTAGCCGAACTCGCGTTCGGCGCGCCTGCGCAGTCCGGCCGGCAGGACGGTGGAGCGGGGCTGTGGGTGCCGGTCGGGGTGACTGCCGGCAGGGCCGAGCCATGCGAGGGTTCTCAGCCGCTGGCGCATGTCATGCCGGCAGTGGTAGAGGATGCCCTCGACGCGGCTGCCCAGCCTGCTCGCCAGCTCCTGGGAGGGGCCGTAGTCGTGCTCGGGACCGGACATGATCGCCGCTGTGAGGCCCGCCTGGAGCGCGTGGCGATCGGTCAGGTTGACGACGCTGAGATCGCGTTCGAGCTCGATCCGCGCGAGGCGCAGCGGCTCGACGTCGTCCTCGTCCAGCAGGCGGCGCGTGCGCAGCTTCTCCACCCAGGCGGCGAGGTCGCTCCGTCCCCAGTAGCACGCCCCCAGACCGTCACGCTGAAGCGGGTCGAACTGTCCCGGACCGCTGCTGAAGAACCAGCAGTCGTCGCACTCGTGGTGGATCCTCCACAGTCGCGATCCGGCCCGCAACGTCGCGACGGGCAGCGCATCCAGGTCAACGTCTGTCACTGCGCGAAGACCGACGCGTCGCGCGTGGCGGTGAGCAGCAGCGCATCCGGATCGTCGCGCTGCGCCGCCCAGGCGACGGGGCTGAGCCCGCCGAGCTCGGGATGCGGGGTGACGCACCACGAGGCGACCGTCCATGGGGAGAGCCGCCCGTGCTCCACCTGCGACCAGAACGCCTCGATCAGCGCCCGCGAGGGCCGTCCGTCCATCACCTGCCAGGCCGGGAGCAGCCAGCCGCCCTCACGCGTGCGCAACCCGATCAGCCTGTGCTCGGCGAGCTGCTTGGCGACCGCCTGCTTGCTGAGGCCGAGCAGCCTGGCCATCGCCGGCGTGTCGAGATCGAGATCGAGATGTCGCCGCCAGGCCAACTCGGACGCGGCCAGCCGCGCGGCACGCTCGGCGATCTCCACGGTGATCTCGCCCTCGGGCAGCAGCTCACCGAGCGTGTCGGCGATCACGCGCGCCGCCTCGTCGCGAGCCCGGTGCTCCTCGACCGAGTCGAATGCGGCCCTGATCGCCTCGACATGTCCTTCGAGGCGTTCGAGGGCCGTGCCGAGATCGCCCTCTCCTCGCACACGCCGGCGCCTGGGTCTCGCGGCACGCTGTCGCTCTGCCTGTTGGTTGTCCAGCATGACCGATACCATATCATAAGTCAACTGCGACTACCGCGGCTCATGACCTGGGACCATGGGGCCGAAGAGGCACGCCGCCTGGAAAACCCGACATTCGACAAAGGCTGCGATATTGTCCGTATATGCAGACATCCGATAGCCACAGGCCGGGCGAGAGCATCGATCGTCCTGACAAGCCCTTCCGGCTCTACACCGCCGCCTCGGTTGGACCGGCAATCCGCCATTACCGCGAAGAAGCTGGGTTGACCCAGGAGCAACTCGCCGACATGGCCGGCCTCAACCGGAGCTACCTATCGGAACTGGAGCAGGGCCGGGAGACCGAGCAAATGCGTCGCATCCTCCGTCTCCTCAAGTTGCTCGGTGTCCGAGCGACCCTGCAGAAGGCGGACTGGTAAGTGGCGGCGCCACTGGCGATCTGGCTCTACGACCGCCAGGTCGCGGTTGTGGAGAGGCAACGGAACAACCGCCTGCGTCTGTCCTACACCGAGGATGCGCTGGCCACATACGAGGGCGGCACGCCGCTTCTGTCGCTGGCCTTCCCACTCACTCGAGATCGGTACCCCAACGGCGCAACACGTGCATTTCTCGACGGCCTTCTGCCGGAGGGGGAGCCGCGCAGGGCAATCGCGGCGGACCTCGACATGCCGGCGAGCGACGTCTTCGGACTTCTTGGCGCTCTCGGCAAGGACTGTGCCGGAGCGCTCGTGATCCAGCCAGAGGACGAACCGCCGCCTCCGGCGCCCACCACGCTGACCGCCCAGCCGCTCAGCGCGGATGACCTTGGCGAGCTGGTCGCGAACCTCCGCGGCGCGCCCCTTGGCATCGACCGTAACGTCCGGCTATCGCTTGCCGGTGTCCAGGAGAAGCTCCTGCTCACGCGAATGCCGGACGGTGCGTGGGGCCGGCCTATCGAGGGGACACCATCCACGCACATCCTCAAGCCCGAGATCGAGCGCTTTGGAGACACGGTCGAGAACGAGGCCTTCTGCATGACCGTCGCCAGGCATCTTGGCCTGAGCGTCGCCGACATCGAAACGATCGTCGTCGATGAGCACCCCGTTCTTGTCGTGCAGCGCTACGACCGCGTCGTCGACCCTGACGGGACGGTTCATAGAGTCCACCAGGAGGACTTCTGCCAGGCGCTCGGGTTGCCCCCCGACAAGAAGTACGAGCAGGACGCCGGGCCGACGCTGGCGCGCGTTGCGCGGATTCTCCAGGATGTTGCCGATCCCTCTGCTTCTGAGAGGCTTCTGCGGGCACTCACTCTCAACGTGGCGCTCGGCAACTGCGATGCGCACGGCAAGAACTTCTCGCTGCTGCACACCGAGTCAGGCGTTCTCCGTTTGGCTCCGCTCTACGATCTACTGTCTACGAGGCTGTATCCCCTCGACGACAAGCTCGCGATGTATGTCGACAGCGTTCAGAAGGCGGACCGGGTGACGGCCGACCGCATAGTCAACGAGGCGATCCGGTGGGGCATGACGCGGAGGAGTGTCGAGGAGATCGTCTCCGACTCGCTCGATCGGCTGCCGGCGGCGGTGTCAGGAGCGGCCGACGAAATCGAGGGTCTCCCCCCCATGCTCCCGGAATTGGTCAGCAAGCGAGTTGACCAGCTACGGAGCTCCCTCTCGAATCGTCTTTGACCACCCTCCGCTGCATGGCTGCTCGCGGCGACGCCGCGCCTGCTCAGAGACCCCGGCGGCCGAGCACGTGGGGGACCGTGCGCAGGAGGATCTTGACGTCCCCCCAGAGCGACCAGTTGGCGACGTACAGGTAGTCGATCGCGCCCATCTCCCGCAGCGGAACGCGCGCGGGCCCGAGGATCTGCCACGGGCCCGTCATGCCCGGCTTCAGTTCCAGCCGCCGGCGGTACCAGCCCTCCACGCAGCGGTCCTCGTCGATCACCAGCGGGCGCGGCCCCACGAGGCTCATCTCGCCCCTGATGATGTTGAAGAGCTGGGGAAGCTCGTCCAGGGCGCTGCGGCGCAGCAGCCTGCCCACGCGGGTCACGCGGGGATCGTCGGCGATCTTGAAGAGCCCCTCCTGGGCCTCGTTGCGGTTGCGCAGGGAGTCCTTCAGCGCCTCCGCGTCGGGCACCATGGTGCGGAACTTCAGGACGCTGAAGTGCCTCCCGTGGCGCCCCACCCGCAGCTGGCGGAAGAACAGCGGGCCCCGGCTGTCGAGCTTGATCGCGACCGCGATCGCGAGCAGCAGCGGCGCGAGCGCCAGCAGCCCCAGCGAGGCGCCGAGGAGGTCGAAGGCGCGCTTCACCGCCGCCGAGGAGCGGGTCAGATCGAAGCGCCTGACCCCCATCAGCGTCACGCCGTGGAGGTCGTCGAACTCCACCGAGGATCCCACCACCTCCAGCAGCCGCGGCAGCACGCTGACCCGCACCCCCACCGCCTTCAGGGTGCGCACGAGGTCGAGCATCTCGCCCCCATCGACGCTGCCGGGCGCCACGATCGCCCTGTGCACGTCGAGCCTCCGAGCCAGGTTGCGGATCTCTGCGAGCCGCTGCGCCGAGAACGTCTTCGCGGACCACCTCGCCACGTCGTCGAGGTCCAGGTGGGCGACCAGCTCCGCCTTGACGCCCCCGTGACCGGTGAGCTTCGAGCGGATCGTTCTCGCCGAGGCCTGATCGCCGATGAACAGGCAGCGCTCGGCGGGCACGGCGCGCAGCACGACCGCTCGCGCCAGCGAACGAGCCACGATCAAAAAGAGCGTCAGCGCCACCCAGAGCACGAGCGCGTCATGGCGATTGAGGGTGCTGCCGTTGACCACGAATCCCCCCGCCAGCCATGCGACCAGAGCGCCCAGGGTCGCGACATGGAACAGCTTCGGCGCCTCGTCCAGCGTCGTCTTGTGCAGCAGCGCCTCGTCGCGGTCGTAGAGTCCGAAGAGCTTGGCGGTGACGAGCAGCGTCAGCAGCCCGCAGACGCTCACCCAGGTGAGCTGCAGCGACCTCGAGGCCGAGCCTGCGCCAGCAGCACGAAGGCGCCGACGATCGCCACGAGGTCGGCCGCCAGCAGCGAACGGCGAAACAGTGCGCCGCGAGAGAGGTTCGCTTCCTCCGCCGCCGGTGGTCCATGCCTCTCGGCGACCTGCGCGTCCACATGATTCGCGCCGTTGCCGCGCCTCGCTTGGAGCCCGGTGAAATCCTCGGCGCCCGCCGCCGGACGGGTCTGCCGAAATGGGATCTCCGTCTCGCTGCCGATTATTCCCCCGCTCATTGCCTGATTCGCCTCCATGGCCCCTGCCGTTGCTAGCCGGTGTCCGTCGGCCCGCAATCCCCAAATTGCGCGGTCCTCATCGCTGCGTTCGCTCTTGGCCGGTCATTGCACCGCCGCCGGTGTCGCCTCCAGAGGCTCTCCCCCCAGAGCGAGGATCCCCATACCCAGGCCGCGCTCGGTGTCGAGGATGAGCTTGACCGCCTCGTTGCGCGAGCGCACCCCCAGCTTCCCGAACGCCGAGGAAAGATGGCTCTTGACCGTGCTTTCCGCGAGGAACAGCCGCTCGGCGATCTGGCTGTTCATGTAACCCATCACCACCAGACCGAGGATCTGCTTCTCGCGCGTGGAGAGCGCGGGTGGCTCGATCTGCCGCGAGTGCCGCCGCGGGACGCATATCTGTCCGGCTTGCACCGCCTGCAGGCAGGGGCCCAACGCTCCTGTCATCTCCTCTTCCAACACCACCCCGGCCACGCCGGCTGCCAAGGCCGCACGAACCTCCCACCGCTCGATGGCGGCGCCGATTACGACAACCGGCGCCCCCTCGACGTGCCGCCGCAACGGTTCGATCTGTGTTGCCGGCGGGGAGAGCGCATCATCGATCCAGAGCACGATCAGTGCCGGGAGCTCCTCTGTGCAGTGCTCGAGCAGATCCTCCACGCCGTCGAATGAGATGGGCTCCCACCCGTGCTGCTCCAGGATGTCGCCGATGCGCTCACGTGGACCCTCCGCGGCGATCAGCGCGACAGCGGCTGGGTCGTGGCGATCTCGCTTCGCGGTTCGGGGCCGACTCGTCTTGATGCTGGTCCCTGGCATGGGCGACTAACGGCGAGCCCCCCGCCAGACTTACGCAGTCTTGCCTTGTCTTCAGACTTGCCGTCGCACATGTTCGTGGAGACAACTATCATTTAAGACACAACAGCCGCCCAACTGGGCGGCTGAAGGCACTGCATATAATGTTCCCGCTTGGCTAGGGAGCGGATTTGCAGCCAGCCGCGGGGTTGCTCGGGCCGACTCCGTACGGTCCAGCTTTTCCTGAGGGGTCAAAGGCGTCGCCGCCGCTGCCGCCCAAGCACGCTGCCGTCAACTCCTGGAGGTCGCCATAGTCGACGACTCGGGGAGTCTCGTAGGCTCGAGTCGTGAGCTTGTCATCCATGTGCGCGGTTCCTTATCGATCGATCTCCGCCCCGTGCATCACAGATGACGGAACGGCTGACTACACGCAGTAGCTTAGGGGACCGGCAGGTGCGGTCAAGGTGGAAAAACGTATGGGAGGGCCCCCCTAGCGAATCGCGATGCGGGCAGGGCTCACGTGCAGTTCGGGTGCGAGCGGATCGCCCGCGGGATGCGCCTGTGCACGCAGCCAGCACTCCGCGGTCACGAGGCGCCAGACCTGCCACATCCAGCGGAAGGGGCTGCCGCGCAACTCCCGATCCGAGTCGAGCAGGGCGCGCCGGACGCCGCCCAGATCGACATAGGCGCCGAGCTCCGCGTCGGGGTCCGTCAAGAGTCGGCGCACCGCCGCCATGTCGGGACCGCGCAGGGAATCGACGATCAGCGACTCGAACAGCGCCTTCTCTGGACGCAGGCGCACCGCGTCCGGGAGTAGCCCCGCCATGCTCGCGCGCAGCACCGGCCGGCTGAGATGGCGATCGAAGGTGGCCCGCGGCGGCTGGCGCAGGCCGAGCGCCACCAGGTCGAGATCGAGCAGTGGGTGGCGGGACTCCACCCCGGCGAGCGCCGCCCGCCGGCGATGGTGCTCGAAGACCCCGCCCTCCTCGATCCTGCACGTGATGCCGTGGGCCGCGTGCGCCCACCAGCGCGGTCCATCCAGACGCTTCCAGGCCAGCGGATCGCCGGATTGCACGAGCTCTCGGACGTACCGAGGGCGAAGCCAGCCGGGCGCCTCACGTGCGGTGAACCGCCGCTGCAGGGTGTCGTGCAGGCGGTAGGGGAGGGCGCCCCCGATCGCCAGCGAGCCGAACGCTCTGGCCACCGCTCGGCGGGGAGGACGGTCGCCGGCGCCGGGCAGCTCCAGCGCGAGCGCGAGCGCCTCGCGTGGCCGGCCGGCGCGCAGCCGATCGGCGAGCAGGTAGGACCGCGCTTCGAACAGCTCGTCGCCGCCGTCGCCTCCCAGCACGGTCCGCACGCCTCTCTCCGCGGCGGCGCGCAGCAGCGGCAGCGCCCAGAAGTCCCCCCAGCTGCGCAGCGGCATCTGCCACGCGGCGAGCGACTCCAGCGCGCTCGCCAGAACCCCCCCGGGCCGTACCTCGGCGGTCAGGCCGGGAAGGCCGAGGGTCCGCCTGAGCTCCTCGATCAGCTCGGACTCGTCGGCCGCGGGATGCTCTGGGAAGGTCGCCGAGCAGGCGTACACCCGGCCCTTCGCATGCTCGGCGCAGAGAGCCGCGACCGAGGAGGAGTCGAGACCGCCGCTCATCGTCACGCCCGTTGGGCCGTTCGCGTCGACCCGACGATGGACGGCGCGACCAAGCTCCTCACGCACCACCTCCGCGAGCTGCGCCTCCCCAAGGTCCAGCGGCTCCTCGAAGCGCGGAGCCCAGTAGTGCTCTTTGCGGAACCCGTTGCGGCCCAGGAGCAGCACTCCACCGGGGTGCAGGCGATGGATGCCGCTGTAGAGAGTGCTCATCCCCGGGCGGTTGCTGACGGAGACCCAGTGCGCCACGCTCGTGGGATCCGGCGCCGGGCGCCGTGGCAGCAGCGCCAGGAGATGGCGGACCTCGCTGGCGAAGTACAGTCTGCCGCCGGCGTCGTGGAGGAAGAAGGGGCGCGCGCCGAGCTGGTCGCGGGCAAGCAGCCCCTCGGCTCGCTCGCGGTCCCAGACGAGCAGCACGAAGTCGCCGCGCAGACGGGGCAGCAGCCCGCGACCCCAGCGCCGGTAGCCGGCGGCCAGCAGCTCCTCGGGGGAATCGGAAACCGCGCCGGCCACCGCTCCCTCGGGGCGCACATCGGCCCCCGCGGGCGGGATGCGGGCCGCCTCGCCGGCCCCGCCCAGCTCTCGGCGGATATCGGCGGCGTTGTCCAGGTGCCCGTCGAAGAGGCACAGCAGGGCGGTGGGGCGGACCGCCGGGCCGCTGTAGGCCAGCTGCAGCAGAGGGCTCTCCAGAACGCTCCCGGCGTGGGGCGCCAGCGCGCCGGACAGTCGGGAGGCGTCGATGCGACCGCTCGGATCGAAGACTCCGGCGAGCCAGCGGGTCACGCCGGAGCAGCCAGTCGTCGCTGCACCGCAGCGGCGAGCTGCGCTGCGTCTACGTCAGGTCCGACGAGGATCCGCTCCACCCGGCGGCGCGCGACGAGCGCACAGACATCGAGCAGTCCGTACAGACGTTGGGGGCCGGTCAGCACGGAGTTGAACGTCGCGGAGAGCAGCGCCTGGGCGTCGGGGGCGGGCTCGAAGCGAGGTTGGGCGGGGCCGTCCGGCCGGCGATCGAGGAAGAACAACGCACCCAGCGGCGCCGGCGCGCCGGCGCCGGGCAGGCGCACGAGCCGCTCGCGGGCGTTTGTTGCCGCCACCACCTCCTCCCGCACCTGCTCCCCGGCCTTCTCCAATCGCTCGGCCTCGGCGTGATCGAGCCCCGCCACCGGGGTGCCGGGATGCCCGAGCAGCTCCTCCCCGACGCGCTCCAGCGCGAGCACATCGTCGGCCAGGAAGCCGGCTCCGAGCCGGCAGAGCTCGAGCGCGACCGAGGTCTTGCCTGCGCCCGATGGACCGACGAAGGCGACCGCGCTCCCATCCACGACCACGGCGCTCGCGTGGAATATCTCGAGTCCGTGCAGCAGCGCGGCGAAGGGCAGCACCTGCGCGATCAGCAGCCGCTGCCAGGCATCCTCGGCGCAGCCCCCGGGTGTGCACAGCGCACGCCCGCCGTCTGCCGAGAGGACGTGGCGGCCGTAGGTCGGCCCCCAGATCAGATAGCCGGCCTGCGGGTGCGCCTCGATGCGGAAGTTGACTGCGCCGTCCAGCTCGCGCTGGTCGCACACCACCTCCGCCGAATCCGGCCAGCTGGGCGCCCCGGGTCCCTCCAGGACCGAGATCTCGAGTCTGCGCCCCGTTGGCTGCGCCGGCGCCTGTTGGAGGAACGGAAGGTGGACGTCGGCGCTCACATCGAGTCCGAACACGGTCGCCCGTGTCCCGGCCCGCTGGCCGTCGCACCCTGCGGGCTTCGTCGATTCGAGGCTCGAAGTGCTCGATGCCGGCTTCGCTTCGGGATCCATCACAGCTCGACGAGCCGGCCGAACGATCCATCTCCGGGTGAGAGGACGGGCTGCCCGTCGTACTCAACCCAGGCGTGGGCGAGGAACGCCGGCGCTGCGCGCGCGCCGATCACGAGCTTGGCCGGGATTCCCCGTCTGGCCAGCAGGCGGGTGAGCACAAGCGAACGCGCCAGGCAGCGGGTGTCGCCCGGCATCAGTCTCAGGGTGCGCGCCACGGCCCACCCGAGGCGCCGGGCTTCTTCGAGCGCACTCGGCGCCGGTACGGGCCCCGGAAGCGGGACCTCCGAGCGCAGCGCCGCGACGACCGCCTCGATCGGGGCGCGGCGCAGCTCCCGGCGCGCCTGCAGGTAGGCCGCGACGATCTCGGTCGCGAGGCGCGCGCGCTCCGGCGGGCTCAGCCGGCGTGTGGGCGGCAGGCTGCGAGGCGCTGCGCAATGCGACTCAATGCGCGGAGTTGCCATCGAGCTCGATCAATCCCCGCGCGAGCAGCACGTTGCAGAGCTCGCACATGTCCTGCTCGACGACCGACTGCTCCTGCCCGAACTCTCCTGCCACCGCGGCCGCCGCGTCGCGCACGCAGGCGGCCCTCTCCAGCGCCTCCAGCATGCTGCCCGCGGTTGCGTTCAGCCCGTGATATCGCCCCGTCTGGAGGTTGAGCACGACGGTCTCCGAGGGAAAGCTGCGGTAGACCACGTGCTGGGGAACCTTGATCCGCGATGTCGGTAGCGAAGAGGTGTTGGGCATTGTGTCGGGGGGCATTGATGAGTCCTTTGCGGCCGTCGTCAGTACTCGATGATCGTCCCGCGTCGCTGACCGAGCCGGATCGCGGCGGAGAGGGCGAGGATCGCCGCCGGCATCAGCACCCCGGCGAACACCGCCAGCTTCAGCAGCGAGGCGCCGAGCGAGGCGCCCAGAGGACTGTTGACGAGCAGATGCCGGAGCACGTTCGTCGCCGGGGTGAAGGGCTGGAACCTGCTCACCGTCTGCATCCAGTTGGGGAGCACGGTGATCGGGAAGTACACCCCGCCCGTCAGCGCCAGCAGGGCGATCACCCAGCTCGTCCCCACGTTGCCCTGCTTGATCGTCACTGTGAGCGCGGCGAAGAGCAGGCCGAAGGGCAGGAAGGCGAGCAGCGTCAGGCCCATCGTCGGCACGGCGAGCGGAACCGTGGACCAGTGCAGCCGCAGCCCGAACAGGAGGCACCCGAGCGCGAGCGTCATCGTCGCCAGCGCGAACGCCAGCAGCAGGGGGAACAGGGTCATCGCGACCACGCTGCGCACAGCGCCGAACGGAGAGAGGAGCAGGCGGTCGAAGGTGCCCGCCACGAGCTCCTGGCGGACAAGTTCCGGGATCAGGAAGCACGAGTACATGACGCTCAGCAGGGAGAGGCCCACGACCACGAACGCGAAATAGCTGCCGGGCGAGTTGAAGCCGCTCAGGTGCACAAGTCGCGAGATGAAGTGGAAGAGGGCGAGGCTGAAGATCGCCGTGAACACCTGGCTGACGAGGCGCGCGCGGTAGGAGAGATAGACGTGCAGGTCACGCCGCATGATTGCCAGGAAGGCGTGTCCGGCGGTGATCGCGCTGCTCATGCCGGCTTCAGCCTGCCGCGCTCGATCGTCCAGCACGCATCGAAGGCCATGTCGAGGGACTCGCCGCTGGGCGAGCACCACAGGACGGCTCCATCGCGGGCGATCAGCTCCTCGATCGCCCGCTGCAGCAGCACCGTGCCCTCCGTGTCGAGGCTGGTGAGCGGCTCATCGAGGAGCACCACTTCCGGCTCGGGCAGGAAGGTCATCGCGATCCGCAGCCGCTGGCGCTGTCCCATCGACATGCGGTCCACCCTCTGCTCGGCCAGCGCCCGCAGGTCGAAGGCGTCGATGGCCTCCTCGACGGCGCTCCGGAAGCGGGGCCGCGGCAGCAGCGCGATTCGAGCACAGAGCTCCAGCTGCCGGCGCACCGTCAGCCGTGCATAGAGGCCGCGGTCGCCGGCCGGCAGGAACGACACCAGCTGCTGGTAGCGGGCGCGGTTCTCGCGCGCCGCGACGCCCCACACCTCCGCTCTGCCGGCTTCGGGGTCGATCAGCCCGGCCGCGATCCGCAGCATCGTCGTCTTCCCGACACCGTTGCGGCCTCCGATCCAGGTCTTCGTGCCCGGCTCGAGGGCCAGGTCGAGTTCGTCCAGCACCAGCGGCAGGTCTGCCCGCCAGCGCTTGCTGACGCTGCGGATCGCCAGTGGGCAGGCGTCCACCGTGACCGGCGAGGGGCCTGAACGCGGGCGAGTGGGTTTCTCCACGTCGTGAGCGGCCACCTCGTCTCCCGCGGGCGGCGCGGGCGCCGCGATCGCCTCGAGCGAGCGCGGGGTCACGATGCGCCTCCGACGGCGAGCACGGGCCTCCGCGTGAGCGCCTGCTCGATCAGGTCTGCCAGATCCGCCGGTCGATCGTTGGTATCGCAGGTGAGGCGCATCAGCGAGGCCGTGCTCATCAGGTCGGCATAGCGGGCGAACCTGCGGCGCTCCCGCTCGGCATCTCCCGCGAGTCCCAGCATATATGGGGCGAGGGGCAGCGGGTTGGAGGGCAGGATCCAGCTCTCCAGATGGAGATCCGGGCCGCGCTCCAGCAGGCAGACCAGGCGCACCGGGCGTGGCTCATCGGCGGTCCTGTGGACGGCAATCCAGCGCTCGCCCGCCAGCCGACCAAGGGTGGCGCCGAGCTGCTCCGGGTCGATCGCCGCAGTGAGGCCGTCGGCCACGTTCATGTGCGGAGATCCGGGATGCGCCTGCGCGCCCTCCGGCCCGTCGCCGAGCGTGAGCACGTCATCGGCGAACAGCGGCCACCCGCGCCCAAGCAGCTCGAGCGCGAGCGTGGTCTTGCCCATGCCGCTGGGAGCGGCGACGGCCACCACACCCTCCGGCGAGTCCACGGCACTCGCGTGCAGAGCCTCGTAACCGCGCATGATCGCGACGTTCGGCAGGACTCGCCCCAACAGCGCCTGCTGCCAATGCAGACCCGTGTGCAGGGGCGCGCAGTCGAGTCGCTCATGTGAGGCGTCGAGGCGAAAGCGGGCGCGGTCTCCGTAGGTGAACAGGACATCGCCGTGCGCTCCTCGCTCGATCGTCAGGCTGCAGCCGTCGCCCAGCCGCCCCGTCCACTCCGGCGGCCCGTCCGGGCCGCTCCAGGCGTCCTCCAGCTCAGCGGGCGTGAGGAGCTCGAGCGCGAGCGATGGCAGACCGTCTTGACCCCCTGCCCGCATTCCGACGAGCGGAAAAGAGGGATGGAGGTCGAGGCCGTAGGCGACATGGCGCATGCGCATGATCTTGGTTAACCGGAAGAGCGCAAAGATTCTTCCGGGTTCCGCAAGTTGCAATCATCGCGGCTCTTCGGTGGGTGGCTCAGGGCTTATCTCGGTGGGTGCGTGCGGGCCTACCGAGATACGCCCTCAGTGGTGCTTGCGACGGTGCAGCCGGGTCTTGCGCGACCGCAGGCGCCGCCCCCTGCAGCCGTGGTAGGTGCGCTTGCCCGAGAGCTTCTGGTCGAGGACGGTTGTGGCAACGATCCGCAGGGTGTAGGCGCCGCTCGGTAGGCCCCTGAGGACGATGCCGCGCTTGAGTCGCTTGACGCCGCGCACGTCGGCTACCTTGTGCTTCTTGATCCAAACGACGACCTCCTTGAGGGGATCGTGCGCGGGGTCGTGCACCTTGAGCTTCAGCGATCTCCGCCTGACGCAGCCGGTGGCCTTGGGCAGGAGGATCGTGCCGGCGAAGCTGATCCGTTCGCCGCTCTGCCCGCCGCCGCCGGGCCCGCTCTGGACGATGACCGGAAGCGGCGCGGTCGGGGCCGAGGTCTTGCAGCCGTAGGTGGCGCTGGTGCTCGTGCCGGCGGGGGAGATCGTCGGCTGGGACTTGCCCGGTTCGCTGAAGCAGACCTCCAGAGAGCGGGATCCTGCGGTGGTCCGCAGCACGCGCCACGCCGTCGGTCCCAGCATGGGGTTGGCAACACACGTCTTTTCGAAGAGCCATTGATGAAAGCCCCAGTAGGACCCGTCCGCCTGGAGGGTCATGCCGGTCCACATCTTTTCGCCCGCCTGGTGCGGGCATTCGTCGAACGTCGTCGGGGTGACCACGACGCCTTCCAGCTTCCCGCCCGAGATGGCATGGATGGCGACTTCGCCGCCGTTGAAGGACCAGATACCTTCGATTTCCGAGGCGGCTCCCGCGGATGCGGCGCCGATACCGAGGTACATGGCCAAGGCGATTGCGATCGACCAAGGCCGGCGGGGCATCGCACGCAGAAGACGGTTCATCGATTACGCACCCTTCATTGGTTCGAGTTATCCGCCTAGCAACGGCCTGCTCTGCCGCGGACTTGTGCTCGCCGGTGCAAACAGACCGGCAGGCCCAGGTCGGCGCCTCGCGCCTCGACGCGGGACAGGAGGTCCCGCGCCCAGCTCCGCGGACGTCCCCCCGGAGCTGCGCGGATGCGACCCAAAATGCCCGCCTCGATTCTTCAGGGCCCCGCTGCTTACGGCACGACGATCGTAAACGCGTACCCGCTCGCCGGTTTCGATGTCGCGCTTCCCGGGGCGTAGGTCTCGACCTCGAAATCGCTCGCCGGGCAGTTGGTGTGCTGGGCGTTGAGCGCGATCACGCCGGGCACGCTCCCCGTGCTGTAGCTGACCTCGGGCGAGACCGCCGCGGTGTCCGCCGCCGGGTTGATGCTCGTCGCCGGGACGAGACAGTAGACGCCCGGTTCGACCTCGCTGACGGCGGTGATGTTGGAGGTCTGGCCGGGGATCAGGTTGGCCGGAGCCGGGGTCGGCGTCGAGGGAGGCTGCACCACCGCGTAGGCGCGCGCCGTGCCCGCCGGACCGGTCAGCCCTGTGGCGCCCTTCGCTCCGGGCGCGCCCTTGGGCCCGGGCGCGCCCTTCGGACCGGTGGTTCCGCGCGGTCCGACGGGGCCCATGAAGCCCCGGGGTCCGCGGGGCCCGCGGAGCACGCATACGCGCACCCGCCGCCCATGGCTGATGAACGTCACCGTGTGGCAGCCGCGGCCGCGCGCGGAATCGTGTCCTATGGGTTGGGTGCTCGTCCCCGCCAGCGCCGGGACGGCGATCGCCATTGCGCCCACCACCGCGGGCGCGGCCAGCAGGGATAACGTTCCGTGATGCATGTTCATCGCGTCTCCTCGCTCGTGATCGGGAAGGCCGGCGGTGGGCGATCCGACTCGGCCCGCCGGGGCCCTACCGACAAGAACACCACCCCCCCGCCGGTAATAGCGGTGCCGGCGAAGAAGATCCGATATTCATCCTGGGCCGCGCTCACATCACCGGCGATATGTAGCATGATTTGTAGTACAATACGGATATATGGCTCGCGCTTTACATGTTCGCCTCGACACCGACTCAGAAGCGGCGCTCGCGGTGCTTCGTGCCGAGGGGATGACCGACTCGCAGGCCGTACGCCGGGCGTTGGCCGAGGCCCGCACCCGGCGTCGCGCCGGCGCTGCCCTGCGCGAGGAGGCCCGGCGTCTGGCGGCCGACCCCGTGGATCGCGCCGAGCTTGAGGCGCTGCACAGCGAGCTCGACGAGCTCATGCCCCCCTGGCCCGCCGAGTGATGGTCCGCGGAGAGATCGTGCAGCTCGCCGCTCCCCGTCGGGCCCGCGGCCACGAGCAGCACGGCCCAAGACCGGGAGTGGTCGTTCAGGCCGACGAGCTGCTGGAGCTCAGCACCGTCCTCATCGCTCCGACCTCACGCTCCGCGGCTCCCGCGACGTTCCGTCCGCTCATCCATGTCTCGCGGACCTCCACACGCGTGCTCACCGACCAGCTACGCGTGTTCGACCTACAGTCCGTGACAGGCGCCCTCGGTCACCTCACCCGCGCCGAGCTCGAGAGCGTGGACGACGCCCTCGCGCTCATCCTGGGGCTGCGTCTCTGACCGCAGTGGTTCGCCGAGGCACTTCACGATGCACAAGTCTCGCGCGCTCGGAACCGTTGCTGGCCCATGCCGCACACGATGGAGCCGGAGCTGTCCGCGGGGGCCGCGAGCCCGGCTGTGCCCAAGGAGCGCTCGGGGGACGATCCCTCCGCGACCTACCGTCTCTCGCACCTGCGCGCGCTGGAGGCCGAGGCGGTCCACGCGATGCGCGAGGTCGCCGCGGAGTTCGAGCGCCCGGTGCTGCTGTTCAGCGGGGGCAAGGACTCGATCGTGCTGCTGCGGCTGGCGGAGAAGGCGTTCCGGCCGGGGCCGTTCCCGTTCCCGATCATGCACGTGGACACGGGCCACAACTTCCCCGAGGCGATCGAGTTCCGCGATCGGCGGGTGGCGGAGCTCGGGGAGCGGCTGACCGTGGCCTCGGTGGAGGACTCGATCCGGCGGGGCAGGGTCGAGGACCAGACGGGTCCGTACGCCTCGCGCAACGCGCTGCAGACGGTCACGCTGCTGGACGCGATCGCCGAGCACGGCTTCGACGCGGCCTTCGGAGGGGCGCGTCGCGACGAGGAGCGCGCGCGGGCGAAGGAGCGGATCCTCTCCTTTCGCGACGAGCACGGCCAGTGGGAGCCCCAGCGTCAGCGCCCGGAGGTGTGGAGCCTCTACAACGGTCGCATCCGCCGCGGCGAGCACGTGCGGGTCTTCCCGATCTCCAACTGGACCGAGCTCGACGTGTGGCAGTACATCGCCGAGGAGGACCTGGAGGTGCCCTCGATCTACTTCGCGCACGAGCGCGAGGTGTTCGCCCGCGACGGGATGCTCTACGCCATGAGCCCCCACGTCCAGCTCGTGGACGGCGAGCGGCCGTTTACGGCGCGCGTGCGCTACCGGACCGTCGGGGACATGACCTGCACCGGGGCCGTGGAGTCCGACGCCGCCACCCTCGCGGAGGTGGTCGCAGAGATCGCCGCCACCGAGGTCACCGAGCGCGGCCAGACCCGTGGCGATGACCGCGCAAGCGAGGCCGCGATGGAGGACCGCAAGCGGCGCGGGTACTTCTGAGGGCTTCGGGCGGTCAACCTTAAGAATGAGCGCCAGCGGTCGATGGATTGAGTTGAGATGCCAGCTCAACGCTTGAGCCCGGGAGGGGATGAGATACGAGTGCCGGCGCCGCCGTCCGCTCCGGTGGAGCACTCCGGTGAGGATCTTCGCCGTCTCGGCGAGGCGCTGAAGGCGCGCGCCGAGGATGTGCTCGAGCTGACGCTCGCGCGGAGCACGGGACCGGGCCACATCGTCGACGCCCTCGTTCAGGGCAGCTTCGAGCGAATCAGCCGCAGCTCCACGATCGCGGTGGCCCGGTGGATGGCAGGGGAGGGCCTGGAGGTGGCTCGTGAGGCCGGCAAGGAAACCTGGCTGATCTTCGGCGAGCTCGCGGCCCACCGCGCGGCGCCGCTGCACGAGGTGACCAGGCGCTGCCTGTGCTGGCGCGACTCGATGGCCGAGGTGCTGCGCGAGAGCGCCACGCAACTGGACGTCTCGTCCGAGGCGCTCTCCGAAGCCCTGAACATCCTGCAGCTGAGCCTCGAGTTCAGCCTCGTGCGGATGTGCGAGTGCTTTGAGATCGAGCGCCAGCGGGCAGATGAGGAGCTCACCCGGCGCGAGGAGGAGCTTGCGTTCCTGGCGACCCACGACGCGTTGACGGGGCTCCCGAACCGGACGCTGATCCTGGACCGCGTCGAGCAGATGCTCGCGCGCTCGCGTCGCAGCCAGGCACCGGTGGCGGCGCTGTTCGTCGATCTCGACAACTTCAAGAGCATCAACGACACCCTCGGTCACGGCGCCGGCGACGAGCTCCTGCGAGCGGTCGCCGCGAGGCTCGACGGCGTGGTGCGCGGCGCCGATGCGCTGGGGCGCCTCGGCGGGGACGAGTTCGTCGTGATCTCCGAGGAGCTCTCGCTGGCGGCGGGGCCCGAGCTGATCGCCGAGCGCCTGCTCGAGGCGCTCAAGCATCCGTTCAAGCTCGGAGCGGACAGCGAGACCCGTCTGACCGTGACCGCGAGCATCGGGATCGCGGTCGGGAGACCGGATCTCCGCCGAGGAGCTCCTGCGCGACGCGGACATCGCGATGTACCGCGCCAAGTGGGACGGCAAGAATCGCTACGTCGTGTTCGAGACCGGCATGCAGGACACCGTGCAGAACCGCATGGAGCTCGAGATGGACCTGCGCGAAGCGCTCGAGAAGGACGAGTTCTTCCTCGCCTACCAGCCCACGTTCGACCTCAGCGACATGAGCCCCAACGGAGTGGAGGCCCTGATCCGCTGGAGGCACCCGTCGCGCGGCGTCGTTCAACCCGACGACTTCATCCCGCTGCTCGAGGAGACGGGGCTGATCACGGAGATCGGCAGGTGGGTTCTGGAGCAGGCCTGCTGCTCAGGGCGCCGCGTGGCGAGCGGCCGGGTATCCGATCGGCATGGCCGTCAACGTCTCCGCACGCCAGCTCGACACCGATCAGCTCATCGCCGACATCGAGGACGCGCTCTCCCACAGCGGCCTGGACCCGGGAGCGCTGACGATCGAGATCACCGAGACGACCCTCATGCGCAACATCGAGGAGACCGCCCGCCGGCTCACAGCGGTCAAGCGGCTCGGCGTGCGGATCGCGATCGACGACTTCGGCACCGGGTACTCCTCCCTCGCCCACCTCCAACAGTTCCCCGTCGACGCACTGAAGATCGACCGGTCCTTCATCTCGGGGCTGAGACACAACCAGGAGGGCGAGACCCTCATCCACACCCTCGTGCAGCTCGGCAAGGCCCTCTCGATCGAGACCTTCGCCGAGGGCATCGAGCAGCAGCACGAGCTCTCCCTGCTCAGAGACCAGGACTGCGACAGCGGGCAGGGCTTCCTGTTCGCCCGTCCCCTCGACGTAGCCGCCACCGAGGCGTTCCTTCAGAGACTGAGCCGCGAGGTCCCCTCCGCCCTGGCGCAGGCCCCCCCGGCACGCGTGGAGCCCTCGGGCGGGACGCCTTGACCCAGCGCTGAAGCTCACGGGAGGACGCTCGCGGCGAGTGTCCGATATTCGTGCCCCGGCGCCATAAGTCCCGCCCGCCGGCAACCGTTGCTGCGGCATGGCGACGCGGACCCACAACGGCGATCGCGCCGTGCGGGAGACCGACGAGGTCTTCCGGCGGCTCACCGAGCGCCCGGTCGAGCTGCTGCGCTTCGCCACCGCGGGCTCGGTGGACGACGGCAAGAGCACGCTGATCGGGCGGCTGCTGTACGACTCCAAGCAGGTGCTGGCCGATCAGCTGGAGCACATCGAGCTGACCAGCCGGCGGATGGGCAACGACTTCCTCGACCTCTCGCTGCTCACGGACGGCCTGCGCGCGGAGCGCGAGCAGGGCATCACGATCGACGTCGCCTACCGCTACTTCGCCACCGCCCAGCGCCGGTTCATCATCGCGGACACCCCCGGCCATGAGCAGTACACGCGCAACATGGTCACCGGCGCCTCCACGGCGGACCTGGTGATCGTGCTGGTCGATGCGCGCAAGGGCGTGGTGGCCCAGTCCAGGCGCCACGCGTTCATCGCCTCGCTGCTTCAGATCCCGCATCTGGTGGTGTGCGTCAACAAGATGGACCTCCTCGACTACGACCGGGACGTGTTCGACTCGATCGTCAACGACTTCGACCGCTTCGCCGCGCGCCTGGACATCCAGGACGTGACCTTCATCCCGATCTCCGCGCTGCGGGGCGACAACGTGGTGGAGCGCTCCCAGGCGATGCCGTGGTACCAGGGGCCGCCGCTGCTCTACCACCTCGAGCACGTCCACATCGCCTCCGACCGCAACCTGATCGACGTGCGCTTCCCCGTCCAGTGGGTGATCCGCCCGCGAGGGATTCGGTCCCACCCCCCGCCGACTACCGCGCCTATGCGGGGCAGGTGGCGGGGGGCGTGCTGCGTGCGGGCGATGAGGTCGTCGTGCTGCCCGGCGGGCAGCACACCACCGTGACCGCCATCGACACCTTCGACGGGCCCGTGCGGGAGGCGTTCCCGCCGATGTCCGTGGCGCTCAGGCTGGCCGACGACGTCAACGTGGGCCGGGGGAGCATGATCGCCCGCACCCACAACCAGCCCGCGGTGTCTCACAGCTTCGAGAGCCTCATGTGCTGGATGTCCGAGCGGCCGCTCGACCCGCGCAGGCGTTATCTGGTGAAGCACACCACGCGCACGGCGGCGGTGAGCGCGCTGGAGGTGCGCTACCGGATCGACGTCAACACCCTGCACCGCGACGAGCGCGCGGCCACGCTGGCCTTGAACGACCTTGGGCGTGTGCGCGTGGAGCTAAGCTCCCCTTTGGTGTTCGATTCCTACCGTCGCAACCGCAGCACGGGTGGCCTGATCGTGATCGACGAGGCCTCCAACGAGACGGTGGCCGCGGGCGTGATCCTCGACACGGAGGCGGAGGTCGAGGACGCCGTCGTCCAGCGAGAGCGCAAGGAGCACAGCCCCAACGTGCGCTGGCAAAGCTCGGCGCTGACCCGCGACCGCCGCTGGGAGGCGCTGGGGTGCGCGGGAGCGACGGTGTGGTTCACGGGCCTGCCGGCGGCGGGCAAGTCAACGATGGCGAGCGCGGTGGAGGAGCGCCTGGTTGAGGCGGGCTGCGCGGCGTTCCTGCTGGATGGCGACAACCTGCGCCACGGGCTCAACGGCGATCTGGGCTTCGACGAGGGGGCGCGCAGCGAGAACGTGCGCCGCACGGCGCACGTGGCGCGGCTGCTGGCGGAGTCGGGCTCGATCGCGCTGGTGAGCCTGGTGAGCCCCTACGCGGCGGACCGGGAGGCGGCCGCGGCGTTGCACGCGGCGGCGGAGCTCCAGTTCATCGAGGTGTTCGTGGACGCCCCCCTCGAGCTCTGCCAGCGGCGCGACCCGAAGGGCCTCTACGCGCGGGCGCGCACGGGCGAGCTGTGCGGCCTGACCGGGGTGGGGGCGCCGTACGAGGCCCCGGAGCACCCGGACCTGGTGCTCCGCTCGGGCAGCGAAACGGTGGAGGGGGCGGTGGAGCGGGTGATGGACCTGCTCGCCGCCCGCGGGCTGCACCCGGCGCGCGGCGCCCACAACGGCGTTTGCTGACGAAGGTCAACGGCCGGCCGAGCGGTGGCCGCAACCCTCTCTTGCATACGCCAGAGTAACTTACGCTGGTGTATGTTACGATAGAGAGGATGGAGGTGTATCGCTGGCCGCTGGTCGATGAGTTTCTCGATCGGGAGGAGGAGCGGGCTCGTCTGGAGGAGTGGTGGGTGAGCTCGGAGCGCATGCCGGTCAACCTGTTCGGGCGGCGGCGCGTCGGGAAGTCGTGGCTGCTCCGCCGCTTCGCCCACGGCAAGCCGGCTGTGATCTTGGCCTCGGAGCGCCTCGCGCCGGGAACCCAGCTCTCGCGCTTCGCGGCACTGCTCGAGCCGGGGCTCGGTGTGCGGCCCGAGCTCCCCGACCTCGCGACGCTCGTTCGCGTCGTCTTCCGGCTCGCAAGCTCCTCCAAGACGCTGGTGGTCATCGACGAGTTTCCCTGGCTGCTTCCCAACGCCGAGGGGGAGATCGAGCGGGCGCTGAGCTCGATCCAGGCCGTCATGGAGGAGGAGCGCGACCGCTCCAATCTGAAGCTCGTGCTGTGTGGCTCCGCGATCTCGCAGATGCAGTCGTTGATGGCCGAGCGCGGTCCGCTGCATGGGCGTCTGATTGGGCTTGAGGTCCGGCCTCTGCGCTACCCGGAGGCTCGCGTCTTCCTCGACACGCTCGGCCCGGTGCAGCGCATCGAGCGCTTTGCGATAACGGGCGGTATGCCGCGCTACCTGGGTGAACTTGGGCGTGGGGAGCTCAAGCCGGTGATCTGCTCACGCGTGCTCGATCGCTACGGCCCATTGTGGAACGAGGCCCGTGTGGTCCTAGAGCAGGAGCTCAGACAGCCGGGTGTGTATTTCTCGATCCTGGAGCAGCTCGCCACGGGGGAGAAGGAGGTCCAGGAGATCGCCTCCGGCGCCCGGATAGAGAATGCGACGGTGAATCGCTACCTCGCGACGCTGGCGGATCTGCGGATCGTTCGTCGCAAGCTTCCGGTTGGCGCCAGGATATCCAGCCGCGTGGGCCACTGGGAGCTGAGTGACCCATTCTTCCGCTTCTGGTTTCGTTTCGTGTTCCCGTTCCAGGCCGAGCTCGAAGCCGGCTTGGAGCCGGCGGATCTGTGGGAGGGGAGCGTGCGGCCCTCGCTGAGCGACCACGTGGCGCCGGTGTTTGAGGATCTATGTCGTGGTTGGGTACGCGCGACATATGGACGGACTGCGCAACATGTCGGCGGCTGGTGGGGCAACGCCCGAGACGACCTGCGCCGCACAGGGGAGCGCACGAACGAGGAGATCGACATCGTGGGAATCTCGAACGGGTGCGTGACGGTGATCGGCGAGTGCCGCTGGCGCAACAGGCCGATGGACGGCAACCTCCTCAGGGAGATCGAGGACTACAAGCTCCCGGCGCTGCGTCAGGCGGGCTACACGATCGACGAGGATCTGCGAGTCCTGCTCTTCTCGCGAGGCGGCTACAACGGCACGCTCGAGCGAGCGGCATCCAAAGACGACCGCCTACGACTCGTTGACATCACCGAGCCGGCGGGCTGAGCCCGCGGGAGCCCCCGCGGCGAGCGGCCCCAGCCGCGGGGCGTGGCCGTAGAGCTCGAATGCCCTGAAGCCGGCGAAGGTCTTGTGCTCGGAGCCGTGGAAGTCGGAGGAGCCGGTGGTGAGCAGATCGAGCTCCCCGGCGATCGCGCAGAGCAGCTCGACGTGCTCTGCGGTGTGAGTGGGGTAGAAGGCCTCCACGCCGTCAACGCCGAGACCGGCGAAGCGCTCGAGCATCGCGCGCACCGCGGCGGGCTCCTGGACGTCCCAGAAGGGGTGCGCCCAGACGGCGACGCCGCCGGCGCGGTGGATCAACTCGATCGCCTCGCTCACGGTGGGGCGGGTGCGGGCGACGTAGGTGGGGACCCCGGGGACGAGGTAGCGGGGGAAGAGCTCGCGCAGGCTGCCGATCCCCTCGGCGGCGATGCGCTCGGCGTTGGCGGGGTGCTCGAGCAGCGCGTGCGCGAGGTGGGGGCGCCCGAGGGGGTCCCCGGCGGCCTGACGGCGGCGCAGCTCGGAGTCGTCGAGCTCGAAGCCCTCCGCGCGCAGCAGGTCGGCCATCGCGAGCACGCGCCGCTCGCGGTCCCCGCGGAGGTCTTCGAGCGTCGCGGCGAAGGCGGGGTCGCGGTGGTCAACGAGGTAGCCGAGGATGTGCAGCTCCTCGTAGGCCTCGTCAACCGAGGAGAGCTCGGTGGCTCCGATCACCCGCACGCCGGCGCGCGGCCCCTCCTCCAGGGCCTCCTGCACACCGGCGACGGAGTCGTGGTCGGTGAGCGCGAGCAGCTCCACGCCGGCGGCGGCCGCGGCGCGCACGACGGCGGCGGGCTCCAGTTCGCCGTCGGAGTGGATCGAGTGAGACTGGAGGTCGAAGGTTGCGCGCACGTTGGTCCCCGGTCGGTCGGTCTTGCCCGGGGGACCCTACTGGATGACTGCTCCTGAGCCCCACGGGATGACTGCTCCTGATCGGTATCGGACACATGGCTTTGCTATATTGGACGCATGACTGAGCTTGCGCTGTTGAGCCGGGAGGTGGGCGTGAGCGAGCGTACGTTGCGCCGAGCTGTGAACCAGGGAGCGCTCCGCGCGGCTCGGCCGACACCCCGGACCCTCCATCTTCCGCTTGCCGAGCAGGCCGCCCTCGAAGGTATCGACCAGCTCCTTGGCGCCTGGGCGTGAAGCTGGCTCAGCTGCCGCGTCCGCCAATGCGAGATCAGGGATCGACAGCCCAGCAGTCCTTCGAAGCCCTCCGAGACGCCAAGGTCATCGACGCCGGGCTCTGCCGACGGCTTGCACGAGCCCAACGGGCGCGCTCGGCGATCGAGCACAGCTACATCAGGGTCAACGCCGGGGACGTGCACAGAGCCACCCTCCTCATCCAGCAGGCCGCCCGCGACTTCATCGGCCCATACCGGGACTGGATCGCCGGCTATCTCACCGAGGACGCATCCGAAGACCGATCCTCCACCCCTGCCCAGCGGCCATGAAGATCCTCACCGTCGTCGGCAACCGCCCGCAGTTCATCAAGGCCGCCGCCGTCTGCGGGCCGCTGCGCGCGGCTGGACATGAGGAGCTGCTCGTGCACACCGGCCAGCACCACGACGACTCGCTCTCGGACGTCTTCTTCCGCGAGCTCAGCCTCGCCCGTCCGGACCGCGAGCTCGGGATCGGTGGGGGCTCGAACACCTCGCAGCTCGCGCGCATGCTCGCCGCGCTGGAGCCACTGCTTGCGCAGGAGCGCCCCGACGCGGCGCTTGTCTACGGCGACACCAACTCCACGCTCGCCGGCGCGCTCGCCGCCTCGCAGGCGGGGGTCCCCGTGGCCCACGTGGAGGCCGGGATGCGCTCCTTCGACCGCACGATGCCCGAGGAGCGCAACCGCGTGGTGGTCGACCACCTCTCCGAGCTGTTGCTGTGCGCCTCGGACACCGCCGCTGAGAACCTCCGCGCGGAGTCGATCGCGGGGCGCATCGAGGTGGTGGGCGACGTGATGGTGGACATCGCCCTGCGCCTCCAGCCCCTCGCGCGCGCGGACGGGCGCGCCTTGGAGACCCAGGGGGTGCGCCAGGGGGTGCGCAGCGGCGCATACCTGCTACTCACCGCCCACCGCGCCGGCAATGTCGATCCGCCCGAGCGCCTGCGCGCTCTCGTTGAGCTCGTGCGGGCACTGCCCCTACCCGTAATCTTCCCTCTACATCCCCGCACCCGCACCCGTCTGCGGGATGCCGGGCTGCTGGAGGAGCTCGCGCAGATCGATGGCGTGCGCCTGACCGAGCCTCTCGGGTACGGCGAGTTCGCCGCACTGCTCTGCGGAGCGCGCGCGGTGCTGAGCGACTCCGGTGGCGTCCAGAAGGAGGCGTACCTTGCGGGGGTGCCCTGCGTCACGCTGCGCCCCAACACCGAGTGGGTCGAGACCGTGCGCGCGGGCTGGAACACACTCGTGGACCTCGACGCGACAGCCGCGCTCGCGGCGCTCGAGCGCCCGCTTCCAGCGGAGCGTCCCCCGCTGTACGGGGACGGGCGCGCTGCCGAGCGCTGCGTGCAGGCGATCGGTACGCTCGCCGCGTGAGCGCAACCGCACCGCCTGGTGGCCCGCCCACCCAAAGGCCCCGCGCCCGCACGCACAACGCGTTAACGGTGGGTAGGAGGCCCACCGCCCACACGCCCGGGGCGCAACCGACTCACGTGGATGATCCCCAATGAGCACCCCCGGACAGACACCCATCCGCGTCGGCGTCGCCGGCCTCGGCTACTGGGGACCGAACCTCGCGCGCAACCTCGCCGCGATCCCCGGCTGCGAGCTGCGCCGGCTGTGCGACCCCTCCGCGGAGGCACGCGCGCGCGCGGCGCCCGCGTTCCCCGGGGCGCGCCTCACGGGGGAGCTGGAGGATCTGCTCTCCGACCCCGAGCTCGACGCCGTCGTGCTCGCCACGCCCGTGCCCACCCACGCCGAGCTCGCCGTGCAGGTGGCGCACGCGGGCAAGCACTGCTTCGTGGAGAAGCCCCTCGCCACCACCGCCGAGGACGCGCAGCGCGCCGTCGCGGCCGCCGAGCGGGCGGGGCGGATCCTGATGGTGGGCCACCTGCTGGAGTACCACCCCGCCGTGGACCGCCTCAAGGCGCTGCTCGACGGGGGGGAGCTCGGGCAGCTCTACTACGTTTACGGCAACCGCCTCAACCTCGGCAAGCTGCGCGCCGACGAGAACGCCCTCTGGAGCCTCGGCGCGCACGACGTCTCCGTGATCCTCCACCTGATCGGCGAGGAGCCCGAGGAGTGCGTCGCGCACGGGCGCCCCTACGTGCGCGAGGGCGTCGAGGACGTCGTCTTCTGCTACCTGCGCTTCCCCTCCGGGATCGTCGCTCACCTCCATCTCAGTTGGTTGGACCCCCACAAGGAGCGGCGCCTCACCGTCGTCGGCGCGCGGCGGATGGCGACCTTCGACGACATGCGCCTGGAGGGCAAGCTCACCCTCTACGACAAGGGCTTCGACCAGGACACCCGCTCCTGGGGGGAGTACATCGCCCGCTCCGGGGAGATCTTCTCCCCCAGATCCCCAACGTCGAGCCCCTGCGCGTGGAGTGCGAGCACTTCGTCGAGTGCGTCCGCACCGGAGCGACCCCCCGCTCCGACGGCCACTCCGGCCTGCGCGTGGTGCGGGTGCTCGAGCGGCTGCAGCGGTCGCTGGAGGGCTGAGCGCCTATGCGGCGGCGCCCACAACACGCCTCCCGAGGCGCCCTCAGGCGGCGGCGCCCACCACGGAGGTGGACCAGTCGATCACCGAGGAGGGTCGCACGACGTGGCGGTTCATCCCCAACTCCTTCGGCTCCAGCCCCAGAGCGAGGCCGACGAGCTGGGGGAGGTGGAGGACGGGCATGTCGAGGTCGCGCCCGACGACGGAGGCGGCGGCGGGCTGCTGGAGGTCGAGGTTGAGGTGGCAGAGGGGGCAGGGGGTGACGAGGCAGTCGGCGTCGGCGTCGGCGGCGTCGCCGAGGTGGCGGCCGGCCTGCGTGAGGGAGGCCTGCTTGTTCATGGTGATGATCGGGAAGCCGCAGCACTTGCGCGCGCCGGCGTACTCGATCACGGTGCCGCCGAGCGCCTCGATGACCTGCTCGAGGTACCGATCGCGGGGGTGCGCGGCGTCGATGTCGAGACGCTCGCGGGGGCGCACGATGTAGCAGCCGTAGAAGGGGCCGACCTTCAGATTGGTGAGCGGCCGGCGCACGCGGGAGCGCAGCTCGTCCAGGCCGATCTCCTCGACGAGGAGCCAGAGGAAGTTCTTGTTCATAAAGGGCCCGCCCCGATCCTTTTCATAGGAGAGGCCCTCGGGGGCGAGGGTCTGGTTGACGAGGGCGCGGTACTCGGCGTTCGCGTCGAGGCGCTCCTGGCACTCGCTCTGGGCGCCCTGGCAGGTGGAGCAGATGTTCATCATCAGCTCGGCCCCCTCGACCTGCTGGGCGAGGGCGAAGGTGCGGGCGTTGAGGGTGTCGGCGAGCTCCTGGTTGTGCTCGGCGATCACGCCGCAGCCGCAGCAGGAGCCGCGGTCGAGCTCGACGAGCTCGAGGTCGAGCAGGGGGGCCACGCGGGCCATCGAGCCGTGCAGCTCGGGGGTGAAGCCGCGGCTGACGCAGCCGGGCCAGTAGGCGACCTTCATTCATTCATCCTCCCCGGAGACGTAGAGGTTCAGCTCGTTGCGCCGGGGGCGACCCTCGACGGTCTGGTAGATCCGCTTGACCGCCGCGAGGTCGGCAGGGGGAATCTTGTGGCCGAAGACGGCCACCTTGATGGCTCATCTTCCCGCGGAGGACCCCCCTGATGACGGTCGGCAGCGAGGAGAGCAGCTCGCGGCCGGCGGCGGGGTGGAACTTGGCGAACCAGGAGTTGCCACCGTAGGAGCGGGGCACCATCTCGGCCTCGTGGAGCAGCCCGTAGTCGCGCACGAGCGTGGTGACGGCCTGCTCGTGGCGCTCGCCGTTGTTGGGGTCGACGATGTGCTCGTCGGACCCGGAGATGCGGCGCAGGCGCATGATCTGGCCCATGGGGTTGACGTCCTTGGGGCAGGCCTCGACGCACTTGAAGCAGTGGGTGCAGTCGTAGAGCCCCTGGGGGTCGTGGGAGAGATTCAAAAGCCGGTCACGGCGGTGGTCGTCGCGGGGGTCGCCGACGAAGCGGTAGGCCTTGGCGAGCGCGGCGGGGCCGATGAAGCCGGGGTCCACCTCCATCGCGAGGCAATCCGAGACGCAGGCGCCGCACTGGATGCAGGCCATGGTCTGGGTGATGTCGACCATGCTCTCGCGGGGGACGACGTACTCGCGCTCGGGCACCGGCTGGGAGGCGAGCAGCCACGGGGTGACGCGCTGGATCTTCTTCCAGTGGACGGCGTCCATGTCGACGATGAGGTCCTTGATCACGGACATGTTGCCCATCGGCTCGATCTCGATCACCCCGCCGGAGGCGCCGTCGCGGGCGTGGTCGAGGTGGGTGTGGCAGGCGAGACCGGGTTCGCCGTTGATGCGCACTCCGCAGGAGCCGCAGATCGCCGCGCGGCAGGAGCAGCGGATCCCGATCGAGCCGTCGAAGCGGGCCCTGGCCTGGAGGATGCCCTCGAGCACCGAGCGGTGGGGCTCGAGCTCGATCGTGTGCTCGTCCCAGTAGGGCGCCTCGCCGGACTCGGGGTCGTAGCGGCGCACGCGCAGCGTGAACGATTCAAGCCCGGCTGGGTGGGTCTCGGCCATCAGTACTTCCTCTCCTCGGGCTGCCACTGGGTGATGGTGACGGGCGAGTAGCTGATCTGCGGGGCGCCGTCGGCGCCGAGGGTGACGTCGATGTGCTTGAGCCACTCGCGCGTCGTTGCGCTCGGGGAAGTCGGTGCGGAACTGGGCCCCGCGGGACTCCTTGCGCTCGATCGCCGCCGACGACGATCGCCTCGGCGCAGTCGAGCATGTAGCCGAGCTCGATGGCGCCCAGCACGTCCTGGTTGAAGACTGTCCCGCGGTCGTCGATGTAGGCGGAGCGCGGACTCCTCCTGGAGGCGCTTGACGACCTCCGAGCGCCTTTTCCATGCCCTCCTGGTCGCGGTAGACGGCGGCGTACTGGTTCATCGTGGACCCGAGCTCGCCTTGATCTCCGAGACGCGCCGGCCGGCGCGCTCGCGGGCGACGATCGAGTCGATCATCGCTGAGTCCTCGCGCAGCTGCGCCTCGCCGGCGGCGCCGTCGGGCATCGCCATCGAAGCGGAGCGCGCGGCGGCGTGTTCGCCGGAGCGCCGGCCGAAGATGAGGGTGTCCAACAGCGAGTTGGCGCCGAGGCGGTTGCCGCCGTGGACGGAGACGCAGGCGACCTCGCCGGCGGCGTAGAGGCCCTCGATCGAGGTGGCCCCGTCGACGTCGGTCTTGACGCCGCCCATGATGTAGTGCTGGCCGGGGCGGATCATGATCGGTTCGCGGGTGATGTCCACGCCGGCGAAGTCCTTGCCGATGTTGACGATCTCGCGCAGCGCCTCCAAAGTGCGCTTGCGGGGGACCATGGTGATGTCGAGGTAGATGCCCTCGCCTTCGGGCCCGACGCCGCGGCCCTCGAGGATCTCGGTCTGCTCGGCGCGGGAGACGACGTCGCGGGAGGCGAGCTCCATCTTGTTGGGGGCGTATTTCTCCATGAAGCGCTCGCCCGCGGAGTTGAGCAGCACGGCGCCCTCGCCGCGGGCGCCCTCGGTGATGAGCAGGCCGTTCTCCACGAGCGTGGTGGGGTGGTACTGGATCATCTCCATGTCCATCAAAGGGGCGCCGAGGCGGTAGGCCTGGGCGATGCCGTCGCCGGTGACGATGAGGGCGTTGGTCGTGGGGCTGTAGGCCTGCCCGGCGCCGCCGCAGGCGAGGATGGTGTTCTTGGCGCGGAAGACCTCCATGCGCCCGGAGCGCACGTCGCGCGCGACCATCCCGCAGCAGCGGCCGGAGTCGTCGCGCAGGAGCGAGGTGGCGAACCACTCCTCGTAGCGCTCGACGGTGTCGTGGTGCTTCATG
The DNA here is from genome assembly GCA_963813765.1 of uncultured Solirubrobacterales bacterium. Lineage (GTDB taxonomy): Bacteria > Actinomycetota > Thermoleophilia > Solirubrobacterales > Solirubrobacteraceae > Palsa-744. The sequence goes on from CAWFAB010000001.1 coordinate 454,471, forward strand.
AGCTGCTCGTAGAGCACGTGGAGGATCGCCTGGCCGGTGATGTCGGCGACGTAGGCGGTGCGCTTGACCGAGGCGCCCCCGAAGGCGCGCAGGTCGAGCAGGCCCTGCTCGTTGCGGTGGAAGGTGACGCCGATGTGCTCGAGGTGCATGACCTCGGCGGGCGCCTCCGAGCACATCACCTCGATCGCGTCCTGGTCGCCGAGGAAGTCGGAGCCCTTGACGGTGTCGTAGGCGTGGGAGTGCCAGTCGTCGTCGACGGCGACCGCCGCGTTGATCCCGCCGGCGGCGGCGACGGAGTGGGAGCGCACGGGGTGGACCTTGCTGAGGATCGCGACGCTCGCGCCCCCCTGCGCAGCGGCAAGGGCCGCGCGCTGACCCGCGAGACCTGCGCCGATTATCAAAACGTCGTGTGCCGGCATGACTCCCTGAACGGTTGGGGGACTTTTCGCGGAGACTCTATACCTCGGACGCTCGGAACGACTGTGTGCGCGCACACACTTCCCGCCGACTCCCCGCGGCGGCCCGCTACGTCCCCGCGGCCGGCCGCAGCGCCTGGCGGATCTGCGCGACGGTCACGACGCCGCGCAGCACCCCGTCGGCGTCGACGGCGACCATCGCTCCGAGGCGGCCGAGCCCCTCGGAGCGCAGCAGCGACTCCAGCGGCTGGTCCTGCTCGATGCGGATCGTCAGGTTCTCCTCCAGCACGTCGCTGACGGGCAGCGCGGGCCGCCCGGCGGCGATCTCGGCGTCCACGCGTTCTGAGCGCACCACCCCGAGGAAGTGGCGGGCGGGGTCCACGACCGCGAACCAGGGCCAGCGGTAGCGCAGGAAGAAGTGCTCCTGGGCGTCGAGCAGACCGGTCTCGGCGGGGATCGTGACCGGCTCGGGGTCCATCACGTCGGCCACCTTGAGCTGCTGGATGCGCTGGTTGACGGTTCCCTGGAGGACCGCGCCGGTGGCGCTCTGGTAGACGAACAGCCCGACGAACGCCAGCCACACGCCGCTGATGTCCTGCAGCGCCACAAGCACACCGAGGCCCGCCGCGCCGAGCAGCACTCCGAAGCCCTGTCCCATGCGCCCCACGGCGCGCGTCGCGCGGTTGCGATCGTCCGTGTGCCGCCACAGCAGCGCGTGCACGATCTGAGCGCCGTCGAGCGGGAAGGCGGGGACGAGGTTGAGGATCAGCACGAACACGTTGAGCGTGGCCACCCAGCCCAGCCACACGACAGCGGGCGCTGTCACCCCTCCGCCGGCGCTGGTGGCGACCGCGAAGAAGTGGTGGTCGCTCGCCACCGCCCCGAGCGCGACGCAGATCAGCGCCACCGCGAGAGTCACGAGCGGCCCCGCGGCGGCCACTCGCAGCTCCACCCCCGCACGAGGCATCGGGCCGGTGCGGGTGAGACCGCCCAGCGCCCACAGCTCGATGCCCATCACGGGGACGCCGTTGCGGCGCGCGATGAGCGCGTGGCCGAGCTCGTGCAGGATCAGGGAGACGAAGAAGGAGAGCACGATCGCGACCGTCACCAGGTAGGCGGTGGTGGTCGAGCCGCCCAGCTCTTCGTGGAGGGATGGGGTGAACAGCGCGATGACCAAGCCGAGGATCAGAAACCAGCTGATCCCCACCCCGATGCGGATGCCGAAGACGCGCGCGAGCTGGAAGTTCCTGCGAGGAGCCACCCCTCAATGGTAGGCCGCGAGCGGCCCGGGGCCGGGTGAGGCCCGGTTCTACTACGCCTGCACGCGGCTGCGCTCGATGATCGCCTCGAAGTCGGTCCCGGCGGGGAGGGTGCCGTACTCGAGGCCGCTATCGCGGCCGAGGCGGGAGGCGCAGAAGGCGTCGGCGACGGCGGCGGCGCCGTGGCGCACCAGCAGGGAGCCCTGCAGCGCCAGGGCCATCGACTCCACCACGCGCCTGGCGCGGGACTCGAGCGTCGCGGGATCTGAGAACTGGTCCTTGAGGCCGTCGAGGTGGGCGTCCAGGCGCCTGTCGGCGCCGCGGCTCTGCTCCAGCTCGCGCATGAAGACCTCAAGCGTTCGCGGCGTGCGCACGATCGCGCGCAGCACATCCAGGGCCATCACGTTGCCCGAGCCCTCCCACACCGAGGTGACCGGCGCCTCGCGGTACAGGCGCCCCATCCCCGACTCCTCCACATAGCCGTTGCCGCCGAGGCACTCCAGCGACTCGAAGGCGTGGTTGGGGGCGCGCTTGCAGACCCAGTACTTGGACACGGCCGTCGCCAGGCGCTTGAAGAGATGGGCGTCGCTGAGGTTGTCGGTCGCGGCGCCGGACTCCGATCCGGCCTCGTCGTAGGCGCGCGCGAGGCGCATCGCCAGCATCGTGGCGGCCTCCGACTCCAGGCAGAGGTCGGCGAGCACGTTGCGCATCAGCGGCTGGTCGATCAGCAGCTTGCCGAAGGCCGAGCGATGGGCCGCGTGGTGGATGGCGTTGACGACCCCCACGCGCATCCCCGCTGCCGCGCCGATCGTGCAGTCCAGGCGCGTGTGGCCGACCATCTCGATGATCGTCTTCACCCCGCGGCCGGGCTCGCCGACCATCCGCGCCCACGCGCCGTCGAGCTCGGCCTCGCCGGAGGCGTTGGAGCGGTTGCCGAGCTTGTCCTTCAAACGCAGCAGGCGAACGGCGTTGCGGGAGCCGTCGGGGAGGATGCGCGGCAGCAGAAAGCACGACAGGCCCCCCGCCCCGTCGCCGGCCGGCTCGGCCTGGGCGAGCACGAGGAAGAGGTCGGACATCGGCGCCGAGCAGAACCACTTGTGGCCGGTCAGCTCGTACTCGGCCCCCGGGCCCCCGCCGTTGACGGGCCGCGCGATCGTCGTGTTGGCGCGCACGTCGGAGCCGCCCTGCTTCTCGGTCATCCACATCCCGGCGATCGCCGAGCCCTTCTGCGCCGCCGGCAGCGGCCGCGGGTCGTAGGTGGTCGCCGTGATCAGCGGCTCCCACTCGGCCGCCAGCTCGGGCTGGGCGCGCAGCGCGGGGATCACGGCGAAGGTCATCGTGATCGGACAGGCGTAGCCGGCCTCCGCCTGGATCGCCGTCATGTACAGCGCCGCCCGCGCCGTGTGGGCGGAGGGCTCCGCGCTCGTCCACGGCAGCGAGTGCAGCTCGTTCTCCACGCCCATCGCGATCAGTTTGTGCCACGTCGGGTCGTACTCGACCTCGTCGATGCGGTTGCCGTAGCGGTCGTGGGTGTGGAGCACCGGCTCGTTCTCGTTGGCCAGCCGGCCCCAGACCTGCTGCGGCTCGCCGCCGACGAACCGGCCCAAAGCGGCGGCGCGCTCGCGCACCCAGCCGCCGCCCTCGCGCTCCAGCGCCTCCACCAGCGGGAGGTTGCTGGAGAAGACGTTGACGCCCTCCAGCGGCGGCGCCTGGTTGAAGACCTCGTGGGTCTCCCTGGAGGCCGTTCTCCCTGCGGCCGACGTCCCGGCGGCGAAGTGTGGAACGGTGGTGGCCATGGCCTCCATAGGGTAGACCCATTCGGCGGGCCGTGCGGTGCCAAGCCGCGCCGGCCGATCCGCGCGCAGGGGGCCGCCACCCCGATACGGAGGCACCCGCCCCGATACGGAGGCACGTCTCCCCGCGATAGCATCGCCGCCGCACAGCGTGCGACCCCGCGACCACCGAACCATCCCCCTTCCCCTTCCCCTTCCCCTTCCCCCCCTTCCCCCCAGGACTGCGCAGATGACCAAGATCGAAGTGAAGAACCCCATCGTCGAGCTCGACGGCGACGAGATGACGCGGATCATCTGGTCGTTCATCAAGGAGCAGCTGATCCTGCCCTACCTCGACGTGGATCTGAAGTACTACGACCTGAGCATCGAGAGCCGCGATGCCTCGGGTGACCAGATCACCGTCGAAGCGGCCAACGCGATCAAGCGCCATGGGGTGGGCGTGAAGTGCGCGACGATCACACCCGACGAGGCCCGCGTCGCGGAGTTCGGCCTGAAGGAGATGTACCGCTCGCCCAACGGGACGATCCGCAACATCCTCGGCGGCGTGATCTTCCGCGAGCCGATCGTGATCTCCAACATCCCGCGCCTGGTGCCCGGCTGGACCAAGCCGATCGTGATCGGCCGTCACGCGTTCGGCGACCAGTACAGGGCGACCGACATGGTCGTCCCCGGCGAGGGCAAGCTGACTCTCACCTACACGCCCAAGGACGGCGGCGAGCCGATCGAGCTTCAGGTGTATGACTTCCCGGGCGCCGGGGTGGCGATGGCGATGTACAACCTCGACGCCTCGATCCGCGATTTCGCGCGCGCCTCGATGCGCTATGGCCTCGAGCGCGGCTACCCGGTCTACCTGTCGACCAAGAACACGATCCTCAAGCGCTACGACGGGCGCTTCAAGGATCTCTTTCAGGAGGTCTACGACGCGGAGTTCGAGGCTGAGTTCGAGGCTGCGGGCATCACCTACGAGCACCGCCTGATCGACGACATGGTCGCCGCCGCGATGAAGTGGGAGGGCGGCTACCTGTGGGCGTGCAAGAACTACGACGGCGACGTGCAGTCAGACACCGTCGCCCAGGGTTTCGGCTCGCTTGGTCTGATGACGAGCGTGCTGATGACCCCGGATGGCAAGACGGTCGAGGCGGAGGCCGCACACGGCACGGTCACCCGCCATTACCGCCTGCACCAGCAGGGCAAGCCGACCTCCACCAATCCGATCGCCTCGATCTTTGCGTGGACGCGCGGTCTGTCCGCGCGCGGGCGGATGGACGGCACGCCCGAGGTGACGCGATTCGCGCAGACGCTCGAGCGCGTGTGCGTGGAGACCGTCGAAAGCGGCAAGATGACCAAGGACCTCGCGCTGCTCGTCGGCGCGGATCAGTCGTGGCAGACGACGCAGGAGTTCCTCGGTTCGATCGATGAGAACCTGCGGCAGGCGATGACCGCGAGCGTCGCTTGAGAGGATCGACACCGTCGGCCAACTTTGTCCGACCTATTCCACACACAGCACACCACCCAGGAGATGAGCCAGTGAGCAATCCCGTACGAGTCGCAGTCACCGGAGCCGCCGGCCAGATCGGCTACGCAATCCTGTTCCGCATCGCCAGTGGGCAGCTGCTCGGCCCGGACACGGAGGTGCGACCTGCGCCTGCTGGAGATTCCCCAGGCGGTGAAGGCCGCGGAGGGCACGGCGATGGAGCTCGACGACTGCGCCTTCCCGCTGCTGGCGGGCATCGAGATCACCGACGACCCCAATGTGGCCTTCGACGGCGTGAACGTGGCGCTGCTGGTGGGCGCGCGTCCCCGCACGAAGGGCATGGAGCGCGGCGATCTGCTGGAGGCCAACGGCGGCATCTTCAAACCGCAGGGGGCGGCGCTGAACGCGCACGCCGCATCCGACGTGAAGGTGCTCGTGGTGGGCAACCCGGCCAACACCAACTGCCTGATCGCCAAGAGCCACGCCCCGGATATCCCGGCGGAGCGGTTCACCGCGATGATGCGCCTCGACCACAACCGCGCCGTGGCGCAGGTGGCGCGCCGTGCGGGCGTGCGGGTACCGGAGGTCACGAACATGAGCGTGTGGGGCAACCACTCCGCGACGCAGTACCCCGACATCACCCACGCGAAGGTGCAGAACCGTCCCGCGGGCGAGGTGATCGCCGATCAGGCGTGGGTGCAGGAGAAGTTCATCCCCACCGTGCAGAAACGGGGCGCGGCGATCATCGAGGCGCGCGGCGCCTCCAGCGCGGCCTCGGCGGCCAACGCGGCGATCGAGCACGTGCACGATTGGGTGAAAGGCACCCCGCCCGGCGACTGGGTGTCGATGGGAGTCCGCTCCGACGGCTCCTACGGGATCCCCGAGGGGATCATCGCCGGACACCCCTGCACCTGCTCCGCCGGCGAGTGGGCGATCGTCCAGGGACTCGACATCGACGATCTCTCGCGCGCAAAGATCGACGCAAGCGTCAATGAGCTCCAGGAAGAGCGCCAGGCCGTGCAGGATCTCGGTCTGATCTGAGCCTCAGTCGATTCGATTCAACAAACAGCCCCGGCGAGGTTCTACCTCGCCGGGGCTGTCGAACATCTGGTGTGCCGTCAGCGCGACGCCGGCCTACGCTGTGACATCGCGACAAGTCCGACGGATCGTCGTTCCTGGCAAGGACGCAGTGAGCGAAGTGTGCTCTGCTGGCCGATCGGAGATCCCGTCGATCTCCGATCGGTGAGCGATCGAGGACGCAGCCAGGGGCGACACGACGCCCCCTGACGGATGGATCGTCGTTCCTGGCAAGGACGCAGGGAGCGAAGTGTGCTCCGCACACGAGCGACCGAGGACGCAGCCAGGGGCGACGAGACACCGTCAGGAGGACTTGGGGTGCCAGCCGCGTCCTACCTTGCGTGCCTTGCCTTCCTCCTCGAGGGTGGGGAGCACGCGGTAGAGGTAGTTCTGCTTGATCCCCATGCGGGAGGCGAGCTCGGGGATCGTGATACCGGGCTGCGCCTGGACGAACGAGAGCGCCTGCGCCGCGCGCGTGCCGCTGCCTTTGCGGCGGCCGGCTTTGCGCCGCGGGCCTCCGCGTCCGGTGGGCGCCGCGGTCTCAGCGGGGGCTGCGGCGGCCACGCGAGCTTTGGTTTTTGAACCGCGGGGCCGGCCAGGTCCACGACGGCCGGGAACTTTCCGCGCGGCTTTGCGGGTGGCTGTGGGGGCGGCGGCCGGCACGCTCACGGCCGACACGCCCAGGCTGTCGAGTGCCGCGGCGGCAGCCTCCAGGCGCTGGTACTCCTCGATTAACGGCCTCAGCTCGTTCAGTCGATCGGTGATCTCTCGCTGCTTCTCGTCAAGGAAGTCGGTCACGGTCGAATCCTGTTCACTCGGATTAATGTGATGTGCATCACTTGGTTGCAGATTACCTTACAACAATCACAGGTCGTTGTACCGCCACGCAAGCCAGATGCCATGCTGGGCGAAATCGGATGTGACGCAAGATGCGGGCCATCGCCCGCGTGCTCGTGGCAATCGGGGAGCGGAATACCCCAGACGCCGCCCCTCGATCGAGCGTGCGCTCGTCAGGAAAGTGTGCGGTGATCGTCGGCGCTGCCGTCCTCGAGCAGCTCCCGCAGGCGCTCGATCGTGTGCCTGGCCTCGCGTTCGGGCATTCCGCCCACGAGCGCGCGGGAGGCGAGCGCACCCACCGGCCCAAGCGGGGGGCGGAACTCATTGCGATAATCGAAGTGCGTGCCATCCCCATCGGGACGCAGCGCGTATTCGGTATGAGCGCGCGAGCGAGCCGGTCCGCGACCCTCCCACACGGCCAGCCGGCACGGCCTGCACTCCACCAGCCGCCAGCGAACGTCGAGGCTGACGCCGCGCAGGTGGACCTGCTGCTCCATCTCGTACCCCACACGCGGCGAGCCTTTGTCGGCCCACAGGAGGGTGCGGTGAATCGTGACCCACTCACCCAGGCGATCGGGGTCCATCACCGTCTTCCACACCTCCTCCGGGGTGGCGGCGATGTGGGTGGAAAGGGTGACGACGCTCATAGCTCATCCTTTGGTTGCCTCGGCCACCGTCGGGAGAGAGCCCTCGGCGCTTGCGTGCTGCTGGTGCGGGTGGGGGCGGTGATGGCGTTCATCGCGCGGCGAGCGGCTCGACCGCCTCCCACTCGCGCAATGCGCACTCGACGGCGTCATCGAATGAGTGCAGCTCCACACCCAGCAGCTCCTCGGCGTGGTCATCGGCTCCCAGCAGGTCGCCCTCCAGGCCCTCCATCAGTGGGAGGATCAACTCGGGGTCCTCTCCGGTGAGCGTGGCGGCGAGGCGGGCGGTGAGTGGTGTCATCGTGACCCTCAACCCAAGTGTCGGACGGGAAAGAAGCAGCAGCTCGGCGATGCGCTGGAGCATCTCCTCGTAGGTGAGCGCCTCCGGTCCCCCGATGTCCAGCGAGCGGCCGGCCACGCCCTGGTGCGTGGAGGCGGCGGCGAGCATCTCGATCACGTCGCGGACGTCGATCGGCTGTATGCGAAATCGGCGCCACGCGGGCAGCGCGAGTATCGGCAGGCGCTCGACGAGCCGCACGAGCAGGCGAAAGGAGCGCGAGCGGGCGCCGATCACGATCGAGGCGCGCAGCGCGACGGAGGCGGGGACGTGCTCGAACAGGATCTCCTCGACCTCGGCGCGGCTGGCCAGGTGGCGCGATGGGCGGCCGGCGCGCGGTAGCAGGCCGCCGAGGTAGACCGTCCGCTCCACTCCCGCGCGGCGGGCCTGCACGGCGAAGTTCCCGGCTCCCAATCGCTCGCGCTCGGGGAAGGAGCCCCGCTGCGGTGCGCCCTCCGGCGGGCTCTCCATGGAGTGGATCAGGTAGTAGGCGACATCGACGTCCTCCATCGCCCGCCCGAGCCCTTCGCCGGTGAGGACGTCGCCACGGATCACCTCGATCTCCGCGACCTCGGAGATCGCGCTCCGCACGCGTGCGGGCTCGCGTGCCAGGGCACGCAGCTCGTGCCCCTCGGCGAGCAGTCGTGGAGCGAGCATCGAGCCGATGAACCCGCTGGCCCCGGTGAGGAGGATGCGCATGGATGAGCAATGATGACGCGCATGTCCGAGAGGAGTTTCGAGATGGCATCGGAGGCGCCGGCTCGGTGCGAGTTGGCGATCGTCGGCGGAGGGATAATCGGGCTGGCTCTCGCCCGCGAGCTGACCCGCCGGCATCCGCGGCTGTCGGTGTGCGTGCTGGAGCGCGAGGCCGAGCTCGGCGCGCATCAGACCAGTCACAACTCCGGGGTGATCCACGCGGGTGTCTACTACCAGCCGGGGTCGCTGAAGGCGCGCCTCTGTGTGGAGGGCGCCCGTGAGCTGTACGAGTACTGCGCTGCGCACGAGATCCCGCACGAGGCGTGCGGAAAGCTGATCGTGGCCACCGAGAGCTCGGAGCTCGGACGCCTGGAGGAGCTCGAGCGCCGGGGCCACGCCAACGAGGTTCCCGGCCTGCGCCGCGTGGACGCGGCGGGCATCCGCGAGATCGAGCCCCACGCACGCGGGATCGCGGGCCTGCACTCGCCCGCGACGGGGATCGTCGACTTCGCCGCGGTGGCCCGCTCCTACGCCGACGACGCGCTCCGGGCGGGCGCTCGGATCGCGACGGGGTGCGGCGTGCACGGCGTGCGAGCCGGCGCACGGTCGCTGCGGCTGGAGCACGCGCGCGGCGCGACCGAGGCCACGCACGCGCTCTTCTGTGCGGGCGCGTGGTCGGATCGGTTGGCGGTGGCGGCGGGCGCGGACCCGGACCCGCGCATCGTCCCCTTCCGTGGCGCCTACCTGCGCCTGACGAGCGGGCGCGAGCAGTTGGTGCGTGCGCTGATCTACCCCGTGCCCGATCCGGCGCTTCCCTTCCTGGGTGTGCACCTTACGCGTCACATCGACGGCGAGGTGCTGATCGGTCCGACTGCGCTGCCGGTGCTCGCGCGCGACGCCTACAGGCTCGGCCGAGTGCGGCTGCAGGACGCGCTCGACACGCTGCGCTGGCCGGGAACCTGGCGCATGCTTGCGCGCTGGTGGCGCCCGGGGGCCACCGAGCTGCGCCACGCGGCGAGCCGGGCGGCGTTCGCACGGGCCGCGGCTCGCTACGTGCCCGAGTTGCGCGCCGAGGACGTGGCGCCGGCCTTCGCCGGCGTGCGCGCCCAGGCGCTGGCTCGCGACGGGCGGCTGGTGGACGATTTCGCGTTCTCCGCCACCGAGCGGGCGCTGCACGTGCGCAACGCGCCCTCCCCCGCGGCCACCTCCTCCCTGGCGATTGCCCGCTACGTCGCGGACCGGGCCGGTGAGGCGTTTGGGTTGGCCGGGTAGACTGATCCCGGTAGGAGGCCTCGAATCCTCGGAAATTGCGGCGTATACAGGGGATTGTCACAGTAAAGTGACATAACGTCGGCTCTTTGCGGGTAGAAATCATTTTCTCCTGCGATTTGCGGGAAGGCTCCTTGAGGAGATCGTCGGCGGGTGCTTTGATCCCCGCTGTTGTTGTTCATCTCGCCCGGCCGCAGACCGGGTGCACAGCAGAGACACACGGGGAGCGATCTTGGCGCAAAGAAAGCAGAGCGCGCGCGGCGCGCGCAAGGTGACGTGCGAGGAGTGCTACTTCCGGCGCAATCTGCTCTGCGCCCTCGATCTCTCCGAGCCGTGCGCGACCTTCCGTCCCAACGCGGCCCAGCTCAAGCCGCCGCAACAGCTGCGCCTGGTCTTCCGCCAGGAGCGGCGCGCGCGCGCCGCGTGGGCGTTCCCGACCGCGCAGGAACAGGCCGCTCTGCACGCTTGAGCGTTGAGGTGTCGCGCCCGGGCGATTGCGCTTGGCGGCGATCGCCGCGACGGCTGCGGAGCGCGGCCGCGGGTGAGCCGCCGCGCGGCGGGGGAGTGCGCTTTGCCGGGAGGGGTATATTGGGGTGGACCCAAGGTAAAGCTCCAGTAGAGGCGGTGGCCCGCATGGCGGTAAAGGACAGGATCGGCAAGGCTTCGGCGGCGGCTCGCGCCGCGCAGCGCAACCAGTACATCAAGCGCATCCTCGAGGACGAGGAGCTGCGCGCCAACCTGCTCGCCGCCTATGCGGCCGCGCGCAGCGCCTACGGGCGAGTGGGTGACGGCAAGCCCGCCACCAAGGCGCTGTTCGAGGATCGCAAGCTCCAGCGCGAGCTCGTCGAGGCGGCGGTGGCCCTGCGGGAGGCGTCGAACGCGCTCAAAGAGCCCCCCAGGCGCAGGCGCAGGCGGGGCGGACTGGGCCGCACGTTGCTGCTGGCGCTCGTCGCCGGCGTGCTCGCACTGGCGCTCAGCGAGAGCCTGCGCTCGAAGGTGCTCGACCTGCTGTTCGGGGCCGAGGAGGAGTTCGACTACAGCTCCACCACGATGCCGGCTCAGGAGGCGCCGAGCTCGGTGGGCGCCTCCGCCTCCTGAGCGCCGCGGGTAGCCGGCTGACCGCGCGAATGACTGTGGCTTCCGCCGTCGAGAGCGCCCCGAGGGCCAGGGTCCAGAGGTCGCTCTCGGGCGAGCGGGCGCAGCGCATCGTGGAGGCGATGCGGCGCAGCGTGGCCCAGCACGGGACCGCGGGCTCCACCTTCGAGCGCGTCGCGCGCGAAGCGGGCGTCTCGCGGGGCCTGCTGCACTACTACTTCGGCACCAAGGAGCGGCTGCTCGCGGAGGCGGTGCGGCGCGACTGCCAGCTGCGTCTGGAGCGTCTGGAGCGGCAACTCGCGGGGGCGCAGACGGCGAAGGACTTCATCGGCCTGATGGCGCAGCACCTGCAGGAGATGATCCGCGAGGACCCGGCCTTCGTGACGCTCCTGTTCGAGCTCTTCACGCTCTCGCGGCGCAACGCGGACATCGCGGTTGAGTACGCCAACCTGATGCGCACCATGCGCGAGCAGGTCGCCGGGATGCTCACGGCGGCCCAGGAGGAGGGGGTGCTGCGCCTGCACGCCGCGCCCGAGGCGATCGCCGAGATCCTCTTCTCGCTCGGGGACGGGTTCGCGCTGCGGATGCTCACCGAGCCCGACCGCGACTTCACAGCGACCGTGCGCGCCGGCATCGTCTGCGCGCGGGCGCTCTTGGCCGATTGACGAGCCCTTCCCCTTCCGTGCCTGGCACTCCTATAATGTGAGTGCCAATGCCGATTTACGAGTACCGCCGCCCGGACGGGAGCACGTTCGAGCTCCTCCAGTCCTTCTCCGACGAGGCCCTTACCCGTGACCCCGAGACGGGCGTGAAGGTTCAGCGCGTGCTGCACGCCCCGGCGGTGCACTTCAAGGGCAAGGGCTTCTACAACACCGACTACGGCACCCGCAACCGCCAGCGCGAGACCGCGGCGTCCGCTGCCGCGGAGAGCTCTTCCTCGGACTCGACGTCCGGCTCCTCCTCAGATTCCTCTTCCTCTTCCTCCGGCGATTCGAGCTCTTCGTCCGATAACGGCAAGAGCTCCTCCTCCGAGGGCAAGTCGAAGGCCGATAAGACCTCTTCCGGCTCGAAGTCAGAGCCGGTCGCGGCCAGGAGCTGACGCCCACCTCACGCTGGGGGCCCGCGCTCACGCTGGGGGCCGGCGCTCACGCCGCCATGAACCGCGCGACCGCGGCGCGCTTCTCGGATGCGGAGACCTGGAGGCCTTCGCCGCCTTCGGGCAGCGTGACGGAGCCGGAGGGCTGTAGCAGCCGGGTGGGGGGGGTGCCGCCGACCTCGAGGGCGCCGAAGAGGGCGAGCAGTTCGGGGCCGCTCATGTCGGAGACGATCGCGGGCGGGGCGTTCCAGGAGATCAGGGGCAGGCGCAGGAAGCTCGAGAACGAGAGCAGCTGGGACTTCATGTCCTGCAGGAGCGCCTGCTGGCGCTGCTCGCGGTTGAGGTCGGTCTCCTGGGGGGCGCAGCGGTTCTCGCGGGTGCGCGCGAGCGCGAGCGCTTCGCGGCCGTCGAGGTGGTGGGTTCCGGCGCGCAGGCGCAGGGTGAAGCCCCCGTTGGCGGAGCCCCCGTCGAGGTAGGAGATCACACAGCCCCCGGTGTATTCGACGCCGCCCATCGCATCGATCAGCTGGGGGAAGTTTTCGAAGTTGACTTCCACGAGGTGGTTGATCGGGATCCCCAGGTAGTGCTTGATCACCGAGATCGACAGCGCGGGCCCGCCGAAGGCGTAGGCGGCGTTGATCTTCTGGGGCCCGTGGCCGGGGATTTCCACGACGGTGTCGCGTGGGATCGACAGGCGCGCGGCGTGCCCGGCGCCGGTGCGGATCAGCATGATCGAGTCCGAGCGGCTCGGCCCGTTGATGTTGGCGCCCGGTTCCCTGCTGTTCTTCTGGCGTTTGTCGGAGCCGAGCACGAGGATGTTCTCGGCGGAGGTGAGCGGGAAGCCGGCGGGGTCGAGGACGCTCGCCACGTCGGAGGGCGGGTCTGTGCGCTGAAAGTGGGAGCTCACGAGGAACAGCACCAGCGAGAGCAGGATCCAGCCGCCGATCAGCGCCAGCAGGCCGAGCGCGGCGCGCTTGGGGGTGAGCCGCCGCCAGCGAGATGGTGTGGACGCGCTCCCGCGGGCCGACCTGGTCGAGTCGAGCAGCGTCCCCGCGCCAACCTCGCGGCCGTTCTCCGGAGAGCGTGGCAGCACCCTGCGCCCGGCGCGGTAGCGCGTGTACTGCGGCCCACCCCCCGGCTCGGGTGGGCGGGCACGGGACTCGGTCTTCGAGCCCGAGGTGGCCCGCGCAGGAGCGGGCGGTCGGCGAGGACGGCGCGGGGGCGCGCCTTCTGATCCATGCTCCGCGGCCATCGACGCTCTCTATATTGGCCGAATGCCGGGCGAGGACGCGCAAGTTGGGCGCAGCGCTGCACCGGGGAGGCTCGTGGTGTGCCCCACCCCGATCGGCAATCTCGAGGATGTGACCCTGCGGGTGCTCGCGGCGCTGCGCGCGGCGGAGGTGGTGGCGTGCGAGGACACCCGCCACACGCGCGTGCTGCTGCGCCGCCACGGGATTGCGCCCGCGGAGCTCCTCAGTTATCACGAGCACAACGAACGCGAGCGCTCCGCGGAGCTGGTGGAGCGGATGCGCGCGGGGGCGACGGTGGCGCTGGTGTCCGATGCGGGCACGCCGCTGATCTCCGATCCGGGCTACGAGCTCGTGCGGGCGAGCATCGCGGCGGGTGTGCCGGTGGAGGCGCTACCCGGGCCGAGCGCCGCGGTGAGCGCGCTGGTCGTCTCGGGTCTGCCGGCCGAGCGGTGGTGCTTCCTCGGCTTCCTCCCGCGCCGGCGGGGGGAGCTCGAGCGGGTGCTCCTCCACAACCCCGCGACGCTCGTCGCGTTCGAGTCCCCGCGGCGCCTCGCCGCCACCCTGGACGTACTCGCCGAGCACGATCCGGAGCGACCTGCGGCGGTGTGTCGGGAGCTGACCAAGCTGCACGAGGAGGTCCGCCGCGGAAGCGCCGCGGAGCTGGCGGCGTACTACCGCGAGCGCCCCGTGCGGGGCGAGGTGGTGTTGGTGGTGGGTCCCTCACCGCGGGATGCCGTGAACCGCGAGGAGGCGCTGGCGGTGCTGCGCGAACTCGTCTCGGCGGGCGCCCGCGGGCGCCTCGCGGCGGGGGTGGTGGCGAAGCTCACAGGCGCGAGCGCGAACGAACTCTACCGCGGGCTAGTCGAGGATCCTGCGCCCCGAGCGGAGGCTACTTGAGGTAGCCGGCCTTGCGGAGATCGCTTCGTGCACTTCGGACCTCCGCACCAGAACTCCTCAGAGTGCGGCTGTATTTGCCCGACTGCTGGCGAGATGTCCGCAGGGCAGCCTGATTGCGCTCGAGCGTCCGCTCGATTTTCTGTTGGTCGCTTTTGAGTTTCGCTCTGTCCTTGGGCGGCACTAGTTCCCCTCCTTCTTAGCCTCTATCGTATCGACAAGGTCAAGCAGGGCGCCAATATCCGTCTGCGCCTTGGCAAGGCTCTCGTCGCTCTCGACAAGGCGCTGTTCTAGCTCTTGGATGGTATCGACGGCTTCTCGAAGATCGCTCTCAAGTGCCTCCGCGCTCTCGTCGAGCCGGGCAATCGGGTCAGACGCCTTGAAAGGGCCAAGCTGTGAAAGCCAGCGGCGTCCGACGATCAGGCCGACAACGGAGATGACGATGTACCCAGCCGCAAAGATGAGGGCTACGCGCACGATCAAGATGACCACGCGGCTGTCGAAGATGTTGTCTACAAAGCTCGGGTTCTTGGTCGTCGGCAACTGGTGTGGATAGATCTGGATGACCGCGAGCACAGCGGCAGAGGCCAGCGCAGCAAGGACGACCACGACGACACCGATCTGCCAGATCGGCGGTCTTGGTTCGCCGGCTTGCTGTGGCTCGGCCTCCTCGGACATCAGGCTACTTCTAACCGACAGGGCGGACGGGTTACGCATATCGCAACGCCCACCGACAGACTCCACACGTGCACGCTCCGCGACGATCCACAACCGGCGGATCGACTGAAGTGACGCCCCCAGCCAGTAGCCTGGGCGGGCGATGCCCTCCTTCTATGTGACGACGCCGATCTACTACGTCAACGCGGCCCCCCACCTGGGGCACGCGTACACGACGATCGCGGCGGACGTGCTGGCGCGCCACCACCGCCAGCGCGGCGAGGAGGTGTTCTTCCTGACGGGCACCGACGAGCACGGGGAGCCGGTGGCCGACGCGGCCCACGCGCTGGGCCTGGAGCCCCAGGAGCTCGCGGATCGCAACGCCGAGCGCTTCCGGGCGCTGGCGCCGCGCCTGGGCGCGTCCAACGACTTCTTCATCCGCACCACCGACCCCCAGCACATGGCGAAGGTGCAGGAGATCCTCACGCGGGTGCGGGAGAATGGGTTCGTGTACGAGGGCGCCTACGAGGGGTGGTACTGCCCGCGGTGCGCGGACTTCAAGGCGGAGAACGAGATCGAGGAGGGCAGGCGCTGCCCGATTCACCACATCGAGCTGGTGCGCGAACAGGAGGAGAACTACTTCTTCAAGCTGAGCGCCTTCCAGGAGCAGCTCGAGCGCCTGTACGCAGAGCGCGAGGACTTCGTCGCTCCGCGCTCGCGCTACAACGAGGCGCTCTCGTTCATCCGCTCGGGCCTGCGCGACGTGCCGCTCACGCGCCACAAGCTCACCTGGGGGGTGCCGGTGCCGTGGGACTCCGAGCACGTCTTCTATGTGTGGTTCGACGCGCTGCTCAACTACTACACCGCGCTCTCCTACGCGCCGGCGCCGCCGGGGATGTCGGTGGCGGGGGAGAGCCCGCCGGCGCCGGGGGGAGTGAACGGGCCGGCGGCGGAGCGGGATCTCACGAGCACGTTCTGGCCGGCGGACTACCACCTGATCGCGAAGGACATCCTGCGCTTCCACGCGGTGTACTGGCCGGCGCTGCTGCTGGCCGCGAAGCTCGAGCTGCCCCGCCGCCTGTTCGTGCACGGGTACCTGCTGATGGAGGGGGAGAAGATGAGCAAGTCGCTGGGCAACGTGCTCGACCCCTTCGCGGTGATCGAGCGCTTCGGCTCCGACGCGCTGCGCTTCTACCTGCTGCGCGACGTCTCCTTCGGCCAGGACGGGTCTGTCTCCACGAGCGCCTTCGAGCAGCGCTACGAGAGCGAGCTCGCCAACGAGTACGGCAACCTCGCGAGCCGCACCCTGGCGATGGTGCGCCGCTACCGCGACGGGGTGCTGCCGGCGGCGCCGATCGATCCCGAGCTGGCGGGCGACTTCGAGGGCCTCGCCGAGGAGGCCTGCGCGCTGCTCGACCGCGCCGAGCTCACGCAGGCGCTGGACGCGATCTGGCAGCGGGTGCGGCGCCTGAACCGCTACGTCGAGGAGCGCGCCCCGTGGACGCTCGCGAAAGACGAGCAGAGGGAGAAGGATTTGGATGGGGTGCTCGCTTCGCTCGCCGAGGGAGTTCGTGTGGTGAGCCTGCTGCTTGCCCCATACCTCCCGGCGAGCACCGAAAAATTGCTGGATGCGCTTGGTGCCGAGGACCGCACGCTCGCCGCCGCCCGTCTCGGGGCGGGCGTCCCCGCCTCTCGCTGCGTCGGCTCGCTCGAACCGCTCTTTCCCAAGCCGTGATCGACAGCCACACGCATCTGGACCTCTGCGAGCCCCCCGACACGGAGCTGGTGGCGGCGGCCGAGCGGGCGGGCGTCGTGCGGATCCTCACGGTGGGCACTGAAGGCGCCTCCTGCCGGGCGGCGCTGGCGGCGGCGGAGGCGTTCCCGCAGGTGTATGCGGCGGTCGGGCGCCACCCCAACCACGCGACCGGCTTCGACGACGCGGACCTCGCCGAGCTGCGCGCGCTCGCCGCGCACCCGCGCTGCTTGGCGATCGGGGAGACGGGCCTGGACTTCTACCGCGACCACGCCCCCCGCGCCGACCAGGAGCGTGCGTTCTCCGCGCAGATCGCCCTCGCGCGCGAGCTGGGCAAGCCGCTGGTGATCCACACGCGCGCCGCCGAGGAGGACACGCTCGCGCGGCTCGCCGCGGAGGCGCAGGGGGTGAGCGTGGTGATGCACTGCTTCTCGATGCCCGCCCACCTCGATGAGTGTCTGGAGCGCGGCTACGCGATCTCCTTCGCGGGCAACGTGACGTACAAAAGCGCCGCCGACCTCGCGCAGGCCGCGAGGCGTGTGCCCGACGAGCGCCTGCTGGTGGAGACCGACGCTCCCTACCTCACTCCCCAGCCCGTGCGCAAGCACCCCAACCAGCCCGCCTTCGTGGCCCACACCGCCGCCTTCCTCGCCGAGCTGCGCGGGGTCTCGGTGGACGAGCTGGGCGCCGCCGTGCAGGGGACCGCGGCTCGCCTCTTCGGATGGTGAGGAGCACGCGGGCTCGGAGCAGGGAGCTGGGCCAGAACTTCCTGCGCGACCCCAACATCCTCGAAGTGATCGGGCGGGCGAGCGAGCTCTCGGCGCCTGACGTGGTGCTGGAGATCGGCGGGGGCGAGGGAGTGCTGTCCGCCTATCTCGCGCCAAGGGTCGGGTGGGTGCACGTGGTGGAGGTGGACGAGCGGCTGTGCGCAGTGTTGGAGGAGCGTCTCGCCCCGTTCGAGAACGTGGTGGTATGGCGGGGCGATGCGATGCGGGTGGACCTGGCGGGGATGGAGCCGCTGCCGAGCAAGGTGGTGGCGAACCTCCCGTACGGGATCGCCGCGAGGGTGGTGCTGCGCACGATCGAGGAGCTCGAGGCTGTGGAGATGTGGGTCGTGATGGTGCAGCGCGAGGTCGGCGAGCGACTGGCGGCGGGGCCGGGGAGTGGGGACTACGGGGTGAGCTCGGTGCTGGCGCAGCTCGCGGGGGAGGTGAGGGTGCTGCGGGTGGTGCCCCGGACCGTGTTCTCGCCTGTGCCAAACGTGGACTCGGTGCTGGTCAAGATCGTGCGCACCGGCCGCGCGGCCCGGCCGCAGGTGCGCCGGCTGGTGGGCGGAGCCTTCGCGCATCGGCGCAAGACGCTGGCGGGCTCGCTGACGCTGGCGGGGGTGGGGCGCGAGCGCGAGCAGATCCGCGCGGCGCTCCTGCAGTTGGGGCATCCCGCGGACGTGCGCGCCGAACGGTTGGCCCCGCAGGAGTTCGTGGCGCTGGCGGAGGCGCTCGATCTATGAGCTCGCTCCCGCTGCGCGCGCTCGCCCCCGCGAAGATCAACCTCGGCCTGTTCCTCGGCCCCGTGCGTGAAGACGGCCGGCACGAGCTGGCGACCGTGATGCAGTCGATCTCCCTCGCCGACGAGCTGACGCTCCGGGCCGCGGCAGACCAGGCTGCGGCAGATCGGGCGGCGGCAGACCCGGTCGCGGCCGTCGATCAGGTGGTGTGCCCTGGAGTTCCCGGTCCGCCCGAGGAGAACCTCGCCGCGCGCGCGCTCGCCGCGTTCCGCGCGGCCACCGGCTGGGACGCCCCGCCGCTGGAGCTGAGCATCCTCAAGCGCGTCCCCGTCGCCGCCGGTTTGGGGGGCGGCTCGGGCGACGCCGCCGCCGCGCTGCGCCTCGCCGCGCGAGCCTCGGGTCTCGGCGACCGCGAGCTGCTGGAGGGGCTCGCGCGGAAACTCGGCGCCGACGTCCCCGCCCAGGTGCAGCCCGGGCGGTGGCTCGCCCGCGGCGCCGGGGAGCTGTTGCGGGCGCTGCCCGATCCCGTGGTTCCCCTGGGGGTGCTCGCGCTGCCCATCGCGCGCCCCCTCTCCACCGCGGCTGTGTATGCACAGGCCGACCGCATGGGCCTCGTGAGGGAGCGGGCGGAGCTCGAGGATCGTTGCCGCGCGCTCGCCGGCGCGCTCGTCGACGGCTCCCCCCTACCGCCCGCGGAGCTCCTGCACAACGACCTGCAGGATGCCGCCCGCGCGCTCTGCCCGGAGATCGACGCCGCCCTGCTGGAGGCCCGCGCGGCGGGCGCCGATGCGGCGCTTGTGAGTGGATCCGGCCCCACCGTGCTCGGGCTCTTCGCCGGGTCCCGCGGCCCCGGCCGCGCGCGCGCGGCCACCCGCGCACTGGCGGAGCGCACGCCCGCGCCGCTCACCGCCGAGCCGGTAACAGCGGGATTCGCCCACGCGGTTGGCCTCACCGTAGGTAACAATTAGGGAAGCACCATGAGCAGCACAGATGTCACCTATCTCGTCGCCGTCTGCGCGGCCGTGTTCAGCCTGGCGCTGTTCGTCGGTCTGATCCTTGCGCCCGCGTGGTCCGCCTACTCGCGCGCATGGGAGCGCGTGGCGGCGAGCATCCTCTCGCTGTACGTGCTCGCGGTGCTCGTCGGCATCGGGGTCACAGCGGGCCTCGCCGTCGTCTACTTCTGGGTCTGAGGCCCGTGGCCGAGCTCACCGCTCTCGACGCGGTCACCGAGGCGGTGGAGTCTGGCGCCGGCCTGCCCGAGGTGGTGCGCGCGGCGGCGCGCGCCCTCGACGCGAGCCTCGCCGTGACCGACGCCCGCGGGGGAACGCTCGCCGTGGCGGCCCGCTCGCCCGCGGAGGAGCGCTCGCTGCTCGCGGGGGGCGACGGGGTCAGCAGCATCCCGCTGCGGGTCGCGGACGCGGTGGTGGGGTCGCTGCACATGCGCGCCCGCACCGAGCCCTCCGCTTCGATGCGGCGGCTGTTGGTGACGATGATCGCCTCCGAGGTCCAGCGCGTGCGCGCTCCCGACCTCGCCTCGGAGAGCGCCGCCGCCGACTTCCTGCACGCGCTCTCCAGGAGCGAGCTGGGCGGCCGCGAGGAGATCGTGGCGCGCGGGCGCGAGCTCTCTCTCGATCTCCAGGAGGGGGCCAGCATGATCGTCGCCCGCGCCCATCCGCAGGCGCCCACCGAGGAGGGCTGGCGCGCACGGGTGCGCGTGGTCGCCGAGCGCGGCGCGCGCGCCGCGGTGAGCCGCTCGATCGCGGCCCTCGGCGAGCGCGAGGGGTCGGCGCAGAGCTCCACCCAGCCCACTCGCCCCGGCGCCCGCGGGGTTGGGGCGGAAGTGCTGCTGCTGGTGCCCGGGGGTGAGGAGCCGCTCGCGGCGCGCGCCGCCGACTCCGTGCTGCGCGAGCTGCAAGCGGGTGTCCCCGGGTGCACCTTCGCGGTCGGGCGCAGCCGCATCGCCGAGGATCCCCTCGACCTGCCGCGTGCCGCCAGCGAGGCGCTGCTCGCCGCGAACGTCGCGGAGGGCGGGGCGCAGGAGGGGGCGCTCGCCTTCGAGCAGACCGGGGCCTACCGGCTGCTGCTCTCCACGATGAGCGAGAACCCCCGCGAGCTGCAGCGCTTCTACGCGGAGACCGTCGAGCCGCTGGTGGCCTACGACGAGCAGTACGAGACCGAGCTCGTGCGTACGCTGACGACGTTTCTCGACGCCGACGGCAACGTCGCGGGCACCGCCCAGCGCCTCTTCACCCACCGCCACACCATCTACTACCGCCTCGAGCGCGTGCGCGAGCTTTCGGGGCTCGACGTCAGCTCCAGCGACGGTCGCGAGAAGCTCAGCCTCGGGCTCAAGGCGATGCGCGTGCTCGGCATCGCCCACACCGGCGGCCCCGCCTCCGAGGCCGGCGCCAGCGGGGGTCGCGTGCCGCGGGGCTCCGGCAGAAGGGGTTGAGATCTGGACGCCCCGCTAACGCCAGCGGGGTGCGCCGCCGATGAAATGGCTACGATGCAAGGGATGCGCCATTCACCGGTGAAAGGACATTCGCAACCACCGTCGCCGGTCCGCTGGCGCGCGTGAGACGCTTTAACCCCTATGGGGGGTCGTCCAACGGCAGGACATCAGGTTTTGGTCCTGAGAATCGGGGTTCGAGTCCCTGCCCCCCAACCTCTGCTGCGCAACCCCCTCCGCCCGCGCTCCGCGCGGGCGGTTTCCCCGGAGGGGAGAATGACTGTCCCTGCCCCCCAATGTCTACTGTGTGCGCAATGACCCCCCCAACGGTGGTTGTCCTGGCGGCGGGCCAGGGGACTCGTATGCGCTCGGATGTGCCGAAGGTTCTGCATGAGCTGTGCGGCAGGCCGATGGGGCTGTGGCCGGTGCTGGCGGCGCTGGAGGCGGGGGCGGGAAGGGTCGTGGTGGTGGACTCGCCGGCGCGGCCGATGGCGGAGCTGCTGGCCGAAAGGGGGATGCTCGCCGGAGGCGAGTGTCTCCCCGCTTCGGCGGGGGTGGAGCTGGTGGTGCAGCCGCGGTCCAACGGCACGGGCGGGGCGGTGGTCGCGGCGGCGGGAGCGATCGACCCGGGGGCGCCGGTGGTGGTGCTGAGCGGGGACGTGCCGCTGGTGAGCGCGGAGGCGATCGCGGAGTTGGTTGCAGCGCACAACGCGGGCGGGGCGGCGGCGACGATGGCCACCACCGTGCTGGATGACCCCAGCGGTTACGGGCGCGTGGTGCGCGACGAGCGGGGCGCGGTGGCGCGGGTTGTGGAGACCAAGAAGGCGGGGGACGCGACCGCGGCGGAGCTCAAGATCCGCGAGGTCAATACCGGCATCTACGCCTTCGACGGCGAGGCGCTGCTGGGGGTGCTCCAGAGGCTGAGCGCGGACAACGCCCAGGGGGAGCTGTACCTGCCGCAGGCGCTCGATCTGCTGCGCGCCGAGGGGGCGGTGGTGGCGGCGCACGCGGTTAACGACCCGCACCTGGTGCTTGGCGTCAACGACCGTGTGGCGCTCTCCGAGGTGCGCGCGCTGGCGCAGCGCGCGATCCTCGAGCGGCATATGCGCGCGGGGGTGACGATCGTGGACCCAAACGCCACCTGGGTCGATGTGGACGTGCGGATCGGGCAGGACGCCCGCATCGAGCCGGGCACCTCGCTGCGCGGCGCCACCGAGGTGGGCGCGGGGGCCGCTGTGGGGCCGCACACGACGGCGATCGACTCGCGGATCGGCGAGCGGGCGGCGGTGCGGGTCTCATGGCTGGACCGGGCCGTGGTCGGCGAGGGCGCGAGCGTCGGCCCGTTCGCCTACCTGCGCCCCGGGGCGCTGCTGCGCGAGGGTTCGAAGGTGGGGACGTTCGTGGAGGTGAAGAACTCCGACATCGGGGCCGGAGCAAAGATTCCTCATCTCTCCTACATCGGGGACGCCGACGTCGGCGAGCGCTCCAACCTGGGGGCGGGCACGATCACCGCCAACTACGACGGCCACGCCAAGCACCGCACAGCGATCGGCAAGCGCGTACGCGGAGGGGTGGATACCGCGTTTGTTGCCCCGGTGACGGTCGGTGACGATGCCTACACGGCGGCGGGCTCGGTGATCACCGAGGACGTGCCCCCCGGCGCGCTGGGCGTGGCGCGCGCGCGCCAGCAGAACCGCGAGGGGTACGCGGAGCGTCGTGAGAGCGCTTTACACTCCGAGGAACGATGAGCAGCGCAATCGACACGCGCGTGCAGGCGGCGACGAGCCTGCCGATCGATTACAACAAGCGGCTGATGCTGTTCGCCGGGCGCGCGAACCCGCAGCTGGCGGTGGACATCGCGGGCAAGCTCGAGATGGACCTGGGCCCGGTGACGCTGAAGACGTTCTCCAACGGCGAGGTGTACTGCCGCTACGAGGAGTCGATCCGGGGGGCGGACGTGTTCATCGTGCAGTCCACCTGCGGCAACCTCCAGACGGGGGTCACGGCGAACGACTCGCTGATGGAGCTTCTGTTCATGATCGACGCCGCTGTGGGCGCCTCGGCGCACCGGGTGATCGCGGTGACGCCGTGGTTCGGGTACTCCCGCCAGGACAAGAAGTCCGCGCCCCGGGAGCCGATCTCCGCGCGCCTCGTGGCGCGGATGCTGGAGGCCGCGGGGGCGGACAGGGTGCTGACGATGGACCTGCACGCCGGCCAGATCCAGGGCTTCTTCCAGAAACCCGTGGACCACATGACCGCGCTGTTCATGCTCACCCAGTACTTCGAGGACCTCGGCCTCTCCGACCTCGTGGTGGTCGCCCCCGACGCGGGCCGGGTGAAGCTCAACAAGAAATTCGCCTCCAAGATCGGCGCGGAGCTCGCGATCCTCGACAAGGAGCGCCCCGCCCAGCAGGTGGCGGAGATCGGGTACGTGATCGGCGACGTGAAGGGCAAGACGGCGGTGATCGTGGACGACATGATCGATACCGCCGGGACCCTCGCGGCGGCCACCCAGACCGTTTACGAAGCGGGCGCCAAGAGCGTGTACGCGGCGGCCACCCACGCGATCTTCTCGGGCCCCGCGTTCGAGAACCTCCTCGCCTGCGGTCTGAAGGAGATCGTGGTGACGGACACGATCCCGGTGCCCGGGGAGCGCCCCGAGAACATCCGCGTGCTGCCCTGCGCGGAGCTGCTCACGGACTCGATCCGGCGGATCTTCACGGACGACTCGGTGAGCGAAGTGTTCGACGGCGAGAACCAGCTGTTCTGAGGGATGCCCCTGCGGGACCCCGCTGTGCAGGATGCTGCCCCGAATGGCGCGCCCGCGACCGCCCACCGACGCGCGGGCTCTCGGCCGACCTCCAGCAGGGCGCGGACTCTGCTGATCGCCGTCGGAGTGCTGCTGTTCCTCGCGATCAGCGGGGTGGCGGCGCGCTTCTTCTCGGCGGAAAACGTGGAACGCGACCACGAGTGGGCGCTGGTGCAGGCGGAGGCGGAGGGCAACGTCCGGGGGATGCTCGCGCAGCTCTCGGGCTGTCGCGCCAGCGCCTCGTGCACGGCGACGGTGCTCGCGGACGCGGCGAGCCTGCGCCGCCCGGGGTCGGTGGAGATCCTCTCCACGCAGTCCACCACCAACCACTCGCTGACGGGCTCCGTCGGGGAGACGCGCGTGGCGTGGAAGGTGAGCGGGCGCTACCCCGTGGTGCAGTGCGTGCGGGTGCGGCGCTCGGGCAACTTCCTCACGGGGATCTCGATATCCCTGCTGGCGATCGGCGCCCGCATCCCGAGCACCGCCGATTGCTGAGCGGTACCCACCCCCGTCGCTCCCGCTATTGTTGCCTCATTGTTCGCGCCCGCTTTTGGGTGCTTGGCTCGCACCTCCGAGGCGGCGGTGAAGTAGCGCGCGAACGCCGTGTTGGGTTTGACGGCGACGATCTGGCCGTCCTTTGCCCAGACCTGGGCGAACAGGGAGAGGATGAGCTTGCGCCGCTCGGCTGGCTGGGGCTCGGCGTCCCAGAAGCGCGCGAAGTCTTCGAGGAGGGCCTGTGCGCGGTCGAGGTCGGGGTCCGTGGGGGGCTTGGTGCGCTGTAGCTCCTCCTCCATCATCTGGCGGCGCATGACGTACTGGGGCTTGGTGATGTCACCCATGACGTACAGCTCGCGCAGCCGCTCAAGCTGCGCGGTCAACTCACGGCGGCGGTCGGCGTCTTCGCTGGGGTGTCCGGCGGCCTCCGCGCGGATGGCGTCGAGCATGAGCCGCCGAAGCCCCGTGTCCGGCTGGAAGTCGTGCAGCCAATCGACCAGCTGCTCCTCCAACGGCTGCGCGGCGAGCATCGTCTGTTCACAGGTGCCGTGGTGGCGGCGGGTGGAGCACTGGTAGCGGCGCATCCCCTCCCGGCCGCTGCGGCAGCCGTGCATCCGCGCGCCGCAGTGCTCGCAGTGGATGAGCTTGCGTAGCAGGTACTCCTCCGAGGGCCTGCCGGGCTTGACGACCTTCGTGCGCCACGAGCGGACCTCCTGCACACGGTCAAACAGCTCGTCGGCGACGATCGCCTCGTGCAGCCCGCGGATCGCGCGGCTCTTGTCACGCAGCCCCGAGACGTACCCGGCGTAGGCGGCGTTGCACAGCATCTCACGCACTGTGTCCTTGCCGAACAGGCGGTCGCGGGCGGTGCGGGCGCCCTTGGCGTTCAGCCATGCCGCGAGGGTGCGGTCGGACTCGTGGCCGGTCGCGTAGCGCTCGAACAACTGGAGCACGAGCGGTGCGCGCTCGGGGTCCGGTACGGCGAGCTTGCTCACCGGGTCGCGCACGTATCCCCAGGGGAGGCTCCCGACGAGATGACCCTGGCGTGCCTTCTCCTTGAGTCCGCTGCGTGTCCAGAAGGAGAGCGAGACGCTGTAGTACTCGTCGAACATCTCGTGGATGGACTCGGCGAGGAACGCGGAGGGGTCGCTGGGGTCTTCTCCCATTGGCTGGGTGACGGAGATGACGCGGATGCCGAGCCGCTCGCGTAGGAGCTGCTTGTAGCGGCGCGCCTCGACCTGGTTGCGTGCGAACCGGGAGGTGTGGTAGACGAGCACCACATCGAACTTGCCGGCGGCGGCGTCGGCCATCAGGCGCTGGAACTCGGGGCGGGCCTCTGACTTGCGCCAGCCGGAGTGAAAGTCGCAGTACTCGCCGATCAGTTCGAGGTCGTTCTCGGGCGCGAAGCGGCGGACGCCCTCGCGCTGCGCGTCGGGGGAGAAGCCCTGGCCCTGCTCCTCGGTTGACTCGCGAATGTACGCGACGGCGCGCTGCCTACCGCCGCCGTCCGGGGCCGGTGAGGTCGCATCCGCGGCGCAGCCACCAGTCGGCGAACCAGCGCGCGAACTCGTGGAGCTGGGGGTCGAGAGCGGGGTTGGGGTCATGGCGGGTTCCTCCTGCTCGGGGGTCGTGGGTTGCGGCGATCAGACCAGATCCCCGCGACGATCTCAAGGCTCTGACAGCTCCTCCCGACACGGCGCTCTCAGGGCAGTCCCGCCGGGCGCCGCGGGCCGCCCGTCGTGCCGGGCGCGGCGCGCGCGCAGGAGGGTCGCCGCCGCGACGTCCCCGCGCCGGCCGTGTCGCCGGTGCGCACGCACTCGGGTCGCGGGGCGCGTTCATGCCGCCCGCCGCGTGGGGTGGCGCCAGCGGCGGCCGAGGCAGTCTGTGGTGTGGTGGTCGGCGCGGCGGGGTCCTGCTGGCAGCTCGGCGAATGTCCGCTGCTGGTCGCGGCCGGGGAGGAGTGTGTAGCGCTCGCGGTCGGTGGTGCCCCACACCCACGGCGGGCCGGGTGGCGCGCACCGCGCGAGGTTGGCGAGCCGGCGGCGCCCTTCGCAGACGAGCAGGATGTTTCCCTGGTCGCGGTGGGGGTCGGCGGCAAGTGCCTGCTGGTATGCGTCGAGCTTGGCTTTGACGCGCCGTGTGGGCTCGCTGCCTCGGTCGATCTCCAGGTAGAAGGCGATCTCACCGTCGGGGAGCAGGTAGCGGCCGTACCCGTCGGGACGCACCGCGGGGCCGGTGCCCTGCTGGGCGTGCTGCTCGCCGAGCCAGCGGTACAGGCCCACGCATGTGCTCGGGCCGACCGGCCGGGGTAAGAGCACGCTGCTGTTGACCATGACGCTGGAGGCAATCCGCGCGGGGATGGGCGGGGTCGTGCTCGACAACGCTCCGGCGCGCAACTGGCGCAACACCTCCAGGCCGCACCCTCGGCGTGCAGTCTGGCCGAGGATGAGCACATCGATCTCGCGGGTGTCACACGCGGCGCGCAGCGTCACCGCGTCGCTGGCGCGGCGCACCTCGTACCCGTCGAGCGCGAGTTCGTCGGCGAGCGCGAGGTTCGCGTACTCCTCGCCATAGAGCAGCAGCACCGGCGCCTTCACGGCCGCGGCTCCCCCTGATGTGCGGACGGGTCCTGCGCTCACCCTGGTCTCCTTTCGGGCACCGAAGGACCGCCAGCGAGCACGACTTACCTATCCGCAGGGAGCTACGGTGGGCGTGGCATCGAAGGCTTCTTCTTCGGTGCTACAGGCCGGGCGGGGTGCCGCAAGCAGCCCGTCCGGCCGCATCAGTTTTGGCTTGTCGAGCGATCAGAGCAGAGCCCGCGGCGGAAAAACTCGGGGGCCGGGCCGGACGCCGGCGTGGCCGAGGGTCACGCGCTCCCAGCGTTGCCCGGCCGCCGCGTCTGGCCGCCGGTCGCCGCGAGCAGCTTCTCCAGCAGCGCGCAATTCGCCTCCGCCATCGCACGCTCCTCCTCCGGCGTATCAGGGTGCATCGCACGTGTCCTCTCATGGTCGAGGCTGTTGCGCATGGCGCGCACCAGCGCGTCGCGGTGAACGTCGAGGTAGACCGTCACCGGCCGCTGCTCCTCGACGTTCTCCCAGCCCATCGCGTCGAGCAACGCGCGCACGGCGTCCTGGCGCTTCAGCGGCCCGGCGTACCACTCGGCGGCCTCGTCATAACCCGCCCGGCCGATCGCCTCGCTGATTTCCCCGGCCACCTCGCCCAGCTCCCCAAGCAACCCCAAGCGCACGAGCGCCACCGCCTCAGACGGGAGCGAGACAGAGACCACGCTGCGATCGTCCACGCCTGCGCTCAACATGAACGCCTCAATCCGCCGGATATTCCCCCGCGCCACGTGATTCTGCTTGGGATCACCCGACCATCTTGCGATCTGGCGCTCGAGGTCCTGCCACTCCCGCAGTGCCGTCACGATCCCCGCGCCATCCCCGCATTCCACGATTTCGCGGAGTACCCCTATGAGCCCCGGCGGCACCCGCAACTCCACCGGCGCGGCGGGCACACCCTTCGGCTTGCTCACGCGCAGCCCGAAGTATTCGCGGAGTATCTGCTGCACGCGCCCGTCGCTGACGCCGGTGCGTTCGCCTATCTCGCGCAGCGTCAGGCCCTCCAGCAGCCGCAGGCGCAGCATCTCGATATGCCGCTCCTTGGGGACGCGGTGCGGCGGTGGCAGCGTTGCCAGCCCGCGCGCCTGCCGCCGCGCGGCGTACCTGTAGAACCGCGCCGGTTCGCTCCACGGATCGGGGGCACTCACGAGCCGGCCTCCTCCACACCGACGATGAGGTCGGTGAGCTGCCCGATGCGCGCCTTCGCGGCCGCGCGGGCCTCATCGCTTGCTTCCGGGTCTTCCTCGATGCCGTGCTCGGATTCGATGCGCGCCAGCAGGGTCCGCAGCAGCGCCTCGCGGTGCTTACGCGCGTCAACCTCGACGGCGGTGGGCGCCTCGACGGGCTCGATCCAGCCCACGACATCCAGCAGCGCCCGCGTGCGGTTCGCGCGCGCGAGACACGCTCTGACCTCGCCGCCGATGTTCCCCCGCTTGCGAGGGTCGATCAGCGCGCTGGCCTCCTCGACCTGGACATACAGGTCGAGGAGGAGCCCGTCGCGCAGCGGCGCGAGAAGCTCCTCGGGTATGACGATCGTCGTCATGGTCGCTCCCTTCCGGTCGGCCGAAGAGCCGCCGACGGGTGCCATGACGGGACCAACCCGCAGCCCGAGAGCTACGGTGTCGGCCGTGGCATCCGAAGGCAGATTCTTCGGTGTCCACAGGCCGGGCGGGCGCGCTAACGCTCGCCCGGCCACACGATGTCTAGGTTCGGCGGCAGAGCAGAGCAGAACCCGCGCCCGATCTCAAGGGGCCAGCCCCACGCATCGCCTTGTGCCCGGCCGAGATGCCCGAGCACCTGCCATCATGGAGCCCATGAGCGAGCAAGCGCACGTCGTCCTCAGTGGCGCCGTCAACGGCCGCTACGTCATCACCGACCGCCGGCCAACCGGCGAGCTGACCCTCGCGCCGGACACCTCAGCGGACGCGATCCGCGAGCGCGCCGGGCTGCTCGACCCGACGCCCGAGCAGTCCGAGACGTTCTGGCGCGAGCACGAGCCCGACATGCTCCCGCCCGACGACGAGCCGTAAACCCGTGGCAGACCGCAAGCGCGGCGCCAGGGCGCACTTTGACACCGACGCCTGGGAGGAAGACCTCGCCCGCACCACCCCGAACGGCAGAGCGGTCGCCGAGGCGGCGCGCCAAGCCTACGAGCGCAGCGGCATACCGATCGAGCAGCTACGCCGTGTCGCCGAGCACGGGCGCGACCACACAATTCTCCCCGACTGCGCCAAGGTCTACCTGCCGCCGCCCAACGGACGCTTCGGGATGATCTTCATGCTCAAGTTCGAGCCCAATGGACGGCCGGTCCTCGTATTCCTCGCCTTCGGCGTGCGCCACCACCCCCGAGGCTCGCAGCGCGCGACCGTCTACCAGCTCGCGCACCAACGGATGCACCGGAAACCGACGGACTAGAGTCGGGAATCAGCGGCAGTCCCGATACCCAGGCTCGTACCCAGATGAAGGTCGCCGACGGCTTGAGGCGTGCTGTGCTACGGTACGCAGGTCGCATCCAATCTTCGACTGCACCACCCTTCGGGGTGCCCCAGGAAAGGAGGAAGCCAGCGGCCGCCGATCGCGAGCCGCCATCAGCAGTAACCGACCAGTTAGGTTAGGTCGGACCTCTTGAAATCCATGCTGCTCCAGCGTCACATCGTGCACGCTCGCCAGCAAAAGGAGATGAACCAAAACAATGGCTGTTTCAGTCACACCACTACCACTGACCCCTCCGAGCGTCGTCAAGCAGGAGATCGAATCCCGCGTACTCGCAGCGTGGGAGGTTTCCGGCTATACCACCGAGGAGGGCTTGCGTGACACCCAGGCGATGCAGGACGCCGCTTACGCGGTGATCGTCAAGCACGTGGCGAACTCCAAGGAGGAGATCGCCGAGAAGGCGATCACCAGGGGGGAATTCTATGCCGCGGTATTCCCCGGCGCTCCCGGTACAGACGGCTCGGGTGACCCCGTGGATGAGTACGACAGGGCCGTCGCAGAAGCCTTGGAGCGCGACGTCTGGAGCCTGACCCAGCCGAAGAGCGAAGGCGCCCTACAGAAGCGGCTCGGAGAAGAAGGGCTGACGTATGTGCTGTGCCGGGAGAAAATCCGGCGCAACCTCGACAAAGCGGATGCGGTCTACCTCACCGACAACCCGCACCTGATCATGGAGACGTTCGTAGACAAGGAAGTGAAGGCGTACGAGCGCAAGGCGGCCAACCTCAAGAAACAGCTGGAAATGGTCACCAAACGCCACGAGGAGCTCACTTCGCAGATCAAATCGCGCGTCCGTCTTGCCGAGAGCAAGAACAAGGTCGAGCTGAACCTCGCCCCTGCCAGCACCCCGGAAGAGCTGGTCGAGAAAACCGAGTAGGTCGGCGTTTGGGCCGCCGGTGTCGAGACCTCGCGCTCACATCGGCGGCCACCATCGCCCGCTTCGTCCCCCAATGGCCAGCACTACATCCACCCCATCCAGAGCAGAAGCTGTCCTTGCCGTCCTTGTTGATGGCGAGGAGCTGACTGATGCAGAGATCGTGAGACGGATGCCGGGGCTCCATCGCGGGCAGGTCGTACCGGCAAGAATCCGCCTTGAGAAGCTCGGGTTGGTCGAACTCGCTGGGCGGGACGACGCCGCGCACAAAATCTGGCGTCGGACCCCCGCCGAGCGGGTGGAGGCGGCCAAGGAGGAGGCTGCCCAGCGACGCAAGCCGCTTGGGAAGAAGCTCGCGGGACGCTCGATCTACGAACGGGTCCAGGCCGTTGCGGAATTGCTAGAGAACGAGGAGGTCAACCGGCAACTCAGGGAGCAGATGGAGCGGGCTCGGAGCTGGCGGGCAGCCCGCGCTCGCGCGCAGGAAGCCCACGCTGAGTCCGAGGCACAGCGCCGCGAGCGGAAGCGCGAGCTGCGGAAGGCGGAAAAAGACAATTCGGCCTACCTGAGCCTGCTCAAGGTGCACGACGGCCTCCGCGAGTCGGTGAATGCGCTGCTTGACATCCGCGCCTTCATCCGAGACGAGCTCGATCGCCAGGAGCGCAAGGAGGAAGCCCGTATCCCGGCCGACAGGTGGCCCGAAGTCGCGCACAACGTGGGCGAGGTCTTGGCCGTCTCCGCGCAGGTCTGGTTTGAGCTTGCCTCGGCCGCCGGCCAGGACCCGGAACACTGCCCACTCTGCGGCGCCCGAACCGCGCGCGAACCCAACGCCCTTCCGCCCGGCGTCGTGGATGCCGAGGTCGTGGATGATGAGCAGAACGGAAAGCTGCCCGACGACGGGGAGGACGCCTAAGATGCGGGGCTCCCCAGGTAGTGTGTCGTCGATCGCAGGCGGCCCGATGTCCCCGAGGTGCGCCAGCAGTCATACCTGCTGTTCCCACCAGACCGATAGAGGGCTCGTGGCGGCGGCGGGGGCCTCTGCGCCCCCGCCGCGTCTTCTTCGACGCACTGGCGTCTGGTCTCTGGCGTAGGATCGTGGCCCGTTTACGATCCCACGCACGCTATCGCCGCCTCGCCCTTGAAAACGCCCGCCGTCGAGCAGTCCGAGGTCGCGTACGCGACCGACCTCGGGACTATGTACTGCTCCACCATCGAGAAGTTCTTGTCCTCGGACGTCGCTCGTGCCGTGCGCGGCGACGTCCAGATGATCTTTACGTCGCCACCCTTCCCGCTGAACCGGAAGAAGCGGTATGGCAACCCCACCGGCGACGAATACCTACAGTGGCTCGGCGAGCTGGCCGAGCCACTCGCGGACCTACTCACCGAGGACGGCTCGCTCGTTGTGGAGCTGGGCAACGCATGGGAACCAGGGGAGCCAGTGATGTCCACCCTCGCCCTCCGGGCGCTGCTCAGGATTCTTGAGAGCGGCGGACTCTACCTCTGCCAGCAGTTCGTCGTCCACAACCCGGCTCGGCTCCCTTCGCCCGCGCAATGGGTCAACGTGGACCGCATCCGCGTCAAGGATGCCTACACGAACGTGTGGTGGATGAGCCGCACACCGCGCCCGAAGGCGGACAACCGCAAGGTGCTGACGGAGTACAGCCCAGCAATGAAGAAGCTCCTCCGACGCAAGTCGTACAATGCCGGCGGCCGCCCGTCGCAGCACAACATCGGACAGACGTCATTCCTCACGGACCACGGGGGCGCGATACCGCCCAACGTGCTGACGATCAGCAACACCATCTCGACTGACGCCTACCGCCGGTACTGCAAGGAGTCCGGGCTGGGCATGCATCCGGCTCGGATGCCGACCGAGCTCGCTGAGTTCTTCGTACGGTTCCTCACCGACGAGGGTGACCTCGTGCTCGACCCCTTCGCAGGCAGCAACACGACGGGGGCGGTCGCCGAGGAGCTGGGCCGACAATGGATCGCGGTCGAGCCCGATGCCGACTACATCGCTGGGTCCGTCGGACGGTTTGCTACATCGAGCGTGGAGCGTCGCCGCGTGCCCTGAGCGGACCCAGGTCTCGCTGCGGCATTGCTGCCAAGCATCTCGTCGGTTAGGTTCGGCAAAATGTTCGCACTCAAGACTCCCGACGCTACTCTCATCGCAGCCGGTATTGCTGCGGCGACGGGGCTCCTAAAGCTGGTCAGCGACGCCTTTAGTGCTCGCGGAACTGCGACTCGCGCAGCACATAGACACGTTCTGGAGCCCCACCTTGCCGAACTCGCCGTGAATGTCCACGGCGTAATGGCCGGTGCAGTCGTTGTTCATCGGAGGCTGAAGGACGGCCAAGCTCCGGGGCAGGCCCTCCAAAACTCGCAGTCTGCGGCAGACGCATTAAAGGAATCCCGTCTCGCGGTCAAGTATTCGCTGCCAGGTCTGGAGGAGCCGCTGCGGACGCTCACTCGAGTCCCGGACTGGATCGCGACCTACAAGGGCGACTCGTCGGGAGACAGGCTCGTCGAGCGCCTGCAGCGGCTGAGCCGCATGGTTGATGCCACGATCTCGCGTTCGTATCGCCGAGGTCGGCCACCATCGCGCTGGGAGCAATGGCGGCTAGGTCGCCAGACCATGCGTACGCGACACGCTTGGGAGAACAGGTTCGGCGGCAACGTTGGGGCGACGATTGAGGACGCACCGACCGCCGAACGTTAGCTGAGAGGCTTCGCCCGAGCCTCTCCGATGCCTCGGACAAACTTATTTGGCCCTATGGGCTAGCCAACGGACGCCTCTTGTGCAAACCTACGTATGTTCGCTGACGTGCACACGCAGAGAACTAGCTGTACGGGTTTCCCCATAAGAAACCTCATCAGCTACATCGGGCGGTCGGCTCGGTGCAACGAGTCGGCCGCCTCTTTTAGGCCTACAGTGAAGCCATCATGCGCACCTGTAATCAGCTACGGTCACAGATGCTGGCTACTTGGCGATGCGAAAACAACGGTCAAAAGTGCTAGATCTGAACAAGCACTAACATCGCCAAAAGTCCAGCAAAAACCGACAAAACGGCAGATAGCGACGCTAGAATGATTGATGGGTCCAGGGGGGCAAAAGTGCTAAATTGAGGCATTGTGACCGGTCTAAGTACACGCCGAAGGGGGGACCTGGCCCGGCTCAGGGGTGATGAGACGCGGCAAGTCAGCGGCCTCCCCGCTAGCGGCACATCAAAGCGGCGCACCGGCGGTCATGGCTCGACTAATCCACTCGAA
The DNA here is from genome assembly GCA_963813765.1 of uncultured Solirubrobacterales bacterium. Lineage (GTDB taxonomy): Bacteria > Actinomycetota > Thermoleophilia > Solirubrobacterales > Solirubrobacteraceae > Palsa-744. The sequence continues at coordinate 487,533 of CAWFAB010000001.1, forward strand.
CAGCCGCACCAGGACCCGCTTCGTAGCCTAACGTTAACGGAGCGAAGGATCGTTAGCCGTCTTGCGTCAGGAGCCGTGACCAAGAAGATCGCGAGTGAGGAGTGCGTTTCGATCGCGACAGTGCGATCTAGGATCGCGTCCGCCAAGCGCAAGACCGGGGCACGAACCCTTCCTCAGCTCGTCGCGATGGCTAGCCACGACGACGACGTCCCGAATAGCATCCGCTTCCATGATCCCTTCCTGGGAGGTCGATCTCTCCGCCGACGGTCTAGCTCAGATGGGCGTCTGCACTACATTCGAGACCGCTACGACCTCGCTAATTTCTTGGCCTACTCGCCACGGCGCTCAACGTATCTGAGACGAGCCGCTAACGCAGTCGATGAACTAACGGCCCTGCATGGCCGTCCGCCGAACGATGCTTTGGTTGCCAGGCAGGTGGCTGTCGGGCTCGAGTCGTCGTCGGACTTCTGTGCTCACATACGAAAGCAGGATGCTGGAGTATCGCTCTCGCCGTCGTTGCTCGCGGAACTCGGGCGTGCCTTTGCCGCAACTATTGTGGCGGCACATCATGCGGGCTGGTCGGACGCCTCCGCTATACAGGAGCGGCGAATATCGGACTTGCTGACGACGCGCCAGCTACAGGTTGTGCGGCTGTTGGCCACCGGACTCAGATACGGCGAGATCGCTAAGTTGTTGTCGCTGTCGGAGCGGCAGGTCCGAAGGCATGTAGACCATGCAGTCGATCGTCTCGCCGTCAGCAACACGAATGAGCTTGTGGCACTCGCGAGTTCCGACCCTATCGTAACGCCAGGTTTTGTCTAGCTGAGAGTAGCTACACCCGAATCTCTCCGACCGAGGCAACAATCGAGGGTCCGACCCCCGTCGCTCCCGTACTTTACCCCCGCCCCGGCGGCCGCCGTTTGGCGTTGACGCTCGAAGAAGGGGAGGAATGGGGCCTTGGGCTGGACGGCGACGACGCGGTTCTCGTCTAGCCAGACGCCTTGGAAGATGAGGCTGAGGAACTGGCGCTTGGCGGCGGGGTCGGCCCCTTTCTGCCAGAAGATCGTGAAGTCTTCGAGCACCTTGCGGGCCTGGTCGAGATCGGGTATGGGCTCGGGTGCGAGCGCGTTCAGCTCGGCGTGGATGGCGTCGCGGCGGGCGATGTACTCGGCGCGTTCGAGGTCGCCGAGCTCGTAGAGGTCGCGGTCGCGCATCCGCCGCAGGCGCTCCTCCAGCGCGCCACGGCGTCTGGCGGTCTCGCTGGTCTCCGGCGCGGTGCCGCTTGATACCAAGGTGCGGTCAAGTTGAGGGACGCGATCCACGGGCGGCTGGTGAGGACTGAGTGTGGAGTGGTCTTCATCCCCTGCCTTGACTGACAACTGGTATGAGGTAGGCGGTCACGGGGTGTCGTGGCGTTGAGCAGGGTTCCTTGGTGATGCATGGAATCTTGCGTGGGTGCGGCGGGATGAGGTAGAGGCACTTCACGCGGAGGGGATCGATGCGGTGCTGGTGGTGATCCGTCGGTTGGAGGATCGCATCGCGGAGCTCGAGCGCCAGTCGGGCATGAACTCGTCGAATAGCAGCATGCCGCCGTCGTCTGATCCGCCGAAGTCCAGGGCTGAGCGTCGCAGGTTGGCGCGGGAGTCCTATAAGCGCTCGATGCGCAAGTCCGGCGGCCAGCCCGGGCATCAGGGCAAGACACGCGAGCTGGTCGCGCCCGAGCGTGTCGATAAACGTGTTGATCATCTGCCGGACTACTGTGAGTGCGGGCGTGAGTTTGATGGCAGCGAGGAGCGCGTCGGCGGTCCGGTGTGCCATCAGCAGTTCGAGCTGCCGCCGGTCCGCCCGTTGGTGTTCGAGCACCTGCGGCTGCGGTTGCGTTGTCCGGCGTGTCAGAAGGCGACGCTCGCGTCGCTCTCGGCGGGCGCGCTGTCGGGGTTCGGGCCGAGGCTGGATGCGCATATCGCGATGCTCGCCGGCGTGTTCAGGCTCTCGCGTGAGCAGGTCCGCCAGGTGGTCGTTGAGGTGTTCGGGATCCCGGCGTGCAAGGGGTCTGTCGATAACGCGATCATGCGGATGAGCCGGGTCATGGCCGACCCGTGGGCCGAGCTGCGCACCGCGATCCAGGACGCGCAGGTCATCCACGCCGATGAGACGACATGGCGCCTCGCGGGCGCGCAGCAGTACCTGTGGGTCGCCGCCTCGGCGCTCGTGGCGTGCTATCGGATCGACCCGACGCGCAGCCAGGCCGCGGCGAAGGCGTTGTTGGGGGAGGATTTCGGCGGGTTCGTCGTCTCAGACCGCTACGCGGGGTATCACTTTCTCGACGTTCTGCAGCAGCAGCTCTGCTGGTGTCACGTCATTCGCCAGCTCGTCGAGGTCTCCGAGCGTGCCGGCGTGAGTGGCCGCCGCGGCAAGACGCTCGTCAAGCTCGCACGCGAGGTAATCGCCGCGCACCGCACCTACCTACAGGACGGCCACGACCCGCAATGGCTCTCCGAGCGCCTCGCGCCGCTGCGAGCGCAGATCCGCGTGCTGCTGGAGCAGTGCGCCGGGGGCGCCCACACTCGCACAGCGAACTTTGCCGCCGGGCTGCTCGAGGAGTACGAGGCGCTGTGGACGTTCTGCGACGTTCCCGACCTCGCGATAAGCCCCACGAATAATGCAGCGGAGAGAGCGGTCCGTCACGCCGTGCTGATGCGCCGCCTCCAAGGCGGCACCCAGTCCGATCAGGGCAGCCGCTGGATCGAGCGCATCCAATCGGTCCGCGAGACCTGCCGCCTGCAGGACCGCCCCGTCCTCGGCTGGCTCACACAAGCAGCCACCGCCGCCCACCACCGCCAGCCGATCCCCACGCTGCTGCCCGCCGCCGCGCAAGGCCCCTGACCCGCAGGTCCCATCCGGCGCTCACACAGCCGGCACGCGAACTCACACAAAGGAATCCCCACCCCGACCGCGACACCCCGTGAACGCCTACGGTATGAGAGCCGGCGCAGGATCTCCTCCTGGATGTTCGGGTTGGGTGTGAACCCGGTGATGAACCCTACGAGCTGGCTCTCGCCGAAGGTCCGGCCGCGGGTGGTGCGCTGGTCGTTGACGTTCGGCCACGCGGCGAGCGTGCGGTCGCTGTGCCGGCAGGGCCGGCGCCCGGCCAGATCGCCGGACACCGGCCCTCGCGGTCATCGAGTCCCTGCGGTCAGCGGTCGCTACAGCCCGATCTCATCGAAGCGCACCGCGGCCCGCGTTGCGAACACGAATCAGCTCAAGAACCAAATCTCGATCGATCGTGCGAGCCATCGCATGCCGTCTGTAGGCTCGCCTTATGGCCTACGCCCAACAGCGACTGCTTGGCGACGATGATGCCCACGCCGCCTCGCTGGCAGCGTCCGCTCTCGAGGAGGGGCACGAGTACGGTGCCGTGTTCACGCGGCGGTGGGTCGTCGAGCTGATCCTCGACTTGGTCGGCTACACCAGCGAGCGCGATCTGGCGACCCTGCGGGCAATCGAGCCAGCGTGCGGCTCGGGAGCTTTTCTCGGCCCGATGGTTGAGCGGCTGTCGCGTTCCTGTCGCCTTCATGGGAGGAATATCTCTGAGGCGGCCGATGCGATCCGGGCGTGCGACCTGCAGCCGGCTCACGTCGCCGAGAGCCGCCGCGTGGCCGAGGAACGCATGCTCGCGAATGGTTGGGCAGTCGATGAAGCTCGTGCTCTTGCCCAGGGCTGGGTAGTACACGACGACTTCCTCTTGGGTATCCACGAGGTTGGCACAGCGGATTTCGTGATCGGCAACCCTCCGTACATACGACTTGAGGCAGTCCCGACGTTGCGGAGTGAGGCTTACCGTCGTGCCTGCTCGACAATGGGAGGGCGGTCGGACGTCTACGTCGGGTTCTTCGAGGTCGGCTTGAACGCCTTGCGCCCTGATGGGGCTCTCGGCTTCATTTGCGCGGACCGTTGGATGCGCAACCAGTATGGGCAGCGTCTGCGCAGCATGGTCGCCGCGCGGTTCGCCGTCGAGGCGGTAATAGAGATGCACGATGTCGATGCGTTCGACGAGGAGGTGAGCGCCTACCCATCGGTGACGGTCCTCCGTCGCCAGCCGCAGGGGCGGGCGATAGTCGCCACGGCCCACAAGAGCTTTGATGAGGAGGCTGCGCGTCGTGTTCGTATTTGGGCAAGCCGCAAGAACGGTCTCAGGCTGAGCGACCCCGGGTTTGAGGCGGCACGTCTACCGACGTGGTTCGACGGCGTTTCGTCGTGGCCAACAGGCACGCCGGAGCGGCTCGCACTCGTGGCTTACCTGGAGCGAAGCTTGCCCGCCCTGGAGGATGGCAGGACCGGAACCCGCGTCGGCATCGGTGTTGCGAGCGGCGCGGATCGTGTATTCGTGGTTACGGACCCAACGCTCGTCGAGGAGGATCGGTTGTTGCCGCTGGCGATGGCTCGCGATACCCTGAGCGGGCAGCTACGTTGGTCCGGCCACTATCTCGTGAATCCGTGGGATGGCGACACGGGAGCGCTCGTATCGCTCGATTCCTACCCTCGGCTGCGCCACTACTTGGAGGCCAACGTCGCCGTGTTGCGCAAGCGCAACGTCGCAGGCCGCCGACCGCAGCAGTGGTATCGCACGATCGATCGGGTCAGCCACCTGCTCACGGCCAAGCCGAAGCTGCTGATCCCCGACATCAAGGCGGAGATCCATCCGGTGCTCGACCCTGGCGGCCTCTATCCGCACCACAACCTCTATTGGGTAGCCAGCGAGCATTGGAATCCCGAGGTTCTCGGTGGGCTGCTCCTTTCCGGCGTCGCGCAGATGTTCATCGAATGCTATGCGGTGAAAATGCGCGGCGGATATCTACGCTTTCAGGCGCAGTACCTACGCAGGATTCGCGTTCCTCGCCTCGACCTGGTCCCGAGGCGCACCGCGAGAGAGCTGGAGCGGTCCTTCGCTGCGCGGGATATCGAACGTGCGACCGCGGCCGCCCTCGATGCCTATGGACTGGAAGAGCTCCCGGGGTAGGAGCTCGCGCCCGGGCCGCGAACTACTGCGGCATGGATCAAGGAGCATTTGAAGCCGCGGTTCGGCAGTACTGGGTGGTCCGAGAGGGGCAGGCGTACAAGCAACGCGAGTCCGGGCGAGTCGATGCCGGTCTGCGCGGAGCCGTCACCGGCGGCGCTCACATGGACGCGATGGCCGAGTTGATGGAGTCGATCTTCATCGACGCTGGCTTTGCGCCTTCCAGCATCAGCCGCCGCTCGGCCGTCGAGCTCCCCGGTTATTTTCGACCGGAGAAGAAGTGGGACCTCGTCGTCGTTCATGGCGACGCGCTCGCTGCCGCAATCGAGTTCAAGAGCCAGGTCGGCCCTTCGTTCGGCAACAACTACAACAACCGCAGCGAGGAGGCGATCGGCAACGCCATCGATGTCTGGACGGCATACCGCGAAGGCCGGTTCGGAACCGTCCGCCCGTGGCTGGGATACCTGTTCCTGCTCGAGGACGCGCCCGGCTCCACCAAACCCGTACGTGTCAAGCAGCCGTTCTTCGAGGTCGACCCCATCTTCCTCGACGCCTCCTACAGGAAGCGCTACGAGATTCTCTGCCGCCGCCTGATCCTCGAGCGACTCTACGACGCAGCATGCTTCGTCACTGCTGCCGCCGACCCAGCCTCCCCAATCCATGAGCCGGCTCCCGACTTGAGCTTCATGGCCTTCGCCAACGCGATCCGCGCGCGTGCCACGGGGCTGCTCTCCGCAGAGTGAACCGACGCACCCTCATCGCCTCGGTGTCCGCCCCTGTTCTTTGAGGCGCCTGTTTGGCTGGCCAGCGCTTGCGTTGCCGCGATGTAACGTCCGACGTCTTGGCGCACGTCTGCAAAGCTATAGGCGAGTATGCCGCGCGCCACGGGCACAACAAGCACCGATAACTACGCTCTGCTCAAGCGGCTCGCGTCAACCGACGAGGCGGGCGGTCTCGCCAAGGAGCGATCTGTGCTGCTCCTCTGGTTCCTGCGCAACATCGTGGGACTCGACGACTTGGATGCCTACGAGTTCGTTTGCGACGGGGATGCGGACGGCGGCGTTGACGGCATCTATGTCGAGCCCTCGACCGGCGACGAGGACCACGAGACTCTCATCATCTACCAGTCGAAGTACACCACCGGGCCGACGCAGGTTGGGCCGACCGCCTTCGATCGGTTGCTCGCGACGACCAGCCACTTCAAGGACATCGCCAGCCTCGAAACATTCCTTACAGGGCGCGTGGAGCCGAAGCTCCGCGATCTCATCAAGCGGTTTGACCTTTGCCGCAAGCTCCGCGAGAACCGCTTTCGTCGACGGGCGGCTGCGGATTCGACTGGTGCTCGTGACTACGCGCACGCTCACCACCGAGGCGAGCAACCTCGTGGAGGCTACGAATCGCGCGGAGCGGACCGGCTACCTCACGACCTACGACCTGGACCGGCTTGGGGCGCTTGCTCGCGCCGTAGCGGCGCCGACGGCGTCAGCCGCGACAATTGAGGTGCCATACACCGTTGGCGAGCGGATGGTCATCGGCACCGCGCCCAATCGTGTGGCGATGGCAGCGGTGAAGGCGGAGGACATCGTCCAGTGGCCCGGCATCGACGACCGCTCGATTTTTGAGCTTAACGTCCGCCGCGAGGTGCGCCGGAACAATGTCCGCAGACAGCTCGACGGGGCGATCCGGCGTCACCACGAGCACAAGGACTTCCTCGCGTACCACAACGGGATGACTGTGATCTGCGACTCCTTCCGCGAGGAGCTGGACAAACTCGTCGTGGAGAGTCCCTCGATCGTAAACGGCGCGCAGTCGGCGATCGCGTTCGCCGCCGCCGGCGACGAGGCCGAGCTGACAGACGACCTGCGCATCTTCATCAAGTTCGTTGAGGTCGCGGGTCGCCTGCAGCTGGCGAAGGAGATTTCCTGGCGGAGCAACACACAGAGCGCAGTCAACGCACGCAATCTGGTCGCGCTGGGAGGGCCCCAGGCACGTCTGATCTCCGAGTTCGCCGCAGACTTTCCCGGGATCGTCTACGAGACGCGCCCCGACGCCTCGGTGGGAAGACAGGCTGGCGCACAGGTCATCACGAACGATGATGCGGCACAGCTGCTCTGCGCGGTCTTCAACGCGATGCCGTGGCTCGCGGTGAAGCGCTTGGTCCTCTTCGAGTCTGAGAACCACGCACTGATCTTCAACGAGAGGATCACGGCCGCGCACGTAGTGTTCGTGGACGTGGTTCGTCAGCGTCTTGACGACGAGAGCAACCTATTCCCTGAGCGCTACCGGAAGAGCTGGCGCCTCACGCGCATCGTGGCCGTGTATACGCCGACGCCGAGTACCGCCGGGAGTGGGAGCGCACCGCCCTGGCCCGTGCGGTCGCGGTGAAGGTGATCGCCTACCGCGCTGAGCACGGCCTCAGCCAGACCGCGCTCGCAGGGCGCCTGAAAATGACCCAGCCGGCGGCAGCGCGGCTTGAGAGCGGCGAGCACAACCCGACGTTCCCGACACTCATGCGCCTCTCCGACGCCCTGGGGATCGAGCTGGCGATCGACATCGCGCCCACCGGCCAGGAGCCGCAGCTGATCGGCAAGCGCGCACGGCGCAACGCCCTGGAGTCCTTCGAGGGCAACGGCTGCGCGGTTGTCGTGGCCGCAGCCTGAGGTCCCGCCCGAGGCCACACTGGGCCGGCCCCAGCCTCGGGGGCGGTCGATTGCTAAAGTCCGCAGCCCCCGATGGCCGACCAGACCGCCACCCAGCTCGACGTGCGCCGCCGTGAGCCCGCCGGCTCGCGCGCCGCACGGCGTCTGCGCGGCGCGGGCCGCGTGCCGGGGATCCTCTACGGCGGCGGGGAGGGGTCGCTGAGCTTCGATGTGGACGCCCGCAAGCTGCGCCTGGCACTGGCCAGGGCGGGAGCGGTGCTGGACCTGAGTATCGACGGGTCCAAGGCCACGCCGGTCGTGCTCAAGGAAGCCCAGCGCCACCCGGTGCGCGGGGACACGGTGCACGTGGACCTGCTGCGGGTGCGCCTGGACAGACCGATCCATGCGGTGGTGGCGCTGGAGCTGACCGGTGGGGATGAGTCCCCCGGCGCCAGGGAAGGGGGCGTGCTGGAGCAGATCACGCGCGAGCTGAACGTCGAGGCGCTGCCCACGGCGATCCCGGAGGCGATCGTGCACGACGTCTCGGAGATGCAGATCGGCGAGACCCTCACGCTCGCCGCGATCGCGCCTCCGGCGGGGGTGACGCTCTTGGACGACCTTCAGGAGACGGTGCTGGCGACGCTCTCCCCGCCGCGGCTGCAGACCGAGGCGGAGACCGAGATCGAGGCGGAGACGGAGCTCGTCGGCGAGGCCGAGAAGGCCGAGAGCGACGCCGCCTCCGCCGAGGAGTAACCCCTTCTGCGGCGACCCTTCGCCGGTATCGGCCGCGCTCGTGGCGGCGGGGCCGGGGCCCGCGCCGGCGGCGCGGCGGTCGACTGGCTGATCGTGGGGCTGGGCAACCCCGGCCGGGAGTACGCGCGCACGCGCCACAACGTGGGGTTCATGGTCGCGGACGCGCTCGCCGAGCGGTGGGGCCTGCGGCGGCCCAAGACGCGCTTCCGCGCCCTCCTCGCCGAAGGGAAGGTCCCCCGTGGGGATGGACTCGGCGCTCACGCGCCCGAGGGGACCGGCCCGCGTGGGCGGGCATCCGCGGGTGGGCGGGTATCCATCGCGGTGCTGTGGCCGCAGACGTTCATGAACGAGGCGGGCCGCTCGGCCGGCCCGGCACGCGGCTTCTACAGGCTCCCGCTGGAGCGGGTGGTGGCGGTGCACGACGAGATCGACCTCCCCTTCGGGGAGGTCCGCACCCGCCTGGGGGGCGGTCTGGCGGGCCACAACGGGCTGAAGTCGCTCAAGCGCGAGCTCGGGGGCGCGGACTTCTGGCGGGTGCGCGTGGGCGTGGGGCGCCCGGACTCCACGGACCCCGAGATCGTCTCCGCGCACGTGCTCGGCCGCTTCCGGGAGAGCCCGGATGAGGTGCGCGAGCTGGTGGAGCGCGCGTGCGAGGAGGTCGAGCGGCTGGTGGTTGAGGAATGAGCCTGCGCTCGCTGCTGGGCCTGGTGCGGGACGACCCCGCGGGGGAGCGCCTCGCGAGGAATGATGGCCCACCCACCCACGCGTTCGTGTCGGCCTCGCTGCGCCCCTATCTGATCGCGGGCCTGGCGGAGAGCGGCGGGGCGCGGCCGACGGTGGTGGTGGTCGGGGACGACCGCGCGGCGCGGGAGCTGGCAGGGGACCTCCGGGCGTGGCTGCACCCACGCAGGGTGCGGTACTACCCCTCGCGTGGGGTGACCTACGAGTCCCATCTGACCCCGCCTGCGCACCTGATCGGGTTGCGGGTCGCCGCGCTCGATTCCCTGCTCGCACGGGATACCGATGCGGAGCCCCCCGTGGTGGTGGTCTCCGCGCCGGCGCTCTCGGAGAAGGTGCCCGACCCCGCGCTGCGCCCGCGCTCGTTCACGCTGCGCACGGGGGAGCTGCTGGACCTGCACGAGTGCGCGGGCGAGCTGGTGGCGGCGGGGTACGAACGTGTGGACCAGGTGGAGGAGCGGGGGCAGTTCGCGATGCGCGGGGAGATCCTCGACATCTTCCCCGCGACCGAGGAGCGCGCGGTGCGGGTGGACATGTTCGACGTGGAGATCGAATCGCTGCGCTGGTTCTCCACGTTCACCCAGCGCTCGCTGGGGGATGTGCAGGATGTCGAGATCGCGCCCGCGGCGGAGCTGGCGGCCGAGCACCGCGAGCTCGCGGAGATCGCGGCGGCCGAGGACGCCTCGGACCGGCCGGACATCGCGGAGCTCCTGCCGGTGGAGCGCTTCGGGGCGCTCCTTGACCTGCTGGGCGGGGACACCGAGCTGCTGGTCGCGGCGGAGGAGGAGCTGGGCCCCGCTCTGGAGGACCACTGGAGCGATGTGTGCGCGGCGTTCCACGACGAGGACGCCCACCACCTGTACGTGAGCCCCCGGGAAATCCACACCGCGCTGGAGGCGCGGGTGCGCATCTGGCTCTCCTCGCTGTCGAGCGGCCAGGAGATCGAGGTGCGCGCGCAGTCGGCCGACGTCGCGGCGCGCTCGCCGGCGGAGGCGGAGCCGCAGCTGGAGAAGCTGGTGCGCTCGGGCTACCGCACCGTGGTGGCGTTCCCCCGCCGCGGGGAGGGTGAGCGCGCGGCGTACAACCTTGCGCGTCTCAAAGCAACGTGGACTGGAGGCGCCGAGCGATGTGGGGGCGGCTCCATTGGAGCCCTCCCTGCGCTTCGCGGTGGCCTCGCTGCGCGAGGGATTCATCGCGCCCTCGCTGAAGCTCGCGGTCTTCCCCGAGCACCGCCTGCTGCGCCGCCGCCGCGCCGAGCGCGGCGCTGGCCCGGGACTCGATGGCGGGCGCCGCCGGGGAGCGCTGCGCTCCTTCACGGAGCTGCGCACGGGGGACATCGTGATTCACGAGGACCACGGGGTCGCGCGCTTCGCGGGCTTCGAGACGCGCACGGTGGCGGGGGTCACGCGCGACTACCTGTATCTCGAATACCAGGGCGACGACCGCGTGTACGTGCCCACCGAACAGCTCGCCAAGATCTCTCGCTATGTCGGGGGTCGGCGGAGACCATCCTCCGCTGTCGAAGCTCGGGGGCTCGCGCTGGGATGCGATGAAGTCCCGCGCGCGCCGCGCCGCGCAGGAGCTCGCCGGCGAGCTCCTGAGCCTCTACGCCGAGCGCCGGCGGCGCTCGGGGCACTCCTTCGAGCCGGACTCCGAGTGGGAGCGCGATCTGGAGGAGCGCTTCCCCTATACCGAGACCCCCGACCAGCGCGAGGCGATCGACGCGGTGAAGGCCGACATGGAGGCGCCGCGGCCGATGGACCGCCTGATCTGCGGGGACGTGGGCTACGGCAAGACCGAGGTCGCGCTGCGCGCCGCGTTCAAGGCGGCGACGCAGGGCAAGCAGGTGCTGATGCTGGCGCCCACCACGATCCTCGCCCAGCAGCACTACGGCACCTTCTCCGAGCGCCTCGCCGACTACCCGATCACGATCGAGCACGTCTCCCGCTTCCGCACTCCCGCCGAGCAGAAAGCCGCGATCGCGGGCTTCGCCGAGGGGGGCGTGGACATCCTGATCGGCACCCACCGCGTGCTCTCGCGCGACGTGCGCGCGAAGGACCTGGGCCTGCTGGTCGTCGACGAGGAGCAGCGCTTCGGGGTCAAGCAGAAGGAGCTGCTGCGCCAGCTGAAGCTGAAGGTGGACGTGATCTCGATGTCCGCCACGCCGATCCCGCGCACGCTGCAGATGTCGCTGGCGGGGCTGCGCGACATCTCCGTGATCGAGACCCCCCCGGAGGGCCGGCGGCCGGTGCGCACCTACGTGGGGGAGTACGAGGAGGAGCTCGTCAGGCGCGCGATCATGCGCGAGCACGAGCGCGAGCGGGCAGGCCTTCTTCCTGCACAACCGCGTGGAGTCGATCGACGAGACCGCCGAGCGCCTGCGCGCGCTGTGCCCCGGGCGTGCGCTTCGCGGTGGCCCACGGCCAGATGGCCGAGGGGGAGCTGGAGGGCGTGATGATGGACTACCTGCGCGGCGGCGCGGAGGTGCTGGTGTGCACCTCGATCATCGAGTCCGGGATCGACATCCCCCAGGCCAACACCCTGATCGTCGAGCACGCCGACGCGTTCGGCCTGGCCCAGCTCTACCAGATCCGCGGGCGCGTGGGACGCAGCCGCGAGCGCGCCTACGCCTACCTGCTCTACGACTCGGCGGCCGCGCTCACCCCCGAGGCCGCGCAGCGGCTCTCGGCGCTCTCGGACTACACCGAGCTGGGGTCGGGCTTCAAGATCGCGATGCGCGACCTGGAGATCCGCGGAGCGGGCAATCTGCTCGGGCGACGAGCAGTCCGGGCACGTGGCGGCGCTGGGCTTCGAGCTCTACATGCAGATGCTCGACGAGGCCGTCAGGGAAGCCGGGGCGGGGGGGATCGAATCGATGGCGAGGAGGGGGAGGAGCTGCCGGAGCCGGTGCGCCTGGACGTCAACGTGGACGCCTACGTGCCCGCCGACTACGTCCCCTACGAGCAGGCCAAGATCGAGATCCACCGGCGCGTCGCGGGGGCGCTCGAGGTAGCCGACGTGGAGCGTCTGCGCGAGGAGCTCGAGGATCGCTTCGGCCCAGTGCCCGAGCCGCTGGCGAACCTGCTCGCGCTGCAGCGCGCCCGCATCAAGCTCGGCCAGGCGGGGGCGCGCGCGGTGAGCATCCGCGGCGATCGGCTCGCGGTCACGCCGATCGACCTCGACTCCGTCCGCGCGCGGCGCCTGCGCGAGCAGCTGCCGGAGGCGCTGTACGAGTCGGGCCGCTCGCAGGTCTCCGTGCGCGTCCCCCGCGAGGGCCCCGAGCGCTTCCCCGCGGTCGTCCACGCCGCGGACGTGCTGGCCGATCTGCGGATGATCGGTCTCGGTGGTGCGCGAGGCCGCGTAGGACCGCTCTTAGGAACTTGTTAACCACGAGTCGCGTATTTACGCTAGAGTGCCCGCGTCGTGTTCAAGCCGATTCGTTGGGTCGCGGCGCTTGGCGCCGTTTTCTTTGTTGCCGGGGGCCTCGTCGCGTGCGGCGGCGGACTCTCAGGCGACGCCGTGGTGCAGGTCAACGGGCAGTCGATCACCAAAGACGACGTTCAGCCACTGGATGGGAGTGGCGGCCTCCGCGAGCGCGAGCGCGGCGCCGGGGCAGAAAGCGCCCAAGCCGGTGGTCCCCGATCCGCCGGCTTACACCAAGTGCATCGCGCACCTCAAAGAAATCGAACCGAAGCCTGCGAAGGGCCAGAAGCCGAAGACCGAAGCGCAGCTCAAGGCGCAGTGCGAACAGCAGTACAAAGCGCTGCAGCAGGAGGTGCTGGGCTTCCTGATCGGCATCGACTGGGTGTTCGGGCAGGCCGAAGAACAGGGCGTCAAGGTCAGCGACAAGGAAGTCGTCGAAGCACTTCAACCAACTCAAGAAGCAGCAGTTCCCCAAGGAAGCCAAATTCCAGAAGTTCCTGGCGAGCACGGGTCAGACCGTCTCCGATCTGCTGCTGCGGGTGAAGCTCAGCATGCTCACCACCAAAATCCAGGAAAAGGTCACCAAGGAATCCAAGAAGAGCGTGAGCGAAGCGGCGGTCGCCAAGTACTACAACGAACACAAGTCCCATTACGGCCAGCCCGAAAACGCGCGACCTGCGGATCATCCTCACGAAGGCCGAAGCCGAGGCCAAGCAGGCCAAGAAAGAAATCGAATCGGGCAAGAGCTTCGCGAGCGTCGCCAAGAGCAAATCGATCGACCCCACCAGCAAGAGCACCGGCGGCGAAATGGCGGGCGTGGTCAAGGGCCAGGAGCAGAAGGCGCTCAGCGAAGCGGTGTTCGCGGCCAAGACGGGAGTGCTCGAGCGGTCCGGTGAAGACGCCCTTCGGCTACTACATCTACGAAGTCAAGGCGGTCCACGCGCCGACCCAGCAGAGCTCTCGCGCAGGTGAAGGAATCGATCAAAGCAGCAGCTCGGCTCCCAGCAGCAGCAGACCGCGCTCGCCAAGTTCATCAAGGAATTCAAAACGAAGTGGAAGTCTCGCAACTGAATGCCGCGCGGGATACGTGGTGCAAGAGTGCAAGCAGTACAACGCACCGAAGACGACCAGCACCAGCGCCCGACGCCGCACCGGCTGACGCGCGCGGCGCCCTAGAAGGCCTATCGAGCGGCCACTCGCCCTGCTGAGGCCCGCGATGAGCCAGATCGACAGAGTCCACGCCCGCCAGATCCTCGACAGCCGGGGCAACCCGACGGTCGAGGTGGAGGTCGCGCTGCGCTCCGGCGCCCACGGCCGCGCGGCGGTCCCCTCCGGGGCCTCCACGGGCGAGTTCGAGGCCACCGAGCTGCGCGACGGCGGGGAGCGCTGGACCGGCAAGGGCGTGGAGCGCGCGGTGGCGGGCGTCGAACGGGGAGATCGCGGCCGCGGTGCGCGGCCTGGACGCGGCGACCAGAGCGGCTCTGGACAGGGCGCTGATCGAGCTCGACGGCACCCCCAACAAGTCGCGGCTCGGGCGCCAACGCGATCCTCGGCGTGTCGCTCGCGGCGGCGCACGCGCGGCGGCCGAGGAGGGCCTGCCGCTGTGGCGCTACCTCGGCGGGCAGGCCGCGCGGGTGCTGCCGGTGCCGATGATGAACGTGCTCAACGGCGGGGCCCACGCGGACAACAGCGTGGACTTCCAGGAGTTCATGGTGGTGCCCTGCGGCGCGCAGAGCTTCTCGGAGTGCCTGCGCATGGGCGTCGAGGTCTTCCACGCGCTCAAGCGCACGCTGCACGAGCGCGGCCTGGCCACGGCCGTCGGGGACGAGGGCGGCTTCGCGCCCGAACCTCGCCTCCAACGAGGAGGCGCTGAGGATGCTGATCGCGGGCATCGAGGCCGCCGGCTACGAGCCCGGGCAGCGGACGTGGCGATCGCGCTCGACCCCGCCACCAGCGAGCTCTATCGCGACGGCGCCTACGTGCTCGAGCACGAGGGCCGCACGCTGAGCGCGGCGGAGCTCGCCGACTACTGGGCGGACCTCGCGGCGCGCTACCCGATCGTCTCGATCGAGGACGGCATGGCCGAGGAGGACTGGGACGGCTGGAGGACGCTCACCGAGCGCGTCGGCGAGCACCTGCAGCTGGTGGGCGACGACCTGTTCGTCACCAACACCGAGCGCCTGCGGCGCGGGATCGAGCTGGGCGTCGCCAACTCGATCCTGATCAAGGTCAACCAGATCGGCACGCTCACCGAGACCCTCGCCGCGATCGCGATGGCGCGCGAGGCGGGCTACACCGCGGTGATCAGCCACCGCTCCGGCGAGACCGAGGACGTGACGATCGCCGACCTCGCGGTGGCGACGGGCTGCGGGCAGATCAAGACCGGCGCCCCCTCGCGCTCGGACCGCATCGCGAAGTACAACCAGCTCCTGCGCATCGAGGAGCAGCTCGGCGCCGACGCCGAGTTCCCGGGCCGCTCGGTCTTTCGCGCGCTGAGGCGCACCGCGCCCGGCGTGAGCAGGAGGTCGTGCCGTCCGGCTGCGAATGCGGAGCAGTGGCAGCGTCATCGAGCGTCAGGCGCCGCGCTCCGAGCGCGCGATCCGCCGCGGGCGCCGGCGCGTGCGAACCGCTCGACGCGTGCTCGAGGCGGCGCGTGTGCGCTGGGACCGGCTCGGGCGCGTCGCGCTGCTGTGCGTGCTGGGTGCGCTCCTCTACCTCTACGTCAGCGCCGGCGTTCGCTGCTCTCGACCTGGAAACAGGCGCGGGGCGACAGCGCCGCGGTGGCGCGCTGGAGCGCAACACGCCGCGCTGGAGGCCAGCACGGCGCTCAGCAGCCCGGGACGCTCGTAAGCGAGGCGCGCCGGCTC
This sequence comes from uncultured Solirubrobacterales bacterium, assembly GCA_963813765.1. GTDB lineage: Bacteria > Actinomycetota > Thermoleophilia > Solirubrobacterales > Solirubrobacteraceae > Palsa-744. The sequence goes on from CAWFAB010000001.1 coordinate 502,970, forward strand.
GGCATGATGCGCCCCGGCGAGCAGACCTACATGATCAGCGGCCTGCCCAACAACTGAGGCCGCCCGGCCCGCGCGCGCCGCTGCTAGCCTCGCCGCGTGGCGGCTTCGAGAACGCGATCTACCAGTGGCAGCAGGGCGAGCGCCGCCTCGAGGCCGCCCCGCCGGAGCGCCGGCGCTGCTGGAGCGCGTCGTCGGACGCGCTCGTCGCGGAGCTGCGCCGGCGCCTGGGCGGGTAGGTTCTACTCCGAGGAGCTCGCGAGCTCTACGAGCAGGGCGCCTCGTGGTGCCTGCAGGTGGCGATGGACGTCGCCCCGGAGGACCCGTGGGCGTGGGACTCGGGCGTCGTGGTGGACGCCGCCTTCGGGCGATACCTGCGCGAGGCCGCCGACTACGCCGGGCGGGCGCGAGCGGATCGCGGCCGCGAGACGTCGTGAGCTCGCCTGCCGCTAGTCGTCGCGTCTCCTGCGCGGCGGATGACGATCTGGTCCTCCTCGACGACGACCTCGATCGGGCGGTGGCCGGCCCAGTGCTCGGCGTAGATCGGGTTGTCCTGGATCGCGGGGTCGAGCCACAGGCCGTAGCCCTCCTCGCCGTGATCGAAGGTGCCTTCCAGCGGCGCGCGTGTGCGCGCCGCCGGAGCGCCGGCCGCGTCCACCGCGCCGGCCGCGCCGGCGGGCGGCGCGCCCTCCTCCTCGTCCTCGTCCTCCTCGCCGCCGCTCGCGTCGGCCTCGCTCGCCGCCGCCTCGGCGCGCGCGCGCTCGGCCTCCAGTGCGGCCGCCTCGAGCTCGGCGGCGATCAGCGCGTCATCCTCGGCGCGGAGGTCGATCTCCTCGGTGTAGTCCGGCGCGGCGAGCGCCTCGCGCGGCTCCTCGTCGCTGACCAGGTCGTTCTGGCGCTTGAACTGCTCGATCTCCTGCACGGTGACCTCGAGCTGGTGGGCGACCCAGGCGTCGGTGCGACCCTGGCGCACCCAGGCGCGGATCTGGTTGAGCTGCGGACGTAGGGACTTTCGTGCCATCGACGGTCCGGGAGACTAGCGCATAGGGCCCCGCGACCGCCGCGGCGTGGATTTTGCGCGCGGGCGCGTCAGAACCCCAGGTCTGCTGCGCGTCATGTGGAGCAGGGACCGGTCGTGCCGACGTAGAAGGTAGGAGGTCGCGTTCCCCCGGGCTCTCGGACTATGCTTGCTGCAAGGCGAGTCCGGGGTGATCGCGCCGGCGCCGTCGGCGAAACGGAAGGTGCACGCAATGCTGGTCCTGACGCGCAAGACCAATCAGAGCATCATGATCGGGGACGACATCGAGGTCTCGGTGCTGTCGGTCGTGGGCGAGAAGGTGCGCATCGGCATCCAGGCGCCCTCCGACGTGCCCGTCTTCCGCACCGAGATCTACATCGAGATCCAGCGCCAGCAGGGGGAGGGCAGACCCACCGAGGAGGTCCGCTCCGACGTGGACGAGGCGATCCGGGACCTCGGCGAGAAGGGCTGATCCACCGCTTCTCTCCCCTCCGGGGGGATCCCGGACGGCCCGCCAGGACCGGAGTTCGCACACCGCCTCCTCCCCCCTCCGGGGGGATCCCGGACGGCCCGCCAGGACCGGACGGAGGGGGGCTCGAGGCTAGCCCAGCAGCAGGTAGAGCGTGCGGAACATGACCGACGGTGACGACCACCGCGGTCATGATCAGCGTGAGCACGAGCAGCGCGAAGCGGACCGTGCCGCGCTTGTTGCGCCGCTGCACGTGACGCTTGCGTGCGCGCTGCTCCGCGGTGCGCCGCAGCGAGTCGCGGCGGTGGCGATCGAGCGAGATCTCCTCGGCGAAGGCCTGCTCGATCTCCGCGACGCTGCGTCTCATCCTCATCGCCTGCATCGCGCTCACCCGCGCCGGGGCACCGGCGTCCCTCGGCGCGCTCGTAGACCTTGACGAAGCGCAGGTAGTTCTCCGCGATCCGCTGCGCCGCCGCGCGACGCTCGATCTTGCCGTCCACATACGCTTTGAGGGGGTCCCACCAGATCGATCGCCCGATCGCGAAGCCCACGAAGCCATCCACGGGGGCCGCCTGCGCGAGCCAGTGGTCGACCTTGGCGTCGTTCGCGCCGCGGCCGAGCACGACGCACACAACGCCGTCGCGCCCGCCCGGTGCGGGCCTGCGCGACGAGCATCTCGCAGTCGGAGCGCTCATCGACGCCCTCGATCTTCCACACGTCCACCTCGATCCCCGCGTCCTGGATCTCCGCGATCGTGCGGCGCATCAGCTCGGGGCGCAGCTCCGCGTCGTAGCGGTCGCCGTCGCCGCCCACCGACTCCAGCTGGGCGGGCTCGGCGGGCACGAGCAGCTCGAACAGGAACTTGCGCTCGCGCTCGTGCAGCCAGTCGCGAGAGCCGCTTGAGCTTGGCGCGCTGCTCGCGCGTTGCCCTCCGCGTCCCCATCGGGGTTGTAGCGGACGAGCACCTTCGTGAAGTCGGGGTCGAAGCGCTCGATGTGCGCGCCGAACTCCTCCCCGTACTGGAAGTCGAACATGCTCCTGGCCCGAGCGCTCCGCGGGCATCGCCAGCCGCAGGCCCTGCGCGCGGGCCTCCTCGGGAACAGTGGAGCCGAACTGCTCGTCCACCAGCACCCCCGTCACGGAGGGGTCCGCGCCGGCGGCCACCGCCTGCTGGAGGCCCTCGAAGACGAGGTGCTTGGCGTCGGCGATCATCGCCGTCTGCTCGGAGTCGGGGTCGCCCTCGATCCCGAAGAACTTCTTCTGGAAGGAGCCGCGGTGGTCGAACGCGAGGATGTAGAGCTTCTTGTCGTAGCCGAATTGGGTCATGCCGGGACTCTACCGCCGCGCGGATATCGGTGGGGTCTCGAGGCTCTTGCGGGCTCTCCGCTCCTCGCCGGCGAGAGGCTCCTAGAATGGATCAGCGATGTCTTCGGGTGCCGATCTGTTCGTGGTGTGCAAGCAGTGCGGATCGGAGGTCAGCCCCTACATCACCGAGTGCCCCTACTGCGGCAACCGCCTGCGCCGGCGCGCGCCGAAGCTGCCACGGGAGCACGACCCCCGGCGCTGCCCCGCACCGGGCTCGCGGCTGCCGGTGCCCTCGCTCGGGCAGACTTCGCCGGGGGGAGATCGCGGGGGTGCGCGGGGAGTCGCCGCCCTACGCCACGATCGCGCTGATCGCGGGCAGCTGCGTGGCGTGGGTATTGACGAGCGGCGGCTATCTGGGCCTCGACAAGCTGATCGTCGTGGGGCCGCTGCAGAGCGACTGGTGGAAGCTCCTCACCGCCCAGTTCGGCTACGGGAGCGGGTTCTCCCCGGGCGTCTACGCGTTCTCGGCGCTCGTGGCGGTGGCGTCTTCGGCTGGCTGCTCGAGCGCCGCCACGGCCCAGCTCGCGGTGCTCGTCGCGTTCTTCGGCGCCGGCGCCACGGGCGCGCTGGCGGCGCTCGCGGCCTATCCGATACCCGATGGTCAGCGGCGCCAACGCCGGCGCGCTCGGGCTGCTCGCGGCGTGGGCCGTGCCCGACCTCCGGGCCGCCCGGGGGCGGCGCTACTACGACGGCGACCTGCTCGGGGACCGCGGCGATCGCCGCCGTGCTGCTCGCGATGCCCTTCGCCCGCTGGGAGGCCAGCTGGCTGGCGGGCGTCACCGGCGGCGGTCCTCGGGCTCGTGCTGGGCTACGGCTTCAACAGCACCCGCACGAGGACCGGCTGAGAGTCGCATGTCCGCCGGCCGAGCGCCAGAATCCGCGCCGTGGCGGCGCACCCCAAGCGCCAGGCTCCGCATCCACATATCCCTATCCAAATAAGACCAATGACCGAGAGCGAGGCTGAGTAGAACATGGAGATCCGCTTCCTCGGCCACGCGGCCTTCGAGCTGCGGGACGGTGACACCCGGTGCTCATCGATCCCTTCCTCACCGGCAACCCAAGGCGGCCGTCGCGCGCCGAGGAGCTGAGCCCCGACGCGATCCTGCTCACCCACGGGCACGCCGACCACATCGGGGACACCGTCTCGATCGCCACCGATCAAAGATCGGCCAGCAGCGGCGCCGAGGTGGTGGCGATCGTGGAGATCGCGAACGAGCTCACCGAGGCGGGCGTTCAGAACGTCCACGACCCCAACCTCGGCGGGACCGTCACGTTCGACTGGGGCTGGGTGCGGCTGGTGCCCGCGTGGCACACCTCCACGACGCCCAAGGGCACCGTCAACACCCCCGCCGGGCTCGTGGTCGGCTTCGCGCGGCAGGACGATCTACCACCTCGGCGACACCGCGCTCTTCTCCGACCTCGTGCTTCCCGGGCAGCGCGAGCCGATCGACGTGGCGCTGATGTGCATCGGGGGCCACTACACGATGGACCGCTTCGACGCCGTGCGAGGCCGCGCGGCTGGTCGGTGCGGAGCAGGTGATCCCCTGCCACTACGACACCTTCCCCCCGATCGAGACCGACGCGCAGGCCTTCAAGGCCGACGTCGAGAGCGCCGGCGGTCGCGCAGGTCGTGGTGCTCGCGCCCGGGGAGAGTCACACGCCATGACCATGACCCACGCGGTCGTGCTGATCGAGGCCGAACGCGACGCGCTGTCCACCCTCGGGGGCGCGCTCGCGGACATCGAGGGGGTCGCCGAGGCCTACTCGGTGACGGGCGAGTGGGACTTCGTGGCGATCGTGCGCGTCCCCGACCACGAGCAGCTCGCGGACGTCGTCACCGGCCAGATCGGCCAAGCTGCCCGGGCGTCGCGCGCACGCAGACGATGGTCGCCTTCGCAGGCGTACTCCCGCCACGACCTCGAGGCGCTGTTCTCCGTGGGGAGGAGCTCGCCGCGGCGAGATGCGTCTCCACGATCCTGCGGCCGACGGCTCCGCTGGGATAGGCTCAGGCGCGGATGCCCGCGCTGCCCCAAGAGCGAGTACGGCCCCACGCTCGGGCGAGCTGCTGGCGCCCCGCTGGCGGGCGCGCCTCGCGGTGCGGTTCGCGCGCGCTGTGGGTGGCGGCGGCCGCGTTGCTCGCGGCGGCGATCGCGGGCGCGGCGCTTACCTTGGCGAGCCCCACGTTCTCCCACGGGGGGCCGGTGCCGTTCAGCTTCAGCTACCGGGGGCTCCACCGCACGAGGCCCGACCCGGGGCGGTACGTGCGGGTGCAGCGCGTGAGGGATGGGCGGCTGGAGGACTCCTTCGCGGTCGGGCCCGCTCACGCTGCCGCCCTACCGCGGGGAGCTCGGCGCGGCGCTGCCGCTGTACGCGGCGGGCTACATCCGCCACCTCGCCGCGGAGCGCGTTCCGGGGCGGACGGGGTTCGTGCTGCGCGGGGAGGGCAAGCACGCAGATCGACTCGGTCTCCACGTACGCCACGTACAACGTCCTCTACACCACCGACGGTGGAGGGACGGGAGATGTACGGGCGCAACGTGCTGCTGCTCCCCGAGCGGCGGGGAGCGCGCAGGGGCGTGGAGATCGTGATGCTCACGCCGCCGCGCGCGGGCAACCGGCAGGTGACTCGCCGCTCGAAGTCGGCGTCACCGGCGCTGCTGGAAGCGCCGCTGGGGACGTTCACGCTCGAATAGACCGACTGGGAGCCGCGGGTCGGCTTCCGTCCGCCGCGTGGAGTGCGCCCGCCGGTGGCGGCGTCCGTCTACCCGTCTAGCCGCACGGGAGTCCCGCCGGTGGTGGCGGGGCTTCGGTGGGGTCGGTGGTGGTCGGCTGGGGGGTCCCGGCGCCCTGCGCGGCGGGATCGCGGTTCGCCGGCGGGTGCGGGCGGCACGGCGGGTCGGTGACGGGCGCGGGTTCGGCCGGCGGTGGGGCGCCGGCGGTGGTGGTCGGGGCGGTGGTCGTCGTCGGGGGCGCTTCCGCGGCGGGCGGCGTGGCGGGGCGTGCGGGGGCAGCTGGGTGGTCTCGGTGGTCACCTGCACGCCGACCGGCTGCGCGACGGCGTGGCTTGGGGCTGGCGGCGTCGCCGGCTTGACGGGGGGCGCGGCGAGGACGGGCGGGACGTGCGGGTGCGATCGCGGCGCCGGCGGTGAGCGGCCGCTTTGCGCACGGCGTGGCGGTGGACGCCGGTGGCGTGTGGCGGCGGCGCGAGCGGCGGGCGCGGACGCCGGTGGTGAGCGGCTGGGGCGAGCGAGCGCACGACGAGCGGCGCTCGTAGCGTGTGCGCAACACGCGCGGCGGAGGCGAGCGGCGGCGTGGTGGTGGACGCGGCCGGCGTGGTCGGCCGCGACGGCGCCCGCGGTGACGAGCGCGGCGGCGGCCAGCCCGGCGGCGGCCTTGGTGGCGAGCGCGCCCGGCGCCGGCGGTGACAGGCCGCCGGCGACGCTCGACCACCGACCGCCGGCGCCGGCCGCCGCGGCGGCAGCCGCGCGCTCGCGCCCGCCGCCCGCGCCCGCGGCGCCGACGCCCGCGCCGGCGCCGCCGGCGGCGTGCCCCGCGCCGCCGGCGGTCGAGCCGAGCTTGGCGAGCAGCAGCTTCTTGAGAGCAGCAGCGGGCCGACGGGCAGGATCGCGGCGAGCGCGTGGTTGTTGTCCTTGAGCTGCTTCTTGAAGACGCGGCAGCGCTCGCAGTCGCGCACGTGGCGGCGCGCGGGCGGGCTCAGCTTGGCGAGGCCCTCGGCGACTTCGCCGAGCTCGAGGCGGACCTCCTCGCAGCTCAGCTTGCGCGCCTCGGCGGCCTCGGCGAGCGAGATGCGGGCGCGCACGAGCAGCGACTTCACCGACGGCACCGTGGTCTCCATCGCCTGCGGCGATCTGCTCGTAGGAGAGCGCGTCGATCTCGCGCAGCAGCAGCGCCGTGCGCTGGGTCTCGGGCAGCTCGCTGGACGTCGGCGATCAGCTCGCGGAAGCTCTCGCGGCGCAGCACCTGGTCGCTCGGTCGAGAGGCCGTGGTCGGCGAAGTGCACGTCCATCGAGTCGACGCCGATCGCGGAGGCGCGGCGCAGGTGGTTGAGCGAGCGGTTGCGCGCGATCCGGTAGAGCCACGGGCCGCACGTTGATCTCGCGCTCGTCGGCGAGGACCGCGTTGAAGGCGGCGGCGAAGACCTCCTGCAGGACGTCCTCGGCGTCCTCGCGCGAGCCGAGCATGTGGCGGCAGAAGGAGAGCAGGCGCGACTGGTAGCGCGAGCAGAGCGTCTCGAAGGCGGCGTGCTGGCCGCGGCGGGTCAGCGCGATCAGGCGCTCGTCGGACTGCAGGCGCAGCAGCGGCGACGGGCCGCGCAGGCCCGGGACGCTGCTGGTGTGTGTTAGTGCGGAGACCTCCACGGTGGTCCAATCGCTGCTGTCTACTCCTAAAGACACGGTAAGCAGCCGCGTAGTTGCGGATCCGCAGGGGGCGATGACCCGCTTCTGATCGGCATGCTCAGCGGCTAGCCGTAGACTGGACGCCGCGCCCGGGTGGCGGAATGGGTATACGCAGTCGACTTAAAATCGACGGCCCTGAAAGGGCATGTGGGTTCGAATCCCACCCCGGGCACTGCTGGCGCGAGGCCGAGCGGGTAGAGTCGCGGCGCGATGGCCGCGAGAGCAGCCCGAGAGCGCGCAGGAGACGACGACCTTCCACGGCGGGCGGCTGATCGCGCGGCGGCTGAAGGCGCACGGGGTGAGCAGGCTGTTCACGCTCTCGGGCGGGCACCTGTTCTCGATCTACGACGGCTGCCGCGAGGAGGGGATCGAGATCGTGGACGTGCGCCACGAGTCGACGGCGGCGTTCGCGGCGGAGGGCTGGGCGAAGGTGACGCGCGAGCCGGGCGTGTGCGCGCTGACGGCCGGGCCGGGGGTGACGAACGGGATGAGCGCGATGGCCTCCGCGCAGGCGAACCACTCGCCGATGGTCGTGCTCGGCGGCCGCGCGCCGGCGATGCGCTGGGGGCAGGGCTCGCTGCAGGAGATCGACCACGTGCCGTTCGTGCGCGCCGCTGACGCAAGCTCGCGGCGACCGCGGGGAGCACGGAGGAGATCCCGGGGCTGGTGGACGACGCGTTCGCGGCGGCGCTCGCGCCGCACGGCGGGCCGGCGTTCGTGGACTTCCCGCTGGACTACGTGTTCATGGAGGCGCCCGAGCCGCAGCGCGAGCGAGCCGGCGGCGGGCCGCGGCGCGGGCGCGACGGGGCGCGCCGGCGGAGCGCGATCGAACGCGGCGGGCGAGCTGCTGCGGCGGGCCGAGCGCCCGGTGATCATGGCCGGCACGGACCTCTACTGGGGCCACGGCGAGCGGGCGCTGCTGGAGCGCTGGCCGAGACGCTGCGGATCCCGGTGTTCCTCAACGGGCTGGCGCGCGGCTGCGTGCCGGCCGACCACGAGCTGTTCTTCTCGCGCGCGCGCTCGCAGGCGCTGAAGGGCGCCGACGTGGCGCTGGTGATCGGCGTGCCGATGGACTTCCGGCTGGGCTTCGGGGGGGCGTTCGGCGAGGAGACGGAGATCGTGGTGATCGACGTGGCGGAGCCGGAGCGGCGGCACCCGCGGGCGGTCGGCGGCGGAGTGCTACGGGGCGCTGGGCGAGACGCTGGGCGACCTGCGCGTGGCGGCGCGGGAGCGGCGGGCGAGGCCCGCTGGCGAGCGAGCGCTGGATCGCCGAGCTGCGCGCGAGCGGAGAGCGAGCGGCGCGAGGCCGAGCGGGCGGAGCTCGAGGACGACCGCGCGCCGCTGCACCCGATGCGGCTGTACGCGGAGCTGGCGAAGGTGCTCGACCGCGACGCGATCGTGATCGGCGACGGCGGCGACTTCGTCTCCTACGCGGGGCGCGTGGTCGACAGCTATCGAGCCGGGATGCTGGCTGGACCCGGGGCCGTTCGGCTGCCTCGGCGCGGGCCCCGGCTACGCGCTGGCGGCGAAGCTGGCGCGCCCGGAGCGCCAGGTGGTGCTGCTGCTGGGCGACGGCGCGTTCGGCTTCTCGGGGATGGAGTTCGACACGCTCGCGCGCCACGGGGTGAACGTGGTGGGGGTGATGGGCAACAACGGGATCTGGGCGCTGGAGAAGCACCCGATGGAGTTCCTGTACGGCTACTCGGTGGCGGCCGAGCTGCGGCCGGGGACCCGCTATGACCAGGTCGTGGAGGCGCTCGGGTGCCACGGCGAGCTGGTGGAGCGCCCGGAGGAGCGTGGGGCCGGCGCTCGAGCGCGCGTTCGCGGCGGGGAAGCCGGCGCTGGTGAACGTGCTGACCGACCCCGGCGGTCGCCTACCCGCGCAAGTCGAACCTCGCGTAAGGAGCGTCTCGGGGCTCGGCGGTCGGGCGCTCGCGTGGAGGCTGGCAGTCAACGACGGCGGCTCGGCGTCAGCCGACGCCGGCCAGGCGCAGCGCGCCGCCGTAGAGGATGTCGTGCTCGGAGACCTCGACCTGCTCGAGCTCGAACGCGCGCATGGCCTCGCCGAGCAGGATCATGCCCGCGACGATCGTGGGCGCGCGGTCGGGGTGCAGGCCGACGACGCGGCGGCGCTGGGCTTCGTCCATGTCGGCGAGGCGGGCGAGCAGCAGTTCGACGGTGGCGAGCAGCAGCGGGTAGCCGTGCACGCGCGCGGGGTCGTAGGGGTCGAGCTCCTGGTCGATCGCGGCCGCGGAGGTGGCGGTGCCGGCGACGGCGATGCCGTGCCGGACGGGGGCGCGCTCCTCGGGGGGGAGGCCCTCGAGGTAGATCGTGCGGGTGTCGAGGAGCGAGGCTCTGCAGCTCGGCGGGGGCGGGGGGGTCGGTGTGGATGTGGCGCTCGCTCATGCGCACGACGCCGGCGTGGCAGGGAGACGTGAAAGCCGGCGGTGCGGCCGTGGCCGACGACGAACTCGGTGGAGCCGCCGCCGATGTCGATCACGACGGTGGGCTCGGTGGAGGGCGCGCGGTCGCACATCGCGCCGAGGAACGTGAGCTGGGCCTCTTCGTCGCCGGAGAGCACGCGCGCGTCGAGGCCGTAGTCGCTCGCGCACGCGCTCGGCGAACTCGGCGCCGTTGGAGGCGTCGCGCACGGCGGAGGTGAGCACGGCGAGGTTGGCCTCGCAGCCGTGGCGGTCGATCGCGCTCGCGGTAGTCGCGCGAGCACGGCGAACAGGCGCGCTCGATGGCCTCGTGGGAGAGCGCGCCCGCCGGAGTCGACGCCGGCGCCGAGGCGGGTGACCGCGAGTGGCGCACGAGGTCGGTGACGGCCGCCGTCGGGATCGACATCGGCGATCAGCAGGCGGGTGGAGTTGGTGCCGATGTCGACGACGGCGACGCGCACGCGCGGGATGGTAGAGGCTGTGTGGGGACATGAGCGAGGAGGGGGAGCGCGATGAGCGAGCAGCGGCGAGGCAGGGGCGTGGCGCTCGTGACGGGGGCCAACCGCGGGATCGGCAGGGAGGTCGCGCGCCAGCTCGCCGGCGCGGATATGAGGTGCTGCTGAGCGCCCGCGACGGCGCGAAGGCGAGCGCGGCCGCGCGGAGGTGGCCGAGCGCCGGGGGGCGTGCGTGCGCTGACGCTCGACGTGGCCGATCCGGCGGAGCATCGCGCGCGGCGGCCGAGCGGTGCGGGCGGACCCGGGGCGGCTGGACGTGCTCGTGAACAACGCGGGCATTGGCAGCGACTTCGGCGTGTCGGGGACGAGCCGGACTTCGACGCGATCCAGCGGGCGCTGGACACGAACTTCTTCGGCGCCTACCGCCTGACGATCGCGCTGCTGGACCTGCTGCGCGCGAGCGGGCACCCGCGGATCGTGAACGTGTCGAGCGGGATGGGCGGCGTGGCGGAGATGGGCGGGTGGTCGCCCGGGCTACCGGGTCTCGAAGGCCGCGCTGAACGCGCATGACGCGGATCCTCTCGACCGAGCTCGCGGGGAGGGCTTCCTGGTCAACTCGGCGTGCCCGGGCTTCGTGAACACCGACATGGGCGGCCCGATGGGCGCGCAGAAGCCGGTGGAGGAGGGGGCGGCGGGGATCGTGTGGCTGGCGACGCTCCCGGATGACGGGCCCACCGGCGGGTTCTTCCGCGACGGGAAGCCGGTGGCGTTCTGAGGGGCGGGTGTGGTTCGGCTCGGGGCGGCGTGGCGTCTGAGGGTTTCTTGCTAGAACATAGGTAGCGCCGCGGGGTGGAGCAGTCTGGTAGCTCGTCGGGCTCATAACCCGAAGGTCGCGGGTTCGAATCCCGCCCCCGCTATGAAAAAAGGTCCTGGAAATCAGGGCCTTTTTTCGTGGTCTGGGCCCTGCTGCGGCTCGACAAGGTTCCAATAGGGTTCCGTTTGCGTTTGTGCCGACGGGCGTTAGCCGTGGGCGTAAGCGCGGCGACGGCTGCTCGGGCGTATGCGCCTCCAGCCGTTTACTCGCCTGCTGACTTGAGCAGATGCGGAAGCAGTCGGTCGATCTGCTTTGTGCGAGTTCGCGATGCTGGATGCCCGGCCAGCCGTGGTTGGTAATCACGGCGCGGTGCGTCAAGATCCACCGTATGCCGCTGATCATCGACCGTGCGCAGAGCCCACCGGCGCTCGACGAGGCTTCGTTTCGGGCGTGGGCCGCCACGCATACCGTGTTCGTCTCCAGCGAGATGCGCGATCTTGAGCGTGAGCGCCGCGCCGTCGCCGACGCTCTCCGGGCGATCGGGCTCAACGTCGTGATGTTCGAGGATCTCGGCGGTCGCGACGACGACCCCGAGACCGCATATCTCGACGGGGTGGCCCGCAGCGATATCTACGTCGCGATTATCGCTGACCGGTACGGCCGGATGCTCTCCTCCGGACGCTCACCCACCCATGAGGAGTACCTCGAGGCACGCCGGCGCGGGCTCCGCATCGCGACCTGGGTCGCCGCGGAGGAAAGCGCTCGCCAAGGGCACGCCCGGGACTTCGTCGCCGAGCTGCAGGTCTTTCACACGACCGGGACCTACACGACCGTTCCGAGCCTCACCCGATCAGTCGAGGAGCGGATCCGCGGGATCGCCACCGAGCAGGACACGCCATGGGTGAAGCTCGACGAGATCGTGTTCCGTGCAAGCTCGATCGAAGATGACGGGCATCGGCTGACAGTCACCGCGCAAACTCGCGACCGCGCCGTCACGAATGCCATCCGGACGCTACGACCAGCTGAGCACGCCCGCAGCTCACAGTTGGTCCCCGTCACCTTCGGTGACATGTCGGGAGCCGCCCGGGTGACAGCAGTGAGCAATCGCAGCGCCTCGGCCACATTCCAAGAGCTCACGATCAACGCGGACGTGAGCTGGGCCGATGGTCGGCGCTCGACCCTCGCCGCCAGCATCAGCGGAGTCAGCCCCGAGCAGCAGATCGAAGCGGGGCTGGCCGGCGGTCTGTTCGGCGACCCGCTGCCCGAGCAGCTCGGGATGCTCGCCAGCACCGTTGACACCAGCGACCCGCTCGACGAGCTCGACCGGCTCTCGCAGCCGCATGCGATCTATGAGCCCGTCGCACGTCTGCTGATCGCCGAGCGCCTTATCGCGACAGGCGCCAGCGAGGTCGAGGTCGCCGTCGGCCCTCCGCGGGCGGGGAGCCGGCCGATCAGCGTGTCGTGGACCGATCCGCGCGCGTACTCAAACGAGCAGCCCGCTCGCCGGCAGATCGATGGTCAGCGGGCCGTCGCCCGCGCCTGAGCATGCTCTCGGCGTGGAGCATTCCAGCTCCTCTCCTAAACTCAGGGCATGACTCTCGACGAGGCGATCGATCAGGTGCTTAACGAACGTCCGGGGCGGTCCTACCGGGACCTCGCGGCGCGGATCGAAACGCTTGGCCTGTACCTCAAAGGCGACGGCCTGCCAGCCGAGCCGAAGCAGATCAACGCACGCGTCAAGGCGAAGGACTACCAGAGCAAGTATCGGGTCGACGACAACGGCCTGGTCTGGCCCGCCTGAGGAGGCCGGGGAGGTGGTCGTCTCATGTGCCCGCTGCGGACATCCCGGCGTCCACGCGATGATCATGCCCCCCTCCGGCGGCGGTGGCCCTGGCCGCTGCCCGAGCTGCCCTTACTGCCAGAAGGAAATCTCCCGTGAGCAGGCCGCGAAGGGGTCGGCCGGTGCAGGTGCCCGGCAAGGTCAGGCGTCCGACCCTCAGCGCTGATGACGCGCGATCGCCGAGATCTACCAGCCCCCGCCACGCAACGCAGCAATCTCCATGTCTTCCTCCTGTGTGAGCATTCCCGAGGTCCTTCCTCTGATGATCGATGGCATGAACACCACGACCATCGAGGAGGGACCTGACGGAACCGCGCGGGCCCCTGTCGCTCCGCTTCGCCTACGGCTGAGCTACGCGACAGGGGCCGTGAGGCCTGGGGAATTTCGGTGAGCGAGTCTGGGGATTCTTGCGTGAGCGCGCGCAGCGTCCGTGCACGCCGCGGCGCGCAGATCGCGGCCGTCGGGGTCGCACGCAAACTCCTCGCGCTCTGCTGGCATCTCCTCACAAATGAGGAGGACTACGTGTTCGCGCGGCCGTCGCTGACGCGCCAGAAGACCCGCCGCCTGGAACTCCTCGCCGGCACCCCGCCGCTGCCGCGCCGCCACGGCGGGCCTCCCGTCAGCCCGACCGCCGCCCGGCGTGCCGCCGAGCGCGAACTACAGCACCAGGTCGAACTCTGACCGGGATCGCCCGCGCGCCGTGAGCGCAGAGGGTGCGGGCGCGACATCGGGGCGCGCATCTCAAAGGCCCTCGAAGGGCAAAGCCGCGCGGCAGGCCACAAGTCCCTGACGCCTGCGCTTCGCTACGTCAGTCGCCCGCACCACCGCGAGCTTTCTCACAAAGAGCGCCGGCTTGCACGCGGGCTCGCGCCCGCCGTGACCGAGCCTCCCACCGTCGGCTCTCCTGCCACCCCGGCGCGGTCGGCTGCCGGCCCGCGCAGCCCTGCGGGCTGCTCGCTCACTGCTCGCTGCCGCTCGCAGGCTCACGCGGCCGGCGCACCACGCCCGGGCCCGATACGACAACCGCCTGGACAGCACGCGGGCTCGCGCCCGCCCCGCGACCGCCTCCCCCGGGTCGGCTTCACCGACCCCGGCGCCGCACGCCTCAACGGCCTGCGGGCCGCTCGCCGGCTGCCGGCTACGCCCGCAGCCGGCGCGGCTCGCCGCTTCGCGGCGGCCACCACGGCCCTTCGGCCTACGCGCCAGAGCCGCCGGCTTGCCTGACGGCTGCGCCCGCGGCTCGCGCGCCCGGCGCACAGCACCAAAGCCCAAACAGACTAGATGCACACGCCTCCGGGCGCTGTGCGAGCGCTGTGCAAATTCGTTGGCCGGTCTCGGGAGGTCGTGGTCTGTAGGGGGTGATGATGACCGCAGCCAGCATCGGCGCCGCCAAGGGCGGCGGCTACGCGCGCTACCTGGAGTCAAAGACCATCCAGCCGGAGCGCGGCGATTACTACTTGAGCCCGGAGGGCGAGCCCACGCAGGCCCCCGGCCGGTGGCTCGCGACCCCTGACACGCTCGCGCGGCTGGGGATCGAGGGTGAGCGTGTGGAGGGCCGGGACTTCATCGCGCTGATGGAGGGTCGCCATCCGCGCAGCGGTGCGTGGCTCCGCCGCGAGGGCGCCGGCGGCGGCCGCGGCGGCGGAATCGACCTGACGTTCAGCGCTCCCAAGTCGGTCAAATGCCGCGCGCGGCATTTCACCGAATATGCCGCGCATATCGTTATGCCGCGTTTGGCGGTAGGACGGCACGAAAGTCCTGTGTGGGGGAGGTCGCGGAGCGATCGGACGCGGCATATCAGAGGGCCTTCAGCTTGGCGATGAGGCGATCGGGTGGTCGGTAGCGGCGCGCTGCGCCTTGGCCGTCGGGTGCCATCCGGTCGAGGGCTTGCTGCTTGATCGTGAGGTCGGCGTGGAGGTAGGTCTGGGTGGATTGCAGTCGCTCGTGACCGAGCCACATGGCGATCACGGCGGTGTCGATGCCGTGGTGCAGTAGTCGCATGGCGCAGCTGTGACGCAACGTGTGTGGTGTCACTTGCTTGGCGCGCAACGATGGGCAGGACCGTGAGGCTGTCGCTGTGTGCTTGGCTACCAGTCGCTGCACGGCATCGGGGCTGAGATGCCCGCCGAGTCGTGAGGGGAAGAGCGGCTCGTGGTCCTCGTCGCCTCGCTCACGCAGCCAGGCGCGCAGGGCCCGCACGGCGCTGGAGCTCAGTGGAGTCTCGCGGTGCTTTCGGCCCTTGCCCAGGCATTTCACGTGGGCTGGCGGCGCGAGCTTGACGTCTTGGCAGCGTAGGCCGGTGAGCTCGGAGAGACGCAGCCCGGTTTGAACCGCCACGAGGAGCAGGCAATGGTCGCGTCGTCCTTCGCGGGTGCTGCGGTCGGGGGCGGCGAGCACGGCCTCGATCTCGGCGTCGGTCAGGAACGATACGACTGTGCTCTCGCACTTCTTTATGGGGATCGCGAGTACCCGGCCGATCAACGCGGCGTGCTCCGGATGCCGGTAGGCCGCGTAGCGATAGAAGGAGCGGATCGCTGTGAGTCTCGCGTTGCGCGTGGCGACGCTGTTGCCGCGCTCCGCTTCGAGGTGCTCAAGAAAGCCGCCGATCAGCTCGGCGTCGAGGTCTGCGATGTCGAGCTCGAGCGGGGCCTTGCCCGTGCATGCTTGTGCGTAGCAGAGAAGCAGGCAGAAGGCGTCCCGGTATGTCTCCAGCGTCCGTCTGCTCACCTGACGCTGCTTGGCAAGACGCGTCGTGAAGAACGCCTCGAGCGTGGGGGCGAGCGGGCTCATGGCTTTGCTTCCTGGCCGGGCTCCAGTCGCCGCGCGGCGAGCGCGAGCAGCTCGGGCGTGGCGGTCAGATACCAGTACGTGGACGCTGGATCTCGATGCCCGAGATACGTGGAGAGCCTCGGCAGCAGCGCGGCAACGTCGGCACCGGACCGGTACCAGTCGAGCAGGCAGCGCAGAGCAAAAGAATGCCTGAAGTCGTGCAGGCGCGGGGCACGTCCCGATCCCGGCGGGGGATCGAGGCCGGCGCCGCGGCGCAGCCGCGCGAAGGTCGCGATGAGGGTTTCACGGGCAATCGGTGTGCCTGCGGCGGAGAGGAAGAAGGCCGTACCGGCCGGCCTCGGGTAGAGCTCGTCCCGCAGCCGGCCGTAGGCGCTGAGCGCATTCACTGCGCTGGGGTGCAAGGGCAGCTCGCGCGAGTCGTTCTTGCTGGCCAAGACACGCACGATGCCCCCAGCCAGATCGACATCGCGGCGCTGCAGACGCACGGTCTCGCCGGGTCGCATGCCCGTTACCGCCAACAGCCCGATGAGCGCCTCATACGATGCGCCGCGCAGTCTCGGAGCGAGCAGGCGAGCCTGGCTCATCAGCGCCCTCACCTCCTGTGCTGAGTAGAGATGCGGTGTGGCGCGCCGGGCGCGCTCTGCCAGCAGGCCGCGCGGCGGCACCTCGCAGCGGGGATCCAGAGCATTCAGATAGACAGCGAAGCGCCGCACGCACCCGAGCCGCTTGGCGTGCCAGTAGGGGTCAGCCCCGGCGGGCTTAGTCGCCCACGCAAGGGCCGCCTCGGTCGTGATCCTCTCCAGCCCGCCGGCCTCCAGCTCAGCGACGAAGTCCAGCAGCAGCCCGTCGATGCGATGCAGCGTGAAGCCGAGCGAGCGGCGCAGGGCGAGGTAGTCCTCGACGGCGCTGACCAGGGCGCTCATGCCGATACCTCCGGCCACCGCGGAGCCAACGCCCGCAGCGAACCGTGATCGACCTTCGCGTATGTGGCGGTCGTCTGGACCCAGCGGTGGCGCAGCAGCTGGGCGACCTCGCTCAGCGATCCGCCGGCGCGCAGAGTCTCGGTCGCCACCGTGTGGCGTAGTCGATGCGGGCCAACGCGAGGCAGCTCCGCGCGATCGCAGCAGTGATAGACGATCGACTTGACCCCGCTCCGTGACAGCGGCGCATGAGGCGCGTCCAAGCCAAGGAAAACGATCCGCTCGCGGCTCGGCGGGCGACCGTCCAGCAGGTAAGCCACGATCGCATCGCCGACCTCCGGCGGCAGCGGCATACGCTCTCTGCGCCTGCCCTTGCCCGCGATCACGATCTCGCCCGCCTCCCAGTCAAGATCCTCAAGGCTCAGCGCGGCCACCTCCCCAGACCGCAGACCCAAACGCGAGAGCAGCCTCAGCACGGCGAGATCGCGACGACCAGCGACGGTAACGACGTCGCAGCCGGCGAGCAGCGCTGCGAGCACCTCGGGATCAAGGTAACGAGGAATCGACTCCCGGCGCCGGTCCGCCAAAGACGGCACCGCCTCGGCCAGCGGCCGCTCGGTCAAGCCAACGGCGTAAAGGAAGCGCAAGAAGGACCGCAGAGCGCACACCACGGTCTTGGGCTGCGGCCCGCCGCTGCGAGTCGCCTCCCTACGCACCAACGCCATGATGCCCGCCGCGTCGAGTTCCCCTGCCAGCACCTCACCGCCTGGCCACCAAGCAGCGAGAAACCGGCGCACCTGGGCCAGGTAGAGCTCGATCGAACCGGCAGCCAGCCCCCGCTCGCACTCCAAATAGCGACGGTAGCGCTCGATCAACTCCTCAGCAGGACTCGGCGCTGGCAGCGACACCGAATCCACAGACACGACGCCGATCACCGCCAGATAGCGGCGCAGCGGTGCAAGCGAACGTGTCGTCACCAGCCAGCTATAGCGACGACGGCGCTCCTTGAAGAACTCCTCGCCCACCCCAGCCAGCCCGCTCGGCGCAAGCCCACGCTCGCCCATCCAGCGACTCACATGCGAAAAAAGCGCCAGACGCAGTTCGATCGACTTCGACGCGTATCCCTCGGCGATCAAAAAGCCTCGGAACCCATCCCTGAACGGCTCCAGCGGGCCAGCCGCACCACTTCGATACCTCGCTGAACTCATTGCTGCTCTCCTCTCTCGCGATAAAAGAGAGCAGCATGCACCGCCCGTTATGCCGCGTCAGCAGCGAGCGATACGCCTCGCGGACACGACCTTTCCCTCCCAACGCGGCATACCGGTACGCGCGGCCTATTCGGTCAGCGCCGTGTGGGCGCTTGGGGAGGAGTCCCAGCGGCGGGAGATCGAGGCCGCGCACGCCGCCGCGGTCGGCGAGGCGATGGCTCACCTCACCGAGACGGTCCCGGTCGTGCGCCGCCGCTACGGCGGGGAGGTCGTGGAGGAGCCCGCCGTCGATCTCGTGGCGGCCGAGTACCGGCACACCACCGCCCGCGGCGTGCTGGAGGGCGACGCGCCGGACCCGCAGCTGCACAGCCACGTCGTCATCACGAGCGCGATCCGCGAGGACGGGCGGATCGTCGCGGTCGCCTCCCGGCCGGTCTTCCGCTCCGCGCGGGAGCTCGGCGCCTTCTACCGCTCGGCGCTCGCGCACCAGCTCCAGCAGCGTGGGTACGCGATCGAGCAGGGCACCGGCAAACACGGGCGCTACTTCGAGATCGCCGGGATGCCCCGCGGGCTGCTCGACGCCTTCTCCGCCCGCAGCCGCGAGGTCGCTGCCGCCGCGGAGCGCTTCCGCGCGCAGTGGGGCCGCGCGCCCGAGCGCGGGGAGCTGCGCCGGCTGAAGCTGGAAAATCGCAAGGCGAAGGTGCTCGTCACGCGCGCCGACCTACAGGCGGCGTGGAACGAGACGGCGGCGCGCTTTGGCTTCGGCGGCGATGAGCCCGCGCGGCTGCTCGGCGCCGCCGGTGGGCCGGCGCCTGAGCGTACGCTCGGGGACAGGGTCGAGGAGCGCCTGACCGAGCGCGCCGCGACGTTCGCACCCGGCGAGTTCCGGGCGGTCCTGCTTGAGCAATCCGTCGGGGAGCTCTCACCGCACGAGGCGCTTGCGTTCTCGCGGGCGATGATCGCCGAACGCCGCGTGCTCCCCCTGGAGGGCGGCTTGATGACGACGCTCGCGGTGCGCGCCCGCGAGCAGGCGATCGAGCGCCGCTTCACCGCCCTCGCCGGCGCGGCCGGCCGCGACGTGGGCGAGCGGGCGCGCACGGCGGCGGGCGAGGAGGTCGCCGAGCGGATCGGCGGGCGCCTGAGCGACGAGCAGGCCCGGGCGCTTGAGGTCATCACCGGCCCCGAGCGCGCCGCGGTCCTTGTCGGGCCCGCCGGGACGGGCAAGGGCGTGGTGATAGACGCCGCCGCCCGCGCCGAGCAGTACACCGGCCGGGAGACGCTCGGGATCGCCGTGTCGGGCTCCACCGCCCAGCGCCTCGGCCAGGACAGCCCCGCGCTCGCCGGCCGGACGCTCACGCTCGACGCGCTCGTCTCGCGCGCGGAGCGCGGGCAGCTCGCCATCGGGGAGCGCACGACGATCTACCTCGACGAGGGCGGGATGGCCGACACCGACCGGCTCGACCGGCTCACCGAGGTCGTGGAGCGCACCGGCTCCAAGCTCGTCGCCATCGGCGACGGCGCGCAGCTGCCCTCGATCGGCGCCGGCGGCATGTTCGACCGCCTCGCCCTGATCGCGCCGAGCGCCGAGCTCTCGAACATCCGCCGGACGCTGGACCCCGCCGAACAGCGCGCGTGGGCGGACCTGCGCGCCGGACGCTCCGACCGTGCGATGGCGCACTACCACTCCCGCGGGCAGCTGCACATGGCCGACACCCGCGACGAGGCCGTCGAGCAGGCCGTGGAGAACTGGGCCACGCTCACCGAGACCCACGACCCAAGCGAGGTCGCGTTGATATCCGACGCCTCCAACAAGGAGATCGCCAGGTTGAACGCCCGCGCGCAGCACTACCGGGCAGAGCGCGGGGAACTCGGCGAGCAGGAGGTCCAGGTGCCCGGCGTCCACTACGGCGTCCGCCGGGGCGACCGGGTGGCGATGATCGACCAGCACCACGAGCCGGGCGTCGAGCGCATCGAGAACGGCAGCCAAGGGGAAGTCCTCGACGTCACCCCGGCCGGAGAGGTGCTGATCGAGTTCGACGTGACCGGCCGACAGCGAGCACTCGCCGGCGAAGACCTCGCCCGAGTCAGGTTGGGGTACGCGCAGCACATCCACCGCGCGCAGGGCGCGACCGTCACCCGCACGCTGGTCGTCTCCGGCGGCTGGCAGTCCAGCAAGGAGTCCGCCTACGTCGAGGCGTCCCGCGCCCGCCAGGGCACCGACTGGTTCGTCTCCCGCGAAGACCTTGGCGTCGAAGGGCACGACGCCGACCGCATCCAGCGGCTCGCGGCCAACATGCGCCGCAGCCACGCGCAGACACCATCGCTCGCGCACCCCGAGCTGCCCGACGCCGACTACGGGCCGGGCTTCCGCCACCCGATCGCGCCTAGCCGCCGCAGCCCGCTGCCGGGGATCGCGCGCGCCATCAACCGCATCGTCCAACCACCAGCACAGGAGCGAACACGATGAGCCAACGACTGCAGATCGTCCTGCCCGACCCCGTAGCCCTCCAGCTGCACGAACTCGCCGCCGGGGCCGACACGCCACCCTCCACGCTTGCCGGACAGATCGTCCGCAACGGAGTGGCGCTCGCCGCCAAGGACGGCACGGTCCGCCCGCTCAGGCCCGCGCCCGTGCTCGTCGGCGGGAAGGGCAGCGAGTGCGCGCCGTGGCTTGAGCCCTACGGCGGCGACGGCGAATGGCGCCGGCAGATGTGGGGCCAGGTCGTCGCGCTGCACGGCCGCTACCCCCGCCACCTCGAAACGCTCAAGGAGAAGTGGTGGACCGACGAATCGCAGACCGAGACGCTGTGCGCACTCGCCGTCTGGCGAGCAGAGCTCGACGACGCCGGTGTAGACCCGCGTGAGGAGCTTGCTTTCCAGAACCAGCTCGCCGACTTCGCCGATGTCCTGCGCCGGCAGGGCGGCGGCGTCACGAAGGCGTGGAAGCCAGGTGCGCCGCCTGCGGAGTGGGCGAGGGAATAGCCGCCGGCCGACTGTTACACCTCGCGCTGTCTCTGTGTCAACTTCGCATCACGCGCCCACGGCGCTTCAGAAACCGTGTACGGTCGATCTTCAATCTGAAAACCAGATGGCCCCGGCGACAGTTAGCGCTGCCCCGGGGCCGTGACACAGGAGATATGACCTCCCATGCGCGAACACCGTACCCCAGAGGGCTCGCAGGAGCACGCCTGCCTCGACCAGGCCGTGCTCCAGTTCATGCTCGACATCGACAGGCAGCGCCCGCTCTCCGAAGCGGAGATCGCCCGCGCGATCAGCACCCCCGGCCACGTCCCCGACAGCCTCAAGCGCCTGCGCCGGGCCGGTCTCATCCACCGCTGGAACGACCTCGCCACCGCCTCGCACCCGGCGGTGCGCTTCCACGAGCTCACGCAGTCCCAGGACCCCGGCTCGGAGTACGAGCGCCACCAGGACCACGCCGTCCTGGAATATCTGCTCGCACGCTGCAGCGACGGCGAACGGCCGCTCTCCGAGCCGGAGATACGCGACGCGCTCGGCGCCAGGAAGAACAAGCGAAAGCTCACGATCACCGACGCGCTGGACCGCCTCGACGGGGCGGGCCTCATCGAACGCCGCGGCAGGCGGGCCATCGCCTCGCAGGTCGCCAGGCGCTTCGACGAACTGATGACGCTCTGACGCGCCGGTTCAGCCATGCGCGTCACCGAACCGGCCGTGAGCCAGGCTGTCCTCCCCAGCCTGGCCAAGGTCGGCATCCACGAGGCCGAGCAGCTCGCCGAATACCAAACCGGCCGGTTGCTCTGCCGCCCCGAGTTCAGCAAAGGGGTGGAGCTGGAAGCGATGCGTCCTCAGACCTTCCGGGAGCGCCGTCGGCTGTACCTGCTCGCGCGGGTGGTCATCATGCGCCACTACCGCACGTCCCTGACGATCGAGGCGGTCGCCAGGTCGCTTGCGAGTTCTCCTCGCCAGCTCCAGCGCGCCTTCGCTCAGTTCGGCAACCACACCTTCCGTGAGGATCTCCGGGCGCGACGGATGGCCGCCGCCGCCGAGCTGCTGTCCCGGCCCGCGATCCCGGTGTGCGAGGTAGCGCGGCTGGTCGGCTACCGCCAGCCCGCCCACTTCGCCCGTGCCTTCCGGTGCCTCTACGGAGTGCCACCGACGGTCTTCCGCGACGAACTGCACCAGGCAAAGTGCCGCGAGGCACCAGGAACGATCGCGGCGTAAGCCAGGCCGCCACGCGCCGGCGCAACTGCGGTGCCCACCCGCTCGTGAGTCCGCCCTCCGGTATCGTCGCCGCCGTGCGGCCGAACAGAGTCACGCTCACCGCCTTGCGACCCGCTGAGGTCCACACGTAATCCGTCGTGGCGCCGCGCATAGCTGCCACCGCCTGACCAACACGACCACCGACGGCATGGCACAGACAACCTCACGGCGTCCTACGCGCGATCTGCAACTGGTCATCTTCGACTGCGACGGCGTCTTGGTTAACAGCGAGGTCATCTCCAACGAAGTGCTTGCCCGCGCGCTGGCCGCGGAGGGTCTGCCGACCACGCTCGCCGAGGCCCGCCGCGACTACCAGGGCTTGCTGTTGGCCGACATCGTCCTCCGTGCGCAGGCGAAGCTCGGCCGCGCGCTACCCGAGGATTGGCTACAGCGATACGAGCGTGACCGCGCCGAGGCGTTTCGCCGAGAACTCCGGCCCGTGCCGGGCGCGGCCGAGGCGGTGGAGCGCATCAGCGCCGCCGGGGTCGCGGTATGCGTCGCCTCGCAGGGCAAGCTGGAGAAGACCCGCCTCTCGCTCGGGCTGACCGGCCTGCATCGTCTCTTTCGCGGCGAGGCGCTGTTCTCGGCCTATTCGGTGCCGCGGGGCAAGCCCGCGCCCGACCTCTTCCTGCACGCCGCGGCGACGATGGGAGCCGAGCCCTCCCGCTGCGCGGTCGTGGAGGACACCCCCTCCGGGATCGCCGCGGCGGTGTCGGCCGGGATGCGCGCGCTGGGATACGCCGCCGACAGCGACGAGGCGGCCCTGCGGGACGCGGGCGGGGAGACAGTGCGTTCGTTGGAGGAGCTTCCGGGACTGCTTGGGATCGGCTAACTCGCCGATCAGGGGCCGTCGGTGAACGACTATCTGCCGTAACCTCGCTACTGGCAGAACTACGCCCGCTGCATCTGAACAGCCCGCAGCGGATCGACGACGAACGGTTCCCGCAGCGGGTAGCCAATGGCCTCGCCGGAGGAACCATGAAGCTCTAGCTCGATCACACCTGTCGTCCCGTGAGGCAGCTCGCCGAAGTCCGCCTCGTACCAGACGACGGTAAACCGGTCGTCGGAAAGCACGAAGGCCCGATCGCTGACGATCTCGCGAAGCTGATCCTCACCCTCCAGCAGCGCAAGTACCTTCAGCTCGCAGTACGCCGCGTCCGTCGGCGGACCGACCGCCACGAACGGCACCATGCCCTTGTCGAAGGTGAGCTGCCGGCGTTCCACCGAAGAGATGCCCCACGGAATGAGCGCGAGATTGGGTTCGCCAGCGCTGGGTCCATTGAGCCAGATCACCGTGCCGTCCGAGCGGGCGACACCGATGACTGAGTCTATGCGCGGTGGTTCCTCATGCTCTTCCTCCGCGTCGAGGCCGAGCATAACGTTCACGGCCTGCGCCGCCTGTCCGGCGGCGGCCTCTGGATCCTCGCGACCGCCATCGGCCGCCAGAACCGGCACGAACGCTGCGGGCCGAGCGATGGCTATGCGTGGCAGCACCTCGGATGTCGGTGTCCGTGTTCCGTCGATCGTCGTCGCCTGTGCAGAATCGTGACAATCGCAGAATGGATCGTTGGGGATCTTGTTCGGCGCAGCCCAGCCGGGATCGCTGCCGTGGTCGAAGACTTCGGTGAGGCCGTGCAGCTCGTAGCGCCGGATGGGCCATCTCCAGCGATATTGTCGGAGCGTGGCCGGGTCGAAGCACAGGACCGGAAACACGCTGTCGCAGGGACCCACGGACCACGGCCCCAACTGCTGGGAGAACGTGTGGGTCACCTCGATCCCTCGGGCGACGCCAGCCTCCGCCCCTATGGGGATGCCTGGCAGCGATGCGCCCAGCTTCATACTGAGTTCGAGCTTTTCCGTCTGGCCGGCGGTGATGGTGACGGCGTTCGGGCCGCCGCAGCGAGTTCCGGCGCCAAGACGAAAGCAGAACCTGCCACGGTAGATCCGAAAGAGCTCCCGCCGTAGGTTCGCGCCGCGGTGCTCCACTGGTATCTCTCGATAGTCGCTATCGGCCCAGGCACCAGAACCTGGT
Organism: uncultured Solirubrobacterales bacterium; assembly: GCA_963813765.1. GTDB lineage: Bacteria > Actinomycetota > Thermoleophilia > Solirubrobacterales > Solirubrobacteraceae > Palsa-744. The sequence goes on from CAWFAB010000001.1 coordinate 526,976, forward strand.
ACGTCTCGGTAGTCGCTCTCAGCCACGGTCGGGAAATGATACTCGCTAAGGCGCACTGGTGTCCCCCTTGAGAGCAAGGCATTACCTCACCTTGGCAGAGAGGGGACAAGCAGGCACGTCGGGCCCAGCGGTCCTACGCGCGCTCACCTGGGACGAGAGAGGTGGCCTTGTGGGGCGCTACTGTTTCGCGCGGAGGCTGTCGCACAAACCGTCGAGGATGGGATAGGACACGCGTAAGCGGCTGAATCTGGAGAAGTGAGTGGCCTCATCCCAACTGGGAGCCGCTCTCCGGATGAATTTCCTCCACGATTTAGGTTCCGGACCTATTTGCGCGACAGCCACCGCGTACAGCGGCCGTAGGCGTCGGTCAGTCTCGCATCGAGTTTAACCGTGCCTCCGGGCAGGAGCAAACGAAAACGACCGATCTCTACTCAGGCCGACGCCAGCAGGCGAGCCTCGATGCTCCGCACGGCCTCGCGAGCACTCCGGGCGAGTTGCGGGTTGTTCGCGTGGCCGCGCAGGAGGTTGACGCTCACCCCGTCGCCGATGGCGCCGAGCGCCTGCACGATGTATCGGCTCACCGAGTCATCACGCCACCTGAAGCACGATGTCATCTCTTGCCGATGGCTGAGGCCCCAATGCAGCAGCCCGCACATCTCACGCTGATGTCTCGCCACGAGGCGATCGTGGAGAGATGGAAGATCGTCAATGTTCTTGAGAACGTCCGACGCCTGGATCATCTTCGAGCACCGCCACGGCTCCGGCGCGCACGGTCGGCTCGGTGAGCTTGTCAAGCAGCGCGTTCAACCGCCGCGGAGCTGTCCGTCTCGCGCAGACGCGCGTGTTCGAGCCAAAACAGGAGACCAAAGATCACTCTCCATCCGGCAAGTCCAGGAGCCTCCGGGCTAGGCAGCACCGGCTCGGACGCGAAGCGTGCAGTCGCCCGCACCGCCACCAGGCAGCTCTGTATTCCCCAATGCGCGCTGTGCCAAGCCGAAGGACTTGGTGAGCGCATGAGCCGGACAAACGGCGCTTGTATCCTCGGGTCGCTGAGGTCACCGATGCGCTCAAGCTCGGTCAGGGCAACGTCGGTACTCAGGTCGTCCGGTGTCGCGCCGCGCGTCGCGCGCCAGTACAACCTCGTCCGCTGATGATCGTCCAGCGCCTCGATTGCCTCGCTGTACGGTCCAACAATCCCTTCCGGCTCGAACATGTTGGAAATCATCGAGCGCGCGAGCTCGTCGCCACGAGCGTCAGCGTCGTCCACGGCAAGCACGTCCGCGATCTCGCGTTCGACGTCTTCCAGACTCCGCCCTTCTACGAGGCCGTAGGCGTCCAGCGCCTCCAAGAGCATGCTCCCGATTGCCCAGTTCTGTGTGTCGATCCGTTGGAGCGTCTCCTTCACTCGCTCCTTCAGGGCACCCTCGATCGACCAGCTGATGTCATGGGCGAGATGAAGAATGTCAAGGCGCAGGTGATACCCACCGGCTGCCCACCCCTTATCGAGCAGGTCAGGCACGACCTCGTAGCCGGCGGCGTCGTAGCGGTGCAACAGCGCCGTCGCAAGCAACAGCTTTCCCCACGAGTTGCGGTTCGATGTCTCAACCAGCCGTGCGGCGATCCCTCCGGCGAGGGCCGGGTTTCGGAAGCCCCGTGAGCGCTCGGACTCGCAGCCCTTGAACACCACCGTCGCTGGGAGCAAACCCGAGGGGTCTGCCAGGGGCAACGCATACGTGCCCGCGACGATGGCGCTGATCGCCTCGTTGCTGGTGGATCGGCCGTATTCGGTCAGGAAGTCGGAGCACCGCTTATCCGTTTGCTCAAACAGCTCGATCAGGCCGTTGGCGACGTGACCGCCGTGCAGCGCACGGCCGAGGACCGACAGCAGCGCGCAGTCGGTAGGGGACCATATATACGAAGTCGTCCAAGTTCGGCCCTCCCAGGTATCAGGTCCGTCGGCTTTCATCTCCGCGTTCGCAGTGACCTGTCGAGCGCGGTCAAGCACGGCCTCTATGAGCTGCTCCATCGCTACTCGGCATCTCTCGCCCAGGTCCCCGGTCATCGCCGCGATCAGCACCTCCTCGTCGTCGAGCGTGGAGAGGATCTCCACGACCCGCGATTCGCTCTCAAGTGCGAGCGAATCAGCGCGAAGCTCCGCGTTTGCCGGCTGTGCCAACGACGCGCTCAGCGCCTGTGCGTCGTCGGCATCGATCACGAGTGCTTCGGCCGCGAGGAACCGGACGAACGATTCATGCGAGAACGAGAGCCGCCCCTGGTGTACCCGCAACAGCTTGCTCGCGAGCGCGCGGTCGATCATCTCCGCCGAGACGCCAGCGGCGCGCTGGAGTTGCCGGACAGTCTCCTGTACTCGCAACGAGCCTCGAAGCTCGGCGTACATCTGTCTCGCAAGCGCGCGAAGCACCGATCGCACGCCCTCCGACGGCGCGAGCCGTCGCACGTAGGCATCGAGTACGAGTGCGCGCGTAGGTGCCCCCGAGAGGTCCCCGGCACACTCGGCCGCGATCACAAGCTCGAAGGGGGTCGAGAACGCATCGCTGTGAGCTGTGAGCGCACCCGCGTCGTATGCCTCAAGGATCAGCCCCTTTTCGGCCCGATCGGGCAGGAGCAGCTCGACGAGATGCCCCTCAAGCGTCTCCGGCAGCGCCGGCGCCGTCAGGCACGAGATCACGACAGCCGCCTGTTCATTTAGTCGAAGCGCGCCCACCTCGCTGAGTAGGTTCGTTCTCGAAGCTGGCGGGGCTTCGTTCAGCCCGTTGACGAACACTGCGACGCGGCGTCCGGTCGCGTTCGCAGCGTGGATCAGCTCGCGCGCCGAGCGCGTCGTGAACGGGGCGACGGCACGCCCAAGCAACGTGTCGAAGTCGCCGTCGTAGTCAGCCGCGTCGAGCCAGATCGGCACGTCATTCCTCTCGGCAAGCTCGACCGCTGCGTGTCTGCTCATCAGCGTCTTGCCGACACCCGACGGCCCGAACACTGCCACCGCCTCGCCACGCTTCAGCCGCGTGCCCAGCTCGACCTGCTGAACCGGAGCGTCATCGATCCGCGCCGCTGTCGGGACCTGGATCGACAGGTCCGGTCGATGGCTGGTCGAGAACCGTCGGGAGTAGTCGTCGACGAGCTGCCTGTGCTCGCGCTCTTGGCGGGCGAGCTCCGGCTTGTCCTCCAAGTGGTAAAGGCGAAGATGCCGGATGAAGGCTCGCCAGTGTTCGTCCTTCCACGCCAGCCGCGGTCCTTCCTCTGCGAGCCTCGCCAGCAGATCGTCGTAGCCCAAGACCGTGACGTGCGAGTGGCGGTCGATTTCCGAGCCCACGGGGATCTCGGGAAAGACGCAGACCACCGTGTCGATGGCGCGGTAGAAGTGCTTGCGCTCGGGGGCGGGAACCGTCACCTTGCGCGAGAAGGCTTTGAGCTCATCGCTCAGCGCGAACGTTCCGTCCTTTGCCTGGCGCGCCGCGTTCGAGTCGAGCGGGCGCTGCTCGCCGCCGGGCATAATCTGCTCCCACCGTCCGTTTGCCGAGCCGATCACGGGCAGCCGAAAGCCCTTGAGCTCGCACTGCACCGTCCGCGCCGACGTAACGATCACGAAGTCGAGCTGACGGTGCTGCCGGCTCACTTCGAGGTTCGCGAGGATCAGCGCCGAAACGCTGCGCTGCTCAAGATCCTGACGCAGCTGCCGGAGGAACTTCTGCTCTGTCGGGTCGCTCAGCGGGTGGCCGAGGAAGACCTCTACGTTGTCTTGTTTCATCTCTGCCGCGCATCTACCGCGACGCTGACCGTCGGTCGTCAATATAGCGCCGATCGAGGACCGACGATCGAAGTCGCCCCTGATCGCCGAAGCCCGCGCCGACGTGGCCGGTTCCCCGGCCAGCCGCGCGTCCCTGGATTCCGGCCGAACCTCAACCGGCCGTGGTGCCCGCGCGTAGAAGCTGCTCTGCGTAGCCGAGCGCGACAAGGCGCTCATCGGTGATCGCGAGCGCGTCGCGCAGCTCCTCGATGAGGCGGTGCTCGGTGGTGAGGTCGGAGTCTGCCGGTGCTACGGCCTCCAGCTCGATGAAGTCGCCAAGCTGCTCGACCGTGTCGAGATGGATGCGGACATTCCGCCACAGGAACAGGCGGCGGCGCTTGGCGACCACGCTGCGTATGCCGATCGTCGCGGCGAGCGCGGCGCACAGCACGGCGCCATCGTCTACCTCGACGATGCGGTATCGGCTCTCGCGCTGCTGCGGTTCGTCGGCGCGCTCGAACTGGATCAGGTGCGGGCGGCCCGGACGCTCTTCGCGGAGCTTGAGCCCGCCGCTCGCGACCTCGAAGTAGGTGTCGCGCTGGGATATCTCGCCGTGGTCGTCCGCGCCGAGCGCGCGACATGCCTTCAGTGAGGCGTCCGGGTCTGGATCGCGGGCCTTCAGCTCGACGTTTCTGCGAGGGCGCTCCACACGCCGATTGTGAGCGGCGCAGCGGCGTCGCTGCCCCATGCTCTTCAACGGCCGTGCTCGACCAGGTTGACAAGCGGCTCGCCGCGGGTGCAGCTCACCGAGCGCCTCGTGGCCGGGCCGGTCTGGAATCGACCATATGCCACGAGTGGCCGCCGCCCCAGCCCGGACGACGCAGCGACGGCGTTGGTAGGTTGTCGATGTGGCGACCGTCGAGAAGGCCAACCCGGCGTATGCCGGCCAGGCGATCTACACGCGCAGCTTCCTGGCGGTGTACGACGCTGTGGTCTACGGCTTCAACAGCCCCGTCCTGTGGCGTTGCCCGAAGGCGAGGTTCGTCGAACTCTACGACGCGCATGTCTCGGCGCGACACCTCGATATCGGGGTCGGAACGGGACGGCTGCTCGACGAGTGCCGTTTTCCCGTGCCGACGCCGGAGATCACGCTGATGGACCTCAACCGGAACTCACTCCAAGCGGCGTCCCGGCGGCTGGTGCGCTACGCGCCGCGGACCCACCAGGCCAACGTGCTTGAGCCGTGGGGTCTTGCGCCCGGATCTTTCGACTCCGTGGGGATGAGCCACCTGCTGCACTGCCTGCCGGGGGCGATCCCGGAGAAGGCGATCGTCTTCGAGCACGCCCGCACGGCCCTGGCGCCCGGCGGCGTTCTGTTCGGTGCGACCATCCTCGGCAGGGGCGTCAAGCACACCCGGCTCGCGGGGCTCGCGCTCAGGGCCAACAATCGCCAAGGAGTCCTCTCGAATCTCAACGACAGCCTCGAAGACCTCGATGCGGGCCTCGCGCGGAGCTTCGCCTCGCACGAGATCCGGGTTCAAGGCGCTGTCGCGCTGTTCACCGCACGCACCTCAGCGTGATCGCCTTCGGCAGCCGGGGGAGCTGGGCGCGGTTAGCTATTCGCATCGCTTGACGAACTCGCTCTTGGCCTCGGTGTACGCCTCGCGGTCCTCCCTGTAGCGTTCGGCGAGTGCCCGCTTCAGCGCCGCGTACTCGCCCGCAAGGACAGGATCGGCGCGTAGGCGGTCGCGGAAGCGTAGACGACGCTCCAGCTCCCCCGGCTCGTCCACGAGATGCAGGTGGTGGGTGCGGTGTGCGGCTGTCGGGTAGCACAGGAACCGCCGATGGGAAAGCGTCGCGTTGAACGCCGGGGGGTACTGGTAGCCGCCACGCCCAACCAGCGCCGCGATCGGCGCATCGAGGTCGTCCACAAGCGCGATCATGTCAATCACCGGCTTGGCCGCCAGACCGGGAACGGCGGTGGACCCGAAGTGGTGCAGCTCCACCCCGTCCGCCAGCAGCGGCGCGAGCCGCTCGCGCTCGGCCGCGTAGGCAGCTGGCCACGTGGGGGCGTACTCGACGATCTCCACCTGGGCGTTGCGTCCACCGGCACACGCCAGATCCTCGGCTGCGGCGCTGCGACGGTCTGCGGGCTGCATCTCTCCGTAGTGTCACAGACCATCCGTGCACGGGCGAGCATGGCACGACGCCTCCGAGAACCCCGACTCCGGGCTGGGCCCGCGCCTCGTGATCCTACGGGAGCAGGTGCGCGCCGCGCTGAACCGGCCGCTACCCGGCGCCTCAGTCGGCCTGCTGGGCAAGCCAGTCTTCAAGCATGTGCCGCGTGAAGCGGATGTGCCGCCCAACCCGCAGGCAGGGCACCCGGCCCGCGCGCACCGCCTCATAGACCCAGCTCGTCTTGACTGAGAGCAGGTGCGCGGCCTCCTCGGGGCGGAGCAACGGGCCCTGGGCGAGCGTGGCGGGCGGGTTTGCTGTTGGTGGTCCCTTCATGCCCGATATTACAACGCGTGGCAAATAACCCGGTGTTAATACTCACTTAACACAGGGTTGGTGTGAGGTGGGTATACTTGCATGGTGACGCAATCCAGTGATGCGCGGAAGTTGCCGGGGTCAGCGCGGGAGGCGTTGCGTCAGCGGGGAGCGCAGCTGCTTGAGAGTGGGTGGACTCATCTTGGGGTCGCGGAGGCACTGGGGGTTTCGCCGCGTACCGTCGCGTCTTGGTCGGCGCGCTTGCGGGTCGGTGGCATGGAGGGCATGGCGGAGCGTCGTCGGGGGCGTCGGCCGCGTGAGCAGATGGCGCTCTCGGATGTCCAGCAGGAGCAGGTCGTGTGCGCGATGGTGGGTCGCAACCCCGATCAGCTGGAGCTCGGTGAGGGCAAGCTGTGGAGTCGCGGTGCTGTGCGTGCGTTGATCTTCAAGCTGTGCGGCATGCAGCTCTCGCGCCAGACGGTCGGTCGCTACCTGCGTACCTGGGGGTGGAGCAAGAAGAAGCCGTCGCGGCGCTGGCTCCAGCAGGACCCTGCTCGCGTGAAGGCGTGGCTGCAAGAGGAGTATCCCGCGATCCATGCTCGTGCGCAGGCCGAGGGCGCGAAGATCCTGTGGGCTGATGAGATGGGCCTTCGCGCCGGTCAGACCTCTGGTACCAGCTACGCCCCGGTCGGGGAGCGAGCGATCGTCTCGGTGACCGGCAAGCGTTTCGCGATCAACGTGATCAGCGCGGTCGGCAACGACGGCTCGCTGCTCTTCGACGTCTTTGAGGGTTATGGCAACGAGATCACCTTCATGGACTTCTGCGACAAGCTGATCGAGCACCACGCCGGCCGCAAGGTGTTCTTGATCGTCGACAACGCCAAACTGCACAAGTCGATCGCTGTGCGAGCCTGGGAAGAGGACCACCCCGAGCTGGAGATCTTCTACCTACCCCCGTACGCGCCTGAGCACAACCCCGATGAGTACCTCAACAACGATGTCCACGCCCACGTAGCCCGCCGGCGTCCCGACACCAAGGACGAGCTGCTTCAGATGACCATCAGCTATCTACGGACACGAACCGCGACAATCGTTCGTCACTACTTCAACGCTCCCCTTGTTCAATACGCGCGCTGACCACGCTCCTACCGGCGTATTTGCCGCGCGTCGTAATACAGACCCCCAGGCGCCCGGAGCGGCCAACGAATTTGGCGCCGGCTCGCCGCCGCCCAGCTCGTCGCCTCGATCGGCCCCGAACGGCGGTCGAACCGCCCTCGGGAACCCTTCCGCGCCCCCGGAGCGGCCCTCCAGGGAAATCGCTGGGGAAATCGTCGAGGCATCCCCGCCCCCTGCTATGCTCCCAAAACGTTGTGTTTGCAGGGCATTCCCGGATGCCGGAGGCGCGGTCTGAACCCCGAAGTGTGGGATTATGATTCGCGTGGCGCTACGTCAAGTAAGCCCTGATTCGCCAGCTTTGGGCCAAGAAAGGCAGACTCCTCGCGAGCCGGCTCCGACGGGTAGGGAAATCGTGGGGAAATTCCGACGCGTCCCATCACACGCAGGCTCCGCCACGAGAGCGAGGCGCTACAAGCAACCTGTGACCACCAAAGTGCCCACATGAAGGTCGTGACGGTGCGCGACTTTCGCGATCACGCATCGGAGATGTTCCGCTCCGATGACGTGGTCCTCGTGACGCGGGACGGGACCCCCGCCGGGTTCTTCCTCCCGTGGAATACGTCCGACCTGCCGGTCGAGGTTCGCCTCGAGGTGTTCCTGCGCCTCTCCGAGCAGATCGGCGAGGACCTGAAGGCCAAGAACATGGACGAGCAAGAGGTGCTCGGCGAGTTCGCTGCCTCCCGCAGTCGCAGCTGAACGCGAACGTCATCCTCTCGGCCCTCATCGGCGGCCGCGCCCGCCTGGTGATCGCCTCCGCGCACGGCCCGCGATGCGACGCCGGCCACGACGCAGATCGTGCATGACTGGCGCGAGAACTGGCGCGAGGGGACTTTACGAGCGACGCCGCCCCGGGCGTGACCGACGCGGCGAACTCGGCGGTTGGGAGGTCGCGCTCGAGCACACCCACTACGGGCTGCGCGAAGGCGATGTCGTGGGCTTCACGACCCAGCACCGCCCACCCGACCAGCCGCGAGTGGAGAACGGCACTCGCGGCCAGGTCGCCCGCGTTGACGAGCTCGGCGCCGAGGGACAGGACGCTCGCCGCGTCATGCAGCTCGCCGGCCGGGTGCGCGCGAGCCGCGCGCAGGTTCCCTCGCTTGCCCACCGCGAACCGTACGAGGGGGGCGTCGGGTTGGAGGTCTCGCACGCGCCGTGGCCCTCCGTGGCGAGTCCGTCCAGGCTCATCCGCGGCTTCCTCGCGGCCCCCGACCGCAGCCAGCGCGATCACGCGACGGGGCGTGACCGATAGGGCTCGGGGTCCGTGTCGGCTACCCGACTTCGGCGAACAGCTCTGCCGGCGGGATGTCGAGTTGACGCGCGAGACCGATGATCAGACGAAAGGACGGCTGCGCCCGGCCGGTCTCGATACGCGAGATGTAGCTGTCTACCACCTCGACCTTGCGGGCAAGCTGCGACTGGCTGAGTCCGCGTCTCTCGCGAGCTTTGGCGAGATTCGCCCCGAAGCGTTGCGCCGGCGTCATGATCAAACCCTACCCGACCAATCTAGCATTTATCGTGCTATACTCATAAGTACTATAACCAAGAAGACCTTCGACAGGTCCGACATCGACGAACTCGTCATGGTCTGCATCTGAGCGGAGGCCGCGAAATGCGCCGAAATCCCCCAACGACATCTCGCCGTCATCCCCTGCTTGGTCAGCGGGCGGGGCCAGTGGAACTCCCCTGGGGCAAATCCGTTGGCCGTGTGCGGGCGCTCGCGGACATTAACCGTAGTGAGCCACACCCACGCCCCCATATCAGCGTCCCCACCTCTCCCGGATCGGTCCGCCATGTTCGCCGACGGGCCACTCCTATCTCCGACGGAGGCCGCCCGGATGCTGGCGGTGAAGCCGAGCTGGATCTACGAAGCGGTGCGGGCCCACCGGATGCCGTGTCTGCGGGTGGGACGGCACATCCGCTTCACGCGCCCGATGCTCGAACGGTGGCTCGCGGAGAACCTGGAGCGTTGATGCCACAAGCACCCCTTCCCGTCGATCCGTGGGCGGCGCGCGATGGCCGGTAGGCGCTCGTACGGCAGCGGGCGCCTCTTCGAGGTCGCCGACAAGGCCGGGCGCGTCAGCTGGTACGGCTCGTGGTGGTCGGGTGGCGCGCGCGTGAAGCGCAAGCTCGGACTCAAGCGCACCCAGGGCACCGCGGACGGGCTGACGCGCGCGCAGGCCGAGAAGGAGCTGCGCAAGCGGATCGAGCGCGACGTAATCGTCCCCACCGCCGCCCGTCGAACCATCGAGCAGGCCGGCGGCGCCTACGTCGATCACCTCCAGCACGTCATGGAGCGCAAGCACTCCACGATCCAGGACTACCGAGGGCACCTGCGCCGACATCTCGTGCCGTTCTTCGGCGAGCGGCCGATCGACAAGATCGACCCGGCGCACGTCGCGCGATACCTCAAGCGCAAGCGCGAGGGGGGACTGTCCTCGAAGACGGTCCAGAACCACCTGAACTTCCTGCACGGCATCTTCTCGTTCGCGATCAAGCGGGGCTGGGCGCAGAGCAACCCGGTTGCCCACGTGGACCGCCCGAAGAAGAACCGCTCCCCCCACCAGCGGGTCCGCTTCCTGCAGCCGGCGGAGCTGGACGAGCTGATCGACGCCGTGCCCGAGGACACCCTCGGCGCCGTCGAGCGGACGCTGTACCTGGCCGCCGCGCTCACCGGCCTGCGCCAGGGCGAGCTGCTGGCGCTGAAGTGGCTGGACATCGACCGGCAGGTCGGGCGCATCCGCGTCGCGGACAACTTCACGCGCGGGCGGATGGACACCCCCAAGTCCCACGAAGGCCGCTCGGTCCCGATGGCCGCGCGGCTCGCCCGCGAGCTCGAAGCCCTGCACCGGCGCTCGCGCTATGGAGACGACGGGAACCTCGTCTTCTGCCACCCCGAAACCGGGCACGTACTCGACCCCTCCAAGATGCGCAAGCGCTTCAAGGACGCCCTCGCCCGCGCGGGCGTGCGCGAGATCACCTTCCACGAGCTGCGCCATACGTTCGGTACGCAGATGGCCGCCGCGGGCGCGCCGCTGCGCGCGATCCAGGAGTGGATGGGGCACTCCGACGCGAAGACCACCGAGATCTACCGGCACTACGCGCCCGATCCGACGCACGGAGCCGCGTTCGTCGACCGGGCGTTTGGGGACGGCTCAGACCCAACAGGCCCGGCCGAGACGATCGACCCCGCGGATCGCGGGAGAGCCGGGGCTGATGCCCGATGAGCCCTGCGGTCCCGAGGAGGGTCTCTCATGCGGTCTGAGAGAGCTTTCGCGATACGACGGGCGCGGTCGATACGCTCGCGATGATGCCTGACCTCCCCGCTCATCCGTCCACTGACACGCTGGGGCCTGCGCACAGCTACGAGGAGTTCCTTGAGGACATCAAGGGCCGCATCCGCAGCGCGCAGGCGCGGGCCGCAAGGGCGATCAACGCCGAGCTGGTCGGGGTGTACTGGCAAATCGGCAAGGAGATCGAGCGCCGCCAGGCCGAGGCCGGCCCAGAGCGGGGCCGGCGGACGCAGGGGGTGGTGCAGCGGCTGTCGGCCGATCTGCGGGCGGCTTTCCCCGGAGCCACCGGGTTCTCGCCCGCGAATCTCGCGCACATGCGGTCTTTTGCCGTGGCTGGCCAGAGAGGGAGATCTCGCACACGGTGTGCAAGACCTTCCGTGGGGGCACATCGTCGAGCTGGTGCAGAAGCTCGATGACCGTAACACCAGAGACTGGTACGTCCAGCGTGCCGGCGCCTGGACCCGCGCGCAGCTACAGGCTTACATCGCCACACGCCTGCACGAGCGCGCGGGGGCGGCGATCACCAACTTCGAGCGGACGCTGGAGGCGGACGACGCCGAGGCGGTGCAGCGCATCACCCGCGATCCGGTCGTCCTTGACTTCGTGCAGCTCGCCGAGGGCGCGAAGGAGCGCGATCTGGAAACGGCGTTGCTGGCGGACATCGAGCGCTTTATGCTGGCTCTCGGTGAGGGCTTCTACTTCGCCGGGCGCCAGAAGTCGCTTGAGATCGGTGGCGAGGAGTTCATCCTCGACCTCCTCTTCTTCCACCACCCCACCCGCCGCTTCGTGGTCATCGACCTGAAGCTCGGCCCCTTCAAGGCGGAGTTCGCCGGCAAGATGAACCTGTACGTCAACGCCGTCAATGCGCTCATCGCACACCCCGAGGATCGCGCCACCGTCGGCTTCATCCTCTGCGCCGGCCGCAACGAGGCGGTCGCCCACCTAACGTTGCAGGGGATCGCCACTCCGATCGCCGTGACTCGCTACAACGTCGGCGAGCGGGGCGTCCTCATGACCGGCGAGGAGGCCCAAATCACGGAGGGCCTTGAGGAGGAGATGGAGAGATGCGTCGCGTGGAGCAGCAGGTCGCCGAGTTCGCCGCTCGGCGGGCGCGGGAGCTGGCGGAGAACTCCAAAGAGATCGAGTCATAGAGACCGAACGACCGGGCAGGTCCGTAGTTGCCGCAGTCGGTGCATTCTCGATAGGTTTCGGCTATGGCAACTCTCACGAACGGGAAGCAGCCCGGCTCGGGACCGGAGGGATGGCTGCACGCCCGTCTGATCCCGACTTATGGCATACGCAGCCAGGAGGAGCAGGAGAAGCGCGCGACCTCCTGCCTGCTCGCCGTGATGCACGGAGTACCCGAGTTCGGGCACGCCCTACTCGCGGAGCTGGGCGCGCCGAAGTCGCCGAGCATCGACACCTTCGCCGAGGTCCGGTTCAAGAACGCCGACGGCAAGACCACGATCCCCGACGGCGCGATCGTGTGCGAGCGAGGCGGGAAACGCTGGACCTGCCTGGTCGAGGTCAAGACTGGCTCCGCGACGCTGAAGGACGAGCAGGTCGGGGATATCTCGACATCGCTCGCGACCAGGGCTTCGACGGAGTGCTCACGATCTCCAACCAGATCACCCACAGCGCCTCGGAGTCGCCCGTCTGCGTGGATGGTCGCAAGCTCCGGAGGACCAAGCTATGGCACCTCTCATGGTGGCGAGTCCTGACGGAGGCGGTCGTGCAGAGCCGCTACCGCGGGGTGTCCGACCCCGACCAGGCATGGGTTCTTCGCGAGCTGATCCACTACCTCAGCAGCGAAGGCTCCGGAGCCGCCGGCTTCGAGGATATGGGCGAGCACTGGGTGCCCGTGCGCAGCGCAGCTCACGACGGAACCCTGCGCCAAGGGGACGACGCCGTTCGCCACGTGGCCGAACGCTGGGAGCAGTTCACCGAGTACCTGTGTCTGAGTCTGTCCCAGGAACTCGGCCGCAACGTCGCGTCGCTCCGCCCTCGCAAGCAGACAACCAGTGCCCGGCTGGAAGAAGTGGCGAAGTCGATGGCCACAGAGGGCGCGCTCCTGGCAGCGATCCGTGTCCCGGATGCGGTCGGCGACTTGCGGATATGCGCCGATCTGAAGTCCCGGCAGACGTCGCTCAGCGTGGACGTCGCCGCGCCCACCGAAGGGCGACCCAAGTCTCGCATCAACTGGCTGCTGCGCCAGTTGAACGAGGCATGGCCGGACCTGCGCGTCGAGGTCTGGTATCCACACGCTCGCGAGAGCGTCGCCGGGACGCTGGAGCAGGCGCGTGAGCATCCGGAGACTCTGCTCTTCCCCGCCGACAGCAAGCGCGAGCCCCGATCCTTCGTGCTGACGCTCAGCCGACCGATGGGCCAGAAGCGGGGTCGAGCCGAGGGCTCGTTCGTCAGGGAGACTCGCGCCCAGACGGTGGCCTTCTACCGCGACCTCGTGCAGAACCTCAAGGCGTGGCAGGCACGCGCTCCTCAAATCAGGACCGAGGCCCCTCCCGCCGAGAGCGTGGCGCCCTCGCCACCGGACCTCCTACCGCTCCTACCCGCCGATCGGATGCTGCCGCGCACGGTTGATGGAGGCGTTTCGGATGCCGATGCTGCCGATCAGCCTGCGTCGAGCGACGAGCAGCTGGTAGCTCCCCAAGGTTCCATTCAAGGTTCCGTTTTGAGCGAATCCGACCCCGGCGAACCCGACCCAACCCCAGCAAACACGGGCAACCTCACCCAACCCGACCCCCCTCCGGCGAACTCATAACCCGAAGGTCGCAGGTTCGAATCCTGCCCCCGCTATGTCATCTATCCGCGACGGCGGCCGCCCTTCGGAGCGGTCGTTCTCAGTTATGGGGGCGGGGAGCAGTTCGGGGATGATCGCCGCGTCGAGGTCGAGGAATTGGTTGGCCTTGTCGTAGGTGATGGTCACGTCGAAGGCACGGAAGATCGCCGTGAGCTGCTCGGGAGTGGCCGTCTTGAGGCTCTCGCGTAGGTCGGGTACGGCGTCGAGCATCGCGACGATTTCGTCGGGGTGGTGCCCGGCGGGCCGCGTCGCCTTGAGGGTTTCGAGCGCGTCCGTGACGGCTCCCCTGCGGGTGCTCAGCTCTTCGATGCGCTCGCTGGCGAGCGCGACGATCGGATGCCGAGGGTCCTCGTGCTCCTCCAGCCGGAGCGTCTGAACGCGCAGGGAGCGGTCGATCTTGTGCAGCTCTTTCTCCAGGCGTTCCAGCTCGCCTGTGTGCTCCTCCCACGTAGAGGCGGTCGAGTCGGCGAGTTCGGCACGCAGGAGGCGAAGGCGATCCGGGCCGAATACCCGGCGGGCGAGGAAGTCGAGGATCGGCTCCAGCACCTTTTCCTCCTTGATCCCGAGCACCTGGGGGTGCTCGGCGTACTCAGCGGCGGCGGCTCCTCGCCTCCTGACGTACTGGCAGCGATACCAGTTGTTGCCCCTCTGGTGACAGCCCTCCATGCGGTGTCCACACAGGCCGCAGCGCACGCGCCCGCGCAGCGGGTAGAGACGCCCGACGCGGGTCTTGGGAGGCCCTACCTGTGCGCGTGGCATCCCGGCCTTCATGGCGTTGGTGTTGCGGGTGGCGCGCTCCTCCACCATGTCGAATAGCTCTCTTGAGACGATCGGCTCGTGAGTGGGAGCCGGGCTCCACACCCACTCTTCGCGGGGTCGAATCTGCGGTCGGCCGGGGCGCTTGTCGTTGCGTCCCCACACGTTGTAGCCGGTGTACTTCGGGTTGCGCAGCATCGCCGCGATGACCGACCGGCTCCATGTATGGCGCAGGCCATTCTCATCCTTGCGGTTCGGGATGGGTGCTGGGAAGCCCTCGGGATCGCGGTTGAGCTTCTCGCAGATTTCGCCGAGGCCGAGCAGGTGCAGGCAGTAGTCCTCGAAGATCATCAGCACGATCGGAGCGCGCAGCGGATCGAGGATCAGCCTGTGCTTGCGCTTGCCTTCGCGTGCCTTGTTCGGGTTCGGGTGGGGGTGCTCCTCCAGCATGTACCCGTAGGGTGCCCGCCCCCCGGTATGCCAACCCTGCCGCACGCTCTCCTCCATTCCCCGGCGGCTTCGTTCCATGAGGTCCCGCACGTACCACTCGGCGACGCCCTGCTTGACGCGCCGGGTCAGGATCGCGGTGGCGTTGGCGATCATCGGTTCGTCCGCCGCGAACAGACCGATACCCAGGCGCTCCAGTTCCTGCTCGACCCGTGTCGAGTCTGCGGTGATACGTGAGAGGCGGTCAATGCTCTCCACGATCACCGCGTCAAACCGGCTTCTGGCGGCGTCCGCCAGCAGCTCGGTGACGCCCCCGTCGCGCGGGACGGGAACCCCGAACAGACTCCCGTCCGCGCCCTGGCCGCGGTCGGCCATCTCCTTTCGACCGCTCTCGATGTCCCAATAGTGCGCGACGATCTCGCCGCCGAGCGGCTGCACGATCTCGATGCACTTCTGCAACTGGCGGGGAATCGAAAGCGAGGGGTCCTGACGATCCTTGTCGGAAACCCGCCCGAAGTATGCCCATCTCATCGCTGCTCAGCTCCCTTCCCGCGTCGCGGACAGTAGGTCATTCGGGCGACTCGGCGCCGCCTGGCGAGGCCGCATCCCTTCCGGCGGCTTCCGCCGCCGCGCGTCGCAGCAGGTCCACGATCACCGCGAGCTGCTGAGCTCGCAGGGGGTTCGTCTCGGGGTTCGGCAGAGGGGTCGCGCGGATGGTGACGGTCAGCCTCTCCGCCGGTCGAGGATCGGCCGTCCCGGCGACTCGCGGGAGCGAGCAGTCCGGGCGCCTTGGGGCTCTTCGTGCGGGGGGCTGTCGGCGGGCTCGGTTCGATACGTCCATGTCTACCTCGATCCGCGAGGGATCTCAAGTCCATCCGCGAGGCCCCGGCCCTGGCGGGCCCAGTGCTTGATCCGCGCCCTGGCGATCGGGATGTAGTCGCCTTCGCGCTCGATCCCGAGGAAGCGGGCGCCCTCGAGCACGGCGGCGGCGCCGGTCGAGCCGCTGCCGGTGAAGGGGTCGAGCACGAGCCCGCCAGGCGGGGTGATGAGCCGCACCAGCCAGCGCATCAGCTCGATCGGCTTGACCGTCGGGTGGATGTTGGCGACCGGACGAACCTCGGCGTCGCGCTCGGCCTGAGCGCCGATCTTCAGCGTCTGGATGGTCCGCCGCGGCAGCCGCTCGCAGCCGCCCTCGCGCTCGCGGCGGGATGCCTTGGCGCAGTAGAAGAAGCGCTCGCGCTCGCCGAACAGCCGCACGGGGCAGCCGGGGTTGCAGCGGCGCTCCCGGCAGGAGCGATGGTGGGAGAGCGCGAGGTTCGCCGGCCAGCGCCCGCGGTCGCTCGCGCCGCGGGCGCGGGAGTGCGCTCGTCTCTCGCCGGGGCACGGCTTCGCCGGGCCGGCGATGCGGCAGGCGTCGATGTGCAGCGCCCCGGTGCCGTGCCGGGCGAGGTTCTGCTCGAGCGTGCCGTCGAGGGGCTTGCGGGCGAGGAGGATCGGCTCATACGCGGGCTTCAGCCCGGTGCCCCACCCGGCGTGGCTACCGGGCACGCCCCCGGAGGCGGGGTAGCCCTGGGAGTGGATCCACATCAGTACGTCGCGCAGTTCAAACCCGGCGTCTTCAAGACCGCACGCCAGCAGGTGAGCTGTCCTTGGGGCGGCGAACGCCGCGAGGTGCCCGCCGGGCTTCAGCACCCGCAGGCACTCGCCTGCCCACTGCGCGCTGAACATCTGAAACGCGGTGGCCGGGTTGGCTTTGACGCGGCGCCTGCCAGCCGGTCGTGCCGGGTCGAGGGTGCTGGGGCGGTCCCAGGCCATGCCGTTGAAGCTGATGCCGTATGGCGGGTCGGTGATGACCGCGTTCGACTGTCGCGGCCTGGAGCCGGGGGAGCGCCTTCAGGCAGTCGGCGTGTCTGATCTGCCAGCGGCGGGGGGTGCGTGGAGGGCGTGGCATGTTCACCTCTCGATGGGATGGTTGGAGCCGCTCGAGCACTTGGGTTCCGGCTGAGAGCGCTTCAGTTTTCGTGAACCCAAGCGCTTTTGGGGCTTGCGGAAGACGAGGACGTCCTCATGGCAGACCAGCTGAGTGCGCTCGCCGCGCGCGAGCGCGTTGCGGGCGTGCAGGAGCTGCCAGAAGGAGGGACGCGGGCGCAGCTCGCCTTCGTGGACGGCAGCGAGCAGCGCTATGGCGTGCTGCCAATAGTCGAGCCCGGCGTGCCGGCAGAGCAGGGTGCTCTCGCCTGCGAGGTTGCGGAGCGCCCCGTCCGCGCGCATGTTCTTGACGACGAGCACGAGGAACCCGCCCGGCTTGAGCATCCTCGCGCACGCGCCGTAAACGACAGCCATCGCGGAGAGGTAGCTCTCCTCGCCCCGGCCGGCCGTCCCCGACGGCGGCGCGGGGTTGAGTGCGTCCTCGACGCGGCCGTAGGGCAGCCGTGCGAGGCACGGCGCGCTGTCGCCGTAGCGGCAGGACTTCCGGGTCTTGGCGGCATAGGCGCGGTCGGAGGCGCTCACGCGGCGTCCTTCGCACGCGCGGGCAACCGCCATCCCCTGCCCGCCGCGCGGGTCTCCGAGTGTCGCGTTCCCATACGGCGGCGAGGTGAGGATCAGCGCGACCTTCCCTGTGTGCTCGTCGAGCACGCCGCGCCCGAGACGGCGGGCGTCGTCTGTGAGTATGAGCGCCTGCCCGGGGGCTCCCTGCGCGCGGGCGTGGAGGATGTTCTTGGCGGCGAGCGTCGCCCAGCGCCGCTCGAGCTCGACGCCGATTGCGCGGCGGTCCTGGTGGATCGCCTCGACCAGCGTCGTGGCGATCCCGCACATCGGGTCCAGGACCAGGTCGCCGGGGTCGGTGTAGAAGTCGATCGCGCGGCGTGCGATCTCGGGCAGCATCTTCGCGGGGTGACGGTTTGACTCCGGCGTGTAGCGCCCGTGCCGCTGCCACTGGCTGGTGCGCTGCGCGCACGGCCACACCGCGAGCGGCAGCTCCGCGGTACCCGTGCCCGCCCATCCGCTCCTTGACGGCGTGTGCTGGCGGTGTCGGCTCGCGGGCGGGCAGGCGGTCTGATCGGTGCGGGTTCGCCGCCGGGTGGTCTTGGCTGGTCTCGTGGGTGCCACGCTTATCTCTCCTTGGCTTGTGGTGGTTGGCCGAGCCAGTCCACGGGCTGCTCGGGGTGTTCGGCGGTGATGAAGATTGGCGCGAACGGGCCCTGCGCGGTGAGGTCTGTGAGGGTCACGAAGGAGACGGGGACCGTTCCGTCGCTGTCGTTGGTGGGGTCGGAGCGGTGCAGCGCGAGGGTTCTCTGGATGCGCTGGTGGACTCCTTTGGGGGCCTGGTCGGCGAGGACGATCAGCAGCCGGGGGAAGGAGCGGTAGCGGGTGCGCCACAGCGGCTGGGTGTCGCCGGGGATGGTGTAGTGGCGCAGCCTTGTGTAGCGGGTGATCTTGCCGGCGAGCTGCTCGGCGGGGCGTGCGGTTCCGCGGTCGAGCTCGATGAAGCGCTGGTGCAGGAAGATCCCGCCGTCGGGGGCGTTCTGCAGGTAGCTCAGCAGCGCGTCGGCGATCAGCAGCTCGCCCGGGCGCCGTCCGCGGGCCGGTGAGATCGGGTGGGCGACCTCGTGGCGCCAGGAGCCGGTGGTGCACTCGTCGCCGCGTTCGCGGGCGGCGCGCAGGAACGCGATCGCGGTGTCGTTGACGGCGAGGGTGTGCGCGCGCAGCGGGCCCGCGGCCTGCGCGGCGCTCGTCAGACGCCGACGGGGTTCGGCGAGCGTGCCGGCTGCCTGCAGCGTCTCGGCGCCGTGCTCGCTGAGAAACCACAGCGCGCGGGTGCCGGGCCCGTGGACGCGGTCGATGAGCCCGCGCTGTGAGAGCGCGCGCAGGATCTGCCTGGTCCACCCGATCGTCTTGCCGGGCGTGTGCAGCACCTGCAGCTGCATGGTGCTCAGCAGCCGGTGCTGGTAGAGGCTGGCCATCATCGCCACCGCGACGGCGGGCAGTGCCCCGGAGTCTGTAGCCGCGACGCTCACGACTCACCCGCGCTGCTGTCGAGTACGGCCGGCGGCGGCCCGTACCAGGACTGTTCGGGCTCCCCTCCGCCGGCGGGTTTGGTGCCGCCTCGGCCGTCCGGCGAACCGTCGTTGTTCTTCTGTTTTGAGAGGTGGCTCTTGATGCGCTCGTCGAGGGTGTCCAGCGCGGTGATCGTCTGCGCGGCGGGGGTCCTGCCGGATGCCTCGTCGATCGTGGGCTGCGCGTGGGCGACCCGGCCGGGCTGGTAGGCGTCGGCGAGCAGGTCGGGGACGGCGAGGTTGTGGAACAGGAATGGCCGGGTCAGCTCGCCGTGGTGGGTGACCTGCGCGAGGAACGTGCGGCGCGGCAGGCCGCTGATCGCGCCCGCGGGCGGGTCCCCGCCCCACTCGCGTGCGATCAGGCCGGCGGCGTGCGCGTTCAGCGCGGTGGCGATCAGGTGCGAGCGGTTGGTCGTCAGCGCGTTCAGCGTCGCCTGCGTGAGCCGCTCGGGGTTCTGGTTGAGCAGAAAACCGCGGACCCCGTACTTCGCGGTCTGCTCCAGCAGCGCCGCGAGGTTCCCCGAGCTGGCGCCGTCGAAGACCTGGATCTCGTCGAGGAACACGTAGAAGCTTGAGCGCCGCTCGGGCGGGATGTGTGCGCGGCTCTTGGCGGCGTGCAGCAGGTCGTAGACCAGGAGGTTGGCGATCAGCTTGTCCTTGGCGCCCCCGGCGCCCGGGCACGCGAGCACGATCCGCTTTTCGTTCATCGCCCGGGCGATGTCGTAGGTGGAGGTCTGCGCGCCCAGCAGCGCCGCGAGCTGCGTCGAGGAGCGCAGCCGGTCGATGAGGTTCGTGACGGGGGTGATCGCCTCTTCGGCGAGGCGGGGGAACCGCTCGGTGAAGAACTGCCGTCGCGGGACCGACAGGAACGGCAGGACAGCCGCGAGCCACTCGGGGTTGCCGAGGATGGTGGGGATCTGAAAGATCGTCGGCTGCAGCTCCTCGGGCAGCACGGCGGCGAGCTCGATCAGTGCGCCGGTCGCCTGGGTGGTGAGCATCAGCGCACGGTTGTTGCGCTCCCCCCACTGCAGGGCGGAGGCGAAGGAGTCCACGATCGCCTCCACGCGGCCCTCGGCCGCCTCGGCGGACAGGCCCCTGGCGGCAAACAGGTTCCAGCCGGGCTGCCCCTCCCGCGAACGCGCGCCGACGAGGTCGAGCTCGACCACGCGGCGGGCGTGCTGCTCCTCGGTGAGGCAGCTCTTCACGCGGGCGATGGCGTCCTGGTGGGGGTCGAGGAACAGCCCGCCGTGCCCGGCGCGGACGAGGTGCAGGAACTGGCCGAGCGCGAGCTCGGTCTTGCCCCACCGGCTGCGGCCCGCTATGTAGGTGAAGAACGAGTCCTCAAGGCGCAGGCCGACCACGCGCTCCCCGCTCTCGCCCTCCACCCGGCCGAGCGGCACGACATCACGCTGCTCGGTGAACGTCGGCAGCGCCTTCGGCGCGGGGAACACCGCTGGCCCGAGGCGCAGCACCTCCGGGATCTTGCAGTGCATGCTCGGGGGCTTCAGGAATCCCGCGACCTCCCGGGCGCTGATGAACCCTCTGCGCGTTGGGCGGAACACCCCGGTCCGCATCCGCCGGTCAAACCACCCCCGGCGCCCCGGGAGATCAGACCCCAGGAACGCCAAGCCGAACAAGCGCACCCCGACCGCCCGGAAGGAGTTGGCCGCCGCGAACGCATCGAAGCACCCGAGCAGCCCCTGCAGGCACTCTGCGGCGCGGCCCTTCTCCGGTGCCTGGCAGCGCACCAGCACCTGCAGCCCGAACAGCGGCTCGGCCGCCAGCAGCTTCGCGCCGATCTCCTCCCGCGCCGCGCGCTGGCCGACCATCTCCGCGGGCGCCTGGCGACCCGTCCGCCGCCCGCCCCCGAGCGCGTCGAGCAGCCCGCCGCCCTCGCCGGCCGTCGTGCGCTCCCCGAGACGGCGGGCCTCGCGCAACAGCCGCCGCCGCAGCCGCCGACGCGTCGCGGGAGTCGTCGGCAGCAGGTCGAGCGCGACCTGCGCCTGCTCGCCGCGCTCGTGATCCAGCGCCGCGAGGACCCTGGCGAAGCTCTGCAGCGGATCGGGGTTCAATGCGAAGTGAGCGAGCGGCTCGCTGCTCGGCCGCGCCAGGCGCAGCTCGGCGCGCACCACCCGCACCCCCCTCTCCCTCCCCTTCCTCTTCCCCTGCTCCCGGTCCTGCTCCTGCTCGTTCTTCCCGGTGCTCGCCTCTGGCTGGCTGGTGCGCTCGGGCTCGACGGTGCGCAGTTCGACCCGGTCATAGAACCCCAGCGCCGCACGCACCGCTGGCAGCGCGCGCTCGGGGACGACGAGCGAGTAGCGCATCCGCCCCTCGGCGTCGAGGTCGAGCAGCACCCGCACGGCGCTCGCGCGCGGGTCAAGCCAGCCGCCGACCACGCGCCGCACACGCGAGAGCTGAGCGGCGCAGCGCAACACGCCGTCGAGAGTCGGATCGAACGAGTCCGGGGCAAGCACCACGAGCCGCGTCCGGGCGGCCAGAGAACGACGAGTCACGACGACACGAGCCGTGAGCGCCGCTACGGGAACCACAGTCACCGGGATCAGAACCAGCGGACGCAGCAGCACGCCGGCGAGCGCAACGGCAAGCCCGGCCGGCGACTGAAGGTCACGCGCAACGGCGAACGACACCAGGCCGAGCACGACGACCAGCAGCGGGAGAGCTTCCTGAGCGGGGCGGCGGTTCATAGTGAGATACCCGCGGTCATAGAGATGTCGCACAGCGCGAAACGCCGAGAACCCGCACCCACGCGGGAGGAACTCGGCAAGCCCGGCGATCCCTGGGAGGACCGTGGACAGCACCGCAGACAGCACCACGGACGGCGACCCCGGAGAGCACCACGGACGCCACCGGAGAGAGACCACCGGACTCACGCCTGTCCCCGCTCTTCGCGCCCCCATAGCCCGGCGTCCGGCGGTCGCCGGGTTCGATCGCCTGCTCGAGCACCCGGTGGGCGAGTGGCGGCGGGACGGCGTTGCCGACCTGCTCGAACTGGCGGGTTCGCGCTCCCTGCCACGGGTAGTCCGCCGGAAAGCCCTGCAGAACCGCGGCCTGGCTGACGGTTACGCGCACGGCGTTCGCGCCGCGCCGCTGCTGGTAGCGGCCGGGTGGGTCGCAGGCGTTCTGCTTGTGGCCCGGGGGATGCACCCGCCGGTCACACGCGATCGTTGTCGCCGGACGCTCACTGGCCCACGCCGGAGCGCTCTTGCCGCTGCGCGGCCCGCGGACGCGCGGCTCGGCGAGTCGCGTGTCCTCGTGCGCCACGCCGGTCGGGCTCGCCGTCGCACGGAACCCACTCGACCTTGTTCAGCGCGTGCCCGAAGTGGACGGTCGGCGCGGGCTCCCGGACGGCGCGGACGGCCGCGTTTGGCTGGTTGCCGTTGCGCCACGCCCAGCCGCCGCACTCCCGGCCCTCTCCCGGTGGAGCCGCCGGCCGACGAGTGCACCGTCCTCCAAGCGCCGCGTCGTGACGAGCGTCGGCGCTGGACGAGACGCGGGCCAGGTCTCGGCAGGCACCGGGGTCTGCGGAGCGTCTGATGTGACCCCGCTGGCCTGCCAGCGGTTGACCCTCGAGGTGACCGCCTGCGCCGGGGCGCCAGTCGGGTCAAAGCCCTCATGGATGCGCCGGCCGCTGCGTCTGATCTGCACACACGGCTTGCGTGTCCACGATCGCGTCTTGGCCGTCAGCGTCAGCGCGGGCTCTGTCGCCGGGCGCCGGTCGCGCTCGCGGTAGGGACCTTCCTCGGTCTTGCTGGGTTTGTTGCTCGGCGTGTCGGTGCGCCGCGGGAAGCCGACTCTCTCGGCGGGCGCCCAGCCGAGCGCCTCGGCCATGCTGACCCAGGGTTTCAGTCCCAGCTCCTCGGGCGGAGTTTCGCGTGCGCGTGGGTTATAGGAGCGGTGCGTCGGCTCGGGCAGCTCAACGGGCCCGTCGAGCGAGGCGATCAGGAACGCTCGCTTGCGGGTCTGGGGCACCCCGTAGCGCTCGGCGCTGAGGACCCCCGCGGCCGTGTGATACCCCTCCCCGGAGAGCAGTTCCGCGAACAGGCTCCATAGCTCAAGGACCGCGGGGACCTGCTCGAGCGCGACCCACCGCGGCCTGAGCTCAAGCGCGTAGCGCAACGGCTCGACGGTCAGCAGCGACCGGGAGTCGCGGCATTCCAGCAGGCGCTCGGCGCGGGTGTCGTGGCCGGCGGCGAGCTCGTGCGCGCACGCGATCACCAGCGGCTTGTCGGTGCGGCCGAGGCCCTTGCCGGCCATCGAGTATGCCTGGCATGGCGGGGAACCGACCAGGCCCCACACCGGGGCGAAGTGGAGCGGGTCGAGCGCGGCGACGTCAGCCTGCAGCCGCTCGTGGCCCGCGGCGCGCGCGGTCTCGCACGGCCAGCGCTCGGTCTCGATGCCCAGCGCCCGCAGGCCGAGCATCCGAAGGCCCTCATCCCAGCCGCCCGCCCCCGCGAACAGGTCCAGGATCTTCCCCGGCTGTCCACGCCTCGGGCGGCGCCCCCGGCGGGAGCCCGTCGTCTTTGGTGACCGTCGCATCGCGGCTCCCTTCTTCTCGGGGGTGCGGGTGGTGCTTGCGCGTGGTGTCGGTGTCGCCCGGGGTGCCATGCGGCAGCTCACGCCTTGGGTGGGTTGGCGGCGGGCGGCTGCGCGTACCCGTAGATCGGGGCACGCTCACCGGAGTTGGTCGCCTGGGCGGGCTTGAACGGGCCGACGAGGGTGACGCGGCCCGCGTAGTTGCCCTCGATCGTCGTGATCCGCCCGTCCGCGAAGACGCGCTGCACGATCCCGACATGGGCGCTCGCTTGGGCCCTGCCCGTAGAAGACGGCGTCGCCGGGCGAGGGCCTCGCTGTGGGCGGGAGGACCCGGCCGCCGTGTTCTCGGGTCCAGGTGTAGAGCGACTCGGAGTAGCCGTAGAGCGTGGTCGTGCCGGGCAGCGGGACGCCGGCGTGCTGCCACACCCATGCGGCGAACAGCGAGCACCACTCCTCGCAGGGGCCGTAGATCGTGCAGCCGGAGCCCGCGGGGTGTTCGCCCTGGCCGATCTGGCTTTCGGCGACCCTGACGATCCGCGAGCCGCTGGCGGGCGCGGGCACGCTCGCGCTGCATCCGCCGCTGACGGGCTCGCGCCAGCGACGGGCTGCTCGCGGCCGGGGAGCCGGTGCCCGTGAACCCGTACTGCACCGCGCGGGCCATGACCTCTTCGGCGTAGCTGACCGATGCGTCGGCGCACGCGCCGTAGTAGCGGCAGGCGGCCTGGCGGTATTCGCTGTAGGAGCCGCCGGCCGGCGGGGCGCCCATGTCTTCGCGCAGAATCCGCGCGGCGGTGTAGATCGCGTCCGCGGGGTCGTTGATCGACAGCGCCCGGCCGGGGTCGGCGTCCACGGCGTAGCGTTCCCAGAGGGTCGGCCCGGGGCCGGGGCTGCACGCGCTGCCGCGGACGTAGGCGATCTGCATCGGCCCGGCGCACCCCGCGCTGTTGGTGCCGGCGCACTCGCCGTTGCCGCACTCCTGCGCACCGATCGAGGCGAGGAAGGACCAGTCGATGTCGAACCGCGTGCCGGCCTGCTCATACAGCCGCAGCCGCGCGGGTGGGATGCTCTGTAGCGCGTAGGCGGACGGGGTGGGCCCGGTTGACGCGAGCGCCGGTTCGCTGCTTGGCTCACAGCCCGTGAAGCTCGCTCCGAGGACGGCCACGGCCACACCGAAGTCGCCAGAAAAGCGACCCCGGTCCCCCCGGTCCCGGCCAGCAGCCATATCCACAGCGCCCTGCTTCGCCAAGGGGACATCACGCGCTGCCCACTTCCGTGACGAGCAGCCGGCCGGGCACGGGGCGCGAGCAGCAGCCCGATCGGGTAGTCGACCAGGCCGCCGTCGTTGACCACGGCGATCACGGAGAACACCCCGGCTGGCCCCGCCGACGCCGGCGTGCTGTGCAGCGAGAGCAGCCGCGCCCCGCGCGCCTGCGCGCCCGGTGGGACGCGCGGCGGATGGGCCTGCAGTGAATGAAGGAGCCTGGCGGTGGCACCCTTGATCCGGCTCGCCGGGGTGTGCCCGTAGAGGTAGCCCAGGTAGCCGGAGAGGAACAGGCGCGCTGCCCGCGCGACCGCGGGCGTGAGAGGCGCCCCACCGGCCCGGGACGGTGGCGCATAGACGGCCGCCGCGTGCCCGGAGGCTCGGCGCCGCGCGCTCGCTGTTGCGCGGCGCCTGCCCGTCGGGGCGGGTGAGCACGAGCAGCAGAGCGCTCGCGGCCAGCAGCACGACGACGGCGGTCATCGCCGCGCGGCGCTCCTCCTCGGCGATCGGCCGGTCACGCAGCCGGGTCAGCCACCCGGTCATCGGCTCTCACCCGTCCCGGCGTGACAGGCGATCCCGAGGAAGCTGCGGCCGTTGCGGTGGGCTGCCTCGGCGGTCGGGGTGCCCGGCTCATAGAAGGGGTCCAGCACCAGGCAGCGCCCGTCGGGGTTGTTGTGCGTGCACGTCGGACGCCGGATCCCCGGGGCGCTCTCGCCGGGCCGGGCGCGGCGGTAGGGCGCCCCGCACGCCCCGCACGCCAGCGGCGATGAACCAGCGAGAACGCACCGCCAGACCAGTTGCGGATCCTGCTCGCGCGCCAGGGCACAGCGCTGGACGTGCCGGGCCCGGCGGCTCGTGCTCGGGCAGGAGCGCCTCTGCGGCCTGGTGTGCGCAGCGGCGGTGTGGGCGTTGTAGAAGTACCGGCGCTTCTTGCTCAGCAGCGAGACTCGCAGCGCCGCGTTGCACCCGAGCACGAGCGGCCTTGCCCACGCCGGAGGGCGCTGGAGGATCCAGCCCTGCTCGCGCAGAGCGTCCAGCAGCGGCTCGCCGGGCCGGTGCAGGAGCCAGAGCGTGCCGTCCTCGCGACAGACACGACGCACCTCCGCAAGGACCGCGAGGGTGATCGCGGGCGCCTGGGTGGACGGTGGGCTGGTGAGGCAGGTCTGCGCCCACTGGTCGGGCAGTTCCCGCAGGAGGGTCAGTGCGTCTGCCTCTTCGATACGCCAGCTCATTCGGAGCCCTCCTCGGGGTCGTTGCTTTCAGGGGGTGCTTCAGACGGGGCAGGCAGCGCCAGCGGTTCCCTGGAAGGAGCGGGCAGAGCAAGCGGCTGCGCCGGCCCCTGCGGCGGCGACGGCGACGGCGGCGATGGCGGGGCCGGGGGTGGCTCGGCCGGGGGCGGGCCCTGGCCGGGCGGGGCGGACGGCGCCCTGCCGTTTCGGTGGCGGCCGAACCCAGCCATCCGCGCAAGGCGGGTGGTGTAGTAGAGGGTCTGCAGGCGGCTGGCTCCTTCCCGGCCCGCCTGCGGGCCAGCGGCGACAGCGAGCAGGTCCCCGGCGAGCTTGTTGCGCTGTAGGAAGACGGCCCACAAAAACGCGGCCTGCAACGCAAACGCCAGCAGCCACCCGAGGTTCGAGGTCGCGTCGTCCAGCGCCTGGCAGACGGCGAGGACGACGGTGAGGATCAGGCTGTAGACGACCTTCCGCGCGAGGTAGCCGGCGAGCTTGGCGACCCACGCCCTGAAGAAGGCGTGGCCGCGGCCGGGGAACACCGCGATCACGAGCGCGACGGGCGCGAACGCGAGGAGCATCAGCAGCAGGATCTGCGCGAGGATCACCCCGAGCGCGAGCGCGCCGAGCAGGCAGAACGCTCCGAGCTCACCGGCGAGGATCAGGACCGCGAGCAGCAGCCGCTGGTACTGGCCGCCCTTGCCCATCGCTTCCGCGGCGGGCTCGTCCGCCGGCCCGAGCGGGTAGGCGCCGCTGTTCTTGGCGGGGTCTGATTCGGGGAGGTCTTCGTCGGTCGCCGTGTTCGAGCGCTTCGTGCTCGGAGTTGCGGCCCGGGGACTGGAAGGGGTAGGCGAGGAAGTGCGGGGCGTACTTGTTGGCGTCGTTGACGCACGTCTTGCCTTCGGCGCTCACTTCGGTGCCGGTTTCCAGCTGTGCGGCGAGCTGCGCGTCGCGGTGGGGTTGGCGCTCAGGGGACGTACCGCGACCGACCGGGTCTTCCCGCCGCTGGTGGTGGTGGTGCAGTGCTCGAGGCCACCGAACTCAAGGACGGTCCAGGGGTTAAGGACGAGCAGCTCGAAGAGCTGGTCGCTGGCCGACGTCTTGGCGTGCTGTTCGCTGCCGATGCTGCCCTGGTTGCCGAGTGAGAGCAGCGCGGTGGAGAGCTCATTTGAGAGCCGGCTCGCGGGGGCGATCGTGCGCTGCGGCTGGGTGACGATCCCGATCGCCAGCACGCAGTACAAGAGGGAGAGGGCGAGCGCCCCGGCGGTCTCGGTGTAGCGGCGCTGCACGAGCGCCTTCCACATCGCCCAGCACCCCGCGAGCACGACCGCCGCGATCAGCCACGGCGCACCGAACGTGCTGCTGTAGAGGTTGTGGATCGCAGTCGATATCGGCGCGAGCGCACCCGAACCGGGGGCGCCGTTCCCGTTGACCAGGTCGAGGTTGAACGCGAACGCGAACAGCGTGATCACCGCGTTCGCCAGGAACGCCGTGATCATCCAGATGACCTGCGCGCCGAAGTAGGCGATCATCGGCGCGACACCCGAGGCGTCCACCCCGCTGGTGAAGCCCACGCTGATCGCCGGGAAGTACTGGTCGAGCTCGTAGTTGGCGATCGGCCAGCGGCCCACCAGCCCACCGGCCGGCAGCTGCGGCGCGGGACCGATGTTGCTGTACACGTCACCCGCAAACGCCGCCGGACCCGCGAGCAGCACCAGCCCAGCGGTGAGAGCGAACAGCAGCGCGAGCCGCCGCCGCCGGCGAGCGGCCCACCGCAGCGCACCCACGATGGCGCTCTTCATGCGTGCTCCTCTGCGGCCGGCCGGGGGTGGTCTGCGAACGCTCCGAGGAGGTGCGGGTAGACGAGGTCGATCTGGACCTCCCCGACACGGCCGTGCAGGTCGCGCATCAGGCACCGCCCGGCCCTGAACTCCCGCACCAGCCCGACAAGCTCGCGCGTGGGCTCAAGGCCGATGAACCGCAGCGCCGCCGCCGCGGCGTCGTCGGAGTCCTGGCCGAAGACGAACACGACCCCGATCAGGTCCGAGAGGTCGCCGAGGTCGCCGATGCGGTGCGTGCCGAGCAGCAGCGTCGCGTTGAACGCACGACCCAGCCGGACGAGGCGGTTGATGATCTGGCGGCCCTGGGGGGACGCCAGCAGGAACCAGATCTCGTCCAGCCCGACGATCTTGTGACGGCTGCGGTCACCGGAGATGAGCCGCAGCGCGTAGGCCGCGACGAGGGAGAGCGTCGCTACGGAGACCCGCTCGGCGCGGGTGTAGGAGTCCCGGGAGGCCGAGGGTTCCGGGAGCGAGAGGCCGGGCATACGGATCGTCGTGACCGGCGTGTCCGCCCGCCCGATCGTGGCGGACCCATCCCCGAACCCCAACCTGGCGAGGCCGAAGTCGCGGATCACCTGCAGCGCCTCGCCGGCTTCGCGCGCACCGGCACGGTCGCTCTCGCCGAGCAGCTCAACGACGCGCTCAAGACCCTTGGAGCCCTCACGAACCGCGTCCTTGACCGCGAGGCTGACCGCGTTCTCCCACGTGCTCGCCGGGCCCGGGAGCAGCTCCAGCAGGTAGGAGCAGGCAAGCTCCTCCCGCAGATCCTCAAGGCCGACCGCCAGCGGATCGAGACGCCCCTGCTGCCCGGGATCCCCGGAGAGCTCCACCACCTGCATGCGGTCGGCGAACTCCGGGAGCCTGTGCAGGCCGTGGTCGGGCTTCGGGTCGAAGTCCACCACCAGGCTGCCGCGGCGCTCGGCGGCGTACTCGATCGCCTGCGCGGCGACAGTCTTCCCGCTGCCCAACGTGCCGATCAGCAGCACCCCGGACGCGCGGTCCTCCCGCGGCGCCTGCGTCGGGTCGAAGCGCACCGGGATCGCCGCCCCAGTCGGGGTGTACCCGAGGTAGGGGCCCCTCTTGGAGCCGACCGTGCGGGTCGCGGTGGCGACCATGCCACCGAACTGCTCGACCGTGAGCTGCTGGACGTAGTCGCGCATCACAGCCACCCATCCGCTCGCGGGAGATGCTCGAAGAACATCTCGTGCTGCAAGCCCGCGGGACGGTGCAGCTGGATATCCCCGTACTGCTCTCTGAGCACGGCGACGCGGCGCTCAAGCTCCTCCTCGCTCGGCGCCCCGACCGCCAGGGAGATCTGCGCGTAGAGCATCGGCGGGTGCCCCCCGGCCTGGAGCTGCGCCTCGTACTCACGGGCGAGGACCGGTCCTCCCGGCGAGCAGGCTCGGGCCGTGCGCGGCGCCCTGCACCTGCTCGTGGTAGGCGTGCTCGACATCGGCGATCCGCTTGCGCACCTGCGCGAGCGCCTGGCGGTTACCAAGCCAACGGGCGTGAACCGCCGCGTCGACGGGGAACCCGAGGGCCTCCAACGGCGCGAACAGCACCTCCGCGGCTGAGCCGGGGAACTCGGGTGCGTCCGTGAGCGCGCCGAGCGCGAGCATCGCCTGGTAGCAGCGGCCCTGCTCGCCGTCCACCACAAGCGTCTGCCGGCGCTCGGTGATCGCCGCGTTCGCGCAGCGGCGCAGGTCGTGCTCGAGCGGCTGGAACGCCCGCCCCCGCCGGGTGCGGAGATGACCAGGGCGTCCGGCTGCCAGTGCTGGTCGAGGTCGGGCTCGCTGACGCCGCGGCTCGCGGCGCGTCGCAAGAGCCACTGAAGCTCGATCGTGCTCGCGCGCCGCGCGGCGAGGACACCGTTGACGCGCTCATGGACGCGCTGCTCGGCGGCGGCGAGCTCTGAGAGCTCCCGGGCGGTGATCGGGGAGGCGTTCGTGATCCCGGCCAGCTCCTCCACCCTGCGCCGGGCACGGTCCACCCCGCGGATCAGCCCGGCGCCCAGGCCGGCCGGGGCGCCGCGGTTCAGCGAGACCGCGAGATAGACCTCCGGTACGTGCGAGCCGAGCTCGCACAAACGGTCGCGGTGGCCCTCCAGGAACGCCCGCCACACCACGGGGTCCTGGTGGCGCTCGTCCAGCAGCCCGGCGGTGTGCTCAACGTACCGCCCGGCCGGGTAGGCGCGGTTGACACGCCACAGCGAGAAGTCCGCGGCGATCGTGTGCGCAAGGCGCTGCAGACGACGCTGCAACGCCCACTTCCCGCCCGTCGGGAGGAACGGGTAGGCGCTCATCCCCAGCCGATACAGGCCCGCGCTCTCACCGCCCCGCCCGAGGAGGAGGTTCCCCTGCGCGTAGCGCAACGCGAAGCTGCTCACGGGCGCACCTCAACGATCTGCCCGGCCGCGAGTTCGATCACTTCAGCAACCTGCTCGCGGCGCGCATACGGTGGCCCTCCGCCGGGCGCACCACATACCGTCCGCGGCCCGGGATCACGACCACCGGGCGGCCGAACACCAGCCGCGCGGGGCCGCGGACCCGGCCATGCTCGAGCACCGGGGAGTGATGGTCGGGCGCGACCCACACCTGCGGCGCCCACACCGCCACCTCCCCATCCACGCCGACCGGACGGTCGAGCGAGCGGCGGGCGCTGCGCAGCCACAGCGAGACCCAGGAGACCAGGTAGCGGTGCGCCGGGCGGCCGTCGGGCGCGGCCTGCCCCGCGAGCGTCGCGATCATCCCCGGCAGCACGACCAGCCGCAGCGGCCAGTCAAGCCACCCCACCAGCACCCCGGCCGCCAGCGTCCCCACGAACCCCGCGGCGCCCAGCAGCGCGGCGCCGCTCCAGCCCTGCCGGCCGGCACCCAGCAGCGCACCGACCACGCCGAGCGTGACCGCGAGCAGGATCGAGCGCTGGCTGAGGACCAGCACCACCAGCAGCGCGCCCGAACGCCCAGACAAGCCACTCAAGCGGCACGCCGCCGGGGACCGGCAGCCGGCGCCCGTCAACCTGGTAGATCCGCCGGTCGGGGGTGAAGATCCGCTGGTAGGAGCGGATCGGCGCGGGAGAATCACTCACAAGCCCACCAGCCCTCAGCCGAAGATCTGTTTGGCGATGCCTTCAGCGGCATGCGCGATCGAGTCCGGCGCGAACACCAGCCAACCCACCACGATCGCCGCGAACAAAAACATCGCCAGCTCGGTGTAACGACGATTCACCAAAAACACCAGGCTCGCGATCGCCGCGATCCCCCATACAACTCGCTCGCATAACCCTTCAGGAGATTGGCGACATTGCTGCCCACGTTGTTACCCGACGCAAGCGCGACAGCGGGGAACGCCAACGCCCCCACCGCCAGCCAGCACACGATCCACAACCAGCGTCTACGTGACATACCGATTCACCTTTCCCGCGCCGTCGATGGCGCTGTCCTCGCAGGCTGCGTGACAGTGACCGTCCGGGCCGGGACCCTGACCGTCGGTGTCCCGTCGAGCACCGAAACGACGCCGCGCACAAGCAACAGCAGCACGCAACCCCACAACAGCACCCGGCCCGCCGTTCGCACCAGACGCCCGCCGACCTCACTACCACGAGCGCCGTGTCCGTCACTCTTACTGCGTAAATCGCTCATGAGGCCAACCTACGCCCCGTCAGACGCGGCAACTACCCACTTTCCCACGTACGCATATACGCGCGAAAGTGAGTAGAAGCGGCCCGCGTGATCTGCTAGGCGCGCGCGCCGAGCGCGTGCGCCAGTGGGTGCGGCGCGAGAGCGTTCAGAAGTCGATTAGGCGCTCTGGAGGACGAGGTCGCTCAGCTCTTCGACATGAGCGGCGATGCTCTCGGCGGCCAGTCCGACCAGCCGGCATGCGGTGTAGTCAGCCAGCGAGTAGAGCACCCGTTTCCCTTCGCGGCGACGCGCGAGAAGCCCATCGCGGTAAAGCGCGTTGAGACTGCGCGAGGCGTTGCGGTGTTCGGTGTCAAAGGCGTCGGCCAACTCCTGCACGGACGCCTCGCCGTCCTGCAACGCCAGCAGCAGCCGAACCCGCAAGGGGTCGGAGAGCAACTGCATCCTGCGAGCCACCAACCCGAGGACGGCGTCAGATAGAACCACCGCCGGCACCGGACACATCACCCGCCGAGGTAGCTGAATTGCCCGCCACTACGCCGCTGCGGCGCCTGGGGCTGCTCCTCTGCCGACACAGGAGCAGCGGGCGGCGCTGCCGGAGGCGACACCGCCACCGCGGCCGGTGCCGGCGAGGACGCCAGCGCGGCTGGCACGACAACCTGGTGGTGGATAGTCCGGTGGCGCGAGACCCTGCGCGGCGGGGGCTGTCTCTTTGGCTCGCGGGCCGACCGGGCCGGGTGGTGACGCCGATAGGGTGAGTGCCGTGCAGGCGGAATGTCTACCCGTTGGTGTGACTGCGCGGGACGCCCGGCCAGCCGCAGTGAGGGCGGGGGCAGTGCGATAAAGATGACCGCCAGGCCGACAACGCCGAGCAGCCCGGCCGCCACATACCATCCCGTGCGTGAGACACTCCCTTCGAGCGTGACCGTGCGCCGTGTAACACCGTCATCGCCCGTGGACTCCCAGCCGTCGATGCTCGGTAGAGCACCGGCGTCCGGCTGGCCGTCGTGCGCTTGGTCAAAGGCGAGCGTGCCGCGCTCGATGTCCTCCATATACGTTAAGCCGAGCTGGACCCCAAAGTGCAAATTAATTTTCCGTGAACGCCGAGAGGGGCGGGTTCGGTCAGCGCGCAGGCGTGCGATGCAGCGTGACCACGATCGTCCGGGGCAGTGTCCGGGTCGCGCTCGCGGTGATGTCCAGCTTGCTCGCGTGCCGCGCGGCGCCGGGCAGTGTGAACACCAGGCGTGCACGGCCGTGCCTCGCGGTTGCCTGCTTGCGGGCGCGAGCGACCGTTCGTCGCCCACGCTGGGCGCTGTAGCTGACCGTCACACCACTCCCGGCACCCGCAGGCACCAGCACCGAGACGATCAGCCGGTGATCTTTGAGCTTGTGGTGCAGGCGCACTTCCAGCAGCGCCGGCAGCGGGACGCTCGCCGTGTTGGCCGGGTTGACGTTCCCGGCGGCGTCGGCGAGCCACACTCTGACCGCCCAGCTGCCGGGCGGGGGCGTATCCCTTCAAGGCGCCCGGTGTCCGCGATGCTCGCGGGCGTTCTGCAGGGGCCGCCGGGGAGCGGGCAGAGCTGGTAGTCGGCTCCCGCGATCGACGCTGCGTGCGCGGGGTTGGCCCAGGTCACGGTGTCCAGCCCGTCGGCCTGGCGTGCTGCCTGCAGGCCGAGCGGCGGCGGGGGCGGGGTGTTGGCGAGGGTGATCGCGTGTGTCGCCTGGGATTCGTTGTGCGCGGCGTCCAGCGCGGTGAGCGTGAGCGTGTGGGCGCCGTCGGGGAGCTGTGTGGTGTTCAGCACCAGGGTGCCCGCGAGCGGCTGGCAGGGGATCGGGTAGGTGTATTCACAGACCCCTGTCGCGGTCGCGACCGGGTGCCCGTCGAGGGAGAGCGTCACCTGCGCGATCCCAGTGGGGTCCGTCGCGGCGAAGGAAACCGCCTCGGTGCCCTTGTGAAACCCGCCGGACGGCCCAGGCCCCCACAGGACCCCGCTGATGCTTGTGAAGGTTGGTTTGGTGGTCTCGCTCAGCGTGACGGTCGCGCCGTACATAGCGGCCCAGGCGTGGTGGATGGTCGCTCCCGGCAGGCATTCGCCCGGGCCGGCGCAGGTGACCGCGCTGGTGATCGTGCCGGCATTGTTGACCGCGAGGACCGGGCCGAGGCTGTTGACGTTCCCGAAGGGTTCACCGACCATGCAGCCTGTCTGCGGGAAGCCGAACGTGCAGCTTTCAAGGGTCGTGCCGTCCGCGGCGAGCGATGGCACCCAGCCGTTGTCACCGTAGGCTCCGAGGTAGCGGTCGGCCTGGAAGGCGACGATCGTGGTGCCCGGCGGCGCGGTGAAGCGCCAGCCGGCGGTTGTGCCGGCCGCGGCGTTGCCGGTGCCGGTCAGGACGTCGGCGGCGAACAGGCCGGTCGTCTTCGCGGGCTCTCCTTCGCTGGCGACCGGCGGGCACACATGGCCGGTCGCCAGGTGCGCGATGTCGCCGTTGAACGGCTGCCAGCTGTTGTTCTGGTCTGCCGGCGCGCGGTCACACGCGGACACCGTGAAGGTGCCCGCCCACGCGGCGGGCGCGACCGCGAGTACCGCCAAGACCACGGCGGCCGTGAGGGCGGCTCTCATGCGGGGAGGGGGTAGCTGGCCGATGAGGGCAGGGCGCGGCCGGAGGGGTCGCTGTAGGCGACGAGGAGCAGCCCGCCGGCGACCGCTGGCAGCCGGATCGTCCGCCGGGCCGTGGAGAGCCGGCGCAACCGGCGCCTGTGCGCGCGGCGGCGCGCACCGAGCAGCGTGAGGGTCGCGCGGTCCCCACGGGGAAGGTTGAGCAGTCTCACGATCATGCTGTTCGCGTGGCGGCGGATCTGTACACGGGGCCGCGCGAGCCTCGCCTGCCGCGCCGTAGGCACAGCCGCGACAGACAGCGGGGCGCCGGGCGCGGGCGAGGTTCCGAGCGGCTCGTTGGCTTCCCCGGCGGCGACGACCGATGCGAGGCCGGCCGCGTCGAAGAGCGCGGTCACGTCGAGCACCCCGCTGGCCGCGGAGGCGGTCTGCTTGAGGAGCGCTTCGGCTTGTTCGCCGCTCAGGTCGGGCCGGTAGGCGCGCAGCGCCCCCAGGACGGCAGCTACGTCGGCCTCTGCGAAGCTGGTCCCGGCCTGGTCGTATTCCGCGGCGCCGGTCAGCGGGTTGGCCTCGTCGAGGTCACAGCCCGGGGCGAGCAGCGCGAGCTGGGGGCCGGTGTTTGAGAACGCGCATCGTTCGCGCTGCGCGTCGGCCGCGCCGACCGCCAGGACACCCGGGGCGCTCGCCGGGTAGGAGATCTGCGCGGCGCCTTCGTTGCCCGCCGCCGCGACGACGTTCATCCCGAGACGCGAGCGGGCGTCCACGATCGCGTCCTGCAGTTCGCTTTGCTGTTCGGGGGTCGGCGTGCCCTGAAAGCCGATGGAGAGGCTGATGACCTTGATGTCATACGCGCGAGCGTTGAGCTCGCACGCGAGCATGCCCTGCCTGTACGCCTGAAAGCCCAGCTGGTCTTCGCTGTCGGCCGCGCGGATCGAGACGATCCGCACCGCGCCGGGCGCGGCACCGGCCATGCCCCAACCGTTGCCCGCGACTGCCGCTGCCGCCATCGCCATCCGCGTCCCGTGCAGCTGCGGGCTGACATCCCCCGGGTTCCCGCCGTCCAGCGCTTCGCGATCCACGACGACCGGCTGGGTATCGGGGTTCAGATCCACCCCGCTGTCAACGATGCACACCCCCACCGGCTGCGCCACGGGCGCGGCGAGCGCCAGGAACGCGCCCCGGTCAGCCACAAGCTCATGGGAGGGAAAGGGCAGTTCAGAGCCGAAGGCCGGCGACGCGAAACAGCCCATGCTGGCCGCCACGGCGAGCACGACCGTCCCCAGGCAGACGGGCAGCCGCGCGGGTCTCATGCGATGACCTTGACCTTGACCGGCCGGCTGGCGGCGGCGAGGAACGGGTAGGCCGGGTTTGACAGCGCGACGGCCCTGAAGGTGTAGGAGGCGCCGGGGCCGAGCGTGAAGATGTAGCGGTAGGCGAACCGGCCGCGGCGGTTGGTGGGCAGCACTTCGATCGTGCGCCAGCGCCGCTGGTAGTAGATCTCGATCTGCACCTGCTGCCCCGGGTAGGGGACGTACCCGCCGGCGAGGCGTCCGCGGAACACGACCGTGGCGCCCAGGCGCACCCGGCGCGCGGCGCGCATCGAGACCGCGGCGTAGACGCGCTCCCGGTAGTCGAGCCGTGCCGCGGGGGCCGCGTCCTTCAGATGCGAGAAGTAGGCGACTCGCAGCAGCCGCGACGGCCCCTTCGGGACCGTGAAGGACCAGGCGCCGTCCGGGCCGGTGCCGGCGCTCGCGGTCTGTCTCATCGCGGCGCCCGCACAGGCTGGCTGCTCGAGCAGCTGGACCTGGGCGCCGGTGATCGGCGTGCCGGCGTGGTCAACCAGGCGCCCGGCGAGGCTCACCCCAGAGCGCGCCAGGCGACGGGTGAACCTCATGGGCTGCCCGGCGGCCGCGATGAGCCGGGCGTGGTCGTCACAGGTGATTCCGTTGCACTCGCCGCGGGCCAGCAGGGTGCTGTACGCGCCGTTGTTGTCGATCACGACTTGGCGGTCGAGGATCGTCGTGGTGTCGCCCGCGGCGTCGCTGACCAGGACCCGCAGCCGGTGCGGCCCGTCGCTCACGGTCGAGGGGTCAAACGAGACGTCCTGCGCGCTGACCTGCGTCAGGCACGGCTGCAGGTACAGGAAGGCCGGTGTGCCGTCGCTGGTCTGCCCCACTTCCCGGCAGCGCCCGCCGTCGGAGTCGATGACCTGGCGCCGCACCGTTACGCCGTCGATCTGAAACAGCGCCTGGTAGATACCCGGCCCGTTGTCGCTCGCGGTGATCTGGATGTCCTGCGGGCCGTCCAAGACTTCGCCGCCGGTCAGGCTCCCGCCGACCGCGCTCGCGCTCGGGGTACTGCTGACCGTCAGCGCGATATCGGCCGCCGTGATACTCACCGCGGCGTCCACGCCGCCGGCGGCAGGGCACGTCAGCGCTCCTTCATACGGTCCGACGCAGACCGCCACGGCGTAGATGTTGCTCCCGCCGGTATGTGTGATCGGGAAGACGCCCGTCAGCGACCCGGCCGCCCCGCAGGGCAGGTTGTACTGGCAGTTGCCCAGCACGTCGGCGGAGTCATAGGCGGCGGTCGGCGAGCCCAGCCACGCCTGCCCCTGCGGGGAGGTGAGGGTGCCCGTCAGCGTGCCGCCCGCGATCCGCTCCCCGGCTGGTGCGCTGAACACCCACTCCGGGCCCGCGTAGGCGTTCTGCTGCGCCTGGGCGCTCGTGACCGCGCTCAGCGCTCCCCCCTGGGCGCAGGTGTTGCTGTCGCCGCTGTAGGGGCCCATGTCCCCGACCGAGCCCGCCACCCACCCATCGACCGGGGCGGGCCGCCCATCCGGCTGCGCGCAGGAGAAGACATGGTAGATATCGGCCCGCGCAACGACCGGGCTGACGGCCGCCGGGGCGCCGGGTGCCAGCAGCGCCAGTGCGAACAACCCGGCACGACCGACACACTTCACCTGATGACGCAGTTGTGCGGGCCGGGGTGTCATCCGATGACCTTGATCTGAGTCGGGCGGCTGGCGGCGGAGAGGAACGGGTACGCCGGGTTTGCCTGCGCGACGGCCCTGAAGGTGTAGGTGGCGCCGGGGCCGAGCGTGAAGATGTAGCGGTAGGCGAACCGGCCGCGGCGGTTGGTGTGGATCACTTCGATCGTGCGCCAGCGCCCCCCGTAGTGGATCTCCATCTGCACCGGCTCCCCGCCGCCGGGGATGTAGCCGCCCAGCAGCCGCCCCTGGAATATGACCGTGTGCCCCAGGCGCACCCGCCGGGCGGCGTGCATCAGCACCGCAGCCTTGACGCGCTCGCGGTAGGACAGCGCCGCGGCGGGAGCGCTGTCCTTCAGATGGGAGTAGTAGGCGACCTGCAACAGCCGCGCGGGGCCCCGCGGCGCGCTCAACGACCAGCTGCCGCCGGCGTCGGTCGTGGCGCTTGCGACCTGGACTGTGCCCTGGCCGGCGGCCTGGGGCATCTGCAGCAGCAGCACCTGCGCGCTGGCGATCGCCGCGCCCGTGTGGTCGACCAGGCGTCCCTTGAGCGCCACCGCCGAGCGGCTGAACCGCCGCATAAAGCTCGCGGGCAGCGGCACGCCCGGGACGAGCTGGGCGTGGTCATCGCAGGTGCTGCCGTTGCACTGTCCGCGGGCGAGCTGGGTGGTGTACGCGCCGGTCGTGTCGATGATGACCTGGCGGTCGAGGATCGTCGTGGTGTTCCCCGCCGCGTCGCTGACGAGCACCCGCAGATCGTGCGGGCCTTCCGGGACGACCCCGGGTTCGAAGGGCACATCGACGCTGTTGACCTGCGCGGGGCACGGCTGCAGGTGCAGAAACGCGGGGATCCCGTCGCTGGTTTCCCCGACGTTCACACAGCGCCCCCCGTTGCTTGAGAGCACGCTGGAGGAGACGGTCTTGCCGTCAACCTGGAAGGTCGCCTGATAGACCCCCGGCCCGGGGTCGCTCGCGGTGACCAGGACGTTCTGAGGGCCCTGCAGCACCGTCGCGCTCGTGAGGGTCCCGCCGACCGCGCTCGCGCTCGGCGGCGCGCTGTCTTCCAGGGTGATGTCTGCGGCCAGCAGACTGCGCCTCGGCCATGTACGGGGAGCCGACCGCCGGGCAGGAGCCTCCCTGCGCCCCGCCGCACGCGGCGTTCACATAGATGCTCCTGGCGCCGTCCAGATAGGCGGCCGGCACGACGACCTTGTTGGCGGCGGCGAACCGGACCGCCGGTTCGCCCTCGCTGCCGCACCCGTCGGTTATGCACTGGTCAAAGACATCGGCGGAGTTATAGCTGTTGTTCGGGGCGGCCAGCCAGCTCAGGCTCTCGGCGCTGCCCGGCGCGATACTGTCCGCGCTCGCGGCCCGCCACAGCGTCGCGGCCTTGATCGTGGCCCACCCCGGCGCCGTGAACGCCCACGTCGCCATCGCGTTCACCGGCTGCGCCGGGCTCCCGTCGATCACCGCCGCGAGCGACCCCCCTTCAGCACACGAGTTCACCGGGTTCATAAACGGCCCGGAGATCGACCCCGACCAGCCATCCGTCGGCGCCGGCAGACCATCCGGCCGCGCACACGAGAAGACATGCAAGCTGCCCGCCACGGCAACCCCGGGCGGGAGCGACACCCCCACCCCGCCCGCCAGCACCACGGCGGCCGCCAGCAGAGCCATCCACCGGGCCCGCGCGTGCCCAATGACGTCGTTGATCGCGGTTCCGGGGCTCATCGTCAATGCCCGAGGTAGTTCAGGTTCGAGCCGCCGCCCGTGCTCGCAGGACGCGGCGGTGCTTCTTCCGGCGGCGGCGCCCCCGCCGCCGAGCCCGAGCCGGCCGGTTCGGGCTCCCTGGACGCGATACGCGCCTGGGCACGCCCAGAGGCCCCACTGCCTCCGCCGGCCGGTTCACCGG
This sequence comes from uncultured Solirubrobacterales bacterium, assembly GCA_963813765.1. Taxonomy (GTDB): domain Bacteria; phylum Actinomycetota; class Thermoleophilia; order Solirubrobacterales; family Solirubrobacteraceae; genus Palsa-744. The sequence goes on from CAWFAB010000001.1 coordinate 565,791, forward strand.
ACGCCAGATACCCCAGCTCCCTGCTCGGCAGCCCGGCAGCCGCACGACGAGCCCGAGCACCGCGAGCCTGCCCGCCCTCAGAGCGCGTCGGCGTCACGGCCGTATACGCAGGCGGGGACACCGCCGCCCGGGCGCCGTCGGCGTGCTGAACGTGCTCGACCCGGTGGGGGTGCCGCGCGGGCGCCGCCGTGATGGAGTGGATCAGCCGGCCCCCGATGCCCGCGCCGACCGCGATGATCGCCGTCCCCGTCGCCGCGGCCTTCACGAGCCCCCCGCCGCCGAGCACGCCCGCCGCGCGCTCCGCGCTCCCCCCGCCCGCCGGGCGGCTGGTGACCAGCGCCGTCAGGCGTTCAACCCAGCCGTCGTGGCCCCCGGCAACGGCCGGCCCCGGCGCGAACGCGGCAGCCGCGCGGCGCTGGAACTCCCGGCTGCGCATCTCACGACGAAGCCCGACATACAGCTGCCGGCAGGACCCGCACGCCGCCAGGTGCGCCCGCGCCACCCGTGTCTGCTCAGCCCCGGCGACACCGGAAGCCTCCGCGACGATCGCACGCTTGCGGTAGCTGCACATCCGCCCCGCACTGGCGATCACCGCGACCTGGTCGAGCTTCTCATCCGCGCTGCGCACAGCCGCCCGGACCTCCCCCACAGACACCCCCAGCGTCCTGGCGGCGGCCTTGACCCCGAGGCCGTGCGCGGCCGTCAACACGATCACCCGGCGCTCAAACGGCGACAGCCGGCTCATGAAGTCCGCCGCGCGCGCGGCACGCTCGTGCAGCTCGACCGCCTCAAACGGCTCCACGCCGGCAGGCATGTGCGCCGCGAGCTGCTCGAAGTCCACGCGCTCGCGCGAACCGACGCGCAGCAGATGACGCCCTTCGCGGTAACGGCCCAGCAGGTTCGCCGTCGTCACCCAGAACGCCCCCATCAGATGCTCCTCGCTGCGCACCCCCCGCCGCGACATGACCACGATGCAGATCGCCTCGTCCACGATCTCCCGCCGCACGCCGGCCGGCACGCCGGCCCACCCCTGGCGCCGTCCAGCAACTCGATACAGCTCCTCGCGCCGCCCGCTCAGCGTCCGCGCGACCTCCTCCGGCGACCACGCCCCCCGCTGCCACGGAGCCCGCACAACCCGCAGGCGCCCCGAACGCCCGACCCCCAGGCGCCTCGCGGCAGATCCAGACGAAGCCACAGATCCCATCACTGCTTAATCCGGGCAGGACCCCCAAAGTGCAAAAGAATTCTCCGGCCGGGATCCTCGACACCCCACGGACGGGCTGTGGGCTGCTTCCACACGACGATCGCACGAGCCACAAACCAGCATGTCCAGGCGCCTCCTGCATCTCCGCTCCCCTACGACGAGGAACGGTTCCGATGGGCCCAACTACCCCAGGAGGATACCCCGAGCGGCGTCAGTGATGCTTCTCCCTGCCGGCGCCAGGTCGCCGGGAACCTCGGCGCGCTTCGGCGCGCGCCGCCCGGTCGGCGTCGGTCGTCGCGATCAAAATGATCTCCTCGACGGCGCCCCGGTGCAGGTCGAACCCTTGAACGAGGTCGCGGATCTCCAGGCCGCTGCGCCAAGCGGCGATGATCTGCGCCTGCTGGCCGCGGGCGGCAGCGAGGTCGTCTGCGCGTCGCTTCGCTGTGACGACGCGCCTGTGCCTCTTCGCGGCGGGCGGCACCCCGGACATGCCGAAGTAGAGGTTCAGGAGCTGGCGAACGCGCTCCTGCCCCACGTCGAACCTCGCTCCGATCTCGGCCAGGGTCAGGCCGTCCACGACGCGCAGGCGGAGCATCTCCCGTTCCCGGTTCCTCGGAACGTGCGGCAGGTAGCGGCCCACCGGCAGCGACAGGCCGCGCCTGTTCAGCGCGCAGACGATCTCGTACAGCTCGACGCCCGCGCCGAACCCGGGGCGCTCGGCCAGGTCTCGGCTTGTGCCGAGCTTCTCGACGTCGCGTATGTCGGCCGCTCGCAGGCAGGCGAGAGCAGCTGGGCTCAGATCGAGCTCGGTGACACGCATTGCTCAGCCAGCGCGTCAGAACGTCGCTATCCGGTCCAGGCGCCTGGCGACCGCCGAGGCGATGGCCCGTCCGCCGCGACGTTCGATGAGGCCCGCCCGGTCCAGACGGTCCAGCGCGTCGGCGACCGCGAGCCTGCGCTTCTTCTTCCTCGCGCCGAGCGCCTCGCGGATCTCCTGCTCGGTGAGCGGGTGCTCGCCGTCTCTGCCGCGTGCCAGCAGACATTCCAGGACATCGTGGTCGTGGCGGCGCTCGTACTCCGAGCCGGGGTCGTGGGACTGCGTGAGTTCGTGGAAGCGCACGGCCGGGTGCGACGCGGTCGCCAGGTCGTTCCAGCGGTGGATGAGGCCGGCCCTGCGCAGCCGCTTGAGGCTGTCGGGGACGTGGCCGGGGATGCTGATCGCGCGCGCGATCTCCGCTTCGGAGAGCGGGCGCTGCCTGTCGCTGTCGAGCATGAGCCCGAGGACCGCCTGGTCAAGGCAGGCGTGCTCGGGCGAGTCCTCTTGGATACCGTGGTCATACATGGGAGGTTCCTTCTCCTGTGTCACGGCCTCGGGGCAGCTACGACTGTCGCCGAGGCCATCTGGTTTTCAGAATGGAAATCGACCGTACAGCGCCTCTGGAGCATCGTGTGCGCGTGAAGCGAAGCTGACACACAGATGCAACGCTCGTCAACGATCGGGCGCGGCCCCGGCGGGCGCTACCCGGCCCGACGGAGACGGCTGGCGGCGTCCGGGGCGAGGCGGTAGCCGACGCCCCTGGTGACGCTCACCAAGCCCTCGGCGCCCGCGCGCGCGAGCGCAGCCCGCAGACGCGAGGCATGAGAGGCCAGGGTCCTCGTCGCGCCGTGCGAGCGAAAACCCCACACGTCCCGCAACAGCTCCTCCTTGGTGTAGACACGGCACGGGTCGCGTGCAAGATGCACCAACAGCACATACTCCTGGCGGCGCAGATCGACGGGCGCCGCCGCGAACGTCACCTCGTGCGCGACCGTGTCGATCCGAAGCTCCCCGTACTCGATCACGCCAGGGGTAGCCGCAAGGTCACGGCGCACGAGCGCCCGCACACGGGCAAGCAGCTCGGGATAGGCAAAGGGGGCACGAAGCACATCGTCGGCCCCCGCCTCAAACGCGCGCAGCACATCGGCCAGCTCGCCGTTGGGGCTCATCCACAGCGTGCGCAGACCAGGCTTGACCTGCGGCGCGAACCCTCCCGCGCGCAGCTCGCGCAGCACGTCCAGGCCCGCGCCCCGGCGCGAGGACCGGCCGAAGAGGACCAGGTTGACCCCGCCGGGGTCACACCGCGCCCGCAGCGTCCCGGGGTCGCCGGCCCGCCGGACCTCGTAGCCGTCGAGCGCCAGCTCGTCGGCCAGCGCCAGGTTCGCGTGCTCCTCGCCATAGAGCACCAGCACCCCGGGACAGGCCGGCCGCGCGCCGACCCACGCCATCGCGCCGGTCCGCCACGAACGCGCCGCCGGGGCGAAGTCCTCGCGTGGATCGATCTGTGCCTCTGCGGTGGTGCTCATACGGCTTGCCTCCGGTCTCGGCACCGAAAGACATCCTGCCGGCGAGCGCGACGGAGCATCCGCAGACAGCTACGGTTCTCCGGGGCATCGAAGGTTGGTGCTTCGGTGTCCAACAGGCCCGGCGGCGCCCCTCAACGGCGTCGCCGGGCCGCTATTTGGCTGTGGTTACCGACACGTCTAGCTCGATCCGCGAAGAATCTCAAGTCGATCCCAGAGCTGGCGACGGCGGTTCCCGAGCCGGCCGGGCTCAACCCCCGCTGACCGTCCGGGTGGGGCTGGCCGGCCCCCGGCATAGGTCGGCGAGGCGGACATCGTTTGGTCAGGTCAGATTACGCACGGTGTCTTCCTGGGAGTTCACGGATGTGTACAGCGGAAGGGACAGCTGCAGTGTCCGAGTGCGGTCGGCACGGTCCAGTCACACACGCTGTTACAGACCCCAGATGTCGATCGTCGCCACAGGCGTGCGACCGAGGGGCGGCAGGACGTCGTCGGCCGTCGGCCACCCTACCGGGCGGTGGGTACAGTAGGAGAATGCGGGCGTTCTTCGGCAGGCGATCGATCGTACTGACGGCTTCGGTGGCCGGCGTAGTCGTCTTCGGCGTCCTTGCCTTCGCCGGCAGCAGTTCCCAGAAGAGTAAGACGCCGCGGCCACCGACGGTGAAGCCCGCAGCACTTGCGACCGTTGGTCCGGGGCCGGTTATGACTGTGCGGCGCGCGGGGCGGTACGAGCTTTCCGTGCGCGTGACGCCCAACCACGCGTCGTCGTCCAGCGTCATCTCCGTGAAGCTGCTGAAGGGCGGCCGGCCCGTGAGCGGCGCCCGCGTCAAGCTCACTTTCTCGATGCTGGACATGGAAGGCATGGGCCAGCTCACAGGCCTGCTCCCACAGAGGTCAGCGGGGCAGTACAGGCGTACGGGCCCGGTGCTCGGGATGAGCGGTCGCTGGGCGCTGAAGTTCGATGTCGCCCCGCCGGGCACCACTCCCTTCAAGGTTGACCTCATCGACTGGATCTACCCATGAAACGCCGCCGCGCAAGCGGCGCAATCCACCAGCACCAGAGTTGGCGACAGACACAGGATCGCTTGTAGCACCACGCGCGAGCTCCACCGAGCAGCCAAAACGCCGGCCGGCGCGACGATCGCGCCTGAGACCTTCGGCACGACGCCGCCGCCGCCGAACGGGATCGCCCATCCGCCCACCTCGCGTGCGAGGGCGGCGGCCCGCTCGCCGGTCCGGCTCGTAACGACCACCTCGGCCCCCTTCCGTGCCGCCGCCAGCGCGGTGAGATGCCCCATGACGCCCGCCCCGAGACCAGGATTCCCTTCCCCTCGGACGCTCCGGCCCGCTCTTCCACCCGCTCGAGCGCGATGTCCGCGAGCGACCGCGTCGAACCGCCGAACCGGCTGCGGGCGCAGCGGCCAGCCCGCAGGGCGACCTGGAAGAGGCGGTCGACGGTCGGGTCGAGCGGATGGTCGGCGTCGTCGTCGGCCTCGGTGGAGGATGCGACAGGGCACAGGGCGGACGGCGAGACGGCGGGACGGCGGCTTCGGCCTCCGCCGGCGCGGCGCCGCACTCCCCCTTCGGCGTCCGCAGGAGGTCGAGAAGCGCCGGCTTGGCGGAGCGGCCGTGGCCCCCGGGCGTCGTGAATGAGCTGACGGCGCCGTTGTCGCTCCAGCGGCGCAGTGTGGCGGGCGACACGCCGACGAGCGAGCAGGCTTCGTGCAGCGTCAGCCACTCCTCGTGAGCCGATGTCCGCGGCGTATCCGCAAGTCTCGCCCGTCGGCCGCTGTCGTCCTGCCCGCCGTCTTTGCCCTGCCCGCCGTTTTCGTCCCGCTCATCGTTCTGGCCCCGAGCCGGGTAGGAGTTCCGGTTCGCTGTGGGCGCCGAACTCGTTCGTCCCCAGGACCGGCTGCTTGTGGCACCTGGCACAGAAGGCCTCCCGGTGGCAGTAAGAGCACTCCTGCAGACCGGCCTTTTCGATCGCCTGCGGGTGGTGGTAAAGCATTTCTTCGTGCGTTACCTTCGCCAATCCGGAGCTGTGGCAGTTCGCGCAGAAGCTGTTCTTCGCGGCGCCTGGTTGGAGGGCCGCGGGGTTGTGCGCGTGTTCGAAGACCCAGAGCTTGGATTGGTGATCGGGGGGCGCGTTGAGCACGGACACGCTGGTCACCGTCTTGCCGGTCTGCGGGAAGGTGTGGCACGTCATGCATTCCCAGGCGATCGTCTTGCTCAGGAGGCGGCCATCGGGGCCGACCTGAAAATGGGAGCCGTCGTGGCAGCGGAAGCAGCCGGGGCCCGACTGGTGGCCGAGGTTGCTCGGGTAGTCGGCCGCAATCGCGTTCATTTCGGGATCCGCGACAAGCGGGTAGATCTGCTTGAGCCGGTTGACCGCGCCGTTCACTTCCCGCCCGCGGCTCTTTGAGACGAGCGGGTACTTCGCCGCGTACATCCCGCGGATGCCTTCGATCGCTTTGTCCGCTTCTGCGACCGACCGGTAGCGCTTGCCCAGCAGCGCAACCCCTTCGCGCACGATGTAGGGGAGGGACCGGCTGATCTTGCCTTCGCCGATCGCGCTGTCGATCGCTTCAGCGGGGCTGGGCATTTCGTGGCCGACGCGATTGTGGCAACTGGTGCAGTTCGTCCTCCGCAGCGTGTCGGTCCGCGTCAGGCGGCTGATGTCCGGTCGCACGTCACTGGAGACGCCGACCTGCGAGCGGGAGACCCATTCCTCGGTGTGGCCGTCCTTGTAGGTGACCCGAATCCAATCGATCTTCCGGGAGTTCTTGTCGGGGCTGAGGTATTCGATTTTCACCTGGACGTGCCAGTGCGCGCCACGGCTCACCGCCCCTTCACCGAGACGGTATGGACGGACGATGACGGCGACCATTTCCCGTGTGTTGGCCGCGTCTTCGCGGTAGTGAGCGTGCAGAACGAGCTTTGTGGGGCTGCCTTCCTTGGTGATGGTGCTCAGGGGGTGGCATTTCATGCACGTCTCTTGGGGGGGCGGAAGCCGCTCTGGCTCCGGCGGTGGGATCGGTTTCGGGTATGTGCCGGTGACGAACTCGAAAAGCTCATTCGCACCGCTCAGCTTCGACTTGACAAAGCCGAGGACTCCCGGCGCGACATGACACTCCCCGCACGCCACGTCGCGGTGGACCGACAGCTTGTGCGCTGCCACCTCCGGGGCTATGGTGTGGCATCGCGAGCAGAAGCCTTCCGTCTCGCTCCATTTCTGCAAGGCGCTGCCGCCGATCGCCGCCACCGCGCAGAACCCGCCCACGACGACCAGCGAGATGAGGAAGCCGCGCATGGTGCGCGGTGGGCGCATGTGGCGAGCGGCGAATGCGCCGACGCGCCTGCGGGGCGTCCGCGCGGGCTCGCCCGGCATGGCATCCGACTCGCCCGGCACGGGGTCCGGCTCATCGGCTCGATCCGTCAACTTTGACTCCGATCTGCGCGAGGTCTTCCCCTGTCATCGACGGGCCCAGAGACGAGATCCTTATCTCCCGCAGGACCCCGGAGCCGTCGATGAAGAAGTGCGACGGGATGCCGATCATTCTGACCGGCCGACGAGAACATTGGGGATCTGGGGTATTGAGCATGTCATTAGTTACGGCGTGCAGCACTCATAGACCGAACGCGAAGCCAAGCCAGATGAGCCCGACAAGCGTGACGACGACCGTCGCGAAGCTCACGGCCGCACGCCGGCCGCGGCGCAGCGCGTGGGGCGCGGGGAGCACCCGGTGGGCGAGCAGGACGAGCATCCCGAGCACGAGCGGCAGCAGCAGCGCGTTTATGACCTCGACGTCGATCGCGAGCCGCACGAGCGAACCGCTGAGGAGCACGAGCGCCGCGCCGAGCCCCACTGCGCCGGCGTAGAGGCCGTAGAAGAGCGGCGCGCGGCGCAGTCCGTCGTTGAGGCTCCGCGGATGCCCGGCGAACTCGGCGACCGCCCAGGCGGCCGCGAGCGAGACGACGATGCTCGCGACCAGCGCCGCACCGAGGACCCCGAGGGCGAGCAGGATCCGGGCCGTCGAGCCGCCGAGCAGCGGCGTGAGGGCGCGGGCGATCGCGCCGACGCTCTGCAGCGAGCCCGAGCGCCCGTGGAAGCTCACCGCGGTCGCGACGAGGACGGCGCCCATGATCACCTGCGTCAGCAGCGCGCCGAGCGCGGTGTCGATCCGCGCCGTGCGCAGATCGCTCTCGCGCAGGCCCTTGTCGACGACGGCGCCCTGCTGGTAGAAGAACATCCACGGCATCACGACCGCCCCGACGTTCGCCGCGACGAGCGTCAGGTAGCCCGGCCGGCCGAGCGGCTGGCTCGCGGCTCCCGCGGCGAGCGCGTGCGCGGAGGGGTGCACGAGAACGGCCGCCGCGACGAAGGCGAGCTCGAACAGGCCCAGCGCGATCCCGACGAGCTCCACCCGCCGGTAGCCGCCCGAAACGACGAGAGCCACCAGGAGCCCCGCCGCGGGCAGGACCGTCAGCGCCGGCGGCAACCCGAACAACTGCCCGACCCCCGCCACGCCGGCGAACTCGGTCACCAGCGCGCCGAACGCGCTCACCAGCAGCGCGCCGATCGAGACCGCCGCCCATTTGGCGCCGAAACGCTCGCGGATCAACTGCGCGTGGCCCTTGCCCGTAGCGATCCCGAGCCGAACGGTCAGCTCCATCACCACATACAGCACCGGCACGAGCACCACCTGCAGCGCCAGCAGCCGGTACCCCCAACGCGCACCGGACTGGGAGGCGGTGATCACGCTGCCCGCGTCGGTGTCGGCGAGCATCACCATCAACCCGGGGCCAAGGACCCACAGCCACCGCGGCACACGCCGCTGCCGCGACCCCGGCGTCCGCGGCTGCCCCGACGCCGACATACGCGGGCGGAACCGGGGACGAGGCCGCTGCCGCACCGTCTGCTGGACTCCGGCCATCCTTGAACGGACCACTGCTCGTTGCTCCTGTCGGTCGATCGTGGCACCCGAAGCCCAGCGCAACCCGACTATGGGTACCCTAATATACTCCGATCCAGATGGTCAAATATCGGCTGGTTCCGAGTTGCGGTCGAGCGGTCACAGCCACGTCCGACCCGGGCGTCGCGGAGCTTTACAGGCAGGAACGGACCCGGGGCAAGGTCGCCCGGGTCAGGGCGGGGGCAGCGGCCTGTGTCGCGCTTGGCATCCTCGCCGTCGGTGGATGCGGGAAGACGGGACCTGGCGGCGGCAAGCCGGCGGTGGAGCAGGCGGGCAAGCTGGAGATCGACGCCGCCTCCGAAGGCCAGCTCGCGTACACGACCAACAGGGCGACCGCCGCACCGGGCAAGGTCACGATCACGATGAAGAACTCCTCCGGCGTCCCGCACAACATCGCCGTCCAGCAGGGCTCAAGCGGCGCGACGGGGGGCTCCACGCCCGTGCTCGGCGCGAGCCCGGTGGTCACCGAAGGATCGTCCTCGGTCACGGTCACCCTCAAGCCCGGCGTCTACACGTTCTTTTGCCAGGTGCCCGGCCACCGCACGGCGGGGATGTGGGGCACGCTGACGGTAAAGTAGTTGCGGTTGGAGGGCTGTACCTGCAAGAGCGCGCGCGAGGAGGATCGTCGCCACGAACGCGAGTACAGGAGCGGGTGATGCGTTGGGCACCCCAATCAGGGTGTGTTAGGGTGCCCTAACCATGGGCGGGACCAAGGGCAAGACACGGCTGCGTGCGCAGGGCGAAACGCCGCTGGGCGCCTCCTCTCCGAGCGCCTTCGGCCAGCGCACCTGGGCGCTCTTCGCGGTGGCCGGGGCGGGGCTCATCGTGTATCTGGCGCTCACCGCGAAGGGCGGCGTGCCGGACCCGACGAGCACCGAGCACCTGAGCCACGGCGCGGTGATCCTCAACAGCGGGCTGCTCGTGCTGCGGGAGGGGCTCGAGGCGATCCTGGTGCTCGCGGCGGTGACCGCGAGCTTCAAGGGCGCCAACCGCGAGCAGCGCCGTCCGGTCGCGATCGGCGCGGGCCTCTCGTTCGCGGCCTCGATCGCGACGTGGTTCGCGGTGGTCTGGGCGATCGGCGCGCTCGGTGGGCCGGGCCTCGACATCCAGGCCGCGACCGGGCTCCTCGCGGTCGTGGTGCTGCTGGTCGTGATGAACTGGTTCTTCCATCGCCTCTACTGGACGGGCTGGATCGCGCACCACCACAAGCGCCGGCGCACGCTGCTCGCGGCGGGCGGTGGCGGCGCGGTGACCGCGGGGCTCGTGCTGCTTGGCTTCACCGCGGTCTACCGCGAGGGCTTCGAGATCGTGCTCTTCCTGCAGAGCCTGCGCCTGAAGTACGGCGAACTCGTCGTCCTTGAGGGCGTGGGGCTCGGCCTCGCGTTCACCGCCGCGGTGGGTGTCCTGACGTTCGTGGCGCACCACCGGCTCCCCTACCGGAGGATGCTCGTGCTGACCGGCGCGATGATCGGGGTCGTCCTGGTCGTGATGGTCGGTGAGAGCGCCCAGGAGCTCCAGCTCGCGGGCTGGATCGGAACGACCCAGCTCGGCGTGAGCTTCCCCGGCTGGGTCGGGACGTGGTTCGCGCTCTTCCCGACGGTCCAGACGATCGCCGCGCAGGCGATCGCGGCGAGCGCCGTGGTCGCCTCCTACCTGCTCGCCGAGCACGTTCGCGTGCGACGCCCCGCCCGCCAGGGACGCCAGCCGGCCAGCCGGCCCGAGCAGCCTCCCGCCGCGAGAGCGCCGGAGAAGAGGCCGAAGATACCGGCGCGGCCCTTGGCCCAAGTCGCCGGACAGCGGATCGACGCGTAGGTCCCGAGCGGCCGCCGCGCCCCGCCGAGTCCCGAGGCGAGCGCCCCGACGCGCTGCCCGCACGCCGAAAGGCCGCCGGCCGGCCCGCACCGACCGATGCGCCCCGGACCCGCCCCGCGCCTCAGACGCCGCTGCCGGCGAACTCGCGGAGGAACCCCTCGAACGTGCGCAGATGGCTCTGCTCGTCCGCGAGGATCGCAGTGACCATGTCCTGGGTCACGGGGTCAACTCCGTCGGTGACCGCGATGATGTGGTTGTAGTGCTCGATCGCGCCGCGCTCGGCCTCGATGACGCCTCGGATGACGTGCTCCAGATCAAGCGCGTCGGCCGGGGGCTGGAGCAACTCCTGGGCGGCACGGAACTCCAGGGAGCCGGGCACGGTCCCGTAAAGCTCCTTGATCCGGCGCGCGAACGTCTGGGCGTGGCCCAGCTCCTCCTGCACATCGACGGCGAGCGCTCCGATCACCTCCTGCGCGCGAACACCGTCGGGATTGATCGAGTTCGCGATGTAGCTCATCACGGTCTCGATCTCCATCCAGTAGGCATGGATCAGCAGGTCAACGATCGCCGCGCGCTTCGCGGACTGGGCCTCGGACAGGATGTCGTTGGACGACGCGGATACAGGCATGGCCTGAGTGCTCCTTTCGCGCTGCTCGGTCCGGCGTGGTCACCTTTGGGGCTCGGGATCCATCCACACGCAGCTCCCGACGATCATGCCTGAGATCGCCGGGCGCGCGGGCGACTTTTCGAAGGATAACGGCTTGGCCTGCCTGTGGACCGCTGGCCTCCGGGCGGGCGCGCAGCGCAGCGGGTAGACGGCACGCGCAGCCATACTCTGCTTCCACCGCTGCGCGACTGCGGACGTATGCTGCTGACAGGCAGTATGTTGGCGATGGCGTGACGATCGTCCTCGCGTATGCTTGAGGCGACGGTCCACAACACCAACAAGCAAAGGCGGGACAATGAGGAAGATGCTGGAGGCAGGCGGACTCGTGGCTGCGGTCGTTCTCGTGGGCTTCGGGATCGCCGCGATCGTGATGGGCGCCAACGGACGCAGCACGGTAAACAGCAACCTGGCCGAACAGAAGATCGTCGGCACCCCCGACATGACGCCGGAAGCGATCAAGGGCGAGGCCGCCAAGTCGGGGCTGAACGTCGCCGCCCTGACGTTCCCCACATGCTCGGTTGCGAACAAGCACGTTGAAGACGGCTCGACCGCCCGGTGCTTCGCGCAGTACATGAAGATTCACGCCCTCGAGGCCACCGGCGGGCTGGTGTACTCGCAGATGCCGCGCTTTGCGACCGCCAACGGCAAGGGCACGGATGAAGAAGCCTTGGCTCTGAAGGCAGGCGGCAAGCCCGTCGACAACCCGGCACGCCAGGTCTGGATTCAGGAGACAGCCCTCTCCACCGCGCTGAACACCAGCTACATGGCGTCGCAGATCTCGCTGTTCGGGATCGTCGTGGGGATAGCGCTCCTGCTGTCCGGGTTCGGGTTCGCCATCCTCGCGGTCGGTGGCGCGCTGCGCAACCGCGACTCGGCGCTCGCGAACCTGCAGAGCCACAGGAGCACGGGCGCCTCCCCGGCAGCCGCGTGACCGCCTGACGTCGCCGCCGCGCAGCGCTGGCTGAGGGTCGACACCGGCCCTCAGCCGGAGGGCACTGGAACCACCCAGCTTGAAGGGCTTCGGCTGGCCGTTTTACGCGATCCTCTGCCTCCCGGTGCTGTTCGCGGCGTTGTGTTCCGCGTCCCGCGGCGCACGGCGTGTGCTCCACCAGCTCCAGCCGCCGACCGCCGCGACGGGCACGACGAACATCGCGGAGACATACCAATGGGTGGCGCAGGCGAGCACGGTCATTGCCGCTGCCAAGTTACCACGCTCGCCTGCGCGCACCCATCGTCCACCCGCCTCAGCGCGTCATCCGCGCGCGGCGTGCCGCGAGCAGTCCGCCGAGACCCGCGAGCAGGCCCAGCGCGCCGAGGACGAGCGCGGTGATCGCAAGCCCTTTGCTCGCGCCGCTTGAGGCGGTGGTGTTCGCGGGCGCCTGCGCCGAGCTTTGGCCAGCGGGGGTCTGGCCTGGGGTCGGGCCGGCCTCGCCGCCGGCTACGTCCTCGATCACGCCGCCCTTGGCGGTGATGTTGGCGGTGGGGGCGGGGTATTCGGCGCTCGGGGGTCCGATCCAATGGACGACCTTGCCATTGCTGTAGTACTCGACCGTCTTGAACGCGAGCGACCGACCGGCGAGGTCGCTCGGCATCGCGATCGATAGCGGGAACTGGATGAACGTGCCGTTTTCCAGTCGCCCGAGCTTCGAGCGGTCGCCGGTCCAGACGATCTGCGACACCTCTTCGTCAACCGGGCCTTCATCGGTCTGGATCGGGTTGGCGAGCTTGGCGATGACCTCCCTCACGCTCCAGCCCGGCACGTTCTGCGTATCGATCTGGGTGAATCCCGGCGGGACCTGCACGGCGACCTTGTAGGCGTAGGCGCCTTCCTGCTCGCCGGGCACGCGGACGTTGAGCGTGACGAACGCGCCCGCGGGGATCGTGTTCGGGTGCAGGCTGATGTGCGCCTGCGCGGCGGCCGGGAGCAGCAATGCTCCGACTGCCGCGGCAGCGGCAGCGATTTGCTTCATGGGTGCCTCCTGTCGTTGACGGGTTTGAGGGTGTTCACGTCGGGATTGCATTCCGGCGGCACGCGCCGCGATACTCCGCGCCGTCGTGCGACGACGGGACTCATCGGACCGGGACCGCGACGGTCGTTGAGTACTCTTCGAATTCCGAGACGCGGTCGGTGATCTGCAGCTCCCACGTGCCACCCGGGCTGAGCTGTGCCGAGTTCAGCACGTAGTGGCCCGGCCCGGCGAGGTTCGCCTGCAGCGGCAGCGGGCCGATCCCCTTGGCGGGGAGCTTCGCGGTGACGACGAGTTCCTTGGTCTGCGTGAACTGCGCTCCCGTCTTCGCGTCGATCAGGTAGAGGTGGACGGTGTTCGGCCCGACCCTCGCCGGTTCGACGGTCATCTCCAGCTCCGCGGGTCCGAGCGTAGTGGTGGTCGAGAACGGTCCGTTCGCCGCGTCGATCGGCGGCGCGTAGCCGACGAGCGCCGCCGTGACGCCGAACACGACGAGCATCAGCGCGAGCTCGCCGCGCAGCGTGCGACGAGCCGCCGCCCCGGCCGCCCCGGGCGACGCTCCCGCGCCGGCGATCCGCCGCAGGGCCGGCAGCACCCGTTCGCGGTTGAGCCACCCGAGCCCGGTCAGCGCCGCGAGCAGCGCCGCCTTCGCGATCACGAGCGCTCCGTAGGTCGTGTGGAGCAGCCCGTCGAGACTGCGCACGTCGATGTACGCCTGCACGACACCCGTGGCGGCAATCGCGACCACGCACGCGAGCGCAAGCGGGGAGAAGCGCGCGAGCACCGCGACCAGCAGCCCCCTGCGGCGCGGACCCTCCAGCGCGCGGGTCGCCGCGGGCAACGCGAACAGCAGACACACGATCCCCCCCACCCACACGCTCGCGGTGAGCACATGCACCACGTCCACCGGGAAGAAGACGCCCGTCGGACTCTGGACGCTCGCGTGTCCGCTGAGCGCGGGCGTGATCGCCAGGAAGGCCGCGCCCGCGCCGGCGGCGGCAATCAGGGCACGCGGGGGACGGGGGCTGCCGTCCGTCCCCCCGGCGCCGGGCACGGCGGGGCGCGGCACCGGGATCGCGTCGCGCCCCGTGACGCGGGACGCAATCAGCAGCGCCCCCGCCAGGACCCACACGACACCCCGCGCCCCCCACACCTCCCCGAAGCGGCTGTTGAGGGTGTCGCTTACGATCGTCCCTTGCAAGGACGCCCACAGCGACACCCCGGCGGCCGTTGCTCCCTGCAGGAGGATGCCGAGCACGCTCGCCGCCACGCCGAGCGAGACGGCAACGATGAGCAGCAGCAGCAGGCGACGTGCGAACGCCCGCGAAGCCGCCTCCCAGCCGTCCGCGGCGGCCTTGGCGCCATCGGCGGCCTCGCCGTCCACCGCGGAGGCCAGTCCCGGCAGCCACGCGAAGAGCAGGAACGCCGGCACGCCCAGCCCGAGCGCGAGCGAGAGGTAGTCAAGGCCCCGCGCCACCCCGAAGGCGACCTCGGTGACGGGGCCGCTCCTGTTGCGGCCGATCAGCCCCGCCACCGTGAGCTTCGGCGCCACCCCGGCGTGGCCGATGTTGAACACCACGCCCCCGTAGACGATATGCGTGTCCGCCGAGGTCACGCGATACGTGGCGGTGTAGGTGCCGTCCGGCAGGTTCGGCTCAAGCCCGACCCCCATCCAGTGCTGACGGCCCCCCGGGTGGGCAACGTCGAGGTTGTCGACCTCGTTGCCCTGCGCGTCGTACACACGCACAGCCCCGAGAGTTCCGCCGACCGCTCTGGTTGAACTTGAAGATCACCTCGGCGGGCTGCTTGGGTACCGTCGAGCCGGATTGCGGCGAGGTGCCGAGCAGACTGCGCGTGAGCGAGCGCGCTCGGCGCGTGTGTCAGCGCCGCACCGAGGCACAGAGCGAGGAGCGGGCACAGGCGGCGTGCCCGCATCTCACCAAGCCTCCGGACGGACCGGGCGGGCCCGCGCCTCACCAAGCCTCCCGTCCGGGCGGGCGGGCTTTGCGGCGCCGTCGCACGAACAACACGAATGCGAACGCGCCCGCCACGAAGACGATCAGCGCGAGGATCGCCGCGGTCGGCGCTTTCGCGTTCTCCGGCACCCACCACAGCTCTCCGTCGATCGCCCCCTTCCGGGTCCCCACCGCGATCGGGACGCTCCAGTCGAAGATCTTCGTGCGCCTGCCCGTGTTCTTCACCTGCGGCGGTGTGACGGGGCTCATCCAATGGATGCGATGGTCGTGCCATTCAAACTGGCCCGTGCGATCCAGCACCACCCACTTCGGGGGATCGCTCGCATTGGCCGACGGCGGGACCGTGACGTTCGCGTAGAAGTTCGTGTTCAGATACAACGCCGGCGAGCGCACGTTCTCCTCGACGGTGCCGTCCGGTTGCACACGCGCGTAGGGCTCGCCCGAATAGCCGTAGACCGTTACCGTCCTGCCGGTGTGGTTCCTCAACACGAGGCGGTCGGCGAACTCCAGCACTTCGAGGCTCAACCCCGGCACGGTCGGCGTGACAGACGTTATGTAGGAGCGGTAGTGGTAGCTGTTGCCCTGATCGTTGATCGGATTTCCACTCTCGGCGGACGTACCCGTTTGGGTGGTTGTGCTCGCAGGCGCGTTACCCGTCGGCGTCAGCGCAAGGGCGCCGAGCACAGCGAGGATCAGACGGTGTGACATAAACGTTCCTCGGACATCGAAGGGACACGGGTAGCGCAAGCGGCGGCACGAGCGGCCTTCGAGGCCACGCGCAGCCACTCGCTCACGGCGAGACGCCGCGTCCATTTGGGCGCGGTGCTCTAGCTCGCCGAGACGAGCACGGGCGGTGGACGGACCGCCAGTGCACGAGCGATCAGCAGCCCCCCGTGGGGGGCCACCGTAAAGAGACGACCGGTGCGCGGCACGCTCGCGCGCGCTCGCGGCCGGCGTGGGCGTTGAGCGGCGAGGAGACCCGCGAGCGTCCGCTCGCCCGGATAGCGACGCATCAGCAACGGCGCGGCGAGCGCGAGCGCCGGGAGCAGACACAGCGCATTCGCGTCGAACCACGACAAGCGCCGCGATCCCGAGCGCCGCCGCCGCGACGGCGAGGAACGCCAAGGCGGATCTTCCGCCTCGTGTCGGGGCGCAGCCTTTCGAGGTCATCCGATCCCACATGACGAGCCGGATGCTACTCCTCCGCCTCCCGGCCGGCCCGGGCCGCCGCACTCACGTCCCCACCGCCGAGAGCAGCCACAGCCCGAAGCTCGTGAACATGACCATCACTGCGAGCATCCAGTACTGCGAGCGGATCGCCTCCTGTGCGTCGGGATAGATGCTGAGAGCGCGGTCGTGGGCGAGCGCGAGCCCTCCGACGTGCCCGCCGACGAGCGCCGCGACCTGCACGTACCAGATCGCCGCGTAGGAGATGATCGCGTAGTCGATCCGGTAGGAGTTCGTGCCGAGGAGGTTCGCGCCGTTGCCGAGCGGGTCCGACGCCAGATACCCGATCGCCTGGCCCTGCCAAATCAGCAGCGAGAAGTAGTGCGCCAGCACATAGGCGAAACCGATCGGGGCGAGCGTATGGCAGAACGTGTGACTCAGCTCGGTCATCTCGTAGCGACGGCTGACGCTGCGCACCCCGGCGAGCCCGAGCCGGTAGATGCCCGCGACGAGCACCACGCAGGCCACGAGACCCACCGAGTAGGCCAACTCAAGCGCAGGCGTCTGGTTGAACCCCAGGCCAGCGAACAGGCTCTGCAGGCTCGGCTCGATGCTCCGCCACACCCCGCCGTTGCTGAACCCGTCGAACGTCGTGGTGCCGATCACCGTGCACACGAGCCCCACCGTCCCAGAGCGCACCGGCATGTCCGCCAGCCCGCTCAGCGGGCGGCGCCGGTAGACCACGCCCCGCTCGTCCGCGCACAGCATCGACAGGCGCGAGAGCAGGTTGAAGTAGACGCTGAACCCGTCGGCCCGCTCCTCCCACTCCTGCACCCCGAACAGCGCCATCCCGGCGAGCATCGCCACGAAGTACCCCAGCGACAGAGCCGCAAGCGTGGAGGGTTCCTCGCGGGCGACATACACGAGCTCAAGCCAAGCAAACCCAATCAGGCCGGCAACGGCGGGCCACACACCCAGGCGCTCCGGGTAGCGCAACGGCGCGCGCTCGAACGCCCTCGGCGCGAGCCGGCGGCCCACCCACCGGATCGCGCGGGCGCACGAGCGCCACGGGCTGAACGCCGCGAACACGTCACCGAACAGCACGCTCGCGACAGGCACCCCAACCCAGAAGAGGACGTAGATGAATGTCACGCTGAAGTTCGCGGTCGAGACCTGGGTGCCGGCGAACCCGCTGTAGAGCACGAGCGCGAACAGCCCCAACCCGACGAGACTCGCAAGCCGCGCGAGCACCACCGACATCCGGAACAAGCGCTTGCGCCCCTCGCTCTGCAGCCTGGGTCGCGTCCACAGCGTCGAGAGCGCCACGAACGACACCACCAGCACGATCGCGGCGCTCCAACTGAACAGCCACACGGGGATCGGGAGATCGGCCTTGCCCACGATCCCGTGCGCGCAGGCGCCCTGCGGGAACAGCAGCGCCGCCAAGCCAAGGCCGCCGAGGGCAGACGGCAGCAGACGACGCGCGGTGATCATGCGCGCGCCACTATGCCACGCTTCCGGCGTACATGACCATGCTCGCCGCATCGACGCCGCTGGAGGCGCTCACCCAGCTCGGGCCGCTCGCGCTGCTCGGTCTGCTGTACGCCAAGCGGGTCCGCACGCTCGGCCACCAGGGCCGTCCCGTTCCCGGCCGCCGTCAGGCGTGCTTCTACGGAGGGTTCCTCACGATCGCGGTCGCGCTCACCTCGCTTGGCACAGGCAGCCAGGAACTGCTCACCCTCCACATGGTCGAGCACCTGCTGCTCGGCGACATCGCCGCGCTGTTGATCGTGCTCGGCCTCACCGGCCCGCTGATCGCGCCGATCCTCCGCATCGGCCTCTTCGACCGCCTGCGCATCCTCGCCCACCCGCTGATCGCGTTCCCGCTGTGGGCCGTGGACCTGTACGTGTGGCACCTGCCCGTCTTCTACGAAGCGGCGCTGCGCCACGCCGCAGTACACGCGCTCCAGCACGCGATGTTCCTCGGCTTCGGGATCAACATGTGGATGTGCCTGTTCGGCCCGCTGCCGATGCCGCGCTGGTTCGGGAACCTCGCCAAGCTCGGCTACATCGTCGCCGTGCGGCTCACCGGCACGGTCCTCGGCAACATCTTCCTCTGGTCCGGCACCGTCTTCTACCCCTTCTACACGCACAGCGAGAAGCTGTGGCACATCTCCGCGGTCGCCGACCAGAGCACGGCGGGCGCCGTGATGATGGTGGAGGACAGCATCCTCACGCTCTGCCTCTTCTGCTGGCTGTTCATGCGCGCCGCGCGCCAGGGCGAGGAACGCCAGGAGCTGCTCGACTTCGCCCGCTCGCACGGCCTGCAGCTCACCGAGGAGCGCGCCGGCCGCGCCGTCGGGGCCGGCCGCAGCGCCGCGCTGCGCCGGCGCCTCGAGCGCCACGCCGAGCCGGCGACGCCGCGCGCCTCCCAAAGCGATCCGATCGACAACCCCGCGGGATGAAGCGAACATCGCGGTGTTCCGGCGACACCATCGCTCATCGTCGGCGGTTGCCGTCCCACCTGAACGGCGGGCAGAGCCGGCCCACAGGAGCTATCTGGAGGCCAGCAACGGAACGTCGTGGGCGATTTCGGCCGGCGTGAAGTTACTCGCGTAAAGGGTCGTGATCCTGCCGCTCGAGCTCACCCCGTAGACGATCCCGGTGTGGTTGACGAACTGCGGCTGTTCGGCGTCCTGTTCGGAGCCTACGTGCCACGCCTTCCACACGCGCGCGAGTTCGTGCGCGGAGCCGATCAGATAGCGCATCCGGCCGGTCATCTCATGGCGCGCGAGGAATATCGCGACCGCCTTGGGCGTGTCGCCGCGCGGATCCACCGACACGGCGATCACCTGCGCCTTCGCGGCCTCCGAGGGCCCCATCAGGTTCTGTGCGACCCGCAGGTTCGACGTGATGAGCGGGCACACATCGGGACAGTTGGTGTAGAGGAACGTCACGAGCACAGCCTTGCCGCGATAGCGGTCGATGTTCACCGCTTCGCCGTTGTAGTTGCGCAACACCAGCGGCGGCGCGGGCTCGGCAGGCGAGACGACAGAGCCGTCGTAGCCCGCGGACTTGACCCCGCGGATGCTCCCCGCCGCCGGCTGCGTGCTGCCCCTGCCGCCCGTCAACAGCGCGACGCCGCCGGCGACCGCGACGATCACGGCGAGCGCGATCACGAGACGCAGGTCAAGGCCGCCGCGGCGCTCAGGCTCGACCGGCGGAGACGGCAGCGCGGTACTCATCGCCCGCCAACCTAGCAGCGCGTACAGCACCGCACGCCAGGCCCAGGCGACCGGTCTGCTCGGTCCTGTCTGGACCGTGAGGCGCCAACGGCCCGCCGTGCCGCCGGCTGTGCTACCTGCGCCGAGCCCGGCGACAACCGCTATCTTCATCGCATGTGCGCTGGTTGCGCGATGACGGCCGCTTCTGCGGCCACGGGCCTTCGGACGTGGCTACAGACACACCACATGAGCCGGCTCACCCCGCAACGGCTTCGCGCGCTCACGCTCGGCGCGATGTGCGCCGCCGGCCTGGTCTCGACCGTCAGCCTGAGCGGCTCGACGCTCCCGAGCCCACACCACACCTCCCAGCCATTCGCGGGCGCGCACGTCGGGCGTCACTAGACCGGAGCACTTGGTCAAGACCTCGTGATCGTGGCCAGGCCCAGCGTCGCTACGAATGTTTGATGCGTACCGAAGCCGCGAACGAAAAGTCGCGCCTCCGGGTGCTCTGCGGTATCCGGCGCCAGCTTGAGCCCGGCCATCTTCGAGGGAGCGAGCAGCGCGCCCACTTCGTAGCTCACACGGAACACACTGTTGAGGAACACCTCCCGGCGGCGGCTGCGCACTGCATCCAGCGTGCCAGACTGTCGAGCGTGAGCGAGCCATCGATCACCGGAGGCTGCCTGTGCGGCGGCGTGCGCTTCGAACTGACCGAGCCGGCACCCGCCGCCGGGTACTGCCACTGCACCCGCTGCCAGCGGCGGACCGGCACCGCATCCTCGGTGCAGGCGCGAATCGACGGGCGCACCCTTCGTCTGCTCGCGGGGGAGGCTCTGGTAAAGGCATGGCACCATCCCGAAGGTGGCTTTGAGAAGCTGTTCTGCCGCGAATGCGGCGGGCATCTCTTCAGCCGCAACCCGGAGGACACACCGCAGATGAGCGTGCGGCTGGGCGCCTTCGACGGCGACCCCGGTGTGCGGCCAACCTGGCGGGCGTTCACGGCCTACGCGGCGGACTGGGAGCCGATCCCCGACGACGGGCTCCAGCGCTTCGCCGAGGGTAAGCCGCAGCGCTGATCTCACCCCATCGGCTCCAGCGGCTCCTCCGACCATGCGATTCTCCGCCGGGGGACCGCGGCAGACCTGGCACGTGAGGCCCCCGGCTCCTCCTTGTCCGGGAGGAGCGTTGGGGGCGCACACGCGTTTGTCAGGCCGCGAGGGTGTAGCGGCGGGGGTGCTCGCTGACCTCCCGCACCTGCTTGGCGCGGGCCAGCCTAACCAAGCAGTTCTGGATCGCCCCGCCAGAGCGCCCCAGGGCCTTCGCGACGGCGCTCGGCCCATGCGGGCCGCTGTCGGCGTTCTCCTTCAGGAAGGTCAGGACGAGCCCGTCGAGCTGCCCCGGCTTCAGCTTCTCAGCCGCCTTCGGCTTCGTGGCCTGCGCCGCTGGCTCGGCGGAGGCCAGCGCGAAGCGGTCGGGCAGCCGCCGGGCGCCGTCGCGTCCGCCCTCGATGCGGCGCACCTCCCCGGTGCTCGCCAGCCGGGCGAGCACCTTGCTCGCGGTCGACCGGCCGAGGCCAGCGGCACTGGCGATGTCTGCCGCGGTCGCGTGCGGCCGGCCAGCGAGGGCCTTCAGGACCGCCTCCTCGGAAGCTGGCTTCTCGGCGGTCTGCTTGGTCTTGCTCATCACGATTCTCCTTTGATTTGGCGCCGTACTCGGCGTTGGGGACGGACGTGGTAGCTCGATCCCGCGGGAAGGTCAAGTCCACTGCGCGCAAAGCCCCGGACGCTCGCGGGCACCTCGCGCGAGACGCTGCGCACAGCGCGGAAAGGCGCCGCTACGGGCTCGTCGGCAGCACGCGCGACGAGGGGCGAGGGCGCTCCCGCACGAGCCTCGCCGGCGCCTCCCACGACTGCCACGGGCCAGCGTTGGAAGAGGACTTGATCTTTCCCGCGGATCGAGCTAGACGTGTGCGACGGCAAGCCAAACCGACACGAAGGAGCCCCCTATGCAGACCCCAACCAATCGGCAGCCACCGAGC
This sequence comes from uncultured Solirubrobacterales bacterium, assembly GCA_963813765.1. Taxonomy (GTDB): domain Bacteria; phylum Actinomycetota; class Thermoleophilia; order Solirubrobacterales; family Solirubrobacteraceae; genus Palsa-744. Next base: position 587,159 of record CAWFAB010000001.1, read on the forward strand.
GCACGGCGCTCAAGGACGCCCGCGAGATGACCGGGCTGCTCAGCTTCCTGGCGACCGGGGTGCTCCTCGCCCTCGCGTGCTGGCTGCTGGCCGGCGTCCTGCTCCGCGTCTGCGGGGTGCTCCTCTTCGCCTGCGGGCTCCTGGTGACCGCCGCGACGGGCGCCCCCGCAGCGGCACTGGCAACGATCCTCGGCGTCCTGGCCTGGCTCGCCGGGCACTGGCTGTTCGCGGCTCGCAACCACTTCTTCAGCTCACCCCTGGCGCGGCGCATCTTCCTCGAGGCACTGCCCCGGCCGTTTGACCCCACCCGGCGCTGGGGCATCCCCAACGTGCCGCCTGAGCGCCGGTAGCCAGCCGGCGGGGGCCTTGGGGGCGCTCACGGCGGGCGTAGCGCACCGACGCCGCGTTGTCCCGCGCGCCAGCGGATGGACGGGCGTTACAGCGTCGTCGGCCGGGCTCACAACGCGCCCCCTGGCGGCGACTTGAGATCCCTCGCGGATCGAGCTAGACGTGTGTGCTCGCGGCAGACAACCCAATACAGAAGGAGATGCCTATGCCGGCTACCGAGCAGCGAATCTCAAAGCGGGAACCAACGTTTGATCGGGAGGCCGTTCTATGTGCCCATCGGCTGGATGTAGACGATGACGTTTTCGAGATCCTCACGAAGCATTCCGAGCCGTTGGTCGACACGCCCAACACGGTCTTGCGGCGCCTGCTCGGCATCGATCAAGCCGAGAGCCGGCCGGCTCCGATCCGAGACAAGGCCAGCGAAAGGGCCCGGCGCGCTGCTCGCGGGACGCTCTTGCCCGCGTCGGAATACGAGATCCAGATTTTGCGCTACCTCGACGAGTGCGGAGGGTGGGCGCCGGCTCGTGAGGCCATCGAAGCCGTCGGCAGGGCATTGGACGGCAAGCTCACCGAGGTCGAACAGGCGGCCACTCAAGTCCGGCAAAACACGTTGGGAGGAGCGGGCGGGGTTGGTACGGTTCCGTCTCGTCCAACGAGGCGAGCTTGTCAAGAACTCCCCTCGGGCAACTTGGGAGATCAGCGACCAAGGGCGCGAGCGGTTGATGTCCGAGGACGGGCGTCAAGAAGCGGGGCAAGTCGCCGAGGACCGTCATCCCGACGGCCGTGTCCTGCCGCGCCCTGACCTGAGCGTGAAGGCGATGCTCGCTCGCCACGGGGAGCGCGGGCTGATCCCCGAGGAGTTCGAGCAGCGCTTCGGCGGGCTCCCCGCCGACAGCGAGGGCTGATGCTCGGCGACCCACACCACGCAGCCGCCGCCGGGGAACAGCCCTCGTGGGCAGAAGGCGCCGAAAAGCGATCAGCCTGAGAGCGGCCGGGATCCGTCGGTTGCGACTCGGCGCGGTAGCTGCTCGCCCTCGTGGCAGCCGACCGTGTCGCCCACGCGCAACGTCGCGCGCAGGCTGCCGCCGTCGGGCAGCCGCTCCCAGCCGCTCAAGCGCCCCGAGTTCGCCCGAGTCGGAGGTGCGTGCCCCTCCCGCAGCAGCGTTGCTTCGTCGCGCAACCAGCGTGCCGCCAGGCGCGAACCCTCAAGTAGCTGCAGGGCCTGACTGGCGCGAATCGTGGCGCGCGGCGGGTATGAAGGGGCGTCTACGGTCGCACCGATGGGTGAGTGTCGTCGCGGCTCGTTCATGGCTGCTGGATCGCTCGGATAGGCCATCCGCGTGTGGACTGCGTTCAGTCGCAGCAGTCCTCGTCACAGGCGTCGCGCGGCTCGCCGGGGAGTGGCGAGGCGGCACAACAGCCCTCGCCGCGCCAGGTCTGTCGGCCCTCGTTGAGCGCGAGCGCACCGATGCCGAGCGCGACGGCAGGATCGGCCCACCATAGGCCGAACGCGGCATTGAGCGCTAGGCCGGTGAGAACACCCGCGGCGAGGTAGGCGCAGAGCATGTTCTGCGTTCCCTCGCCCGCGGTCGCACCTGAGCCAAGGCGCTGGCCGATCGCCTGCTTGGCTTTGCCGAGGAGCGGCATGACGATGATGCTTGAGATCGATAGGCCGATCCCGAGCCAGCTGGTTCGGGGATGCTCGCCGTTGATGAGTGTGCGGACGGCGTCCTGGGTGATGTAGGGGGCGAGCAGGAAGAATGTGATCGCGACGAGCCGCTGGGCGTGTTGCTCGGCGTGATCGGAGAGTCGGCGGGTGCCGGTGAAGCGCCAGATGACGATCATCGACGCGAGACCCTCGATCGCGGAGTCAAGGCCGAAGCCGAGCAGCGCGACGGAGCTGGCTAGGATCGCCGCGGTGATCGCGATTGCGCCCTCGGCGGTCATGTAGGCGAGGCTGAGCCAGGACAGCGCCTTCGCGCGGCGGATCAGCCGGTCGCGCTCAGACGGGTCAAGCCGGCTCTGTTGCGGCGAGGTGGGCGCTGGCCGGGCGAGGGTAGGCAGCTCGAGCGACGGGGTGCTCATGGCGTCACCTCGGCGAGTTCGACGTGCGCGTCGAGCAGTTGGCGGCCGGCGTCGGTTAGCGCGTAGAAGACGATCTTGTGCTCGCGCCGCGAGCTTGCGAGGCCGGCGGCGCGCAGCGCGCGCAGGTGGTGGCCGACAAGATTCTCTGCCCGCGAGGTGATCCAGGCGAGGTCGCATACACACAGCTCCTCGCCGTCGTGCAGGGCGAGCGCGATCAGCAACCGCGTCGGGTCGGCGAGCGCCTTGGCACGAGCCGCCGCCCCTGCCGCGACATCGAGATCCAAGCGCTGGCGGATCGCCTCAGCGCGCGGCAGGTCCAGACACAGCAGATCGCAGCGATCCTCGGACACAGGCTCATACTAACGCCCGTTGCGACGAAGCTGGGATCAGATCGGCTGAAAAAGATTATGCATCCTTGACAAACATGTTTTGGTATGCCTAAATATCGCTGTGGCTACGCCTAATCTGATTTCTGTGTCTGTCCAAGACTATGCCAAGGCGGTGTATGCGCTGGAGGCGCGCAAGGGCACCGCGGTATCGACCACTGACCTGGCCGAGCGGCTGGGCGTCACGCCGGGCTCGGTTTCGGCGATGGTGCGCAAGCTGTCTGAGGTGGGGTTGGTCGAGCACGAGCCCTACCACGGCGTGAAGCTCACCGACCAGGGTCGCCGGGTCGCGCTTGAGGTGCTGCGCCACCACCGGCTGATAGAGCTGTTCTTGGCCGAGGAGCTTGGGATGCCCTGGGATCGCGTGCACGCCGAGGCCGAGGTCCTTGAGCACGTGCTCTCCGAGGAGCTTGAGGAGCTAATCGCCGCGCGCCTGCGCGACCCCACAGTCGATCCGCACGGAGATCCGATCCCGACGGTCGAGTTCGGGATCGAGGAACGCCACACGCACAGCTTGGACGAGCTGGCGCCGGGACTCGCCGGGCGCTTCGTGCGCGTCTCTGACTCCGACCCCGAGATGCTGCGCTACCTGGCCGAGCACGGCATCGCGATCGGCGAGCGCCTGGAGATCATCGACCGCCAGCCTTTCGGCGGGCCGGTGTTCGTCCGCTTCGGCGAGCGCGAGCATCCGATCGGTGGCGCGCTGGCGCGCGCGATGCGCATCGAAACCGAGGAGGGTCAGAGATGACGCCGCTGCGCCCCGATCCGATCCCGGCGCTTGTGGGCGCCATCGAGGGCGCCTCGGTCGCGCTGCCGGGGGAGCTGGGCGGAGCGCTTGTGGGGCCGAGCGCGCTTGAGCAGCTTCTAGCCAAAGGTCGCGTGCGCGCGACGCTGGCGATGCTGGGCCCGGCGTTCGTCGCATCGATCGCGTATGTCGACCCAGGCAATTTTGCCACCAACGTGCAGGGCGGCGCGCAGTTCGGCTACCTGTTGCTGTGGGTCGTGCTGGCAGCGAACCTGATGGCGATGCTGATCCAGTACCTCTCGGCCAAGCTCGGGATCGTCACCGACCACGACCTGCCCGAGGTGGTGCGCTCGCACTTCCCGCGGGCGTTCACCTGGGGCATGTGGGTGCAGGCCGAGATAATGGCCATGTCGACCGACATCGCCGAGTTCCTCGGCGCCGCCCTCGGGCTGAACCTGCTCTTTGGCGTGCCGCTGCTCCCCGCCGGCCTGATCACCGGCGTGATCGCGTTCGCGATCCTCGAGCTGCAGACGCACGGCTTCCGCCGCTTCGAGCTGGCGATCACGGCGCTGCTGGGGATCATCTTCGCGGGCTTTCTGTATGAGACGTTGCGGATCGGCCCCTCCGCTCACGAATCGCTCCGCGGACTCCTTCCCGGCCTGCGCGGCAGCGGCTCGCTCTACCTCGCGGTCGGCATCATCGGCGCGACCGTGATGCCCCACGTGATCTACCTGCACTCGGCGCTGACCAACGGCCGCGTGCCCTGCCGCAACGACGGCGAACGGGGTCGCGTGCTGCGCTTCGAGCGTATGGACGTCATCATCGCGCTCGGCCTCGCCGGCTTGGTCAACATGGCGATGCTCGCGGTAGCAGCCAAGCTCTTCCACACTCCCGCCCTCTCGGGGCTGAGCACGATCGGAGAAGCCCACGCCCAGTTCGGCCATCTCGCCGGCGGGACCGCCGCGCTTGCGTTCGCCGTTGCGCTGCTCGCCTCCGGTGCCTCTTCCTCCAGCGTCGGCACCTACGCGGGGCAAGTCGTCATGGCCGGCTTCATCAACGTGCGCATCCCGTTGTTGCTTCGCCGCGCCGTCACGATGATCCCAGCGATCGTCGTCCTCGCCATCGGTGTCAGTCCGACCAGCGCTCTCGTGCTCAGCCAGGTCGTGCTCTCCTTCGGCATCCCGCTCGCCCTGGTGCCACTGGTCATGCTCACCTGCCGCCGCGACATCATGGGCGTCCATGTCAACCGCCACCTCACCACGATCCTCGCCTGGACCTGTGCCGGTGTGATCAGCGCCCTCAACGTCTTCCTGCTCTATCAGCAGTTCTTCATGGGCTGAGCATCGTCACAGGGCCGACAGCGCCACGGCGTGGGCAGGGGGAGTGAGCCACGTTGCATGGCTGGGCGTGGAGCTCCCTTTGGCCCTGGGGGAGGGGTAGCAGGTCGCTCCCCCGCTGTAAAGCAAGTAGAAGCCCCCGCCTGCGGCGGGGTACAGCCAGTCGCATCACTACTTGCTTGACAGCTCCTCCACGACCTGCAATGCCGGCAATCAGTTGGGCAGGCGCCCAACTGGCTCAGTAGAGCCCTGATCTCACCGGAGAAGCGCATCGACCATGACCACATGGCAGACCAACCAGCTTGCGCGGAGGCTGCGGTGCTCGGCTTACAGGCAGAGAGCCCATGCCACATCTTCGAGCCACAGCGTCAACCCGATCCGCCGCCACAGGCACACAGCGCGCCCGGAATCTGGCTCAATCGAGCTAAAAACAAACGGTCTTGATAATCAGCACCAGGGCGGCGGGCCGCTGAGGGTTGGGCGCCCACGGCCCACGGGCTGGTTTGAGGCCAAGGCATACGGGTCGGAGGCTCAGCGCCGGGTTCTCGCCGTCGCGCAAGGCCAGCCGTGGCACCTAGACCGAGGCCGCGGTGCTGGCGCCCGCTGCCTCGCTTGGCCGGGCGCCGCCCTGCGCTTCGACGGCCGTGATGAACTCGCTCAGCGCACCCAGCCGCACCACCATCGCTAGGCGCTGGCCTGCGTCGCGTCCGTTTGCGCCCTGCGCGTTCCCGAGCAGTCGGGCTTCCGCTTCGAGCTTGCCGTGCAGCCCTGCCAGTAGCGGCAGGTGGTGCTCGTCCAGGTCCACCTGAATCGCCGTCGGCGTGGCGGAGGGTTCATAGCCGACGAGGTTCATGAGTGCCCGGGTTGCGTCGAGGCGCTTGTAACGGTCGGGGTCGGGCTTCTGGCCGGCGGGTACCTTGGTGCGCGAGAGGGCGTCGGTCGCCGCGCTGAGCTCTATGTACAGGCCGGCGCGCAAGGCTTCGACCATGTCGGCGGGCACAGTGGTCAGGTGCCTCGCAGTTGGTGCGTTGTCAACTCTTGTCGTCATGTGGTGGCTCCTTCTGGTTGCTGTGGACGGGTCGTGCTTCCCGGCCGGGGGGGCTCAAGGGGTGGGTCATCGCCGGCCGTTCGTTGCGGGGTCTTTGGTGGTGCTTGCGCCGTGCCGGCGGACGGGCGGCTACAGGAGGCATCGGGGCCCAGTGGGCCGTCCCCAGGCCCCCACCATCCGCGTCTGAGCCCCCGACGTGCAGCGGCCTGCGGCTCGGGGCGTGTGCCCCTGTGCGGGTGCCCGGCGGCCTGCGGCTCGGGGCGCGTGACAGGGGGGCCGCAGCGACGGTTCGGGCTGCCGAGCTGGGGGCATCGACCTCGTGGCTTCGCCTATACGGTCGCCAGGTACTCGTGGGCGATGACGACCTCGACTCCGTGACCGAAGTGGACCCTCGCGCAGGGCACCTCGCCGGCGGGTGTGGCGATCAACTCGGTGCCCCGCACCTCGCCGACCCGGCCGCGGTACTGATCCAGGGAGGCCGGGGCGTCGCCTTCGACCGTGACGTGGCTATGCGCCTGGAAGTCCGGCTCCTCGTCCTCGATGCAGTCCGCGGCGCAGTCGTCTTCGGCGATCGCGACCAGCGCATCAGCGAGCGCGGCGCACGGGTCGCTCGTGCTGTGCCCGTCGCGCAGGCGCCAGCCCTGCCCGGCCTCGCCCTGAGCGAGTCCGGCTCGCTCCAGGAGCTCCTCGGCGACACTGCCGGCGACTGTGACGGTGACGTCGCCGTGGATGGCGGTGGTGGTCATTTTTGCTTTACCTCCTGTTGCTCGGTGGTGGTTGGGCGTTCGGCTTTCGGGGCGCGGGGCTGCTGTGGTTTGCGTGCGGGTCGCGGGCTGCTTGCGGGGCCCGTGTCTTGTTTGGGTTTGCGTGGTGCCAGCTGTCCGATGCGGGCGATGCTCAGGCCGGTCGCGCGCTTGATCTGCTGGAAGGTCCAGCGCTCGGCGACGGCCTGGCGGATCCCGGCGTTGCGGACGGCGAGGAGTCCCTCGCGCAGGAGCGAGACGGCTTTGTACGCCTCCTCGTCGGCCCGCAGGCGCTCCTCGGTCATCGGCGGCGCCGGTGTGCTGGACGCCTCGGCGATGCGGACCCTGAGCTCGTCAAGGTCAAGGCCCTTCTCGCGCAGCTCGGCCGCGAGCTTTCGCTCGGCGTGAGCGCGGCGCTCCTCGGCTGTCGGGTCGGGGCTCGTCATGCCTGGGCCGGGGTGTCTTCCAGCAGTGTCTCGCGGGCGTCGGCGATGAGCCGCCGCCCGACGTGCTCCCAGTCCTCGTAGGTCGCGGTCTGCAGAACCTCCGCGACCCGGCCACGCAGGCTTTCGATGACGACCGAGGGGTGGTACCGGCCTGCCTCGACGTGCTCGATGAGCAGTTCGTTGACGCGGTCGTTGACGGGTTCCTCGGTGAGTACCGTCAGCAGGAAGCCGCGGATGGTGGCTACGTCGTAGGTGTTGCCCTGCTCGCTGGTTCGCGTCTCGCTGGCCATGACGGCGCCTTTCGTGTTGGGGGTCGGGGTGATCATGCGCCTAGTATCTCAAGTAAGCTAGAAAAAGTCAAGAGTCCTAGAAGATTCTTTAGATGATCTTTAGGCCAGCGGGGCGAGGGCGAGCATCCGACCCGTGCTGGGTGCCCTCAGAGGGAGCGGGTTGGCGTGGGGTGGCGCGCGTCGTCCTGCGCTTCAACGGTTGAGATGAGCTCGGCCAGCTCGTCGCGCCGGGCCGTGATCGCTGCGCGCTCCTGCGGGTCGGGGCCGGTGTCGCCGTGTGGGCTTTCCAGTAGACGCGTCTCGGCGTGGAGCGCGTGGTGCAGCGCGTCGAGCAGCGCGAAGCAATGCTCATCCAAGTCGACCTCGACGCTGAGCGGCGGGACTGCGGCCGTTCGGCCGATGCGATCACGCAGCGCCTGGGCGCCTTCAAGCTGCTCGTAGCGCTCGGGGTCAACTTTGCGACCGGGAGAGAGCTTGGCTTGCGCGAGAGTGTGGATGGCAGAATCGATGGCGCGGTACACGCCCTCGCGCAGCGGATCGACCATGTCGGCCGGGACCGTGATCGTCGGCTGGGGCTCATTCTGTCCGCGCAGCCTGCGGATTTCGGCCCCGTGCATTTCCCGCTCGGCGACCGAGGTCGCTGTCCTCATCATCCGCTCGCAGTGGCGGATGCGAGGCGCCGTGGTCATATGCCTCAGTGCCGGTGCATTCCAGTCAACTCTTGTTCTCATCGCTCTTGCTCCTTCCGTGGTTTTCCGTGGGGCAGCGGGGCATCAGGGGGCCCGGCTGCTCCATCGCTTCGGCGTCGGCTTTCGCGTCGGCTTGGATCCGCTCGCGGGTGATGCCGGTGAGCCGGCTGATCTCGCCGATGATCCAGCGTGCCCGGCGGGCCCTGCCGAGTGCGACGAAGTCGTGCGTGTAGATCTCCGCGAGCTCTTCGCGCAGCTCGCCTGCGTCGAGGCTCCTCATCGCGCGTCCTCTTCCCGTGGCCGGCGGGGCGGGTCCACGCCGAGGACGCGGTTGAGGCGCTCGACAAGCTGGCGCTGCGCGTCCAGTTCGCCGCAGAGCCGGTCGAGCTCTGGGCCCTGCCCCTGGAGCTCGCCGAGGCCGTTGATCGACAGGGCGCCGGCGCCGACCTCCCGCGCACGGGCGATGCCGGCCTGCAGGCGCTGCATCTTCTCGATGATCCAGCCGGCCTGGCGGTCAACCTTCTCAAGCAGGCTCTCGTACTCGCGCGAGGCGCTCCTGAGCAGGTCGGCGAGCTGGTCGGGGTCGGGGTCGATCGCGGCGAGAAGCTCGGCGTGCGTGCGGTGGCCCGCCGGCCGGTCGGCGGTAGCTGCTGGTGGGTGGCTCATCGTCTATTCCTCCTCTCGTGCAAGGCCGCCGCGGACGGTGTGCGTGAGCCGGTGGACGATCTGCAGGTCGGCGATCCTGCGGGTCGCCAGGATGTCCGCGCGCGGGGCCTCGTCGTTGATGTCGAGCGCGATCTGCTCGGCCTGGCCGCGACTGTCGGCCTCGCAGATCGTGGCGACGGTGCGCGGTTCGCCGTCGCCACGCAGGCGGACGGTGAGGAGATAGCTGTCGGTGGGCATGATCGAGGTCTCCTTTACTCGTCGTGGACAGTCGAGGCGATGTAGTTGGCCTCGCGCTTGAAGCGCTCGGCTTTCGCGCGCAGCAAGCCCGCCGCGTGGGCGGTGAACCCGCCGCCACGCCGGTCGAGCTCATCGGCCAGCCGACGGGCCTCATACGAGGCCAGGCACCGGGCGGCGATCTCGATGCCGGCGTCTGTCGGGGTGTTGTCCGTGGTGCTCATACTCCTATTATTCCATAGTCCTAGAAGAAAAGCAAGCGCCCTAGAATAACCTTTAGGAAACTTTTAGAACGCGCGGCAGGGAGCACGTCCCGCGGATCAGCAGTCTCCCGACCAACGCTCAGCCGACTCGAGCAGGAGCCCCGCCGCGGGACGCTCGCGCGCCGGCGCGGCATAGCGCTGCAGCGACCCAACCCGCACGTGGCAGGTCGTGATCAGGAGCCCCGCCTTGCCGCCGGGACCGGGGACTCCTTGCCCAAGGCCACGATGCTCCCGCACGTCGCAGCGTGCGCGATGGCCTGGCTGCGAGTCGCGGGCTCAAATCCGCACCGCTCACAGAAGGCGTCCTTCAACCCGCGCCGCAACGCCTGCTCGCGCGTCAACCTCGACCTCGCGCCCTCGTCCAAGGCCCGCTCCTCAGTGCTGGTAGCCGACATATCCTGCCCTCCAATCGAGTTCGTTTGTCTGCATCGGCACACGTTTAGCTCGATCCGCCTGGAAGCTCAAGTCCCCTCCCGGGAGCCAGGGAGGCCGCTCCGGGGCCAAGGCGCAAACGCCCGACAGGTCGGGCCACGCGACACCCTCGACGGATCAAGGCCCGCGCCTTGTCGGGTCCAGAACCCGAAGGTCGCCGGAGCGCGCGCTGTCGGTCGGGCCGAGCAGTTGCGCGGTGCCGGCATCGGGTGCAACAGGCCGACATTCGGGGCAGCAGGCGCAGGAGCGCGCGCAAGCCGGGCGGATTGAGCCTCGTCCTACGCGAGCCCATTGCTATTATCTGCCTGCAAATACAGGCGTTCTTTGATCCGGCGCGGGGCCGCCGATAGCGTCGCGGGTAGGTGTCTCAATCCCGCCCCCGCTATGGACCCATTAGCGACAAGGTCCTGAAGATTGGTTGCTTTGAGGGCGCTTGAGATGAGCGCCCTCAGTCGTATCTCGGGCTTGTTGCGGTCGATCTCGAGGGAGAACTTGAAGGCGTCGAGGACCTGGCGGCGCAGCTCGGGGTCCGCTTCGGCGAACTCGTTCTCGAGGAGGGGCAGCTGGTCGAGGATCTCGCAGGCGCTGTCGAGGTCGGTGTGGGGGCGGCCGGCGGTGGAGCGCTCAGCGGCGGCGAGGGCGCGCTGGAGGTCCCGCTGTTCGTGCTTGAGCGCGTCGATGCGCGCGCTGACGAGCGCGGGTTCGACGCCGGCCTCGATCGCGCGGACCTGCAGCTCGATGCGATACTCGACGTCGGCGATCTGCTCGCGCAGCCGCTCGTTCTCCTGGGTGTCCTCGGTGGCGATCGATCGGCCGAGGTCGGCGTGCTGGGCGCGGAGGTGGTGGATGCGCTGAGCGCCGAAGATGTTGGTAGCGAAGAAGCGGTCGATCGCGGGCAGGAGGACGTCCTCGCGGACGTACTGCCACTTGCCGTGTCCGAGTGCCTCGGCGGCCTTGTCGCCGTAGGCGATGCGGTAGCAGCAGGCGTAGTAGGTGATGCCCTTGCGCTCCTTGCCGTGCATGCGCAGCGGGTTGTGCCCGGTGGCGCAGTGGACGATCCCGCGCAGCGCGTATGTGCGCCGCTGGGGGCTGCGGCGTCGTGAGCCCTCCGTCTTGGGGCGGCTGGTCAGCTGTTCCTGGGCTCGCTGGAACCAGTCGTCGGAGATGATCGCCTCGTGGCGGCGCTCGGCCTGTACCCATTCCTCTTCGGGGCGGCGGATCAGCGGCCCCTCGCCGAGCTTGGTCTGACGGAAGTCGAGGCGGTTCCAGCACAGCCGGCCGGTGTAGACGGGGTTCTCGAGGATCGCGCGGATCGTCGTCTTTGACCACTTGCCGGCGGTGTTGCGTTTGCTGTCGACGTGCTTGGGGGAGGGTGGCCCGCCGGGCCGGTTGAGGTGGTTGGTGATCTCCTTGAATCCTGAGCCGTCGAGGTAGCGCTCGAAGATCTCCACGATCACGGGCGCCTGCTCGGGATCGGGCTCGAGGATCGACTTGTGGTCGCCCGAGCGCGCGCGGCGAGGGTCGGGGTGCGCGACGCGCTTGAGCCGGTAGCCGTGGGGTGCGCGCCCGCCGTTGCGGTAGCCCTGGCGGGTGTTCTCCGTCTGCCCGCGGCGCACCTCCCGTCCGAGCTTCTCGACCTCGAACTGGTCGAGCGCCTGAAAGAGGTGGCGCATGAGGCGCCCCTCGGGGCTGGTCTGGTCACCGGCGGCGATGGCGAAGTAGACCTTCACCCCGGCACGGGCCAGCTCTCGCTCGAAGGCGAGAGCGTGGAAGAGATCGCGCGCGAGCCGGGACGTGGAGTAGATGACGACGGCGTCAAAGCGGCGGGAGTCGCGGTCGCGGGCCTCGGCGACGAGTTCGCTCCAAGCCTCGCGGTCGTCGCGCCGTCCAGTTTCCTGGTCGGTGAACTCGCACGCGATCCGGCCCCCGAGCTCACCGGCCTTGTGCTCGCATGCCTCCCGCTGCGTAGGAAACGACAGTGTCGGGTCCTGCTTGTCCTTCGTTGAAAGCCGGCCATACCACGCGAAGCGCATCATGGCCTCATTCCTGCTCGGCGAGAGCGACGAGCGCCCAGGTGAGCGCCTCGTCGGTTGCCCAAGTCCAGCGCTTGTCAGGGCCAAACCAGCGGCCCTGCGGGTCTTGCCCGAAGCCGGCCTTCAAGATCAGGTCTACGGCGACTGACTTGGTGACGGTGGTGGTGACATCGGTGCTCATGTGAATCGCCCCGGGGCACTCCCGTGGCCTGGTGGGAGATCATCCCACCTCCCGATCTGGCACCAGTACCCGAGGGTGGTTATGGTATGGCGGGATATGGAGTCGAGCATTAGGGTCCAGGTGTCACCCGACCCGCAGCATGCGGGCGAGCTCGGGGGTGGTTCGCTCGTCGAGCGCTTTGAGGATCGTGTCAACGAGCTGGGCGCGAGCCTCGGTGAGATCGCCAATCGACTGCGGGACCAGCTGGACGCCACCCTTGCCGAGAGCGATGACGCGGGGTGGCGTCTCAACGAGGTGGAGCTCTCGTTTTCGCTCGATCTCGAGGCGGAGGCGGGTGTGGTAGTGGCCAAGGCATCGACCACCGCAGGGTTCGAGGCGTCGTTGACTTGGTCGCGCGTGTAGTCGGCGGGCGATTGTGCTGGCAATCGGCGTGCTCACCGTGGAGGGCGGCCGGAGGGGACCTGGGACGGCCTTCGCCATATCGCGCTGCTACGCGCTGACATCGAACCACCTCATGCGCGGTGCTCCGAAGCCGAGGTGGGTGGCGCTGACGCTCGCCCCCAAGGTGGTCCTCCGAGGGCGAGTCGAGGATATGAGCGAGGGTGAGGATGTCGCGCTGCTCCGCCTGGATGAGTCCCTCCCCGCTGGCTGGGAGCCTGTGCCATTGGTCTCGCTGGGTGCGACGGTTCGGCGCATTCCCTTTTGGGTGCGCGGGTATCCGGTCGATCGACTCGATGCCGATGCGGAGGAGTTCGACGGGCATCTGGTGTCGGCGGGAGTGACCATCCGTGGGGGGCGCCGTGCCCTGCAGCTGTATTCGCCGCAGGTGGCGGCAGACATCAAGCCGGGCGGCTATAGCGGCGCGCCGGTGCTGGTTGGGCTGCGTGCTGATGGACTCCCCGGATCTTCTCTGCAGGCGGCGGCCGGCGTTGTCCGCGAGGGCCGCCCGAAGGTTGACGCACCGCAGCAGATGCAGGGCGGAACGATCTTCGCCGCGCCCGTCGACGCCATGGCCGGCGCCTGGCCGGTGCTGCGGGAGGCGCTCATAGAGAGCGTGCCCGACGATGTCCTTCCATATGCCACGGCGATCGAGAATTTTCGGGCGCAGTACCTCAGCCGCGCCGGCCGGCGGGTGCCCTTCGGCGGGCGCGGCGATGCGCTGGACGAGCTCAATGCCTGGCTTGCTCCCGAGGACGGTCGGCCGCGGATGCTGGTGAGCGCGCCGGCCGGGCAGGGCAAGTCAGCTCTGCTCGTCCACTGGCATGCGTCGCTGGGGGGTCGGGTGGGGCTGCGCTCCATCCTCGTGCCGGTGAGCCTGAGGTACGAGCTCAGCAGGCCGGAGGCCGTGTTCCGCGCGTTGGCGATCCGGCTCGCCACCCTACACGGCGAGAATCCCGCGCTGGACACGCTCGAGCAGGCGCGAGACGCGATCGATCGCTACCTGCACATCGCGCCTCCCGGAGACAGCCGCCTGGTGCTCATCCTCGACGGGCTCGACGAGGCGTCGGGCTGGGAGGCGGGCCCCAGCCTGTTCCCGGTGGATGCGGCGCCCGGCATCAAGATCCTCGTGTCCGCGCGCCATGTCGCTCAGCGTTCGAGCGCGGAGCGGTGGATCGAACAGCTGGGCTGGCCGCGGCAGGACACCTCCAGCCTGACCCTTGGGCCTCTGACGCGTGAGGGCGTGCGCGACGCAGTGGCCAGCATGCCCGCGCCCGGGGATGGGCTGGCAGACCGCGAGGACATCCTCGACAGGCTCCATGAACTCAGCGGCGGCGACCCGCTGGTCCTCTCGCTCTACCTCCAGGAGATCGCGGCGCAGGAGGGCGCTGCGGCTGCGGTCGAGCGCCTGAGCGACCGTCCGCCGGGGCTGGATGGCTATCTCGATCGCTGGTGGGAGGATCAACAACGGCTGCGCGGCCAGCCGGGGCGCGACGCGGGCCTCATCTTCAGCCTGCTGGCGTGCGCACTGGGCCCGCTGCGGCGCCGCGAGATCGTCGAGCTGGCACGCCGCAGCGACATACTTCTCGATGGGGAGCGGCTCGACGGAGCGCTGGTGACCCTCGACCGGCTGGTGGTCGGGGATGCGTCCGCCGAGTCCTACTCGGTGGCCCATCCGCGGCTGGCCGCGCGCCGCCGCGCGCGCCTGGAGGAGGATGGGGACTTGGAGGGCTTCGATGCGCGCCTGCGCGAGTGGGGCGCCGAGGCGGTGGCGGCCCTTCTTAGCGGGGACCTCGACCCGAAAGCGACTCCGGTCTACATCGTCAGGCACCACGCCGAACACCTGCGACGGGACGGGGCGGATCCCAACGACTTCCTCGACCTCCTCGAGGCTCCCTGGCAGGCCGCCTGGGACGCCGTCACCGAGGAGGTAAACGGCTTCTTGGGCGCCGCCGACGCGGGCGAACGCGCGGCGCGAGAGGCGAATGCGGCGGCGATCGAGCGAGGGGCGCCGCCGGAGCACCTGCACTGCGAGGTCCTGGTCGGGCTGGCTCGCGCGCGCGCTCACGACGCGGCGGAGATGGTCAGCGCCGAGTTCGCCGGCGAGCTGTTGCGCCACGGCGTGTGGAGCGGTGGCCGCGCGCTTGCGCTGGTGCGCGGCCGGAAGGATCCGTATGACAGAGCTCGGACACTCGCTGCGGTGGGCTTTGGCTTGTCCGCCGAGCAGATCTCTACCGGCGAGGAGCTGGCCGCGGGCCTGCGGCTCGAGGTCAACCCGGCGGCCTACGCGCAGGCGTTGGTGGCCGTTCTGCGGCGCCTGGCTGAGTGCGGTCGGCCGCGGGCGGCGCTCGAGCGGCTCCAGACGCAGCCGCCGGGGCCCGCTCGCGGCCTGGCGCTCGTCGGACTGCTCAAGGCGCTGCCGCCGAAGATGCGTGCCGAGGCCGTCGCGCTGTCGTTTGAAGATGTGGTCGCGGTGCGCGGCGAGGACATCGATGACCTGGACGGGATCGAGTTCCTCCGCCGCCTTGCGGACTCCGTTGCGGTCGAGCTCGTGCAGCAGATGTGGACTGGCGCTGATATGCAGGGCAATCCGGAGCGAGCCGCGTGCGCGCTGATCGCCTCGCATCGCTCACTCCACACTGGGCCTGCGGTTTGCCTGGTTGAGGCACAAGAGGGAAGGGAGGGCGACCTGAACTTCGATGAGCTCGCGCTTGTGTGGCCGTGGTTGACGGCGGAGCGCCGTCAGACACAACTCGACCGGATGCTCGGCGAGATCGAGCGCGCGATTCGCCGCGGGTCACCGGGTTGGGAGCTCGAATTCCACTACTTCGCAGAGGCGCTGGCGCGACGGATGGACGCCGCGGCGCTGGGGAGGGTGCTGGCGCTGCTTGAGGATCTGGATGACGTGGAGCGCCACTGGCAGGTGTACATGGAGCTGCTGCCGCAACTAGGCTCGGCGGCGCTCACGGCCGGCCTGCCGGTCGTCGACCTCGTGCTGGAAGCGGTTGCGATCGGGGGCTCGGCAGGCGAGCGCGCGGTGTCGGCGGCGGCTCGTGCGGGCTTTGGCGAGCTGGTCCTTGAGACGGTGAAAGGCCTGTCGGACTCGATCTGGGAGAAGGCCGATCTGCTGGCCGTGGTGGCGCCTTTCCTCGCCGAGGCGCAGACGCGCTGGGCGCTCGCCGAGTGCGGGCGGATACGGCCCGATAGGCGGCGAGACGTCGAACGGGCGCTGCTCGCGAGGCTCGCTTCCTTCGGCCCCGCGCAGGCACGGGAGGCGCTCGCGCTGGCAGCCGCGGCGGCGGACCCCGACAAGCTGGCGGCGGCCACGGCGGTGCTCGCGCCCGATATCCAGGCGCGCTCGGCGCTGGCGGTCGAGGATCTCGAACTCCGCCTGGCAACGTTGATGGCTGCGGCACCCTGGATACAGGTAGACGGCGCGGCGCTCGAGGCCTGCGTGCGGTCCTTTGGCAAAGACCCTGCGGCGGTGGAGGCCTTTGATTGGTTGCATCCGCGTTTGGTGCCCGGCCAGTTGACCGCGCCTGAAGTCCTCGCGGCGCTCGAGCACATCATTCGCCGTGTGGGCCACGGGCGTAAGGACAAGCCGGTGATGGCCTATCTGCGGGCGGTGTGCCGGGAGGTCGGCGCCGAGCGAGCTTTCGCGATCGCGCGGGACATGAATTCCCAGCTGCCGCTGGCTTGGGCGGCGATCGCGATCGCCGACGAGCTCGGCTCCGAGACGGCGAGAGATTATGCGACGCTCGCGCAGGACGCCGTCGAGGACGAAGCCCTGAAGGCAGCGGTGCGCGCCGCGTTGTTGGCCGACATACCGGCGCAGGACAGCGCACAGGAGCGCGCCGCGATCGTGGAGGTGGCCGCGCACACCGTCCAGATCCAGCCGACCTCGATCGTGCTCCTCGAACATCTCTCGCCGGAGGACCGCCGGCAGGCGCTTGCGCAGACGCCCGAGGAGTTCTTCGACCGGCATGGCGCCTTCGCGATGTACGCGACATGGGCGGGCCACATGGCAGGCCTCATGCCCGCATTCGATCGCGACCATATCGAGCGGATCAGGCGCTCCGCGCAAAACGGCAGGGAAACCGGGCCGCGGGATGAGCTGTTCTGCTCGATCGCCACCCGCCTAGCGCAGCTGGGGGACGTCGATGACGCGCTCTCACAACTGCGCCTCATCAGCGACCGGAACATAAGGGGGGTGGCGCTCCGCGACATGGCGCGATGGCTTCCAGACGCGAGCCTGGCTCGCTGGGTGGAGCAGCTGCTGTTCGTCGAGGTCGATTACTGGCAGGGATCGCGCGCCCTCGCCTGGGGCGCCGCCTCAGAGTGGCTCGCAGGACTCTCGCCGCCTCAGCTCTGGGACGCCTGGTTGCGCTGGCCGCTCGCGGAGGCAACGGCCGGCGCGATTCTCGTGGATCTCCTCGGATACGCGTCGGTAGTGCGCTCGCTGGGCAGCCCCCAGACGCTGAGCGCGCTCGCGGATCACTTCGTACCTTCCCAGGTCGCGGAGCAGTAAGCGCCTTGAGTAGTAGTTTGCGCGCGACGCGCTACATTCCGCCACCGTCCCACCGGTGGCGTAGGCATCGCGCAGCCAGCCCTGCGCTGGGCCGGAGTTCCGCAGAAGTGGGGCACACGGATTCCCCAGAATGTGGCTCTGAGCAGGGGTTTTGGGCGTGGAGCGCGGTTGACCGCGTGTGTCTACGGTGCGTGGGCCGCCGGGTGCGTGGCCGGGGCGAGGTCTACTCGGGCGGGTCGGCGGCTGGGGTGAAGTCGTAGAAGCGGGGCGGCTCGGGCAGCTCGAGCGCGCTTGAGGATGCGGCGCTGGCCGGGGGTGAGCTCGGTGCGTTGCGCGACGGTGCCTTCGTTGGTGGCGAGCGTGACGAGGTGCATGCGGTCGAGCTCGTTGCGGAGGTTGCGCCAGGTGTCGTCTGCTTCGGTCTCGGCGACGCGCAGCAGCAGCAGCGCCAGCCAGCAGAGCTGGACGTGGGCCTCGATCCGGTCCTCGCGGCGGTGGTAGGCGGGGCGCATGTCGATCGTGTGCTTGAGATCGCGCCAGCCGCGCTCGGCCTCATACAGCGCCTTGTAGCCCTCGGCGAGGTCGGTCGGCGGTGAGGCTCTCGTCGGAGGTTCTGAGCAGGAACTTGCCGTCGAGCTTGGCCTCGCGGGCGACGGCGGCGCGGTCGATCCGCAGCTTGCCGGTGGGGGTCTTGCGCAGGAAGCGCTTGTAGGCGGGCTTGGTGGACAGCGCGCCGTAGAGCTCTGAGCGCTTGGACGGCGCGAGGCCGTCGGCGTGGTGGATCTCTTGTCGGAGGCGCTCGAGGATCTGCTCGCGCACCGACTCGGTCGCGCTCGGCGCGCTCGGGGTTGTGGCAGATCACGAACCGGTCGCGGTTGGTGCCGTCGTCGATCGCGGACCTGCTTGACGCGCAGGTTGCCCGCGACGGTGTGGTAGCGGCCCTGGCGGGCGAGCGCCGCGCTGGCTTCCTTGCTGTCGAGCGGAGCTTCTCGCCGACGATGTAGTGCCCGCCGCCGCGTTGCAGGTAGCGGCGGTTGCGCTCGGAGGTGAACCCGCGGTCGAGCACCCAGATCACGCGGGAGAGGTTCCAGCCGCGCAGGTCATCGCGGACCTTGCGGATGATCACCTGGTCAGACGCGTTGCCCGGGAACGTCCACACCCTGACCGGGATCCCCTTGCGCGTGACCGCCATCCCGACCACCACCTGCGGCAGGTCGGGCCGGTGATCCTTGCTGTGCTTGGAGTAGCGCCGCCGGCCCGACTCCACGCCGCGCTGAATCCTCTCTCCTCCGGGCCGTGCCTCGTCATCGTCGTCGTCGTCTTGCAGCTCGTCGGGGAGCCGGTCGGTCTCCCAGTAGGTCGAGGAGGTGTCAAAGAACAGCAGGTCGACCTCGAGGTCAAGCAGGATCGCGACGTGAAGAACACCCGCTCCTGCAACCCGGCAAGCGCGGCGTGCAGGAAGTCCATCGCCCGATAGCACGCATCATCGGAGACCTCGGCCAGCCCCTCGATGAACGCCCGCTCGGCCACCCAGCCGCAGCCGGCGAGCTTCGACAGCGGCCGGACCGACAAGCGGTTTGCGACCATCGCGAAGATCGCCCGCTCCACCGCCTGGGCCTCGAGCCGACGGCCGCCGGCCGCCTCGATGATCGCCTCGCCGATCTCGAAGACGCTCCCACAGCCGGTCGGCCAGCCACGAGGAGCCCATCGAGCGCGAGTCAAGCACGCGCACCTCACCCGACGCCGTCGCCGCGACCGCCTGCTCGGATCAAGGAAGCGGCTGATCGAGCGCACCAGCCGCGCCAGCGCCTCGCGGTCGACCTGATCGGCGCGGCCGAAGCGGTGGATGATCCGCGCGCGCGGCACACCGGTCTCCGGGTCGCGCTCGTTCTGCGCCAGCGCCAGGTACGAGACGCTGCTCCCGTCCGCGTTGCGCCGCTTCGTCTCGCGCAGATACATGTGCCTACACGATAGCGACTACTCCCGACGGAACCAAGCGATCCAGCCTAGTCGTGTGCCTACAGCATTTCAGCCTCCAGCCGCGCCAAACCCCCATTCTTCAGGGAAAACCCGGGCCAAAAGCCCGCCGCAAGCCTACGAACTGCGGAACTCCGGCTGGGGACGTGGCGCCCTCGGGGCGCAGGAGCCGCGCCAGTGCGCCGATCTTCGGGTAGGGATCAGGGTGTATGTCCGCGCTGACTAGCCTAGTTGTCGCCCGTGAGAGCGAGCACGAGCTGGGAGACCTCGTACCGGTCACCTGGATTACAGCGGGCAACGCGCTGCTCGGTGTCGTCGAGCGCGGTGACGAATGCGTAGCGCGCGCGGACGTTTCTGAGCCATGCCTCGGGTTCGACGGGTCGCGTCAGGAGTCCGATGTCCTCCGGCGGCAGCGACTTCGCGTCCACGTCCGCGATGATCTCCGAGGGATCGAAGGGTCGCTGGCCGAGGCCGTCGTTAACGACGTCGTGCCAGACCTTCAGGACGAGCAGCCTGCGGATCTGTGTCTCTTCGAGGGCGCCGCGACCGAAGAGGTCGAGGTCGTAGAGGTCCCTCAACTTGCGACGCCGGCGCCACGCGGCGAGCTTCTCGGCGAGCGACTCCTCCAGTGCCGGCGCCGGAATCGCCGGAGGGGTGAACTCGTAGCCCGCGTGCACCGCGAGCGCGATCGGCGCGGCGGGCTCAGTGGGCAGCCACAGCCGCCGGGGTGAGATCTCGACGCGGGCGGGGATGGCCGGGCGGCCGAGCGGTGTGTTGACGATCAGCTTCGCGCGCGTGGTCTCACGCTCCGCGAGGCTGAACCGGACATCGAACAGCTCGGCGCCGTCGAGCGTGTCGAGGAGGAACTCCGCGGTCTCCAGATCGGGTGTGGCGAAGTCCAGGTCCGTGGAGAAGCGTCCCGCGTTGCCCGCGCGCAGCTTGCGCAGCGAGGTGCCGCCCTTGAGGACGATGCCGAGCTCGAATGTGCCCTGGTCGTGGAGGTGCTTGAGCGCGTAGTCCTGGGCGACGTCGAGCAAAGCGGGATCGCGCATGCCGCTGCGACCCTGGAAATGGCGTGCGAGATAGCCCTGCGTGATCATCGCCGTGGGAGCAGCGAGTCGTAGACGTGCCAGCGTCTGCTCCACTGGGCGCGGCGATCGCGTGGCCCGAGGAACGTGACGGGAAGCCGGGAGGGCAGCAGTGCCTCGATCTTCTCGGCCACGTCGTTGCGGCCCGCCGACTCAGCGAGGTAGCCCAGCCGCGCGAGGGTGGAGACGCGCCGTTCCTCTGCCTCTCGCAGCAGGTCCTCCGCGGTGACGGCGCGGAATGTCCCGGCGAGCCAATCGTCAGCGTTGCCCCAGTTGCCCTGCGCTACAGGACGTTCGGCGGCAGCGACGAGGATGGTTGCCTGCGTCCACACGGGCAATCCCCGCACCGTCTTCGTCGGCACGCGCCAGTCGAAGGTGACCGCGCGGACGCCCAGGGAGGATGGTGGGCGCCAGCCCCGCCTGTGCGCGAGCACCGGGCGATCCGGCTGGTGGGATGAGTGGCCGAGCTCCCAGACCGCCGACTCGAACGCGACCGCAACGGGAACGTCGGGGTCATGCGCGAGCAGCGCGCGCAGCTCGATCCACGGGTCCCCCGCCCTGTACCGGCCGGCTCGGGCGGCCGGCGCGAACTCCCATGCGCCCCGCGTGCGCAGAGGAAGAAGCCAGCCGAGGCGGACCAAGCGCTCCGCCGCCGCCGCGGGCGGCAGAGCCACCTGCGTCTGCGCCAGGATCTCCGTCAGCAGCGATCGGGTGACCACCGCCGGCTGGCGCAGCTCCAGCTCCTCAACGATCGGAGCGAGGCTCGCCGGCACTGGTCTCGTTTGCGTTTGCGCACTCATAACGGCACAATCTTACGCCATACGCGCCTGGATGCAAAGACGTCGCTGCGACGTTACCGTTCTTTTTTCGCGCCGGCGACCGTTCTTTCTTGCCGTGGCGGCTCGTCCTCGCAGCGGGCTCAGGCGCCGCCGCCGCCAAGCTCCCGCACCCACCCAACCTCCCGGCCCAGCGGCCACAACTCCTCGATCTGGTGCGCGATGGCTGCTACGATCCGCTTCTCAGCGAGGGTTCCCTGGGCCGCAGGGCCGGTCGCAGGTTCAGCGATCAATCCTGCCCCCGCTACTCCAGAAAAGGCCCGGAAATCCGGGCCTTTTCGCTGTTCATGGTGCCCCGGCGTTCGACCCGGATCGTGGTGGGGTAGCAGGTTTGGGTAGCACTTAGGGCCTGGTCGGGACCAGCTTGCGTCCTTTCGCAGCCCCAAGGGTGGCTCGCCGCCGCCTGCGGAATGGCCTCTGTTGGGCGCCTGCTCCTCGGGCATTGCGATAGTGACGCCCGCATCGTCGAGTGCTGCGTCTCGTCCGGACCAGGCGTGGGAGCGTTGACGACACCTGGTTGACCGTTGGGTCGGCCAACCTCAATGAGCACTCGTTTTTCAACGACACCGAGATGAACGTCGTCACATGCGATCCCATCGTCGCACGCGAGACCCGGCTGCGGCTGTGGGCCGAGCATCTGGAGCGCCCGGTTGAGGACGTTTCCGGCGAGCCGGTCCGCGTCATCGACGAATTGTGGCGCCCGATCGCCGGCGAGCAACTCAAGCGCCGAAACCGCGGCGAACCCTTAACCCATCGGCTGCTCGAGCTCCCGGGCGTCTCGCGTCGCTCGATGGGACTTCTTGGACCCCTCGACAGCCTGCTCGTCAACGGCTGAGTCTGGCCGGGCGACGTTCAATCATCCGCACAAGCAAGCAATCATCCGCACAAGGGAGTAGACTCGCTCTCGGACGGTCGCTGACCAAGCCGACCAGCCGTCGCCGCCGCTGAGATCTTGCCGTCGCTGCGACTAGCCGATTCGATTGACCTCCGCCCCCGTGGATCCCTTTCGGGGTTCACGGCCCGCCGGGCTTTGCCCGGAAGGGCTTGAAGACCAAACAGGAGGTTCCTCTCATGTTTAGAGCGAGGCCCGCAGGGCCTGCTTCGGCAGTGGATCCGGATGGCCGGCCAGCCGGAGTGTCACGCGGGCAGGGTAGGCGGCACGGAACCAGCGCCAGAGTATTCGGGCAAGGCGCGGGCTTGCTGGCGCGCCTCGTTCAACTGGTTGCAAGCATCGTCGTGGCGATCATCGTCGCTGGAATTCTGCTGGTGGTGCTCAAGGCCAATCCGGCCAACAGCATCGTCTCGGAAGTCCACGACTGGGCACACTCGCTCGCCGGTCCGTTCAACGGCATGTTCAGCTTCCACAGCGCCAACACCGCACTCGCTGTCAACTGGGGCATCGCCGCGGTCCTCTACCTGTTCGTGGGCGGCCTGATCGCGCGGCTAATCGGCCGCACCCACCGCTAGCGCCCACCCGGGCGCTCCTCGTCCACTCAACCAGGAGGTTTCATGACCGACAAGAACATCGATAAGGCGAAGGGTCGCGTGAAGGAGGCTGCCGGCGCGCTGACCGGAGACAGGCGCCTGAAGAACGAAGGGCGCGTCGACCAGGCCAAGGGCTCTGCCAAGAAAGCCGTGGACAAGGCCGCCGACACCCTCACCGGCCGCAAGAGAAACAAGAAGCAGACCTAGACATGCGCGAGCCAACTCAACCAAGCGTTGGGAGGTGACCATGCTCACGATCCTCCTCATCGTCATCGTAGTTCTGCTGCTGACCGGCGGAGTCGGCTACAGACGTCGCAGCCGCCGCAGCTTGTAGAAGCGAGAACGCCAGGATCCCGTCGGGCGGACCCGACGGGATCGGCCGAGTGCGACCCGTCAGCGCTTGTCGTCCATCTCCTGGCCACGCTTTTGAAGGAAGCTGCCGAACGCGCCGGCCAGCGCGGCGACTACCGTGATCGCCCAGATCTCCATGAAGACGTCGAGAATTCGTCCGCCCGCCGAGATCGGATTCTTGATCTGCGAGGAGACGGTCAGCAGCTGAGTCGTCGTCCAGAACGCGGCGCTGCCGAATGTCCTGATCTCGGTCTGCTGGGAGTGGCGCTCGAGCAGGAACGCCGCGATCGCGCAGAACAGGTCAATACCGGCGGTCACCACGATGATCGTCACGAGGTGGTCGCGCAGCCGACGATGCGTGGGTGTCGCCGCGCGGAGAACGTCACGAAACTCGCCGGTAGCGGACCCCAGCACTCGAAGCGGCATCGGCCAATCGTCGCAGGCGCGCCGGACGCCTGCCCAGTCGGGGTGGGCGCAACCCCAGCGGCGTCGCACGACCACGCCAGAGCCCGCAGGACCCCGACCGTGTGGCGGCGAAGAAGACCGGAATGACGCAGCCGCTCAAGCATCCCAAGCCACAATCCGCCACGCTGGCCGAGCCGCGGATAAGGCCGGCAAGCACACCGTTTCGCAGCAGAGAGCGGCTGGACGGAGTCGGTGCCAGGCGTGCGCGCTGTCGGGGGATGACGAATGCTGGCTGGCGACGTCTGGCTTGAGCGCCTAGAGGCGGCCCCGCCGACCGCGGTAGGGACCCACGAACAGCAGTAGCGCCACGATAAGAAGAACCAACACCAGCGGGCTCACGAAGGCGGCACCAGCGACACTGAGAATGATCAAGACGATGATGAGAAGCACAAGCAGGTCTGTTGCCGATCACTTGGTTTCAGGATGGGGTGGTCGTTGAGGGTCAGGACGTGTGGGCGTGCGTTGGTGTCGCGGGCGGGGTGGGGAGGGTGTTTACTCGGCCATGACCTCGGTGAGGGCTGCTTGGGCGGATGACTCGTTGACGATCGACTTTTGTTGGGCGTAGGCGGCGATGAGTGCTTGGGTGGCGAGGTTGTTGATCGCTCGGGGGATGCCGCGGCTTGAGTGGTGGATCAGCGTGGTGGCGTCGTCGGAGAACAGGGTGTCGGTGCGGCCGGCGAGGGCGAGGTGGTGTTGGAGGTATTCGGTGGTCTCGGTGGCGTTCATGCCGGGGAGTTCGTAGCGCAGCGCGATGCGCTGGTCCAGCGCGGCGAAGGACCCGAGGCGTAGGCGCCGGCGTAGCGATGGCTGTCCGAGTAGTAGGCCGGCGAAGGGGCTTTGGGAGTCCATCTCGCTGTTGCTGAGCAGTCGTAGCTCCTCGAGCTGCTCGGTTGAGAGGAGGTGCGCCTCGTCGAGAATCAGCACGACTTGCTTTGAGCGCTCTGAGCGCTCACGGGCGAGGAGCTCGGTGGCTTGGGCGATGAGCCTGGCCTTGTAGTGGCGTGGCTCTGAGCCCAAGGCTGTGACGATGTGGGTGTAGAGGCCTCTGGTGCCGATCGCGGGGTTGGGTAGGTAGATGATGGTGTGGCGTGATGAGTCGAGAGTCGCGACGGCTGAGCGCACGGCGCACGTCTTGCCGGCGCCGACCTCGCCGGTGATCACGCCGAGCGCGCCGTGGCCGATCAAGAACTCGATGCGGGCGCGGGCCTCTTGGTGGGCGCCGGACGCGAACAGTGCGCTGGGCGCGATCTGGCGGTCGAACGGTAGGTGGGTGAAGCCGTAGTAGGGCTGCAGCTGCTGAAGGCTCACTGGTCCTCCTCCTGGTTGGTTTGCTCGGGTAGCTGGTGGTAGGAGATCTGGCGCGCGAGGGAGCGTTCGTGCTCTTGGGCGAGCACGCCGAGGTAGTCGATCCCTGTCGAGGGCGCCGGCGCGGGATCCTCGCTCGTTGCCTGGGGGTGGACGTGGCGGCCGATGCGCTGCGGGGCAGCCACGCCGAAGGGCCTGCCCTGGTAGTACACCTCGACGGACTCAAGGCCGTAGGGGTCAAAGCGCAGCTCGACTTGGCGGCCTGAGAGGGCGGGGTTGACCTCGTAGATGTTGCCCTGCAGCGGGACGGTCGCGGTCTTGGTGACGGTGCGCCGCTCGGACCATAGGAACGCATCGCGCACGGAGCCTGTCAAGCTCGGTGAGACAGATTGGGTGGGAATTTAGTGAGCGACCTCCTCGGTGTCGGTGGGTTTGTTGATCCACGCGCCGGTTGGTAGCGCGGGTGGCCGTGGCGGCCGGCGGACGAACCGCTGGGGGGTCGCTGCGTAGGCGGCGTTGAGGACGGCCGTCCGGGCAGTATGGGTTTGTTCGGCGAGGCCGTGGTGGACGGTGGATGGGGTCATCAGGCCGATCCCGGAGTGGCGGTGGCGCTCGTTGTACCAGGGGAAGAACTGGCGGCAGAACGCGCGGGCTTCGAGGATTGAGGTGAACCGGGCGGGGAACCCGGGCCGGTACTTCAGTGTCTTGAACTGCGCCTCGGAGTAGGGGTTGTCAGTCGACGTGTAGGGCCTGGAATGCGTCTTGGTGACGGCCAAGTCCGAGAGTAAGAAAGCTACCGGCTTGGAGCGCATCGCGCTGCCGCGGTCGGCGTGGATCGTTAGCTGGTGGCGGGGGATCTGCTGCTTGGTGAGCGTCTCGGCGATCAGCCGCTCGGCGAGCGGCGCGGTCTCCTGGTGCTGGACGGTCCAGCCGACGACGTAGCGGCTGTAGATGTCGAGGATCACGAACAGGTAGAAGTACGTCCATGTTGCCGGGCCGAGCAGCTTCGTGATGTCCCACGACCAAACACGGTTCGGTTCGCGGGCGAGCAGCTCCGGCCGGCTGTAGGCGGGGTGGGTGAGCTGGTCACGACGCTCGCGGACCTCGCCTTGCGCGGCGAGCAGCCGGTACATCGTGCGCTCCGAGGCGAGATACGTCCCCTCGTCGAGCAGCGTGGCGTAAACGTGCGCTGGAGAACAGTCGGCGAACCGCTCCTCGTGTAACCGCGCCAGCACCGCCCCGCGCTCGGGCTCAGACAGCGCCCTGGGCGACACCGCGGGCGCCCGCGCCGCGCGTGCGCTCGGCGGGGAGCGCCAGCGGTAAAGCGACGCTCGACTGGCGCCCAGCACCCGGCACGCCGGCAAGGTGCCGAGGTGCGGCTCGACCTGGCTGACGGCCAGCTCGATCATCGCTCGGGCCGTGGCATGTTGGTCTCGGTCGCGCTCTTGGGCGCCAGCAGATCCTCCAAGAGCGCTGAGACGTTTCCCTGCACCTCGATCACCCGACGCGCCGTCGCGAGCTCAGCCTCAGCCCGATCCAGCCGGGCGCGCACCGCCCGCAGCTCCAGCTGCTCGGCGCTCGGCCCGCGCGGCCCGCGCTTGCGCGCGGCTCGAGCCCCTTCAGCGCGCCGGCGTCCTGTTGTTTGCGCCAAGCCGTCAAATGCGACGTGTAAAGGCCCTCACGGCGCAACATCGCCGCGATCTCCCCCGACCGCGTTGACCCGGCGGCCTCACGCAAGATCCGCAGCTTGTACTCGCCGGAGAACCGCCGGCGCCGCGGACGCTCGGCGAGCTCGGGATCCGGCCGAGGCCCCCCCGACGCGGCGCGCGCGCCGGGCATTTCGTTCCGCGCGCCTACTAGTGCTTTGGTAGCTTTCTGGTAGGAGTTCGTGGTGGTCACGGCGAACCCTCCTGGCATTGGTTGTCCGATGCTTGGAGGTCATGATGGTGGCCGTGGCAGTGGCAGGCTCCTTGGAGGAGGTGGATGGTCTGTTGGTGGTTCGTGAGCGCTTGGAGGCGTTTGGGATCGAGGTGCTGGGCGAGGCTGTGAACCGGCCGGTGCAGTTGCGCAACGGTGGGTTGTATCTGCGTGGGCTGATCGAGGATGGTGCTCGCAAGTCGCTTGAACCGATGGTCGCCAGGCTGGGTGGTGAGGCTGACTATGAGAGCTTGCAGCAGTTCATGGCGGTGAGTACGTGGGACCCGGTGCTGGTTGTGCGTGCCGTGGCCGAGCGGGTCGCGCCTGAGATCGATGTGCAGGCGTGGGTGTTGGATGACACGGGGTTCCCCAAGGACGGGAAGCGCTCGCCGGGGGTCAAGCGCCAGTATTCGGGCACGCTGGGGAAGATCGGTAGCTGTCAGATCGGTGTCTCGGTGCATGCGGTCGGCACGAAGGGCACGGTCCCGTTGGGGTGGGCGCTGTACCTGTCCGAGGAGTGGTGCGAGGACCCTGGGCGTCGAGCGAAGGCGAAGATCCCCGAGGAAGTCGAGTTTCAGACCAAGCCTGAGCTGGGGGTGGATCTGATCGAGCGCGCCGCGGGATGGAAGATCGCCAAGGCGCCCGTGCTCGGCGACCAGGCTTACGGCGATAACACCGTGCTGCGCAAGCGCCTGCACGACTCAGGGCTTCAGTACGTGCTGTCCGTGGGCGCCGAGACGAAGGTGTTCAAGCCTGGCACGACGTTCACGGTCCCGGAGCGCCAGGGCGCCACGGGCCGCCCGCGCAGCCGGCCGCGTCCTGACCGTGACCCGGTCGCGATCGCCCAGTTGGTCGCCGATCTCCCGGATGAGCAGTTCCAGACCGTCACGTTTCGCGATGGGCCCGACGGCGAGGAGCCCGTCACTTCGCGCTTCTGCTTCGTGCGCGTCCGCGCCGCCAACCACGCCGAGAAGCGCACACCGTGGCCACCGCGAGAGGAGTGGCTGATCGCCGAGTGGCCCGAAGGCCACGATCAACCGAGCGACTACTGGATCTCGAACCTACCCGAGGACACCCCGCCCGAGCAGCTCGCGCGGCTGGCCCGGCTGCGCTGGAAGATCGAGCTGGACTACAAACAGCTCAAGGGAGAGCTCGGCCTGGACCACTACGAGGGACGCTCCTACCTGGGCTGGCATCACCACACCGCGCTCGTCACCGCCGCCCATGGCTTCCTAACCCTGGAGCGGCAGAACCCAAAAGCCCCGCGGCCGGCCTGACCCTCCCCAGGGCAGTCCAACTGCTCCAGCCCATCTTCAAGTGCTGGAC
Source organism: uncultured Solirubrobacterales bacterium (assembly GCA_963813765.1). GTDB lineage: Bacteria > Actinomycetota > Thermoleophilia > Solirubrobacterales > Solirubrobacteraceae > Palsa-744. Next base: position 614,801 of record CAWFAB010000001.1, read on the forward strand.
CGGCCGCTGCACCACCTGTCAGCAGACGATCGACCTCGACGACCTACCCCTCCACCGACCACCACAAGACGAGTGACAACCTACCAAAGCACTAGAAAGCGCCGGGATAAGCCGGTCTGGAGAAAGGAAATGAGAACGTCCGACATCGAAGGTGTAGCGAGCCACGGTGGCCCCGAGCCGTGCGTCGGCTGTCCGCGAGGGCGGCGGCGAAGCGTCGGTAGGGGTGCGCGTAGGCTGGGACATTGAGCCGCGAAATCCAGTGTTTCGGGGTGCCGACGCCGTTAGCCTGGATTATCGGCGGGCGTGTGGTTCACCTTGCGGGGGTTGGCTGAGTCGTCTGCGCGGGTTGTTTTTGGCTGTGGGGCTGGGCTTTCCGCGTGGCTGACCGTTGAGACTAGGTTAGTCTAGTGGATTAAGCTAGGGGCTGCGCCTGGAGTGGCTGGGGTATGGATGGGCACTCCCGGGCGCGATAATCGCCGATGATCGCTGGGCAGGCGGATGTTGGACGCCGTTCCGTCCGACCGGAGTGCAATCATAGATCAAGAGTTAGTCCACCAGTCTAGCCTTGTATATGGCTCCGCGTCCCGGACACGAGCAGTTCACGGCACCGACAGCGCCCAACCAGCGCCGCTACGAGGCGCTGCGTGCCTACTTCGTCGAGGGCGCGAGCTCAACGGAGGTCGCCAAGCGGCTCGGGTACACGCGCTCGAGCGTGGAGACGCTGGTACGCGACTACCGCCGAGGCCGGCTCGATGAGCTGTTCACCGAGCCCCGCCCGGGCCCCAAGCGCCAGCCGAAGAAGGACGCCGCCAGGGAGCTCGCGATCCGGCTGCGCCGCGAACGCCACGGCCTGGACGAGATCGTCTCAGAGCTCGCACGGGCCGGGACGCCGCTGGCGCGCACCGCGGCCTGGGAGGTCTTGGGGGAGGCCGGGCTCGCGCGGATGGGAAAGCCGGCCGCGCCGGAGCCCTCGCCTGCGCCTGCGCCCGCGACGCTGCGCGCGCCGAAGGTCCACGTCCGTGAAGAGGACGAGTGGCCACAGACCGGCAGCGTGCCCACCGCGCACGCCGGGCTGTTCCTGCTCATAGGAGAGCTCCTCGCGCTTGATCTCCCCGGCCTGGTGTCCGCCGCGGACTGGCCGTCCACCAGCCAGCTTCCCGCGCTGCGCTCGGTGCTGGGGCTGATGGCGCTGAAGCTCTCCGGCCGCCGCAGGCGCAGCCACGTAAAGAACGTCGTGCACGACCCCGCGCTGGGGATCTTCGCCGGACTGAACGTGCTGCCCAAGACCTGGCACCTGAGCACCTACAGCTACCGCACCCGCCGCGCCCAGCAGCTCGCGTTCTTCGAAGCGCTGCAGCCACGCCTCACAGATGCCGGGCTGCTCGGCGAGGCCGATCTGAACTTGGATTTCCACACGATCATGAGCTACGGCGAGGAGACGATCCTGGAGAAGAACTACGTTCCGCGCCGCTCGCAGCGCACCCGCTCGGTACTCACGTTCATCGCCCAGGACGGCGAGCAGCGCACGATCCTCTACGCAAACGCCGAGCTCACCGCGCGTGAACAGTCACGCGAGGTGATCCGCTTCTGCGAGTTCTACAAGCGCACCCACGGTGAGCTGCCCAAGCTCCTGGTGTTCGACCAGAAGCTCACCACCCAGGAGCACCTCGCCGAGCTCGACGAGATGGGCGTCGGCTTCATCACGCTCAGGCAGCGCTCCCCGAAGCTGATCGCCGACCTCGGAGCGCTGCCCGCCAAAGCCTGGACGAAGACCCGCCTCGACAGGGCGGGCAAACACCGCAACGTCACCTACCACGAGCAGGCGGTCACGATCAAGGGCGCCGCGCTGCGCCAGATCGCCGTGAACGGCCTCGGCCGCGAGCAGGCCACCCTGATCCTCACCAACCAGCACACGCTCACCGTCAAGCAGCTGATCGAGCGCTACGGCCAACGCTGGGGCATCGAGAACCAGCTCGCCGAGCAGATCCGCGCCTTCCACCTGGACTCCCTCTGCTCCCAGGTCCCGCTCGCCGTCGACTTCGACGTCGCGCTCACCGTGCTCGCCGACATCGTCTACCGGCGCTTCGCGCGCGGACTGCACCCCGGCTACCACAACCAGACCCCAGACACGATCCGCAGCCAGCTCATCGACGGCATCGGCGAGCTGCACTTCACCCCCAGGCACGTCGAGGTCCGCCTACGCCGCCGCGCCCACACCCCCGCCCTGCTCGACGCCGACTACCAGCACCGCCAGATCGAAGTGCCCTGGTGGGACGGACGCACCCTCAGCTACAGCTTCCCCGCCCGATGATGCCCAAAAACTGGGTTGAATTAGTGCACCGAGAATCCAGGTTAGTGCAGGCGGAAGGCAACATCGCTCACAGCGCTATTCGCGAGCTGTGGGTGGACCCCGCGCGGTCGAAGACCCTGTGCATGCGCGTGAGTCTCCAGACGCGAGAACCGGGAGGCCCGATGACTGCCCGTCCTGTCGGCCAGCGAAATGGGTGTTATGCCCACTGACCGCGAGTTGGGTGGGCCGCGAGGGGAAGGCCAAGGCCGTAATCCCTCGATGCACGGTCACCGGGAGTCAGACAGCCCCGTATTACCTGCGAAGCTGCCGAACAACGCCGGGCGACCGGCTGCGGAGGTGGTGGAGGGAAGGGGGCTGCCCAAGGGGAGCACGGCCAGCGAAACGCATCCCGGACCCAGAGCCGGAACGGGTGTGTCCAGTGACCTGGATCGTGTACGCCGAGCAGCACAGAAGGACAGGGACGCACGGTTCACCGCGCTCCTGCATCACGTCACCGTCGAGCGTCTCAGGACGGCGTACCGGGCTTTGAGCCGGGATGCCGCCGCTGGGGTGGACGGGGTGACGTGGCAGTCATACGGGCAGCAGTTGGAGGAGAATCTCCACGACCTGCACGCACGACTGCACAGGGGCGCATACCGGGCGAAGCCGTCTCGTAGGGTTGTGATCTCGAAGGCGGACGGGCGGCCCAGGCCGCTCGGTATCGCCGCGGTGGAGGACAAGATCCTCCAGCGCGCCGTTGTCGAGGTGTTGAACAGCATCTATGAGCAGGACTTCCTCGGTTTCTCCTACGGGTTTCGGCCTGGGCGCAGCCAGCATGATGCGCTGGATGCGCTCGCGGTCGCGATCAAGCGGAGGAAGGTGGGCTGGGTGCTCGACGCGGACATCCGCGATCTCTTCGGGAGCCTCGACAGGTCGTGGCTTCTGAAGTTCCTCGGGCACCGGATAGCGGACAAGAGAGTCCTGCGCCTGATCCAGAAATGGTTGGGCGCGGGGGTCATCGAGGACGGGGAGTGGTCAGACAGCGTGCAGGGGACCGTTCAGGGAGCATCGGTATCGCCGTTGCTCGCGAATGTGTACCTCCACTATGTTCTGGACCAGTGGGCACACCAATGGAGACGCCGCCACGCGCACGGGAACGTCGTGATCGTGCGGTGGGCTGACGACTTCATCATGGGCTTTGAGCACCGGGAGGACGCCGAGCGGTTCCTGGCCGACCTGCGCGAGAGACTCGCGCAGTTTGCGCTGGAGCTGAACGCCGAGAAGACGCGACTGATCGAGTTCGGGCGGTTCGCTGCCCGCGACCGGGCAGCGCGTGGCCTCGGTAAGCCCGAGACGTTCCGATTCCTGGGGTTCACGCACATCTGCGCGAAGACCAGGAAGGGACGTTTCAAGCTGAAGCGGATCACCGACTCAAAGCGGATGCAGGCGAAACTACGCGAGGTCAAGACCGAGCTGATGCGACGCCGGCACCTGCCGATCCCCGTGCAGGGCCAATGGCTGGCAAGCGTGGTGCGAGGGCACCTCGCCTACTACGCCGTGCCCGACAACATCGACGCGGTAACCGCGTTTCGGTCCCAGGCGACAAGGCACTGGCTCAAAGCGCTACGGCGCCGCAGCCAGCGCTCCCGTTTGACCTGGGAGCGCATGAACCGCCTCTCGATTCGATGGCTACCACCCGCCCGCATCCTGCACCCCTGGCCCGACGACCGCTTCGACGTCAAAACCCAAGGGAGGAGCCCGGTGCACTAGCAGTGCACGCCGGGATCTGCGCGGGGGGCCGTCGGCAACGACGGTCCCTACCGCGATCTACGGCTCCCTCCACGAAACGCCCGGCGCCAGGCGTCTCCTCCGTCTCTACAGTCAGCATGGGCTCCAACATCGCTACAGCTCCGTTCTCGCCCTCAAGGCTCAGTAATCCAGCAGGATGATCTGTCTCACCTCACCTTGGCAGAGAGGGGGTGCCGATGCGCACGCTGTAGGAGTGGATGGGCCACCGGGACTTCACCACGACACTGATCTACGCGGACTTCGCCCCGGATCCCGCTGGTGGCGCGGCGTTCGCGGAGCGCGCGTTCGGCGGGATCGCCCGGCAGGAGGAGATCATCTCAGCTTCGGTCTCGGGCGAGGTCGGTCGCTACGGCGTGTCGGAGGACTGAGGGAAGGAGTCGCTTCAGCGCTTCCGAATAGAGCTGGCGGATCGTGGCGCCCAGGTGTGGGTCGCACCGTCGCGAGGCGTGCGAGGGCGTCGCTATCCGCCTCCCCACTGCGCGCGTTCGGGATTCCAGCGTCCCTTGGCTTCGCCTGCGAGCACCGGGTCGAGGAACGCTGCCGCCTGGGCGTGTGCGGCGTCGAGCTCTTGCGCCAACCCGACATCCTGCGCCAGGGAAGCGTAGGGACCTGCCCAGGCGCGCGGCGGGCGTGGGAGGGCGGAGGGCCGCGCATGGGTGCCGCGCGCGTCGAACAGACGCTTGATCCCGTCATCGAGCCTTTGCGCGTGAACATGCGCGATCCTGGCTATCAGCACGATGTTGAACAAGATCCTTCACGCGCGAGCTGGGGCGATCACCGGCGTAGCGGCGGGTGTAGGCGTGCAGCTTCTCGGCCAGGTGCTGCTCGAGTGCCGCAGCGGGGACGCTCACCGGCTCGATGCCGGCGAATGCGAGCTGCGAGGGCAGCGTCAGCATCTCTGGGTCCAGCAACGGCTCGGTTGCGTAGCCCACATCCACGAGTACCTGCTCGAAGGTGCGGCCCGCGAGGCGAGCGGTGGCTCGCCAACGCTGCCTGCGACCGCCGATGTCCTCTGGCATCTCTACACGCTGGAGTCGAAACTCGAAGTAGTCGCCCAGATCCAGGCGGGCGGCGTCGATGAGTGCGCCTGTGGCGGCCTCTTCGCCGAGTTTCCAGTCGAGGTCGATGTCCTTCGTGGCGCGCGCACGGTCTGCCAGCCGCAGCTCGAGTGCGAAGCCGCCCTTCAACAGCCAGAGATCGGGCGCGGTCTGTTGCAACCGGCGCAACAGCCGCTCGAACGCGACTTGCTTGCGTAGACGCGCGATGCTCTGGCCTTGGCGAGCGAGCTCACCGAGCCGTGCCTCCAGCGCGTCGCGGAGCGCCCCGGCGCTTGCATACCTCATCGCGCCAATTCGATCGCTCGATCGATGAGCTCCCGCACGCGCTCGGAGCGACCCTCAGCCGCTGCGCGCAACCGCGTGGCCGTGGTGAGCCCCTGAGTGAGGGCCTGCGCGACGGCCATCTCGGCCTGCTCGGGCTGGCCGGCGTCCTGGGCGTAGTCGGCGATCGTGCGCTCGACCGTCGTCACCGGCAGTCCGAGCACGCGCTGGCGCTCCTCTGAGGCGATGGGCTGGGAGGCGAAGTGCAGACGCATCCCGGGGCGCCGCTGACGCCAGCGAGCGCTGCGCGGCACAGTCAGATGCACCTCGTCGGCGATCACGTCAGAGAGATCATGCAGCTCCAGCGCGCTCGCGTGCGAGACCACGGCCTCGGGGGCGCCGAGCGAGAGCCATCCCGCCACGACGTGCCCGTGAGGACTCGTGGGAAACTGACGCAGCCGGTAGACACCTCGGGCGATGCGCTCAAAGCGACCATTCGGCGCAGCGTGCTGACTTAGAGTCGAGCGCCCCATGCCGACGTGAGCCGCTTGGCGCGCCGTGAAGAATCCGGCCTGGGACTCCGCCACACGGTAGAGCTGTGCGTGATCAATCATGTCAGGTATTTGTCCGTCCCATACGAACAATAGCATGATAATCTGACGAGAGGACACGCGACGGGGCCAGAGCGCAATCGCACAGCTATCGGCAAGGCGCAAGGGTATGGGGCACGGCGTCCAAGCATCACGGTGGCGCACCCAACACGGTCACCGCACCCCTGAAGCGGCGGATGAGCGGTTGGGCAGTCGTAAGGCGGTGGCCTGGTTGGCTGCCCACCTCAGATTCCTCACCAAATTAGTTGCGTACCAATTTGCGTACCAATTTGAGCGAAACTGAGCGAATCTGCCAGAACGGATCTGGCTCAACCAAGCCAAATCGATCTGAGCGCACCCCCATGCCACACAACTCATAACCCGAAGGTCGGCCGTGTGCCTGCTGGGGCATACGGGCGCCAGGGCAGCCGGTCAACGTTATGGCGCCGTCGGGGCAGGAACCCGAAGGCCGCCGGCGGGAGTGCCGTGGGTTGCTGCTCGTTGCTACTCGTATCCGGCCGCGCGCAGCGCCGCGAGCGTGACTATCAGCGTCCGTGGGGTCGCGCTGAGGGCCTTGAAGCCGAACCGCTCGTAGAAGGCGGCGGCGCTCTGGTCGGTTGCGTGGACGACCACGGCGCGCACGGCGAGGAGCTCGGCGGCGCTGCAGACGCGCCGGAGAGCATCGTCAAGCAGGGCGGCGCCGAGCCCCTGGCCTTGGTGGCTCCGGTCGATGGCGAGACGCGCCAGGATTGCGACGGGGATCGGGAAATGCCGCGAGAGCCCTTTCCGGGTCTCGGGGGTGGCTTGGTGGTGGTCGAGTTGGCCGGCGAGGAGCGTGTAGTAGCCGCAGACGGCGTGGGCGCCGCTCGTGGCGACGAACGTGCGTGCCGAGTCGCGGCGCTCGTTCTGCCCGGCGTACCTGGTGAGCCAACGGTCGAGAAGTTCGTTGCCGCAGCTAAAGCTCGAAGTGTCGTGCCGGGCGGCGTCGTAGCGCTCGGTGCCGCTGAACCGGGGGCTCACGCGCGACGGCGCAGGTCGCGCAGGCGGACGACGGCATCCTCATCGACGGTCTCCAGGGCGTCCAGGAAGCGGGCGGCCTCGATGTCGCTGAGCGCGATCTGCCGCTGGTCGGTGAGGACCTCCTGCGCGCGCAGGCGCGCTGCTCGGCGGAAGAAATCGCTCAGCGTCTCTCCGACCGCTGTTGCCGCTGTAGGGATAGACCCAAGATCATCGCGCCAAAGAACGCCGGCAGGAAGAAGCCGACCACGAAGTAGCGGCTGACGCTTGTAACGTCCTTTGGTGTCACGACATGGCCCGGTTCGAGGACAACTCGATCGCAGGCCATTCGCCTGAGAAGGTGTCTTGAAATAGAGGTTTTGGGGTGTCTGAGCGGAATGGTGGGGCATGTCTACCGAGCGCCGTTACCCCACAGATATGACCGATCGGCAGTGGTCGATCGTAGAGTCGTTGCTACCCGATGCGCCGCCTGGGCCGGCGGGTCGCCCGCCTGTGCATTCCAAGCGCGAGATCATCAACGCGATCCTCTACCTCGACCGTGCTGGATGTTCGTGGCGGATGCTGCCCAGGGACTTCCCGCCGTACAAGACTGTGTACGGGTACTTCTCCCGCTGGCGAGACGACGGGACACTGGACAAACTCCACGATGCGCTGCGCGAGCAGGTGCGCGTCAAAGAGGAGCGTCGCAACCCGGTGCCCTCGGCGGGTATCGTGGACTCCCAGTCGGTCAAGGGCGCGGACACGGTGGGGACCGCGAGCCGCGGATTCGATGGGGCGAAGAAGATCAATGGTAGAAAGCGCCACATCGTCGTCGACACGGTCGGCCTGCTGCTCGTCGTGATGGTCACCGCCGCGAGTGTTCAGGACCGCGACGGCGGCCGTGGGATACTCAAGCGCCTGCACTCAGCGCTCCAGTCGGTCCGCCACGTGTTCGCCGACGGCGGCTACCGAGGACGGCTCCTCCCGATCGCCAAGAGCGCGTGGGGCATCGTCGTGGAGGTCGTCAGCAAGCCCGCCGGCCAGCGTGGGTTCAGGTGCTTCCCCGCCGCTGGGTGGTGGAGCGCACCTTCTCCTGGCTGATGCGCTGGCGGCGCCTCGTGCGCGACTATGAGCGTCTGCCCGCCACCCACGAAGCGATGGTCAAGTGGGCGATGGTCGGCAACATGCTCAACCGCCTCGCACCTCCACCGGGGCCCAAACCCTGGGAATCCGAGAAGAAGCGAAAATGAGCATTTCAAGACACCTTCTGAGCGTGGGGAGTTGCGTGATCTGGCGCTTGAGAATCGCCGCGCGAAGACATTGACGACGCGCGGCGATCTGGAGCGTGTGTGGGCCGAGACGGGCCGCCGGCACGGGTTCGGCCCAGGGGAGGCTTTGCAGCTTCTCGGAGGTCCCGAGCGAACACGGCCAGAGTGTGTGGTCGAGGATCGCATCGAGGCGCGTCTGACCGCGCACCACGCCATCTTCCAAGCCCAGGACCTGCGTGCCGTCGCGCTGGAGCAGACGGCGGGGGAGATGGCTCCGGCGGAGGCGCTGGGCGTCGCACGAGGCATGGTTCGCGATCGGCGGGTCCTGACCTTGGAGGGCGGGCGGATGACCACGCTCGATGTGCGTGCCCGCGAGCAGGCGATCGAGCGACGCGCGGCGGCGCTCGCCGGGCCCGCCGGACGGGACGCGGGGGCGGCCGGAGCGGGCGATGGCGCACTACTTCAACCGGGCGCAGCTGCACTTCGCGGACACGCGCGACGAGGCCGGCGAGGGGGCCGTGCGGCATTGGATGACGCTCGCCGACAAGCACGGCGTCCGCGAGGTCGCGCTGATCGCCGACGCCTCCAACCAGGAGATCGACCGGCTCAATGGTCGCGCTCAGCACCTGCGCTCACAGCGCGGCGAACTGCTAGAGCAAGCGAAGCGGACCGTCTACACGGATGCGCCTGCGTTGACGGTGCCCGAGGTCGCGGATGAGCTGGGCGTGAGCCGTCCGACGGTACGCAGCTGGATCGCCAAGGGCTTGTTGGACGTCGTCGCGGACACCTCGCCGCGGTGTGTGAAGTTCGCAAGCGTCCAGGAGCTCAAGGAGCGCTTGGCTGGGTTGCGCGCTCTCGCCAAGGACCAGCGCCGTTTCTCGCAACTGCTGCGCGAGGCGGCCGATCGGCGAGCTCTCGCGCAGCCGGGAGCACGTGAGGGTCTGCAAGACGCTTTGGCGGGCGACACCGTGGACCTCTGATCGCAGACTTCACCGCTCCGCTTGCTACAAGAACTCGATCACCTGCAACACGCTGCATGTCCGGTCTTTTAGGCAGGGACGCTCAGTACGGGCCTCGCGCCGTTGCGAGCGCGCGCTCACGGAGGCCGTAGGGCAGCGCCATGCGTCCGGCGTCGGTGAGGATCAAGGGATCTGGCTGTAAACGTGAGCGGCCCGCGGTGCGCTGGAACAGCCCGATCGCCTCGGCGGGGCGCAGGAAGTCGGCGATGGTCCAGCTGACGTTGCGCACGTCGGGTGGTTCTCCCGCGGCTTGCCAGCCCTCGGCGACGATCGCGGGATGGACGCGAGCGGCGAGGGCGCTCGGAGAGTCGGCCACCGCGCCGTCGAGGATCAGCGCGGCCGCGAGCTCGGCGCACGCGGCCTGAAAGTCCTCGCCCGCGAGCAGCTCCCGCGCCAGCGCAAGGAGCAGCGTCGGCGGATCGGCCTGCAGCTTGCGGCCCCGGGCGGTGGTGCGTATCTGGCGACCCTTGCGGCGCATCAGCCGTAGGTGGCGCAGCAGCTCATTCAACTCGCAGAGCAGCGCCAGGTCGTCCTGTCGGTTGGGTGGACCGAAGAGATCCGCACGCCACCAATGCGGCCACCGCTCGGCGACCTCGCGCACGAGCGCGCGGTTCAGTGCGCCCGTTTGCGTGAGCGCGATGCCGTCGGTTGCCTGCTCCAGGAGCCACAGGGCGGGAGCCAGCGCCGTGCGTGCGCTGTCGGGATCGACGCTCGCCGGCTCGGCCGCGATGAGGGCCGCGACCGGCTCGATGATCGTGCCGCGCTCGACGCTGCCGCGCGTATGCCCTCGCGCACCCAACGCTCGATGCGCTCCGGTCACGCCTGGAGGCGGCTGCCAGCGGTGTCGCAGTCCGACGGCTCGTGCAGCGCGGCGTCGGCGATCTCCGCCTGTCGGCGGCGGAACCCCGGTGTGCCTGGCGACAACCGTCCATCCTCGATCGCCTGCTCGAGCGCGGTCGCCACCTGCTCGTGTACCCGCGCCTCCTCAGGGCCCATGACGCTGCCCCAGGCGAGCAGCCCGGTGTCGGGTGGCTCGATGCCCGAGCGATCCAGCAGCTCGCGCAGGCGTCGCGGTGCCGAGGGATCCTCCGCCTCCCACGCGCACAGCAGCTCGTCGGTCTCGGTCGAACGGCACACCTCCGCGTAACTCGCGGCGCGGCCACCGAACCGTTCCAGCGTAAGCGCCAGCGCCTCTGCCGCCTCGCGCTTGACATCGAGCGAGGTCAGGAACTTGCGCGGCAACGTGTACCAGGCGAACATCTGCACGTCGTAGCGGCGTAGAAGCAGCGGTCCCTCGTCTTCCCAGCCCATCCATTCGAGCGCGGACCGCGCCGCCCGAGCGCTGTCCCGATCCCACCCGCCCATCACCGCGACCATGTCGCGCAACGCGCGCTCTGTCAGCTCGACCGGCAAGGCACGCTCACTGTTCGGTCATATCGACGATTGCCTCGAGCAGCGCGCGGAGCTGGTCGCTGTGACCGTTGAGACTGCGCACGTTGGCGGCGAGGCTTTGCTCATGGTCGAGATACTCCCAGGCGATGCGATGCCCGGCCTCTCCGGCGAGCTGGCCCAAGAGCGCGCGCAGACTGCGTGTGTTGCCCTCCCTGAATGGATGCACCGCGTACATCTCGGCGTGGTAGTGCGTCAGCCGCTCAAGGAAGGCGGCGCCATCGAGGCCCTTCAAACAATCCTCCCGAGCAAGCTCAGCGAAGATGCCCTGCGCGTATCCCGTGATGTGCTCCGGGCGGGCGTAGAACGCGTTTGGCTTCGCGATCTGGACCGTACGCAGCTCCCCGGCCCACGGATAGAGCGCCCCGAAGATGCGACGGTGAAACGCCTGCCAATGCGCCAGGTCGTAGTTGCCGGGAAGCGGCTGCTCGGCCAGTGCCGCGAGGGCAAGTCCCACGATGTCGGCCTCGGCCTGCGAGAGCTCCCGTGGATCGTGGAGCCCAAGGCTGTTGCGCAGGGCGCGAGTGCCCGGATACACATACGGATCCTCGGCCACTGAGGCTGAGCGGCTATCGAGCTGCGGTAGCGGCCGTGCGCTGGCGCACGAGGTCTAGACCGAGCTGCTCAAGCTGCGCGCTGTCAACCTCACCGGCCACCCACCGAGCGGCGAGCGACTGGTGCTCGGGGCTCATCTCAAGTCCCTCGGCGCGCAGCAAGCCCTCCGCGTCAGCCACGGCCTGCTCTCGGCTCACCCGAACCTCATCTGACGCGGAGCCGTTGCGTGCGGCAGCGGAGCGTTGCATAACCCCATTGTAAACCCCGGCGCCGACGATCTCCATGATCGTGGCCTCTGGGCAGGGCAAGCGGTCCAGGCTCAGCCGAGTGGCACCCCGTAGTGCGGGGTGGTGGATACGGTGAGGTGGAAGTTCCCCGACCCCACGGATTCTTCGAGCGTGCGCAGGACCGATCCCGACTGGGGCGCGCGCGATGACTGGGGTCGTCACAAAGCGGGGTCGCTGTTGTGCCTGTTCATCCACCAGGGCGTGATCCCCGACGACCTGCTGGCGCGGCTCGAACCGCTGGTGCCGGCGCCACCCGAGCCGTGGCGCGTACTGCCTCGGCGTCGCCGATTCCCACCAGCCGCCGCCGATCGAGGTGCGGCCGGTGTTGAGCGTGCTGGCGACGCTGGAGATCGTCCTCACCAAGGAGCCGCTCATCGCCGCGGATCGGATCGTGCTGGAGCGCTACGCCGAGCGGACCTCCGAGCGGGCGTGGCAACTCACTGCGGAGCGCCTGCTGGCGGCGCTGGAGGCGGGCGGATCGCTGACGGAGCTCTCGGAGTTCCTTGCCGCGCGGAGCGCCGGCGCGCTGCCCGAGCCGGTCGCGCGGCTGCTCGCCGATCTCCAGCAGCGCGCCGGCCGGCTCGAGGACGGCGGCGCGGCTCGCCTGATCGAGTGCGGGGACCCCGCACTCGCGGCGCTCGTGGCCAATCACGCGCGCACGCGGCGCCTGTGCCTGCTCGCGGGCGAGCGTCATATCGTCGTGCCGGCCGCCTCCGAGCGGGCGTTCGGCCGCGCTCTGCGCGAGCTCGGCTACCCGCTCCCCGCTCCCCAGCTGCGCGATGCCGCGTAGCAGCGCGACGGGTGCACGGCGGCGGGGGATACCCGAGCACATCCGCCCAGCGCTGCGCGGGCGGCTCGAGCGGCACGCGCTCGATCGGTGGGGAGAGCACTGTCGCGGGATCGACGTTCGATTCCGCGGTGCGTTCGCCTATGTCAACGCGCTTGCGAAGAACGACTGGTACGCGCCCGGCACATCGTCCGAGGCCCGCGAGCGGATCGACGCGACCCCGACTCACCTGTGCCGGCTCGGCTACCTGGGCAGCGCCGATCGGTGGGCGTTCGCGTTTTACAAGTACAGCGACGAGACCTACGAACTGTCGCTGCTGCCCTCCGGAGCGTTCCAGGGAACTCCCGAGGAGGCATTCGACTGTGCCGCGGTGGTGTACCTGGCCGGGTGAGGGCTCGGGTTCCTCGATCGCGAAGACGCTTCGCGTGGCAGGCCGGCGCCCACCTGTAGAGGCCATGACCTACCGGCGGCCGTACATGTCGGGCGTGACGCGAACCTTGACCCGGAGTCCCTCCGTGGCGCGCTTGAGGGCTGCGCGTTTTTCCTCGGGGGTCTTGGCTGTCGCAGGGCGCTTCAGCTCCGCCAGCCTCTCGGGGCTGAGAGGGTCGGGCCTTCCGTTGGTCTGCTTCGTCGCCACGGATCTCATGGTACCGACCGAATCCTGTCAGCCTGCCCGGACATCATCGATCTCGATCTCTCGATGTGCATAGTCAGGACTCGACCCCGTCGCTCCCATCGAAATGCATGACTCGTCGGACCCAGAACTCGAAGGTCGCCAGACGGCGCCTGCTGCCGTGGGGACGCAAGCTTCCCGAGGACGAGCTGGCAGGCCTCTTCGACATGCGACGGCCCTTCCCTGAATGATCGTTGTTGCCGCCGGCTTCGGGCCGTCGGTGAGCAGCGTCGTCTTGTGGCTGAACGACATCGGCCTTGATATCGCGTGCGTGCAGCTGGTGGTCAGGCGTGTCGATGAGGGACGAGCTGTCCTCAGCACGCGGCAGGTTCTGCCGCCTCCCCAGGCGAAGGACTATCTCGTTCGCAGGCGCCGCCGTGACGAGGTCGAAGAGCAGCGCGAGGCGAAAAAAAAGAAAAGGCAGACCGTCGCCCTGCTCAACGATCACGAAGCCGTCGCGCCGGGTACGCGCTTGGAGTTGATGGTCGAGAGGTTTCCCGATGAGCAACGACCCGCGATCGAAGCGAGGATTCAAGAGGACCCTTCTTGCGGGGAGGCAATCTGGACGGGCAAGTCCAGCCGCAAGGCACTCCGATGGGGGCACGATGAGCGGGAGTCCTCGCCCAGCCTGATCATCTGGCGTCTGCTCAACGAGCTGGGCTTCGAGCCCACCGGGGTACACGGCCCTTGGTTCTGGAAGCTCCCATCCGGCCGTTCCCTCTGGGATGAGGCGGAGCTGCTGCAAGCGAAAGGGGCCGGGAGCGTCGGCACATCAGACGGAGCAGCCGATACGCAAAGTGCAGATACAGCGACCCATTAGCACGAGCTCTGGGCTACAGCAGTTTTCTACGACGAGCCCGAGCCCTGAGCGATCAATACAGTCCCCGCACCCACCCTCACCGGCAGTTCAGCGTCAGGTGGTGCTCGATCCGGTGTGCAGGTTGCGCGCTGTGGGTTGCTGGGCTGACGGTGCTCGGGGGTTCCGGCCCCGTTTGCGCGGCCCCGGCGCTCCTACCGAGGGATCTTTGGGGTGTGCGGCCCTTTGGCCGGGTCGCGGGCCTTGACGCTCGCTACTGTCGGTTACCGACTGTTCTCACTCCATTAGCGTGGCCTGCCAGTTGTGCTCTTGCAGCCGGTTGTCCAGTTCGCGTCGCTGCTGGGCGAGCGTGTCGAGCCGGCTCTGAAGCTCTGAGACCTTGACGTGGCGCACCATGCGGATCTCCGAGCGGCTGTAGCGGGTCAGCCCGAGGCCGCCGCCGAAGGAGCCACCGGTGGCTGTCCTGATGGCGGTGCGCAGAGCGCCCTGGCGCAGGGCGATCACGTCGCGGTGCGCGAGCCCCTCGGTGACTGTCTCGCCGGTTGCGAGCCTCGCGGTGGCGTTGGTGTGGTTGATCTTGGCGATCAGCTCCTGCAGCTCCTCGCAGCGTCGATCGACCTCGGCGAGCAGCTCATCCGGGCTCTCGGGCGGCTCCTCGCCCTCTTGGGCCAGAACGCAGGCGGGTAGGCGCTCCTGGAGCTGCGCGATGCGCTTCTGGAGGTCCGACCGGCGGTTCAACGCTTCTCCAACAATCAGGGGCACGCCGACTATGGTAGCAGACACTTGTCGTCGGGGTTGTCAGGTCATAGCTTGGAAGCCAGCGCCGCATGCGGCGCTGGCCCGACCGGCGCATGCGCCGGTCGGCCGGGCAGTGCATGCACTGCCCGGAACGGGGCCGCACATGTGCGGCCCCGCCCATCGGCGCATGCGCCGATGGGAACAGGGTCGAAGACCGGTGTGCACCGAGCCCTCCCGATTCCGTCCGCGGCGCCGGTTATGTTCCTTGGTTCGCTTTGATCCACTGGCTTGAGGTCCCAGTCGCGATGTCCACGCCGCCAAATCTCAGTGTCACACTCGAGTGGCCCATGCTCGACGGGCCGCGGCCCGTCGAACGAGCGGCCACCGCCCGAGAAGCAGCTGCCGCCGGCAGCGCGGGCCTCGACGCAGGTGGCGGAGCCGGTCCCGCAGGTCGCCTTTTTGGTGTCCCCGCGCACCGACGTCTACCAGCCGATCGTGCGCGTGCTCTTCGAGGCCCGCCAGGCCTCGCGCATGGCGCTCACCTCCGCCCAGGTGGCCGAGGAGCTGGAGCGGCGCGAGGGTGTGCGCTTTCACGCCCTCGAGCACCTCGACGCCTACCTGGGGCAGCTCCACCACTGGCGCGTGGTCGAGCGCGCGGAGCAGCACGCTGTCGAGTACTCCTCGCTGGAGGAGTACTACCGCGGGCGCGTCACGTGGGACCTGACCGACGCCGCCGCCCAGGTCAGCCGCTTCCTGGAGACCTTCACCCCCGACGGCGACCGCCCCGGGTCGCTCGGGCCCGAGCGTTTGCGCCACGTCCACGGCGAGCTCGCCGCGCTCGCGGAGCTACTCGCCGCTCCCGACCCCTCGGCGGGGCGAGCGCTGCAGGCGTTCACCAACCTCGGGGCCGCCGTCAACGCGTTGCGCACCGGCGTGATGGCCTTCATGGGCACGCTCCAGGCCGCGCGCAGTGCGAGTGGCGCCGTCGACGAGACGCTGTTCGTCGCCTACCGCAACGGCGTCATCGAGCACCTCGAGGACTTCCGCGCCGCGCGCCGGCGCTACGCGCGTCCGATCCTCGACCTGATCGAGCGCATCGAGCGCGAGGACGCACTCGGCAGGCTCGCGGCGCTCGCCGCGAGCGCCGAGGGCGCCTACGACTTCCGTCGCTCCGAGCGCGAGGCGCGCGAGGCGCGCGAGCGCGAACTGATGCTCGTGTGGCGCGGGGTGCGCGAGTGGTTCGTCGGGGGACGCGGCGGAGAGTCGCCCTGGCAGCGGCTCTCCGAGGAGCTGCGCGGGGCGATCGCGTGGATCGCCCAGGCCTACCGCCGCCTCACCGAACAGGCGCACTCGCGCGTGGACGCCGTGGCGGAGTTCGTCGCGCTCGCTCGCCTCTTCGCCGAGCAGCCCACCGCGCGCGACTGCCACTCCGTCGCCACCGGCGCGCTCGGGCTCTTCGGAGCTCGTCACGTCGCGCTCGTCGAGCCCGAGCCCGAGGTCACCTCGGGACGCTCGTGGCTGGAGGTGCCCGACGAGCTGCTGCCCGACGTTCCGCTGCACCTGCGCTCTCCCGACAAGGGGGCCCCGCGCGGGCGCTCGGCGCCGCTCCCCGACGCGACCGCCGCACGCGAGCGCGCCGCGCGTCAGCGGGCGGCGCAGCGCACGCTCTCCGAGCGCCTGTTGCGGCGCTTCGCGGAGCTCGGCCCCACCCCACTCAGCGACCTGCCCGAGCTCGACGTCGAGACCTTCGACGCACTGCGCCAATGGCTCGCGGCCGCGATCGCCGACCCGGCCCCCCGCGGCGCTCCGCGACGGGGACGCTCGCCGGACGGGCTCGCGCGCGTGACCCTCACCCCGAGCCCCACCGGGGGGCGCACGGTGCTCGCGACCGCGCGGGGGACGCTCGAGACCGAGGACTTCACGCTCGAGGTGACGCCCGCATGAGCCCACCCGGCGGCCTGGTTGAGCAGCAGCACGCCGACGAGCGCCGCGCGGCGGTGCGCGCGCTGCTGCGCCGCCCGCTGCTCTCCCAGCGCATGGACGCCGCCGCCTTCGCCCACGTGCGCCGGCACGTGCGCTGGCTGCGCACCGAGCTCCACGACGTCGCCGGCTACGAGCTCGCCGTCCACCCCGGGGGATGGGCGCGGCTGCGCAAGCGCGCGATCGACCCCCACGACCCCCGCGCGCTGCGCCATCCTCCGTCCGGGCGCTGGGCGCGCCGCTCCACGGCAACCGACCGCTGGCCGACCTTCGACCGCCGCCAGTACACGCTGCTGGCGCTCACCTGCGCGGTGCTCTGCCGCGGGCACCGCTACGTCAGCCTGCACCGGCTCGTGGATGGGGTGCGCGCGCTGGCCGCCGACGAAGGGCTCCCGATCGACCTGCTCGGCAGCGACCGGCGCGCCTACGTCGGGGTGATCCTCTGGCTCGAGCACCACGGCGCGCTCGAGCGCCGCGACGGCAGCGAGCAGGCGCTGGAGGCGTGGCGCGAGCAGGATCTCGACGCCGATCTGCTGTGGTCCGTGCAGGCCCCGCTCGTCGCCGACCTGCTCGGCGCCGCTCGCCCGATCGACGCCACCACGACCGTCGCGGCGCTGTTCGACGACGAGCGTGAGTACTCAAGCGCCGACGACCGCCGCAATCTGCGCGGCAAGTGGCGGCTCGCGCGGCGGCTGCTCGAGCAGAGCGCCGTCTACGTCGAGGACCTCGACGAGGACGAGCGCGCGTGGTGGCGCTCCAAGCGCGCCTGGACCGAGCAGCGCTGCGCGGAGCTCACGGGCCTCGAGGTCGAGCGCCGTCGCGAGGGGACGATGCTCGTCGACCGCACCGCCGAGTCCGGGCGCGCCCTGTCGGATCTGCGTTTTCCCGACAACCGCGGCGCGCGGCGCACCCAGATGGCGCTGCTGCTCTGCGCCGAGCTCGCGGCGCGCCTGCGCGCCGGGGAGGACGCGCTTCCGCGGGCCGAGGTGCTGGCGCTTGCGGAGTCTCACGCGCGCGTGTACGCCGCCAACTGGCGCCTCGGCGAGGGCGACCGCCAGCAGGCGCTCGAGCTCGCCGAGGAAGCGATCGAGCTGCTGCACGCGCACCGCATGGTGCGCGACGCCGGTGCCACCCTGCATCCGCGCCCGGCGATCTGCCGCTTCGGGCACGCCCGGCCCCAGGAGGCGCAGGCGCGCGCCGCCGATCCCCTGCAGGAGACGCTGCTGTGAGCGCCCCGGGATCCGCCACGGCATCGGCAAGCGCGCCTCGCTTCCGCCCCTCCCGCCTCGGGCTGGTCTCGATCGCCGAGTACATCGACGAGGTCTTCGCGTTCGCCGGCGGGCGGCTCGTGCTGCAGGGACACAACGGCGCCGGCAAGAGCAAGGCGCTGGAGCTCTCGATCCCGCTGCTATTCAGCGGCGAGACGCGCCCGCGCACGCTCGACACGTTCGGGGGCCAGAGCAAGCGCCTGAAGGACATCGTGCTGTGGAGCGACTCCCCCAAGCAGACCTTCGTGCAGCGCACCGGCTGGGTGTGGCTGGAGCTCGAGCTCGCGGGAGGGGACGGCGAGCCCGCGCGCCACGTGACGCTCGGCGCGGGGATGCACGCGCACCGCGACTGGCAGGACGTTCGCACGCGCTTCTTCATCCTCGACGGCCCCCGCGTCGGCAGCGACGTGCGGCTCGCCGCGGACAGCAACGTCGTGACCTTTCCCCACCTGCGCGAGGCGCTCGGGGAGGATCGATCGGAGATCGGGGGCGCCGGCGCCGAAGGCGGTCCTCGGGCGCGCATCTTCGAGGGCGCCGCCGAGTTCCGCCGCGCGCAGGACGAGCTGCTGTTCGGCTTCGGCGACGAGGAGCGCTACCAGGTGATGCTGCGGCTGCTGCTCGCGCTGCGCCGCCCCAACCTCTCGGAGAACATGCGCCCCGAGACGATCGAAGAGCTGCTGCGCGAAACGCTGCCTCCGGTCGACGCCTCGCTGATCGGCCGCATCGGCGCGCTGCTTGAGGAGCTCGAGCGGATCGGGGAGGAGCAGCGCGAGGCCGTGCACTCTGCCGAGGCCGTGCGTGCGATGCACGAGGACTACCGGCTGCTGGCGGCGTCGATCGCCCGCGAGCGCGCCGCCGAGCTGCGGGGCGCCGCCGAGCGCCGCCGCCGGGCCGAGCGTGCCCACGAGGGTGCCCGCGAGGAGCACGCGCGGCGCCGCTCGGCGCTGGCCGACGCACGCGCCCGCGGCGAGCAGGCCGAGCACGACCACGCCGATGTCAACGCCCGCCTGCGCGAGCTGCGCGAGAGCGAGCAGGCGACCGCCGCGCGCGATCTCCAGCGCCGCGGGGAGGCGCTGGAGCGCTCGCGCGCGCAGGTGCGTGCCCTGCGCGAGGGCGCCACCGCCCAGGAGCAGGTTGCGCTGCGGGCTCACGAGGAGCTGCAGGCCACACGGGCGGAGACCGACAGGGAGCTGGACGCGTTGCGGAGCGCCGCCGGCGAGGCCGGCGAGGACGCCGCCGCGGCTGGGATCGAGGGCCACGAGGCCGCCGTCGCGCAGGCCGGCGAGGATCACCGCCGGCTGCTCGCCGGCCTGCGGGCGCTTACCGAGGATCGTCGCGCGCGGCTGCGTGAGCAGCGCGCGCTCGACGGCGCCTCACGCGACGCGCGCATCCGCCGCGATGGCGCGCTCGCCACGCGCGACGAGCGCGACGCCGAGCTGCGGACTCGGGGTGAGGCCCGCGCCGAGGCCGATCGCACGGCCGAGGCCGCCGCTCACGCCCACCTGAGCAGAGTGGAGCGATGGATCTCGACGGCGCCCCTGCTCGTCCACGACGGGGATGCCTCCGAGCTGCTGGGCCTCGCGTCCGCCGACGGCGGCGAGGAGTCGCCCGGCCGCGTGTGGGTCGCCGCGCGCGCCGCCGCGGCCGGCACTGGGGTGCAGCGGCGGATCGCCGCTGCGCACGAGCGCGCCCTCACGCTCGAGCGCGAGCGCGAGCAGGTGGCGTCCGAGCACGCGCGGCTCGCCGCCGCGCGCGACCCCGACGTCGCGCCGCCGCCGTGGCGCGGTCGTGACATGGCGGCGCCCGGCGGAACGCCGCTGTGGCGGCTGCTCGAGTTCCGCGAGGACTTCGCCGGCGAGGAGCGGCGCGGGGGGCTGGAGGGGGCGCTGCACGCGAGCGGTCTGCTCGACGCGCTGCTCGCCGATGACGGCGCGGCGTGGCGCGAGGGCGAGGTTCTGCTCGCCCCGGCGCCGGTTTCCGGGAAGGGCGTCCGCACGCTCGCCGACGCGCTGCGCCCCGACGATGCCTGCGACGAGCTCCGCGCCGGGCGCGTCGCGGAGCTGCTGCGGTCGGTCGCGCTCGGCCCGGATGGCTCGAATGGCGCGGATCGCTCGCAAGGCGCGACAGATGTGTGGTGCGCGCCCGACGGGCGCTTCCTGCTCGGCCCCGCCCACGGACAGCACGCGCTGCCGGCGCCGGCGCTGATCGGGACCGCCGCGCGCGAGCGGCTGCGAGCGGCGCAGCTCGCGGAGCTCGAGCGGCTGCTCGAGGATCTGCGGGGTCGCATCGAGATCGAGCAGGACGCGGTTCGGGCGTGCGAGAGCGAGCTCGAGGCAATCGCGAACGCCTTGGAGCGCTATCCGAGTCCGTCGGCGCTGCGCGCGGCGGTGCGCGAGGCGCAGGCGCTCGCGCGGCGCGAGCGCGAGGCGGTCGAGAGCCTGGGCAGGGCGCAGGCGCTGCTGGAGCGGGCCGAACGCGAGCTGGGCGGCGCGGAGGAGCTCGCCGGCGAGCATCGCTCCGTGCACGCCGTGCCGCACGACCTCGATGCGCACGCCGACGCGATCGAGGATTACGCGCGCAGCGGCGAGCGACTGGCGGTCACGCTGCGCGACAGCGCCGCGGCACGCGAGCGCTGCGCACAGGCCGAGCGGCGGGCAGAGCAGGCGCAGGGCGAGCGCGAGCGCGCCGAGCGCGCGGCTCATGACGCCGAGCGCGAGACGGACGCGGAGGCGAGCGCGCTGGCGGAGGCCCGCACGGCCGCCGGTCAGGAGCCGGCCGAAGTGCTGGCTCGCATCGAGGAGCTCGGTCGCGCCGAGCGCGACGCTCGCAGCGAGGTTGCGCGCCTGCGCAAAGAGGTGGAGGCGGCAATCGGCGAGGAGGCTCGCGCCGAGGAGCAGGAGAAGGCCGCCGCCTCCGACGCGGAGCGCTCACGCGCGGCGATGGCGTCGCACGAGCGCGCGTTGCGCGGCCTCGGCGGCGCCGATTTCCTGCGCCTCGTGCTCGACGGGGACGCGCCCGCGGACGCACAGTCGGCGAGCGGGTGGACGCCCGAGCGCTGCCTGGAGCTCGCAAAGCTCGTCCTCCAGCGCGCGCCGAGTCCCGAGGGCGCGCGCTCGCAGCTCGCGGCGCGCTTCGACAACGCGCACGTGCACCTCAAGGAGGCGCTTGCCGCCCACCGCCGGGTGCGCGTCTTCCTGGACCGCAGCGAGGACGAGCTGCCGATCCTCGGCGCGCGCATCGACGGAGCCCCGAGCGCGTTCGTCAACGTCGCGGCGTGGATGGACCAGGAGCTTGTGCGGCTGCGCGGACTGCTCGACGAGCGTCAGACGCGGCTGCTCTCCGAGCACCTCGCCGACGACGTCGCCGAGCACCTGCACGAGCGCATCCACACGGCGCGCGAGTGGGTCGACCGCACCGCGCGCACCACGGCCCGCTGCCGGACCTCCAGTGGTATGGGCGTCGCTCTGCGCTTCCGCGAGCGCGACGAGGAGCAGCCGGGCCTCGCGCGCGCGATCGCCCTGCTCGGCAAGCCTCCGTCGCTGCTCGCTGACGACGAGCGCGCGGAGCTCGTGGCGTTCCTGTTCGAGCGGATCGAGCAGGCTCGGGCAGCCGACGGCGACGGGCCGCTGGAGCGGCTCCTCACAGTTGCGCTGGACTATCGCACCTGGTTTCGCTTCGAGCTGCAGGTGCGCATGGTCGACGGCGCGCTCGTTCCCTTCACGCGCCGGCGCAAGGACGTGGGCTCGGGCGGGGAGCGCGAGGTGCTGCTGCACATCCCGCTGCTCGCCGCGGCGGCCGCGGTGTACGACGCGGCGGCCCCGCACGCCCCGCGGCTGATCGCGCTCGACGAGGCCTTCAACAAGGTCGACGAGGCGGGCGAACGCGGCCTGCTCGAGGCGATCGTCGCGCTCGACCTCGACTTCCTGCTGTGCGGCTATGACCTGTGGTGCGCGCACCCGGAGGTGCCGGCGGTCGAGATCTACCATCTCAAGCGCTGGGACGATCACTTCGGGATCGTCCCGCTGCACCGCTTCCGCTGGGACGGCCAGCGGACGGTGGAGCTCGATCCGGCCGCATGAGCCGCTCCGGCGTCCCCGCGAGTGAAGCCGCGGGTCTCGCCGCAGAGCCCGGTCTCAGCCGCCTGTTGGACGGCGCCGCCGCGCGCTACCGGGCGCTCGGCCGCGTGGGTGGCAGCGTGCGCCTGCACTTGCTGTCGGCGGCCGAGGCGCGCGCCCTGCACCATCTGCGCGCGGCCGGACGCGCACTGCCGCACGCCGGTGGCGAGGCGCGCATCGATCTCATGCGCCTCGACCGCGCAATGGCGGATTCGGGAGGCCTTCTGTACGTGCTGCGAGCGGCGGGTCACGACCTCACGACCGACGACGAACGCCGCCGCCGGGAGGCGGCGGCGCACGCGCGCGCCTGGGATCGCGCGCTCGATGCTTCGCAAAGCCCGGCGACGGCCGGATGGGTGCTCGCGCTGCGCGCCCAGCGCGCGAGCGGACCGCCGCAGGCGCTGCCCGTCGTGCTCGCGGCCCTCGCGCTGCTCGACGGCGACGGGCGGGCATGGGACCGCGCGCGTCTGGCGAGCGAGGTCTGCGACGACCCGCACGCGCTCGACGACGGCCGGCCGGCCACCGCGCTGCTGCTCGCCGCGCTGGCGCACCGCGAGGAATGTCCACCGCCAGGCGACGCCTCGGCTCGGCGCGCGCTGCTCGCCCGCCACGGCATCCTCACCGACCCGCACAGCTCGACCGTGCTGGTCGTCGGCCTGCGAACCACAGGCAGTGGTCCAGCAGCCCAGCAGCTCGCCGCCGCCGACGGGTCGCACGTGGTGCTCACGCTCTCGCAGCTCGCCGCCAGCTCGCTGCATTCGATCAAGGCCCACCCCTGCACATGTGAGGGCCCGGTCGTGATCCGGGCGGTGGAAGCGAGCTTCGGCGAGGAGGCTCCCAGCCCGCTGATATGCACCGAAGGTCAGCCGTCGGCTGCGTGCGACGCCCTGCTGCGTCAGCTTGCGAGGCCGGTTCTGCACAGCGGCGACTTCGAGTGGGGCGGGCTGCGCGTCGCGGGCGTCATGCGCCGCCGCTACCGGGCACGCCCTTGGCGTCATGGCGTCGCCGACTACGAGCGCGCTCTTCAGCGCCTGCCCGAGCGAGCCCCAGCGCTTGACGCTCCGCGCGGCAACGCGCCGGAGGGATTCGAGTCCCTCTGGCGGCGGCTCGCCGATCGCCGCATCCCCGTGTGGCAGGAGGACCTGCTCGAGCGGCTGGTGGAAGACATGGCCATAGTGCGATAGGCCGACTTGAAGCTATGGCCGGGCTGTAGAGCGACGTTGCGAGACAGGTTGGCCGCGCGACGGAAGCTCGCCTCAGCAGGCGACCCACAGCGGGCGCAGCCGCCCGGCTTAGAGGCGCCGAAGCTCGATGATGCGGTAGACGAATGCGGTCGCAGGTTTACGTATCAATCCCGCCCCCGCTACTACAGAAAAGGCTCGCAAAAGCGGGCCTTTTCTGTTAGGCCGGTCGGCTCTTGCTCAACGACCACCCATCCTGAAACCGAGTGACCGCCTACAGGTGCCATTGTTCCAATATCGTTCCAATTTGTTTTGGAACTCGGGACCGCGCGCAGGGTGGGGGCGATAGAACAAGCCCTGAATCTCCGGCATGTGGGGCCACGCGCGGCTAACCGCTAGGGTCGGCACTCATGGTTGTAAGCACAGACTCGATGACCTCTTCGAGCTCGCTTAATGTGTTCTCGGGTGACGGGCTGAGGTCTGTGGGGATTCCGGCGAACGCCAGGTCTGGGCGAATGGTTTCGAGTAGGTCGCGGGCGCTGCTGGCGCGTAGATAGTCCGACGTGGTTTCAAGCTCGGGCTGCTCTGACCAGCGCAGGATGCGTCTGAGAGCACCGAGCAGTTGGGGCCAGTCGCGGTGGGTCGGCAGCTCGTCGGGTTCGCTGCCGAGCAGGGTTGCCCATGCGGGACGGTCCGCGGTGTAGCGCTGTTCGGCGCCGACGGTGAACGCAGACACCACCCCGGCGGTGCTCAGGCCCGCGAGCGCGTCGTGGACGTTGCGCTTGGCATAGCCCGTGGATCGGGCCAGCGTCTGGGCGTTGACCCATGGAGCCTCGATGGTCAGCAGGATGCGGACGACCTCAGCGCGGATGCCCACGCCGAGAATCTGGCGCAGTCGAAAGGCGAGGTTGATGGGTGCCGTCGGGTCCGGCGGGTGGGACTTGTGTGATGGGCTCAGGGGCGGTCGGACCCATCCGGCAGCGGCGAAGTCCTCGTCTGTCTTGCGCACGGGTCCCCCGGAGCGGAACAGCGGCTGGAGCGTCGCCGTGGGCGATGCCGGTCCCCGGTTGCTCAGGCGTGCTCGGGGGCGCTGGCGGGCGAGCCACCCCAGCGCGGCTGCCGTGAGCGCACGGTCGGTCTCGTCGACGCACACCGCGCGCAGGCGCCGGACGCTCAGCAGCGACTCGCTGACGAGCATCCAGTCCATGAGCTCGTCGAACAGGCGCGGCTCCGCGCGCGCGACCTCGAGGGTGAACACGATCAGCGCCTCGGGATCTTGAGCCCACGGGCTGCGCCGGTGCGGCGTGACGAGCAGCCCCATCTGCGCCCACTCATCCCACGCGAACGCCACGAGCCGGTCACTGAGCCGGCGGCTAATGGTCGAGATCTCCATCGTTGACTCCGAAGTGGGCGAGGACGCGCTCGAGGACACTGCGATAACCCTCCGATGGATCGTGCGAGCGACTCCAGCGGGCGGCGTCGAGCAACTCCTGCTCGGTGGGATGCAGCGCCTCCAGATCGTCGAGGTGCTTGCCCGCGCCCTGATCGACCGTCGCATAAAGCTTCAGGTGGATCTGATCGACGCGGGACGCGAACAGGATCTCCAGGCCGGGGCCGTAGACTCGATGCTGCGCCCGCTCATAGAAGCCGTCGGGCAGTCCGAGGTCGAGCAGCGACGTGGGTCCTGGGTTCAGCCAGTCATCGGACAGCCCGAAGTCGCGGGCCACGGTATGTGCGGCATCGAGCAGGGCCGCGGGGAGCGGTTGCGCCGACACGAGCCCCCGATCCTCGACGATCGCGAGGACGTCAACATCCTTCGTAGCGCGGGACACGAGTCCGAGCGCCAGCAGCGCCGAACCGCCGACGACGGCAAGCATGTAGCGCTCGTCGTGTGCTGCGAGCTGATCGGCGAGGGCGTGGAGGAGATCCTCGGTGGCCCCGGCACTATTTATCGGGGTGTTGGACATCTCGATTTAGGATGTTATACATCACAGCACCCTAGGTCAAGTATGTCGAGCGGCCATCCAATCCCTTTATCAGCCCCAAAAGATGCAGGTCGGGTCTCGGTCCACCTCGTCGAGCAGCACACGGATGTCCGATGCCGGCCCGATCAGGTCATAGCGGTGCCAGCGGCCGTTGCGGTCGCTCCAGTAGAGCGTCCAGACGCCGCTCTTCGCCGTGTAGCGAAGACGCGCGACGCCCCGGCTCGTCCACTCGGGGCCGTAGTCCTCGTGCCAGGGCGCGCGCCGTTCGACGATGGTCACCGCGCCTCGGGTGAGGATATGCTCGCTGCGGACCTGATGCAGGGCGTGGGCGGGACGCGCTGCTCGCAGTAGTGACGGACAGCGGCGACATCGAGCCCGGGGAGCACGCGGACGATCGTAGCCTGCGTCGAGCACGTCACGAAGCGGCTTCGCGGGGATGCTGGCCGGGCGGCTACGCCACCCAGCGGGCGGCCGATCGACAAGATCGACCCGGCGCATGTCGCGCGGTACCTCAGGCGCAAGCGCGAGGAGGGCCTGTCCTCGAAGACCGTTCAGAACCACCTGAACTTCCTGCACGGCATCTTCTCCTTCTCGATCAAGCGGGGCTGGGCGCAGAGCAACCCGGTGGCCCACGTGGACCGCCCGAAGAAGAACCGCTCTCCGCATCAGCGCGTCCGCTTCCTGCGGCCGGCGGAGCTGGACGAGTTGATCGACGCCGTGTCCGAGGACACGCTCGGCGCCGTCGAGCGGACGCTGTACCTGGCGGCGGCCCTCACCGGCCTGCGCCAGGGCGAGCTGCTGGCGCTGAAGTGGCTGGACATCGACCGGCAGGTCGGGCGCGTCCGCGTGGCGGACAACTTCACGCGCGGGCGGATGGACACCCCCAAGTCCCACGAAGGCCGCTCGGTCCCGATGGCCGCGCGGCTCGCCCGCGAGCTCAAAGCCCTGCACCGGCTGGTCTTCCTGAGCGTCATCTCGTCCGTGGGGTTGGTGGTCGGCGCCGGATAGCGGGCGAGATCGCTGTTGAGCTTGTTGATGATCTCCCCGAGTCCAAGCTGGTGCAGGCCGAGGTGTGATCGCCGAGATGGTGTTGGCACACATCCTGACGCTCGCCTCCAAAGTACGCGTGTTGTTGCTCTCGGCGCTCATGGACAACCCGCAGGATCTCTGTGCCTGGCTTCAGACGGCAACCGGCGCGAGCGCCGAGTCGATTCGCGAGCCGTGGCGTCCGACCCGTACGCTGCGGGCCGTCGCTGGAGTTGATCAAAGACGCTTCGGCCCGATTGTGCAAAGCGCCGCGGATCAACGCGAGCTCGACGGCGTCAAACGACGTGACTTCAGCACCCCGGCGGCGCTGCTTGCCGGGCTGCAGGGAGCGTGGGAGAGCACCGATCCCACTGACTTCGCGCTCGTGCGTACCGCAATTGACCTGCCGCTATACGTCCAGGCAGATGCATTCGGCTACTCCTCAAACGACATCACCGCCGCACTTTCTGGCGCGCTCGCGCACCAGGATCACCGTGTGCTCGCGTTCATCCCGCGAAACCGTCACTGGGCCTTCTCGGTCGCCCCGAAGATCGACGCTGGTGAGCGCGACGACGAGCTCGACGAGGTCGTCGAGGGTCTACTTCTGCTCGCACGCCACGAGCTCGGCGTGCAATCGGAGGTTGACACGCTCCTGCGAGGTGGCGTCGCGGTGCACACGAGCGCGATGCTCGACTTCGAGCGACGGGCGAGCGAACGGGCGTTCACGCGCGGTCAGGTGCGAGTGATGCTCGCGACCGGCACGCTTGCGCAGGGACTCAACCTCCCGGCGACCGCTGTCGTGATCACCGGTACAAAAGTCGGCTACGACCGCGAACCTACACCAGAGAGCGTTGAGCGCGCTAAGGCGCAGCTGTTGAACGCCGTTGGGCGTGCCGGCCGTGCGCAGTTTGCGAGCCGCTCGCTGGCGATCGTTGTCCCGGAGAAACCGCTCGTGTTTGTTCGACACAACGCCGGGGCCGGCGCTCGCACAAGTCCAGTTCTATGCCAGCGAGGACGCCGCAGTGACCGTCGGTAGCCGCCTCGGTGCGCTGATCGACCGCGCGTTGCGCGACGAGGTGAGCGGCGAGGGCATGACGACCGAGGAGCTCGCTGCATTCGCGGTTCTGCCGCTTGCGGCGGAGACTGTCGAGCCCTCGGATGTCATCCGGCGGACGTATTAATATGGGGCCATGGCAGCGTAATGCCGCCAATCGCGAGTCGGCGCAGGTGATCGCAGGCTCGCTACTCCGCCTGGGTGCCCGGTTCCTAGGGGAGCAGCCGCGATGGCTTGCAGAGGCCGCGTATTTGGCGGGTCTGACTGTGCCGCAGATGCTCGCGCTGCATGCTGGGATCCGGGAGGCGCGCGACGACAGAGAGGATGTTGAGGGCTGGGTGAAAGTGACGGTCCGCGCGCTCGAGTCGATGCCCCACGTGCCCTTGAGTGACCTGTTTGAAGCTGACACATTCAACGGCACGGGCGCGGCCGCATTGTTGGACGCTGATGCGAGCGACAGCGAGCGTGCCCAGGCGTGGCAGGTGCTGCAGGCGTCAGTGTCGCTGTGGCTCTCGGGCGCGACCTACGAGCAGATCGCGATCCGCGCCATTGGGGAGAAGGCGGGCAGGAACCCGGCGCGTCATCAACAGGCACCCCTGCCGAAGGTGATTCGGGTGGTCCATAACGGGTTCGGTTACGGGCTAGCGAGAGCTGTCGGTGGCGTCAACGCGTTGTACACGAGCGCGGTCAAAGCTGGCGAGGATGATTGGCAGCTTGCGCCGGAGGCTGGGAGCGCACTCGACCTCGCGCCGCTTGCGGAGGGCGTCGGACAGATGCAATCCAAGCGAACTCTTCCGGCTCGACGCGGTGCCGCGGCAGAAACCGCGATACGCGCTGTATGAACCGTCCCAGCTTGACAGGCTCCGCGTCGCCAGTGCAAACTACCGCCCCCACAGCCAGCCGCTACGAGCCGTCCAAGGTCCTAGGACCCGCGAAACGACCTGACCCAGGTCGGATTGCGGTACGCTGAATTCGTGGCGACAACGCTCGACAAGGACAAGCTGCACGATGTGCTCGATCAAGCGGTGATCGTGATCGACGCCAAGGATCTCGAGCGCTCACGCCGCGATCCGCGGGTGCGGGCATTGTTCGAGAGCGCCGAGGAAGCTCATGCAGAGCTGGACGCCGAAGGCGCAAATCTCTACTGGGGGTTGCGGCCACAGTCGTCGCAGCCGGCGGTGGCCGGGCACAGGCTGCTCGGAGTCCTGAAGGCCCGAACCGTTCGCGCCACAGGCGTCGGTCGGCCTCGTCGAACGGGATCGACGACGAGCACCGTCGCACCGACGTAAGCGAGAGCGCCGTCGCGCGGTGCCGTCGGCATGCTGCGAGCAACTCCTCGCCGATGCCCGGCGAGTCGGCGGCGCGCGCGAATCTGCGCGAGCAGGATCGCCGGCTGGGTGCGGTAGTGCACGCCGCCGAGCTGCGCGCGCTCCTCGGTGCTCAGCGCGATCTGCGCGGCGCACAGCGCGTAGACGCCGGTGGCCTTTCCGTAGCTGAGCCGCACGCGGACGGTCGCCTCCTGCGGCTCGCGCAGCGCACGCTCGGCGAGCCACTCCGCGACGCTCTCGCCGGCCGGACCCGGGACGGGCTCAAACGCCCGGATCGCCTCGCCCAGCTCGGGCAGCGCAGCAACGACCCGGCTGATCGACGCGCACGTATGCGCGTGCGCGCTCCAGCACATCGGGCGAGGGGAGATTGCCGACAGTCATCTGCGGCGACAGAGCTTACGGCGACCCCCGCGCCCACACGACGCCGCGACGGCCGACCGCAGCCCAAACAGGCCGGCAATCGACCCGCTCACGGAAGCCTGCGCACTTCCGTGATCCGCCACGCCCGCCCGCCCAGGCCGCGCAGCCGGTCGGGGATATGCGTAACGACCCCGCCCCCGCTATGGACCCGCGACGATTCGCGCGCACACCCGTGTTGGGGCGTAGACGGCGCAACACGGGTACAGGCGACTTTGGCTTGCTAGAGCCAGATTATTGCGTCTCGGTGCTTCTTTGTGGGTTCCTCTTGGGAGGAGCGAGGCCGTCGCCAATGGGGCCATAGCGAACGGATCGCTATGAACCTGCGACCGAGTGCCGTCGTCTCGTGTTATGTCTTGCAGGAGCGCGAGCATCGCTCTGGCCTGCTCTCGCTCCATGCGTTCATCCAAGGGTGAACCCGGCTCGGCTATCTGGAGTTCGAAGGCGATCTTGGTTCCGTTGACGAGTTCTTCCCCGGTTTCGATCGCCACCTTGTGGGTCTGATCCTTGTCCTCCCACGAGCACGAGATCGCGGCGTGATCGAGATCGCGGCACCACATCCTCACGTATCGCCGAGCAGCGGCTGGGGCTCGTCCTCGGATGCGGCCAGCTCTGCGGCTGTCCAGGCCAGCGCCTCGAGCGCGCCGATCGTGGAGAGCGCGCTGAGCTTGGTGAAGTGCGCATGCTCGATGCGATGCTGGGCGCCGGCGTCGTCCTGGCCCACGCGCGAAACCTACCGCTGCGCCGGGGACTGGGCCTGCGTGAGCGTCAACCCGCGCGCAGGCAGCACTTCTTATACTTGCTCGCGCTCCCGCACCAGCACGGCTCGTTGCGCTGCGGCGGCCAGGGCTGGAGGACATCCCTTTCGACCAGTTCGGTGGCGTAGCCGGCGCGGCTGGCGGACTGCTCGGGGTCCTTACCCTGCTTGGCGCACCACGAGAGGTACTCGTCGATCGCGATCGGCGCGAGCGCAAGCCGCGAGGTCCCCTGTGATCTCACCTCGCGCAGCAGCAGCTCCAGCCGCGCGCAGTACGCCGCGTACGGCCCGTGCTCGTAGTCCTCGGCGAAGCTCGACCACATCTCCAGCGCGCGCTCGTACTGCTCGGCCGGGAACCACGCGAGGCCCACATACCCCAGTCGTGGGGCGGCCGGCCGCGGCGCCCGGAGGCGACGACGCAGCTCCTCCATGTACTTGCGCTCCCGCCGCCGCTGGGGCTCGGCGATCTCTTCGGCGCGCAGCTGCAGCTCGTCGGGCGCGCGGCCGAGTACCTCCAGCGTCTCGGCCCGCGCTTCGGTCAACAGCAGGACGCGTGTGCCCTGCACCTCGTCCGCCTCGAGCGCGAGTTCGAGCCCCTTGGTCTGCCACTCGAGCGCCTGACCGTGCAACCCGACCCTCGCGTAGGCGGTTCCCGCCGCCTGGTGCACGTAGGGGTCGCGCGGGGTCCGGCGCTCGGCCTGCAGCCACGCCTCCTCGGCCTCCTGCGTGCGCCCGGCGCGCAACAGCAGGTCGGCAATCAGCGCCTCCGCGCTCGGATGCTCGGCGAGCTCGCCGTCCCAGCCGGCTGCGACCGCCCGGCGCATCGCGTCGATCGCCTTATCGAAGCGGCCGAGCTCCTGATAGGCGTAGGCGAGCTCGTCCAGGTACTCGGCGTGCAACGGCTGCGCCTCGATCGCCGGTTGTTCCCCGATCTGCCCGAGCACCGCGAGCTGTGGCTCAACGGCCTGCAGATCCTCTTCCACGCGCCCAACGCGGTGCCCGGGTCCCACCACGTTCTCGGCTCGGGCACGAGGGTCAGGAGGTGGTCACAACAGGCAGGCCGGCGGCCCACACACGTCGAGGGCGCATCGAAGTAGTCACCTCCCACCCGCGGGGATCGGCCCGTCGGTCCAGAAGCCTCGGGAGGCCGCGCGACGACCGCGCCACCGCTCGCCACCGGTCACGAAGCTGACGATGCCCGCCGCCTGATCGGCGTCCTCGACCTGCCAGGCGCCGTTGACGGCGCCGGTCAACCCCGCTGAGAGGGCCTCGAAGGCCTGCGCGGTGTGCAGGTCGGCCTCGACGCCGTTGTTGATGATGAACTTCAGCTGCCGCACCGCCTGCTGGTTCTTGGCGAGCACGACCTCGATCAGCGCATCGGCCTCGCTCTGCAGCTCCTCATCGTTGACCACCCGGTTCCACAGCCCAAGCTCGGCCGCGCGGCTCGCCGGATGCAACGCCCCGAGGAGGTTGATCTCCTTGGTCATCCGTCGCCCGATCAACCGCGCCAAGCGCGTGGTGCCGCCCCACCCGGGCGTGATCCCGACGTCGACCTCCGGCATTCCCCACATGGCGCGGCGGGTGGCGATCACGAAGTCGCAGGCCATGGTGATCTCCAGGCCGCCGCCGACCGCGTATCCGTCCACCGCGGCGATCGTGATCTTGTCGAGCGCCTCGAGCGTGTCGGCCATTCGCTGGTAGCTCCCAACCCGGCGCATGATCTGGTTGGCGTCCCCCCACAATCCCATCTCTGTGATGTCGTCCCCGGCACAGAACGTCTCGCCGGCGCCGTCGATCACCAGGATCTTGAGCGTCCGGGAGTCTCGCACCCACTCCAGTGCTGCGATCAGCTCATCGGAGAGCTGCATCGAGAGCGCATTGCGCCGCTCTGGCCTGTTCAGCGTGATGTGGGCAACCGGCCCGTCCTCCTGGTAGATCAGCTGCTTGAACCCCGATGGGTCGCCGGCGCCGGCCCGCTCCGCGGAGAGGCCACTCGCGTTTGTGTGATCCTGTGCTGGCATCGACATCCTCCTATCTATTGCTCTCTGACTGGTGGCCCCCATTCGTTGCGGTAGCCTGTCAACTGCAAGAGCAGTTTCAAATCGCTATCCGTATCAAATCGCTATCCGTATCGAAAAGATACCATTCAGATGACCGACCGTCAAGAGCAACCCTTCGAAGATTCCGTCGGAGCCGCCGCCGAGCTGCTCGGCGACCGCTGGACCTTTCTGATCCTGCGGGAGGCGTTCTTCGGGACGCAGCGCTTCAACGAGTTCGCACAGAACCTCGGCCTCTCGCGCAACATCCTCAGCAGCCGGCTCAAGACGCTTGTGGCGAGGGGGATCTTCGAGATGCACCCCTATGGGCCCGGCGGGACGCGGCACGAATACCGCCTCGCGCAGTCCGGGCGCGACATCTTCCCGATCGTCGTCGCGCTCCTGCAGTGGGGCGACAAGTACCTCGCGGGCCCGCGAGGGCCGGCGATCGTCCTCAAGCACAGGCAGTGCGGCAACGACGCCGACCCGCAGTTCGTATGCCGCGCCTGCGGCGAGCCGATCGGACTGGGCGACGTCGTGCCGATGCCGGGGACGGGCTCGACCGAGTGGGTTCGCAACCGACTCGCGCAACTCGCGCAGAGCGCGTTCGCCGAAGCCGCCGGGGAGTGACGCGCCACAGTGGGTGAGCACGCCACCGCGAGGGACCGCCTCCATGGACGCGCCGCCTCAGCGCTCGCCCGGTGCGCTCTGCTCAACCTGACCCGCGACGCGCCCGAGGGCATCACCAACACGAAGGCGGTGCGGATCCGGCTGCGACTGAGCTACAAGGGCCGCAGTTGGGGCAGCGTCCAGCTGGAGATGGCGTCCGTGGAGGGCAGGATGGGCCGGGAGTTCGACCGCGTCGAGGCCATGCCAAGAGGTGTTGCAGATGGCCTCGCGGCCCGCCGCCCTGGACCGTGTGCCTCCTGGCCCGGTGCGGGCGATCAGGTTTCCCCGCCCTGGTGTGGCCAGCGTCGTCCTTGGGCGATCCAGAGCTCGAACAGCGGGTCGACGAGCGCGCCGCGGAATGGCCTGCCGTGCTCTCGCAGCAGCACCGCCTCGCGCTCGAGCGCCGCGACGCCGCATCCACCCGCGGCACGTGCCGCTTGGGGCTCACCTCGACCGCTCCGCCCCCTGGTGGCCGTTGCGCTGCACGCGCATCAGCTCGCCGTGCGCGACCCAGTTGGGCTCGGGGAACAGCTGGCAGTACTTGGCGTCGCGCATCAGCTTCTCGACCCCCGTCTCGACCATGTAGCCGGTGCCGCCGAACACCTGCACGGCGTCGGTCGTGCTCGCCACGGCGGCGTCGCCGGCGGCGATCTTCACCGCGAGCGCCTGCGCCTCGTCGAGCGCGAGCTCGGCCGTGTCGGGGGCGATCTGAGGCCAGCATGCCAGTCTCACCGCCATCGCGGAGAGCATGTCGCTGACGGCGCCGTGCTCGATGATCGCCACCCCTCCCTGCCGGCGGGCGTGGGCGTACTCGAGCGCCATCTCGTGGGCGCGCCGGACGATCCCGTGTGCGATCGCCGCCGTGCCGGCTCGCAGCAGCGCCAGGGCGCTCGCAGCCGCGCTGCGGGCGCCTGACTCACCCGGGGCGGGCGCCCAGCCGACGCCTGTCAGCTCGATCGACGCCGCGGGCGCCGCGCGCAGGCCCAGCTGCGCGAGATCGCGCTCGACCCTCGTGCCGGCTGTGCCGGCGGCGATCGTCGACGCCGCGGGCTCGGCTCCGTCGAGGAGCAGCACGAGGCCGTCGGCGTTGTGCGCGCCCAGCGCGCAGGCGACCCGGCCGTCGAGCTGCCCGTCTGAGATCGTCACCTCTGTGCCGGACGCTGCCGGCACGAGCGCCCAGCGCGTCCCCGCGGGGACGTTCGCGAGCTGCTCGTCGGTGAGCGTCGCCAAAGCGGCGTTGCACAGCAGCACGCACATCGCGATGCCGCCGTCGCCGACGGCCAGCTCCTCGATGCTCGCCAGCAGGTCGCCGACGCCCAGCCCGGCGCCTCCGTGGCGCTCGTCGAGCAGGGCGCGGTCGAGTCCGAGCTCGACGAGCATCCGCCAGCACTCGGCGAGGACGTCCTCGCCGCCGGCGTCGAGCGCGGCGGCCCGCGGCGTCAGCTCGCGCTGCGCCAGCTCGCGCGCCATCGCCCGTATCTCTGCGCGCTCGGCTGCGGTGGTCGTGCTCATGGCCGGCCTCCATTTTCGCTGACGCTCGCGTGTCGGGGGGCGTCGGTGTCCAGCTGGGCGTGGTGCGCATCTGCGCCGGCCCCCCCATCCGCGTCCACGTGGCGCATGGAGCGCAGCGGCGGCAGGCAGCTGATCGTCTCCTAGCGGCACAGCCCGCGGTAGACCTCGAGCCGGTTGAGCTGGTTCGTGCCCTCGTAGATCTGGCAGAGCTTGGCGTCGCGCCAGAGCTTCTCCAGCTCCGCCCTGACCGGGCCGGCGCGCAGCCCGACGAGCTCCAGCGCTGAGTGGGTGACGCTCATCGCCACGTCGCCGCCGCGCGCTTTGGCGATCGAGGAGAGGCCAGCGAGCGGGTCACCGCGCGGTCGCTCGTGCTGCGGTGAAGAAGCGCGATCGTCGCGTCGCGGGCGCGGTCGGAGCTCAGCCGCCGCGGACGTGCGCCCGCCTGCGGTAGCTCGCCGGCACACGTTCGAGCGCCCGCGCGCCACGATTGGACATGGCGCCCCCGAGCGCGGCGTGGTCGAGCTCCACGGCGGCGTCCATGTAGGCCTGGCGGGCGAGATGGATCTGCTCCTCCATGTCCGCCAGCGCGAGCTGCACGCGCTGGCGCTCGAGCAGCCCCGCGCGGCCCGGTCCTCCTCCAGCCAGCCCAGCACCCGCTCGTAGGCTCCCCGTGCGATGCCGGTCGCGATCGCTCCGACCGGCGGACGCGAGGACGCGAGGACGATCATCGTCGCGGCCGCCCCGTCGCCCTCCCGCTGACGATCCGCTCGTCGGGGACGAAGACATCGTCGAACGTCAGTTCGGAGGCGGGGCAGGCGCGCTGGCCCATCTTGTGCTCGTTGCGTGCGACCGAGAACCCCTTGCTGCGGGCGTCGACCAGGAAGCAGGTCCAGGTCTCCGCCGGGCGGCGCGGGTCGGCCGGCATGAAGATCGTGATCCAGCGGGCGACGCCGCCGTTGGAGATGAAGCGCTTGGTGCCGCTCAGGCGAAAGCCGCCCGGCACACGGCGAGCGTGGCTTGAGATCCGCGCGCGCGCCATCAGGTCGGGATCCTCGACGTCGGTGCCGGCTTCGGGCTCGGTGAGCGCGAATGCCATCAGCAGCGGCTCGCCGGCTGCGTTCGGACGCGATGAGCTCCGCCAGCACGCCGTCCCAGTGCGAGGGGCCGCCCAGCAGCAGCGGCGAGATCCCGAGCCCGTGGGCGCCGAAGATCAGCGCGAGCCCGGGGCAGGCGGCGCACAGCTCCTCCATCACGACCGCGCACTGCGTGACCGAGCGCCGCCGCCGCCGGCCGGCTTGGGGATCATGAAAGTCAGCATCCCCTGCTCGCCGCCCGCGCGCACCAGATCCCAGTCGAACCAGCAGGGATCCTCGCCGGTGCGCCGGTCGATCTCCAGCGCCCGCGGGCGCAGGTGCTCGTCGGCGAAGCGCCGGGCGCGTGTGCGAAGCCGCTCGAGCTCGCGCACATTCAGGCGGCCGCCGTCCCCGGCGAGGCGGGGGAACGGCTCGTGCAGCGAACGCTCCGGTGCGATCGATGTCATCGTCGCACCGCCTATGCCGGCTGCGCCGCGGCGGTGGCGTCGGCGGGCTCGACCGGCGATCTGGGCGAGCAGGGCCGGCGAGCGAGAGGTGCTCGGGCCCATAGAGGATCCCCTCGAAACGAGCCATGAACTCGTACTAGATCGGGCGGCGCCAGGCGATCAGGCCCGCCAGCTCGCGGGCGATCGGGTGACGCTCGCCCAACTCCAGCGCGGCGACGCCGGGGCGCAGGCTGACGCCCACCGCGATCACGTTGATCTTGAACTCGGAGCTCTGCGGCTGGCGGTCCATCCAGAGGTGGCTGAACAGCTGGAACTGCTCCGAGCGCGGCGTGGCGATCCGCTCGCCGGAGAGCGTCAGGATGTGCTCGGCGCCCTCGCTCAGACGGCAGACGCGGCGCGTCGCCTCCTCCGCGAAGTCGATTCCGGCGACGAACTTCGGGTAGTTGTAGAGGTCCACGCCGGCCGGCTCGCGCGATCTCGGTCGTGACCGGCAGGTGGTGCACCCAGGCGTGCATCTGACCTCTGCGCAGGCTCGAGATCACAGCCAGGCCGGGCAGGTTGGGCAGGAACCACGGCTCGTTGAGCACCACCGAGATCGCCAGCTCGTTGTAGGGCCCGATGTCGGTGTCGCGGTACTCGAAGCAGGTGATCGCGACCGCGCCCACGCCCGGCGCCAGCCGGGCGGGGAAGAAGCGCGGGTCGGGCATCAGCCGGCGCAGCGCTCCCAGGCGGGCGGCGAACACGGCGCTCGTGGCGGTGCCGTCGTAGTAGAAGATCGGCACCTTCACCGGCTGGCCTGCGATCGCCACCTCGGACTGGGTGACACCGTCGAAGAAGGGGGAGCCTCTCATCGCGACCTCTTTCGGAATGTGGTTGGGGTGCCCCTAGTTAGGGTACCCTAATTACGAGTCGCTGTCCCGGTGGTGGCACGAGCACCTTGAGATCCCCCCCGATCCTCGCCGCCGCTTCGGTCCGATCCAAAGTCTGCCTATGCAATACTTAGGCAGATGCAGAAGGATCTGTCCCTTGGAGAGGCCGCCAAGGCGGTCGGCGTCAGCGCCGACACGCTGCGCCGCTGGGATCGCGCGGGCAAGCTGCGAACCCATCGCGACGAGCGCAATCGTCGCCGTGTCTCCGAGGCGGAGGTACGTTCGACTGACAGCTCGACCCCGGCGCCATCGGACCGGCACGGCCGGCTCGGCTCGCAACCGCTTCGCGGGGACCGTCCGCTCGGTGGAGGTCGATGGGGTGATGGCCCTCGTGGAGATGCAGGCGGGCCCGTTCCTGGTGACCGCCGCGATCACGCGCGACTCGGTCGAGGAGCTGGGCCTGGCTGCGGGCGTAAAGGCGACGGCGACGGTCAAGGCGACGTCGGTGATGATTGAACGGGACCCGAGATGAAGGGGCTGTCGACGACCAGGGGGGAGCACGGGATGACCAGATTCGACGACCAGGGGGAGCACCGGATGACCAGATTCGACGACCAGGGGGAGCACCGGATGACCAGATTCGCTCGGATATTGACCGTCATGCTCGTGGGGGCCGCGTTGGCGGTGAGTGGCTGTGGAGGCAGTGGCGCCGAGCCGACCCTGGTGGTCTCCGCGGCGGCCTCCCTGAAGAAGGCCTTCACCCGCTATGGCGGGCAGTTCTCGCCGGCCCGGGCCCGGTTCTCCTTCGCCGGCTCCGATGTGTTGGCCGCGCAGATCGAACAGGGTGTGCGCCCCGACGTGTTCGCCTCGGCGAACACCAAGCTCCCGGAGATGCTCTACGCCAAGGGTCTCGTGGAAAGGCCGATCGCGTTCGCCGCCAACAGGCTGGTGCTCGCGGTCCCGGCGAGCTCGACGAGCATCACGAGCTTCGCCGACGTGGAGAGGCCCGGGATCACGCTGTCGATCGGCACGGCGAGCGTACCGGTGGGCGCCTACACCCAGACCGTTCTCAACAGGCTGCCCGCCTCCCAGCGCGCGGCGGTGCTCGCCAACGTCGCCGATCGCGAGCCCGACGTGACCGGGATCGTGGGCAAGCTCACCGAGGGGGCGGTGGACGCGGGCTTCCTGTACATCACCGACGTCACGGCCACAGCCGGGCAGCTGAAGGCGATCCCGCTGCCCGCCGGCCTGCAGCCGCTCCTCGCCTATGGCATAGCGGTCGTCAGGGGCGCCCCGCATCCGCGGCAGGCGGGGGCGTTCGTGAGGGGCCTGCTCGAAGGCCACGGACGCGCGGACCTGCTCGCCGCCGGGTTCCTTCCACCGCCGAGCCCGTGACCGTCCGCGTGGGTCCGGGCACACCGGGGTGGACGCTGTCGTGACGCGCCGAGCCCGGCTGCGGTCGAGGGCGCCGTGGTTCGCGGTCGTGCTCGGCCTGTCGATCGCGCTCGTCCTCGCCTTCCTGGTGCTCCCGGTGCTCGCGATCTTCCTCGACACCAGCCCCGCTCGGCTGCTCGCGAGCCTCGGCGAATCGGAGTCGACCGAAGCCCTGAAGCTCAGCCTGGAGACGACCGCGATCGCGATCGCGGTCATCGTGATCGTCGGTACCCCCGCAGCGTTCCTGCTGGCCACCAGATCCTTCCCGGGGAAGTCCATCGTCGTCACGCTCGTCGAGCTGCCCCTGGTGCTGCCTCCGGCAGCGGCCGGAATCGGGCTGCTCGCGGCGCTCGGCCCCCACGGCCTGCTCGGGGGGGCGCTGAGTGACGCGCACATCCAGCTGGTGTTCCAGACCGCGGGAGTGGTGATCGCGCTGGTGTTCGTCGCCTCCCCGTTCTACCTGCGCCAGGCGCAGAGTGCGTTCGCGTCGGTCGATCGCTCCTATCTGGACGCCTCCCGGACCCTCGGAGCCGGGCAGGCGCAGACCTTCGTGCGCGTGGCGATCCCGATGGCGCGCTCCGGTTTGATGGCCGGTCTGGCGCTCGCCTGGGGGCGCGCCCTCGGGGAGTTCGGGGCGACGCTGATGTTCGCGGGGTCCATTCAGGGGATCACCCAGACCGTCCCGCTCGCCATCTATGACCGCTTCGCCACAGACTTCCACAGCGCGGTGGCGCTGTCTGCGATCCTCGTGATCGTCTCGGCGAGCCTGCTGCTGTCCGTCAAGCTCCTCTCCGG
Organism: uncultured Solirubrobacterales bacterium; assembly: GCA_963813765.1. Lineage (GTDB taxonomy): Bacteria > Actinomycetota > Thermoleophilia > Solirubrobacterales > Solirubrobacteraceae > Palsa-744. The sequence goes on from CAWFAB010000001.1 coordinate 653,364, forward strand.
CCCGGAAGCGCTCGGCGGTGCTGCGCGCTGAGCTCGCCGGCACCGTGGGCGACTTCGACCTGGAGGTGTCGCTGCGGGTGGACGCCGGGCGCTGCCTCGCCCTGGCGGGCCCCTCCGGAGCGGGCAAGAGCACGATCCTGCGGCTGATCGCCGGCGCCGCAACGCCCCTTCGCGGCCGGATCCTCTGCGGCGAGCAGGTGTGGCTGGACACCGAGCGCCGCGTGGACGCGCCGCCGGAGCTGCGGCGTTGCGGCTACGTCTTTCAGGACTACGCGCTGTTTCCCCATCTGTGCGCGTGGCGGAACGTCGCCTATGGGCTGGGCGACCTGCCCCGTTCCCGGCGCCGCGCGCGGGCGCTCGAGCTGCTGGAGCGTCTGGGGCTCGGCGATCGCGCGGAGGCTCGGCCGGCGACGCTCTCGGGCGGGGAGCGCCAGCGCGTGGCGCTCGCGCGAGCCCTGGCCCGGCGGGGGGATGTGCTGCTGCTCGACGAGCCGCTCTCGGCGCTCGACGCACGCGCTCGCGCCGGCGCGGCCCGCACCGTGGCCGAGATCCTGCGCGAGAGCGAGGCGCCCGCGATCCTCGTCACCCATGACTTCGCCGACGCGGCGCTGCTCGGCGACGAAGTCGCCGTGATCGACCGTGGCCGCATCGCCCAGCAGGGGAGCGCGAGCAACCTCGCCGCCGCGCCGGGGTCCGCCTTCGTCGCGGACTTCACCGGCGCGGTGGTGCTCACCGGGATCGCCCGCCCGGGAGCGGACGGCCTGACCACGGTTGCGCTCGACGGAGGGGGAGGGGGAGGGGAGAGGGAGGAGGAGAGGGAGGAGGAGAGGTGAGCGCGATCGCGAGCGGTCCGAGCACGGGCCCGGTGGCGCTCAGCGTCTACCCGTGGGAGATCGTCATCCAGCCGCCCGGCGCGGCGCCCGGCGGCTCGGCGCAGAACCGCCTGCCGGCCCGGGTCTTCTCGGTGACGAGCGTGGGCAACCGGGTGAGGGTCGGCCTGCAGGCCTCTCAGCCGCTCGTCGCCGAGATCACCCAGACCGCGGCGCGCGAGCTGGGGCTCGACGTCGGGTCACACGTGATCGCCTCCTGGAAGGCCACCGCGACGCGGCTGGTCGAGCTGTAGCGCTGGGCCGCTCAACGCACGAGGCGGCCGTTCGAACTGTGGCGCGGGGGAGTCAGGCCGCGCTCCAGGACCCTCCCGCCAGCTCGCCGATCAGGCCCTCCAGCGCCTGCGCGTGCTCGGCGCGCGCCGCGGGATCGTCCCCGACCGTCACCTGCCGCAGCATCGCGTCGCAGAGGCGGCACTCCTCGCAGTCGCGTGCCCCGCCGCAGCCCCCGCGCGCGTGCAGGGCGCGTGTCAGCTTGCCCAGCCGCGTGTTGTCGATGTGGATGGGGGGGCGCCGGTAGGGCTCGGGCCCCCGCTCGCTCGCGAGCGCCGCGGTCATCGGGTGGCTGGAGAAGTCCACGGCGGGCGTCGCCAGCAGGTCCATGAAGTTCCCCTCGTAGCTGGTGCGCGCGTAGGCGGCAACCATCCTGAGGATGCTCTGAAGCGGCAGCTGCCGGCCGGCGATCTTGAACAGCTCGATTCCGAAGCGCTCGTGGTAGTAGGGCAGATCCTCGGGTCGGATCCAGGGAGAGCGCAGGATCTCGACCGGGTCGTGCGCGCGGATCGCCGAGCACTTCAGCAGCGGGTAGTCGATGTAGCCGAGCGCGGGCCTCTCGCTACGGGATCCCTGGGTGCACAGCGTGTTGTGGTAATTGCGGTACGGGCAGAAGCGCAGGCAGCCGTTGTTGACGACCAGCGACAGCTCCACGCCGGCCGCCCGCACGAGCTGCTCGAGCAGTGGGAGGTCGCGGTTGCACTCCTCCGCGAGCTGCACGCGCTGTACCCCGTGACGTTCGAACAGGCGCAGGCCATGGGTGGTGTCGACCTCGCAGATCACCGACACGCTCACCGGCAGCTCCGGGAACTCCGCGCGGACGAGCTCGATCAGGTAGGGCACCGCGATCGTCACCATGTCGACCCCCGTCTCGGCCACTTCGCCGACGTACTCGACGATCTCCTTCCGCCCCGCGTCGGTGTACTCGGTCATGTTCAAGCAGGCCGCGTTCAGCAGGTAGTTGACCCGGATCCCCGACCCGTGCGCGCGCTCGGTGAAGCGGCGCACGTGCTCGAACGTCGGCGATCCGCCGTGCTGGACGAGCCTGCGCGCCGGCCTGCCGCTCCCCACCACCGAGCGCGACAGCGCGCCGTACACCTCGTGGATGCGGCCGGTGTCGGCCTGCAGCGGCTCCAGGCCGTCGAGCAGCTCGGGCTCGAAGCGGCTGGGGACGCATATCTTGATGCCGCGCGACGCCTGGCGCTCGGCGGGCACGGGTCTAGCTCTCCACGAGGTACATCATCCCGTTGGCGTCGAACGACGCCGACGCCCACGTCTTGAACCACCGATCCTCGATCCGCGAGGCCAGGCGCTCGTCCTGTGCTGCGGCCCCCTCATACCCCGCCATCAACTGCGGCGCTCGGATCACCATGGTGGCGTAGTCGAGCAGCTCCCAGTTGGTGTCGAGCGGCTCGCCCGTCTGGGGGTTGGCGGGCTGCACCTCGACGTTCGTGACCGGGATGCCGACCGACTCGTCCACGTACCAGCTCGGATGCGACGCGAGGATCGGGCCGGTCTCGGTGAGCCCGAACACGGTCAGGATCGGCACGTCCAGCGCCTTGCGCGCCTTGCGCCGGTCGCCCGCCGCGAACGGGCGGTCCGTGGAGAGCATCAGGCCACGCAGGTTGCGCCTCAGGCTGTCCGCCAGCCGGCGCGGCCGGCCGCGGGAGAGGTCTCGCAGGATCTCGAACGGGGCCAGCGCGTAGGCAACCCTGTGATCGTCGATGAGGTCCGCCACCCGGTCGTTCGCTCCCTCGGGGCCGCAGAGGACCGCGGTGCCGCCCAGGTAGAGGGGCACGAGTGCGCTGTACAGGCCCTCCCACGTCCACAGGGGCATCGCGCAGAGCCAGGCCTCCGCCCGATCGAGCTCGAGAAACGCCGCAAGCGAGAGCGCGCCGCTCGCGAGCGAGTAGTGCGAGTGGCCGGCGGCCCAGCCGTCCGCGCTCACGAGGTCCACGGCCGGCTCGTGCACGTCGGCCACGGCGCCCGCGCCGAGCGCCGCGGCCACCTCGGCCGCGGCGGGAGAGTCGGGGTCCAGCAGGATCGCCCTGGAGCGCGCCGCGAGGGCGCCGATCAGCGCGACCACCCCGTCGACGCCCGTGGGCCCCACCAACGCGTGCCGCTCGCCCTGCCCGTCTCCTTCGCCCTCCCTGTTCTCTCTGCCCTGCTCCCGGATGGCGTCGGCCACGGCCTGCGCGCGGGACCACAGCTCGGCGTAGGTGATCGCGCCGTCCCCGTCGACCACCGCGACGGCGTCGGGCCGGCGGCGCGACCAGCGCTCGGCCATCAGTCTGTCGCAGAACATCGGCGGCACCCCCAGCAGGCGGGGCACGTCGTCCGGCCAGTACCACGAGGGGTTGATCGCTATCGTCTTGGCCATCGGGCTCCTCCGTTCGATCGAGCTCCCCGCCGGGTACGCGAGCGTCGCCGACGCGGACGCCGCTGGCCATGCGCGCCTTCCAGCGCTTGGGAAGCGGTCCGCCGAAGCTGACCTCGGCGGGAAGTTCCAGCGAGCTCGCCAGGTGCTCGCCGGCGAGCTCGGCGAGGCCGGGCGCGCGTGCGTCTCCGTCGAGCTTCACCACGAGCCGCTCCATCGTGGGCGCTTCGCGGACGATCACCAGCGGCACTCCGGCGAGCGCCGGGATCTCGTCGAGCACCGCGCGCACGTCATACGGGGCGATCAGCCGGCCCTCCACCTCGACGCAGTCGGCGAGCCGCCCATACAGCTCGACGCGCGGATGGGTGCGTCCACAGGGGCAGTGGCCCGCGATCAGCTCGCCGAGGTCCTCGGTGTCGAAGCGCACGTACAGGGAGCGGTCGGTCGTCAGGTTCGTGACGACCACGGTTCCCCGCCGGCCCGGCCCGAGCGGCTCGCCCGTCCGCGGGTTGAGGACCTCGACGTGATGGTGGTCCCACCAGATGTGGTGGCCCTCGTGGGCCGGGCAGTCCGCCCCGCCCCACAGGCCGTCGCTGGAGCCGCCGCGCTCGAAGAGGTCGTCGAGGCCGAGCTGCTCGACGAGCAGCCGGCGCTGGCCGGGGCTCACCGGTTCGCCCACCACCATCGCGTAGCGCACGGGCTCGAACAGCTCGAGCACGTCCATCCCCCGCGCGATCGCCTCCTCGACGATCGCGTGCAGCATCGTCGTGACGGTCAGCAGGTACTCGGGGCGGTGCGCGGCGATCAGCTCGATCGCTCCTCCGGCGAAGCGCGGCACGAACGTCCCGAAGGGGCAGATGACCTTCGCCTCCATCCACTCCAGCGCCCGGCTGTCGAGCATGCTGAGGTGGTGCCAGGCGGGGTACTGGCACATGACGCGCATCCCCGGGCGCATGCCGTCCATCCGAAACTCGCGCAGTACCTCGCGCGAGGAGCCCTCCTCGATCTCGCGCTCCCCAAGCATCGCGAACGTCGGGAACCCGAGCGTCCCGGAGGTGAGCACGACCGTGGCCGCCCCGCCGTCGAGCGCCTCGATGCCCGTTGTGTAGCCGCCGCCACGCCTCAGCTCTCCGATCAGATCGCCCTTGCGGAAGGTCGAGACGGTCGCGGCGAACTCCTCGAAGCTCTCGATTGCCGAGGCGTCGATCTGGGCGAGTCGCTCTTTGTAGAACGGCAGCCGCGCGGCCCGTTCGAGCACTCCCCGCAGACGCTCCAGCGCCAGGGCCTCCAGGCGCTCGCGGGGCAGCGTCTCGATCTCCTCCATTTCGGCCGGCCCCCGGACGGCGACGGTCGTGGTGCTGCTCATGCGGGCCTCCCGGCCGCAACGAACAGCTCGGCGTCGCGGCGCGCGATCAGCCCGACGCCGCCGGGCCAGCGGCTCTCCCACAGCGCGCGCTCGCGGGGCGTCGGCGTGTCGCCGTCGGCGCTCACCACAAGCTTCGCCGTGCGCTGCTCCACCGGCAGCGCGGTCGGCCCGGTGAGCAGCAGCGGGACCAGTTCGGCGCGAGCGAACAGGAAGTGCGGCTCGAAATGGCGGACGACATGCGCGAGGCGCCCGACGTTGTCCGTCAGGCCATCCACGCACACCGCCATGGCGCCCGTCCGCTCGGCGGCGCCACTCTCGAGATAGGGCGTGAACGCCCGCGATGCGAGGTACACGAGCGGGCTCGACCCGTAGTCGTAGATCACCACACGGTCGCCTTCGCCGACCCCAAGCACGCGCCAGGCGTCGCCAAGCGCCTCCGCGTACTCTGCGAGCGCCGCCCGCGAAAGCTCCACGAAGCCGGCCCGGGGGGCCTCCAACTGGACGGTGAGCGTCAAACCAGCCCCCCGTTCACGAGCGACACGCCGAGCACCGCGATGACCACCGCGACGGCCAGATCGGCACGCATCACGATCGTCATCCAGCGCGCCGCGCTCATCATCCGCTCCTGGCGCCGCTCTCGCTCGGCCTGGGAGAGCGTCGGGTCGATCCTGCCGACGAGCACCGGCCGCAGCCCGAACGTGGCCACGAGGCCGAGCCCGGCCAGCACGCACCAGAGCCCGAACATCGTGAAGACCGTCTGGCCGTAGGAGCTTGTGGCGGTCGCGTGCGTGAGGAAGAACGTGCCCGGGAACGCGAGCAGGTGCATGTAGCCCAGCCTCAGCACCCCGGTGATCAGGATCACGAGCAGCGCGGTCCAGGAGATGATCATCTGGCGGTCGCCCGCCTTGCGGCTCACCACCGCGCTCTGCGCGGGCGCGACGGCGTTCGCCGCCGGCGTCAGCACGATCTCGGCGTAGAAGAGCCCGCCGATGTAGACGGCGAAGGCCAGATCGTGGAGGATCTGGTAGAGGACTTCCCAGTTCAGATTCACCCTGCCGCCCCGCTCTCGGTGTGGGGGTCCGGCGGGACTCCGGCGTTCAGATTCACCCTGCCGGCCCGCCGTCGGCGTAGGGGTCGGGCTCGCCCGGGTGCCACCTCGCGAAGTGCTCGCGGATCTGCGGCGTGACCGCGTAGGGCTCGCCACCCCCGTTCGCCGACACCTGGAAGCGGCGGTAGAAGTGGACGTCGAGGTGGTGCACCTGGATCGAGGTGTGCGCGTGCAGCGGGTTGGTGAACGCCGGCGCGCACCCGTAGGTGTCAACGATGTACTTCACGGTTTCGATCACGGCGGTCTCGACCCACTCGGCCGAGATGTGCGCGCGCGGGTGCTCGAGCACCTCCTCCATGATCTCCGGCGTGTAGGGACCGCCGTGCTCGAGCGCGTAGTTGCGCTCCTGGGCGAGCGGACCGCCGGGCCGGTAGCGCAGCTCCCTGACGTAGCGCACCGCGCTCTCCACCGTCGGGAAGCGCTCGGAGGGCACCACCACCGCCTCCTTCACGCCGGGGAGCCCGGTGGCGGTCATCACCGCGGCCGGGTTGCGCTCGACGTCGCGCTGCATGTAGTCGAAGCCGAGCCCCCTGGCCACGTCGGGGAAGCCCCCCAGCACCATGTCGCTGGAGTAGACGCCCAGCCGCCAGGCGCCCAGCCCGAGCGCCTCGCATGCCAGCCGCACGTTCTGCTGCAGCGCACCCGCCTGGCTTGCGTGCTCGAACGCCACCATCTCGTCGAACGACGGGATCGGCCAGCCCGTCTCCATGAAGCCCGGCTTGACCCAGATGTCGCAGCCCGCGGGCGAGAAGTCCTCGGGCTTGGCGAGGAACGTTCCCCACCACTCGTAGCAGGAGAACAGCAGGTTGAACCACTCCAGCCCGACGTCGCCCACCGGGATCAGCCACGTGCTGCCCGGCCGGTTCACGTTGTACTGCGCCGGGCTCATCATGTCCACCGAGCGGGTGTCCTCCGGGGCGGCGTGCCAGCCGATGTCCGGGCGGCGGTCGGAGACCTGCACAAGGCCCGCTCGGTACCACTCGAGCACCTTGGCGTAGTCCTCGGGCGAGCGGATCTCGATCGGGCCCGAGCGGTCCTCGCCCGGGCGGTAGACGTGCGTGCCGCGGTCGTTGACCACGAACAGGTCGATCGACGGGTTGGAGTCGCCGCCGGGCACCGTCCGGCCCGCCCAGCTGAGCAGGCTCGAGAGGTTGCCGTGCAGCGGGATGTCCGCCAGCGCGATCCCGTTGGGCCCGCAGGCCGCCCAGCAGATCAGCGCCTCCTCGAGCTCCGACAGCGGTACAGGGTCATGCGCCGAGGTGAACGCCAGCGGGCCCTTGGCCTGCTTGACGGTCCTGCCGCTCGACCACTTCGAGCACCTCCGCCTCGCCGGTCTCGCAGCGGTAGCCGAGCCCCACCCGGCGCGTGCGCAAGGTCGAGAGCAGCTTGAAGAACGGCGGCGTCGCCTCGAACGCGTGCCCGAGCCGGTCGCGCTCGGAGTCGGTCAACGCCGCGCCGGGCGGCGCCGTGAGGGTCTGGCTGATCTCTGTCATGGGGCCTCCTTGGGTCGGCCGTTGGAAGTTGCGAAGCCGGCGGGCCGCGCGAGCTCGACCTCCACGTACACCGCACGGTCGCTGGGCACCGGCTGCCAGTTGAAGGGCAGGTAGCGCAGGTGCCCGTAGCGTGAGACGAGGTGCAGCCACTTGATCATCCCGGGCTCCACCTCGCTGCCGCCCTTCCAGTCCTTGTGCATGAACGGCTCCCAGCCGTTGTAGAGGATCAGCTGCCCCGGCCGCACCGAGGGCGAGAGCTTCGCCGCGACCTCGTAGGCGCCGCAGTCGTTGTGCACCCGCACGTCGTCTCCGTCGGCGATCCCGCGCCGCTCCGCGTCGAGCGGGCTGAGCGTGCAGACCGGCTTGCCGCGATGGGTCTCCAGCAGCACGGGGTTGCTCATGTTGGTCGAGTGGATCGAGTAGCGGCTGTGCCCGGAGGTAACGAGCAGCGGGTAGTCGCCGCCCATTTTCGGCGGGTCGCGGTGGCGGGGCAGGGCCTCGTCGGCCTCGATGAACCAAGGGTGGTCGATGTAGAACTGGGCGCGCTGGGTGAGCGTCGGGTAGGGGACTTTCTTCTGGGTGTGCCAGGAGAAGGCCGTGAGCGTCTGGTCGTGCTCGATGTCGGTCGCGGCGCCGAGGCCCATCGCGAAGATCCCCAGGCCGGTGAACCGGGTGGAGCCGGTCTCGCGCAGCGTGTCGAGGCTCGAGCCCGCCGGCAGCGTCCCGGTCGCGCCGGAGTCGCGGATCCACTCGTCGATCACCGCCTCCTCCTCGACGAAGGCGCCGCCCGAGGTGAACTGGTCGCCGAGGTTGTCGAGCTTGCGCACCACCCGGCGGCCGTCGCGGAACTCGGTGAAGCCGCGCTCCACCGAGCGCTCGGCGACCTTTTCCGAGAGCATCCTGAATATCTCCCACTCCGACTTCGATTCGCCCTGGCGTTCTGCGCAGCGATCGGAGAGGCCGACGTGGAGCGTGTTGGTGAGGGGGTACTGGAGGTTGGTCCGCTCGAACTGCGGCGCCGCGGGCAGCACCACGTCCGACCAGGCGCCGGTGGAGCTCATACGCCAATCGACCGAGACGATCAGGCGCAGCTTCGGCCACAGGTTCTCCAGCAGCATCCGCCGCCCGCCGCGGGTGCGCCGCAGCGTGTTGGTGCCCACGCCGAAGAGCACGCGTGGCTCGCTCTCCGGCCCCGGCCGCGCGACGCCGGCCCACCAGCCCTTCTCGGTCGCCTCGCGGAAGTAGTCGTCGAAGGGCCGCGGCATCTCCGGGTCGTTCCACTCGCGGCTGTTCCACGCCTCTTTGTAGCCGCAGTGGTGGTACCAGAAGAAGAAGGGCGGCGTCGAGGTCCCCATCGGCGCGGCGGCCTGGAGGAACTGCAGGCCGGCGATCTCGTCGGTGATGCCCGGGTTCTGCTCCTTCGCCGCGCTGATCGCCCCGGCGATGCCCGCCACGAGCTGCTCGGTCTCGGCGAGCCCGGGCTTCTGCTTGAGCTGGAAGAGGAAGTAGCCGTCGAGGCCGAGGATGCAGAGGCCCTGGATGCCGCGTCCCTTGCCGCCCCAGTTGCCCGTGAGCCCCAGCAGCAGGACCATCGACCGTTCCATGAGATCGCCGTGGTAGTACTTCGGGGTGTTGTAGCCGGAGAGGATCTTCGTCGGCAGCCGCGCCGCCTTGCGCGCCAGGTCGCGGATCGTGTCGGGGTGTACGCCGCAGATCTCCGAGGCCTGCTCGGGGGTGTAGGCGGCGTTCAGGCGCTCCTTCAGGAGGGCGAAGACGGGCGTCACCTTGACGGTCGTTCCGCCGGCCCCGCCGGCGCCGTTGCCTGCACCGGCCCCGCCGGCCGAGCCGCCCTCGCCCTTGCACTCGACCTCGAAGACGCCCTCCAACACCGGGTCCACCCCGCCGAGGTCGAGCGTCCCGCGCGTCGCCGGCACAAGGCCCCGCTCGGCGTCCCACCAGTAGAACTGCTCCCCGGAGCCCTCTGCCTCGACGTCGGCCACGCGCAGAAAGCGGCCGTCCTCCACGCGCACCAGCAGCGAGAGGTCGGTCTGCTCCTTGACGAAATCGAGGTCGGCGAGCCCCTCCTCCACGATCGTCTGGCACATCCCGAGCGCGAGCGCCGCGTCGGTCCCCGGCTGCACGGGCACAAAGCGGTCGGCGTGCAGCGAGGAGGGGTTGTAGTCCGGCGCGATGTTGACGACCTCGGCGCCGTGGTAGCGGGCCTCGGTGATGTAGTGGTGGTATGGGATGCTCGTGGAGGCCGGGTTGGAGTGCCAGATCAAAATCAACTTGGAGTGGAAGGTGTCGTCAACCGAAGAGGCCATGCTGTACTTGCCGAACGTGAGGTACTGGCCGATCAGGAAGTCGTTGATGAGGCCGTTCCCGTCGAGGCTGACCGCCCCGATCAGCGCGGCGAAGCGCAAGTAAGAGGTCCAGCAGACGAGCCCCCCCTCGGTCGTCTCTTCAAAGACGACCGACTCCGGCCCCTCCTCCTTGATCGTGTCGATGATCGAGTCGGCGATCTTCGTCAGCGCCTCGTCCCAGCTTGCCTTGCGCCAGCGGCCCGAGCCGCGCTCGCCGTCGCGGATCAGGGGGTAGAGCAGCCGGTCGGGCGCATAGAGCTTCTGGCTCCAGGCGGCGCCCTTCTGGCAGCTCATCGGGTTCATGTCGGGCACGCCCTCCTCGATCCGCCCGAAGGTCGCGGCGGGCTCCTCGTAGACGACCCTCCCGTCCTTGGTGAAGACCCGGTAGGGGCACATCGCCAGGCAGTTGGCGCAGTGCGTCCCCCAGGAGACGCGGTCGAAATCGAGCCGGTCGCGGTAGTGCTCCATGCTCGCCGGCGCGTCCCGCGCGCCGTCCGTACCCGCCGCGGCGTCCTGCGCGCCGTCCGTACCCGCCGCGGCGTCCCGCGCGCCGTCCGTGCCCGCCGCCGCGTTTTGCGCGCGCTCCATGCTTGCCGGTGGAGCCTCCACGCGCGTCTCCCCCTTCAGCCCGTCACGACCCCGCCGACGCGGTCGCGGGGGCGCCGGCCCCCGTGCTCAGGTGCGCGCGGTCGGCAGCGAGGAAGCGCGCGGTCGTCTCCACGAGGGCGGTGAAGAAGGCGGAGACCTCCAGCTCCTCCATGCGCTTGACGAGCATCGGGAACCAGCGGCCGGGATGGCGGTCGAGGAAGTCGAGCTGCGCCCGGCTGTAGGGGACGGCGAGGGTCGGCATCGGGGCGGCAGCCTCGCGGTAGGTCAGGTAGAGCAGGAACTCCAGCTCCGTGGAGAGATGGTCCGGCGGGATCCGCCGCTCCTCCGACGTTTTCAGGCCGAAGTAGTTGTAGAAGCGCACGACCTCCTCCATCACGCCCATCCGGTTTCCGAGCCAGACGCCGCCGTAGAGCGGACAGGGCGGCCCGCCGGTGCCGACCTCGAAGAGGCTGAGGTACTCGCTGTGGTGCTCCTCGCTGGTGCAGGTCGGCGTGAGCGCCTCGGAAGGGACCTCGAACGCGAACGGCAGATCGGAAACCAGCTCGGCGAGCTCCGCCGCGAAGCCGCCGTCGGCGAGGCGCGTGAACTGCTCCTCCTCGGGGATGTCGAAGACCGAGGCGAGCTGCCCGTAGAACTTGCTGCGCGCGACGACCGGCCCGCCCTCGGGCTCCTTGAGGGCGTCGACCCCCGCGTCCTTGATGTCCAGACCGACGAGCGAGAAGCCGAACATCACGCCCCCTCGGGGGCGGCGGCGGAGCCTTTGGCGGCGGCGCGGCCTTTGGCGGAACCCCCGGTCGCGCGGCCTTTGGCGGGAACCTCGACGACGGCGAGACCGTCCGCGGCAGCCGAGCCGTTGCCGGCGCCGGTGGCCGCAAGCTGCGCCGGGTCCACAGTGAACGGGCCGAGCAGCGACTGCCATTCATAGGCGATCAGGGTCTGCAGCATTTCCGACTCGCCCCCGGAGCGCACCGTCTGGAGCTCCCCGCGCAGCTTCTCCAGGACCGCGCCGACGCGCGGCCCGAAGAGGTACTCCAGGTAGTCCAAAGGAATGCGCGGCTGATCTCGTCGATGTTGCCGTCGGGCGCGAGGCGTGGCGGCGAGATCGGCGGCACGTAGTAGACGTTCGGGCTCCGTGCCGTACTCGGGGTGCAGCGGCAGCGCCACTGCCACTTCTTCACCAGCTTGTGGATCGGCCCGTTCTGGTCGTCGAGGAAGCCGACGAACGCGCAGCCGCCCCGGGCACTGCCGCGCGCAGGCCGGCGCGACGCCCTTCTCGATGCGCGGGTAAGCAGAAGATGCAGTTCTGGCGCGAGCTGGCGGGCGTGGTTGAAGTAGATCTTCTTGTACGGGCAGGCCTCCATGCAGAAGCGGTAGCCCTTGCAGCGCTCCTCGCTGATCAGCGACGATGCCGTCCTCTTCGCGCTTGTAGATGGCGTTGCGCGGGCAGGCTTCGAGGCAGGCCGGGTGCGTGCAGTGGTTGCAGATGCGCGGCAGGTAGAAGTAGAAGCTGTTCGGGTACTGGCCGCCGCCCTGGTCCTCGTCCCAGTTCGGGCCCCAGTCCGGCGAGCCGGCCTGGGCTGCAGGTGGACGGCCGTTGCCCTTGCCGCCGAAGAAGACCTCGTCGAAGTTGAAGTCCCAGCCGCCGCCGAAGTCCGCGCGGGTCGGCAGCTTGCCCGGGCTGCGGCTCCTCGTCGCGGAAGCCGCCGCCCATCTTCTCCCAATCGCGCGGCGTGCCCTTGCCCGGCTGGGTGTTGACCGTGCCCCACCACATGTACTCCATGCCCTCGTCGCGGGTCCACAGAACCTTGCACGCCACCGAGCAGGTCTGGCAGCCGAGGCACTTGTTCAGATCGAAGACGATGGCAAGCTGGCGCTCAAGCTTGGCGGGGCGCGCGGCGGTTGACTCAGGCATCGAACACCTCCGCGAGACGGCGTTCGAGACCGGCGCGGCGCGCGGCACTCACGGAATCAGGCATCGAGAACCATCTCCTCCCACTGCGGCGAGCTCGCCTTGAGCCCGGCCCGCTCCTGGTTTGCCCCGACCCAGACCGCGAACCCCACCGCGATGCCCGAGCCGGGCGAAAAGGCCGGCGTGCCGCCCGCGAGCGGGTGCTCGAAGACGACCTGCCGGCGTGCCGCCTCGGTGTGCGAGCGCGCCGAGAGGCCGTTCGGCCCCTCCGCCGGGCGGAGTGTTCCGATACCGGTCGCGGTCAGATCCTCGACCGCCTCCGGCGCGCCGGCGGCCCAGCGCCAGACGGTGACCGGCGCCTTGTCGCTGCCGTGCTGCAGCTCAGCGGCGCCGTTGCACGGGAACATCAGCGCCACGGCGTCAGGGAACGAGTCGGGCCCCTCAAGCGGATACGGGAACTCCTCGGCGGCGCCGGGCGCGCGCGACGGGCTCTCCCACACGACACGCACGTAAAGGTTCTCCCCGTCGTGCGCCGCCTGGGCGCTCAGCTCGCGCACGAGCCCGTAGGGCCGCGTCGCCCACGCCGCGCGCACCGTGCGCGAGGGCAGCAGGGCGATCGGCGTCGCGCTCAGCGCGAGCGGTTCGGAGGGCACCTGCGCCCACTCCGTCGCGGAGGGGTCCGAGAGGGCCGCTGTGGTTCGCTTGGCGTTCATCGCTCCGCTCCGTTCACGGCGCCGTTCGGTGAACCGTTCACCGGAACAGGCGCCTTTTCGACGTGAACATAGACCCCCCGGTCGAAGGGCACCGGCTGCCACTGGGTCGGCCAGAAGCGCAGGTGGCCGTAGCCGCCGGCGAAGTGCAGCCACTTCACCATGCCCGGCTCGACGTCTCCGGCCCTTCCAATCCTTGAACTGGAACGGCTCGTAGCCGTTGTAGATGACCACCTGGCCGGGGCGGCCGGGCTTGTGACGCACCGGCATGCGCAGGCGCCGAGGTCGTTGAAGAGCCGCGCCTCGTCGTCGTTCTCCAGGCCGCGCGCCGCCATGTCGTCGGGGTTCATGTACATCACCGGATGGCCGCGGTGGGTCTGCAGCATCACGCGGCTGGTGGTGTTCATCGAGTGGATGCTCCAGCGCGGATGGCCGCTGGTCAGGCGCAGCGGGAACTCGCCGCCGTGGTGCGGGTTGTCCTTGTGCCCGGCATCTCCTCGCCGGCTTCGAGGTACCAGTCGTGATCGATGTAGAACGAGCGCGCGGCGCTTCAGCGTCGGGTAGGGCTTGACTCGACGTGGTTGCGGAAGGGGGTGTGCGGTCTTGTTGGGCTCGATCGGCGACTGCTGGCGACCATCATCGCCGAGTTGCCCCAGCCGACGGCGCGCACCGCGCCGCTTCGCGCATCTTCTCCAGGTCGGTGTCGGGGGGAATGGTGCCGAGGATGGCGCTGTCGCGGAGGACTTCGTCGATGAGCTTGGCGTCGTCGGCGAGGTCGCCGCCTTGGTGATCCATCTCGCCCAGATTTTCGAGGTGTACCGGCTCGCCGTTCCTGTCGCGGCCCACGGTGATGCCGCGTGCCTTGGCGCGCCCTGCAGCGCCTTGGCAGACCCTTGAAGATCTGCCACTCGCTGCGCGCTTCGCCCGCGGGCGCGGCGGCGCTTCTCGATGAGCAGGCACGTGCATCAGGTGCGGCATCGGCTGTGGAAGGTCATCTTCTCGTAGTGCTGCGCCGCGGGCAGGATGTAGTCGGCGTAAGGCCGGTGGTGTTGATGCGCCAGTCGACCGAGACGATCATCTTGAGCTTCGGCCACAGGTGCTCGAGCAGCGTGCGCGGCGCCGCCGCGCGTGCGGCGCAGCAGGTTGCCGCCGACCTCGATCAGGAAGCGCGGCTCGGCCGCGCTGCGGCCAGCTCCGGCAGCCTGTCCACCAGCCCTTCGCGATCGCTTCGTTGAAATACTCGTCGAAGGGCGCTTCATCTCCGGGTCGTTGTACCCGGGGCGGTTCCAGATCTCGCGGTAGCCGCAGTGGTGGTACCAGAAGAAGGCCGGCGGCGTCATCGCCCATCGTCTGCGCTGATCGAGCGCTCGAAGGCGCGTCGACTCCATCTCGTCGGTGATCGTCGGATCGCCATCATCGATGCACGTCCTGCATCGCGTCAGGCTGGCCATGACGACCTCCTGGGCGCCCTCCGGGCCGGCCTTGCGCTTGAGCAGCACGGTGAACATGCCGTCGAGCGCCCGGCCCAGCTGCGCGCGCCGGTGCCGTGCTTGCCCCAGTTGCCGGTGAGCCCGAGGATGAGCATCATCGCGCGCTCCATCAGGTCGCCGTGGTAGTACTTGCCGGAGTTCCAGCCCATCATGATGCGCGTCCGCTTCGCCGCGATCTTGCGGGCGAGCTTGCGGATCGTGTCGGGGTGGACGCCGCAGATCGCTTGCGCCTTCTCCGGCGTGTAGTGCGCGTTGAGCATGTCGCGCAGCAGCGCGAACACCGGTCGCACCTCGACGCGCTCCGCCGGCGAGCGTCGACCTCGCCGACCCCGTCGAGCGCCGGGATCGACGGCGCCCGGGGTCGAGGGTCGCCCGCGGCGCCTCGACGACCGTGCCGGTCTTGGCGTCGAGCCAGTAGAACTGGTCGTCGGCTCCGGCGCCGAGGTCGGTCGGCGCGCAGGAAGCGGCGGCTGTCGATGCGCACCAGGAGCGGCAGATCGGTCTGCTTCTGCACGAAGTGCCGTCGAGCAGGTCCTCGGCGATGACCACCTGCGACATGGCGTTGGCGAAGGCGGCGTCGGTGCCGATCTCGATCGGCAGGTGGTAGTCGGCGTGGACGGCGGACGGGCTGAAGTCGGGGGCGATGGTGACGACCTCGCCGCCGTTGTACCGCGCCTCCTGCATGAAGTGGTACCAGGTGATGTTGGTGTACACCGGGTTGGCGTGCCAGATGAGGACCAGCTCGCTGTGGAAGAAGTCGTCGGCGCCGGGGCGGCGTCGAACTTCCCGAAGGTCGTGTAGATGCCGGGGCTGAAGTCGTTGATCTCCGCTTGCAGGTCGGTGACCTGAGAAGCCGAGCTGGCCGAGAAGTCGCTGGATCTGCTGCGTGCCGCCGCGCCCGGCGTGCCGATGTGGTAGAGCGACTGCGGTCCCTGGTCCTGCGGACGCGTCGAGGATGGCGTCGGCGATGTCGTTGCAGCGCGGTCTCCCAGGAGACGCGCTTCCAACTTGCCTTCGCCGCGCTCGCCGACGCGCTTCATCGGATAGAGGACGCGCTCCTCGTTGTAGTGCTGCTGGCTCCAGGAGCGCGCCCTTCTGGCAGCCCATCGGGTTCATGTCGGGGACGCCCGGCTCGATTTGTCGTGAAGATCGCGGCTTGCTCCTCGCGGACGACCTTGCCGTCGCGCGAGTAGACCCGCCACGGGCAGCCGCCGGGATAGCAGTCGACGGCGTGGCAGCCCCAGGTGACCTTGTCCCATCTCCAGGCTCGCGGTAGATGTCGTCCGGGCCGGTGTACTCCGCGTTCCGCACCGCGCGCCGTGCGCGCCGTGAGCGTGTGGTTGTGCTGCCGGCCGGCTGACTCATGCGCTTCCCTCCTCGGGATCCTGCGGGGATCTACGTTCGGAGCGATTCGGAGCGGATGCGCCCTCGAATCGACTCAGAGTGAACTCAACACCCCGGGGGCGCCGTTGTAAATCCCGACATTTGTCGGGGATCGGGAGCGCCGCCCGGCGTCGCGGCTACTTCACCGTCAGCGTGCCCCACATCCCCCCCACACGGTGGCCGGGCACCTGGCAGAAGAACGTGTAGGTGCCGGGCTTGAGGTGACGGTGATCGAGGCCGAGCCGCCGGTGATGACCTTGCTTGCGCCGAGCACGGGCGTGGAACCCTGCATCGCGCCGCTTGAGCCCTGTTGGACGGCGATGTTGTGCGGGACGCCGGACGTGTTGGCCATCGTGATCGTGACCGCGCCCGCGGTCGCCGTGGCCTTGGCGATCGTGAAGGCAGGCCGGCCTTCGGGGTTGGCGTCGATCTCCAGCTTGCCCGCCTTCTCTACGGCCGGCGTGCCGGCGCCCGGTTGGGGCTTGGATGCCCCGCATCCAGCGACGGCGAGGACGCCCAGCGCGACACAGACCGTTGCTCGCAGACCCATGCCCCTGGACTCAACATCGTGGCGAGGCGGTTGTAAATCCCGACATTTGTCGGGGATCGGCCGCGCGACGCTGAAGCGAGGGGCCCTACCCGGCAGCGGACATCTGCCGGGGATCGCCCGGCTCGCCGAGCAGCCCCAGCTCCCAGCCGCGGGCGACCGCCGCCGCGCGGCTGCTCACGTCCATGCAGCGCAGCAGGCCCGAGATGTGGTCGCGGACGGTAAAGACGCTCAGGCCGGTGGCCGTGGCTATCTCCTTGTTCGACAGGCCCCGGCTCAGAAGGCCGATTATCTGGTGCTGGCGCGCGGTGAGGGTCGGCGCCGGCTCCCGCCCGGAGCCGTGGCTCTCATAGCTTCTCGCCGCCTCGAGCGCCAGGCCGAGGCTCTTCCCCACCGACGCCGCGGCCCTCAGCAGCTCGTCGGTGACCCCGAAGGGCTCGCCACGGCGGTCGAACAGCACCGCCGCCAGCGGGCCGGAGCTGTCGATCACGGGGACGCAGAGCAGGGGTCCGAGGCTGAACAGCGTGACGTATCTCATCGGGAGCGCCGGTCCGTGGCGGGCGTTCAGCGTGAACACCGGCCGCCGGCCGGTCACGCAGCCCTCGATCCAGGGGCTCGACTCGAACGGCTCGGCGATGCTGCCGAGGACCGACAGGTCGAGTCCATACCCGGTGGCGCCTCTGACCTGACGGTTGCCGAAGTTGGCGTGCAGGAACACCGCGCGGGAGAAGCCGAGCGCGCGACAGGCCTCCCGGCCGATGGCGGCCGTGAGGCGCGCCACCGGCGAGGCGCTCAGCAGGAACTTGTTGAAGGCGTCCAGCCGCCACACCAGCTCGTCATCGGACGGCCTCGCGGACCGCCGGGCCATGCCTGCTCTGCTCGTCAGTGAATTCGGCACTCCTCCACCCGACCCTTCGCAGTTGCCCCGACTCGACCGTTCCCGGCGACCTACTCCACGAAACGGACACTTCTCCATGTTAGGGTACCCTAACAGCGGCTCGATCGCCCCTCCAAAGGAGGGGCCCACGGGCCTTCCGCCACCGTCGACGAGGAGGGCGCACCCCGCATGACCAAAGAACAGTGGATCGAGGCGTTTGCGCAGGAGATCGGGCTCGCCACGCCCAGCCAGGATCAGGTTGACGCGATCCTCGAGCTCGCGGCAACCGCCGCGCACGCGTCCGAGCGGGCCGCCGCGCCCGTGGCGGCCTGGCTGGCGGGAGCCGGCGGCGGGTCGTTGCGCGACCTGAACGAGTCTGCCAGGCGGGTCTCGGGCGCCGAGCAGGCAGACCTCGCGGGTCAGCCGCCGATGTAGGACATCTCGACCTTCCGCGCCTGGCGGTGCTGGCGGGTGCGGATCTCGGAGTAGCGGTCGGCGCGCGTCGCCCCAGATCGGCGCGAGCCGCTGTCGCGATCTCGTCGTCGGTGGCGCCGCCGCGCAGCAGCGCGCGCAGGTCGTGGCCGCCGGTCGGCGAACAGGCAGGTGTAGAGCTTGCCGTCGGCGGAGAGGCGGGCGCGGGTGCAGTCGCCGCAGAAGGGCTGCGTGACCGAGGCGATCACGCCGATCTCGCCGCGCCGTCGCGGTAGCGCCAGCGCTCGGCGACCTCGCCTGGGTAGATTGGGCTGCAGCGGCTCGAGCGGCATCTCGGCGTCGATCGTGCGCACGATCTCGCGCGGCCGGGACGACGTCGTCCATGCGCCAGCCGTTGGTCGTGCCGACGTCCATGTACTCGATGAAGCGCAGGATGTGGCCGCGTGCCGCGGAAGTGGTCGCGCCATCGGCAGGAGGCAGTGGTCGTTCACGCCGCGCTTGACGACCATGTTGATCTTGACCGGCGCGAGCCCGGCGTCCGCGGCGGCCTCGATGCCCGCGAGCACGCGCGCGACGGGGAAGTCGACGTCGTTCATCGCGCCGAAGGTCGCGTCGTCGAGCGCGTCGAGGCTGACGGTGACGCGGGTCAGGCCGGCGGCCTTCAGCGCCCGTGCCTTGGCGGCGAGCAGCGAGCCGTTGGTGGTCAGCGCGATGTCGGCGATGCCGTGCGACGCCGGCGAGCATCGTCGACCAGCCGCTCGAGGTCGCGGCGCAGCAGCGGCTCGCCGCCGGTGAGGCGGATCTTCGTGACGCCCTGGTCGGCGAACAGGCGGGCGAGGCGGGCGATCTCCTCGAAGGTCAGCAGCTCGGCGCGCGGCAGGAACGGCGAAGTCGCGGCCGAAGACCTCCTTCGGCATGCAGTAGCGTGCAGCGGAAGTTGCAGCGGTCGGTGACCGAGATGCGCAGGTCGCGCAACGGGCGCCCAGGTCTGTCGAGCGTGGCGATCATGGCGCGGCCCTCACCCTACTCTCGCCCTCGCGCCGGTCGCCCCTCGCGCCGGGGAGCCATCGTTCGGCGACCCTGAGGTCGGAGGGGTCGTTGACGTTGAAGCAGAGCCTGCCCGGGTCGCCGAAGCGCCGCAACTCGCGCTCGCCGACGACGCGCGGCTGCAGGACGGCGATCGCCTCCCGCATCGACCGGCCGCCGAGCAGGGCGATCTCCAGCGCGCCGAGATGCGCGGGCTCGTAGCGGGCGAGCAGCGGCTGCAAACGGCCCTCGACCTCGGGCACGACCACTCCCTCCTGAGTAGCCAGCCAGGCGAGCAGTCCTCCGGTGAGGAACGGCATGTCACAGCCGACGACGAGGACCGGCCGCTCGCCGGCGAAGCGCAGCGCGGCGATGACCCCGCACAGCGGATGGCTCGGCCGAGCGGGCTCGCGCAGCACCGGACAGTGCAGCCGCGGCAGCGGTGAGCGCCTCTTGGCGACGACGACGGCGTCCACTCCGGCCGCGCTCAACGCCGCCAGCGGATAGGAGATCAGGTGCCGTCCGGCCAGCTGTGTGAGCGGCTTCGCCGCGCCCATCCGCCGGCCGCGCCCGCCCGCGAGGACGGCGCCGATCGCCGGGCGAGGCGCCGCGTCAGTCACCGGCTCACTCATGCCATGGAGTTTGCCACGTAGACTGATCGCCGAGGTGGCGGTGCAGATGATCGAGATCGAACAGGCCCGGCGCCTGGTCCTCGAGCGCGTCGTGGCGCTCGGAAGTGAAACGGTCAAGCTGCGGGCGTCGCTCGGGCGGGTGCTCGCCGAGGATGTGGCCGCCGGCGATGACGTGCCCGCCTTCGATAGCTCGGCGATGGACGGCTTCGCCGTCCGCACCGCGGACACCCGCGGCGCCCGAGGCGATTCGCCGGTGACGCTGCGCGTCGTCGATGAGTCCCGCGCCGGCCATCCGGCGAGGACCGGCCTGGGAGCCGGGCAGGCGATCGCGATCTCGACGGGCGCCGTGATCCCCGCGGGCGCCGACGCGGTGGTCCGCGTCGAGCAGACCAGGCCCGCGGACGGGGCGGTCGAAATCTCGCTCGGAGGCGCCGGCCGGGCGCGACATCAGGCATGCGGGCGAGGATGTCCAGAGGGGCGCGACCGTGCTCGCGAGCGGCGCCCGGCTGGGAGCGGCCGAGCTGGGCGTGCTGGCCTCGCTCGGGCGCCCGAGCGTGGCCTGCGCTCGGCGCCCGCGGGTCTGGGTGCTGAGCACCGGCGATGAGCTGATCGAGCCCGGGGAGCCCCTGCGGGCGGGCGCGGTCCGCAACTGCAACGCCTACTCAATTCCCGCTCTGGTGCAGCAGGCCGGCGCCGAGGCGATCGGGGTGGCCACGGTCCCCGACGATCCCGCAAGCACCAGGGAGGCGATAGCGCGCGCGCTCGAGGCGGATGTCGTGGTGGTCTGCGGCGGCGTCTCAGTCGGTGTGCACGACCACGTCCGGGAGGCGCTGAGCGCCCTGGGCGTCGAGGAGGTCTTCTGGCGGATCGCGCTCAAGCCGGGCAAGCCGGCCTGGTTCGGCCGGCATCGCCCTCGCGGTCAAGCGGATGGCGGGCGGGGCGAGAGCAGGCAGAGGGACACCCTGGTCTTCGGCCTGCCCGGCAACCCGGTGTCGGCGATGGTCACGTTCACCCTGCTCGTCCGCCCCGCGCTCCTGGCGCTGAGCGGCGAGTGGCCGGCCTCCCGGCGGACGCGAGCGAAGCTCGATCGCGACTACGAGAAGTCTCCCGGCCGCACGCACGCGGTTCGCTGCCGTCTGGAGCTGCGCGAGGACGGCTGGCACGCGCAGCCCTTCGAGCGGCAGGGCTCGCACATCTGCACCTCGATGCTGGGGGCCGACGCGCTCGCGATCATTCCCACCGCGAGCGGGAGCGTGCGCGCGGGCGAGCACGTCGAGATCGAGCTGCTCGTAGGTAGCATGGAGCGGTGACCGTGCGCGTGCGCCTGTTCGCCATCCTGCGGGAACGCGCCGGGAGCGGGTCGATCGAGCTCGACCTGCCGGAGGGAGCCACCGTCGCGGATGCCCTCACCGAGCTCTCCAGGCTGCCCGCCCTGTCGGGAGTGCTCGATCGCCTGCCGGTCAGGATGGCCGTAAACCGCGACTACGCGACGATGCAGACGCGCCTTGCCGCGGAGGACGAGCTGGCCCTGATCCCCCCGGTCAGCGGCGGCGCCGTCGGGGAGATCCCCGGTGGGCACGTCCCCGACGGTCGTGTCTGTGACATCCATGTCCGCGTCACCGGGAAGCCGCTCTCACTCGAGGTCCTGACCCGCGCCGTGACTCGCCCCGAGGCCGGTGCGATCGTCACCTTCCAGGGCATGCCCCGCGACGTCATCCGGCTCGACTACGAGGCCTACCGCGAGATGGCGCAGGAGCGCATCACGGCCATCCTCGGCGACTGCATGGAGCGTCACGACCTGCTGGCCGTCGCCGCCGAGCACCGGGTCGGGGAGGTCGAGCTCTCAGAGCCCAGCGTGATCGTCGCGGTGTCGGCGGCCCACCGGGCCGAAGCCTTCGCCGCCGCCAGAGAGGCGATCGACCGGATCAAGGCCGAGGCTCCGATCTGGAAGCGGGAGATCGAGCGGGACGGAACGGTGCGCCGGGTGCAGGGAGCGCCGCCGCGGGCCGGCGCCGTTGAGCCGGCCACGGGAGATGAAGCTGTGAGGGAGCCGTGAGCGAGGGCCGCTTGACGCACCTGGACGAGCACGGCAGGGCGCGGATGGTCGATGTGGGCGCCAAGCAGCCCACCGAGCGCATCGCGCGGGCCGCGGCGCGGCTGCGCATGTCGCCGGCCACAGCTCGCGCCATCGAGCTCGGCGACACGCCCAAGGGCGACGTGCTCACGGTGGCCCGGATCGCCGGCATCCAGGCGGCCAAGCGGACCGGAGAGCTGATCCCGCTCGCCCACCCGCTGGCGCCGACCTTCATCGACGTGGCCGCGACCGTCGACGCCGAGCAGGGCCTCGTCGAGCTGGTCTCCGAGGTCCGCACCGTGGGCCGCACAGGCGTGGAGATGGAGGCGATGACCGCGTGCGCGGTCGCGGCGCTGGCCGTCTACGACATGGTCAAGGGGCTTGAGCGGGGCGTCAGAGTGGAGGAGATCGTGCTGCTGGAGAAGAGCGGCGGGCGCAGCGACTGGCGCCGCGAAGAGGACGAGGCGCGGTGACCGGCGGCGCGAAGAGGACGAAGCGCGGCGAGCAGCGGCGCGAAGAGAAGCTCGCAGGCTGAGCCGGCGATGCGGGCGGCGATCATCACGATCAGCACCTCGAAGTCCGCCGGCGAAGGGGAGGACGCCAGTGGGAGCAGGCTGGCAGAGCTGGCCGTGCGAATCGGCGCCGAGATCGTCGGTCGAGACCTCGTTCCCGACGATCGCGAACTGATCGAGGAGCGGTTCCGGCACTGGGCGGATGTCGAGCGCTGCGAGCTGGTGCTGAGCACCGGCGGCACGGGTCTTGCCCCCACCGACGTCACCCCGGAGGCGACGCGGGCGGTGATCGACCGCGAGGCGCCCGGGATTCCAGAGGCGATGCGCAGCGCCTCCCGCGAGCACACACCCCACTGGATGCTCTCGCGCGCTGTGGCCGGCATTCGCGGGTC
The DNA here is from genome assembly GCA_963813765.1 of uncultured Solirubrobacterales bacterium. Taxonomy (GTDB): domain Bacteria; phylum Actinomycetota; class Thermoleophilia; order Solirubrobacterales; family Solirubrobacteraceae; genus Palsa-744. Next base: position 675,824 of record CAWFAB010000001.1, read on the forward strand.
GAGTCTAATCGTCAACTTCCCGGGCAGCCCCGAGAGCATCGCGCAGGCAGGCGCAGGGATCGAGGAGGCTCTGTCCCACGCAGTCGAGTTGATCGCCGGGCGGCGATCAACTCATTAGCCGAAGTCTCTCGCCCCACGGGCTCAGGGCGACGCCCCTGAGCGTCCCGTGCTCGCCGCCTCGTGGGCCAGCTCGCCGTCCACGTAGGTCCGCAGGACGCGCAGCGAGTCGAGCGTCACGGGATCGGCCGCGAGGGGATCGCGGGAGAGGACGACCATGTCGGCGCGCTTGCCGGGCTGGAGCGTCCCCACCTCGCCGTCCACGCCGAGCGCGCGGGCGGCGCCCACGGTGTATGCACGCAGCGCGGCCTCGACGCCGATCGCCTCGTCGGGCTCGAAGGTCCGTCCGGAGCGCGTGAGCCGGGTGCTCGCCGCCCGCAGCGCCGCGGGCACGTCGTAGGAGGAGACGGGATAGTCGGAGCTGCCCGCCAGCTCGACGCCAGCACTGGAGAGGGTCCGCAGACCCACCGCCCGCAGGCCGCCGGGGAGCGGCGCGGGGGAGAGCTCGTCGCCGAAGTCGAAGACGAAGTGGGGGTTGACCACGGCGGTCGCCCCGACCGCGGCGATGCGGCGCGCGAGCGGGCGGTCGAGCAGCATCGCGTGCTCCAGCCGGGGGCGGCCCGGCAGGCCGGCGAGCGGGGCGCCGGCGCGCTCCAGCGCGGCGACGGCCACCTCGATCGCCTCGTTGCCGATCGCGTGCTGGGCGACCTGCAGGCCGCTCGCGGCCGCCGCGGCGATCGTGGCGGCGAGGCGGTCGGGCTCCCAGAAGAGCACGCCGCGGTGGACGTGCCCGCGGCGGTCGACGCGCAGGCCCTCGCCGAAGGTCGCGGCGGCGCGCAGCGCGGCGAGGCCCTCGCCCCCGAGCGTGGAGCGCACGGCGCGCGCGAGCGAGCCGAGGAGCTGAAGCGGCGACGCGCAGATCCCGCAGCGGTCGGCGCCGTCGAGGAAGAGCTTCGCCGCCCCGACCGGCGCCCGGCGCGGGCCGGCGCCGGTGGCCGGGCCTTCGACGCGCTCCTGGATCATCGAGCGGCCCCCGACCGGCATCCGGTGCACCTTGACGGGGAGCATCCCCGCCTCCGCGGCGCGCTCGTAGAGAGCGTCGATCGCGGGCGGGACGGCGGCGTCGCCGACGCGGACGATCCCCGCGCGCAGCAGCTCGCGCCCGTGCGCCTCGCACTCCTGCAGCCAGGCGTCGCCGGCGCCCTCCAGGAGCGCGCCCCGCGAGCTCGCCTCGGCGCGGAAGAACGCCGCCTCGATCACCTCACCGGTCAGCCGGCCGCGGCGGCGGCCGAGCGTGCCGCCGGGCGGGTCGGGGGTCGCGGCCTCCCAGCCCATCCGCTCCAGGCCCGCCGAGTTCAGAACGCCCTCGTGGAAGGAGTAGGCGATCAGGAGCAGTGGCCGGTCGGGGCAGAGCTCGTCCAGCTCCTCCCGCCGCGGCGCGCGCCCCTCGGCGAGCTTGCGCGGGTCGTAACCCTGCGCCCTCACCCACGGCGCGCGGGAGCCGCGGACGGCCGGCTCCAGACGGGCGAGCAGCGCCGCGATCGGCTCGCCGGGCGCCGTGTGAAGGTCGGGGGCGCGGCGGTCGAACGCCGCCATGCAGTAGTGGTGGTGGGCGTCGATGAACGCGGGCAGCAGCGCGGCGCCGCCGAGCTCGACGCGCTTCGCTCCGTCGCCGAGCGCGGCGGCGACCTCCGCCTCCGTCCCGCACGCGACGATCTCCTCGCCGACGACGCCGAGCGCGTCCGCTCGCGGCCGGGTGGGGTCCATCGTGAGGATCGCGCCTCCGGTGAGGAGAAGGGCCTGCGCCATCGCCGGCACACGGTAGCGGCCGAGCGGGCGCCCGGGATCTGTGAGACGATGCATGGCGATGTCGAGAACAGTCGACAAGGATCGGGTGGTCATCCGCATCGCGGGCGACTCGGGCGACGGCATGCAGCTCGCCGGCGGGCGCTTCACCGAGGCGACGGCGGTCTTCGGGAACGACCTCGCCACGGCGCCCAACTACCCCGCCGAGGTTCGCGCGCCCACAGGGACGGTGCGCGGCGTGTCCGCCTTCCAGATCCACTTCGCCTCGCGTGACATCCTCACCCCGGGCGACAGGCCGAGCGTGCTCGTGGCGATGAATCCGGCCGCGCTGAAGTCGAACGTCGACGCGCTGGAGGCCGGCGCGACGGTCTTGGTCAACGACGACGCCTTCACCAAGCGCAATCTCACGAAGGCGGGCTACGACGCAAACCCGCTCGAGGACGGCAGTCTCGCCGAGTTCCGCGTCCATCGCCTGCCGATGACGAGCATGACCGTGAGGGCCGCCGAGGGCATCGAGGGCGTGTCCAGCCGCGACGCGGCACGCGCGAAGAACCTGTTCGCACTCGGCGTCCTCTCCTGGATGTACGGGCGTCCGGTGGAGGTGACGGAGGAGTGGATCAAGCAGAAGTTCGCCAAGCGCGGCGCCATCCTGAAGGCCAATCTGGCGGCGTTCCATGCGGGCTACAACTTCGGGGAGACGACCGAGCTGCTCGACGTCCAGTACCGCGTCAAGCCCGCTGCGCTGCGCTCCGGCACGTACCGCAACGTCGACGGCACCACCGCGACCGCGCTCGGGCTGATCGCGGCGAGCGCGACCAGCGGGCTTCCGCTGTTCTTCGCCAGCTACCCGATCACGCCCGCCTCGGAGTTGCTGCACGAGCTCGCGCGCCTGCAGCGTGCCGGTGTGGACGTGATTCAGGCCGAGGACGAGATCGCCGCCGCGAACATGGCGCTCGGCGCCGCCTTCGGGGGCCGGCTCGGGGTGACCGCGACGAGCGGGCCCGGGATGGACCTCAAAGCCGAGACCATCGGCCTCGCGGTCGCGCTGGAGCTGCCGATGGTGATCGTCGATGTCCAGCGGGCCGGCCCGTCGACCGGGATGCCGACGAAGCCCGAGTCCTCCGACCTGCTGATGGCGCTCTACGGCCGCCATGGCGAGTCGCCGCTGCCGGTGATCGCCGCGGCGACGCCGGCGCACTGCTTCGATGCGGCGCTCGAGGCGGCCCGGCTCGCGGTGGACTACCGCACCCCCGTGATCCTCCTCACCGACGCGTTCCTCGCCAACTCCTCGGAGCCGTGGCTGATTCCCGGCGCCGGGGAGCTGCCGCGAATCGACCCGCGCTTCGCCGAGGGGCCGAACCTGAACGGCGACTTCCTCCCCTACCTGCGCGACGAGCGCCTCGCCCGCCCGTGGGCGGTCCCCGGCACGATCGGGCTCGCCCACCGGATCGGCGGACTGGAGAAGGAGGATGGCACGGGCGACATCAGCTACGCGCCCGAGAACCATGCCCGCATGACCAGCCTGAGGGCGGAGAAGGTCAGGGGCATCGCGCGCGACATCGCGCCGCTGGAGGTCGACGGCGAGGATGGCGCCGAGCTGCTCGTGCTCGGCTGGGGCTCGAGCTACGGACCGATCGGGGCGGGCGTGCGCCGCGTTCGCGAGCGGGGCGGCAGGGTCGCCTCCGCCCACCTGGTCCATCTCAACCCGCTGCCCGCCAACACCGGTGAGGTGCTGCGCTCCTACCCCCGCGTGCTGGTGGCGGAGACGAACATGGGCCAGCTGGCGCAGGTCGTGCGCGCCGAGTTTCTGATCGACACCGAGAGCTTCACGAAGGTCGAGGGCGAGCCGCTGCTCGCCGCCGAGCTCGAGCGCGAGATCCTGGAGCGGCTGTAACGATGACGCTCGACACCCACGACCACGGCACGCACGATCACGGCACGCACGATCACGCATCCGGGAACGGCTCCGGCGTGGAGGAGCTCACCAAGCAGGATTTCGCCAGCGATCAGGAAACACGCTGGTGTCCCGGCTGCGGCGACTACGCGGTGCTCGCCGCGGTCCAGGAGTTCCTGCCCGAGCTGGGGGTGGTGCCCGAGCGGATCGTGTTCGTGACCGGCATCGGCTGCGCGGGTCGCTTCACCTACTACATGAACACGTATGGGGTGCACGGCATCCACGGACGCGCGCCGGCGCTCGCGACGGGCCTGGCGCTGTCGCGGCCCGACCTGTCGGTCTGGGCTCTGGGCGGGGACGGCGACATGCTCTCGATCGGGGGCAACCATCTCATCCATGCGCTGCGCCGCAACATGCCGATCAAGATCCTGGTGCTGAACAACCAGGTCTACGGCCTCACCAAGGGGCAGACCTCGCCGACGAGCGAGCTGGGGAAGGTCACCAAGTCCACGCCGTTCGGCTCCGAAGATCAGCCGTTCAACCCGCTCGCCCTGGCGCTCGGGGCCGGTGCGAGCTTCGTCGCGCGCACGGTCGACCGCGACCGCCGGCATGTGATCGAGGTGCTGCGCGCCGCGGCCGAGCACCCGGGCGCGGCGTTTGTCGAGGTCTACCACAACTGCCCGATCTTCAACGACGAAGCGTACGCGGCCCTCACCGACAAGGAGACCAAGGACGCCTACCAGATCCGGCTCGAGCACGGCCGGTCGATTCGCTTCGGGGCCGAGGGCGAGCGCGGCGTCGCGCGACGGCCGGACGGGAGCGTCGCGATCGTCGAGGTCGCGGACGTCGGCGAGGACGCCCTGCTCGTGCACGACGCCCACTGCGCCGATCCCAGCCGGGCATTCGCGCTCGCGCATCTCTCGAAGAGCACGAGCGAACCGACGCCGATCGGCGTCTTCCGCGCCGTGGAGCGGCCGGTGCACGGTGAGAAGAGCCGGCAGGAGGCCGAGGCGGCGCAGGAGACCATCGGCCGCGACGAGCTCGAGGTGCTGCTGCACGCCGGAGCCACCTGGACCGTCAACTAGTGCTCCCGGCGCCTCTCATCTGACGAAGGGGCGCAGACGGTGAAGCTCGTGATCGGCATCGTCCGGGCGGAGAAGGCCAACGAGGTGCTCGAGGCTCTCTACCGCGCGGATGTGAGGGGGCTCTCGATGAGCCGCGTCCAGGGCCACGGGGGTGAGCTCGACAGGGTCGAGACCTATCGCGGCACGACGGTGAAGATGGAGCTCACCGAGAAGGTCCGCTTTGAGATCGCCGTCTCAGAGGAGTACGTCAAGCCGACGATCGACGCGCTTTGCGAGGGCGCGCGGACCGGCGAAGTCGGCGACGGCAAGATCTTCGTCGTCGGGCTCGAGCAGGTCATCCGCATCCGCACGGGCGAGAGCGACAGCGCAGCCGTGACGCCGGTGGGCGAGTGATGAACGGACTCGCGGCTCGCCCCCCAGCTCGGCCGGGCGGGTGGTGTCGGGTGAGGCCGGAGGGCGGGCGGTGAGCGGACTCGCGGTGCTCCGCGAGCAGGTGTCGGCGGGAGACACGGCGTGGATGCTCGTCGCCACGGCGCTCGTCATGATGATGACGCCGGCGCTGGGGCTCTTCTACGCGGGCCTGGTGCGCTCGAAGAACACGCTCAACACGTTCATGATGAGCATCGGGGCGCTCGGCGTGGTGACGATCACGTGGGCGCTCGTCGGGTACTCCCTGGCCTTCGACAGGGGCAACTGGTTCGTCGGCGGCTTCAGGTACGCCCTCCTGCGCGGCGTCACCTTTCGAGCCGCGCCCCGGCACCGCGATCCCGCAGCTGCTGTTCATGGTCTTCGAGGCCGCCTTCTGCATCATCACGGCCGCGCTCGTCTCGGGCGCGGTCGTGGAGCGGATGCGGTTCGGGACGTTCCTCGTCTTCATGGCGCTGTGGTCGGTGCTGGTGTACCCCGTGCTCGCGCACTGGGTCTGGGGCGGCGGCTGGCTGCAGCAAAACGGAACCCTCGACTTCGCCGGCGGCGTGCCGGTCGAGATGGCATCCGGCTTCTCGGCATTCGCAGCCGCGATCGCCGTCGGCGCGCGCAAGGACTACGGCCGCCAGGCGCTCCTGCCGCACAACGCGGTCTACGTGCTGCTCGGCGCCGGCCTGCTCTGGTTCGGCTGGTTCGGCTTCAACGGAGGCAGCGGCTACTCGACGGGCCACACCGGTGTGCTCGCCTTCGCCAACACGCTGCTGGCCCCGGCGTGCACGCTGGTCGTGTGGTTCGTGCTCGACCTCCTGCGCGGCCGGCGCGTGACGGCGATCGGCGCCGCGACCGCGATCATCGTCGGCTGCGTCGGCATCACTCCGGCGGCCGGGTACGTGAGTCCGATGTCGGCGATGCTGCTCGGCGCTCTCGCGGCGCTGCCCAGCTATGCGTTCATCGTCTGGCGCCCCCGCACGCGGCTGGATGAGACGCTCGACGTCCTCGCCGCCCACGGGTTCGCCGGCTTCACCGGCATTCTCTTCATCGGCCTCTTCGCGCAGCGCTCGTGGAACGGCGTCGCGAACGGCCTGCTCTTCGGCCACGCCGCCCAGCTCGGCTGGCAGGCGCTCGCGGCGCTCGCGGCCCCCGTGTACGCCTTCGTCGGGACGTTCGTGATCCTGCGGCTGCTCGGACTCGTCATGCCGCTGCGCGCGAGCGAACGGGAGGAGGCGCTTGGAATGGACGTCGTCCAGCACGGCGAGCAGGCCTACACGGTGGGAGAGGGCGCGATCCTCGTCACGCCGGAGGTCGGGGTCGACGCGCCGCTCGCGATCGCGCGGCCGTGAGCCGGTCCGGGTCTCGCGGCAAGCCGGCGGCGCAACGCGTGCGCCTGCTCCCGGCGGATATGCTTGCGCGCGATGAGCGGGCGCCAGGCTGAACGCTTCGTGGCGATGACCATGTGGTCGCTGGTGGGCTGCTTCGTCGTCGTGGGACTGCTGTTCCTGATCACGCCCGACGGCGTCCTGCACAGACTGCAGCAGCTCGGCGACGAGCTCGGCTCGTTCTCGCGCCCGCCGCTTTCAGAAGAGAAGCTGTGGCTCGGGCTGGCGGTGGCGTACATGACCGTGATCACGGGCATCGCGCTCCTCGTCGCGGGCGACGTCGCGCGCTACCGGCCGCTGCTGCTGGTGCTCGCCGCCGGCAAGGCCGTCTCCTCGCTGACATGCCTGGTCTACTTCATCGACAACGATGTCTTCGCCTACCTGGCGAACTTCATCGTCGACGGCCTGCTCGTCGGCGTCGCGCTGCTGTGCTGGCTGCTCGCGGCTCGGGTCAAGGCCGCCCAGCCGGTCGCGTCGGCGGCTCCCGGCTGAAAGGGCGCCCCGGGCCTGACGGCGCCGGAACGCGCGACGCTGCGCGCCTTCGCCCGCGCGCTGCTGCCGCCGACCGGCGCGCTGCCCGGCGCCGAGGTCGAGGGCGGGGTGGCGGTGCTCGAGTCGGTCGAGACGCTGCTCGCCGCGGCGCCCTCGCGGACGCGTGCGCTCGTGCGCCAGGCGCTGCGCGCGATCGAGTGGTCCGTGCCGCCGGGGCGCCTCTCGCGGCGCTCCCCGCGGCGCGCGACCGCCGCGCTGAAGACGCTTGAATCGAGCCGGATCGCGGTTCGGCGCGAACTGTTGTATGCGCTGAAGACGTTTGTGTGCCTTGCGTATGCGAGCGACGAGCGGGTGGTTGCGGCGGTCGGGGTGAAGTTCGACGTGCGCGGTGGCCGCGAGCCGTGAGCCGCCCGGCGCGGAGCTGCCCGGCACAGAGCCGGCCAACGCAGAGCCGGCCAAAGCGGAGCCGCCCGACGCGGAGCCGCCTGCGAAGCCACTGCGGCGCGAGGCGCTGATCGCGCCCGCCGCGATGGAGCGCTGCGACGTGGTGATCGTCGGCTCGGGCGCCGGCGGGGCCGCGGCCGCTCGGGTGATGGCCGAACGGGGGCTCGACGTGATCGTCGTCGAGCAGGGTCGGTATTACGACGCGAGCGACTACTCGAAGGACCCGATCGCGGCGCTCGGGATGCTGTATAGGGAGGCGGGGCTGACGCTTTGCGAGGGACGCCCGGCGATCCCGCTGCCGGTGGGGCGCTGCGTGGGCGGCACGACGGTGATCAACTCGGGCACCTGCTTGCGCGCGCCGCGCGAGGTGCTCGAGCGGTGGGCGCGGGAGTTCGGGATCGAGTGGGCGGTCCAGCTCGACGAGGAGTTCGCGGCGCTCGAGCGCGCGCTCGCCGTGGCGCCGGTGGATCCGGCGACGGCGGGGCGCAACGCGGCGCTGTGTCGCGCGGGCGCGGATGCGCTGGGCCTCGCCAATGGGCCGCTGCCGCGCAACGCGGGGGCGGTGGCGTGCTGCTCCTCGTGCCCGACGGGCTGCGCGCTGGACGCCAAGCGCGCGGTCCACGTCTCGGAGCTGCCGCGCGCGGTCGCCGCGGGGGCGCGGGTGCGCGCGGGGCAGCCGATCAGGCGGGTGCTGCTGGAGGGCGGGCGCGCGGTGGGGGTCGGGGGGTACGGCTACGAGGTGCGGGCGCGGGCGGTGGTGCTGGCGGGCGGGGCGTTGGGGACGCCCGAGCTGCTGCTGGGGCAGGGGCTGGCGAACGGCTCCGGCGCGCTCGGAGCCCATCTGCGCATCCACCCGGCGTGCTGGGTGGGCGCGCGCTTCGAGCAGCCGGTGCGCGGCTGGGAGGGGGTCATGCAGAGCTGGTCGGTGGACGCGTTCGCGGACCGCGGCCTGTTCCTGGAGGCGACGGCGACGCCGCTGCCGTTCGGCGCCCAGGGGCTGCCGGGGGTGGGGGTGCAGCTGCAGCGCGCGATCGCCGCGTACGGCGAGCTCGCGGTGATCGGCGTGCACCTGTCGGAGCGCTCGGAGGGCCGGCTCGAAGTGCGCGGGCGGCGGCAGCGGTTGCGGATCGCGTATCGCCTGTGCGGCGAGGACGTGCGCGCGCTGCGCTTCGGCATCGCGCGCGCCGCGGAGATCCATCGCGCCGCGGGCGCGCTGGAGGTCTATCCCCATCTCGGCCGGATGGAGCGGCTGGCGCCGGAGGAGATCGACCGCATCGAGCGCGGGCGCCCGCGCGGGGGCGACCTGCGACTGGAGGCGTTCCATCCGATGGGAACCGCGCGGATGGGCGCCGATCGGCGCAGCTGCGTCGGTCGCCCCGAGCGGGGAGACACACGAGGTGCCGGGCCTCTACGTCGCCGACGCGAGCCTCTTCCCGACCTCGCTGAGGGTCAACCCGATGCTGACGATCATGGCCTGCGCGCGGCGGATCGCGGCGACCGTGGCGGACCGGCTCGGATGAGCGCCGCAACCGCTACGCCGGCAGCTCGCGCCCCAGCCAGCCGCGGTAGAAGCCCTCGACGTCGGGGAGGAACTCGTGGACCACGGGATAGCCGGGCTGGAGCGACTCCACCTCGAGCTGGCGCGCGCAGGTGGGGCAGTAGTACTCGCGGATCTGCTGGAGCTTTGGATCGGGCCCGGCCATCTTCGGGTAGATCTCGAGCAGCGCCTCCTCGGTCTCGCGCACGTGGACGAGGGCGTCCATCTTCCAGTTGCGGTTGTGCGCGCAGAAGTCGTGCCCGCAGTTGCAGCGGTGGACGAGCTGCCCGTCGGATCGGCGCCGGACGATGTTCAGCCCCTCGCCTGCCGGCAGCACGATCGGATCCTCGTAGGGGACGCGCGCCTGGAGCACCGCGAGCCACTTCTCGAAGCGGTCGGAGTCCTTGTAGGCGGACTGGATCTCCTTGACCTCGCGCCGGGAGAGCTTTTCGTCCAGCAGCGCCCCGAGCGTCTCGACATCCAGCCTGCCTCCGCCGGCGAGGGGCGCGCCCTCTTCGCCGGGCCGCGGATCGGATGCGGCGAGGAAGGCGTCGGCGGCGGCGTCGGGGTGCAGCTTGCCCGGCTGCGAGCGCTCCGCCGCGACGGTCGGGGTGACGACGTCGTACTCGAAGTCCTCCGGCAGGTCCCAGAACCCGCGGTACTCCGCCGCCCAGCGCGGGGAGAGGCGCATCGATTCCGCGTACATCGTCTTGACCGGCTCGACGAAGTCCTGGGCGAGGATCCGCTCGCGCTCGGCGGCCACCCACTCGCGCACGGGGATCGCCCGTTCCAGCCGGCGGCGGCGGAAGGCGTCGCGGTCGGACACCCCGTAGATCGACTCGGCGAAGCGGGGGAGCAGGTGGCCCTCCTCGACATCCCGGCGGACCGCCTCGACGGGCCGCAGCAGCGGGTCGCCGAGACCCGCGCCGCCCTTCATCACGCTGAGATAGAGATCGCCGTTGGCGAACGGTTCGAGCAGCGTGGCCCCGTCGCGCTTGTAGTCGCGGGAGCTGCCCTGGATCTCCATCAGCGCGGGGCTCTCGAAGTCGCCGTCGGCGACCGGGTAGGCCTCGCCGCGGCGGGCGCGCTCGATCAGGTCGGCGCCGTGGATGTTGTGGATGTAGGCGGTGGCCCCGGGGTAGCCGCCGAACAGTCCGGGGGCGGAGAGCACCCGCCCGGTCCCGATGTTCTGGAGCTCCCAGAACGGCGTCTTGTTGACCATGAACAGCGACTCGAAGCTGGAGCCGCCGCGGTGGCGGCCGGGTCCGCCGGAGGAGGCCTTGACGCGGCGGGAGAGGTAGACGAACGGGGAGATCAGCTCCCACATTTCGACGTCCCCCATGTCGCCCTCGGGGTTGAACATGGCGGCGCAGTAGTCGGTCCCGTCGAGGACGTACTTCGCGCCCATCCCCTGCGCGGAGATCTCGAAGTTCATGATCGCCGAGGAGTTGCCGTACTGGTCGATGCCGCCGCCCTGCTGGACGTTGCCGGACACCGAGTAGGCGGCCAGCACCTCCTCGATGAACCCGCGCGCCTGCAGCGCGCGGGAGATCGTGCGCGGGAAGCCGGTGAAGGAGGGCTGCAGGAAGGCCCAGGCGATCGCGGTCGAGCCCTCGGCGTCGCCGATGTTGGCGATCGTGCCCTCGGGGAAGTTGGTCTCGATCGCGAAGTAGGCGCCGTCGTTGACCTTGTCGTTGCAGATCAGCGTCTGGGTGAACATCACCCAGATCGCCCCCTGCATCCCCGAGGGCGTGCAGTTCATCGAGTGCCAGCCCCACGCCGAGCAGCCGTCGTAGTCGAGCTCGTAGGTGCCGTCGCCGCCGATCCGCACCTCGAAGGGGGAGTGCATGACGATGTCCCGGCGTGCCCGCGCGGGGAGCCGCACCTTGTCCGCCATCTCCACGTCGAATCCCGCCGGGGAGCGGTAGCGGCCGGGAACGGTCATCTCGCGGATGCGCGCCTTGAACGAGCGCCGCCCCTCCTCGATGACCTCGCGGCTGAAGCGCTTGAACCGCTCGACCCCCTCCTCGAGCAGGATGCGCTCCACCGCCGCGCGGATCATGTGGCAGCCGGCCAGACGGGTGCGCTCGTCGAGCATGTAGTACATCGAGGCGCGGGTGCGCTTGCGGCAGCGCTCGAGGTGCCAGCGCGCGAGCTCGTCGCCCTCGCCGACCTTCATGCAGGGCAGGTCGATGCCGTCCTCGTAGCGCATCGTCGGCCCGACGGGGACGCCGCCGGGCGTGCTCGCGCCGATGTCGAGGACGTGGGTGACACCGCCGGCCCAGGCGAGCAGCTCGCCCTCCCAGAAGATCGGCACGAACGTCTGCACGTCGGCGTTGTGGACGTCGCCGATCGTGGGGTCGTTGTTGGCGAAGATGTCGCCCGGCCTGATGCGGGGGTTGTCCTCGTAGCCGTTGCGGACCATCCACTTGATCGCGTCGGACATCGTGTGGACGTGGACGATGATCCCCGTGGAGAGCGCGAGCGAGTCCCCCTCGGGGGTGTAGAGGGCGAAGCAGAGCTCGCCCAGCTCGCGCACGATCGGCGAGGCCGAGATGTTGAGCGCGGTCTCGCGCGCGGAGACGAGCCCGCCGCGGATGCGCGAGAAGAGCTTCTCGTAGCCGATCGGGTCGCCGGCCATCAGCTCAAGCTCGCGCAGACCGCCGTAGTGGCCGGTCTCGGCGAACAGGCGCTCGGACTCGGCGAGCATCTCATCCAGGCGCCTGCCGTCCCAGCCGATCGCCGCGCCCTGCGGCTCGTGCTCGCGTGTTGCGTCGATGGTCGCCATCGTCAGATCTCCTCCGTGCTCGTGAGGTGGAAGATGTGGTGAGCGTCGAGCCTCGCCCGCCGCCCCGGCGGGATCGCGAAGGTGGTCGCGGAGTGCTCGACGATCGCCGGGCCCTCGATCGAGTTGCCGGCGGCGACCGACTCGAGCTGGAAGATCTCGGTCTCGACGAACTCCTCCCCGCTCGCACGGCCCCAGTGGACCTGCCTGGTCGCCTTCAGCGGCGGGCAGCCCGGCTCTTCCGGCAGGTTCGGCAGCGCGGGCTTCTCCACGTCCACCGTCCCGTGGACGATCGCGTGGGTGACGAGGTAGCCGAACTCCGGGGAGCGGGCCGAGGAGGCGTACATCTTCGCGTAGGCCTCCTCGAACGTGTTGATGAGGTCGTCCACGTGCGAGGCCTCCGCAAGCGCGGCGTGCGGGGAGACGAACTCGATGTCGTTGAGCTGACCGTAGTACTGCATGCGCACGGCGTGGGTGAAGCGGATGCTCTCGCGGCCGATCCCGGACTTGGCGAACTCTCCCGCGACACGCTCCTGGAGGCCGAGCCAGGCGCCGGTGATCATCGCGCCGATCCCCGCCCTTTCCGGCTCGCCGAACGCCGGGAGCAGCGGCATGTCCACCGTCTGGTCGCAGCGGTAGTCGAAGTCGGCGCAGGCGCAGCCGAAGGCCGAGAAGCCGGCGGCCCACGCGGGCACGAGCACCTCCGAGTAGGTGACGCCCTCGGTGTAGCCGGCGACGTGGAGCGGGCCGCCGCCGCCGTAACACAAAAGCGTGTAGTTGACGGGCGAGTAGCCCTTGCCGAGTATCCGCCCGACCGCCTCGTTCTTCAGCGTCTGCTCGAACAGCTCGATCACCCCGGCCGCGGCGGCGTCGACCGTCAGCCCGAGCGGACGGGCGATCTGGCGCTCGATCGCAGCGCGCGCGAGCTCGACGTCCAGCTCGACCTCGCCGCCGAGGAAGTACTCCGGGTTGAGACGGCCCAGCACGAGGTCGAGGTCGGTGACCGACACCGTCTCCAACCCCCCCTCCGGCCAGCACACGCCGATCCGCGACCCCGCCGAGTCGGGCCCGAGCTCGGGCCGGTTGGAGTTGGGGTTCACGCGCACGAACGACCCCGTGCCGGCGCCGATCGAATCGATCCGCACGAGCGGCATGTTCAGGACGAATTTCGCGACATCGGGCGTCTGGGTGATCTCGAAGCGTCCGTCGGTGATCAGCGCGATGTCGAAGGAGGTGCCGCCGATGTCGGTGCACAGCACGTTGTCCAGCCCCATCCGCTGCGCGAGCGCCTGCCCGCCGACGACGCCGCCGATCGGGCCGGAGACGAGCGTCCGCCCCAGCTCCTTCGCCTCGATCGAGATCGTGCCGCCGTGCGCGGCCATGACCCGCAGATCGAACGGGGCGCCGTGCGCCCGAGTCACCTCGCGCACCGCCTTCAGGCCGGCGCGCGAGGGCTCCGCGGCGTAGGCCTCGATCACGGTCGAGTTCAGCCGCGGCAGGTCGCGCCGCATCGGGTAGAGCTCGCAGGAGAGGAAGACCGGGACCTCCCCGTCGATGCCGCGGGCGGCCTTCTGCTCCTCGACGATCTCCCGCACGCGGAGCTCGTGGGCGGGGTTGCGGAAGGAGAACAGCAGCGAGACGACGATGCCCTCCACGTCGGCGTCGAGCAGCTCGACCGCCGCCTCGATCGCGTCCTGCTCGCGCAGCGGCAGGACCTCGTCCCCGAACACGTCGATGCGGCCGCGCACGCCCATCATCCGCTCGCGCGGGACGAGCGGCTCGTTGTGGTAGTGGGTGGCGACGTGGAGGCGGTCGGCGTAGGAGAGGCCAAGGTGCGTCTGAATGCCGCGCTCCAGGCGCAGGTAGTCCTCGTGGCCGGCGGGTACGATGCAGCCGATCTTCAGCCCCTGGCGCTGGAGCAGCCGGTTGAGCATCGCCGTTCCCGAGTAGATGCCCGAGACGATCGCCGGGAAGCCGGCCTCGGGCGTCGAGTCCCACTGGCCGAGCGCGTCGCGCGCCGAGGCCATGAAGCCGACCGACTCGTCCTCGGGAGTCGTCTGCGCCTTGCCCACGACGAACGAGCCGCGCCCGTCCACGATGAACGTGTCGGTCATCGTGCCGCCCGCGTCGATCGCAAGGACGCGTGGGACTCGTGCACCGTTCTCAGACATCCGACCTCCTCAGCTCGTGCCGTTGGAGTGAAGCTATCACCGGGTGCGCTCCAAACGCATCAGCTCGTCGTGCGCGACCCAGCGGCGGCAGGCAGTTGATCGTCTCGCGGTGGCACAGCCCGCGGTAGACCTCGAGGCGGTTGAGCTGGTTGGTGCCCTCATAGATCTGGCACAGCTTGGCATCGCGCCACAGCTTCTCCAGCTCCACCCGCACCGGACCGGCGCGCAGCCCGACGAGCTCCAGCGCCGCGCCGGTGACCCGCATCGCCACATCGCCGCCACGAGCCTTCGCCATCGAGGAGAGAGCCAGCGAGCGCGTCACCGCACGCTCGCTGGTGCTGCGGTGAAGCAGTGCGATCGTCGCATCGCGAGCACGCTCTGAGGCCAGCCGGCCACGGACGGGCGCCCGCCGCCGGACGCCCGCCGGCACATGTCCAAGAGCGCGAACGGCAGGATGGGACATGACACCCCCGAGCGCCCTGTGGTCGAGCTCGGTGGCGGCATCCATATAGAGCTGGCGCGCGAGATGGATCTCCTCCTCCATGCCCGCCAGCGCGAGCTGCACATGCTGACGCTCGAGCAGACCCCTGGCGGCCGGATCCTCCTCCAGCCAGCCCAGCACACGCTCATAGGCTCCCCGTGCGATCCCGGTCGCGATCGCCCCGACCGGCGGACGCGAGCACGCAAGCACGATCGCCGTCTCAGGCGCACCGTCTCCCTCCCTGCCCACGACCCGCTCGTCGGGGACGAACACCTCGTCGAAGCTCAATTCGGCGGCGGGACAGGCGCGCTGGCCCATCTTGTGCTCGACACGTGCGACCGCGAACCCCTCGCTGCGAGCATCCACCAGAAAACAGGTCCAACTCTCCGCCGCGCGTCTGGGATCGGTCGGCATCAAGAGCGTGATCCAGCGCGCGACGCTGCCATTGGAGATGAACCGCTTCGTGCCGCTCAGACGAAAACCGCCCGGCACACGACGAGCATGACTCGTGATCCGCGCCAGCCGCAGCAGATCCGGATCCTCCACGTCCGTGCCGGCTTCGGGCTCGGTGATCGCGCACGCCATCAGCACCGGCTCGCCGGTGCTTTCGGACCTGATGAGCTCCGCCAGCACGCCATCCCACTGCGAGGGGCCACCCAGCAGCAGCGGCGAGACCCCGAGTGCGTGAGCGCCGAAGATCAACGCGATCCCCGGACACGCGGCGCACAGCTCCTCCATCACGACCGCAGCCTGCGTGGCCAGGCCGCCAGCGCCGCCCGCCGGCTTGGGGATCAAAAAGCCCAACATCCCCTGCTCGCCGCCCGCGCGCACCAGATCCCAATCGAACCAGCTCGGATCCTCGCCGGTGCGACGGTCGATCTCCAGCGCCCGCGGGCGCACGTGCTCATCGGCGAAGCGCCGGGCGCGTGTGCGCAGCCGCTCGAGCTCGCGCACATCCACGCCGCCGCCGCCGGAAACGAGGCGGGGAAACTGCTCGCACAGAGAACGCTCCGGTGCGATGGTTGTCATCGTCCGACCCGCCTACGCCGGCTGCGCCGCAGCGCCGGCCGTGGCCTCGGCGGTGGCCTGGGCGACCTTGGCGATCAGCGGCAGCGAGAGGTGCTCGGGTCCATAAAGGATCCCCTCGAAGCGGGCCACGTACTGGTACTGGATCGGACGGCTCCAGGCGATCAGGTCCGCCAGCTCGCGAGCGATCGGATGACGCTCGCCCAACTCGAGCGTCGCGGCGCCGGGACGCAGGCTCACGCCCATCTGGGCGGCGTTGATCTTGAACTCCGAGCTCTGCGGCTGGCGGTCCATCCAGACATGGCTGAAGAGCTGGAACTGCTCGCTGCGCGGCGTCGGGATCAGCTTGCCCGAGAGGGTGAGGATGTGCTCCTCTCCCTCGCTGAGGCGGCAGACACGGTCGGTGGCGGTCTGCTCGAAGTCGATCCCTCCGACGAACTTCGGGTAGTTCTCCTCGGCGCCGTACGCCCGCGCGAGCTCGGTGGTCACCGGCAGGTGGTGCACCCACGCGTGCAGTTGACGCCGTCGCAGGCTCGCGATGAGCGCCCGGCCGGGCAGGTTCGGCAAGAACCACGGCTCGTTCAGCACCACCGAGATCGCCAGCTCGTTGTAGGGGCCGATGTCGGTGTCGCGGTACTCGAAGCAGGTGATCGCGACCGCGCCGAGTCCCGGCGCCAGCCGGGCGGGGCAGAAGCGCGGGTCGGGCATCAGCCGGCGCAGCGCTCCCAGGCGGGCGGCGAACACGGCGCTCGTGGCCGTGCCGTCGTAATAGAAGACCGGAAGCCGCAGGACCTCATCGCCCAGCGTCATCTCCATCTGGGAGACGCCGTCGAAGAACGGTGAGCCTCTCATCGCGACTCCTTTCGAGTAGGCGGGACCAATGGGTGTAGGTGTAGGTTGAGAATCATTACTCCCGGTAACCTACCATAAGTAGGCTACTCATGGTAGGCTGAAGTTCGTGGCCTCCTCCGCAGACCTCGTGGCCCCCTCCGCAGACCTGCTCGTAAAGGGGTACCGCCCCGGTCGGGTGCCCCGCGCGGTGCGCGCCGAGCAACTGCTCGACCTGGCGGATCGGCTCTTCGCCGAGCGGGGCTTCCGCGCCGCCTCGATGGACGAGCTGGCCCGGCGCGCCGGCGTGTCAAAGCCGGTGATCTACGACCACTTCGGCTCCAAGGAGCAGCTGTTCGCGACATGCGTTCGTCGCACCGGAGAGGCCCTCGCCGACCGGGTGGCGAGCGCGGTGAGCGAGGAGTCCGACCCGCGAGCGCGCCTCCGGGCAGGGTCGATCGCGTACTTCCGGTTCCTGCAGGACCAACTCCAGGCTTGGGTCGTGCTGTTCGCCGACGAGGAGGTGAGGGACGCCCGGTTCGCCGCCGAGGCCTCGCGGATCAGGCGCCGGCAGTCAGACCTCATGATCCGCCTCATGGCCGAGTCCTCCGGGACGGCGTCGGACCACGAGGGCCGGACGAGGCTCGAGGCGATGACGCTCGCCATCGCCGGCGCCTACGAGTCGCTGTCCCTGTGGTGGTACGAGCATCCCGAAGTTGCCCCCGAGGAATTGGCGGACTGGCTCCTCGACTTGCTCTGGCCCGGGCTGGAGCAGCTCATCGTGCAGCTCGCCGTCTCACCCTGACGCCGTCCGCGGCGCGACCGTCGTCCCCGACGCGTCGCTCCGCCAGGCGCCAGGCGCTTCGCGCACGTCAACGTGCTCCAGCGCGACATCTGAGCGAGCACGAGCTCGGCCTGCACGTCAACGGCTGCCTCGGCGGACTCATCCTGCCCTGGGGGGAGCGGCTGGGGCGGCCCCAAACCACTACGCCGCGAGCGTCACGACCCGTTCCCGGTTCAGCGCACACGTCAACTGAGGGTGGCCCGCGAGGCCCCGTAACACGGGCGATCCAACCCTCGGTCGAGCCCGCGGTCGAGAGTTCCATCGCCAGCGCGGCGTAGGTTGGCTCGCCGGTGGTTCAGACCCACCAGGCCATGCTCTTGAGAATATATGCGCTGGAAGGTATGATTCAAATGTGGGACATCGAGGTCACAGACCAGTTCATACAGTGGTGGGACACCCTCAGCGTCGAGGAGCAGGAATCGATCAAGGCCGCGGTCGAAATCCTCGAGCAGCGTGGCCCGGGCCTCGGCCGGCCGCTTGTCAACACCGTCAAGGGCTCCCGGCACGCCAACATGAAGGAGCTGCGCGCAGCCATGATCCGCGTGCTGTTCGCGTTCAACCCGAAGCGCACCGCGATACTGTTGATCGGCGGCGACAAGCGCGACCGTTGGCAGGACTTCTACGCGCAGATGATCCCGCTTGCCGACGACCTCCTCGACGAGCACCTCAAAGAGCTTGAAACGGAAGGAGCACCCTAGTGCCCACCAAAACCAAAAGCTTCAACGAGCTGACCGAGCGGGCCCGCCGGCGTAACCCCAACTGGGGCGCCAACGTCGCCGAGCACCGCCGCGCGATGGAAGACGCGCTCGCGCTCGCCGAGCTGCGCCAGTCGCGGAACATCACCCAGATCCAGCTCGCCGCCCAGCTCGGGATTACCCAGGGCAACGTCTCCCGGCTGGAGGCGCGCAGCGAGATCTACCTCTCCACCCTGCGCTCCTATATCGAGGCCCTTGGCGGTCACCTGGAGATCGCCGCCGTCTTCGACGACGAGCGCGTCCCCGTAGCGCCGCCTGGGCGCGGGGGGCTCAGCTCGGCGCAGTGAGTCACGCGCAGCGGGGCTCGGCGGCCATCGCCGGTGGGCCGTCGGCGCGGCCGGGCCTGCGGCGGCGATGTGCAGCGGCTGGCGCACGAGCAACGCGACGGCCGCCAGCGGTCCGAGCGCGAGCAGCGCCCAGGCACCCTCGTCGCTGGCGTTGCCGAGCAGCGAGCCGGGCCGCGCGACGCTGCTGGACAGTGGGCGCAGGCCCATCGCCTCAAGAACGGCCTCGATCCCGACCGCGATTGCGGCCAGCGCCAGCCAGCGCAAGAGACCACGCGGTCGAGGCGGACGTCCGACCAGGACTGCGCCACCGGCGTCGTGTCGGCGAGCGCCGCGGCGAGCAGCAGGATCGCGCTCGCGCCGAGCATCGCGATCGCCGCGCGCGGCAGACGTCCTCGCGCGGGAACGCTCGCCGCCAGCAGCACACCGACCGCGAGCACCGCGAGCTTCGCGAAGACGAACCGGTTGAGCGCGCCGGGAAGAAACGCGATCGTGCCGACCCCGCCGGACGGCGCGACGCGGGGACCTCATTCCGCTCCGCCCTACGGGCTCCGCTCCATGAGGTCCCCGGGAAACCACATACTCACCATGTAAACGATGTGCTGTCGGCTAAAGCTCACAGTGAAATGTCAACGATGTGCTGTCGGCGTGAACTACGGTGCCGTGTAAGTAAACGCCGTACCGCGTTCATCGAACGCCTCGCAGAACGACGTGGAGGCACACGAGACGGTCTCAAGCCGAGTATACATTTCGCGCTCGATGAGAACCGGCGGTCCCCATTCACTACCGTTGTACGCCACTGCGCGACCCCAATCATCAATAGCGATACAAAACACACGTGATACACATGAGACTCCAGTGAGTCCGACGGAAACCCCTTCGCTTGTATCAATGGTCTTTGAAGAGATCCACGAGTGTTCAGAGTAGATAAGCGCTTCACCGTCCCGACCAACAAGCGCACAGAATTCAGTCTTGGTACACGAGATTGCGGGGTAGCCAAAACTACTCGGCGCGACTTTCGCGAGCGAGGTCCAACTGCCGCCAGTGAAGACCGCGACTTCGCCAGCGTTGTTGGCGCCGACGCAGAACGACTCAGATCCACAGGACGCGACCAGCAACTGCGGCCCAGGAAGCGCTTGCCATTCGTTGCCGTTGAAAATCTCATTGCCAGGCTCGCCGAGACAAAACCCTCTGACGGACACGACACTGAGTTAAAGCCTTCACCGACTCGGGCAGGGGTTGTCCAAGAGCTTCCATCATAGGTCGTGACATACCCCTCGCCAAAGTAGTTAGCTGCGGCGACACAGAACGATACTGAGGCGCAGGCGACGGTGGCGGCCTGATCGGGCAGAATATACGTGGGCGGCTGCCAAGACGAACCGTTAAAGCGCAATGCGTGTCCCGCAATATCTACTGCCATGCAGAATTCGCTGGCAACGCACGACATACTTACGGGAACCGCGCCGGAGATAGCCGTAGGAGCGCTGACCGCCGTACCTTCGTAGCTGAACAAGTCGCCCTCGCCGACAACCAAGCCGCAATAGCTTTCGGACGGACAGGTAACCGAATCGATCGTCCCATAGGCGCCGGCGTAGACTCCGCCGAGAGAAACGAATTCACTCTTAACCAGCGTCGTGTCGTCGAAAGTCAGGGCGTTGTTAGCGAGCAGACAGCGTTGTCCTGCGCACGACAGAATCGCCGGCTTGTAAGACCCGTAGAGACCATCAAATCGGCTAAGTTCTTCGCTCCAGCTGCTGCCGTTGTAAGTCCAAGCATCGCCCACTCCGTCAACGGCAAGACAGAACGAGGGCGACCCGCACGAGACGCTGACGAGGCCGCCGTACTGCCAGTTACCGTGCTGGTCCAGAAGCGAAGGTTTGCTCCATGAACCGTTTTCGTAAATCACAACATTCCCTTGGTAGGAGACGGTGACACAGAACGATTCAGACGGGCACGAGACAGAGACGAGCTCGTCAGTTTCGCTAGCGGCTTCACGCGGCGCGCTCCAACCGCCGCCGTTATAGGTGAGCGCCTCGCCCTCCTCGTCAACCGCCATACAGAATGACGTAGACGCGCACGAGACCGCGGTCAGCGGCTTGGGGTATTCGACACCATCAACTACCCTCGGGGGATCGATACGCGTTGGCGACGACCAGTTCGAGCCATCGTAGGTCAAGACATTCCCGACGCTATCAACCGCGACACAGAACGATTCAGACGGGCACGACGGGGGAGACAACTGGTTACCAGGATCAATCGTCTTCGGAGACGTCCAGACGCTGGCATGACCGACAGTTGCGTTCCCTTCCCACACAGCCGCACAAAACAACTTCGACGCGCAGGACACGAGCATGGCCGGTAAATCGACCGGAGTACCAGATAACCAGCTACCAGTCGGAGGCGGTTCTTCACTGTGCGGTTCTTCTTCGCTGATCGCGCCCGAGGTGACGAAATGCACAACTTCCCGTGCGAAGGGCGAGTGTTCCCCGTCAGCGTCGAAAGCGTACACGGCAAAGCTGACTTCGCCACTTGCGTGAGACGGCGGTTCGATCGTGAGCGTGCCGTCAGTGCCGAGTGTGACCCAGCGCGGAACTTTTGCCGCGTTCGCCGGTTCATTCCAGACGTAGAACCGATACGGCGCCACGCCTCCGCTGGCCGACAGATGAACGACCGTCTGCTGACCGTCCGGCACCGTCCCAAGGTCGAGTGGACTGATGTGGATGTCGGGACTCGTGAACGTCGGGTTGCTACCGGGGATCGTGAATTCGATTTTGGCGGGGTAGACCTCCGAGTCCTCCAAGTCGAGGAGCTTGTAGAAAAAGTCGTCCACGAGGAGCCCATAGGCAAGCTTCTCGAGGACCGCCTTCGCGGTTCCCGAGAGACCCGACGCGGCGTCCACGCAGGAGTGCATCTGGCCGATCGCGCTGTCCGGCCCACGGTCAGCGGACACCGTGTTGTAGACCGCAGCTTGAACACAGTTCTCCATGTCCACCGGGACCCCGATCTGGTCCTTCGCCGTCGTGAGCAGCGCCCATGCGAGCTCCCCAACCCCCGACGCCGTCTTTCCAGCTGGATCGATATGGATTTCCTGGGCGGCCTGCTGCGGTGGCGGCCTGTCGATCGTGATGCTCGCGCTTTCCCCCGGCCCCAGCACGAATGCGGAGGGGCCGTTGCCGGAGCTCAGCTGCGCGAGCAGCTTGCCGATCTGCCCCTCAAACGACGCTGCGAAGACGGACTTGGCGACGTCGATCTTCGCGCCGGACACGGTGACCGTCTGCGCATAGCCGCGGTTGTTGACGACGTTCAACACCGCCTCAGCCTGATCGGACTTGCTGCTGAAGCACGCCGGCAGCGGATCCTGGTTGCTGTCCGGGAGCGTCACGCTGTCGATCCAAGAAGGTGGTGGACCGCAGCCACTCGGCAGATCGGCGCGGTTGCCGGTCAGCATGCCGGCGTAATAGGTGCCCCAGTCGATCGCGTCGATCGGGCTGAACGAGTCGAGCGTCGCGCTGACCGAGTGGCCGTGCATGGTGGTGATCTCGGGGACCCACCTATGGGTGACGGTCCACCCGTGTAGGAAGAGCGGCTTGTCACCGGGCGCCAGCAGCCCGGCGTCGTAGCCGATCGTGACCGTGACCGGCTTGTGCGGCTCGCCCTGACTCGTGCTCAGCAGATACGGGCCACCGGCCACCGACGAGGCGCCCTCCGCGCCAAACCCCGTGGGCACTCCGACCGAGATCGAAAGCGTCTTACCCTTGCCGATCGCGCCCTTCGGCGCGCTCACGCGCACCGCGCCCAGGCTCAGGTGCAGCGCCCCTCCGTGACTGCGAACGGTCCGCCGGCCGGGAACGATCAGCTCGACGACGACGCTGACGCCCTGAGCGCGGCCGGAGTCTGCCGGCCTGAGCACCCGCAACAAATGCCCGCCAACTCCGGTGAGCCGGGTCGTGAACGCAAAAGCGGAGGACTTCGAAAGCGACCGCGAGGCGATGGTCCGCCAGCGCCCGCCGGCACGCACCTGAAGCTCCACACGCCCGTGCGCCGCCCGGGGCGTGACGCGACCGGTCAGCTTCGCCATTCGACCGTTGCGCACAACGGCGTGAGACACGCGCAAGGTGACCGTGAACGGTGTTGGTCCCGTCGCGGGCGCCGAGGCGCCAAGCAACCCCAGCGAAGCCGCAAGCAGTGGCGGCGGAGCCAATGTGTGGAGCGAGAACGCCGCAGACGGCTTGTAGCCAGAGGCTGCCGCCGAGCCAGCGGACACAAGGCAAACCCAGACCATTCCGAGTGTCACCGCGGCGAGCAGTGAACCGCCCCGGGAATCTTGGAGGCCCGTCGAGCTCGGGAACTCGGGAAGCTCCTCAAGCAGCGTCTCATCCCCCCATCCCTTGCTGAGTGCGTACCAGACCCTGCGCATCGGCTCTGCTGCCCCCTTCGCTCGTCCCAAGCGTGCCGCGAGCGCCTCGTGCGTCTCCCGGGCGCTCGATCGGTTGTCCGTATGTTGCCGCTCGCCGCGCAGACAATACACCACGACCACCGCCAGCGGCGCCCGTGAGGAGGACCGCGACCTGGCCATCGTTCCTCGCCGGCGACACGAGGCGGATCAGGTACGACTCCCGGGTTCTGGGCGTAGGCTCCACCCGTGCCCCCACCGTCGAGAGGAGCCTGAGATGTGCCGGCTGTTCGGCATGAGCGCCGGGAGCAGGCGGGCGCGGGCGACCTTCTGGCTGCTGAGCGCACCGGACAGCCTCGCGGCGCAGAGCCGCCGCGAGCCGGACGGGACCGGCCTCGGCTGGTTCGACGAGCAGGGCGCTCCGCACCTGCGCAAGCAGCCGATCGCCGCCTACGGGGACGTCGAGTTCGCCCGCGAGGCCCGCGAGATCTCCTCCAGCACGTTCGTAGCCCACATCCGCTTCGCCTCGACGGGCGCGCTGAAGCTGTGCAACACCCACCCGTTCGAGCAGGACGGGCGGCTGTTCGCGCACAACGGCGTGATCGAGGATCTCCAGGCACTGGAGGCCCACCTCGGCGACGCGCTCTCCCTCGTGCGGGGCGACACCGACTCCGAGCGGCTCTTCGCGCTCATCACCCGGGAGATCGCCGCCCACGGCGGGGATGTCGGTGCCGGCATCGCGGCCGCGTGCGAATGGGTCGCCGCAAACCTCCCGCTGCTCGCGATCAACCTCGTCCTCGCCACCGTGCAGGGCCTGTGGGCGCTGCGCTATCCGCAGACGCACGAGCTTCACGTACTCGAGCGCGAGCCCGGCGCGGCGCTCGAGCACTCCAGCAGCCTCGGCAGCCGCGTCCGCTCCGAGCACGGCGCAAGCCGGCCGCTCG
Organism: uncultured Solirubrobacterales bacterium; assembly: GCA_963813765.1. Lineage (GTDB taxonomy): Bacteria > Actinomycetota > Thermoleophilia > Solirubrobacterales > Solirubrobacteraceae > Palsa-744. Next base: position 699,452 of record CAWFAB010000001.1, read on the forward strand.
TCGTAATCGCGAGCGAGCGCATGGACGGCGATCCTCGGCTGGCGGGCGCTTCAGTCCGGGGAGCTGCTGCACGTCGACCACGCCCTCCGGGTCAGCTCGCGCACGATCCTCGACGGCACTCCCGCGCGGCCCTTGACACTCGACGATCTCGATGCGCGCGCGCGAGCTTCGCAGACGCACGCACCGGGAGAATCGGGGGACTGAGCTCAGCCGGCCGGCTTGGCCTGCCGGTCGCGTGGCGCGCCCATGCCGCCCACGCCTGCCTGCCCGCGCCATCGCCGGCACACAGTAGCCTCGTGGCAATGGGTGACGACGGCGAAGCACTCCTCGACGCGTTCTTTCCATATCGTCGGCGCTTCGAGACGCGCTCGTCGCTGCCGGCGGAGGCCGTCTCCCCCGCGGAGGTGCTGGCGATGGTCGATGAGATGTCCTGCGCGGAGGACGCGATCGCGCGGGAGGGGAGGGTTTCGGGGTCGATCTACCACGGCGGCGAGGAGCACTTCGCGTTCCTCGCGGAGGTCTTCCGGCGCTTCGCGCACGTCAACGTGCTCCAGCGCGACATGTATCCGAGCGCGACGAAGTTCGAGGGTGAGATCGTCGCGATGGTGGCCTCGCTGCTCCACGGCCCGGAGGAGGCCTGCGGGGTCGTCACCTTCGGCGGCAGCGAGAGCCTGTTCAACGCCGTGCTCGTCTATCGGGAACAGGGGCGCGAGCGCGGGATCGACGCTCCTCAGGTCATCGTCCCCGTGACAGGGCACGTGGCGATTGCCAAGGCCGCACACTATCTGGGGGTCGAGGTCCTCCACGCGCCGGTGACGGAGGAGCTCGTGGTGGACGTCGACGCGGTCCGCGCGCTCGTCAATCCGCGAACCGTCGCGCTGTTCGGGAGCGCGGCCTCCTACCCGCATGGGCTGATCGATCCGATCGAGGAGCTGAGCGAGCTCGCACTCGAGCACGAGCTCGGCCTGCACGTCGACGGCTGTCTCGGCGGACTCATCCTGCCCTGGGGGGAGCGGCTCGGTCTCGAGATTCCGCGCTGGGACTTCCGGGTGGCGGGGGTTACGTCGATCTCGGCCGATACGCACAAGTACGGCTACGGGCCAAGGGCACGGGGGTGATGCTGTATCGCAGCCGCGAGCTGCGCCGGAGGCAGTACTTCACCTATGCCGACTGGCCCGGAGGTCTGTATGCCTCACCGGGCATCGCGGGCAGCCGCTCGGGCGGGCTTATCGCCGCGACCTGGGCGGCGCTGGTGACGCTCGGCGAGCCCGGCTACCTGGCGATGGCCGAGCGCATCTTCCGCACCGGCGCGGAGATCCGGGCCGCGGTGGAGGCGCTGGGAGAGCTGCGGGTGATCGGCGACCCGACGTTCTGCGTCGCCTTTCGCTCCGAGGAGCTCGACATCTACCACGTCAACGACTCGCTCAAGGAGAGCGGATGGCGGATGAACAGCCTGCAGCTCCCGCCCGCGCTGCATTTCTGCGTCACCCTGCCCAACACGCAGCCGGGGGTCGCCGACGCCTTCGCCGCCGACCTCGCCGCCGCCGTCGAGTACGCGAAGGACCCGCCGCAGATCGCCCCGCGCAGCGGCGCGATCTATGGTGGCGCCGGGACGCCGGAGGGCAACGTCCAGGTCAACGCGATGCTCGAGGGCGTGCTCGACGCGATGTCCCAACTCGCGCCGCCGACAGAGCGACCTGCACGATGCCCGCCACTCCCACGGAGACCCAGGGACTCGCCGTCCACATGGACTCGGGCACGGGGCAGGCCGCGCTCGACACAATGTCCCCACTCGCCCCGTCGGAGTGACCCGCACGATGCCCGCCGCCGCCGACCGACACGTTCTCGCCGTCGATATGGGCTCGGGCACGGTCAAGGCCGCGGTCGTCTCGAAGCGCGGGGAGGTGAAGGCCGCGGCGATGCGCGCGATCACCACGCACGAGCTGGAGGGCGGCGGCGCGGAGCAGGATCCGCACGAATGGTGGGCGGCGGTCACGGCGGCCGTGCGGCAGGCGCTCGAACGGGCGGCGCTGCCCGCGGAGGCGGTGATCGCCGTCAAGTGCGCGACCCAGTGGGCGGTGACGGTCCCGGTCGACCGCGACGGCGAGCCGCTCACGGGCGCGATCTCGTGGATGGACACCCGCGGCGGGGTCCACGTGCGCCGGGCGATGGGCGGGCCGGTACGGGTCGCCGGCTACGACCCGCGCAAGCTGCGCCGGTGGTTGGCGCTCACCGGCGGAGCGCCGGTGCCGTCGGGAGTCGACGGGCTCGGCCACGCGCTGCACCTCAAGCACGACCGGCCCGACGTCTACGCGGCGGCCCACAAGCTGCTCGAGCCCGCGGACTACCTCAACCTGCGGCTGACAGGGCGCTTCGCGGCCTCGTTCGGGACGATCTTCCCGTACTGGCTGACCGACAACCGCGATCCGCGGCGCATCGACTACGACGCGCGCCTGCTGCGGTACGTCGGGCTCGAGCGCGAGAAGTTCCCGGATCTCCTGCCGATGGACGGGGTGGTTGGCCCCGTACTGCCCGATGTCGCCGCGCAACTCGGCCTCGCGCCCGGAACGCCGGTGATGGCCGGCGCCTGCGACCTGCACGCCGCCGCCGTCGGCGCCGGCGCCATCCGCGACGGTCAGGGCTACTTCTATGTGGGCACCACGTCGTGGCTCTCCTGCCACGTTCCGAGCAAGCGCACAGACCTGCGTCACATGCTCGGCACGATGCCGGCCGGGCTGCCCGGGCGCTACGTCGTCGTGGCCGAGCAGGGCATGGCCGGTCGCTGTTTGGAGTTCCTCAAGGACAACATCCTCTACCCCGACGGCGTGCAGGCGCCGGCGGATGTGTACGCCGTGCTCGAGCGTCAGGCGGCGGAGGCGCCCGCAGGGAGCGATGGGCTGATCTTCACCCCCTGGATCAACGGGGTGCTCGTGCCCACCGAGGACTCCGCCACGCGCAGCGCGTTTCTCAACCAGACGTGGCGCACGACCCGCGGACACTACGTCCGCGCGGTGATGGAGGGGGTCGCCTACAACATGCGCTGGCTGATGCCACACGTCGAGCGCTTCGCCAAGACCCGCTTCGAGGAGCTCAGCTTCATCGGCGGCGCGGCACTCTCGGATGTCTGGACGCAGGTCTTCGCCGATGTTCTCGGCGTGCCGATTCGACGGGTCGCAGAGCCCCGGCTGGCCAATGTGGTCGGCGCGGGCATGCTCGCATTCATCGCGCTCGGCGAGGTGTCGGCCGACGACGTAGGAGCGCTCGTGCACGGCTCAGTTCACGAGCCGGATCGGGACCGCGGGCGGACCTACGACCTGCTGTTCGATCAGTTCCTACGCTTCTACAAGCGGGCGCGGCCGATCTACCGGCGCCTGAACTGACACTGGGATCGACGCACAGCGCACCCGACCTGCGACCCGCCGATTTGGTGCTTTTTCGGCTCTCCCCGGGGGTCCGGGCGCCGAAACCGCGCATACGTGCGCCCGTGCCGCTCATAGTCCACCCGAGCAGTCACCCGGCGACCCCAACAGCCGGCCACCATCGGCCCGCACAGGACCGGCCGTCGCTAGCCCTCCAACCAGATCGCGCCGTCGCGCAGTGCGACCGGGAATGTCTTGAGTGCCCGGGCGCCGGTCGTGCCCTTCACAAGGCCCGCCAAGGGCTTGAACGCGCCCTGCGGGCCGCGTGTCATCGCGCCGGAGCGTATGTCGTAGCGAGCCGCGTGCCACGGGCACTCGAGACATCCATCCTCGGCAACATGTCCCTCTCCGAGCGAGGCGAACAGATGGCGGCAGCGGTTGGAAACCGCGAACGGCTCACCGCCACTGAGGCCGACGGCGAGCGTGCCGTGCGATGTATCGACGACGGTGACTTGCCGCTCGTCGAGATCCTCGACGTCGACAAGACGAGTGGGAGTACTGGTTGAATCGGCCATTGTGGTCTCCTCGCGGTGGGTGACGAGGACAATACGCCAAGCGACTCTCTAGCCGCCCTGCCCGCCGGCGATCCCTGCGGCGGCCACCGCGCCGGCGTCGAAGACTTCGCCGGCGGGCGGTGGGACGATCGGGGGGACGGGGCCGTAGCTGGTGAAGTCGATCGTGATCGTGCCGCTCACACCGGTGGCGGCTTCCGCCGCCCCGCCGGCTGTGCCGGCGGGGACGTTGGCGGCGACGGTCAGCTGCATGCGGCGGACCCTGCCCTGTGCGTCCACCCACACGTCCGCCGGAATCGCGCCGGCGTTGCCGAGCTTTTCCAGCTCGGCCTTGGCCGAGGACTGGTCGCTCGAGGGGAGACGGTTGAGAATGCTGCTCAGCTGCAGGGTGGCCTGGTAGTGGGTGGTGGGCGCCCCGTCAACCGCTTCGGCGCCCACCTTGACCACCCCACCGGAGCTCGCGCGCAGGTATTCGAGGAACTGGGTGGGGTCGGTCTGGTTGAGCGATGAGAGCTGGGAGAGGTTGATCCCTGCCGCCTGCGCGGCCTTGGTGAGGTCGAGCTTTATCCACGTCTTGCCTTCCGGCAGCTTGCCGGCGAGGAAGGGCATGTTCATATAGATCACGGGATACTGGAAGATCATCCGCACGGTTCCCGCCCCGCCCCCGGGCAGGGCCGAGGCGCCCGGGATACCGGAGAGATCCATGCTCATCTCTCCGGAGCGGTTGCGCTCGTCGATGTAGCCGTTGGCGGTGACAGAGAACCCACCCGGCAGAGCGGGCGAGGAGAACTGCATCTTGAGCGAGATCCTGGCGCCCGCCTGCCGGCTGGTCACCTCGGCGGCGCGCGCGATCGGGTCCAGCGTGGCGGAGGCGCCGCAGCCGCTCACAGCCACGCCTCCCGCGCCCAGCGCGGCCAGCGCCCCAAGCGTCGCCAGGGCCTTCGTCGTCTTCGTGTTGGCGCGCTCGATCCTCATCCTCAGGCTTTTCTCGGCTCCACCCAGCCTATCCTTGAATCCGCTCAGCCGCGGATGGCCGACCCGCGCCCAGGTTCATCGCGTGCCTTCATGGCCGCGGCGTCCAGCAGCCGATCGTCGCCCCAGAACAGAGCCTCGTCGATGGCGATGGTGGGCACCCCGAAGACGCCGCGCTCGTGAGCGGCGTCTGTCGCGGTCCGCAGGGCTTCCTTGACAGCCGGGTCGTGGGCTGCCTCCGTGGCGGTCTGGGGATCGATCCCGATCGCGGCGGCGACGTCGAAGACGTGCTCGGCAACGCTGAGGTCGCGGCCCTCCTGGAAGGCGGCTCGGAAAGCCTGCATGGTGAACTCGCGTCCACGTTCGACCTGAAAGGCGAAGGTCGCAACTCGCATCGCGAAGAGGTAGTCGGTCGGCCACGGGTCCGGCCAGCGCAGGGGTGGGAGTCCGTACTCCCGCGCGCGCCGCTGCACCTCGGCCATCCCCGCCTCGCGCTCCTGGGCATCGCCGAGCGCCCAGGATGACCGTCCGTTGTGCTTGAAGATGCCGCCCAGCAGCACCGGCTGCCAGGTGACCGGCTCGGGCAAAAGCTCCCCCAGACGCTCCGCCGTCAGGTAGGCGAACGGGGATCCGAGGTCGAAGTAGAAGGTCGCTTGCGGCATGGCTCCCGGTGCGCTACAGCCGCCTCCCGGCGAGCCCCTCGGCGGCCTCGATGATCGCGGCGTAGTCCTCCGCGCCGTGGCCGCGCCCGACGGTGGCGGCGAGCAGGTCGCGCGCGTGGGCGGCGGCAGGGAAGGGGATGCCGGCGGCCTGGGCTTCCTCGAGGCAGAGGCGGACGTCCTTGAGCATGTGCTCGGTCTTGAACAGAGGCGTGTAGTCGTGGGCGCGCATCGCTCCGGCCTTGAGCTCCAGCTGGGCGGAGGCGCCGGAGCCGCTGGAGATCACCTGCGCGAATGCGTCGAGGTCGAGACCGGTGGCGCGCGCGAGCAGCAGCGCCTCGGCGAGCGCGGCGGCGTTGGCGGCGCCGAGGGCGTTGTTGACGAGCTTGAGCATCTCGCCCTGCCCGAGCTCGCCGACGTGCACGATCACCCGGCCCATCGCCTCCAGCAGCGGTCGCGCACGGGCGAAGTCCTCGGCCTCGCCGCCCGCCATGATCGTCAGCGAGCCCTCCTCGGCGCGCGGGGAGGAGCCGGTGACGGGCGCGTCGAGCAGCCGCACCCCGCGCTCGCTCAGCGCCGCGCCGATCCGGCGGGTGTCGGCGGGGGCGATGGTGGACATGTCCACGCAGAGCAGCCCCGGGTGCGCGCCGTCCACCACGCCCTCCGTGCCCTTCGCCATGCCCTCCGTGCCCTTCGCCATGCCCTCCGTGCCCTTCGCCATGCCCTCCGTGCCCTTCGCCATGCCCTCCTTGCCCTGCGTCACGCCTTCCTCTCCGAGCAGCACGGAGGCGACCTGCTCCCCGTCGACGACCATGCTCACGACGATGTCGCTCGCGCGCGCGACCTCGGCGGGGCTGTCCACCGCCACGGCGTCGTGCTCGGAGGCCCAAAGGGCGGCCTTGCCGGGGGTGTGCGTCCAGACGGTCAGGGGGAAGCCGGCGCGCCGTACGTTGGCGGCCATCCGCGAGCCCATGATCCCGAGGCCGAGGAATCCGATCCGCTCAGGCATCTATGCAGAGTCCGATGCGCTCAGGCGTCCACGCATGGTGCCGCACCCCGAGCCCCGATGCGCTGCGCGAGGGCGGCGCAGACAATTGCGGCGAGCGCGAGCAGCGCGAGGCTCAGCCCGTGCCCGGCGGCTGGGTGTCCCATCCACCCTGCGGCCTATCGTGCAGTATTCATGTCCTTCCCCCTCCACGCAACGCTCGCCGAGGGCGAGGCTGTGCTGCGCTTCCCCTACGACGAGCGCATGCGCCAGCTGCTGCGCGCGATTCCGGGGCGCCGCTGGGATCCGCAGGAGCGGGCGTGGTGCGTTCCCCTCGACCCTGAGCCCGCGGAGGCGCTCGCGCGGCTGCTGGCGGGACTGCCGGGCGAGCCGCCGGTGAGCGAGGCGCTCGCGCGCGCGATCGAGCGTCGCCGCCGCAAGCGCCGCAGAGGGGAGTGCGTGGTCGACCGGGTGCGGCCGGACGGCGAATGGTGGCTGGGCTTCCCCACCGACACGGCCCCTGAGCTCGTGGAGGCGCTGATGGAGCACCCGGACGCGTACGGCGTGCCGGCGATCGGCCGCGCGATGATCCCGCTCGACGAGCTCTCTGCGCGGATCGTGGCGGAGCTGAGCGCGCGCTCGGATGGCCTGCGCCTCAGCGAGGATGCGCGGCGCGCGCTGCTCGCGCTGCGCGACCAGACCCGCCGCGAGGCGCCCGGCGGATCGCGGGCCAACGGTCGCGAGGGGGCCGGCGGATCGCGGGGCGCCGAGCGTGGGAAGGCGGGTGCGGCCTCCGGCCTCGACGAGCTGGACGAGGTCGCGCTGTGCCGCGACCGCCGCGGCAGGCAGTGGATCCTGCTGGCGCCGGAGCACACGCCGCTTGCGCGGGTGCTCGCGGGCAGGGCGGGCCTGCACGCCGGAGACGGCCCCGCCGGGACGTACGCGCTCGCGGCGATCGAGCACGACGCGCCGCAGATCGCGGAGCTGCTCGAGCACCTGGAGACCGAGAGCGTCGAGGAGCGCGTGAGGGCGTGGCTCGAGCGCGCCACCGAGTGGCGCGGCAGCATCGAGGTGGGGGGCTCCGGCGAGGAGCCGGTCTTCCTGCTGCTGGGGGACTCCGAGCGCCTGCCGCCTGCCCTGCGCGAGCGGGCGACGAGCATTCCGGGAGGGGCGAGCGTCCCGCTCACGCTCGAGTCGTGGCGGCTGATGGACGGGCGGCTGCGCGGCTGGATCGGCTCCGCCGTGGAGCGCTGCGTCGCGGCGCTGCTGGAGGGGCGCCCCGCGCCGCCCGCGGTGCTGGAGTGCTCGGAGATCCACGAGGACCCCACGTTCGTCCTGGCTCCCGGCCACGATCCGACCCAGCTCGAGGCGTTCACGGCGCTGGCGGGCGCGATGGCGCAGGGGTCGCGCCGCGGCGCGGGGCACGAGCACGCGCAGCTTCCCGCGATCCGCGCGGACCCGTTCTGCGTGCCGGAGCTCGACGCCTTCCTCGCCGAGCACGGGACCTGGGTGGAGCCCGAGGCGCTCGAGCTGCTGCAGGAGGTCCGCGAGGAGCACGCGCGCGCGGCGGGCCTGGTGGCGCTCTCGGCGGCTACCGACGCGCCGCTGCAGGTCCCCGGGCTGGGGGGCGAGCTGAAGCCGTTCCAGCGCGCCGGGGTGAGCTACCTGCTCTCCCAGCGGCGCGCGTTCCTCGCCGACGAGCAGGGGCTCGGCAAGACGATCGAGGCGCTCGCGGCGCTGGAGGCCGACGGGGCCTACCCGGCGGTGGTGGTGTGCCCGGCGAGCCTCAAGCTCAACTGGCTGCGCGAGCTGGAGCGCTGGCTGCCGGGTCGCAGCGCGCGGGCGCTGGTGGGCACCGGCGCGGGCGTCTTGGCACCGATGGGCGCCGGCGCGGGCCTCTTGGCCCTGGCGGGAACCGGCGAGGATGCTTTGGCATCGGCCGCAACCGGCGCCTCAGCGCGGGCGGTAACCGGCGTGCGCGCGGCCGGGCAAGGCGGCACCGGGGCGGCGAGGGGAGCGCGCACGGAGGGGCCCGTGGACGTCACGGTCGTCAACTACGACATCCTCGCGGCGCGCTTGGAGGAGCTGCGCGCCCTGGGCCCCCGCGCGCTGGTGCTCGACGAGTCCCACTACTGCAAGAACGCCGCCGCGAAGCGCACCCAGGCGGTTCAGCGACTCGCCGCGGCGGTGCCGCGCGAGGGCCTCGTGATGGCGCTCACGGGCACGCCCGTGATGAACCGCCCCCCGGAGCTGATCGCGCAGCTGCGGATCCTCGGCCGGCTGCATGACTTCGGCTCGGGCGCCCAGTTTGGCCGGCGCTTCCGTGGGACGGACGCGCACCTGCGCCTGCACTGGCACCTGCGCGCGCGCTGCTTCGTGCGCCGTCTGAAGGCGGAGGTGCTGCCGCAGCTGCCCGCCAAGACGCGCGCGGTGGTGCCGGTGGAGCTCGACAACGAGACCGAGTACCGCCTCGCGGAGCGCGACGTGGTGGCGTGGCTCCAGAGTCAGCCGCTCGACCTGCGCGAGCTCGACGCGAAGGTCGCGGCGGCGCTGCGCGCGGAGCGCCTGGTGCGGCTGAACGCGCTCAAGCTGCTCGCGGCGCGGGGCAAGCTGCACGCGGCGCTCGCGTGGATCCACGACTTCCTCTCCTCCGGCGAGCGCCTCGTCGTGTTCGCCCACCACCGCGAGATCCAGCGCGCGGTGCTCGAGCGCTTCCCGGAGGCGCTCCACATCCTCGGCGCCGACTCCCACGCCGCGCGGGACGCCTCGCTGCGCGCCTTCCAGGCGCCGGACGGCGCCGAGAACCAGCTGATCGTCTGCTCGATCGACGTCGCCGGCCAGGGGATCACACTGACGCGCTCCTCGAACGTGGCCTTCCTCGAGCTCGACTGGACCCCCGCGAAGCACGACCAGGCGGAGGACCGCTGCCACCGCATCGGCCAGCAGGACGCGGTCAACGCCTCCTACCTGCTCGCGGCGGGCACGATCGACGAGACGATCGCGACCCTCCTGGAGCGCAAGCGCGCGGTTATCGGCGCGGTCACCGACGGCCGCCAGGAGGACGAGGGCGGCGTGCTCGACGCGCTCGTGCGCGAACTGCGCGGCGAGCCCTACCGCCACCTGCGCGCGGTCGCGTGAGCGTCCGCTCGGGTGGCGCCTATCCTCAGTGGTCGAAGGTGCTGAAAGGAGATCTCTCCGGTGATGGCGATCCGCAACATCCTGACCCATGCGTGGATGGTGGTGACGCTCGCGATCGCCGCCCTGCTCGGCGGCGCCTCCGCCGGCACGGAAGGGCAGGTCGGCGCCGCCTCGGGCGGGGTCGTCGCGACGCTGCGCGCGGGCACCCACCACCCGCATGCGGATGCCCGCTGGCCGATCAGCTTCACCGTCAGCCGCGGCGGCCATCCCGCTCGCGCGAGCGTGAGTTACGAGTACCTGCTCGGCGCCCAGGTGGTGGCCCACCGCTCCCACTACACCTTCACGGGGCGCTTCTCCGATGTGTTCACCTGGCCTCCCGCGGCTGTCGGCTACCCGCTCACGTTCCGCGCGGTGATCGTCTCCGGTGGGGTCACGCTCGACCTCGATTACCCGGTGCAGGTCGTAAGGTGAGGGAGGATGCGGTGCGGGTGACGGGTGGATGAGGTGGGAGCGAAGATAAGAGCGGGCCATGCGCGGAGGGATCTCGCGTGAGCGCCTCCGCCGGCGGTGAGGGTCGAGGAGGCCGGCTGCGCGGAGAGGGGTCCGGTGTGAGCCCCTCCGCCGGCGTGGAGGTGCTCCTCGAGGGAGTCACCAAGAGCTTCGGCGGGGTGAGCGCGCTGCGCGGCGTCTCCCTGCGCGTGCCCGCCGGCGAGGCGGTCGTGATCACCGGCCGCTCGGGCTCGGGCAAGAGCACACTGCTCGCGCTGATCGGCGGCCTGGAGCAGCCCGATCGGGGGCGCGTGCTGATCGACGGGCGCGCGATCTGGCGGGAGCGCGACGTCGCGCGCGCGCGACGCGAGGTGGTCGGCTTCGTCTTCCAGCGCCACCTCCTGCTGGAGACGCTGAGCGCGCGCGCGAACGTCGAGGTGCCCCTGATCGGAGCCGGCGTGCGCCGCGCCGAGCGCCGCCGCCGCGCGCTTGCGCTGCTCGAGGAGGTGGGGCTCGCCGATCGCGCCGAGCACCTCCCCTCCGAGCTCTCCGGAGGAGAGCGCCAGCGCGTCGCCGTGGCGCGCGCGCTGATCAACCAGCCGTGCCTGCTGCTCGCCGACGAGCCCACCGGGGCGCTCGACTCGGTCACCTCCGAGCGCGTGCTCGACCTGCTCTTCCGCCTGCGCGACCAGCACGGCACCACGATGATCGTGGTCAGCTACGACGCCGCCGTGGGCGCGCGCGCGGACCGCACCGTCACCCTGCTCGACGGCGCGCTCGCCACGGGCGAAGCGCCTGTCGCCGCTACGAGCGGGCGGCCTGGACACGGGCCACACGTGGCGGAGCGCTCCACCGACGGGTCTCCCGCCGATACACCGTCCGCGGGCGGGCGCTCGGTCGATGGATCTCTCGCAGACACGCCCTCCACCACGCACCGCTGAGGACCGCCCGTGCTCTCGATCATCGCCACCAACCTGCGGCGCCGGCTCACCCGCACGCTCTTCACCGCCGCCGGGATCGCCGTCGGGATCGCCACGATCGTGGCGCTGCTCTCCTTCACCCAGGGGCTCAAAGAGACCGCCGCCGGGCTCGTCCACCTCGGCGGCTCGGACCTCGGCGTCTTCCAGGCCAACGTCTCCGATCCCACCGCCTCGATCCTCCCCGAATCGCTCGTGGGGCGGCTCGCCAAGCAGCCCTACGTGGCCCGCGCCACGCCCCTGGTGCTGATGGTCGAATCCGTCAAGGGCGAACCCGGCGCGGTGGCCTTCGGCGCGGACCCCCGCGGCTTCTTCGCACAGAGCCTCGTGATCGTCGCCGGCGCCCGTCCGGCATCCCCCGAACGGGAAGCGCTCGTCGGCGACCGCCTCGCCGCGCGGCTGCACCTCGCCCCGGGCGTCCTGCTCACGGTCGCCGGGCGCCCCTACCGCGTCGCGGGCCTCTACCACTCCGGGATCCTCTTCGAGGACGCCGGCGCCGTCCTCTCGCTCGCACAGGCCCGCCGGCTCGCGGGGCGCGCGGGGGAGGAGACCGACGTCGTGGTCACGCTCGCCCCCGGCGTCCGCGCGAGCGCGGCGGCGGGGACGATCGAACGGAGCCTCCCCGGCACCCAGGTGATCACCGACCCCGACCAGGCCCTGCGAGCGGGGGCCAACGGCACGCTGATCACCAAGGCGATCCTCGTGATCGTGGTGATGGCGCTGATCGTGGGGGCGATCGGGGTCGCCAACACGATGGCGATGTCGATCGTGGAGCGCCAGGGGGAGCTCGGGCTGCTCAGCACCGTCGGCTGGTCGCCGCGGCGCGTGGCGACCCTCGTGATGGGGGAAGGGATCGCGGTCAGCATGTTGGGAGCCGCCGCGGGGCTGCTGGTCGGGGTGATCGGCGCCGATCTGCTCGTGCGCGCGCTCGGGGTGAGCTCCTACGTCTCGCCCTCCGTCACCGCCTGGGGCCTCGGGCGCGGCCTGCTCGTCGGCTTCGCGATCGGAGTCCTCGGCGGGATCTACCCCGCGTGGCGGGTCACCCGCATGCAGCCCCTCAAGGTCCTCGCGGGGACGTAGGGTGGCCCTACAGCGGCCAGTAGTGGCCGATCTGCGCCGCCGCCCGTGACGTCAGCAGCTGCTCCGGGGCCGCCGTGCTCGCCTCGCCCTCGCCCCCCAGGGCCACCATCGTCGCCTCCACGCACTCCACCAGCGTGCGCGGTTCGTAACCCCCCTCCAGCACCGCCCCCAGCGGCGCGCCCAGCGCCGCCGCCGCCTCGCGCACGTGGCGGGCCATCTCCGCGAAGGACTCCGTCTGCAGGCGGCACCCCGCCAGCGGGTCCCCCGCGTGGGCGTCGAACCCCGCCGAGATCAGCACCAGCTGCGGCGCGAACGCGCTCGCCGCGGGCAGCACCACGTGCTCCAGCAGCGACAGCCACAACTCTCCCTCCGAGCCCGCCGGCACCGGCAGGTTGATCGTGTAGCCCTCCCCCTCCCCCGAGCCCACATCTCCCAGGGGCCCGGTGCCCGGGAAGAGGCCCGACTGGTGGATGCTCGCGAACAGCACATCCCCGCGGCGCCGGAAGATCTCCGCCGTGCCGTTGCCGTGGTGCACATCCCAGTCCAGGATGAACACCCGCTCCACCCCCAGCTCCCGGATCGCGAGCTCCGCCGCGACCGCCACGTTGTCGAACAGGCAGAAGCCCATCGCCCGCTCCCGCTCCGCGTGGTGGCCCGAGGGCCGCACCCCGCAGAACCCCACCGTCGCCTCCCCCGCCAGCAGCGCCCTCGCCATCGCGCACGCCCCGCCCGCCGCGTGCAGCGCCGCGCGGTAGGACGCCTCCCCCACGAACGTGTCCGCGTCGATTTCCCCGCCCCCCGCCTCGCACAGCTCGCGGATTCCCCGCACGTGGCGCGCGCTGTGCACCAGCTCGAGCTCCTCCTCCTTCGCCGCCGGGGCCGCCCGCCGCTCCCATCCCAGCCACCCGCGGCTCTCGAGGCGCCGCTCGATCGCCTCCAGGCGCTCCGGGGTGTCCGGGTGGCTCGGCATGTGCGCCCGCGGGTCGTGCTCCAGGCACGCCGGGTGGTGGAAGTAGAGGCCGAGGCTCATCCTCGCATTATCCGCCGATGCTCCCGGCCCGCTTCGACGCGGGGCACGGAGGCCCCGCGCGCACGCGCCCGGTTGCAGCCGGGACCCGCGCGGACGATCCCCAACCTCTACCCCTCAGTGCGCGAGCAGCGGCGGGCGACGGTGCTGCCAGCCCTCCGCCTCCTCCAGCTGCGCCGCCAGCGAGATCAGTCGCGACTCGCTGTTCGCCGGTCCCAGCAGTGAGGCTCCCAGCGGCAGGCCCTCGCTCGTGAGGCCCGCCGGCACGTTCACCCCCGGCCACCCCAGCACGTTCCACGGCCACGCGTACGGGCACGCCCCCACCACCACCTTGTCCGTGTCCCAGTGTCCCAGGCCCTCGATCGCCCCGATCCGCTCCGGGGGCTTCGCGGTCGTCGGCGCCAGCACCACGTCCACCCGCCGGAAGATCCGTCCCACCTGGCGCTGCAGTGGACGCTCCAGCGCCTTCGCCAGCGCCAGCACCGGCCCCCCGAAGAGGCGCCCCATGCGCGCGTTGTTCAGCGTGCGCTCATCCAGCAGCGAGGGGTCCGGGACGCGCCCCATCCACTCCCTCAGCCCCGCCATCGAGCGCGGCATGAACGTCAACCCGATCAGCCGGTACGCGGGGTCATCACGCACCACCTCGTGGCCCAGCCCCCGCAGCACCTCCGCCAGGCGCTCCACCGCCGCGCGCACCCGCGCGTCCAGTCTCGCCGGCGCCAGGCTGAACGGGATTCGCAGCGACAGCCCGATCCGCAGGCGCCCCGGGTCTCGGCGCGCCGCTGTCGCGTACGGCTCCGCCGGCGCCGGCGGGCGGTGCAGGTCCCCCGGGTGGCTCCCGCTCAGCACGTCCAGCAGCAGCGCCCCGTCCGCCACCGTGCGCGTCAGCGGCCCCAGGCACGTCAGGCCGTGGAACGCCTCCGCGTCCGGCCACGTCGAGATCCGTCCCCGCTGCGGCTTGATCCCCACCAGGCCCGTCCACGCCGCCGGGATCCGCACCGAGCCCGCCCCATCTGAGCCCACCGCCGCGCTCACCAATCCCGCCGCCACCGCCGCCGCCGCGCCCCCCGAGGAGCCCCCCGGGGTGTGCTCCAGACTCCACGGGTTCCGCGTCGCCCCGAACGCCGCGCCCTCCGTGAACGGCCACTGCCCCAGCTCCGGGGTGTTCGTCTTGCCCACGATCACCGCCCCCGCCTCCCTCAGGCGACGCACCGCCTCGCAGTCCCGCGCCCGCGGCTCGAAGCTCCCGGGGCAGCCGAAGCGGCTCTCCTCGCCCTCGAGGTCCACGTCGTCCTTGATCGCCACCGGCACCCCCAGCAGCGGCGCGCGCTCCCCCGCCGCCCGGCGGCGGTCCGCCTCGAGCGCCTCCCCGCGCGCCTCCACCGCGCGCACGCACCGGAACGCGTTCAGCGCCCCATCCGCCGCGGCGATCCGCTCCAGCGAGAGCTCCACCAGCTCCCGTGAGGACACCTCACCCGCCGCCAGCATCCGCGCGTGCTCCCCCGGGCCCGCGAACGCCAGCTCCCCCGCGGGGTCCCCCGCGGTCGCCTGGGTCCGCTCGAAGTCTCCCGCCCTCACAACATCGCTCATCGCTGCAACGATGACACGCCCGCCGCCCCCGTGCGGCATGGCGGCGTGCGGCCGTCGCTCACGGACCGGGGCCGCGCCGGCGGGAGGAGACGTACTCCTGGTTCTGGCTGCGCTCCCCCCGGATCTGGATCGCCAGGTACACCACGATCACGTTCACCACCACCCCGATCCCGATGAACGTGACGATCAGGCCCACATCCTTGCTGAAGGCTGCGCTCGCGGCGAGAAGCATGTTTCCTAGCAGGGCTCCCGTTGGGTTGGACGATGCCCGCGGAGCCTACCAGCGGACCACCCCTGAGTGTCGTAGCCTTACGGGAGCCGCCGAGCGTCACGATGGCTGGAGAGGTGCCGGAGCGGTTGAACGGGCGCGACTGGAAATCGCGTAACGGGGGTTGACCTCGTTCGAGGGTTCGAATCCCTCCCTCTCCGTCCCCGAGGTGTTCACGTTTGAACGCGTCTTTTGTTCACGTTTGGGTGGCGTTGGCGGTCTGGGTCCTGCCTGGGCCGGGGGCGCAACGCTGGCGGTGGCGTGGTGGGCCTGCTTGGGTGCTGTGTGCAGCATGGTGGGGTGGGCGGATGGACTTCCGGGTGCTTGAGGGCGTCGGGGACCGTGTGGTGTCGCCGGCGTTGTTGGAGGGTTCTTCTGGGTGCTGGCGATGGCCGGGTCGGCGGCTTTCAGGCCGGTGGTGCGTTGGCCTCGGCGAGGGGGTCGTGTAGTGTGCCTCGCCGTCGTCGGCGGCGTCTGCGTGGGGGCAGCCCGCACGCCTGCCGGCGGGCGTGCTCGGCCTCGCGGGCGTTGAAGGCGCCGGCCACGCGCTCGTTGCGCACGATGAACAGGCAAGCCAGGAAGAGTGAGGGGCCGGTGAGCCTCATCAGCCGGCACCATCCCCGCGAGATGTCGTTGGTGGCGGGGTCCTTGACGGTGGAGAATGTGCGCTCTGCGGCAGAGCGGCGGTTATAGGAGTGGCGGTGGGCCGCCGAGGGGTAGTCGTGCTTCTGCTGTGTCTTAGCGTTCACGGTGGCGGGCACGGTGATCGTTTGCTGCTGGCAGCACTTCGGCGGATGCTCGGGCGCTTGGAGTACCTGTGGGCGGGTGTGGGGCAGCTCCATCGATGAGGGGCGTAGTGGGCAGCGCAGCTTGCCCTGGGTGGCTGGGCAGGCGACGCGGTGGTAGCCGTCGTGGTCAGCGCTCGTGATCGGGCTGAGCTTGTAGCGGGAGAGCTCGGCGGTCTGCTGGTCGTGCGCGGTGATCTGCTCGGTGCTCGCGCCGGGCGAGAGCGGGCCGAGCTCCAGCAGCGCCTTTGGTGTGGCCGGGCAGTAGAGGTTGCCGTTTGTGAGGGTCGCCCCGTTGTGGGTGCCCTTCAGGCCGCGGTCGTTGGGGTGCAGGTCTTGGATGAGTGCTGCGCCCAGGCGCCGCAACGGCAGCGCCCAGCTCTCCGCTACGCGGTAGGCGTAGCCGGAGTCGGCGAGCACATCGGAAAGGGTGATGCCGGCGGCTGCCACGCGCTCGAGCACTCCCACGAACGCTGCCGGTGGGTCCACGTGGCAGGAGCTGAGGAGGATGCGCCGGGTGAGCTCTCCGATCTCGGGGCCATGCTCTTCTTTGACGATCGTGGCGGCCTGCAGGTAGTAGCCGTAGAAGGCCTCGTCCTTCTGGCCTGGCCCGTCGCCGCGGCGGTGCCCGTAGGAGGCCTCCGGGTCGGCGCAAACCGTGTCCTTCTCTGGCGTGTCTGCATCTGCGTTCTCTGAGAGCCCTTCAGCACCCTCGGCCTCGGCGCGTCTTTTGCGTGGGGGGCGCGACCATGTCTGGAGGTCGGTCTAGTCGACGGCGAGCGAGCTGCTCTCGGGAGCGCCGAGTGTTTGGACGCTTGCCTGCAGCAGTGCGTCCATGACTTCGCAGAGCGCCTGGGAGGGCTCTCCGTCGGGCTCTGCCTTGCGGAGCGCCCTGACGATAAGCATGAAGGTGCGCTCGACTTGGCGGTAGGTGAGCAGGTGCGGGCCGTTCTTCCACTGGGTGAGCACGCCGAGCTGCCACTGCTGTTGTTCGGGCAGGCTCCTGAGTGCCTCGTGCACGCGGCGAAGGTGCGCCGGGCGGCCGTCTGAGAGCGCGGTGAGCATTCCCAGCAGCAGTGTGCGCACCGACAGCTGGCGGGGGCGCACGCCGATAGGCAGCATCGCCTCCACACGCGCGGGGACGCCTGAGGCGTCGATGATCGCCTGCAGGCGCCGTAGCCGATCACTCGCGTTCAAGGCGCCCCTCCCAGCAGTCTGAGGATCTCCCGCTCTGAGGGGTCGGGCAGGCAGGCCGCGATGTCACCCAGGCGCTGTGAGCAGCGCACGCCCGCGGCGGCCATGAACGCGTGAAGGCCGATCAGCCGCGCGGCCTCGGTGAGCCAGGTGGATCGCAGGCGCCCGGTATCCAGGCGTGGCAGCGAGGAGTCGCAGAACAGGGCCGCGATCTGAGCGGTCAGGTTCTTGCGCAGAGGATTCTCCCCGCCGAGCAGGTAGCCCTCCCCGGCGAACGCGGCGGCGGCGAGCAACGGCTCATGGAAACGCCCAAGCACGGGAACGGCGCGCGCCCGGCGCCCCGAGACCTCCACCAGCACCCCGCCGGAGCGCTTCAGCACGTCCTCTCCGCAGACGTGGCGAAGCTCGGAGCCGGTAAGCCCCGCACCGGCGCCCAGGCAGATCAGCGCGCCCCCGTGCATCCGCCGCGAGAGCGTGGACTGCGCCCGGGCGCAGTCCAGGTAGGCGGCGATCTCAGGGTCGCTGTAGGGGGGCTTGGCGCGCTCGCGGGGCAGCGCCCTCGCCGCCGGCTGCGGATGAGCCTCAAGCGCACGGGCCAGCGCCCGCAGGTTGGTTCTGAGCGTTCGTCTGGTCGCTGGCGAGAGCGTCTTGGGAGCCGCAAGGACAAAGCGCTCGATCACCGAGGCGTGAAGCAGCACCTCGGCCTCAAGCTCAAGGCCCACCGACTCCCCGAACGCCGCCAGACGCGACGCGGCGAACAGCAGCGCCTTCGCCCGTGCCGGCGTGGAGGGCCGAGCCTTCGCCACGAGGACGCGCGCGAAGGCGCCGGCCGCCTCGCTCACCGAGCATGGGCGGTATGAGGCGATCGCCGCCTGGGCCTTCAGGGCAGGATCACTTGGTGTCCGAGTGCTCATCGCGATCCCTCACCTGTCCAACAGTACGACTACTATCGGACAGAATGAGCGATCATCGCCACCATGCCTGAGCGCACCCCGGAGAACCCCCCCACGCCGCAGCGCCGCCAGCGCAAGCTCAAAGCGCAGATCGCCGAGATCGACCACATCCTGCCCGGCAGCATCAACGTCGTGATGAACCGCTGCGGCAAGCCCAGCTGCGCCTGCCACGCAGACCAACCGAAGCTGCACGGCCCCTACCACACCTGGACACGCAAGGTCGCCGGCAAGACCACCACCCGCCGACTCACCCCCGAGCAGCTCAAGCGCTACCGGCCCTGGTTTGAGAACAACCGCCGCCTGCAAGCACTCGTAGGCGAGCTCCAAGCGCTGTCCCTGGAAGCATTCGAGCAGGCCGAGGGCACCCAGCCAGCGAGCCGGACAAGCCAAAGACGACCCCAGCCGCGCAACCGCTGACACGAGACACCCACAGTGTGGTCAAACGCCGCTTAAGCCGTGGTCGGGCCGTTCAGCGTCCCCGAAAGGCCCCGCCCGCAAAGGGCAAACCCCAAACGTGAAGACCTCGTCCCCGACGATTGTCGCTCGTTCTTGGGCTTCGCGAAGCCGAAAACAGGCGACCGATTGGACACCGGCGTTTGGCTCTTGTACGAACCCAGAGGCGCTTCGAGCGTGGTGCGCGACTCAGGGTAGGTCGAGTACGAGCTGGAGGGCGTCCTCGACGGCACGCTGCTCCTCCAAGGTGATATGTCCTATTCGCTCGCCGAGGGCGCGAGCGTCGACGGCCCCAACCATCTCGCAAAGAACCTGGGTCGGTTGATCGAGCAGCGCGATCTCGGGGTGGAAGCTGGCTGGGAAAGCTGAGCGGGAGGTCGGGCAGATGACGACAGTCGATAGGGCGAGGAGATCGTCGGCTTGGACGATCACCGCGTAGCGGCGACCACCTTGTACGTGGCCGCGCTTGCGTGGCAACGTGATCACATGGACGTCACCACGGACCACGCAGCTCCTCCATCAGGCTGGCGACCTCGTGGGCTTCCCGGACATATCGCCGGTCTTCCATGAGGCTCCTGGCCTCGGCGGCAAGACCCGTGCGTCTGAGCTCGCGCTCGGCTGTCTCCGCGATGGCCTGGCGTGCTGCCTCGGCACGACTCACGCCTCGCCGCCGGGCGATCTCCTCGAGCGCCCTCAGTCCTTCGCGGCCGAGCCTCAGCGACAGCGGTGGAGGAGTAGAGGCCATTTTGCAATTGTAGCGTGTTTTACGCTACACACCGCGGCTGCGTGGAGGATCTCCTCGGCCGCCCGCTGCCGCGCCTCCCGTCAGCGGTGCGTGGATGTCGCCCTCAGCGCCGATCGTCTTGATCGGGCGGTCGGCCGTCGGGGTTGGCTTGCAGGAGACCGTCTTATGCTCTTGCCTTCTCCCTGCGATCGGCGCCCGTGTCGGGGCCGGCCGGATCGATGGGGGTCGCCGGATCGCCACCCGGCGACGGTTCGTCAACGGCGTCCGTGATCGCGACGGGCAGCACCGATCGGGGTCGCTCGATCACGTGACGACCCTGCTCGGGCAAGACTCCAGCGATGAAGCACTGGGTGACATGCTCGACGCGGACGAACTCTCCAACATCGCTCCGCAATCCATCCAAGGGCCGGTCGCGACCGAGTCCGGCATTGCGCGAGCGCAGGAAGCTGGTGATCGTGCGCTTGGAGTACCCGGCTTCGATCAGCAACGAGATGATCGAGCGTAGATCCTCGATCGCGCACGCCGCCTCGGGCGGGATGTTGGCCTCCTCATGGAGGGCGCGCCAGCGCCTGATCGTGTACCCCGACCGCCGCACCAGCACGCCCAGCTCGTTGAGATCGAGCGAGGTGGCCTCGAGGATCGCGTTCAGGATGGCCTCCGGCGGCTTTCCGATTTCCTGCAGAGTCGCACGCGCCCGCTCTTCGCGGGCGACCTTTTTCTCAGACCTCAACATCGTCCGTCACCTCCAACGATGCGTTGTCCAGCGCCTGGCCACCGGAGTCGTGGATCGCTTGCAATTGCTCGCTCCGCAGATCGCTACGTGCTTGTTTCATCGATCCTCCTAGATTCTATGGTGGATGTTTTGCCAATCTGATACCCTACCGTCTGGTGCATGGGAGAGGCTCCATAGACCTGAACGATAGGTCTCAAAATCTGTACGCAGCCTTATAGCAGATAAGGAGGGGGAGCATAGGGATGGCATCGGCAGTATCAAACCAACGTCCAGAGGTAGCCTCATTGATGACCAAGCCTGCTGCGAGGGGTGGGTAGATGTCCAAGCTCTACCTCACCCCCTTCGGTCAGGCCCTCACCGTCGTCACCTGCTCGAAGACGGTCGTCGTGCAGGGGCGTCGAACCCCGGCGACACGCTGGCTGGATCAGCTGCCGATGATCGATCAGTGGGTCGTCGCGGTGTACTCCGAGAGCAAGCTGTCGCTGTGGCTGCACTCGGCTCTCTCCGGCATGTTGGGCTCGCCTTCCACTGGCGGCCTCATACACAACCTCAACCGCGTTCGCACCGCGAATGTCTTCTACGAGGCACAGTGGGACGGGTCCGGACTGAAAGTTGCGCTCTGCGATCAGAACCCGGCGCTCGAGGGCGGACTCGCCAAGCTGATCGAGAGCGAGCGCCTGTTCCGTCGCGGTTCGATCCCGATCCCGCCCGCGATCGCCGCGATGCGGGAAATATGGACGGCGTTTCCCGAGGTCAACGCGATCCTGTTGCCGGCGAGTCCGATGGAATCCAACGCCATGCGACTCGCGCTGGCCCACGTGCTCCTGGTGCGCCCCGGGGCGCTGGCGAGAGCCGAGACGAGAAGGGTCCTGACCCCCCCCACCTTGCCCCATCGACTGCTGCTGCAACTGCTCGGGCTCACGGCGCCAGACCGGATGTCCTCCCTGGAGGACCCACCAGGTCGCAAGCTGTGGGCCGCGCCGC
The DNA here is from genome assembly GCA_963813765.1 of uncultured Solirubrobacterales bacterium. Classification (GTDB taxonomy): domain Bacteria; phylum Actinomycetota; class Thermoleophilia; order Solirubrobacterales; family Solirubrobacteraceae; genus Palsa-744. The sequence goes on from CAWFAB010000001.1 coordinate 720,415, forward strand.
GACTCGGCTTCTTTCTCGTCAAACGCCGCGTAGCCCAGATCAAGGATTGGGCGCGCCGAGTTTTCCTCGAGAATCCCAAGGCAGCGTGCGCGAGTGTGTGGGCGCTCCTGGCCGATCCACCCGACTCGACCATCGAACTGTTGCGTGCGATCGGCTACGTGACTGGGTCTTTGCTGCAGGGCTGGGCAGCCATCCTCCTCGCCCTCGCCGTTCTGATCGGCGCCCTCTCACACGCAGGCTTGCTCTAGGGCTCGCTGTCGGCCCCGGAAACAGCGGCTGGAGATGAGCCCCCGGCGCTGACGGGAACGCCAACGCCACCCAAGAATCGCAAGGCGCGAAGCTCTTCGAGTGTCGCCTGCGCCTCCGGTCGCATCATAGCCGGGTCGTGGTAGATGAGGACGAAGCTGCGCGCAAGCTTGAGGTCGTTGACCCGCTTGGGCTTGAACCCTTCCTCCTCGGCTTCGCGACCCGGCCTTGTACTGAGGACGAGTTCGGAGACCAACGCCGGCTGCTTGGAGCGACGCGCCTCCTGGAGGACCAGTCCCGCCGTTGCAGCCTCCTCCAATGGCTCGGCAAGCTCGAGCCCGACCCTGTTCATGCCGGCATCGACGACCTGGCGGGCGTTCGCTGTTATGTCGAGGACGATCAGCCGAGTGCTGCTGAGATCAGCGGCCTTCAGCTGCCGCCGTGCAGCCCACTCGTGTGCGGGTGGAACGAGGACAAGGATCTCGTCTTTCCCAAACGGCTCGGCGTGGCAGGCGCCATCCTCCGGCTCGCGGATGTGCCGGCTCGCGGCGATCCCGATCTCGAACAGGCCGTCCTGCACGACCTTCTCAACCCGAGCTGAGTTGGCCACCAGGAACTCAGCCGACGGATGGCCCGGCAGCGAGCTCGTGAGCGGCAGCTTGTCGGGCGTTGCGCACCACATCCAGATCGTCGGCGACATCGCAATACCCACCGGCCGATCGGTTCGTGCCAGCCGCTTCAGGTGCTCGTGAGCCCGCCGGATGCTCTGGTCCAAATCCTTCAGCAGGCGCTTCGCATCCTCCTCAATGCGCATGCCCGCGGCGGTCCGCTTCACTCCGGCCTCGGTGACTTCGCATTCGAGCAACTCGTTGAACCGTTTCAGGTGGGTATCGACCGAGCTCCGCGAAGGAAGCCCGCTGCGCTTTTTGGTTTCGCTCAGGGAGTGCAAGCCTTCGACACCCACAAACTCGCGGAGGCATGCAAGGAAGCGTTGATCGTTGTCCATGGGCTGATATCCTATTTACTGGAGCATTCGTACAGCTTTCCGACCGCAGCGTGGGTGCGGAGTGCTCGATGGCTGCAGTCGAGCGGCAAGGGAGGAACGAGGGCTTGGGTTGGACGGCGACGATGCGGTCTCGACCGAAGGATCGGCCGGTTTCGTACTACAATTCCCTTTCGTGGTATCCATCCGTCGGCGCGCAAGCGTGGGTCGCCGACGCGGACCTCGGGAACGCCACAGCGTACGCTATGACCATCGAGGATCAGGACAACGACACGAGGCTCTACCTTGGGGCCGCTCGTTCGCTTGACCTGCCATCTCACAGGCGTCAGCCATAACGCCGGGCATGCAGACTCGCTAATGCGTTTCCACACAATGTTCGGGTTCGATCTTCGTCCCTCCCTCCCCGTTTCGTCGCATCGCAGTTTGGGGGCGTGCTGGATCTCCGTGGCAGGGTCCGCTGGGAGGGCGATCTCGATCGGCATCGTCGCGGGCGCCCGTGATCGTCGAGGGTCCGCCGCGCGCTCCGAAGGCCCCTCCCGGCCGGGGCGACTAGACTAAGCACCTCTGCGCCAGTAGCTCAGCTGGATAGAGCGTCGGTCTACGGAACCGAAGGTCGGGAGTTCGAATCTCTCCTGGCGCGTCACAGAAAAGCCCCGCTCAGGCGGGGTTTTTTTGTGCCTGCAGGGTTGGCCGGTAGGGGTGGCAAGGGCCGGGGTGGTAACGAAAGTGGTAACACGCTGCTGTCGGACGCCGCGCTGCGGCTCACCAAGAGCGCCCACTGAGCTGGGGCAGCAGCACCTCACTGGGCCGGCTGGGCACCGAGCAGCGCGCTGGTCAGCTGGTCGGTGCCTTCGCGCAGCTCGTGGATGGCGCTGGCGAGCAGCTCGTCGTCGATGCGGTTCTGATCCCCACGCCCGGCGGCGAGCAGGGCGGCGCGGCGCAGCGCCTCGCGGATGAACCGCCGGCGTGGTGCCGGCGGTGGCGGCGATGAAGCGGGCCTGGTCGCGCAGCAGCAGCTGGAGCCCGGTGCCGTAGAGGTCGAGCAGGCGCGCGCGGCCCTCCTCGTCGGGGAGTGGCATGGAGACGGCGAGGTCGATCCGTCCGGGGCGGGAGGCGAGCGCGGGCTCGATCACCTCGGGGCGATTGGTCGTGAGCACGAACACGACGTCGGTGTCCTCATACCAGTTGTCAGTCAAGGCAGGGGATGAAGATCACTCCACATTCAATCCCTCACCAACCGCCCGTGGATCACGTCCCTCAACTTGACCGCAGCTTGGTATCACTCAGCCCGCTGGTTGAGGAGCTCGAAGAGCACGGTGGTCGGCCGGCCGAGCGCGCGGTTCTCGGCGACCAGGTTGACGTCCTCCAGGACGAGCATCGCGGGCGCCAGCTCCCTGGCCATCGCGCACGCGGTGGCGACCGCGCCCAGCGCGTTGCCCGTGAGCAGCAGGACGGTGCGCTCGGGCATCAAGCTCGACAGGTACATCACCGTGAGCGTCTTGCCGGTCCCCGGCGGCCCGTGCAGCAAAAGGCCGCGCTTGAGGTGTCGCCCGGACGCTCGCAGCGCCTCGGCGTGTTCGCTGAAGGTCTTGGTGCGCCGCTCGATCCGCTCCAGCACCCCGGCGGGGTAGACAATCTGCTCGCGGGAGACCGCCGGCAGTCTGCCCCACGGACGCGCTCGGATTCACGTGACAGCATTCGTGCGCGACCGACGGCTCCCCGCTCCTGTTTCGTCCGATCCAGGCGCGTGAGCGGTGTCCGCCGACACGCTCGCCTCCACGCGGAAGCGACAGCGTGGGTACGTCTGAACTCGACTCCGGAGGGTCGGTTTCTCCGTTCCGATGCTGGGGGTTTTCACGGTTTCGCGCGGAGTTCCGGCTGGCTACGGTCGGTGCACATGTCGAGCGTTCGAAATCCACTGGCCTGCTTTGCGCTGACGTTGGGCGCTGTCGTTGCTGCGCTGGCAGGCTGGGCGCCGGCGGCGCGGGCTGACTGGTCGGCGCCGCAGGTGGTCGCATCCGCCCCGCCCTTGCACTTGGGTAGCGGCCACGTGTCCGCGATCGGCGGTCGTGTGGCCGTTGACTCGCGCGGTGATGTGGCGGTGGCCTGGTCGAGGACCGGGGCGCGGCCGGCCGAGTATCAGGGCCGCCGCTGCTCGTGGGGGCCGGGGAAGCCGGAGCCGAAGCGGTTGGGGTGCTACCCGGTGACCACGGTGCATCTCACGGTGGTGATGGCGAGTGGGCAGACGGTCACCCGCGTGGTGACGTCTGCGCGAGCCGAGCAGCTGATCGCGGTCGTGCTCAGCCCTGCGGAGGCGACGGTGTTGCTGGGGTACACGAAGCCCCGGATCGACTCCCCGGGCGGCGTGCGTGTCGCCTACGGCCCGCTGATCGGGCGCTGGTCCGCGCCGCAGACGATCAGTGGACGCTGGAGCATCGGGTGGACGAACGGCTTCCCGTGGGCGCAGCCGCGTCTCGCGCTGTCGCCGGATGGCACCGTGCTAGTCGCCTGGAACGGGTGCCTGACACAACATGCGTGCGATGGCATCATCGGCGAAGGGTACACGGAGCAGCGGGTCGTGGTCGCGTGGCATCGTCCGGGACGTCCGTTCGGCCCGCCGACGGTGGTGCGCGCGGCGCCGCTCGGGTCGGTGCCGCAGTTCGACGCAGCCGGGACCGCGTACCTCTCCGGCAGGTGCGGCGGGACCGTGGCGATCGCACCGGCGCACAGCCGGCGCTTCAGCCGCACGATCGTGACCAGCGGGGCCGCGAAGTCATTCACGCTCGCCCTGTCCGGCGCCGGACAGGGCCTCGCGGCATGGGTCGCCGGAGCCTGTTCCTATGATGAATTGACGCCTCCCCAGCCCGGGACCGTGTTCGTGAGCCTCCTGCGAGCGAGCGGGTTCGATACGCCGTTCGCGCTCACGGCCGCGCCAGCGGAATCAGCCGATGCGGTCGCGACTCCCGCCGGTGTCACCGTCAGCTGGTACGTCCGACGGTTCGGGGCTCCCTCGAAGCCTTACCGGCCACCCGAGACGCCGGCGGGAAAGATCAACGTCACCGACCCCGACTCGCGTAACGTCAAGACGCGGCGTGGCTTTATCCAGGGCTACAACGCGCAGGCAGCCGTCAACGAGCAGCAGATCGTCGTTGCTGCCGAGGTCACTGTTGACTCGCCGGACTTCGGGCACCTCGGCCCGATGGTCGAGGCCGCCGAGAACGAGCTCCAGCGGGCCGGTGTCACAGAAGTCCCAGAGGTGGTGGTCGCGGACGCCGGCTACTGGCACCAGGCGCAGATGGAGAACATCGTCAGCCGCGGGATCCAGGTGCTCGTGCCGCCCGACGCGAGCACCCGCAAGGACACGCGGCCGGGGTGGGACGGCGGCGCCTACGCGTTCATGCGCCACGTACTCCAAGCCGACCTCGGCAAGACGCTTTACAGAAAACGCTAGGGCATGATCGAGCCAGTATTCGCCAACACGAAGTTCAACCGCCGCATCGACCGCTTCCAACGCCGCGGGAGATCCGCCGCGCGCTCGGAATGGCGACTGGTCACCTCCACCCACAACCTCCTCAAGCTCCACAAGCACCAGATAGCTGCAGAGGCGGCCTGAACCGGGCTCCAACCCGCCCAGACCGCGACTACGACCTCCTCCCGGCAGAACCAGACGACCTCGCCACCAACACGACCACCCAAACCGGCAGGCGTCACGACAACGCGCCACATCGTTTATGCGACAGCCACGGGCCAAAGCAAGCGTTCAGCGCTGGACGGAGCGCCGGTAAGTGTGGCGAGCCATACTCGTATTCGGGTGGCGGCGTCGTACACCGAGCTGGACACTCCCGTCTCAAGACGACTGTTGGGTGGGACGATTAGTATCTCTGCTATGTTGGCTCGCATGGTGACGGCGTGGTGGGATCCGTGGCTACCCCACCCATGACACGGGAAGCCGGCAGCCTGCCGTTCCCCGACAAGCCTGTAGGCACGGTCAACGACCAGATGCCGTTCGACCACATCGTCGTGGTCATGATGGAGAACCACTCTTTCGACAATCTGCTCGGAGCGCTGTCCCGCACGCATCCCGGCGCCGATGGGCTGACCTTCGACAGCGCAGGGAACGCGACTAACTCAAACCCCGGCAGCGCGAGCACCCAGCCTGAGGTAACCGCATTTCCACTGCCAGACACCGCTCAGGCGAAAAACGTGTCGCAGAGCTGGAAGGCCACGCACGAGCAGATCGACGGCGGCGCGATGGACGGGTTCGTCAGGTCGGTTCGACGCGAAGGAGCCGATGGGTTACTACACGCCTGAGGTGCTGCCGTTCGCCTACTCGCTCGCGAACACGTTCACGCTCGCCAACCGCTGGGTCTGCTCGGTGCCGGGACCGACCTACCCGAACCGCAGGTTCCTGCTGGCGGGCACAGCCTTCGGCGGCACAACCACCAACCCCGGCGAAATCCTCGACGCGCTCGAGACGCCGCCCCCGAACGGCACCATCTTCGACCGGCTCTCGGACCGGCACATCAGCTGGTGCAACTACTTCACGGACATCCCGATGACCGCCGTGATCCCGTCGACCATCCTCGACCACTTCGACCACCATCGCCCCCGCAGCAAGTTCTTCGAGGACTGCAAGGCCGGGACCCTCCCGTCGGTCAGCTTCGTCGACCCCGGCATGGGACTGCTTTCATCGATCGCCAACTCGATCAAGGAGCTCCCACCGCTCGTCAAAATGATCTTCGATCGCCTCGACCCCGGCGAGACGCAGGAGGACCCCGACGACATGTACTACGTAACTGTTTAGGTGGTTGTTCAGCGTGCCCCGGCCCAACGGTGGTATGCGGCGATGAGGCGTGAGGTGGCTGCGTCCGCATCGATGTTCTCGACATCGAGCAAGGAGACTTCGTGAGTGTGATCGCCGTGTCTGCAGGTGGCGATGAGCTCAGGCCGATTCTCGGCGATGCCGATGGATGTCAGCTCGACTTCTTGTCCGATGACGCGGCCGCGGCACGGGAAGCTCGCCTGCTCATCGAAGAAGCCTTCGAACCCCATCATGACCTCGTCTTCGTCCTTGGCGTCAACTGTGATCTCCCAGAGCAGGCTGTCGAGTTCCTCGTCGGCTCTCTTGGCGCGAGGCATGGTTGGATCGTCTCCTTCTCTGCCGTCAGGCAGCCTTGCTCAGCTTCTTGAGGGTCAGTGGCGGGCAGCGGATCTCGCCACTCGTGAAGCGCCCCACGGGCCGGTGCACGCAGATCGTGACACGCTCGTCGTCGATCTCGAGGACTCTGCCCCGCAGCCCGCGCAGGTACTGGGGGCGGACCGTGTTGTCGATCTGCACCTCATCGCCGACGCACAGCTGCGCGAGCGCAGTGTGTGTGGCAACCGTGTGTAGCAGATGACGACGCGCGTGGATCGCCTGGGCGAGCGCCTCGAGGTGAGGGTCGAGCTCACCGTCCGCGATTGCCTGCAGCAGCAGCCGATCACGGATGGCCGGCAGACCGTGCGGCGGCTCGCTGCGCGGTGGCGGGGTGGGGTTTGCGGCCCTCGGCGACTGGCGTTGCGGTCGGCTTGCCCGGGAGCGTTTACCCATCGTTGGAGTGGATGATCGCCGCTGCGGCGGACGGCCCCGGGTCAGGTCTCCCCGGCGGCGGGCAGCCAGGGTGTGCCCTGCTGTGCCAGCGCGCTGAGCACGCCGAGGGTGTCCTGGCCCTGCTTTCTGGCGGTGGAGATGTAGGAGCGGACCGTCAGGTAGCGCTCGGCGCCCTCCATCGTGCGAAAGCACCCGGAGATCTTCTGCTGGAGCTTCACCATTCTGATGTCGGACTCGGCTCGGTTATTCGAAAATGGTACGGAGAAGTCGTGCGCGAAGAGGGTCGCTTCGCGCTCGCACCGATCCAGGCGCAGCAACAGGTTCTGCGCCTTTGAGCGCTTGATCTTCTCACCAGCGCGCTCGGCCAGGCCGGGATTCTCCGTAAAGCCCTGAGCGATCACGGCGCGGTAGCTGCGGTGAAGTTCTCCTAGCGCGCTCTTTCCCAGCCGCTTGCGGCCCGCCGCCTTGGCGTCATCGACCAGCTCCTTGGTGTCCAGCAGCAGGCAGCCCATGCCCGAGGCCCACGCCTGGCCGGCCTGTTGCGCGGCGATCAGCTCGCGCAGGTGGTGAGGACCACAGAGAGCGTGTCTCGCCTTGGTGTACTTGCGGTAGGGCGTGAAGCCGTCGTGCACGGCGACACCCCGAAACTCGGGGAGCACGCCGGCGTCGTCCATCGCCTCGGTGCCGCGCTTGGCATGGACGGTGTAGCGCGTGAGCGTCTCGGTGGAGGCTGAGTGCACCCATTTCAGCCGCTCAGCTATCCGCAGTCCCGTCTCGTCGAAATTCACCACCGGCTCATCTGCGAGCAGGCTGCGCAACTGCTCATCGAAATCGGTCAGGCCCTGCGCGGCCTTCTCCACCCAGGCCTTCAACGTGGCTGTGGAAACCTGCGCGCCGATCAGGTCGCAGATCAGCCTGCACGCGCGATCGTAGGGGATGTGCTGGAAGACGATGAGGTAGACACCGAAGGCGCGCAGGTTGCACCCGTACTGTGTGTCTGCCGCCACGCCGCCCGGAAAACGGCCCTCGTTCACACGCCCGCAAGCCTTGCAGCGTCTGGCTTTCGCGAGATGCTCAATCACTTCCAGCGCGAGCTTCTCGGGGATGTCAAAGACCTGGCGGGACTCCCCGCCCGGAAGCTCTTCCCCGTCAGCCAGATCGCGCCCGCAGTCCTCGCAAACATCGGGCTCATGGACGATCACACGGTCGGGGACCTCCACGCGCTCCAAGCGGGCGCCCTCATGGCCCTCCTGGCCGCCCGGTTTGCGTCCCGAGCGCTCCCTCAAGCTGCGCTTCTCAGGCGAAGGCTTCGAATAGCCGTCGGAGGACGGCGGCTTGCTCGAGTTCCTGGAGCTCTGATTCAGCCTGGCCTCAAGCTCGGCGACCTGCACCTTCAGCTCGGCGATCATCGCCTGCTGCTCGGCGCTCTGCCCCCGCAGCGCCGCGATCACCGCATCCTGCTCGGCGATCCGCGCCGCCTGCTCCACCACAAGCGCTTGCAGCTGCTCATAGCTGGGCCGTCGTGCATGCCCGCTTGCACCCACCATCGACGCAAGATTCCCTGCAAGACGCCGGAATCCTGCTCACGCCGACCGTCTCCTGGGCCGCTCGCCCTCACCCGAACCGGCGCTCACCCCATGACGAGCGAGACCAGCGAGACCTAAATAGTTACTGTACTACGGGGAGCGATGGGCCCACGAAGTAGTCGAAGCCGTGACCCATTCGCCGGCCTGGGAGCGCACCCTTCTCATCTACACCTACGACGAGCACGGCGGCTACTACGACCACGTCCCGCCGGCTGCCGCGCCGATTCCCGACGACATCCCGCCGAAACTCGGCGCGGAAGACCCTCCCGGCGACTACGGCTCATACGGTCCGCGGGTGCCAGCCGTCGTCATCTCTCCCTATTCAAAGCCCGGTGGCGTCACGGACGTCGTCCACGACCACACATCGATCCTCGCCACGATCGAGCACAAGTGGAACCTGCCGGCCCTAACAAACCGGGACGCAAACGCCGCGACCGTCATGGACTTCCTGGATCTCAGCAATGCCGCGCTGCTGCACCCGCCGCCCCTACAGGCACCGTCCAACACGGGGCCCTCAGGACCTGTCAGCAAGACCGCCTGACCCTGGTCCGGCACCCGACCTCGGCGTAGCGCTGCCGCAGTCACGTCGCATGGCGACGTCCGGGCTCTGACGCTGGCCTTACCCAGCGGCGTGCGGCGCTTCGAGCCCTCCTCGGCCGTGGGCGTGCAGGCACGCAGATATGCAGCGGCGCCGATCGCCTCGGGGAACTCTTCCACCTACCACAGAGATGCCGAGTCGGCTCTTCGCGAGAGCTTCACGGACTACAGACGCGCGGAAAGCGAATCGCCTACGCGTCCGGTTCGGGCTGGTGCGGAGTCGAGCGCGAGCGGCGGGCGACCGCGCATGTGTCGGGCGTATCAGCGCCGGCCCAGCAGGCGCTGGGTGTTCCACGCGACGGCCGCTGGCGCGCCGCGACGGTGCAGCCAGAACCGGCCAGGCACCTGCTCACGCGGCTCGGCGCGTTGCGCCTCAACCTTGGCGATCACGTAGCCCGAACCCTCGGAGCCTCATCGCCCGCTCCCACCTCGGACGAGCGAGACGGGTCCGAGTCGCCGGTCGGCGCACGCCCGAGTCACCCGGCGAATGCGAGCGTGCGGGCTCGGCCGTGTCGGGCGCGCGGACATCGTCCACACCAGGAGCGCGCGGCGCCTTTTGGTTGTGCTTCGGCATCGCCAGGGGAAAGCGAGAGTCCGCGCACGCTGCCGGTAGGCGCTGCTCTCGATTCACGGCGGAGACACCTGCGCAATCACCGGCCAGGATACCTCTCCCTGACACGGGTGTCTTAAAGTCCGCGCTCGGCGCTCCATCTGCTGCCAGAAGGCCGCGAGCCGGCGGCGACGGATGCGCCGCTGCCAGGGCACCCTGTGGTGGCTCGCGATCCAGCGCTGCTGGCGACAGAACGCGCGGCTGACGCCGCGGTGCTCGTTCGGCTCGTCCGGCGGCGGCTGCTTGTAGGGGCAGAGGTTCCAACCGCACTCCGGCGGGCAGCCGACGCCGAGGATCTCGCGACGGTCGCGGCTGCGGTGCAGGCAGTAGGGCAGCTCGGACGCCTTCGCGGAGGCCTCCCGGCGGTCCTCCGGAGCGCCCTCGGCGAGGTCGAGCAGGACGGTCACGTCGCCGAGGAGCTGCGCTGTGCGGCTCGTGCGCGCGACGGGACGCCCATGCGATGCTGCGACCTCGTCCTCCCACAGGAACGCGCTCCAGCGGCCACTGTGGACGCCATGACGCCGCACCGCCGTGCGTGCGAGCCGCAGCGCCCGCTGGGTGAACGGGTGGCGGTGGGCGCCTCCGCGGTGCAGGCAGCGGGCGAACACGTCGAAGGCGCCGTCGCGGCTGCCGCCGGCGATCGTGTACAGCGCGAGCGCCTGCCCGAGCACGAGCTGCGCGTACCAGTCCTCGGCATGGCAGAGGCCGACGTGGACCACGAGATCGGTGTTGGCCGCCACCCACCCGGGCCCTGCGTGGTTGCGCTCCGAGGCGCGCTCGCGGTCGCCGTCGGCGGCGACGTGCCGGACCGCGTCGCCGCGGAAGCCGCGGGCGACCGCTCGCTCGAGTTCGTGATAGCCGCCCTGGTAGGAGATCGCGACGAGCTGAGCGAGCGCCGTGCGTGCCCGGCCGGCGTACTGGCGGCGCTCGTCCGACGAGACGTGGTCGTCGGCGTCCCGGGAGAGATCGTCGGCATCCGGGCCAGGGCCGTCGCGGCCCTGCCAGGCCGCGAGCCGGTGCATCAGCGACGGGTCCTCCTGCAGGCCGCTGACGATCGCCGGCAGCACCGTGCCGAGCGCCCGCAACCCGAGGACGTCGTCCCGCGTCCAGGTCCCGACGTAGTACCGCACGCGGCGCGCCGCGTCCTGTCCGTTTGGATCCGGGTCCTCGAGCTTGTCCTTCGAGCTCCTGATCGAGCGCGCTGAGCGCGGCCGCGCGCACGATCAGCTTGCCGATGTCGGTCTCGAGCGCCCGGTAGGCCGAGAGGGCGCCCTGCTGGAGCGCCCTGCTCGCCGCCTGGCGCACCACGTAGTCGCCGTCGCGCGCATAGGCCCAGATGCGCTTCCAGCGGTCGTCCGCTTCGAGCGCGGCGATCGCCTCGATCGCGTTGACCTTCGTCCAGCGGGTCACGAGCGGTGAGTGCCGGACGAGATCGAGGATGTCGCACTGCGTGACCTCGGCCCCCTCGAGACGCTCCGGCGGCAGCTCCGCTTGCGCGGTTGACGGCCGCCATTCGCCGTCTCCCTCGCCCGTCTTGCACGCGGTCGCGTGCGCGATCACGGACGCGGTCGTCAGCTTGATGAGCGCGTCGTCTGGGTCTCGACGAGCTTCCGGGTCACGCACGTGGAGCGGGTCGAGATCGTCGGGGCCGCTGCTGCGATGGTCTTCCTCCGGGGCGCCAAGCAGCGCCATCGAGAGCGTCGAGGAATGCCCGGCGACCTCGGTGGCGAGCGCGACGGCGGTGGCCGGTGCCTGCGAGCCTTCGTTGGGCTGGACCTCGCGTCTGGCCGGCCCCTTGAGACTCTTGCGCGCGCTGTTCCACAGCCTCCTGAGGATCTCCTGCTCGACCTGCTTCCACTCCTGCGAGGAATGACGTGGCTTGGCCCCGTCGCGGTTCGGGTGCTGCTCGTGCAGGTCGGCCGCGCGGCGCTTGTGATCGGCCCAGAGGGCCGCGAAGGTGAGCGCGGTCTGCGCCGTTAGCTTCTCGGGCTGGCGGTGATCCAGCAGCAGCTCGATCCAGTCGCCCTCCGTGGCGGATGCAGTCCCGGCCTGCCTGTCGCGCTTGACCTCGAGCTCGGCGAGGCGACGGCCGGCCAGGTATGCCTGTGTGATTCGGTGGCGGAACTGCGGCTCTCCCTGGGCGTCGCGGTCGAGGATCCGCAGGCGCTCGGCGGTCTCGATCACCTCGCTCGCCGAGACGGCCGGGCGCATCTCCCGGTCGAGGGACACAGCGGCCCGGCTGGCGCCGATCCGAGCGTCGTGCTCCGCTCGGCAATGGCGCTCGTCGCGGTCGTCGCTGCGGATGAAGTCCGCGATCCGCGTGCGCTCCGGCAGACGCTTCGCCTGCTCGGCGCGCGGCAGCAGCTTCGCGCGCGCGCTGAGCGTTCCGGCCAGCAGCACCCCGAGGGCCGCGTCCTGCAGCACTTCCATCGTGCTCTTGCGCTCGCGCACCTCGATTCCCGTCCAGCGGCGCACGTGCCCGGCGCAGACCTCGTCGTAGTAGTGGTCGATGAGCTGGCAGTGCACCCACCACCGGTTCCACCTCGCCGGCGCCCCCTGGCTGCGCTCGAACAGACCCCACGCGTCGATCGCGATCGTGCTCGACCACGGCTCGCCAAGCTCCGGGAACGTGTCTCGGCCGGCGGCCGCGAGCTGCGCAAGCAGCTCCAGGTAGTACGGCACCTCGGCGAGCCGGCCCGCTCGGACCCAGCGTGCGAGCGACTCGCGCGAGACCTCCTGGTCTGCGCGGAAGCTCGCGTCGTGGCGTGCGCCCGTGGCCACGCAGTCGATCGCGCGCCGCTCGTCGAGCTGGTCGAGGTCGATCGCTGAGGCGGCGATCCCGGCAGGCACGCCGGCCGGACGCGCGGTGACGACGATCGGCAGGTTAACGGTCTGGACCTCCGCGATCACCTTGCGCAGCATGAAGCCGCGCTCCCCGTCGGGGCTGAGGCGGTTGACGTCGTCGGTCAGGAGCGCGACGCGGCGGCGCTTGTGCAGCCACCGCCACAGCGTCTCGGCCTCCATGTCCGAGCGCACGTACTCGCCGATCTGCTGCTTGAAGCGTTGCCTGCCGAGCTCGGCGAGATCGATGTCCGCGTCGGAGTGCAGGCGCACCATGACGGGCACGACGCTCAGCTTCGCGAGCCTCTCCGCGACGCCGATCAGCGCGGTCGTCTTGCCGGCGCCGGGGTCGCCCACGACGATCTGCACGTCCTTGCGCTTGCGCTGCAGGACGCCGGGCGTGAGCTCGTCGAGCAGGCCGGTGCGCGGTACGATCTCGATCGGCTTGTCGTCCTCGACGAGCGAGACGGCGTGGCGGCCGATGTTGTCCAGCATCACGCGGTTCGGACGCCTGCGGATCTGACGGCGGATCTTGGCGGCACGGTAGGGACAGCGGACGAGGTCGTCCCACATGAGGACCAGCAGGCCGAGCACGGTGCCCGTGAACAGTGACCCCAGCACGGCGGTCAGCGCGCCCTTGCGCCAGTCCGGCTGGCTGCGGAGGAAGCGTGGGAGCGCCTCGATGTCGGCGAACGTGAGGAACCCGAGAGCGGCGGCGAACAGCAGCGTTCCAAACGTGACGAGATTGAACGTCTTCGTCGGCTGCAGCAGCCGCAGGCGCGCGAACCAGCGACCGGGGATGTGGCGCGGATTGATCAGGAAGCGCCCGACGATCTCGAGCACGTCTAGGAGCTTCGCGCCGACATCGACAACGCGGCGCCAGAGGCGGCGCAGTCGCGGCATGCGAGTGGGCTCGACCTTGGCCGGCGCGGTGCGCTGGCGCGCCGCGAGATCCGCGAGGTGGCGCTCGGCGAACTCAAACACCCGCTGATCATCGAAGCGGCCGAGACTCGACGCCGGATCAGTCGAACTGTTCTGAGTGCTTGCCATGCGACGGAAACGTACTCGCCTGGGCGCGCATCGACATCGTTCTTTTGCCGCACGACCGGTGTGGATAATTACGTAGGGCGTTCGCGCGCAGCGCTCCAGACGCCGAGGGTAGATCTCTTGACCGCTGCTTCCGCAGCCAGACGAGCGTGCGGGGAACCTGATCCCACGCCTATCCCTCGGGAAGGTAGGGGCAGGCCGCGGCGTCCTTCACAACACTTCCGCTTCGGCCGGCGCAAGCGGCCGTGTGCGTCAGCGAGATCCAGAGTTGCACAAAGGACGAGAGGAGCCGCACGCGCTTCCGGCCCGGACACGCTCGCTCCGGTAGGCGGTTGCGGGCGCACGATCATTGGCGCCGCTGGCGACAGGTGATCGTCCATAGCGGTTGTCTCGTTGTCGCCCACCGTGGTGCTCGCTCCTCCACGACAGCAATCACGCGGCCGTCAGGTTGCCTGCTCCGTCGGGCGGGACCCGTCAGTCTCGCGGAGTCCTGAACGCGCAGCGAGTAGGGCCCCGAAGAAACACGCGAGGAGGTTGAGCCCATCCGGCCCATCGGAGCAGTGGCACGCTTGACTGTCAGCCGCTGTCGGCCGCCAGCCAGGCCGTCAGAGCGGCCCGCCGGTGATTGGGACGTACCACCCGTCTCCGACGAGCGCATCGACGCCCAGCGCACGTGCGGATCGCAGCGCATTCGTCGGGCTGTAGACGATCGGTTCCCCGGCGCGGTTAAACGACGTACAGATGAGTGCCTCGACGCCGGACAGGGCGCCTATCGCCAGCAGGAGGTCCCGGTAGGCGCCGGGCGCGGTCACGACCTGCGGTCGCGAGGTGCCATCGATGTGGACGACACCGGGGAGTCGCTCACTCCCGAGCGATGATGCCGACGCGGCGATGACCATGTAGGGGGAGGGTGTGCACCCGGCAAAGCAGCGATCGAACTCGTCCTCGGTCACCGAGGGAGCGAGTGGGCGCCACGGCTCCCGTCCCTTTGCGGCGTTGATCCGGTCGCGTACTGCGATGTCATCGCCCCGAGCGATGACACTGCGCTTTCCGAGTGCCCTGGGTCCGATCTCGCTGCGGCCGTCGAACCAGCCGCAGACCAGCGAACGGTTGAGGATCTGCTCGGCGAGCGCGTGCGCATCGATCGCTGTGACCGCGATCCCGAATGGGTGCAGCTCCCGGGCGATGTCCTCGGGTCTGTACATCCTGCCCAGGAGCGCGTCAGGAAGGGGAGCGACTGCTGCGGGATCCTTGGCTGCGGCGAGCGTCGAGCCGAGTGCCACCCCTGTGTCGCTCGCCGGAGGCGGAACGACCAACTCGACGCCACTCGCGCGGCAGAGCGCGGCGACCTGCATGTTGATCGCGCAGTTCAGAGCGACGCCTCCGCTCAAGATCAGCACGTCGATCTCATCGACGAGCTCGATCGCGTACTGCAGGACGCGCGACGCCACAGCGCTTTGCGCGGCCGCCGCAACGTCGGCTGCATGTGTGAACGACAGGTCCTCGCCGTGGAGCTTGTGGAACTCGGCGATTGTGCGTCGGCGAACGTTCTCAGTGACATCGCGGGGCGACTCGTCCGCCTGGACGCCGCCCGGCCAGGCGCACGCGCGCCGATCGGGCACCGGTGGAACTCGCGCGGCGCCAGGCCGACCGTACGCGGCGAGTCCCATGGTCTTGCCCTCCTCTCCCCATTTGAAGCCGAGGTAGCGGGAGGCCGCCGAGAAGTACGTTCCGAGTGAGCCCGCCTGTTCGAGGCACCATGTGCGCTCCAGCGTGCCGTCGTACACGTAGCAGGCGCCCCCAGTCAACTCCCCGGCCTCATCGAGCGCCAGCATGCCGAGCCGGCGCCCACGAATGCCGCCGGGTACGAACGGAATGCCGCTCAACGCATGCGCGAGGTGGTGCTCCACGAACTGCACTTGGACCTCGCGTCTCACTGGGCATCCGGCTGCGACGAACCAGCTCAGCACCTCCTCGGCCACTTCAGCGTCGATCATGCCCATAGCGCTCGGGAGCCACGGATAGGTGACCAGATCGACCTCTGAGGCTGAGACCCTGGCGATGTCAAGCACCTCCTTGATCGCCTGGACCGGAGGGCTACCGTATGCATGCTTGACGCGCGTCAGCCGCTCCTCCTCGACCGCCGCGACGATCCGATTGTCGATCATCAGCGCCGCCGCGGCGTCATGGCCGACGCCACGGTAGCCGTTGAGACCGATCGTGACGGTCACGTGCGCTCCTCGAACGCGGCCAGCGCAGGCAACGCGTTTCCGTGCATATCAAACAGCGCCTGAGCCGCGAACGCGTCCGTGCAGAGTCCGTACTCGCTGTGCGTGAACAGCGCGCCCCACCAGAAGAGGCCCGCCCCGGTCGGCAGCGCGCGGACCGCGGCTCGCATGCGCCTCAGGTATTCGGCCTGCCCCTCCGGAGTAAACGGGAACTCACCTGCGCGATGCACTTGACCGTCTAACTCAAACGGGCGATAGGGATAGGCGGTCTCGGCGATCATGAGCCGCTTCGTCGGAAACTCGTCCGAGATCCGGCGAAGGTCGGCGACTCGGCTCACCACCGCGCCGGGGTGCCATTGCGGGTGGAACGACAGGCCGATGACGTCGAACTGGACCTCGGCGGCCTCGACCGCAGCAAGCCACCAGGATGCCGCGTCGGCGTCCGCCCCACGGTCGATGTGGAGCATAATCTCGGTCGGGGCGTCAAATGCCGCGACCGCCTCGCGCACTCCACTGATCGCGCTCTTGAGCAGGTTGGTGAATGCGAGCCACTGTGTCTCGTGCGCCGATGCCCCCCCGCTACGGCGATACAAGCCACCGCCGCGTTCGAGCGGCTCAGACTCCGCCGCCCACAGGAACCCGGCGGTGATCTCGTTTCCGATCTGCACCAAGGAGGGAGGCGTCCCTTGGGCGCAGAAGGCGGTCATCACGTCCCGGGTGTACGAGCGCACCCGCTCTGTCAACGCGCGGTAGGACAGGCCGGACCAGCTCGCGGGCTTTCGCTGGCATCCCGGGTCCGCCCAGGTGTCCGAGTAATGCAGGACGACAAGGGTTTCGAGCCCGCAGGCCCCGGCATCCTCGGCCAGCCGCAGCGCCCGCGGCAAGTTGAACTCCACCATCCGGTCCACCCAGAGACTGAGCCGGACCGAATCGACGCCGCTTGCCTTCAACCGCGACATCAGCTCCGGGGCGCCGCCCGCCCTGAGGTGCGAGACATCGACACCGTTGACGAAGCCACGACGGTCACTTTGCGCGCGGGGGATGCTGGCGGCGAGCGCTCGACGGGGCCTGGTCAACAACGTCCGCTCAGGCGGATACACCATGTAGCCGTAGCCGTAGCCGTTCTCCACTCCGAGCAGGAGCTTGCAGTACAGACTCGCGCGCGGATGACGCTGCGCGCCGATCATGGAGACGCCATCGTCATCGTGCACGACGACGCTCGGGAACACGCGGTACGCGACCAGATCCACGTCGTGTGCCGCTGGATTGCGAGGCAGGCGCCAGTGGTAGGGCGATCGGTCCGCGGACTGCACCGACCCGAAGTGAGCGTACATCTGGAAGTCAAGCGGACCTCGGAGCGGAGATAGCACCCGCAGCAGCTTGCGCGCGCCGGCGAGCGACACCATGTACCCCTCTGTGCCGGCGCCGCCCGTGACCTCGCCGTACGAGAACGGATCCCCGACGTCGCAGACATCACCCGCGCAGGCCCGGCCATTGAGCAGAACGATGTCGGCGTCAGGTGGAGCCTGCCACGACTCGATGTCAAGCGGAAAAGCACGCGTCACGACCGCGTCGTCCTCGAGGACCATCGCCCACGGCACGCGCTCGCGCACGAGGTGCCGCAGGAGCCTGATGTGGCTCAAGCCGCATGCCGCCTCGTTAGCGCTCGCGGCGGTGAAGCCCTTGAGCCGGACGCCACCCTCAGCCTCGCAGCCGCCGAACGCCATCGCGTCGATGTCTGCTCCACGGGTGGCGAGCCAGCGATGGAAAGGCACACCATGGGTGCGCATGAGGCTGGCCAGCGCCGCGATCCGTGCTACGGCACCCTCGGCGTTGATGACGAAGACCTCGATCAAGGCCGACGCACCGGCGCACGATTCACTCTGTCTAGAGCGGGCCGTTGCCCACTGCA
Organism: uncultured Solirubrobacterales bacterium; assembly: GCA_963813765.1. Taxonomy (GTDB): domain Bacteria; phylum Actinomycetota; class Thermoleophilia; order Solirubrobacterales; family Solirubrobacteraceae; genus Palsa-744. Next base: position 738,075 of record CAWFAB010000001.1, read on the forward strand.
CGTAGGTGCGAGGTTGGACGCGCTCATCCCAAAACTACCGTTGAGTCACGTGGGGATAGTTCCGAGGTTCCGATCTCTTCTTTTTTTGGTAATCTCAATGGCCAGTCCCATCTCGCTGATCAGCCCGGTCGGGGATAGTTTATATGCTCGAACCTAACATCTGTGCACTCCCATGGCTCTCATTGAGGGAGGGAATCCCGCCTGATGCCTTCTAACCCTTTGAAAGCAAGGCGAGGTGCAGTTGGGCTTCAAGCAGCGCGCGGTAGCGCAGCCGGCGGGCCCAGCGTGACGGCGGCCAGGCGTGCCACGTCGCCGTCGGCTCCTTTCTCCGACAGCGCAGGGAGCGCGCGTGTGAGCTCGCCGAGCAGCTCCTCGTCGGCGGCGAGCGCTGCGGAGACGCTGAGCAGCTCCTCGAGTGTCTGCTCGTCGAGCCATCCTCGGTGCGCGGCGCTGAGCAGCGCTCCGCCGAGGCTGTCGGCGAGATGCCGTCCTGCGGGCAAGCATGGGTATCGGTCTGCTCGGTGGCCTGTGGCTCAAGCATCCTGAGCATGTGGCCGGCTGCCTCACGCACGGGCCCGCGAACCTCACCATCCAACACTGCGCCCGCGACACCATCGCCACGATTGCGTGGCATTGGGCAGCCATCCTGGGCGTCGGTTTCGGCATAGGCGTAGCTGTCGGCGTAGCGCTGGCATTGCTGATTCCGATGCCACGACGCGCCTGAGAGCGGCACGTCCCACTCGCCTGTTCAGTAGGGGACTATGCGCATTCGCGTAGGTTGATCCTCGCTGCGCACTCCGGGAAGCTCGACGACTACCTCGCGCGCCTGCGGTCAACACTGGAGCCCCGCCGTACAACCAGCCGACCTCCTACGCAAGTGATGGACCCCGATGGTCTAGCACTAACTCATGGTTGTTTGGCTTATTTGGTGTATAATGGCGGGTATCCAAGCCTCGCAAGCTCGAGCGCATCACGTCCAAGCCTCCGCCGCTACGTGTTCAGCTACAGGGACGCCGAGGGCAAGCAGCGGTGGGGGGAGTCCTGCCGTACGCTCGAGGAGGCCCGCCGCGCGAAGGCCGCGCGGACCACGGACGTCGAGCGCGGCGAGCATGAGGAGCGCTCGCGGGTGACGCTGCACAAGTACGCCCGTGCATGGGTGAAGCGCTACCAGGGCCGCGGCCGGCACGGTTTCCGGGAGGCCACGCGGGACGAATACGAGCGACTGTTGGAGGGGGCGACTACGCGCGGGTGATGTCTGCGAGGAATATCCGCAGCTCGCCGGCCGCGGCGTTGACATCGCGTACATCGAGTCCGACTTCGGCTGCCAACTCGGCGTAGCCTGAGCGCCAGGAACCGGGGACCACGAGCTCGGGCGGCCAGGCGTGGGTGGCGCGCTGCTGAAAGGTGTCCTCGCAGGCACGGCGCAGCGCGGCGAGGTCGTTGACCAGGTCGCGCAGGATGAGCAGGTCAACGAGGTCGCGAAAGCGGCGGTTCTCTCGACCGGCGGGGCCCTCGGTCACGGCGTGAAGCTTCTGGGCGATCTGAAAGCGCAGCGGCAGGCACGCGATCTCGCGCGGGCCGGAGAGCTTGAAGTGCTCGAGGCCGATCGCGGCCACACGCTCGACCTCCTCCACGCTCGCGTCAGGGCGTGAGACCTCCAGCCGTACGGTCAACCAGGGACGCGTTTGATAGCTGAGCCGAACTTCGAAGCGCAGTGCGTGTGGGCCGCGGCCTGCGGGCTCGCCGCGCTGGAAGGTGAACTCTCGGTAGGGCTCGGCGAAGGCGTCGTCGAGCGCGCCGAGCAGCTCGTTGGGCCGGCCGCGAAAGATGATGTCCACGTCCTGCGTCGCAGGCGCGCCGCGGTGGTGCCCTGCGCTTGGCTGTCGCGGGTGATGAGCTGCTCCAGGTGGCGCTTGGTCGGTCCCTCGCGGGCAGGGCGGGTCACACCGCGGCCTCCACGTGCTCGGTCTCGCGGCGCAGCTGTCTTGCCTGCGGGGCGCTGAAGATCCCGCGGCGGCGGCCATCCTCGATGGCCTGCGCGATCAGCGCGGGGCCCAGACCGGCTGCGTGGCAGTCGCGCACCGCGCGCATCGCAGTGACGATTGGGATGTCCTCCAGGGCGCCGATATCCTCGTCGGCGAGGTCGTCGCGGTGCACCACGTACAGATCGGGCACCCTGCGCTGGATACGGTGTGAGCGAGGCACGGTCAGGTGGATCTTCGCGGGGTTGACGTCGCTGAGCCCATGCAGCTCGAGCGCGGTCTGATGGCTGAGCACGCCCTGCGCGCCGCGCGGCCACAGCGCCGCCTGCATGTACTCGTCCAGCGGGCCGCGGGGGATGATCGGAACCCGGTACGCGCCGTGGCTGACGCGCTCGATCGTGCCGCGTTCGGCCATCCGCGCGAGCGCCCAGGTGCCGACCCCGGCCCGCCGTGCATCCTCCTGCGTGACGTAGCCGTGCTGGTCGGTGGCGATCTCGACGATGACGTTGAAAGCTGCTCCTGGCATGGACCCGCTCAGAGTTGCACGTTATGTTCAACTTCAAGAATAGCGTGCCGGGCGGTCGCAGACGCCATTCAACCTCTATGGCATGCGCGCAGATCACGGCGACGGAACATCCAGGGTGGTAACAGAAGTGGTAACAGCCCCACACCACTCGACACCACCACGGCACCAAACGGGGGTTCAGCGCGATGGCTGTGCGCGCCTCGCGGCCCCTGGGCGGCTCAGATCGCCCCGGAGCGGCTCTCGACTATCTTGTCCTCGGCGCCTTCAGAGTGCGCGTCGCCTGCGCTCGAAGCCGTCGATCGACTCCTGAAGCAGCTCTCGCCAGTCGTCCCGTTTCGGCTTCACGTCCCACTCGGCGATCAAGTGCCACAGCGCCAGCTCAAGCGGGACGCGCCCGGTCGGCACATGCAGCTTGGGGAGTGCTCGACCCACGGAGGCGAGAGCGCCGTTCACGTGGAGGTGGGCGAGCGGGTAGGGGTAGTCGGGCTGCGGCGGCTGCCGGAAGTACTCCCACCGCAGCAGCCAGTCGCCCTTGGCCTGTCCCGTGGCCACTTTATGACCCCTTGAGCGGGTCCAACGGGCACGCCCGCCGGCACATCGGCGGAGGGCTTGTCGCTGAGCAGTGCGGGCATCGCTCAGCGGAGGCCCTGGATGATCGAGATCAGCTCCTCGGGCTGGTAGCCCTGCTGGCGTGCGAAGCCAACGAGCTCGCGAGCACGCGCGATCACCGCGCCGCGCTGTGGGGTGCCGCTGACGCGCACGCCGAGCCCGCGGCGGAACTCCAGGAGACCTTCCTCGCGTAGCGCGCGGAGCGCGCGCAGCACTGTGTTGGTGTTGACTGCCATGACCGCTGCGAGGTCGCGGGCTGGCGGCAGGCGCTCCCCGGGCTTTGCCTCGCCGTCGGCGATCGCGCGACGGATCTGCGCGGCGACCTGGTTGTGCAGGGGCGTGGGGTCTGAGCGGTCGATGCTCCCGAGCATTGTGCTATTTATATTAGCACTATGCTCATCAACGTGAAGGGAGCACCCGCGTGCCCGTGACCCTCCCACCGCCCCAGGCAACGCCGCTCCCCCCGGTCGAGATCGAGGACGGAGTGATCGAAGAGGCGCGGCGACGGCGCCAGCGCCGCAGACGCACGGTGGGCATCGGGCTCGGCGGCGTCGCCGTCGTGATTGCGGCCGTCTTGGCGCTGTTGATCGGTGGCGGTGGCAGCAGCAACTCGGGCGCGGTGGACGAACCTTCACCGGGCAGTCCACAGAAGCTGACGCTCGTGCACGGGCGCGCATTCGTCGGTGGTCAGCCGGCGTTGATGGGGGTCGCACCGTCGTTGCAGGCCGGCAACGTCGGAGTATGCGTAAGGGTTGTCAGCGAAGAGGGCTGTAACGGTCCACCTCCAACCCCCGCCGATCCCGTCTACGGTGGCGAAGGGGGATTCAGGGCCGAGGAAAAGGTCGGGCCGGCCGGGGAGATCGACGCGATCTTCACCGGCCCCGGTGTCGCCGCGATGCGGGTGGCGCACCTCGGCACCTTCAAGGCGGAATCCGCGCCCGGACTGCCCCCCGCCGCGAAGCAGATCGTCTTCTACCGCCCGCCCGGCTCACGCGGCTCGGTGCTGGCCCCCGGGCTCAGCCCACAGATCCTCCAAGGCTTTGAGCACGCCCGACACGGCCCCGCGCTGACGGAGACGCTGCTCGATGGCTCCGGCCACACGATCCCAGTCGGCAAGTCCCCGACGTTCATGCTTCCCAACAGCTACTGGCAGGGAGCACAGGCACCCCCAGTCCAGGGGCGCTGCGCGATGAGCTCATCACTCGCGGGCGTGCGCACAGAATGGGGGCAGGTCGCCACCGAGATCGCGCCCGATCGCGCCATCACCGTACCCGGCTGGCTCACCTGCCTGCATGTGTGGTTCTCCGCCCCCGGCACCAGCTATGAGACCGCACTCCTGCTCAACGCCAAATCGCCGGGCAGCACCCCCGCGCCGTTGTGGGGCGCGATCCCGCTGCCGGGACACCCGGGGATCGTGGAGATCCCGCCGGTGCAGCGCGCGTTCCGCCTCCCGCCGCTCAGCCCCGCGGAGGCGAGGAGGATTCTCGCCGTGGACACCAGGAGGGGGGGACGCGCGCGGGCCGAGCAGATCCTGCGCGAAAGCGAGCGCAGGACATTTTGGAGTGTGCTGGTCCCGCCGACGGTCGCCCGCCGCGTGGGGCCCGCGTGGCTGCTTGTCCGCTATGGCAACAGCCTCGCGCAGCGACTAGCGTTCCTCCAAGCGCTGCACGTCACCAAGATCGCGCTCCCGCACGGCCAGAGCTGAGCGTCACCCAGAGGGAGGGAAGGTGCATCCGCTGGCGCAAGTCGGCGACCGGCTGGCTTTGAGCCAAGTCCGAGCAGGGGTCGGAGAACATGACGACGATGCGGTCACAAACGGACTCGCTTGATCGTTATGGATGACGTGGCACGCCGTGCGGGCGCATCGACCGATGGAGAGTTGCTGGAACGCACGCGTGCGGGCGATCACGATGCTTTCGGCCTGCTGTATGAGCGCCGCCACGAGCTTGTGCTCGCGTTTCTGCTCAAGCGCACCCGCGAGCCGGAGGTGGCGATGGACCTGATGGCCGAGACGTTCGCGGCAGCGCTCGTCGCTCTCGCGGACAGGCCGCCCGCGATCGCCGGTTCGGCGGCGCCGTGGCTGTTGACGATCGCGCGTAATGCCTTGATCGACAGCTACCGGCGTGGCAGCGTCGAGAGCGCCGCACGTCGGCGTCTGGCTCTCAAGCCGGTGCGGATCAGCGATAGCGACGTTGAGCGGGTACTGCGAGTCGCTGCCGAGACCGACCTACTCCTCCGTCTCTCCGAGGAGCTACCCGCCGACCAGTTCGACGCGCTTCGCGCACGCGTCCTCGATGAGCGCGGGTATGAGGAGATTGCACGGGAGCTGGCTTGCTCTCCCGCGGTCGTGCGCAAGCGGGTCAGCCGCGCGATTGCGACTCTGCGACAGGCCAAGGAGGCAAGCACGTGAACGACTTCCATAACTTCCATAGCGACTACAAGCAGCAGCTCGAAACGGCCGCCGAGGCGCTGTTCGGCGCGCCGGCTCCGAGGCCGCGGCCCAAGATCGGCCGTCCGCGCCACATCCCGCTGCTGGCGGCGATCGCGCTCGGAGCGTTGCTGCTCGCTGCCGCCGCGCTCGCCGCCACCCAGATCATCGGCTTTGGCGCTCCCGTCTCGGCCTCTCGCGCTCCCGGACGGGAACGCCCGTCGGTGTCAACCGGCATTGGTGTCCCCGTGGCGGGCGCCAAGAGCACCCCCACCGCAGCACACCTGCTTGCGATCTCCGTGCCGGACCCCGGTGGGGGCCTGCCTTGGGGAATGAGGATCGTCCACACCACGCGGGGATTGCTTTGCCTGCAGATCGGGCGGCTGCTCGACGGGCGCCTGGGGGTTCTCGGCCAGGACGGGGAGGTCAACGACGATGGGCTCTTCCACGAACTGCCGGCGGCGGTCCTCGATCCCGACATGTGCTTCCAGCCGACCGACAGGGTTCTCCTCAGCGACGCCGGGCTGCCGGCCGCCGGAGCGCTCCAGGGCCCGGCTACATCATGTCTGCCGTCCTGGGAGCCGCGCACCCGGCCCTCCGAGCCGCGGCAGTGCCCCGCGGGCGATGAACGGCTGGTCGCGTTCGGGATGCTCGGCCCGCACGCCGTCAGCGTCTCCTTCAGGGCGTACGGTCAGCTGCCCACCGTTGACACCGTCGCGACCGCCGGCGGCCTCGGCGCCTACCTGATCGTTCTCCGTCCGCGGCCCGACCCGTCCCACAACATCCCGGTGCTCGGGGGCACCTCGAGCCCGCTCGACAGCTTCCCGATGGGACCCGGACGGGGTTCTGTCATCTCACGGATCGTGTTCCGCTTTGGAGATCACCTCTGTCAGACGGGGTTCGAACACCAGCCCGGCGCACCGCCGGCGTGCACGAAGTCCATCGCCCGTACGGCTGTGCCGGTCCCCAAGATCCCGCGCGGGTTGCACACGCCGGTCGCGCTGAAGGCGCGCAGGGCGCCCGGAGGGTATGACCTCGACGTCACGTTCACCGCGCCGGCGGCCGTAGAGAGCGCGAGCACCGCCTACGGCGTCCAGGTCGCGACGCCGAGCGACCCGGCGTGCGGGATCGGAGGAGTATGGGGGCAGTCGGTCGAACGCGATGTCGCTCGTGGCGAAACCCTCCGAGTCACGGTTTTCGTCGGTCAACGGCCCGGGTGCCGCGGGGTAGCGCAGGGACACGTCATCCTCGGAGGCGAGCCGCTGTCAGATACGTTCTTCGGCTCTGCCGGCGACACCGAGACGATCGGGCGCTTCTCCTTCGTGCTGCCGTAGCTGTCACAAGCGAGCGCGTCGTGCAAGGTATTTGTAGTGGGCTCATACGACGATCCTCGCGACGACGACGAGTTGCTGCTCGCGACGGCCACCGGCGATGGCGCCGCCTTCGCGGCGTTTTATGGTCGGCATGTCGCCGAGGTGCTGGCGTTTCTTGTGCGTCGGGTCACGACCGTCGCATGCCCGGCGGGCACGGCAACATCGACCACCTCGCTGTTGCTCCAACAGGCGTGTTCGTGATCGATGCCAAGGACATCAAAGGCAAGGTGCGCGTCGCCAACCCACTGTTCGCGGCCGCGAAGCAACAGGCCGGTGTTCCCGCGGCGAGGCCCCCCAAGCCGCAGTCGCGCTTGCGCGCGAAGGAGCAGCCCCACGCCCGGTGGATCGCGACTTCAGTGACGTGATGCTGCTGCTGGACCAGCTCGGCCCGGAGATCGCCCTGCGCTCTCCCTCCTCAGCGCTCGCGCTGCTCGCGTAGCCCGGCCCCCGGATCGTGCGGCGGCCTCGCACGCCTCACGCCAATCTTGGCTTCCTTGTGCGATCGCGTCCGCCGGGCCGTCGTGGCGTCCATTCGCCCTGCGCGACCCCGCCGGCGGCGGGGGCCTCGTCTGCCGGTAGCGTTCCGTACCCCTCGATCGTCCCCGCGAGCTCGAGTTCGTCGGAGTACACGTCGTTCACGAGTGTGTGAACCGGAAGCCGGTCAACGACCTCGCCGTTCGCCGCACCCGCCCACGCGCCGAGCGCGTAGCGGAACTGTCCGCTCTCGTCCGTTACCCAGAAGGCTACGCCTTCCTCGCTTGTCTCCTGGAGGATCGAGCGGTCGTAGTGTTCGGCGATTTGTGCGAGGGCGCCGATGTCGGCGACGTCGATCACCGGGACGCCGGGGAGCTGCCAGACGCGCTCGACCGGGACGATGAAGCGGCCGAACTTCGCGCGGATCGCCGCTGCCTCGTCGCGGGGGCGCGATGAGGTGAGGAGCGCTTGAAGGGGGCGCAGGCAGGCGAGGATCGCCAGGACGAAGGCGACGATGGAGGCGATCGCCACGAGCGCGACCGTGCGGGCCGTTGTGACGGAGAGCGTTGCGATGCCGAGCGCGAGGGTCGCCGGGGCGGAATGGGTTCCGGTCGCCGTGCCGGAGGCGGAGGGGGTGAACGGGCTTGCGGCGGGCTGTTCGCTCGTGGGGGAGGCGGCGGAGCTGCCTGAGCCGACCGGCTGGGCCTCGAGTTCGCTGAGCGAGAATGCCACCTTGGGCGCGAACTTCGTGTGTATCGGCAGGGCGTCCACGCTTCCACTCGCGCTCACGTGCGGGACGATCGTCAGCGTGTAGGAGCCGCTCGTCTTCGTGGTGGTCTGGACGCTGTGTATCAGCGCGAGCAGCGAGGCCAGGTTGAGCGTACCCGCGACCTGCGCGCGGCTGCCGTGGAAGCGGGTCGGCGGCGCCAGTTCGAGCGTCGTCTGCCAGCCGTTGGTCGAGACCACCGTCGCGTCGAGCGCGATCGTCCCGCCGAGGGAGCGCCTGCCGGCGGCGTGCAGGCGGTAGCCGAACGTGAATTCGACCGCCTTGACGACGTGCGTGAAGAGCGGGTCGCCGGTCACGACCTTGCCTTCGGGGTACGTCGGTCCCCGCGGCACTTCGGCCGCGTAGGAGAGGGCGCCGCTCTGTTTGTAGGGGACCGTGTACGGCCTCTGCGCCGTCGGCGAGCCCGTGAACGCGATCAGCGCGAGGACGAGGAAGGGGAGCAGCAGCAGCAGGCCGATCGCCAGGACGCCGGCGGCCGGCGTCGCGGGGTGCCGCGGCAGGTGCGACGACGGAGGCTGTGCGCCCCCACCGGTCCGCCGCTCCTTGCGCCTGAGCCGGCGGCGCTGCGTGAAGGCCGCTCCCGTGAGAAGCAGCACCCCGAAGGCGACGAGGATTCCAATCAGAGCTGGCGAGCGGATCGACTGTAGATTGGCGCCCGCGCCCGGGATGTGCAGCCACAGCGCTCCGACGAGCTGGCTCGCGGCCGGGTGTTCGGGGTCGGTGAAGCCGTTGTTGTCGCCCCTGAAGATGTACCGAGCGCCTGCGCGCCCGATGATCCGGTGCAGCACGACTGTGCCGAGCATCTTGCTGTCGTAGGCGACGATTTCGCCGACGCGGTAGCTGCTCTGGCCCCGCACGATCGCCAGGTCGCCGGTGTGGAAGCGGGGCTCCATGCTGATCCCGTGGGTGACGACGTAGGTCGTCGAGCCGCCGAGACCCACGGGGGCGAACCAGAACCACAGAGACCCCAGGACGATCAATCCCAGGGCGGTCGAGAGGAGCTTTCTTGTCTGACGAGAGCGCATGTCGGGTCGAGGTCGCGACGGGCTCGCACGGTGAAGCTGGGCGCGGAGCGGCCGGTGCGCCGGCCGCTCCGCATTGCCCATATGGGTTCTGCTATTCGATAACTACTTTGCCATTGCTGACGGCGGCGACCGTCAGGTTGTCGCCGGTTTTGTTTTCGACGGGGGTTTCGAATTTACATTCGACTTCCCATTCTCCTGCCCCTTTGCCGGCTGAGATTTTCCCGCTTTTGACGCAGTCTTGCCAGTCGCTGTTGGCTTTCGGTTCGGCTTCTTTGGTCAGGGCGACCGCTACGTCCGTCGGTGCATCTGCCCCCTTGAGAATGAAGTCAACGGCCGTGTTGTGCGTCCCGGCCACGTCCCATTCGTAGTAGACGCCTTCCTCTTCGTAGCTGCCCACCGCGATGGTGCCGGCGCCTGCGGACTGTTTCTGAATCGTGTTGCTCGCGGTAAACGCATAAGCGCCCACCCCTACCACGCCTGCGAGCACGAATGCGCACAGGCCCGCTATCTTTCGCTTACGGCTAGCGAACTTGCGCTTGCCTATACGCATAGACACTGCTGGCCCCCCTTTTTTGGGATCGTGGACACTGGCGTGTCCTTCTCAGTCAGGCCCATCGGCTATCTATTAGAAGCGCTTTAGCCTGCATGGTCGGCTGCAAACATTTCTGCGGTGGAGGGGGCCCGCCCCGGCCGAGCTGTCTACGGGGGAATGTTGTCCCCAAGGCTCCGAAGCGGACGCTCTCCCCAACATCGCTCCCGGAGCGCTTCACGACCTCAAGCTCAAGCTCCGCCCCGGCAGCTACACCCTGTTCTGCTCGCTGCCCGGCCATGAGGCCAAGGGGATGAAAGCCACCCTGATCGTGCGCTGAGCCGATCGTGGACGGCCCCTGAGCCCGACGTCGCCGGGCTCTGTGATGATTGCGCCGATGGCGAGCCCCACCGAGGCGCCCGCGCCGGCGCCACCCCCGCCCACTCAGGCCGACGGCGAGCACGTGCCCGTCGTGCTGAGCCCCGCCACGGGCTACCCCGCGCTGGCGGAGAGCGATCTGGAGGTGCTGCGCGGGATCGGGGAGCGCTGGGGGAGCGCGCTCGGCGAACGCGCGCAGTGGATCAGGGCGCTGCCCTGCGACCCCAATCTCGGGCAGTCGAGCGCCGGTGTCGCGCAGCTCGGGCGCACACGCTTCGTGCCCGTCGAGGCCGACGGGGCGCCCGGGGACGAGCTCGAAGCCACGCGCGAGGCCGCGCACGCGCCCACGCGCGGAGGGTGGACCGCGGCGCGGCTGCGGCGCGCGCTGCTCGGCCCCCCGCTGCACAGCGCCGCCGTGCTCGAGGAGCGGATGCGCAAGCTGATCGCGCTGCCCGTGCTCTCCTCCGACGCGCTCTCCTCGGTGGCCTACGGGCCCGAAGCGATGCTCGTCGTGCTCGCCCTCGGCGGGGCCGCCGCGTTCGGCTGGTCGCTGGGGATCTCCCTCGCGATCGTCGTCCTGATGATCGTCGTCGGGCTCTCCTACCGCCAGACGATCCGCGCCTACCCCCGCGGCGGGGGCTCCTACATCGTCGCCTCCGACAACCTCGGCCTGCTCCCCGGCCTCGTCGCCGCCGCGGGGCTGATGCTCGACTACATCCTCACCGTCGCCGTCTCCGTCGCCTCCGGGATCGCCGCGGTCACCTCCGCGATCCCCTCGCTCGCCCCCGACACCGTCCCGCTCGGACTCGCCGTGATCGCGATCCTCATCGCCGGCAACCTCCGCGGGGTGCGCCAGGCCGGACTGCTGTTCGCCGCCCCCACCTACATGTTCATCCTCGCGATCCTCCTGCTCGTCGCCGTCGGGCTCTCCGACGCCGCGGGGAACGGCTTCCATGCGACGCCCCGCCCTCCTGCGCACGCGGCGGAGGGGGTGGGGCTGCTTTTGATCCTGCGCGCCTTCGGCTCCGGCGCCACCGCGATGACCGGGATCGAGGCGATCTCCGACGGGATCCCCGCGTTCAAGCCCGTCGAGTGGCGCAACGCCCGCACCACCCTCACCTGGATGGTGAGCCTGCTCGTGGTGATGTTCATCGGCACGATCGTGTTGATCGAGCTCGACGGGATCGTGCCCTCCTCATCGCAGACCGTGCTCTCCCAGCTCGCCCACCGCGGCCTCGGCAGCGGGGTGCTCTACGGCTACGCGCAGGCCGCCACCGCGCTCGTGCTGCTGCTCGCCGCCAACACCGCCTTCTCCGACTTCCCCCGCCTTTTGTTCTTCCTCGCCCGCGACTACTCCGCCCCCCGCTTCTTCCTGCGCATGGGGGATCGTCTGGCGTTCTCCAACGGGATCGTCGTGCTCGGCGCCGCCGCCGCCGCGATCCTCGCCGCGTTCGCCGGCTCCGTCACGAGCCTCATCCCGCTGTTCGCCGTCGGCGTGTTCCTCGCGTTCACGCTCTCCCAGACCGGGATGGTCGTGCGCTGGCTGCGCACCCGCGAGGAGGGCTGGCGGGGGAGCATCTGCTTCAACGCGCTCGGCGCCTTCCTCTCGGCGATCGTGTTGCTCATCACGTCCTTCACCAAGTTCCTCGAGGGCGCCTGGCTCGTGGTGATCCTGATCCCCCTGCTCGTGCTCCTCTTCCTACGCATCCGCGCCCACTACCTCGCCGTGGGGCGCGCCGTCGCGCTGCACCCCGTGGGCGCCCACGCACGCAGGCGCATCATCATCCCCTCGCACGCCGGCCCATCGGCCGGCGCCCGGGCGGCCGGCGGCCCCACCGGTCAAGCGCGCGGGGCGAGCGTGGTGCTGAGCGGCCGGCACGAGCACGAGGAGGCCCCCGACCAGGTCCTCAACCTCACCGTCGTGCCGATCATCTCGATGGACCTCGCCTCCCTGCGCGCGCTCGCCTACGCCGCCTCGCTCGGCCAGCCCGTGCTCGCCCTGCACATCTCCACCGACCCCGAGGAGGCCCGGCGCTTTCGCTCCTACTGGGATGCCTGGGGCGATCACGTGCCGCTTGAGATCGTGCTCTCCCCCTACCGCGCGCTCGTCGCCCCGCTCGCGCGCTATTTGAGGCTGCTGCACGACCAGGCGCCCGACTTCACGATCACCGTCGTGCTCCCCGAGCTCGTCGTCCGCCGCCTCTGGCACCGGCTGCTGCACAACGGCGTCGCCCCCCGCCTGCGCCGCGCCCTGCGCCGGCTCCCCGGGATCGTCGTCACCACCGTCCCCTTCCACCTGCCGAGCTGATCCCGTGGGTCGCGCGCTCGCTGGCGCCCCGCCGGGGCCGAAATGGATAGCCTGCAACTCGAGGGCTATCGATGAGCCCCACCAGACCCGGCAAGCGATCGCAGCGGAAGGGACCGGCCAGCGATGACAGAGGATCCCGAGTACGAGCAGGACGAGGTCGACGCCGCCGCCGCGGAAACCGCCGAGATCGGCGGCGTCGCCGGCGACGAGGATCTGGACCCCGCCCAGCGGCCGGTGCTCGAGGGCGGAGGCGGCTACGCCGAGGGCTTCGAGCAGGCCGAGGAGGCACTGATCGAGCACACCTCACACGGCGACCAGCAGTCCGCGCACGCGATCCTCCACGACCGCGGCCGGCCCGAGGAGGGCCCTACGGCCGAGAACGGCGAGGCCGACCACGAGCGCAGCAGCGAGCTCGTCGAGGACGAAGAGCCCGGCCGGTCATAGTGTCCGAGTCGCAAGTTCGCTCGTGTTTGCCCGCGCCCACCCCCGACGATGAGTAGAGCCGCAATCCCCCTCGAGGGCCGTCGCGTCCTCATCACCGGCGCCGCGCGCGGGATCGGCGCCGGCGCTGCGCGCCGCCTGCACGAGCGTGGCGCGCGCCTGGCGCTCGCCGGCCTGGAGCCCGAGCTGCTCGAGCAGGTGGCCGCTGAGTGCGGGGACGCGCCGTGGTTCGAGTGTGACGTCACCGACCGCGCCCAGGTCGAACGGTGCGGTCGCCGGCGCCGTCGAGCGCCTCGGCGGCATGGACGTGGTGATCGCCAACGCCGGGGTCGCCGCGCAGCTGCCGCTGCTCGGGGGCGACCCCGAGATCTTCGAGCGCACCATCGCCGTCAACCTGCTCGGCGTCTACTACACCCTGCGCGCCGCCGGACCCCACATCGCGCACCCCCGCGGGTACGCGCTGCCGATCGCCTCGCTCGCGGCGGCGCTGCACATCCCGATGCTCGGCGCCTACAACGCCTCCAAGGCCGCCGTGGAGGCGCTCGGCAACACGCTGCGCGCGGAGCTCGGGGGGTCGGGCGCGCGCGTGGGCGTCGGCTACTTCGGCCTCATCGACACCGACATGGTCCGCCGCGGCTTCCAAGCGCGGGCCGTCGAGCAGGCCTCGCGCCGGCGCGCCGCCCTCTTGGCGCCGGTGCCGCTGGCCCGTGCGATCGACGCGATCGAGCGCGGCGTGCGGCGCCGCTCCCGGCGGGTGACCGCCCCAGGCTATGTGGCCGCCGCGCTGCCCCTGCGGATGCTCGTTCAGCCGATCGTCAACATCGGTTCCCGCAGTGGCCTGAAGGAGGCGTTGGAGCTGGCCCGCGAGGAGCACGCCCCGCTGACGACTCCTCAGCCCGATTCCCGCTGAGCGAACTACAGCGCGAACAAAGATGCTTAAGGAGTGCGCAACCTGGGTATAAGCTCTGTGTTCCAGGCATACAAGGACGCCCCTGGCTACGAGGGAGGATTGAGACATGAGGTTCCCCGCTGACACGACGGTCCGGTTTGTTCGGATCTGGTTCATCGCCCTGCTCGCCGGCGCGGGCTTGGCGGTCGCAGTACCGGCGGCACAGGCAGCCCCCGAAGCGCTCGGCGTCGAAAGCTTCTTCGCCGGGAACTGCAAAGAAGGGCATCCATGTACCCCGGCTCCACTTCACGCAACGCCCGAAGAAGAAAAGAAAAAAGCGGAAGAAGAAGGCTACACACAGGCGGCGGGTCACCCGGCTCTCGGGGTGACCGAATTCAAGATCAACACCTTCGAAGAAAAACCGTTGGCCGTCGTCACGCACGTCCGCACCGACGTCGGGCCGGGCGTGAGCACCAACCCGGAGGCGGTGGCGAAGTGCTCGATGAAGGAATTTGACGCCAACGAAAAAGAAGCGGAAGCGATTCCGGGCACCGGCTTCTACCCAGAACCCGAATGTGAAAAAGCCTCTGAAATCGGGGTCAACAAGGTTGTCGTCTACCCCGGGTTCGATCTAGCCCTCGAAGGCAAGGCCTACAACCTCGTGCAGCCCCACGGCCTCTCCGCTGACTTCGGGGTCGCCCTCAAGCTGCCGGAATTCCTCACCGCGGCCTTTCTGAAAAAAGGCTTCGAAGAAGCGGAAGCAAAAGGCGCGAAACCAGGTGAAAACGGCTTCCCGTCGTTGGGACTGCAGAAAATCCTTGAGGAAAAAGAATACTACGCCCACACCCTGATCGAAGGCCACATCGAATGGGCGACCGACTACCACGACTACTATGAAATAAACGTCTCTCCCAAGCTGCCGCTGATCTCCTCGCGGCTGGAACTCAAAGGCGACATCGGCAGCACCGAACAGGGCGGGTTCATCACCAACCCGAGCAACTGCGCAGGCCCCGGTCCCGCGACCACCAACACGGTGACGCTCCGCTCGCTCGAAGGCCAGGAAGCCTCGAAGAAATACACCACGCCGATCGGCACCGAAGGCTGCAACGGCGCGGCGCCCTTCGCTGAAGTTCCGTTCAAGCCGGAATTCTCACTGACTCCGGAAACGACCCAGTCCGACCAGCCCGACGGCGTCACCACCGAGCTGAAGCTGCCGCATGCCAGTGGGCCCAAAGAAATCGACTCCTCGCAGCTCGACAACGCCACGGTCACGCTCCCTGAAGGGATGACGCTCAACCCGTCGGCCGCGCACGGCCTGGAAGCGTGCACGCCCAAGCAGATCGGCATCGGCACGCGCGAACCGGTCCGCTGCCCGATCGGCTCGAAGGTGGGCACGGTCACGCTGAAGGTCCCCGACCTGCCCGAAAACGAACCGCTCCAAGGCAGCGTCTACCTCGGTGGGCCCGAATCCGGGCCGATCGCGGGGCCGCCCTACACGATGTACATCGACGCGGAGTCCCCGCGCTACGGCGTATCGGTGCGGCTCAAGGGCACGGTCGTCCCCAACGAAACGACCGGGCGGGTGACCGCGGCGCTTCGAACAGAACCCCGAACAGCCCTTCAGCGACGTGATCCTGCACTTCGACGGCGGGCCGCTCGCGCCGATCGCCAACCCGCTTGCGTGCGGGACGGCGAGCACCGAAACGGAACTCGTGCCGTACATCGGTGCGAAATTTACGGAAAAACCCTCCACCGCATTCACGGTCAACAGCAACGGCGCCGGTGGCGCCTGCGCCTCGCCGCTGCCGTTCGCGTTCGCGCAGAGCACCTCCAACCAGCCCGCGACCGCGGGGGCCTCCACCAGCTTCGCGTTCAACCTGACGCGGCCCTCGGGTCAGCAGTACCTCTCGCAGATCAAGACCGTGCTGCCGGCGGGACTCGTCGGGCAGATCCCCACAGTGGCGCTCTGCACCGAAGCGCAGGTTGCCGAAGCGGCGGCCGGCACGGGAGGATGCCCGGCTTTCAGCCGGATCGGCTCAGTCACGGTGCTCTCCGGGGCGGGCTCCGCGCCGTACCAGTTCAACGGCTCGGCCTACCTCACCGGCCCCTACAACGGCGCGCCCTACGGCCTCGCGATCGTGGTGCCCGCCGTCGCCGGCCCGTTCAGCCTCGGCAATGTGGTCACGCACGAGACGATCAACGTCGAACCGTACACCTCGCGCGTGGTCGTGAGCGGCAGCGTGCCCACGATCTTCAAGGGCATCCCGCTGCGGATTCAGAGCCTGAACGTCGAAGTCAACCGTCAGGGCTTCATGCTCAACCCGACCGCCTGCACGTCGCTGCTGGCCGAATCGACGCTCACGGGAATCACCCTGCTCGGATCGACCACCACCACGACGCAGAGCCTCTCCAGTCCGTTCTCCACCGAAGAATGCAGCAAGCTGGTATTCAAACCGAGCCTCACCGGGATCGCGGGTGGGAAACCCACGCGCGCCAACGGGGCCAATCTCGAAGTCAACATCGGCCAGGGCTCGGGCCAGGCCAACCTCAAGCAGGTGACGACGATGCTGCCCAAGCGACTGCCTGTGCGTCAGAGCACGCTTACGAAAGCCTGCCCACAGGCGACCTTCGAAGCGGGCGCCGCGCCCGGGGGCTGCAAGAGCGAATCGAAGGTTGGAACCGCCACCGCGACCACGCCGACGCTGCCGGGGAAGCTCACCGGCTCCGCCTACCTGGTCTCCCACGGTAACGAAGCGTTCCCCAACCTTGACCTGATCCTGCAGGGAGACGGCGTCACCGTGATCCTGGTCGGGCACACGAAAGTCACCAACTCGATCATCACGACCTCGTTCGAATCGCTGCCCGACGTGCCGGTCTCGAGCTTCTCGCTGTATCTGCCGTCAGCCTCGAACTCGCTGCTGGCCGCCAACGGCAATCTCTGCACCTCGAACCTCGTGATGCCGACCACGATCGTCGCTCAGAACGGCTCGAAGATCACCCAGAACACGAAGATCTCCGTGCGTAACTGCCCGGTGCAGATCGTCAAACACAAAACCTCCGGAACCACGGCGACGATGACCGTGCAGGTCCCGGCGGCGGGGAGCATCAGCGCTGGCGGCACCGACCTGAAATTCAACAAGCGCAACGTCGGCAAGGCCGAACGCACCACGATCAAGACGTCGCTCACCCGCACCGGCCGGGAAGTGCTGCGCAAATTCAGGCAGCTGCGGATCAGGGTGCGCGTCGGGTTCGTGCCGAAGACGGGCCACAACACCTCCAAGGCCTTCGCCACGGTGACCTTCAGAGCCTGAGACTCCTGGCGGGGAGCCGGAGGCCCGCGAACCCGCGGGCCTCCACCCGGAGAGCGCCGTCCGTGGCCCATGCGGGCGGCGCTCTCCTGACGGCGCGGCGGGCGGCGCTCTCCTGACGGCGCGCGTATAGCCCGAAGCCTGAACGATTTCGGGCTACAGGCGGGCGGCCCTCACGCCCCCGCCCCGCGGACCTCGGCGCGCAGGGCGTCGCCGGCCACGTAGCGCGTCGTGCGGCCGCGGCCGTGCTGTACGACCAGGCCGGCGTCGAGCAGCCGGCGGAGGTCGGCGCTGGCGGTCGCGGTCGAGATCTCGGCCTCGCCGGCGTACGACATGCGGTCGGCGCCGTGGAAGAGGCTCTGCTCGAGCGCGATGACCAGCCGTTCGGGCCAGCCCTGCCGCTCGACGAGGAATTCGAGGTGGGTCCAGCGCGCGCCGGCCTTGGCGAGCTGGGCGAGGCGATGCTGCGCCTGCTCGAGGTGGGCGCGCACGCAGAACGCCACCCACGCGGTGGCGTCGCGCTGGGGCTGGTAGCCGCCACCCTGGGTCTCCGCGAGCAGGGCGTAGTAGGTGGGGGTGTGCTGCCCGAGGTACTCCTCGATCGAGCCGAGCTCCGGCGCGAGCAGGCCGTCTCGCGCCAGCACGAGCGACTGGACGATGCGCGCCACGCGGCCGTTGCCGTCGCGGAAGGGGTGGACGGACACGATGTGGAGGTGCGCCATGGCCGCGCGGAGGACGACGTGGGCGTCGAGGTCTCCATGCTCGAGCCACTCGACGACCTCGGCCATCAGCGCCGGGACCTGATCGCCGTCCGGGCCTCGATAGGCGAGTTCGCCGCCCCCGGGCCGGGTGACGCCGATCGGGCCGGTCCGCCACAGGCCCGGGCTCTTCTCGCGCTGGAAGTAACAGGCGTCGAAGTGCAGGTCGAGGATGACCCGGTCCAGCCAGCGGAAGGCGGGGTCGGCGGCCAGCACGCCGACGTGATCCATCGCGCGGGCGTAGGAGGTGAGCGCCATGAGGCTCTCGTCAGCGGGATCGGCGGGCTCCTCGCCGGCGAGCAGCCGCACGGCCTCCCCCTCGGGGACGTGGAAGCCCTCGATCGAGATCGAGCTCTCGATCGAGCTCGCGCGCACCTGCCGGCGCAGGCGGCCCAGCCATGGCCCGGCGACGCCGGCCTGCGAACCGAGGCGGTGGCGCACCCGATCGAGCTCCCCGAGCTGAGCCCGGAGCTCCCTCGTTATCGTTGGGGTGGCGAACAGCACCTTGCTATTGTAGACGATTAGACGTATAGTCGTTTAGTCGCATATTCAGGCGGATCGTCTGGAGCGCCTCCTTGCAGCGCTCGTGATCGGGCTCGTCGGCGTCGATCAGCGCGATCAAAGGTTCTGCGTCGGTGAGCGTTGCGAATGACTGGGCGGCGGTGGGCGTCACCTGCGCCCGCGCCGCTCCGCGAGAAGGTCGGCGAGGCCCCGCGCCTGTGGGCGTGAATCGTTCACGTGCCCACGCGGACGATCACGAAAACCCCACCACATCGCCTACGCCACGCTCTAAAGTCATTGGCATGACCACCGCGAGCATCGACATCCCCGTACGCCAGGCCGCGGCCGCCGACGCAGACGCGCTGCTCGACGCCCTGCGCCGCCTGATGCGGCTGGCCGACGGCGCCGGCGAGCCCGAGGAGATCTTCCGCGCCCTCGCCCGCGAGCTCTTCTCGCTGCTGGGGGCCGACGAGGTCCACGTGCACCACCTCGCGGCCGGCGGTGCTCAGGAGGGGGAGGGGGAGCTGGTGGTGGTGTACCTCTTCGAGGGGGAGGGTCGCCTCAGCTATGTGACGCCTCGCTCCGAGCGCCCGTCCGGGATCGCCTGGGTCGCGAGCACCGGGCAGAGCGTGCTCGCCGTCGGGGCCCGCGAACTGGCGGCCAGCGTGCCGCGCCTGGCGGCCGCGGGCGGCGCCGGCTGCGCGCTGCTGCTGGGGCTCACCGTGCGCGGGGAGGTCGAGGCGGTGGTCGTCCTCGCGCGCCGGCGTCCCGAAGCCTTCGACGGGCGCGCGCTCCAGCGCGGCGCGGCGCTGGTGGACCAGGCCGCGAACGCGCTCGCCCTGCTGCGGGCGCGCGCGGAGGCCGGCACGGACGCCGTGACGGGCTGCATGAACCACCGCGCGATGCGCCGCCGCCTGCAGGAAGAGATCGGCCGCGCCGCGCGCACCGACGGGCGCCTCGCGTGCCTGCTGCTCGACCTCGACGACTTCAAGCTCGTCAACGACCGCCACGGCCACCCCGCCGGGGACGCGCTGCTGCGCGAGGTCGCGCGCGCCCTGATGGGCGAGTTTCGCGCCTTCGACCGCGTCGCCCGCTACGGCGGGGACGAGTTCGTGGTGATCCTCCCCAACGCCGACCTCGACAGCGCCGCGCAGGCCGCCGCTCGCGCCATGCAGCGTCTCGCGGCGGTCCCCTCCTTCGATCTCGCCCCCGGCGTCTCGGCCTCGATCGGCGTCGCCCAGTGGCGCCCCCCGATGACCGCGGAGCAGCTGCTGGAGGCCTGCGACGGCGCGCTGCTGCGCAGCAAGCGCGCCGGCAAGGGCCGCGTCGAGCTCGCCGCATAGACTGGGGGCCATGTCGCAGAACAGCTTTGGTGCGAGGGAGCACGCTCGAGGTCGGTGGGCGCGAGTACGAGATCTTCCGCCTGAGCGCGCTCCAGCCGCGCTTCGACGTGGCGCGGCTGCCGTTCTCGCTGAAGGTGCTGCTCGAGAACCTGCTGCGCACCGAGGGCGCCGGGGCGGTCACGCGCCCCCGACATCGAGGCGCTCGCCGGCTGGGACCCAGCGGCGCAGCCGAGTCAGGAGATCGCGTTCACGCCCGCGCGCGTGCTGATGCAGGACTTCACCGGGGTCCCCGCGGTGGTGGACCTCGCGGCGATGCGCGACGCGATGGCGCAGATGGGCGGCGATCCCGCGAAGATCAACCCGCTCGCGCCCGCGGAGCTGGTGATCGACCACTCCGTGCAGGTGGACGCCTTCGGCACGCGCGACGCCTTCGCGATCAACGCGCGAGCGCGAGTTCGAGCGCAACCAGGAGCGCTACGCCTTCCTGCGCTGGGGCCAGCAGGCGTTCGACAACTTCAAGGTGGTGCCGCCCGACACGGGGATCGTGCACCAGGTCAACCTCGAGTACCTCGCGCGCGTGGTGTTCGTCGCGGACGCGAGACGAATCGCGCCCGGCCAGCGCCTACCCGGACACGCTGGTGGGCACCGACTCCCACACGACGATGGTCAACGGGCTCGGCGTGCTCGGCTGGGGCGTCGGCGGGATCGAGGCCGAGGCGGCGATGCTGGGCCAGCCGATGTCGATGCTGATCCCGCAGGTGGTCGGCTTCCGGCTGCACGGCGCGCTGCCCGAGGGGGCGACCGCGACCGACCTCGTGCTGACCGTCACCGAGATGCTGCGCGAGCGCGGGCGTGGTGGGCAAGTTCGTGGAGTTCTACGGCGCCGGTCTCGCCGGCCTGCCGCTGGCCGACCGCGCGACGATCGGCAACATGTCGCCGGAGTTCGGCTCCACCTGCGCGATCTTCCCGATCGACGCGGAGACGCTGCGCTACCTGCGGTTCACCGGCCGGCCCGCTGAGCAGATCGAGCTGGTCGAGGCCTACGCGCGCGAGCAGGGGCTGTGGCACGACGAGAGCTCGCCCGAGCCCGCCTTCTCGCGATCAGGTCGAGCTCGATCTCGGCGCGGTCGTGCCGAGCATCGCCGGTCCCAAGCGCCCGCAGGACCGGGTCTCGCTGACCGACGCGCAGCGGCGTTCCGAGGCGCTCGCGGCTACTCCCGCCCGACGAGCGACGCGCGCAGGACTGACGTGCCCGCGGAGCGCTCCCAGCAGCGACCCGGCGTCCAGCTACGCACCGAGGCGCGTGGCGCGAGCCGTTCGGAGCCGGCGGCGTCCGGCCGCGGAGCGGGCGCGGCGGCGCGCAGCAGGTGACGCTCGCCGACGGCACTTCGCTAGCTCGCCACGGCCACGTGGTGATCGCGGCGATCACCAGCTGCACCAACACCTCCAACCCCTCGGTGATGATCGGGGCCGGGCTCCTCGCGCGCAACGCGCTCGCCACGCGGCCTGCAGCGCAAGCCGTGGGTCAAGACCTCGCTGGCGCCCGGGTCCAAGGTGGTCACCGAATACCTCGACCGCGCGGGGCTCACCGAGCCCCTCGAGCAGCTCGGGTTCAACCTCGTCGGCTACGGCTGCACCACCTGCATCGGCAACTCCGGGCCGCTGCCGGAGGAGATCTCCAAGGTCGGTGGGCGAGGAGGATCTGGCGGTCGTCTCGGTGCTCTCGGGCAACCGCAACTTCGAGGGGCGCATCAACCCGGACGTGAAGATGAACTACCTCGCCTCGCCGCCGCTGTGCGTGGCCTACGCGCTGGCGGGCACGATGGACATCGACATCGTCGGCGAGCCGCTCGGGCAGCGACGCCGAAGGCGGGGAGGTCTACCTGCGCGACATCTGGCCCAGCGAGCGGCGAGGTCGCGCAGACGATCGAGCGGGCGGTGCAGTCGGACATGTTCCGCAAGAGCTACGGCGAGGTGTTCGCCGGCGACGAGCGCTGGAACGGGCTGGAGGTCCCCACCGGCGACCGCTTCGCCTGGGATGAGCGCTCGACCTACGTGCGCCTGCCGCCCTACTTCGAGGGCATGCCCGCCGAGCCCGAGCCGCTCGAGGACATCGACGGCGCGCGCGTGCTGGCGCTGCTCGGCGACAGCGTCACCACCGACCACATCTCACCCGCGGGCTCGATCAAGCGCGACGGGCCCGCCGGGCTCTACCTGCAGGAGCACGGCGTGGCGCCGCGCGACTTCAACTCCTACGGCTCGCGCCGCGGCAACCACGAGGTGATGATGCGCGGCACCTTCGCCAACATCCGCATCCGCAACCTGCTTGCGGACCGGAGGCGGGAGCTCGCTTCCCGAGGGCGGCGTGACGCTCCACCTGACCCGACGGGTCGAGCAGATGTCGATCTACGACGCCGCGATGCGCTACGCGCGCGAGGGCGTGCCGCTGGTGGTGCTGGCCGGCAAGGAGTACGGCTCGGGCTCCTCGCGCGACTGGGCGGCGAAGGGCACGAGGCTGCTCGGCGTGCGCGCGGTGATCGCGGAGAGCTTCGAGCGCATCCACCGCTCCAACCTCGTGGGCATGGGCGTGCTGCCGCTGCAGTTCACCGAGCGGCGACAGCGCCGCGTCGCTGGGCCTGACGGGCGAGGAGATGTTCTCGATCGAGGGCTTGCCGCGGCGATGAACGACGGCGATGCCCCGCGCGAGGTGACGTGCGTGCGAGGCGCGACCGGACGAGGAGCCGAGTTCGCGGTGCACGGTGCGGATCGACACGCCCACGCGAGGCAGAGCTACTTCCGCCACGGCGGCATCCTCCAGTACGTCCTGCGGAGACTGCTGCCGCATGAGCGACTGAGCGCAGATCCGTCCGCAGAGCGCTGCGACCACATCCGCAGGTCCTGCTCGCGCTGCTGGCCGCGCGCGGCCCGTCGGGCTACGAGACGGCGCCGGCGGCGGTGTGGCGCGCGGCGGCGCAGGCGTTCGCGGCGCAGGTGCAGCACCGACGTGGTCGGGCACCCCGCTCGCGCGCGCGTTCCCGGACGGCGGCGCCGGCCGCGCGGCGGCTGGTGGTGATGGGCCACATCGACGAGATCGGGCTGATCGTCACCCACATCGACGACGAGGGCTACCTGTGGTTCCGCGAGGTGGGGGGCTGGGACGCGCAGATCCTGGTCGGCCAGCGCGTCGCGCTCGCGACACGCGCGCGGGCGAGGTCGCGGGCGTGATCGGCAAGAAGCCGATCCACCTGCTGCGCGAGGAGGAGCGCAAGAAGGTCGCCGAGGTGCGCGACCTGCACATCGACATCGGCGCGCGCGACGGCGAGCAGGCGCGCGAGCTGGTGCGGATCGGGCGACGTGGCGGTGATCGCCGGCGAGCCGGTGGAGCTGCCCAACGGCCGCATCGCCTCGCGCGCGCTGGACAACCGCCTCGGCTCCTTCGTGGCGCTGGAGGCCGCGCGGCTGGTCGCGCAGGCGGGCGGCGCCGAGTGGGAGCTCGTGGCGGTGGCGGCCGCGCAGGAGGAGACCACCTTCGGCGGCTCGCGCACCAGCGCCTTCTCGCTGGAGCCCGACGCGGCGATCGTGGTCGACGTGACCCACGCCACCGACGCTCCGGGGATCGAGGTCAAGGAGGCCGGCAAGCACGCGCTCGGCTCGGGCCCCGTGCTCAGCCGCGGCTCGACGCTGCACCCGCGCCTGTTCGAGCTGCTGCACGACACGGCGGAGCGCGGAGGGCATCCCCTTCACCGTGGAGGCGATCGGCCGCAACACCGGCACCGACGCCGACGCGGTCCACCTCAGCCGCGGCGGGGTGCCCACCGCGCTGGTGTCGATCCCGCTGCGCTACATGCACTCCCCGGTGGAGCTGGTGGCGCTCGCCGACGTGCACGCCGCCGCGAGGCTGATCGCCGCCGCGGCGCGCACGCTCGGGCGACGTCGGCGCTGAGCACGGAGCCGCTGCGCCGTCGCGTCGCTAGCGACGCCGCCCGCGCTCGTCAGCGTCGGGTCCGGTGAACTCGGCGATCTCGTACGCCGATCCGGGCTTGCCGCCCAGCGCGAGCACCCGCAGGCCCTCGGGGCCGGCAAACAGCTTGCGCTTGATGCCGGGACCGACGCGGACGAGGACATCGGGCGTGAGCTTCAGCCGCTCGCCTTCCACCTCGATCGCGCCGGATCCGCGCATCACGGAGTAGACCTCCTCCTGGCCGTCCTGCTCGTGGTCGTGCTCGGGGTAGTCGGAGTAGTTGGGGGGCAGATCCACGACCTGCATGCCGAAGGAGGTGACGCCCAGCTCGGCACGGGCCTTCTTCAGGCCGCCGCCGAAGGCGCCCTCCATCTCGTCGATCTGCTTCGCGGTGTATCCAGGCATGAGAGCTCCCTATATGTAGACGCCGAGGTTGAGGACAAGTATCGTTAGCGACTGCTAAGAAAGTTTGGTCACCCGCGCACGAGCCGCTTGTAGGTGATCCGCTGCGGGCGGTCGGCCTCGGCGCCGAGCTGCTCGCGGCGGTGCTCCTCGTAGGCCTCGAAGTTGCCCTCGAACCAGCGGACCTGGTGTCGCCCTCGAAGGCGAGCACGTGGGTGGCGATGCGGTCGAGGAACCAGCGGTCGTGGGAGATGACGACGGCGCAGCCGGCGAAGGCGAGCAGCGCCTCCTCGAGCGCGCGCAGCGTGTCGACGTCGAGGTCGTTGGTCGGCTCGTCGAGCAGCAGCACGTTGCCGCCGCTGCGCAGCAGCTTGGCGAGGTGCAGGCGGTTGCGCTCGCCGCCGGAGAGCTTGCCGAGCTGCTTCTGCTGGTCGGAGCCCTTGAAGTTGAAGCCGGCGACGTACTGGCGCGGAGTTGACCCACGCGCTCGCCGACCTTGAGCTGGTCCTGGCCGCCGGAGATCTCCTCCCAGACGGTCTTCTCGGGATCGAGGGCGTCGCGCGACTGGTCGACGTAGGCGAGCTGCACGGTCTCGCCGAGCTCGCAGCGTGCCGCGCGTCGGGCTGCTCCTCGCCGGTGATCATGCGGAACAGCGTCGTCTTGCCGGCGCCGTTGGGGCCGATCACGCCGACGATGCCGCCGCGGGGGAGCTCGAAGCGAGAGCGCTCGATCAGCAGCCGGTCGCCGAAGCCCTTGCGCAGGTCGGTCGGCCTCGATCACGAGGTCGCCGAGCCGCGGGCCGGCGGGGATGTGGATCTGGACCTGGTCGAGCTTGACGTTGCGCTCCTGGGCGAGCAGCGGCTCGTAGCTGGCGAGGCGCGCCTTGGACTTGGTGCGGCGGCCCTTGGGGTTGGTGCGCACCCACTCGAGCTCGGCGGCGATCGTGCGCTGGCGGCCCTGCTCGGAGCGCTCCTCCTGCGGCGAGGCGCGCCTGCTTCTGCTCGAGCCAGCCGGAGTAGTTGCCCTCGTAGGGGATGCCGCGGCCGCGGTCGAGCTCGAGGATCCAGCCGGCGACGTTGTCGAGGAAGTAGCGGTCGTGGGTGACGGCGACGACCGTGCCCTTGTACTCGGCGAGGTGGCGCTCGAGCCAGCGCGACCGACTCGGCGTCGAGGTGGTTGGTGGGCTCGTCGAGCAGCAGCAGGTCGGGCTGGCGCAGCAGCAGGCGGCAGAGCGCGACGCGGCGGCGCTCGCCGCCGGAGAGCGTGCGCGACCTCGGCGTCGGGCGGCGGGCAGCGCAGCGCGTCCATCGCGTGCTCGAGCTGCGTGTCGAGGTTCCAGGCGTCGGCGGCGTCGATCTGCGCCTGGACGTCGGCGAACTCGTCGGCGCGTCTCGTCGGAGTAGTTGGCGGCGAGCTCGTTGAAGCGGTCGAGCAGCGCCCTGGTCTCGGCGACGCCCTCCTCGACGTTGCCGCGCACGTCCTTGGCTCGTCGAGGCTGGGCTCCTGCTCGAGCAGGCCGACGGTCGCGCCCGGGCGCGAGCGCGGCCTCGCCGCGGTACTCCTTGTCGAGCCCGGCCATGATCCGCAGCAGCGTGGACTTGCCGGCGCCGTTGTAGCCGAGCACGCCGATCTTGGCGCCCGGGTAGAAGGACAGCGAGATGTCCTTGAGCACCTCCTGTCGGGCGGGTGGACCTTGGACAGCCTGTGCATCGTGAAGATGTACTGGGCGGACATCGGCAGCGCAGGATAGGACGGTCGCCGGTCCGCGGTCGCTAACGTTGTCGTGCGTCATGCCCACGACGTCCTCGATCTCGAGCAGGCGATGGTGCTGCTGGAGCTGGAGCCGCCGTTCGACAAGCGCGACGGTGCAGCTCGCGCGCCGGCGGATGGCCAAGCGCTGGCATCCGGACATCGCCCCGCCGGGCAGGCAGCTCGAGCACGAGCGCCACCTGAAGGCGATCAACGAGGCGGCCGACGAGCTCGAGCGCCTCGCCGAGGGCTCGCGCGGCGGGCGGGTCTCGCGCAACGCGGTGCGGGTGAGCGCGGCCGCGGCGCGCAAGGCGCGCGAGGAGGCGGGCGCGGCGCGCCTACGAGGCCGAGCAGCGCGCGCGCGCGCAGCGCGGCGGAGCGCGCCGAGCACGACCCGTTCGGCAGCCGCGTGCCCGATCACTCGGTCGTGCACCGCTACGCGCGCTGCGTCTCCTACCCGGAGTGGGGCGTCGGGAACCGTGGCGCGGGATCTACTTCACCGGCGACGGCGGGCGACGACGTGCAGCAGTGGGCGCGCGTGCACTTCAGCCACGGCATCCGCACGGTGCCGGCGGGGAGCATGCAGTTCGTCGACTTCTCCAAGCCCGACCCGGCGGCCGAGCGCGTCGAGCGCTTCATGACCGCGGCGCAGCACGCGATGGCCGAAGGCGACTACGCGCTCGCGGCGCAGCGGCTGATCTACGCGCGCGACGCGGAGCCGGGCAACGTGGCGGTGCTGCGGCTGATGACGCTCGCGTTCTGGCAGGCCGGGAACCTGGAGGCGGCGGCGCGCGCGGTGCGCGACTGGGCGCGCGTCGACGGCGAGCGCCCGGCGCCGCACCGCTTCGCGGCGCGCATCTACGAGGACATGGGCGCGGTCGACCTCGCCGCGGAGGCGGCCGAGCGCGCCGCCGAGCGCGGGCCCGGCCGACGCCGGCGCGTGGGAGCGGCTCGGCCGCCTGCGCCTGCGCCTGATGGACCGCGAGGGGGCGCTCGAGGCGCTGCGCGCGCGGCGCTCGGCGCTGGGCGGCGAGGCGGGGAGCTGTCGGCAGGCGACTGCGTCGAGCCGCAGGCGCTCGGCGCATCGAGCCGCGGATCGGCGTCGCACCGCGCTAGCGCGTCCGAGCGCCTAGAGGATGTTGACGGCGCGCGAGACGATCAGGCCGATCGTGACCAGCGAGACGATCGACTGGACGCCCATGATGGTCTTCGCCTGGGCGTGAGCGGCATCGTGTCGGTCGGGGAGAAGGCGGTGGCGTTGGTCAGCGAGACGTAGAGGTAGTCGATGAACTGCGGTCGCCAGGCGAGCGGCTCGATGCGGTCGTCGGTCATCTGGGGGAAGAGGAAGTCGGGCGGTCCGTCTTGCCCGCCGCGCGTCGCCCGGGGCCGCCGCGGTCGAGCTCCCAGTACCAGAGGCGAAGATCAGGAAGTTCGTCAGCCAGATGAGCGTCCCTGCGACGATCAGCCGACGGCCGCTGCCGGGGGGTTGTGGTGAAGCAGGTGGTGGGTGAGCGCGGCCAGCGAGAAGATGTTGGCGGCGCTCACGAACGCGGTCAGGCTGAGCGCCACGCGCCGGCGGCGCGGGTGCTCGTGCTCGAGCTGGCTGGGGGTGGCGATGAACATCCCGATCAGCAGCGCCCCCTCCAGCCCGGGGATGAGCCAGGGGGGACCGACGGTGAGCTGGTGGGGCAGCAACAGCTGCAGGGCGATGGCGGCGAGCACGGTCGCCTGCGCCGGCCAGAAGGGCTCGGAGGCGGCGGGCGGCGGGTAGGGCCGGCCGGGCTGTGCGGGGGACGCCTGGGCCACGGGAGCAGGGTACGGTGCGGCCCGGCCGGCGACCCGGAGGCATCGTGCGCCAGGCCTCGATGGGCTCGCCGGCGAGTGCGGGCGTGGGTCAGCGGGCGCGCTAGCCTGAGGCGCATGGGCTCGAGAATCCCGTGCACATCCTGTTCGTCGCTGCGGTGGCGCTGATCGTGCTCGGTCCCAAACGTCTGCCGGAACTGGCGCGCTCGGCGGGTAGGAGCATGCGCGAGTTCCGCGAGGCGCTGAGCGGCGGGGTGCGTGGACGAGGATGGCGCGATGGGCGATCCGGACGACCGGGTACGGTCCCCTGATGCGCCTGATCGTGGCCCGCTGTGAGGTCTCCTACATCGGCCGTCTGACGACGGTGCTGCCGGAGGCGGTGCGCCTGCTGATGCTGAAGGCGGACGGGACCTTCATGGTGTGGGCCGACGGCGGGGGTCCGAACGTGAAGCCGCTGAACTGGATGACCCCGCCGACGGTGCTCGAACAGGAGACGGACTGCAGGGCGCGCTGACACATCTGACCGTGCGCAAGCAGCGCCAGGAGGACCGCGTGGAGATCGCGGTCGCGGAGGTGCTATCGGACATCGAGCACGAGCTGGACACGCTGGCGTCGCTGGAGAAGGAGGGCTTGGAGCGCGAGCTGCAGGAACTGCTCGCGGGCGCGCCGCAGTGGTGCGGCGAGGGCTTTCGGCTCGTGCGCCGGGAGTGGCCCACGGACATCGGCCCGGTGGACCTGATGTGCCGCGACTGCGGGGACGAGTGGGTGGCGGTCGAGATCAAGCGGATCGCCACGATCGATGCGGTGGAGCAGCTGACGCGCTACCTCGAGCGCATCCGCCTAGACCCCGCGCTGGGCGCCTGCCGAGGGGTGCTGGCGGCGCAGCAGATCAAGCCGCAGGCGCGTGTGCTCGCGCAGGCGCGTGGCATCGAGTGCGTGAAGGTCGATCTGGAGGTGCTGCGCGGCGAGCGCGAGCCGGAGCTGAGGCTGTTCGCGGCGTAGGATGCCGCCATGACCACAACCACAGAGACCACAGACGCGGTACTGACGGAGCGGCGCGGGAACGTCCTGCTGATCACGCTCAACCGCCCGCAGGTGCGAAACGCCGTCAACGGCGCGCTCGCCGAGGGCGTGGCGCACGCGCTGGATGAGCTCGACTCGGACGACGCCCTCTCCGTCGGGGATCCTCACCGGCGCGGGGGGCTTCTTCTGCGCGGGCATGGACCTGGGGGCGTTCGTGCGCGGAGAATCCCCGTGGTTCGGCGACCGCGGCTTCGCGGGCATCGCCCAGCGCGCGGCGCGCAAGCCGCTGATCGCGGCGATCGAGGGCTTCGCGGTGGCGGGCGGCATGGAGGTGGCGCTCGCGTGCGACCTGATCGTGGCGGCCAAGGGCGCCAAGATGGGCATTCCCGAGGCCAAGCGCTCACTCGTGGCGGCGGGCGGTGCGCTGCTGCGCCTGCCGCGGCGGATGCCCTACCACGTGGTGATGGAGCTGGCGCTCACCGGCGAGACGATGCCGGCGGAGCGCTTCCACGAGTTCGGTGTGGTCAACCGGCTGGCCGAGCCCGGGAGCGCTGTCGATGTCGCGCTGGAGCTGGCCGCGACGCTCGCCAAGAGTGGCCCACTCGCGCTGATCGCCTCCAAGCAGATCCTGCAGGAACAGTTCGACTGGTCCACTGCCGAGATGTGGGAGCGCCAGGCGGCGATCTCTGGCCCCGTGTTTGCCTCCGAGGACGCCAAAGAGGGCGCGAGCGCGTTTAAGGAGAAGCGCGAGGCGGTGTGGCGGGGACGGTAGTAGCCTCCGCCGAGGCGAGCTTTTTCGTTGCCGTAGAAGTTTTCTTTTCTGTCGGGGGATTTTCGCTCGTTCAGAAAAAAGCTGAGAGTCATTCTGGAAGGTAAGCTAATCTCGGAATTTCTAGAGAGGTTCGTTTAGCGATTCCAGCAGCTGTACATCGGCAAGATCCTGTGGCCGGCCGGCGGCGCGCTTCATCTTCAGTAGGTCGTCACGGTGAGCGATCGGAATGGACAGGTCACCGAGCGTGACCTCATGGGCGCGGGCGCGCATCTCCTCGAAGGAACCAAGATGGGCGGGGGGCGTAAGCACGTCCAGCGGTCCATGGGCGGTAATGAGATGCCATTGCTCGCTGGATGCCAGGAGACGAGCGCCCGGCACCAACCGCGAACGCTCGCCATTGGGGCCGACGATCCTCGCATCCAGATCGAGCAGCGCGTCGGCCAGTCGGGCGATGTTCTTGGCGGATGCCGCGATCGCCACGTCAAGGTCCTGCGTGAGCCGCTGGCCCCCATGCGCCTGAATCGCGATGCCGCCGATGGTCAGGTACTCGACGTTGTGACGCGAAAGTGCCTTGAAGAGCTCGCGGGGGTCGAACCGCGCTTGCCCGCTTGTGCCGCCGTCACCCGGCATTCAGTGCGCCTCACCGGCCGGTGTCTGATCGCTGGGTGATCTCGGCAAGCCCGACGCGAAGCTCGGACGCGAGGGTGTTCCAGCTTAGTGCCAGCTCGAGGCGCTCGGACATCGGGCGTCGGCGTGCGGCGAGCACGTGCTCGGGGACGGCCAGTGGATCGCGTATGCCGTTCGCGGGCTGGGAGCCGGGGACGCCGGAGGAGACGTATGGTGATTGCACGAGGTCAGCGTATCGAGTGTGCTGTCTGGTGCTGGATCGATGCAATCGGCTTCCCGACCCACACCGGGGCGACGTATCGAGACAGTGGCGGCTCAGCTCCGCCGCCCGCGGCGCCTGCGGCGCCACTGGCGGAAGACGTTCTTGAAGCGTCGCCAGAGCATCGGGCCTACCGCTCTCCGGGGGTCTTGCGGGGGAACTGGGAGACGTCCACGCTCAGATCCAGGGCGGTGCGCACGATGCGGCTCTGTTCGGCGACGTGGGCGGCGGGGTAGCCCTCGCCGGGGCTGGCGCGCTCGGGGCGGCCGATGTAGCCGAAGTGGATCTCCTCGGGCATGATCTGCATCAGGCGGGGGAGCATGTGCGCGCGGGCGCCCATGTTGCGGGGCTCCTCCTGCACCCACACGATCTCGCGCAGGTTGGGGTAGCGGCCCATCAGCTCGAGGACCTGGTCTTCGGGGAAGGGGTAGAGCAGCTCCACGCGCCCGATCGCGACGCCCTCGTTGCCCCGGCGGTCGGGGTGGCCGACGAGGTCGTAGTAGATCTTGCCGGTGCACAGGACCAGGCGGGTGACAGCTCTCATCCGCACGCCGGGCTCGGCGAGCACGGGATGGAAGCGGCTCTCCTCGGCCAGCTCGGCCAGTTCGCTGCTCGCCTGCGGCAGGCGCAGCAGCGACTTGGGCGTCATGACCACCAGCGGGCGCTGCTTGGCGATGCGGGCCTGGCGGCGCAGCAGGTGGAAGTACTGGGCCGGCGTCGTCAGGTTGGCGACCCGGATGTTGCCCTCGGCGGCCAGCGCGAGGAAGCGCTCCAGGCGCGCGGAGGAGTGCTCGGGACCCGAGCCCTCGTAGCCGTGGGGCAGCAGCAGCGTGAGACGGGAGGTCTGGCCCCACTTGGCGAGACCGGAGACGATGAACTGGTCGACGATCACCTGGGCGGAGTTGACGAAGTCCCCGAACTGGGCCTCCCACAGCACGAGCGTCTCGGGCGCCTCCTGGCTGTAGCCGTACTCGAAGCCCATGCAGGCGAGCTCGGAGAGCGGGCTGTTGTGCAGCTCCAACGGCGCGAGGGCCTCGGGGAGGTTCTGGATCGGGCAGACCGTCTGCCCGGTCTTGGCGTCGTGCAGCACCATGTGGCGCTGGCTGAAGGTGCCCCGCTCGGTGTCCTGGCCGGTCAGTCGGATCGGGGTGCCCTCGGTGAGCAGTGACGCGAACGCCAGCGCCTCCGCGTGGGCCCAGTCCAGGCGCGGCTGATCCTCTCCGTCGGCGGGCTGCTCCTGCAGCGCCGCGCGCCGGCGCTGCAGCTGTTTGACGAGCTTGGGGTGAACGGTGAAGCCCTCGGGCACGCGCAGCAGCTGCGTCGCCGAGCTCGCGCAGGCGCTCGGCCGGCACGGCGGTCTGCACCTCGGGGCTGGGGGAGCGGTCGAGCTGGTATTCGCCGGTGCTGCTGTCCGCCGAGCCGTGTTCGGCGGCCTGCGCGATCTTCGCCTTCAGCCGCTGATGCAGGAGCGTGAGGTTGTCCCACACCTCCTGCCCGAGCGTGTCGACCTGCTCCTTGGAGACGACTCCATCGGCGGTCAGGCGCTCGGCCCACAGCTCCGCCACGCGCTTGTGGCTCTTGATCTTGGCGTACATCTCCGGCTGGGTGTAGGCGGGCTCGTCGGACTCGTTGTGGCCGAAGCGGCGGTAGCCGATCAGGTCGATCAGCACGTCGTGGCCGAATTCCTTGCGGAAGGCGAAGGCGAGGCGCACCGCGCTCATGCAGGCGGGCGACGTCGTCGGCGTTGACGTGGATGATCGGCACGTCGAAGCCCTTCGCGAGATCGGAGGCCCAGCGCGTGGAGCGGGCGTCGTCGGGGTCGGTGGTGAAGCCGATCTGGTTGTTGCGTGATCAGGTGCACCGTGCCGCCCACCTTGTAGCCGTCGAGCGCCTGCAGGTTGAGCGTCTCGGCGACCACGCCCTGGGCGGGGAAGGCGGCGTCGCCGTGGATCGCGATCGGCACCGCCGCGTCGGTGTCCTGGTGGGCGTGGGGTCCCTGGCGGGTGGTCTGCGCGGCGCGGGTGGCGCCCTCGACGACCGGGGAGACGTACTCCAGGTGGCTGGGGTTGGACTCGAGGTTGACCTGGATCGCCTCCCCGTCCGGCAGCTGGTAGGAGCCCTGGGTGCCGTGGTGGTACTTGACGTCGCCGGTTCCCCCCTGGGGGATCGTGGTGACGCGCCTCGATCAGCGTCGAGGCCCCCTCGAACTCGGCGAAGATCGTGTCGTAGGGCGCGGCCGAGGTTGTGCGCGAGCACGTTCAGCCGCCCGCGGTGGGCCATGCCGATCACGACCTCCCGCCCTCCGTGGGCGGCGGACAGCTGGATCAGCTCGTCGAGCATCGGCACCGTCATGTCGACGCCCTCGATCGAGAACTGGTGCTGGCCGAGGTAGGCCTTGTGCATGAAGCGCTCCAGCGCATCGACCTCGATCAGGCGCTTGAGCAGCGTGCGCTGCTCGTCGCCGGTCAGCGGCTGGCGGAACGCCCCGGACTCGATCTTCTCGCGCAGCCACACGCGCTGGCGGTGGGAGGAGATGTGCTCGATCTCATACGCGATCGTGCCGCAGTAGGTCTCGCGCAGGTGCGGCAGGGCGTCGGCGAGCGTCGCTCCCGGCACCCACATGCGCAGGATCTTGGCCGGGATCTGGGCCATCAGCTCGGGGGTGAGCCCGAGCGGCTCGGGATCCAGCGCCGGGTCGCCCTCGGGCTCGGCGCCGAGCGGATCCAGGCGCGCGGCGAGGTGGCCGTGGGTGCGGAACGCCTTCAGCAGCGCGGTGGCGGCCTGCACGGCCTGCAGCAGCTCCTCGTCGGGGGCGCCGCGCGGGGCGGCGACGTCCTCGGCGGCGGCTGCGGCAGCCGCGCCGGCAGCCGGAGGGGCGGGGCCGAGCTCGACGCCGAGCGAGGCGAAGACGCCGTCGTAGAAGCCGAGCTCGCCCTGCAGGTACTCCTCGACCGCGCCGAGGAAGCGGCCCGACTCCGCGCCCTGGATGACGCGGTGGTCGTAGGTCGAGGTCATCGTCATGACCTTCTCCGCCCCGATCATCGCGCCGATGCCGCCGAGGCCCGACGGGGTAGGCGATCGAGCCGGTGGCCACGATCGTGCCCTGGCCGCCCATCAGCCGCGGCACCGAGGCGATGGTGCCGAGGCCGCCGGGGTTGGTGAGCGTGATGTTGGCGCCCACGAGGTCGTCGGCGGTGAGCGTGTTGGTGCGCGCCTTCTCCACCAGCGCGTCGTAGGCGGCGAGGAAGCGCGTCGAAGGGCAGGCGGCCGGCGTCGCGGATCACGGGCACCATCAGCGTGCGCGAGCCGTCCTTCTTCTCGACGTCCACCGCGAGGCCGAGGTTGACCTGCCCGTCGCTCACGCGGTGGGGCTTGCCGTCGATCTCGGCGAAGTGCTCGGCCATCACCGGCATGTCCTCGTGCGGCGCGCGCGATCGCGTAGGCGATCAGGTGGGTGAAGGAGACCTTGCTGCCCGGCCGCCTTGAGCTCGCGCCGGCGGGCGTCGAGCGCGGTGACGGTGAGCGTGCGGAAGCTCGTGGCGGTGGGGATCGAGCGCGACTGCTCCATGTAGCGGGCGAGCGCCGCGGCGCCGCCCTTCATCAACTCGGCGCCGGTGGATGCGCGGTCGGTGCGCTCGGGCGGGCCGCTGCGCGGGTGCGCGGCCTTTGCCGTCGGCGCCGTTGCCTGCGGCGGCGCCGAGCACGTCGGCCTTGACGATGCGCCCCGCGGGGCCGCTGCCGGAGACTCGCGAGGTCGACGCCCTCGGCGGCGGCCGCGCGCGCGGCCACGGGGGAGACCTTCACGCCCTCGGGCGGTCGCTGTGCGCGTCAGTGGAGCGGCGTCTCGGGGAGCGCCATCGCCGTCGGCGGCGCCGGACGCGCGCAGCCGGGGCTGTCGGCGTCCGGCGCCTGCCGCCTGAGCGGCGATCCGGGCGATCACCTGGCCGACGGTGACCGTCTCGCCCTCCTCGGCGAGGAGCTCGCTGATGGTGCCGCTCGGCGGGTGAGGGCAGCTCGACGTCGACCTTGTCGGTGGAGATCTCGACGATCGTGTCGTCGCGCTTGATGAAGTCGCCGACCTTGACGTGCCATTCGAGGATCGTTCCCTCGGTGACCGACTCGCCCGCGGCGGGGGTCACGACGTCGATCGTCTGCCCAGTCGTCGTGCCTGCCGCCATCTCTGGCTCACTCTAGCGCGGCGGGCGGGCGGAGCGGATCGTGGAGGGGCGGTTTCACGTGGCCTTCACAGGGCGTAACAGTCATCCCGGCCGTCGGCCCCCCAGGTCGCCCGCCCCGCTGCGGCGGCGCTGCTCGCGCACGAACTCGAAGCTGCCGAAGAACGGCCCGATCCCGCCGAGCACGGCGACCGCGGCGGCGAGGCGCAGCGGGACGATCCGCAGGCGGACGCACACGATGCAGGCCAGCGACATGGCGATCCAGAGCAGCCCGTGGGTGAGCCCCAGCACGAACGTCGCCGGCTGGGGCTTGCCGGCGACGAAGGCGCACACCAGCAGTGCGGCGTACACGCACGAATGTGTGAACGAGGTCCACTTCAGGGGTTTGAAGATGGAGTCCGCCCGGATGCCGCCGGCCTGCGGGGAGACGATCGCGGCGGCCTTGCCGCTACAGGACGCGGCGCGATCGTCGCGCGGATGGCTCACTGTGACAGCCAGCGCGCCATCCGGGGCAGGCTCTCGCCGGCCTCGGCGGGCCACTCCTCGATCTCTGCGGGCCACCAGGCGAAGGCGTCGTGCTCGTGGTCGGGCGTGACCTCTGCGCCCTCGGGCAGCCAGGCCTGCCCGACGAACATCACCATCCGGTGGGGCAGCGCAGGAGCGCCTCCGCCGTGGACGCGCTCGGGTGTGACCGACCACTCCTCCTCAGCTCCCGCACGAGGGTGTTGGCGGGGTTCTCCCCGAGGTCCACCGCGCCCCCCGCCCCGAGCGCCCAGCGGCCCGCCCAGGAGGCCAGCCACGGCGCGCGCCGGCCTGCCAGCCAGCGCCCGTCGGCGGAGCGGGTGACGCACAGTGCGGCCATGCTGTGGGAGGCGTCGCCGTTCACCAGCCGCAGCGCCCAGCGCAGCGGCTGCAGTTCGAGCTCGATGCCCCCGTCCCGCTCGCGATAGTCGACCAGCCGCGCCGGCCATCCCGTCGTGGCTGGGTGAGCCCCGCTCGTGCAGCGCCGCGATCGCGGCGTCGGCCGCCTCGACGTGGGCGGGCGGGGGCTCGAAGCGCTGCTCGCGCCAGCGCGCGGCCACCCGCTCCAGCGGCCAGGGACCGCGGGCGAGAACCTCGGGATGCTCTGCGACGGGCTCGGGCTGGGCGGACATGCAAAGAGAAGGCTAGTGGCCCCGTCCCGTATCGGCGTAACGGCCCTGTTGTCCGCTGTGGCCGGCGCAAATAGACTCGGCGCTCGTGGAGGACCGCCGACGCAACCACTGGGGCTGGGGGTACGAGGACCAGCGGTTCTCGCCCACGGAGGTGCGCGCGGCGGCGGGGGGGCTGACGGCGCACCTGGGGCTGGGCGAGGCGGTGGAGGTCGAGGATCCGGCGCCGCTTCAGGCGGTGGCGCTGCCGGCGGCGCGGATCGCGCCACCGCGGGCGCTGGCGGAGATCTGCTCGTGCGACCCCCACGCGCGCGCGTCGCACGCGTGGGGCAAGTCCTACGCCGACGTGGTGCGGGGCTTTCGTGGCAGCTTCGAGCACCCCCCCGACTTCGTGGCGTGTCCCCGCGATGAGAACGAGGTGGAGCGTCTGCTGGAGTGGTGCTCGGCGGAGCGCGTGGCCGCGATCCCGTATGGGGGCGGTACGAGCGTGGTGGGTGGGGTGCGGCCCGAGGTGGACCCCTCCTACAACGGCGCGATCACCCTCGACCTCGGCGCCTTGGGGCGGGTGCTCGAGGTCGATCCGATCTCCCGCGCGGCGCGCATCCAGGCGGGCGCGAGCGGACCGGCGCTCGAGCGCCAGCTCGGCGAGCACGGTCTGACCCTGCGCCACTTCCCGCAGTCGTTCGAGCTCTCCACGCTCGGGGGCTGGATCGCCACGCGTGCAGCGGGGCACTTCGCGACGGTATGGACTCACATCGAGGACTTCGTGGAGTCGGTGCGCGCGCTCACCCCCGCGGGGGCGTGGGAGTCGCGCAGGCTGCCGGGGTCGGGGGCGGGGGTGAGCCCCGACCGGGTGCTCGCCGGCTCCGAGGGCGCGCTGGGGGTGATCGTGGAGGCGTGGGTGCGCGTGCAGCCCCGTCCCACCCACCGGCGCTCGGCGGGCGTGCGCTTCGCGGACTTCGCGCTGGGCGCGGAGTGCGTGCGGGCGCTGGCGCAGTCGGGGCTGAACCCCGCCAACTGCCGCCTGATCGATCCGCGCGAGGCGCGCCTGACGATGGCGGGCGATGGCTCGGGCGCGCTGTTGGTGCTGGGCTTCGAGTCGGCCGACCACCCGGTGGACGGGCCGATGGAGCGGGCGCTTGAGATCTGCCGCGAGCACGGGGGAGAGCTGGGAGAGCGCACCGGGGGGAGCGAGGGCGCCCCCGGCGGCGGCGGAGGTGGCGGGGCCACCCGGGAGGATGGCGGAGGCGCGGGCGACGCGGTGGGCTCCTGGCGGGAGGCGTTCCTGCGCGCCCCCTACCTGCGCGACGTGTTCGTGGCGATGGGCGTGATCAGTGAGACGTTCGAGACGGCGATCACGTGGGAGCGCTTCCCGGCCTTCCATGCGCAGGTGACGGCGGCCGCCGAGCAGGCGATGCGCGAGGTGGGCGCGCAGCCGGGCGGGGTGTCGTGCCGCTTCACCCACGTGTATCCCGACGGGCCGGCTCCCTACTTCACGGTGATCGCGCGGGGTCGCCGGGGCGGGGAGCTGGAGCAGTGGGGGGCGATCAAGCGCGCGGTCTCGGACGCGATCATCCAGGCGGGTGGCACGATCACCCACCACCACGCGGTGGGGCGCGACCACCGGCCCTGGTACGACCGCCAGCGGCCGGAGCCGTTCGCGGCGGCGCTGCGCGGCGCGAAAGCGGCGGTGGACCCGCGGGGAATCATGAATCCGGGCGTACTGGTGGACCCGCTGCCATGAGGACGGCGGCTGCGGCGACATTACGTCCCGGGACCGCGGCCGGGCGCCTGGCGACCGCGGCCGGAGGGTCCGGCACGACGTGGCTGAGGGGCTTGCCATGACGATCGCGGTGCTGGGCCCCGGGGGCGTCGGCGGCCTGGTGGCGGGCGCGCTGGACCGCGTGGGCACTCCGACGATCGTCGTGGCGCAGGAGGCGACGGCCGCGCTGATCGCCGAGCGGGGACTGCGAGTGAGCTCGGTGCGGTTGGGGGATTTCGTTGCCCACCCGCGCGCGGTGGCGCGCCTGGAGGAGCCGGTGGACGTGCTGGTGGTGGCGACGAAGGCGACGGGGCTGCGGGGGGCGCTCGAGCGCATCGCTGGCCGATCTTCGATCGGTCGGCCGGCGCTGGTGCTGCCGCTGCTCAACGGGCTCGACCACCTGGCGCTGCTGCGCGAGCGCTTCGGGGAGGGGACGGTGGTGGCGGGCACGATCCGCGTGGAGGCCGACCGTCCCGAGCCGGGGGTGGTGGTGCACACGAGCCCGTTTCTGCGGATCGACATGGCCTCCCACGATCCCGCGGCGCGCCCGGCGATGGAGAGCCTCGCGAAGACCCTCCAGGACGCGGGGATCCCGGCGAGGGTGGGGGAGTCGGAGGCGCAGGTGATGTGGGGCAAGCTGGTGCGCCTCAACGCACTGGCGTGCACGACGAGCGCCTTCGACAAGCTGCTCGGGGAGATCCTCTCCACGCCGGAGCTGCGCGGGGAGTTGGTGGGGGCGATCGAGGAGGGCTGCGCGGTCGCGGCGGCGGAGGGGGCGAGCATCGACGTGGCCGATCCCCTGGGTGAATTGAGCAACGCGCACGCGACCCTGGGGAGCTCGATGCAGCGGGACATCGCGGCGGGCCGCACCCCTGAGCTGGATGCGATCCCGGGAGCGGTACTGCGCGCCGCCGCGCGCCACGGTGTGCCGTGCCCGACGATCGAGCGGCTGGTGGGGATGATCGCGAGGCGCGCCGGTGTGCCGGTGCCGGCTGTCCCCTAAAGGACTACTCGCCGAACGGCCGGAACCGGGGAACCCCCTGTGCTTCGACGGAGCCGGGGAACTCGGGGATCGACTGGGTGGCGACGGCCTCGACGACCTCTGCCTCTGACTCCTCGCGGCCCTCGTCGTGCTGCCCGTCGCAGAGCACGCGGAAGTTGCCGGTGACGCCACTGTCGGCGTGGATCGTGATGCCGGGCAGGATCTCCTCGCCCTCCTCGAAGTCGAGGCGCTCCATGTCGAAGTGGGCGAGGCCGATGCCGTGGGCGGTGTGCGTGGGGTTCTCGCGGTCGTGCGCGGCCACCGCCTGGGCGAAGCGCTCGAGGTTCTTGGCGATCTTGCCGGTGTCCGCCATCGCTCACCGAAAGCGTAGCGCGTTGCCGGCGACCGCTCGCGGGCGTACGATGCGGGCTTTCCGCGGCCACCAACCGAGCCCTACAAAGGGGGACCCACGATGGACATCTTCGCCCAGCTCGACGAGGCGCGCATGCGCACGAACGTGCTCGACCACCCGTTCTACCAGCGCTGGAGCGCCGGGGCGCTCGAGCCCCGCGAGCTGGAGCTGTACGCCGGCGAGTACGGCCATGCGGTGGGGGCGCTGGCGGAGGCTTCGCGGCTGGCGGCTGAAGAGGCGAGCGCGCAGTATGCGGCTGGGCTCCACCGTCACGCGGAGGAGGAGGAGAGCCACGTGGGGCTGTGGGAGGACTTCGCGCGCGCTGTTGCCACGCAGGGAGCCGGCAGGACAGCGAGTCGAAGCGACCGATCGAAGATCGGCCGGCGTGCTGGCGTAAGCGCGGAGCCGCTGGCGCAGACGCGCACGTGCGCGGAGACCTGGACGGCGGGGGAGGATCTGCTGGAGCATCTGGCGGTGCTGTACACGATCGAGGCGAGCCAGCCGGCGATCTCGACCACCAAGCTCGAGGGCCTGGCGACCCACTACGGCGTGCGCGAGGACTCCCCGGGGGCGGCGTACTTCAGGCTGCACGCGAAGCTCGACATCGAGCACGCCCGCCAGGCGCGCGAGCTGATCGCGGAGCTGCTGCCCGAGGACGCAGGCGAGCGCGTCGCGGCCGGCGAGCGCATGGTGGCGCGGGCCCAGGCTGCACTGGAGGGCAACTGGCGGCTGCTCGACGGCGTCGAGGAGCAGCGCCCGGTCGCGGGATCATCTTGGCGAGAGGACTTGGAGGCCGTGCTCACGAGCACCTGTTGCGAGCTGCCTGTCGTAGGTCATCAGCGCGTCCAACCTGCCCGCCTTCGATAGGCGTACGGCTGTGGCGAGGTGGATCGCGTCGAGTGTGGCGACAGTAGCTGGGATGATGGTCTCCGCCTCGGTGAGGATCTCGTCGTCGACTTTGATCAGAGATACGCCGGCCAACAGCACGTCAACTCGGTCGAGCATGTCTCGGCGAAACCCGAGGCGCCGTAGCTCGGTGCGCAGCAAGCTGCTCGACACGGAGCGCTCGAACGTACCGAGCGTGCGCTCGATGGCGGGCTTCTCGGGTTCGTCCAGAAGCGAGCGCCCGAGTGCGCTTGTGTCAACGTAGACAGACGACACTTGGCTAGAAGCGCTCGCGCCGGCTCTCTTCGAGGAAGGCATCCGTCGTTCCCGCAGGCGCAGGTTTGTTGAGCGGGGGCAGGCTCTTTATCGCGTCCACCAGACGCCTCGTGGGGATCGTCGCGCCGTACTTCTCCGCCAGCTCCAGGTAATAGGGATCGATGTCACGGCGTGAGGGCACGAGCCGCGCGACCTCACGGCCACGCTCGGTGACAGTCAGCGTCTCCCCGTCCTTGACGCGCTCCAAGTAGCGGCTCAGGTTCTGGCGCAGCTCGCGAACGCCCACCGTCTTAGCTGCAGATATCGGACGCATAGTCGCCATTGTGCGTCACAATGTAGCACATGCGCCGGCCTGCCCGCGGCAGTGGCTGGCTCGGACGCTTCTCCGAGCCGCCCTACTGCTGCTCGATCAGCTCGACGCGGTACCCATCGGGGTCGCGCACGAAGCAAAGTCGAGACCCACCCTCGCGCACCGAGTAGGGCGGCTTCTCGGGCTCGATGCCCTGCTCGGCCAGGCGGGTGAGCGTGGCGTCGAGGTCCTCGGCGGTGATCGCGATGTGCCCGTAGCCGGTGCCGAGGTCGTATGAGTCCACCCCGAAGTTGTAGGTCAGCTCGAGTCGCGGCATGTCGCCGTCGCCCGGCTGGTTCATGAAGACGTTGATCGCCTCGTCACGGATCGGGATGCGCCCGGCCTCCTCGAAGCCGAGCGCTTTGTAGAAGGCGATCGAGCGGTCGATGTCGGTGATGCGGTAGCACGTGTGGATGAGGGCCATGGCGGGAGTGTAGGGTCCGAGGGCTGCCGGGCGGAGGGCCGCGACCATCTGCCCGAGGCGGCTTCGTGCAAGTATGGCGCGATGACTCTCGAACGGGATGGGGCGGCATGATCGTTGAGCGGGCGATGCACCCGCGGTTCTTGTCGAACACGTACCTGGTTGCGGATGGGCGTGGGGGGCCGGCGTTCTTCGTGGATGCCGGCGGTCCGGTGGAGCCGCTCCTGGAGGCGGCGGAGCGCCTGGGGGTTACGCCCACGCATGTGCTGCTGACCCACCATCACTTCGACCATGTGAGCGAGGTCGGGGCGTTGCGGGAGCGCTGGCCCAAGCTCCAGGTTCTGATCCATCCACTGGAGCGGGAGCTGCTGGAGGAGGGGGTTGCCACGGGCACGGCGGAGCCGGGGCAGGCGTTGAGCTTCGGCGCGCTGGAGGTGCGCCCGCTGCTTACGCCGGGGCATACGGCGGGGATGCTGTCGTTTGCGGTGGGGGAGCCGGACGGGCAGTCACGCCCCTCCTCGAGCACCGCGCCCGGGGGGTTCACCGGCAGGGAAGGGGTGGTGTTCACCGGGGACACGCTCTTCCGTGGCTCGGTCGGAGGGGTGCGGGCGCCGGGCCACACGACGTACACGGACCTGAAGGACTCGATCATGGGCACGCTGATGGAGCTGCCGCCGGAGACCGTGATCGAGCCGGGCCACGCGGACCCCACGACGGTCGCGGAGGAGTGGGAGAGCAACCCGTTCATCCGCGTGTGGCGAGGTCTCGACGTAGAGGGATCCGACCGCTGCACGGCGCTGGGCGAGCCCGCGACGCTGGTGCTGCTGTGCGGGGACTACGACGGAGGCTACAAGGCATGGGTGCGCTGGCCGGACGGCTCCGACGACATAGTTCCCGGCTCGCAGGTCACCCCCCGGGGGTGACCGCCCTAACATGGGGGCGTGGCGCGCGAGAAGAATGTCCCAACATCCAGAGTGCGCCGCACGGCGACGGTGGGGAAGCTCGCGGCCAGCGAGGCCGTCAAGCAGTTCGGCACGCGCGCGGCCAACGTGACGCGCGGCGAGCAGGCGGGGCAGGAGGCGCTCGCGCGACGGCAGATGGAGACCGCGAAGCAGATCGTCGCGGTGCTCGGGACGATGAAGGGCGCGGCGATGAAGCTGGGCCAGGTGATGTCCTTCCTGGACGTTGGGCTCGTGCCGGAGGAGTACCGCGAGGAGTTCCAGCATGAGCTCGCCAAGCTCCGCGACGCGGCGCCGACGGTCTCCTTCAAGCAGATGCGCAAGGTGATCGAGGACGACCTCGAAGAGCGGATCCCCGCGGTGTTCGAGTCCTTCGAGGAGGAGCCGATCGCGGCGGCCTCGATCGGCCAGGTGTACCGGGCGCGGCTGCGCGAGGATGGGCGGGAGGTCGCCGTGAAGGTGCAGTACCCCGGGGTCTCCGCCGCAGTGCGGGCCGACCTGCAGAACCTCGACATGATCCTGCGCCTGCTCAAGCGGATGACCCCCCAGCTCGACGTGCGCGCGATCGCGGGGGAGATCAGGGAGCGGGTCGTGGAGGAGCTCGACTACGAGCTCGAGGCCCAGAACCAGCGCTCGCTGGCCCGGATCTTCAGCGGGCATCCCTTCATCGTGGTCCCCGAGGTCGTCACCGGCCTCTCGCGCGAGCGGGTGCTCGTGAGCGAGTTCGTGGAGGGGGTGGGGTTCGAGGAGCTGAAGGGCTACCCGCAGGCGCAGCGGGACCGGATCGGGGAGATCGTGTTCCGCTTCTTCGTCGGCTGCCTTTACCGCCACCACCAGTTCTCCGGGGACCCCCACCCCGGCAACTTCATGCTGCTGGCCGACGAACGCGTGGCGTTCCTGGACTTCGGCCTGTACAAGCGCCTGGAGGCGGCCCCGGTGGAGCTGGAGCTGGCGGTGCAGAGGGCGGTGGTGGAGGGGGACGGGGCGACGCTGCACAAG
The DNA here is from genome assembly GCA_963813765.1 of uncultured Solirubrobacterales bacterium. GTDB lineage: Bacteria > Actinomycetota > Thermoleophilia > Solirubrobacterales > Solirubrobacteraceae > Palsa-744. The sequence goes on from CAWFAB010000001.1 coordinate 780,701, forward strand.
CTGATGGCGGGGGCGGGCTTCCTCCCGGACCCGGAGCGGGTGAGCCCGGAGGATCTGCTGGCTTTCGCGGGGGACGCGATCGGGTGGTACACGAAGGACGAGTTTGTGGAGCTGACCCCGGAGATCGCGACGCAGGTGATGATCGAAAGCGCGGACCCGCGCTCAAGCCACTTCCGTCACATGCGCCACCAGGACATGCGCGCCGAGCACCTCTTCGGCCGGCGGATGGAGATGCTGACGCTCGCGGTCCTCTCCCAGCTGCGCGCACACGCCAACTGGCACAGGATCGCGCGGGAGTGGATCTACGGCGAGGACCCCGTCACCGAGCTCGGCCGCGAAGAGGCCGAGTTCTACGCGCACGGCGGCGTCGGCGCGGCGTCGTAGGCGGAGAGCTTTGAGTTTGGATGAGGGCCGCCAAGGGCGGCCCGGGGGCGTTCGCAACGCGCTCCCGGGCGCACCGTATAGTCGCCAGGGCGGGCTACAAAACCTGAATCTGCACGAGGCTCGTGGTCCCCGGCCGGCCGCTGGGCAGTCCCGCGGTGATGCCCACGCGCTGACCCTTCTCGCACCAGCCGAGCTCCACCACGCGCCGGGCGGCGTCGGCGATCAGCACCTCGGTGGTCTCGTGGCGGCGCATCGAGGCGGCCTGCACCCCCCACATGAGCCCGCAGCGGCGCACGGTCTCCTTGCCGGGGGAGAGCGCGTAGATCGGCACCGCGGGTCGGTGGGCGGAGACCAGCCGGGCGGAGCGACCGGAGAGGGTGGGGACGACCAGCGCGGCGAGGCTCAGCTCGCGGGCGGCGACGCAGATGCTGTGGGCGAGGGTGTACGCGGGGTCGGCGTCCAGGCGGCGCACGCGGGTGGCGTTCCACTCCTCGTAGGGGACGATCGTCTCGGCCTGCTCCGCCACGGCGGCCATCATCGCGACGGCCTCCACGGGGTAGGCGCCGACGGCGGTCTCCTGGGAGAGCATCACCGCGTCGGTGCCGTCGAGGATCGCGTTGGCGACGTCGGCGACCTCGGCACGGGTGGGGCGCGTGGAGGTGACCATCGAGTCGAGCATCTGGGTGGCGGTGATCGAGGGCCGGGCGAGCCACCCGGCGAGGCGCAGCAGCTCCTTCTGCACGATCGGCACCCGCTCGATCGGCAGCTCGATGCCGAGGTCCCCGCGGGCGACCATCACGCAGTCCGCCGCGCGCAGGATCTCCTCGGCGCGCTCCACCGCCTCGGGCTTCTCCATCTTGGCGATCAGGGGCAGGCGGGTGTGCTCGCGCACGAACTCGATGTCCTCGGGGCGGCGCACGAAGGAGAGCGCGACCATGTCCACCCCGATCGACTCCCCGTGGCGCAGCAGCTCGAGGTCCTCCTCGGGCACGGCGGGAAGGGCGTCGATGGGCCCGGGGATGTTGAGCCCCTGGCGCGAGGCCACCGCCCCGCCGGCCTCGACCTCGGCCTCGACCTCCTGGACCCCGGGGCGCACCTCCATCACCCGCAGCCGCACCGACCCGTCCGCCAGGTAGATCACCGCCCCCGCCTGGAGCGCGTCCGCAAGACCCGGCCAGGAGATCGTCATGTGGCCCGCGTCGCCCTCGCCCTCCTCCACGCCGCAGGAGAAGGTGATGCGGTCCCCCGGCTTCAGCTCCACCACGTCCTCGCGCAGCGGGCCGATGCGCAGCTTCGGGCCCGGCAGATCCTGGAGGATCGCCACCGGGCGCCCCGCCCTGCCCGCCGCGTCGAGCACGCGTTGGACCGTCTCCGCGTGCTCCTCCAGCGTGCCGTGCGAATAGTTGAGCCGCGCCACGTCCATCCCCGCGTTCACCATCGCCAGCAGCGTCTCCGGCTCGCGGGAGGCCGGCCCGATGGTGGCGACTATCTTCGTGCGGCGCATCGCACGCACGGTAGCGGTCGGGATGGTCCTACGGAGTTTTTATGTCCGGGAAGTTCTCCGCGCAGTGCTCGCGCAGGGCATCGCGCACCCACGCGCGCTCCTCGGCGCTCGCCGCGCGGAAGCGCGCAAGCAGCTCGCGCTGACGATTGATTGAGGACCCGTCCACCCCCGCGATCTCCCAGCGCACCGCGAGGTGCTCGAACAGGAACTCCACCGCTCGCTGCCACATGTCCTCCCGGGTGCTCGCCGCCCGCGCGCCCTCGCCTGCCAGCACCTCCGCGTACTTCAACCGCGTCGCCGGCTTCATCGAGCCGCGCAGCGTGAGCACGTTGCCCGCCGCGTCCGTGTAGTCGCTGCTCGGAGCCTTCAGCCGCTCCGGCCGCTGCTTGGGCTTGCGTCTTGCCACGTCACGCGGCGTCGGCGGCCCGTTCCAGCTGTCCGCGGACGTCGCCAGTGACGGGCTTCGCGTGGCCCGCCCACGCCGCGGCGGGCTCCAGGGCGGCCAGCTTGCGGATGCTTGCGCGGGCCTGCTCGGTGTCGTAGTTGTACGTGGACTCCGGCACTTTCGGCGGGCAATCGCGCCCCCACATGTCGAGCGTGTAGAAGGTGTCGCTCACGAGCGCCAGGCGATCGGACTCTCGCCACAGGCCGATCTGGCCGGGGGCGTGGCCGGGGAGGTGGATCACCCGGAAGCCCGCCACCTCATCGCCCTCGGTGAGCGTGCCCGCGATCTTCACCGGGCCCCCGTCCCACGCGAAGCGGTGCAGCGCGCGGTGGATCTGACGCTGGGGGGTCGGCAGGCCGGCGAGGCTCTCCGGCCAGTAGCGGAAGCCGCCGCTGCCTTCCGCGTCCTGCACCTCGTCGGGGTGGCAGAACACGGGGACCCCCAGCGCGGGGGCCGCGCCGCGGTGGTCGGTGTGGCCGTGGCCGAGCACGATCCGCCGGATGCCCCCGAGCCTCGCTCCGGCGGTGGCGAGCGAGCGCACCATCGTGCGGGCGCCCGCGTCGAACATCGTGACCCCGCCATCGTCCTCGATCAGGTACACATTGCAGCGCCCCGGCTGGCCCTGCACGACCCACACGCCCTCCGCGATCAGCTCCGGCTCGCCCAGCACGCGGCCCGTGACGCGGGTCTTGACGTTGAACGCGCCCAGCAGCCGCTGCTCCGCGGCGGAGCCCAGCGGCGGCATCATCCCGATCTGGCGCGGCACCGCCATCGTGTCCGTGAACGCGTCGTTGGCCTGGATCAGCCCGTCGCGCACCGTGAGCACATCGATGCCTTCGAGTGTGAGCGGGTGGCCCGTGGGGGCCAGCCCGCTGAAGGTCCCGGGGCCCGCGAAGGTGCCGATCAGCCGCCACTGCACCGCGCAGCGATCACCCTCGGTGGTGGTGCTCACAATCTCCCAGCGCAGGTCCGGCAGCGCCCCCAGCAGATCGCCGATGAACGCGCGCACCCCCTCCGGGGCGGTCACGTCCACCTGGCCGCGCACGTTCTCGCGCCCGCCCGCCGCCCACAGCGCCACCGCGGCGTCGAGGTCGTGGGCTTCGATCGCCTCGAAGTAGCGGCGCGCCACGCTCTCGGCTTCGCTCTCGGTGCGCTGGTCGAAACGGGGATGCTGGTCGAACGGGGGATGCTCGCCGGAGGCGAGTGTCTCCCCGCTTCGGTCGGAGGCGAGTGTCTCCCGGCTTCGGTCCGAGATGCGCTCCCTGGGCGCTGTCTGGTGGATGTTCGCGGCCGCTTCCTGCACCCTCGTGGCGGCCTGCTCTGCGTTCTCCTCGGCCATCGGTCTGCTCCTTGGGCGTTTGCGGCGAAGATACGAAGTGTAGGGACTCGGTTGAGGCTGACGCTGGACGGGTGAGCCCAATAGGCTCCCCACTGGTGGCCGAGACGAGCGATCGCAGATCGGCCGGCAAGCGCGAGCTGGGCCGGGGGGAACGGATCCTCCCCGGGGTCTTCCGCCTGCGCCTGCCGCTGCCGTGGCCGGGGGTTCCCCATTGCAACGCGTGGGCCGTGGAGGCGGGGGATGGGGTGGTGCTGTTCGACACCGGGATGCACCAGCCCGGGTCGTTCGTCGAGCTCGAACGGGCGATGGCGATGTGCGGCCTCAGCGTGGAGGATGTGCGCCTGGTGGTGTGCACGCACGCGCACTCCGACCACTACGGCCAGGCCGCGACGATCGTGGAGCGTGCGGGCTGCGAGCTGTGGATGCACCCCAACCACGAGCACATGACCCAGTGGGCGCAGGACACCGACGCCGCGATCGAACGCCGCCTGGAGGTGGCCCTCCAGAGCGGGGTGCCGGAGGAGCCGCTGCGCCGCTACGCCTCGCAGCGGCGCGGGCACGAATCGGGGATCGCCGCGGTGATCGAGCCCGACCGCGCGCTGCTGCCCGGGGTCATCGTCGCCACCGACCTCGGAGGGTGGACGGTGCACGAGACTCCCGGCCACGCCCCCTCGCACGTCTGCCTCTTCCAGCCCGAGCGTCGCCTCCTGGTCTCCGGGGATCATCTGCTGGGGCGGATCTCGCTGTACTTCGACTACGGCTACTCCCCCGACCCCGTGGGCGAATTCACGAGCTCCCTCGACGTGGTGCGGCGGCTCGGAGCGCGGCTCTGCCTGCCGGGGCACGGGCGCACCTTCGCGGACGTCCACGCCCACATCGAAGGCAACCGCAGGCTCGTGCACGAACGCACCGAGCGGGTGCTCGCGGCGATCGCCGGCGAGCCTCGCACGGCCTTCGAAGTGGTGCCCGAGGTCATCGACGACGTGCCGTTCACCCCGAACACCGCCCCCTGGCTGCTCACCGAGACGCTCGCCTTCCTCACGCACCTCGAGGTCACGGGCCGCGCCCGGCGCATCCTCGGGGAGCCGGAGACATGGGCCGCCATCCCGGATCGGGAGCAATGAGCGCCGGCCCACCCCGGCGCCTCTCGGCCGAGCCGGTGCCACAGCTGATGTCAAACTGAGCGGCGATGCGCATCGACAAGCTGCTCCAGGACGCCGGCCCGGTGTTCTCCTTCGAGTTCTTCCCACCCAAGACCGAGCAGGGCGAGCGCAACCTGTACGGCGCGCTCGCGGAGCTGCGCGATCTGGAGCCCTCGTTCGTGTCGGTGACCTACGGCGCGGGGGGCTCCACGCGGGAGCGGACGATCGAGATCGTCAAGCGGATCAAGCGCGAGCACGGCCTCGAGGCGATGGCGCACTTCACGTGCGTCGGGGCCACCGTGGCGCAGTTGCGTGCCACGCTCGACGAGATGGAGGGGGCGGGGATCGAGAACGTGCTCGCCCTGCGCGGCGACCCCCCGGCGGGGGAGGAGGCCTGGCGCAGGACGGAGGGCGGGCTGGAGTACTCCAGCGAACTGGTGGCGCTGATCAGAGCCGGCTATCCGTTCGCGATCGGCGCGGCGTGCTTCCCGGAGACGCACATCCACGCGGCGAGCCCCGCCGAGGATCTCGAGCGCCTCGCCGAGAAGGTGCGCGCCGGCGTGGACTTCCTGATCACCCAGCTGTTCTTCGACAACGCCCTCTACTTCGACTTCCTCGCCCGCGCGCGCGCGGTGGGGATCGAGGTTCCGATCATCCCCGGGATCCTGCCGATCACCCACGTCGGCCAGGTGGAGCGCATGAGCAGGATGTCCGGCGCCTCGATCCCCGAGGGCCTGCACCGGGAGCTGCGCCTGCGGGAGGGGCAGGAGGAGGCGGTGCTCGACTTCGGGGTCGCCTACGCCACACTGCAATGCGCGGAGCTGCTGGCGGCGGGCGCTCCGGGCATCCACTTCTACACCCTCAACCGCTCCCCTGCCACCCGCGCGATCCTGAGCGCGCTGAAGCTCGCGCGGCCGTGGGAGGCCTGACTGAAAAAAGAGGGGCCCGGCTCGCCGGCCTGCGGCCGGCTGCGCCACCCTCTACCCCGGCTCGATCTCCAGCCCCTCGGCCACGCGGGGCGAGCCGTCGGGGGCCTCGTAGCGGACGTCGACGGAGTCGTTCTGGCGGTAGGTGCCCACGCCCCAGGCGCCCAGCAGCCAGCGCCATCCGCTGATGCGGTCCTTGCGCAGCTCCCGCTCGAACACGAGCGCGCCGTCCCGCACGAGGTAGTCCGCGCCCAGCTCCTGGCGCACGCCGTTGAGGTAGACCTCATACGGCGGGCGCACCTCGCGGGGGAGCTTGACGATCGATTTGCTCATCGCGCGAGATTATGCACCCGGAGCGCCCCGTACTCTGAGGGCGACATGGGAGACATCCCCTACACCATCCGCCGCTCCAACCGCGCGCGACGGGTGCGCGTCAACGTGCACGCCCACGCCGGGGTGGAGGTGGTGCTCCCCGCGCGCGCCTCCGAGCGCGCCGCCGCCGCCGCGGTCGCCGAGCTGCGCCCCTGGATCGAGCGGCGGCTGCACGAGGCGCGGGAGGCGCTCGCGCGGGTGGCCGAGCGGGGTGGCGCCGTCCCCTACCTCGGCGGGACCCTTCAGCTGGTTCCCCAGGCCGGACGCACGCGGGTGCACCGGCGGGGGGAGCGCCTGCTGGTGCCCGAGGGCGATCCCCGGGGGGCCCTCGAGCTCTACTACCGCCGCGCCGCCCGCCTGGAGATCGCCGCCCGCCTGGATCGCGCGACCGCGCTGGCGGGAACCCCCTACAGCGGCCTCTCGATCCGCGCGCAGCGCACCCGCTGGGCGTCCTGCTCGGCGAGGGGGCGGATGAGCTTCAACTGGCGCCTCCTGATGGCCCCCGAGAGCGTGCTCGACTACGTGGTCTGGCACGAGGTCTGCCACCTCGAGGTGCTCGACCACTCCCCCCGCTTCTGGGCGCTCGTGGAGCGCCGCTGGCCGCGCTGGCGCGAGGACCGCGAGTGGCTGCGCCGCCACGGGGGGACGCTGGTGCTGTAGCGGCCCGCTAGCGGCGGTGGCGAGTTAGGTTTGGGCTATGTACCCCCGAGCACCCGCCGCAGCCCGTCGTAGGCGCTCTCCCCGGGGCGCAGCTGCACAAGGCTGCGTTTGAGGCGCCCGGTGTACGCCTCGGTGGAGCCGTCGCCGCGCAGGTCGACGCCGCCGTGCGCGCCGCCGAGCAGCCCTCCCGGTCCGGTGAGCTCGGCGCGCACGGCCACCTGTCGGGCTGCGTCGTAGCGCCGTCCGGCGAGGAGGATCGCGCGCCGCCGCGCCGCGGGAGCGAGTTCGTCCATGCGCTCCTCCAGCGCGTCGAGGGTCTCGCCGAGGGTCGGAAAGCGCATGCGCGCGACCCGGGGCCCGTTGCGCACCGTCAAGGTCCAGTGGGCGGCCATGGGCCGATGATGGCACCCGGAGACCCGGCGGGGCTTGGATCGAAGACGAGCGGCGGGATCCGCTCCGGAGCCCCGGCAGCGAGGAGCGGCGGAGGCCCTTCGGCCCTCAGCCGCGCTGCTCGACCGGCACGTAGTCGCGGTCGCGCTCGCCGGTGTAGATCTGGCGGGGGCGGGCGATCTTCTGCTCGGGGTCTTGGACCATCTCGAGCCACTGGGCGATCCAGCCGCTGGTGCGCCCGATTGCGAACATCACCGGGAACATCGCCACCGGCAGGCCCAGGGCCTCGTAGATGAGGCCGGAGTAGAAGTCAACGTTGGGGTAGAGCTTGCGCGAAGTGAAGTACTCGTCGTCCAGCGCCCGCTTCTCGAGCTCGGAGGCGACGTGCAGCAGCGGGCTCTTGCCCTGCACCTCGAAGACGTCGTCGAGGTACTTGTGGATGATGCGCGCGCGGGGGTCGTAGTTCTTGTAGACGCGGTGGCCGAAGCCCATCAGGCGCTCGTTGCCCGCCTTCACGCCCTCGAGGAAGTCGGGGATGTTCTCCACCGTCCCGATCCGCGCCAGCATCCGCAGCGCCTGCTCGTTGGCGCCGCCGTGCAGCGGCCCGTACAGCGCGGCCACCCCGGCGGCGACGGCGGAGTAGGGATCGACCTGGGTGGAGCCGACCGAGCGCACGGCGCTCGTGGAGGCGTTCTGCTCGTGGTCGGCGTGGAGGATGAAGAGGACGTCGAGCGCCTTCGCCAGCCGCGGATCGGGCCGGTACTTCAGCTCGGTCATCTTGTACATCATCCCGAGGAAGTTGCCGGCGTAGTCGAGCTCGTTGTCGGGGTAGGCGTAGGGCTGGCCCATGTTGTGGCGGAACGCGAAGGCCGCGAGCGTGGGCATCTTGGCGAGCAGGCGGATGATCTGGATGTCGCGGACGCCCTCGTCCTTGATGCGGTTGGCGTCCGGATAGAAGGTCGAGAGCGCTCCGACGGAGGCGACGAGCATCCCCATCGGGTTGGCGTCGTAGCGGAAGCCCTCCATGAAGTCCTTGACGTTCTCGTGCACGAAGGTGTGGATCGTGATCTGGTGAACCCACTCCTCCAGCTGCGCGCGCGTGGGCAGCGCGCCCTTGATCAGCAGGTGGGCGACCTCGAGGTAGGTGGAGTGCTCGCAGAGCTGCTCGATCGGGTAGCCGCGGTGCTGGAGGATGCCGGCGGCGCCGTCGATGTAGGTGATCGCGCTGCGGCACGAGGCGGTGTTGGTGTACGCGGGGTCGTACGCCATCAGACCGAAGTCCCGCTCGTCGGTCTTGATCTGCCTGAGATCCATCGCGCGGACCGTGCCGTCGGCGATCGGCAGCTCGTAGGTCCGCCCCGTGCGGTTGTCGGTCACGGTCAGCGTCTGCGGGAGTGCGGCTCCGTTGCCCTGAGCCTGGTTACTGGCTGCCTGCTCACCCGCCTGTCCGTCTGTGCTCGCCGGCTGGGGGATCGTCGATCGGTCGGTGCTCATCTGTCCTCCTGTGGGCCGCTCTTGGCTACACCGTAGCGGCTCTCGGTGGCCTCGACCTGACCCTGGTAGTGGCTGCCGAGATCCTTGTGCCCATAAGGTCGCCGGGCGGGGGCGTCGAGGGTCATGAAGGAGAGCTGCGCGATCGGCAGGCCGGGGTAGAGCTTGATCGGCACGCGTGTGAGGTTGTTGAGCTCGAGCGTCAGCGTCCCCCGCCAGCCGGGGTCGCAGAAGCCGGCGGTGGCGTGCACGATCAACCCGAGCCGCCCCAGCGAGCTCTTGCCCTCGATCCGGGCGACGATGTCGCCGGGGAGCTCCACGTGCTCGAGCGTCCTGCCCAGGCAGAACTCCCCGGGGTGGATCACGAACGGCTCGCCCTCCGGGGGGGAGACCTGCTCGGTCAGCCCCCGTGGGGGATCGCGCAGGTCGATCGCGGTGATCTTGTGGTTGTGGAAGACGCGGAAGGTGCTCCCCAGGCGCAGATCCACGCTGGCCGGCTGCACCAGCGTCTCGTCCCACGGGTCGATCTTGATACGCCCCTCGGCCACGAGGCGCACGATCGTGCCGTCGGAGAGGACGGAGGCGGGGGGCTGGCTCACAGCGGCGGATTCTGGCAGGCGCGGTGGCGGACCGGCGGAGTGGTGGGGAAGAGCATCGCGACCTGGCTTGAGCCTGAATCCACCGCATAGCCTCGTGGAGGGTGTCGATTGGGGGGTTGGTGGCCTGGATCGGGGGTGAGGCGGCTGGACTGGGGTGCTGGTGGCTGTTGAGGGGCGGTGGTGGTGTGTCGGGCGGGCAGGGAGCGTGGTTTTCGGGTAGCCGGAGTTGGCCGGGGCTGCCGGGCGGGGTGGCTGCCACTCATCCTCGCCGATCTCCTCGATCGCGTCGCGTACGCCCTTGTGCTGCTTGACGCCGATCGAGAACTCGACGCCCTGCCCGTCGAGGCGCTTGAACACCTTCTGGTTCTCAAAGCCCGAGTCGGCGCACATGCCCAAACGCGACCCGCAACGAACCCAGCTTCACAACCGGCAGCTCATCTATCACCATGTGAGTGACCTCCTGACAGGACCACGGTTGCCCAATACAACCGCTAAAAAGCCCTGCTCAGGAGGTCATTTAAGCAACGTCACCGGACACAGCGACCCCCACCTATGCGGTGGATCCAGGCTGAGGGCTCCTTGGGGCGAGCGGCTCGCGGGCGACTCGAGCGCCGGATGAGTCTCGCCGTCTCTCCATGGCGCCCGGAGGGTAGGCGTTCACGGGGTGTCGTGGTGTTGAGGAGGGTTCCTTGGCGCTGCATGGAATCTTGCGTGGGTGCGGCGGGATGAGGTAGAGGCACTTCACGCGGAGGGGATCGATGCGGTGCTGGTGGTGATCCGTCGGTTGGAGGATCGCATCGCGGAGCTCGAGCGCCAGTCGGGCATGAACTCGTCGAATAGCAGCATGCCGCCGTCGTCTGATCCGCCGAAGTCCAGGGCTGAGCGTCGCAGGTTGGCGCGGGAGTCTTATAAGCGCTCGATGCGCAAGTCCGGCGGCCAGCCCGGGCATCAGGGCAAGACGCGCGAGCTCCTCGCGCCGGAGCGTGTCGATAAACGTGTTGAGCATCCGCCGGACCGCTGTGAGTGCGGGCGCGAGTTCGATGGCAGCGAGGAGCGCGTCGGCGGTCCGGTGTGCCATCAGCAGTTCGAGCTGCCGCCGGTCCGCCCGTTGGTGTTCGAGCACCTGCGGCTGCGGTTGCGTTGTCCGGCGTGTCAGAAGGCGACGCTCGCGTCGCTCTCGGCGGGCGCGCTGTCGGGGTTCGGGCCGAGGCTGGATGCGCATATCGCGATGCTCGCCGGCGTGTTCAGGCTCTCGCGTGAGCAGGTCCGTCAGGTGGTCGTTGAGGTGTTCGGGATCCCGGCGTGCAAGGGGTCTGTCGATAACGCGATCATGCGGATGAGCCGGGTCATGGCCGACCCGTGGGCCGAGCTGCGCGCCGCGATCCAGGACGCGCAGGTCATCCACGCTGATGAGACGACATGGCGCCTCGCGGGCGCGCAGCAGTACCTGTGGGTCGCTGCCTCGGCGTTGGTGGCGTGCTATCGGATCGACCCGACGCGCAGCCAGGCCGCGGCGAAGGCGTTGTTGGGGGAGGATTTCGGCGGGTTCGTCGTCTCAGACCGCTACGCGGGGTATCACTTTCTTGACGTTCTGCAGCAGCAGCTCTGCTGGTGTCACGTCATTCGCCAGCTCGTCGAGGTTTCCGAGCGTGCCGGCGTGAGTGGCCGCCGCGGCAAGACGCTCGTCAAGCTCGCACGCGAGGTGCTCGCCGCGCACCGCACCTACCTACAGGACGGCCACGACCCGCAATGGCTCTCCGATCGCCTCGCGCCGCTGCGGGCGCAGATCCGGGTGCTGCTGGAGCAGTGCGCCGGGGGCGCCCACACTCGCACAGCGAACTTTGCCGCCGGGCTGCTTGAGGAGTACGAGGCGCTGTGGACGTTCTGCGACGTTCCCGACCTCGCGATAAGCCCCACGAATAATGCAGCGGAGAGAGCGGTCCGTCACGCCGTGCTGATGCGCCGCCTCCAAGGCGGCACCCAGTCCGATCAGGGCAGCCGCTGGATCGAGCGCATCCAATCGGTCCGCGAGACCTGCCGCCTGCAGGGCCGCCCCGTCCTCGGCTGGCTCACACAAGCAGCCGCCGCCGCCCACCACGGCCGGCCGATCCCCACGTTGCTGCCCGCCGCCGCGCAGGGCCCCTAACCCGCGGGCCCCATCCGGCGCTCACACAGCCAGCACGCGAACTCACACAAAGGAATCCCCAACCCGACCGCGACACCCCGTGAACGCCTACCCCGGAGGATCCGCCGCTGGCGCGGTCCTCGGTCGCGGCGGTGGGGGTGGATCCGAAGACCCACCCCACCTGTGTCAGGATAGTACTAGAAGTACCAAAGCAGTACTTGCCACTCAAACCAACGAAAACGCAGGAGCGATGGCGGTTCGATTTTTTTGGCGATACATGCCGCATTTGGTTCGGCTTCGACTTTTTCGAGTTCAGAGTTGACTTCGAGTTCTTCGGTGGTCAAGTTTGTCAGCGCAACAGTTTTCAGTTCTTTGCCTTCGAGTGTTATTTCGCATCCTTCGACTACACCTTTTTCTTTAAGGATGCATTTGCTTATGAGGCTCTCGGTGCCGGCTTCTTTCCCGGCTTCGGTTATCTGCCATTCGCATTTGAGGGGATCGGCTGTGAATTTTTTTGAGCCCACTTCTACTCTGCATTTTTTGAAAGTGATCGATTGGTTGAGTTTTGGTCCTTTGAGCGCGGGTTTCCCTTCTTTGTTCAAGACGGTCCATGCGCCGGCGCCTTCTTCGCATCCTCCAATTTCGTCCGTGAGCGCTCCAGTGCTCAGCGATCCTGTGGATTTGCTGCTACGCGATTCGAATTCCGCGCTGGCGGTTGCCGCGGAGGCGGCGATAGCGCATAGTGCGACAGCGAGGCCGATGAGGATCTTGATCTTGGTCATATGTCACTCTCTCTTCCTGTATGATCGGGTTGTATCTCCGCGGGCACGCGGATGCGTCCCGTGGTGTACAGAGACAGCTGACCTCGATGCCTGCCAGGCATGATTGGGAGTCTAGCCGACTGGTGCGGTCGCGTGGCGGAGGCGCGGGCGGATCTCGGCGAAACGCTCGCTGGATCTCGGGCGAAACGCTCCCTTCCCCCCAATGGCCGTTGATCTGTGCCGGCGGAAAATCGAGTTGATATGAGTCAGTCGGGCGGCGATGTCTCTCACCGGCGCTCCGGGAAGGCTGCTTCCGCGGGCAGGCGATCGAGCCGCTGGAGGAGTCGCGGTCGCAAGGCCGATCCGGTCGGCTCTAGTGCTGCCCAGCCTCCATGCTTTGCCCCCGCCGCTTCAGTGCTGCGAGAGGCGGCCGCGGACGGTGGCGGTGCGGATGCGCGCAGGTGAACGCAACGGCGGCGCCCCGCGATGAGGGCCGCGCCGCGGTGCGCGTGGAAGGCGCGAGCGCGGGTGGCTGGGGTGGCGCGGGCGCGGGCGAAAGCCGATGCCGCCGTCCTCTTCGCAGGACGCCTCCGGCCCCTGGCGGACCGCCCATCGCACGATCAGGAAGAGCGCGAGGATGGGGATCTTCAAGATCACCATCAGCCAGATGAAGGTCCAGGCATCCACTCCACATCCGATCGTACTACTGACTTTGGGCTGCGGGCAAGTACGGATTCCTCGGCCCGCTCCACGAATACCGATTCCTCGGCACGCCCCGGTCCAGGCAGGTCCAGGGCGGGGGCGCCCTGGCGCTCAATCCCCCAGCGGCACGGGCGCGGCGGAGAACTGGGTGAACTCGCGCAGCTGGCGCACGCGCGCGACGATCTCCGCCCCCGCGAGGCTCTCGATGCGGCGGGTCCCGAACTCTTCGACGTTGAACGACGCGAGCGCCGTGCCGTGGGCCATCGCCTGGCGGAGCAGCTCGTCGGTGATCTCCTCGTCGATGTGGGCGGCGATGTAGCCGACGAAGCCCCCCGCGAACGTGTCGCCCGCTCCGGTCGGGTCCACGACCGACTCCAGCGGGAAGGCGGGCAGCGAGAAGAAGCCGCCGTCGGTGACGAGCGCGGCGCCGTACTCGCCCTGCTTGGCGACGATCACCCGCGGGTTGGGCGGGCTCCAGGAGAGGATCTCGCGGGCGGCGGCGTAGAGGCTCGCTTTGCCGGTGAGCTGGCGCAGCTCGGAGTCGTTGAGGATCAGACAGTCGCACTCCGCGATCGCCTTCACGAGCGACTCGCGCGCCGCTTCGATCCACAGGTTCATCGAGTCCAGCGCCACGAACCGTGCGTCGGGGAGCTGCGCGCGCACCTCGCGCTGAAGGTCGGGCTGGATGTTCGCCAGGAAGAGCACCTCCGAGGAGCGCGATGTCTGCGAGAGCTTCGGCTGGAAGCCCTCGAACACGCCGAGCTGCGTGTCGAGCGTCTCGCGCGAGTTGAGGTCCCAGCCGTACTTGCCGCGCCAGAAGAAGGTTCTGCCGTCGGCGATCCTCTCCACGTCGGAGATGTCCACTTCGCGGTGGCGCAGCACGTCGAGCTCGGTCTCGCCGAAGTCCCCGCCGACCGGCCCCACGACGCGGACCTCTTCGAAGAAGGAGGCGGCGAGCGCGAAGTGGACGGCCGCGCCGCCGAGCATCCGCTGGCGCTCGCCGAAGGGCGTGGAGACGCTGTCATAGGCGATCGATCCGACGACTGTGATGGGCATGGATGCGGACCCTATAACCTCCCGCCGGTGCGCGCGATTCAGATGACCGAGTTCGGTGGCCCCGAGGTGCTGGGGCTCGTGGACCTTCCCCGGCCCCAGGCGGGTCCAGGCCCACGTGGACCTGCGCGAGCGGCGCACGACGGGCAAGCTGCTGCTGGACCCCTCCGCCTGAGCGATCGCGCTCTCTCCGCGCGCCCTGGGTGACGGCGTCCGCGCCGGAGGGGCCCCACCACGTAAGCTCCTCTGCGTCATGGCCAAGACATTCGCCGAGCTCGGGCTGACCGAGCGCACCCTGAAGGCGCTGCGCGAGGTGGGCTACGAGGCGCCGAGCCCGATCCAGGAACAGGCGATCCCGCCGCTGCTGGAGGGGTGCGACGTGATCGGTCAAGCCCAGACGGGCACGGGCAAGACCGCGGCGTTCGGGCTGCCGATCATGGAGTACGTGGACCCCGAGGAACCGGAGGTGCAGGCGCTGGTGATGACCCCCACGCGCGAGCTGTGCATCCAGGTGACGCAGGCGCTGCGCGCATACGGAGCTCACGCGGGAGTCGACGTGGTGGCGGTCTTCGGGGGCGCTCCGATCCGCACCCAGCAGGCGCAGCTGCGCTCGGGGGGGCACGTGGTGGTGGGGACGGTGGGCCGGGTGCTCGATCTGATCTCGCGCCACTCGCTGGTGCTGCACGGCTGCCGCTTCGTGGTGCTGGACGAGGCGGACGAGATGCTCGACCTGGGCTTCCTGGAGGACGTGGAGCGGATCCTCTCGATGACCCCGAGCGGGCGGCAGACGGCGCTGTTCAGCGCGACGATGCCGCCGCCGGTCCGCAAGCTCGCGGACAGGTACATGTACGACCCGGTGATGATCGAGGTCGAGGCCGCGACGTTGACGATCGACACGGTGGCGCAGTTCCAGCTCCCGGTGGACGCCAAGCAGAAGGCGGAGAAGCTCGTGGAGGTGCTGCGCGCGGAGGCGGGCACGCAGAGCGGGACGACGGGTCAGCAGACGCTCGTGTTCGTGCGCACGAAGATCCGCTGCGACCAGCTGTTTCGCACCCTGCGCGACCGCGGGATGAACGTGAGGGCGCTGCACGGCGACATGACGCAGGGGGCGCGCGACGGGGTGATGCTTGCGTTCAAGGGGGGCCGCGTGCCGATCCTGGTGGCGACCGACGTGGCGGCGCGGGGCCTCGACATCTCGACGGTGACGCACGTGATCAACTACGACGTGCCCACCTCACCGGACACCTATGTGCACCGCATCGGGCGCACCGGCCGGGTGGGGCGCTCGGGGCGCGCGATCACGTTCGTGGAGACGCGCCAGAAGCGGGAGCTCGAGGCGATCGAGCGCCACATCGGCACCTCGATCGCGCCGTGGGAGCGGGGCGCGACGGCGCCCCCCACGCCGGTGCGCGAGCGCCCGCGCCGCCACTCCAAGCCGCGCATCTCGCGCGACGGCTCGGAGCCCCACGCGAAGCTGATGCTGGCGGGGGGCCGCGCGGGCGGGGTGCGGGTGGCGGACATCGTCGGCGCGGTGACCTCCGCGACGGGCCTCGACGGGGAGGCGGTGCGGGACGTGACGGTGCTCGACCGCTTCTCCTTCCTCTCGGTGCCTGCGTCGGAGGCGGACCGCGTGATCGAGGCGCTGAAGGATCGCAGCGTGCGGGGACGCCCGATGCGCCTGGAGCGCGTGGCGCCGTAGCGAGTCCCGCCCGCCCGAATCGTCCTCCGGCCGATCGCGGGCAGCGGGCCGGCGCTTCCCCAGCGCTCGCTATCGTGCGCGGCTCATCCAAGAGCGCCGAGCAAGGAGACCTGCCGAGAATGTCCACCGCCACGATGCAGACCACCGAGGGCGCGATCACCTTCGAGCTGTTCGACGAGGACGCGCCGAAGACGGTCGCGAACTTCCGCAAGCTCGCCTCGGAGGGCTTCTACGACGGCCTCAACTTCCACCGGGTGATCAAGGACTTCATGATCCAGGGGGGCTGTCCGCAGGGGATGGGCACGGGTGGCCCGGGGTACACCTTCGAGGACGAGATCAACCCCCACAAGATCGTGCGGGGGGCGCTGGCGATGGCGAACGCGGGCCCGAACACGAACGGCTCGCAGTTCTTCATCGTGACGGCGAAGAAGTGCTCGTGGCTGGACGGCAAACACACGGTGTTCGGCGAGGTGAGGGACGGGATGGACGTGGTGGACAGCCTGGAGGGTGTCGCCACGGACGGCTCGGACCGCCCGGTGGAGCCCGTGGGGATCGCCTCGATCGAGCTTTCGTAAAAAGCCGGACGAGACCGCGATCGAGGTGTAGCCTCTGTGTCGAGCGCAAACCAGCACGGGAGGCCCACGATGGCGACGGTCGAGCAGCACGCAACCGACATCCACAATGGCGCGGCGAATGGCGTCGCAGCCGCGGCGGGGGGATCGGGGATCCCGGTCGAAAACCCGGCGACGGGCGAGATCATCACGACCGTGCCGGATCTCGACGCGGCGGCGGTGGCGGAGCTGGCGCGGCGCGCGCGCATCGCGCAGCCGACGTGGGAGGCGTACGGCTTCGAGGGTCGCGGACGGGTGCTGCGGCGGATGCAGAAGTGGGTGATGGACAACTCCGAGCGGGTCATCGAGACGATCGTCTCGGAGACGGGCAAGACCTACGAGGACGCGCAGCTCGCGGAGATCTCCTACGCGGGGGCGGCGTTCGGCTTCTGGGCGAAGCACGCGCCGGAGTACCTCGCGGATGAGCGGGTGCGCACGAGCGCGGTGTTCGTGAAGGGCAAGAAGCTCATCCTGCGCTACAGGCCGCTGGGGCTGGTGGGGGTGATCGGCCCGTGGAACTACCCGCTGACGAACTCCTTCGGCGACTGCATCCCCGCGTTGGCGGCGGGCAACAGCGTGATCATGAAGCCCTCGGAGGTGACTCCGCTGACCTCGCTGCTCCTGGCGGAGGGCCTGCGCGAGTGCGGGGTCCCCGAGGACGTCTTCGGAGTGGCCACGGGCCGCGGGGAGACCGGGGCGGCGCTGATCGAGGCGGTGGACATGATCATGTTCACCGGCTCCACCCGCACCGGGCGCAAGGTCGCGGAAGCCGCCGCGCGGCGGCTGATCCCCTGCTCGCTGGAGCTCGGCGGCAAGGACCCGATGATCGTGCTCGCCGACGCCGACCTCGAGCGCGCCGCGAACGTGGCCACCTACTACTCGATGCAGAACTCCGGCCAGACCTGCATCTCGATCGAGCGGGCGTACGTGGAGGCGCCGGTGTACGACGAGTTCGTGGCGAAAGTGAGCGACAAAGTGCGCGCCCTGCGCCAGGGGCGCCCCGGCGGCGGCCCGGGCACGGTGGAGGTGGGCTCGATGACCTTCCCCCCGCAGGTCGAGATCGTGGAGGACCACGTCAACGACGCGCTTGCGAAGGGCGCGCGGGCGCTCACCGGCGGCCACCGGGGCGAGCAGCACGGAGGCCACTACTTCGAGCCGACCGTGCTCGTGGACGTGGACCACTCGATGAAGATCATGCAGGAGGAGACCTTCGGCCCGACGCTGCCGATCATGAAGGTGCGCGACGCCGAGGAGGCGGTGCGCCTCGCCAACGACTCCGAGTACGGCCTCGCGGGCTCGGTGTTCAGCCGCGACACCGAGAAGGGCGAGAGGATCGCCCGGCGCGTCGAAGCGGGGGCGGTGTGCGTCAACGACGCGATCATCAACTTCGCGGCGCTCGAGCTCCCGATGGGCGGCGTGAAGGCCTCCGGCCTCGGCTCCCGCCACGGCGCGGGAGGGATCCGCAAGTACTGCTCCCAGCAGGCGATCCTCGTGACCCCGCGCCTCGCGCTGAAGCGCGAACTGCACTTCTTCCCCTACACCCGCGGCGGCACGCGACGGATCGGGAAATTCCTGAAGCTCCTGTACGGCCGCGGCAAGCGCGACTGAGATGACCGTCTCAGGGGCGGGTAGGCGGTGCTGCGGATAGCGCCATCCCGAGCAGCCGTTCGAGCTCGGGAATGGTGGTCTCGGCGGCCGTGTGGTGCACGGTGGCCATCCCGAGCTCCACGGCGGGAGGTAGGTTGAAGGGGAGGTCATCGACGAACACGCACTCGGCGGGGTCGCGGGCGATGGCCTCGGCGCCGAGCTCGTAGATGCGGGCGGCGGGCTTGCGGATGCCGACCTCCCCGGAGATGACGACGCCGTCGAACAGCTCGCCGAGCAGCTCTCGGGGGTAGCGGGTGGTGCCCCAGGAGTTGGAGATCAGCCCGGTGGAGATCCCCGCGGAGCGGGCGGCGCGCACCGCGTCGACCATCGTCTCCTCGAGCGTGGCGCCGGAGAAGAGCCGGTCGATGAGGCCCGCGGGCGAGGAGAGCCCGAGCAGGCGGCCGAGCTGAGCCTCGAAGCGGTCCTCCTCCAAACGGCCCTCCTCGAAGCCGATCAGCAGCTCGCGGGCGTCCTCGTCGCCCCGGAAGATCTGCGCGAGCGCGGCGGGATCGAGGCCCTCCTGCTCGCAGAAGGCGCTGAAGGAGCGGAAGAGGTTGGTGGTCATCACCCCGCCCCAGTCGACGAGCAGGCCGCGGATCGCCCCGTTGCTCGTGCCCTCGACCTCGGCTTCGGCCCCCATGCTCTCGGATGCGGCCAGGGCGCTCTCGGCTACGGCCCGGGCGCCCTCGACCGGGGCGCCGCTCTCCTCACTCACCGAGCGCCACCTCCTCGGCGTGGGCGGCGAGCTGCAGGACGCCCTCCCCGAAGTGCTTGAGGTAGGGGTCGTCGGTGGCGCCGGCGAGGGCGCGCCTGTAGTTGCCCTCCATGAAGACCGTCATCTTCCACACCGCGAGCGTGACGTACCAGCGCAGGTCGCTCATCGAGCGGCTCGTGCGCTGCTCGTAGCGCGCGATCAGCTCCGCGCGCGTCGGGAAGCCCTCGGCCTTCGTGACGGCGCCCAGCGAGTCGCGGATGCCGCCGGGCGGATCGTCCGACTGGCCCCACACCATGCACATGTAGCCGATGTCGGCGAGCGGATCGCCGATCGTCGCCATCTCCCAATCGAGCACCGCGGTGAGCCGCGCGGGGGCGTCGGCGGCGAACATCGTGTTGCCGAGGCGGTAGTCCCCGTGGACGATCGTCGCCGGGCCGGACTCCGGCAGGTGGTCGGCCAGCCAGGCCCCGACCCGTTCGACGGCGGGGATCTCGCGCGTCTTGTTGTGCTCCCACAGGCCCCCGAACCGCCGCAGCTGGCGTTCGAGGTAGCCGGTCGGCTTGCCGAAGCCCTCCAGCCCGGCGCCGCGCCAATCGACGGCGTGGATCTCCGCGAGTGCGTCGATCAGCTCCTCGCCGATCCGCCGGCGCTCGGCGGGGTGCTCGAGCGGCGCGGGCAACGTGAAGACGATCGCCTCGCCCTCGACCCTCTCCATCACGTAGAAGGGGCAGCCGATCGTGGCGGGGTCCTCGCCGACGGCGAGCACGGTGGGAACGCGCGCGGGGGTGCCGTGCAGCGCGCGCAGCAGGCGGGCCTCGCGCAGCACGTCGTGCGCGGAGGGCGGCAGCGGCGGGCGGGGAGGGCGGCGCAGGACGAGCTCGGCGCCATCGGCGCGGCGGATGAGGTAGGTGACGTTCGAGTGCCCCTCGCCGATCGGGCTCGCCTCAAGGGCGCCGGCGCCGAGGCCGTGGGCGTCGAGGAACTCGCGCAGCGGCTCGAGCACGAGCAGGGGCGGACGGGCGGCGCCCTGGGCGTCGGCGTGGGTGAGGACGATGTCGTCGGGGGCGGCGGAGGCGCTCATCGCCCGCAAAGCTATCCCAAGATCGGCGAGGAGGCGACCGCAACATCCTCTCCGGTACGGTGTCTTAGGAGCGAGCACGCCTGCGTGTCCACCTTTCCCTGCGATAGCACGGCCGCTCCGCTGACGCATCCGCGCGTCGTACCCGCGTACCTGTAAGCCCACGACGGAATTGGAGTCCCCCGTATGCCGCGTATCCGCGTACTCCTCGGTGCACTGCTCGCCTCCGCATTCGCCGCCGCCGCGGTGGGCGCCACCCCGGCGCTCGCCTCGCACAACCAAACGGTCTTCTTCGAGGGCGGGCAGGTGCTGCTCGAACCGCGCCAGCGCGAACACGCGTTTGCGCAGATGGAGCACCTGGGAGTGCACGCGCTGCGCGTGGAGCTGTACTGGTCGCACGTGGCCCCCGGCGCGGGGAGCAAGCGGCGCCCGAAGTTCGAAGCGACGAATCCCGCGGCCTACAATTGGGGCCCATACGACTGGCTGCTGGCCAAGGCGCAGGCGCTGAAATGGCCGGTGCTGCTGACTGTGACCTCGCCGGTGCCGCGGTGGGCGAGCGCCAACGGTACCAACTACACGAGCCCCGACTGGAAAGACTTCCAGGAATTCATGACCGCCGTGGGCCACCACTACGGCTCGGAGGTGGCGCTGTTCGCGATCTGGAACGAGCCGAACGACGCGGCCTTCCTGCTGCCACAGTTCAACGCCAACGGCTCCCCGGCCTCGCCGCGCATCTACCGGGGCCTGTTCGAGGCCGGCTACGCGGGCTTGCGGGCGGCGGGCCTGGCGCACCCGAAGGTGCTGATGGGCGAAACGGCGCCGGTCGGCTACGACAGCCTCAGCCGCTCGACGATCCGTCGCGAAGGGCTGCTCCACGACGTGGCGCCGCTGGCGTTCCTGCGAGGCACGCTGTGCCTGAACTCGCACTACCGCAGGGCGGGGTCGTGCGAATCGCTGCCCGCGTATGGCTACTCCCATCACGCATACACCCAGAAGCAGGGCCCCCTCTGGGTTCCCCCGGAGTACGACGATGTGACGATCGGGGCGCTCTCGCGCCTGGAACGCGCGCTCGATCTCGCGGCGCGCGCGGGGGCGATCCGGTCGGGGATGCCGATCTACCTGACTGAGTTCGGGGTGCAGAGCAAGCCCAACCGGTTCCTCGGCGTGTCGCCCGCCAAGCAGGCCGAACAGGACGCGCTCGCCGAATACATCGCGTGGAGGGATCCCCGCGTGGCGGCCTTCTCGCAGTACCTGCTGCACGACGACCCGTTGGGCGGCGCTCCCGGCTCGGGCGTTCACGGCGGGCGCGTGGGCTTCCAGACGGGCCTCGAGTACGCGAGCGGCGGCCCCAAGCCGCTCTACTCCGCGTGGCCGGTGCCGCTGGTGGTCTCTCGGCTGAGCCACGGCTTCTCGCTGTGGGGACTGGCGCGAGCAGCGATGGGCTCCACGAAGGTGACGATCCTCGTGAAGGCGCGGGGCTCCAGGAGGTACCGCGTGCTGAGGACGGCGAGCACCGACCCCCTGGGCTACTGGAGCTTCACCTCGACAGTGGCGGGCGCCGCCTGGCGCGTGCGCTGGACGAGCCCCTCGGGGTCCAAATACGAAGGGCCGCCGATCGGGGCCACGCAGGCGCCGTGAGGCTCACGGCCGTCTCAGGGCCGTACCTGCCAGATCGCCGCTCTTGATGCGAGCCGGCTCGGGCCTCGCCGTACGATGAGAGGCGTATGCCGGAGCTGCCAGAGGTGGAGATAACGGCCCGCCGGCTCGACGCGGTCCTGCGGGGGGCGCGGATCGAGTCGGCGCTGGCGCCGGGCATCAATGCGCTGAAGACCTTCGATCCGCCGCTCGCGGAGCTGGCGGGCCGCGAGATCCTGGGGGTGCGCAGGCGGGGCAAGCACCTGGTCGTGGAGATCGATGGACCACCCACCCCTGACGGGGTGGGTGGGGTCCAGGTCCATCTGGCGCTGCTGATTCATTTGATGTCGGCGGGCAGGCTGCAGCTGTACGACAGGCGCGCGGGGCCGCGCGATCGCACCTCGCGCCTGCTCGTCCGTGTACATCTGGCGGGCGACGGCGGGGCCGAGGCGGAGCTGCGCCTGCGGGAGTTCGGCTCCAAGCAGGCCGCGTGGGTGAGGCTGCTGCGCGCGGAGGAGCTCGAGCAGGACGAGTCACTCGAAACGCTTGGGCCGGAAGCATGGCCGGACCCGGGGGGTGTGCTCGACTACAGGAACTGCTCGACGCTCCGCGCCCGCTGCACACGATGCTGCGCGACCAGCGCACGATCGCGGGCATCGGGCGCTCGTGGGTGGACGAGATCCTCTGGGAGGCGCGCCTCTCCCCCTACAAGCGCGGCGCGGACCTCGAGGAGGACGAGGCGCGGCGGCTGAGAGAGGCGATCGTGGGCACGCTGGGGGCGGCGATCGAGCACTACGAGCAGGCGATCCAACTGCCGATCCCGGACAAGCTTCCGATGCCATTGAAGGTGCATCGCCACGGGGGCGAGCCCTGCCCCCGCTGCCACACTACGCTGCGGGCGGTGCACTTCGAGGACTACACGATCGCCTACTGTCCCGCCTGCCAGACAGAGGGGCGGGTGCTCAAGGACCGCCGCCTGTCGCGGCTGTTGAAGTAGGGCGGGCTCTGCGCACGCATACACATATGACGAGCCCCAAGATTGGGAGCGGTCGCCGCACACACCCACGACGAGAGGAGACGTACGATGATCGAACAGGGAGAGCCGGCTCCGGACTTCGAGCTGCCCGACGAGGAGGGCCGCCCCGTGAGGCTCTCGGACCTCCGTGGCGCCCCCGTGGTGGTCTACTTCTACCCGAAGGCCGAAACCTCCGGGTGCACCGTCCAGGCGTGCGGCGTGCGCGACCACCGGGCCGACTACGAGAGCGCGGGCGCAAGAGTGCTCGGCATCTCCCCGGACCCGGTGGCGAAGATCAAGAAGTTCCACGACAAGCAGAGCCTTGACTTCACCCTCCTGGCCGACGAGGACCACGCGGTCGCCGAGGCGTATGGGGTGTGGGTCAAGAGGTCGATGTACGGCCGGGCCTACTGGGGCAACGAGCGCACGACCTTCATCGTCGACCCCGATGGGCGGGTGGCGGATGTGCTGCGCAAGGTAAAGCCGGCGGAGCACGATGAGCGGGTGCTGAAGGCGCTCGAGGACGCCCGTTCGCCGGCCTCGTAGTCACGGCCTGAGCAGGCCAAGGTCCACACTTGTGAACTCGGATGCGCAAAGCGCAACACTATGATGCCTCCGTTTCCTCTGGGAACCGGGTAGGAAGCACAAGAGAGCAAGTTCACGAGTGAGCCTTGAAAGATAAGGAGAGCCGCATGTCGCTGGGCACCATTCTCGAGATCCCTGAGCATGAGTTCGACGACGAGGATTGGGAGGAAGACGAGGAGTTCGGCACCGATGAGGAGGAGCTGGATCTCGACGAGTTCGATGAGGGCCTCGAGGAGGAGGGCGAGGAGGGCGAGCTCTGATCCACTCCAGGCCGCTGTCCGCGTCTCTGCGGCGCCTGACCCTTGCCGTGCGCGGGCGACGTACGCTTGAGGCGTGCCCACCGCCTCGACCTCGATCGGCCGCAGCCTCAGCTCGTTCCTGGATGCGGTCGGCCAGTTCTTCTCGGACCTCGCGGCGGTCCATTGGGGGGCGCTGGTCCTGGGTCTGGCGTTCTTCGGCCTGAACCTGACGCTGCGCTCGCGGGCGTTCTTCAACAGCCTGCGCGCGGCCTACCCCGCCGTGAGCTTCCAGTGGCGGCGCATCTGGGGCGCGTACCTCGCGGCGGTGGGCTTCAACAACGTGGTGCCCGCACGCGGGGGGGACATCATCAAGCTGTTCCTCACGCGCAGCTCGATCCCAGGCTCCACCTACCCCACGGTGGCCTCGGCGTTCTTCGTGGAGTCGATCTTCGACGCGAGCGTGGGGGTGCTGGTGCTGATCTTCGCGTTCACCCAGGGCGTCTTCCCCAAGCCGCCGGACTTCTCGCAGCTGAGCTCCTTCGACATCTCCTACCTGGCGGAGCACTTCCGCTTCACGCTCTTCCTGATCACCGCGTTGGCGATCCTCGGCCTGGTGGCCTTCGCGCTGCTCTCCGTGAGATTGAAGGCCTTCTGGGCGCGCATCCGCCAGGGCCTGACGATCCTCACCGACCGCCGGCGCTACCTGCGTGAAGTCGCGGCGTGGCAGGCGGCGGGGTGGGCTTGCCGCTTCGCGGCCTTCTGGTTCCTGCTCGAAGCGTTCAGCGTGGGCGGCTCGGTGCAGAACGTGCTGCTCGTGTTCGGCGTCAACCAGGTTGCCGGTGCGGTGCCGTTCACGCCGGGGGGCGCCGGGGTGCAGCAGGCGCTGCTGGTCAAGGTGTTCGCGGCGAGTGGCAGCACGGCGGCGGTGGCGGCGTACTCGGTGGGCCAGCAACTCGCGATCGCCGTCTTCACCGCGCTGATGGGTCTCGGCGCGGTCGTTTTCATCTTCCGCTTCCGCTCCTTCAGGGAGGTGATCGCCGCGGGGCACGCCTCGCGTGAGGCCGAGCGGCGCGCCGAGAGGGCGGGGGTTTTATTGGGGCTCGCCCACCCGGCCACCCACCCAGAGGAGGAGCCGCCTACTGCAGTCCCTCGCGCGCCTCGCGCACGAGCGTGACCGCCTCGGGGAACACGGTGGCCATCACCGTGCGGACCTGTTCAGCCTGCGCCTCAGGGCTGCCCTGGAGGTTCACGCGGTTGACTGCCGCCACGGTCATGTCGACGGCGAGCTTGATCGCGTTGTCGGCCCACGCGAGGCGCTGTTGGCCCTGCATCTGCTGGGCGAAATCGGCCAAGCGCCGCTGCAGCTCCTCGGGGTCTCCGAACAGGTCTCCAAGGCCACCGCTCTCCATGGGACTCATCCTAGCGGGGAGGCGCCGACGGCTGCCCATACGCAGCCCATAGACTCCACGGCCGGTGGCCAACAGGAGCGAGATCGATACGCCCGGGCAGGGCGAGGCCGGGCCGGGCCGGAGCGAGATCCGCCGGCAGGTGGAGCGCGAGAGCGAGCGTCGCGCGCGTCTCGGCGTGCCCGCATTCGCGGGCGGGGTGCTCTACCTGCTGGCCTCGATCACCCTGACGGCCACCCTCAAAGGCCTGCCCACGGTCGGCGTGATCCAGGGGATCGCTCCCGCGTTGAACGGCCAGGCGAACCCGGCGGTGAGCCCGCGGGCGGCCGAAATCTCCTTTTACGACCACCACGCCTTCGGGTTGGTCGCCGGCTCGGCGCTGAGCGCGGCGGCGGTGTTGATGCTGCTGCTGGTGCTGCGCCTCCTGCTGGAGGCCACCCGCTTCCGCCGGCCCCAGACCGCCCCGGTGGTGGGGCCGCTGATCTTCGTGGGGGGAATCGGGCTGCCCGTGCTGAGCCTGCTGGGAGAGATCGTGCTGGCGGTGAACGCGCACAAATTCGTGACCGGCCACGACTTCACGACCCACGCTGTCGAACAGGCTCTGACGAAGAGCGCGGCATACGAGATCCTGGGCTATGTGACCCCGCTGGCCGCGATCGCCCTGGTGGGGGGGATGATCGCCCTGATGGTGTCCTCGGTGCGTGTCGGATTGCAGACGCGGTGGATGGGCATCCTGGGGGGCGCGGGGGCGGTGATCGTGCTGATTCCCTCCCAGACGCTGAGCCTGATTCCGGCCTTCTGGATGGTGGGCACGGGCATCCTGCTGATGGGACGCTGGCCGGGCGGCGATCCCCCGGCGTGGGCGGCCGGCGAGGCTCGGCCGTGGCCTTCCCAGGCGCAGGTTCGCGGCGAACGCGAAGCCGCGCGCTCCGCTCGGGGAGCGAAGAGCGACGCCAGGCGCTCGGCGAAGGCTGACGCCGAGCGGTTGGGCTCGCAAGGCGGCCAGGACGCAGCGGACAACGACGGTGTGGCGCCCGAGCCGGTGCAGCCGGCTCCGCGGGACGGCGCCAAGCGACGGCGCAAGCGCGGCTATCGCCGGTAGAGCGCTCTGCACCCCCCCCGTGGGATAGGGCGGGAGGCAGTCGTCATGCCGCTGGATAAACGGTAGAGTCGAGTCATGGGGACTGAACCGGAGGTACCCGCCGCCGGCGAGGAGTTGGAGCGCGAGTTGGCGCAGCTGATGGAGGTGCCGGCGTTTGAGCCCTCCCCCGAGTTCCGCGAGCGCGCGCTGCTGAACGACCCCGCGGTGTACGAGGAGGCGGCGCGCGACCCGGAGGCGTGGTGGGCGGGACAGGCGAAGCGGTTGCACTGGTTCCAGGAGTGGGACACGGTGCTCGACGACTCCAATCCGCCGTTCTACAAGTGGTTCGTGGGGGGCCGGCTGAACGTCGCCTACAACTGCCTCGATCGCCACGTGCTGGAGGGCAGGGGAGAGCGCGTCGCCTTCCACTGGCGCGGGGAGGAGGGGCAGGAGCGCGACATCACCTATGCCGAGCTGCTCGCGGAGGTGCAGCGCTTTGCGAACGCGCTGAAGGATCTCGGGGTCCGCCGGGGCGATGTGGTGGGGATCTACCTGCCGATGATCCCCGAGGTGGCGGTCGCGATGCTCGCGTGCGCCCGCATCGGGGCTCCCCACAACGTGGTCTTCGGGGGCTTCTCCGCGGAGGCGGTGCGCGAGCGGATGGAGTTCTCCGAGGCCAGGGTGCTGATCACCGTCGACGGCGCCGCCCGCAAGGGCAGGACGGCGCCGGTGAAGGACCGCGTGGACGAGGTCATGGAGGATCTCGACACGCTCCAGAAGATCGTGGTGGTGAGGAGCAAGGGGACGCCCTGCCGGATGCGGGAGGGCCGCGATGTGTTCTACGACGAGATCGTGCGGGCCGCGGCGCCGGAGTGCCCGGCGGAGCCGCTGGACGCGGAGCACCCCCTGTTCATCCTCTACACCTCGGGCTCCACCGCCAAGCCGAAGGGCATCCTGCACACCACGGGGGGCTACCTGACCGGAGTCTCGTGCACCCACCGCTACGTGTTCGACCTGAAGGCGGAGTCCGACGTCTACTGGTGCGCCGCCGACGTGGGCTGGGTCACGGGGCACTCCTACATCGTCTACGGGCCGCTCGCCAACGGGGCGACATCGGTCCTGTGGGAGGGGGCCCCCGACTATCCCCACAAGGGCATCTGGTGGGAGCTGATCGAGCGCTACGGGGTCACGATCCTCTACTGCGCGCCGACCGCGATCCGCGCGTGCATCAAGTGGGGGGCGCAGTGGCCGGGCAAACACGATCTCTCAACGCTGCGGCTGCTGGGGACGGTGGGGGAGCCGATCAACCCGAAGGCGTGGCTCTGGTACCACAGGGTGGTCGGCGGCGGGCGCTGCCCGATCGTGGACACCTGGTGGCAGACCGAGACGGGGGCAATCATGATCACGCCGCTGCCGGGCATCACCGCGACCAAGCCCGGCTCCGCCACGCGCCCCTTCCCGGGGGTCGAGGCCGAGGTCTACGACGAGTCCGAGGGACACCCGATCGAGCAGGGCCAGGGACTGCTGGTGCTCACCCGTCCGTGGCCCTCGATGCTGCGCACTCTCTACCGCGAGGAGGAGCGCTACATCAACGCGTACTTCGAGCGCTTCGGCAGGGAGATCTACCTCGTGGGCGACGCGGCGCGACGCGACGCCGACGGCTACTTCTGGGTGATCGGGCGCATCGACGACGTGGTCAACGTCTCCGGGCACCGGCTCTCCACCGCGGAGGTGGAGTCGGCGATCGTGGCTCACCCCGACGTGGCGGAGGCCGCGGTGATCGGCCAGCACGACGAGCAGTCCGGGCAGGCGATCGTGGCGTTCGTCACCCTGCAGGGCGACCTGGAGGGCGGCGAGCGCGAGATCGAGGGGATCCGCGAAACGGTGGCCGAGCGGATCGGCAAGTTCGCGCGCCCCAAGCGGATCATCTGGGCCGAGGATCTGCCCAAGACCCGCTCCGGCAAGATCATGCGCCGCCTGCTGCGCGACATCGCCGAGGGCCGCGCGCTGGGCGACGTCACCACGCTGCGCGACCCCGCGGTGACGGCCCAGCTTCAGGAGCGCGTCAGCGAGCTGCAGGCGCAGGAGGACGGGCAGTAGGGCGACGGGCAGATTCTCACGAGAGCTTTATGTTGGAGTGCAAGGCTCGCTCCAACATCCGGCCGGACTGCAAATGGCGCTGCACTCGGAGGCCGTCGAACCACCCCCCCGAACAAAGGAAGCGACTGTGCCGATGCCAGCTGACAACGATGGTGCCCTGGAGCAGGCGCCAGGCGCCGCGGCGATCGAGACCCGGGGGCTGACCAAGCGCTTCGGCGCGCGCACCGCGCTCGACGGCGTCGACCTGCAGGTGCCGCGCGGCTCCGCGTTCGGCTTCCTCGGTCCCAACGGCGCAGGCAAGACGACGACGATCCGGATGCTGCTCGGACTCACAAATGCGAGCGCCGGGCAGATGCGCGTGCTCGGCCATCCCGTGCCGGCCGAGCGCGGGATCGCGCTCCAGCGCGTCGGGGCGATCGTCGAGGATCCACGCTTTCACCCGTATCTCTCAGGCCGGGAGAACCTGCGCGTCGTCGCGGCGGTCCGCGGCCCCGAGGCCGCCGAGCGCATCGCTCCGGCGCTCGCGCGCGTCGGTCTGTCCGAGCGCGCCGATGAGAAGGTCAAGAACTACTCGCAGGGCATGCGCCAGCGCCTGGGGGTGGCCCGTTGCCTGCTGTCGGACCCGCTGCTGTTGATGCTCGACGAGCCCACCAACGGCCTCGACCCCGGCGGCATCCAGGAGTTCCGCGAGATGATCCGCGCGATGGTCGAGCAGGAGGGGCGCACGGTCTTCCTCTCCTCACACCTACTCGACGAGGTGGAAAAGATCTGCGACGCCGCGGCGATCGTCAACCGCGGCAAGATCGTCACGCAGGGTCCGATCGCCGAGATCTCGCGCGGTGGCGCCGGCGCTCGCAACGAGCTGATCGTCGGCGTGGACGATGACCAGGTGGCGCTCCGCGCGCTGGAATCGAGCGAGCTGGTGCTCGAAGCCCAACGCTCTGAGGAGGGGATCAGCGTGGTGCTGCGCGACGGCCCCGAGACCGCCGCGGCGGTCAACGCGACGCTCGTGGGAGCCGGTGTCGGCGTGATGCGCCTGGAGCCGGTGCGCCACAGCCTCGAACAGCGCTTCCTGGAGATCACTGCGCGCCTGGATGAGGCGCCCGGGGATGCGCCCGCGAGCAGGGCGCGCGAGGAGGTGCGGACATGACCGCTGTCGCGCTGCGCATGACCGGCGCCGACGTGCTCAAGCTGCGCAAGAAGCTTGGCACGCTGATCTGGGTGCTCGTGCTGGCGCTCCTCCCGGTGATCGTCCTGTTCACGGTGAGGGTCCTCCTGCACTCCTCCACTCCGCTCAAAGACGGACCGGCCGGCGGCACGGGCGGCTTCAGCGACGGTCTGCGCCTGCTGTGCCTGTTCTTCGGCCCGCTCGCCGCGGTCCTGGTCGGCGTCGAGGCGGGTACGGGTGACGCCTCTGCCGGAGTCTTCCGCGACCTCGTCGTCACGGGTCGCTCGCGCCTGGCGCTGTTCGCAGCGCGCGTGCCCGCCGCCCTGGCCGTCTGCTGGTCGGTGATGCTCGCCGGCTATGCGCTCATCCTGGTGGGCACGTTCGCGTTCGCCTCGAACCTCCCCACGCCCGATGGCGCTCTGATCCTCAACGGGCTCGCCTTCACGCTGCTGGCGACGGGCGCAGTGTGCGTGGTCGCGGTGGGCTTTGCCTCATTGACGACCTCGAAGCCGGCGGCGATCACCGCGCTGATCGCCTGGCAGCTCGTGGCCAGCCCGCTGATCGCCAACATAAGCTCGCTCGGGAGCGCGCGCGAGGGCGTCCTCAGCCAGGCGCTGGTGCACTTCAGCCCTGTGCACATCGGCGGCGGGGGACGTGGTGCGACGGTCACGATGTCGCAGGGCACGGGGCTGATCGTGGTGGTCGTCTGGCTGGCTGTCTTCCTCGCCCTCGGCGCCTGGCGCACCAGCACGATGGACGCCTGAGCATCGGCGCGGAAGCGACGGATATCAGTGATCGCGCCTCAGGCGCCGCCGTCGGCGAACTCGCGCAGGAACCCCTCGAACGTGCGCAGGTGCGCCTGCTCGTCGGCGAGGATCGTGACCATCATGTCCTGCGTCACCGGGTCAACGCCGTCGGTGGTCTCGATGATGCCGTTGTAGTGCTCGATCGCGCCGCGCTCGGCTTCGATCACGCCACGAATGATGTGGGCGAGATCCAGTGTGTCGGCAGGTGGCTGTAGCGCGTGTTGGCCGGCACGGAACTGGAGCGAGCCCGGCACGAGACCGTAGAGCTCTTTGATTCGGCGAGCGAACTGCTGGGCGTGAGCAAGCTCTTCCTGTACATCGGCTGCGAGCGCCTGGACGACCTGCTGGGCGCGCACGCCCTCGGGGTTGACCGAGTTGGCGATGTAGCTCATCACCGTCTCGATCTCCATCCAGTAGGCCTCGGTCAGCAGCTCGACGATCTTTGATCGTGTGGCCGCCTGAGCTTCGGAGAAGATGTCGGGGGACCTCGCAGGCGCTGGCATGGTGGACGTGCTCCTTTCGCGGTTTGGGAAAGTCTTACTCATCTGCGTCGTTTGCGCCGAGGTCCCGCGGTCTCCGACTCGATGCGGCGGCCTTGGTCGACGGCGTTGGATCTATACCTTCCGGTGCTCGGGCACCCACGACCCATCGTCGTGGCGCACGAAGTCCTGGAAGAGGTTCGGGGCCTCGGCGCACATGATCCGGGCGACTTTGTCGAACACGAGGCGCAGCTCCTCCTCGGCGCCCTCGGCGGTACGCATCTCGATCACGTGGCGCAGGGTACGGGCGTTGGCGCTCCACACGATGTCCGTGCTCAGGCCGATCGGGGCGAGGCGGCGCAGCGCGGAGGTGACCTCCTTCTTGACATGGAACGGCACCCCCTGCTCCTCGATCCCGAGCTTGGCGGCGGCGCTCACCTGGAACTCCTCGAGCTGCTCGACGATCGAGAGCACCTGCTCGCGCACCGGCTCCAGCGCCGGCGGCACGCGGAAGCCGATGTCGGTGAGGCGCACGTAGCGCAGGCTCTCCTGGCTGAAGGCCGAGCCGGCGCGGTGCCTCACAAGCTCATGAGTAAAAACACGTGAACAATTCCGAATAGCGAAAGAATAGCTGGCGTGCTCCAGCACGCTGCCGTGGCCGCTGCGCAGGATGTTGGCGAAGTACTCGCGCCGGTCGGTGCGGATCTTGGAGACGTTGGGGTTCAGGCCGGGCTCCCAGCTGCGGTAGCAGGCGCGCCCCCCGAACTCCAGGAGCAGTTCCCCCGCGTTGATCTCCTGCTGCTCGTCCTGCCCCGCTTGTGCGCTCTTACCTTCATCCGCAATGGCCTCTGGGGCTTCGCCGAGGTGTCGCTCCAGCCATGACTCCCCGCCTACGTCTCGCAGATACGCGCGCATTCCCTCGAAGTCGATCGACGGGCGGGCGATCAGGAACACGCTGGGAGTCGTCTCATGCATCGGGCGAGTGATGGTAGGACGTCCTCCGGACGCCGCCGCCGCAGCGCCTCCCCGCTACCATCGGCGCCTGTCCGGCGATGCGCCAAGCGACGTTCAAATCCCCGTGGGGGAGCTGAACGCGCAGGAACTGCATGTGTGGACGCTTGCGCTGGACGTCGAGGGATCGGGGCGTGAGCAGCGCTCGGCGGCGCGTGCCGGTCTACGTCTGCTGCTGGCGTCCTATCTGAAGATCGATCCGCTCGAGGTGGAGATCCAGCACGGTGCGCATGGACGCCCGGAGCTCGCGCCCGTTCACGACCTCTGCTTCAACCTCTCCCATACGGCCGGTCTGGCCGTCTATGGGATCGGGCGTGGGTTCGCGATCGGCGTCGATGTGGAGGCGCTCGATCGACGTGCTCCATCCGCGGGTCTGATCGAGCGCGCGCTGAATGGCCGGGAGGCGGCGCGGGTGATGCGCGCCGAGGCCGGCGAGCGCACGGAGACGTTTCTGCACTATTGGACCGTCAAGGAGGCATACGCCAAGGCGCTCGGCGTGGGCCTCGGACTCGATCTCAGGGAGGTCCGCGTCCACGGGCCCATCGATCGACCCCGTCTCGATCTCCCCAGTGGATCTGGGGAGTGGCACGTTCGGCGTCTGCGACCGCAGCCGGGCGTGATCGGAGCCGTCGTCGCCGACCACGGGCCGTGGCGGATGCGTCTGCGCGAGCTGCGGATATCCTGAGCCACCATGTCTGCGATCGCCACTGAGCCCGCCGACCCCGAGCTCGAGCTTGCGGCCTGGGACCTCGAGCCGCTCGTGGGCGGCGAGGGCGAGGCGGGAGTGGAGCGGAGGCTGGAGGAGGCGCTGACTCGCGCGCGCTCATTCGCTGAGCGCTACGCAGGCAAGCTCGACGAGCTCGACGGCGCGGGCCTCGCGGAGGCGATGCGGGAGTTGGCGGCGATCTACGAGCTGGTGGGTCGTGCGGGGACGTATGCGGGGCTGCGCTTCTCCACGGATACCGCGGACCCCGCCAACGGGGCGCTGCTGCAGATGGTGCAGGAGCGCGAGACGGCGATCGAGACGACGCTGCTGTTCTTCGAGCTGGAGTGGGCGGCCCTCCCGGAGGAGCGCGCCGAGGAACTGCTGGTGGGAGAGGGTCTGGACTTCTGCGGCCACCACCTGCGCAATGTGCGCCGCTACCGCGAGCACCTGCTGAGCGAGCCGGAGGAGAAGATCCTCTCCGAGAAGTCGCTCACCGGCGCCACGGCGTGGGCGCGGCTGTTCGAGGAGCTGGCCTCGGCGATCGAGGTGGAGCTGCCCGATGAGCGGGTCGCCCTCGATGTGGCGCTCAGCCGCCTGGCGCTGCCCGACCGCGAGGTGCGGCGCACGACGGCGGAGGCGGTCACCGCGGCGCTGGCTCCGGGCCTGCGCACGCGGGCGTTCGTGCTCAACACGCTGCTGGCGGACAAGTCGGTTGATGATCGCCTGCGCCGCTACCCCAACTGGCTGGCGGCGCGCAACCTCGCCAACGAGGCCAGCGACGAGTCGGTGCAGGCGCTGATCGAGGCGGTGCGCGGCCGCTACGAGCTGGCGCGCCGCTGGTATCGGCTGAAGACGGGGCTGCTCGGGGTGGAGCGCCTGGCGGACTACGACCGCATGGCGGCCGTGACGCAGGACGAGGTGAGCTTCACCTTCGCGCAGGCGCGCGAGCTGGTGCTTGAGTGCTACTCCTCCTTCTCGCCCGAGCTGGGAAGGCTGGCGGGGCGCTTCTTTACGGAGAGCTGGATCGACGCTCCGGTGCGCCCGGCCAAGCGGGGGGGAGCGTTCTGCGCCTCGGCGGTGCCCTCGGCGCACCCGTACGTGCTGCTCAACTACACCGCGCGCCGGCGCGACGTGCTGACGCTCGCGCACGAGCTCGGCCACGGGGTGCACTTCGCGCTGGCGGCGGGCCAGGGCGTCTTCCACCAGGGCACCCCGCTGACGCTGGCGGAGACGGCCTCGGTGTTTGGCGAGACGGTCGTCTTCGGGCGTCTGCTCGCGCAGGACACCACGCCGGAGTCGCGTCTGGCGCTGCTGGCGGAGCACCTGGAGGACATCATCGCCACGGTCTTTCGCCAGGTCGCGATGAACCGCTTCGAGAATCTCGTTCACACCAATCGCCGCGAGCAGGGGGAGCTCTCGGTGGAGCGCCTGGGCGATCTCTGGGCGGAGAGCCAGGCGGAGCTGCTGGGGGACTCGGTGGAGATCACCGAGGGCTACCGCAGCTGGTGGTCCTACATCCCCCACTTCATCAACACCCCGGGCTACGTGTACGCCTACGCCTATGGCCAGCTGCTCGCGCTGTCGGTCTATGAGCGCTACGAGGAGCGCGGCGCGGACTTCGTGCCGCGGTACCTGGAGCTGCTCGCCGCGGGTGGCTCGCGCGGCCCGGAGGAGCTGGGACGGATCGTCGAGATCGACCTCGCCGACCCCGGCTTCTGGGACGCGGGCCTGGACCTTGTGGAGCGCCGGTTGGAGCAGGCCGAAACGGCCGCTCGGGATGTGCGCGGCTAAACGCGGCGAAGGGGCCCGCCGATACGATCGAATGATCGTTCGCGCGTTCCTCGTCCTCACCATGACGCTTGTGGTCGCGTCCTTTGTGCCGCGGGCTGTCACGGCTCAGCCGCTCGAGTACGCGGCGCTGGCCGAACAGGGGATCAGGCAGAGCACGAGCTGGCGCTCGGGCGGCTGGTACTGCGAGTACCTGGGCTGCACGGGGTCCTACCCGCTGTTGACGATCTGGGGCGACGTGCGGATGTTCGAATCGGTTGACGCGCTCGAGATCGCGGCCCCCTCCGCCGCGCACCGCGCGCAGGTGGACCGCTTCGGGCACGCCTCGGAGCGCTACTGGAACCCGTACCTGAACGGCTACGCCCCGTATCCAGGCGACCGCTACCGGGGCGCGGAGGCGTGGTTCGACGACAACGGCTGGCTGGGCGTCACGTTCGTGCAGGCCTACCGGGCCACCGGCGAGCGCCGCTATCTGCACGACGCGCAGCGGGCCTTCAACTTCGTTGCCACGCAGGGCTGGGACCCGAATGGCGGCATGTGGTGGAACACCGAGCACCCCTACCACGCGGGGGAGGCGCTGGCGGCGGACAGCCTGCTGGGGATGCTGCTCTACCAGATCGACCACGACGGCTTCCAGCTCGGGGAGGCGCGCAAGTTCATCGACTGGGGCAACGCGCACGGCATCGGCTTCCGCGGGCTGTACCTCAGCGGCGGTTCGCACAGCACCGTGATCGACTACGTGGAGGCGCCGCTGATCTACGCCCAGTACCTGCTCTGCCAGGCGACGGGCGAGAACGGCTACTGCACCCATGCGGCCGAGCAGGCGCGGTCGATGACCGAGATCTATGGGGTCGAGTACAACTTCGCGCCGCTGTACGACTCGATCTTCATGGAGTGGATGATGGCCTACGGCAAGGCCGTGGGCGACAACCACTGGCTGGAAGTGGCGCAGGTCAACGCGGTGCACGCCGCCCAGCACGCCGCCAACGGCCGCGGCCTATGGCTGAGCAGCTGGTGGGGCGGCCCGATCGCCGACTCCCAGACGCTGCCCGGGATGTTCCGTACGATGGCGGGCACGACCAGCCTGTTCGCCTGGCTGGCGTACTACTCCTGAGCGTGGCCCCTCACCACACAGCGATGGCGCGTGGGTGAGGGTGGGTGCGCAGCTTGCGGTCCTTAATACGGCGCCTGCAAATCCGGGAACATCGGAAAGTGCTTGACGTTGCACGTCACCAGGCTCGCCCCGACGTGCTCGGCAGTCGCTGCGACAGCCAGGTCGGCCACACCGATCCCAGGGTGGCCGCGTCGCCATCGCCGTCCAAGCTCGCCTGCGCGCCGTGCGATCGCTTCGTTCACCCCGACCCACTCGATCAGCTCGAACAGTGCCTCGGCGTCCCGGCGCTCGGGGGAGCGCAGACCCTGGATGATCTCGATTCGGCTGATCTCCGAGCAGGATGGCCTGTCCTCCAGCGCGCCGATGCAGTCGGTCGCCGGCTGGAGCGCACGCAGGTGATCGATCAGTACGCTGGTGTCGAGGACGACCTTCAGCGCTCGAGCTCCCGCAGCCGCTCAACATCGGCTGCGCGCAGCTGCTCGACGTAGCCGGCGCCGTCGGGGAGATGAGATGCGATGCCGGCGGTCTTTGCCACCGCCTCGCGCCAGCGTACCCTCCACGCCCCGTGATCCTGCTGGCCTCGCGCCAGGTACTCATCCACGGCACGACGGATCACCGTGGAGCGGGTGACGCCCTCGCCGGCCGCGCGCTCGTCGAGGCGCGTGGTCTGCTGCTCATCGAGATAGATCTGCGTACGATGCACGATGTACAAATATACATCATGAAAGGGAGTCTCAGAACAGCCCCAGACCGCTCCCCACGTGCTGCACGAGTTTGAAGAGCGGCTGGGGGATGATCCCGAAGAAGACCGTGGCGGCGCCCGCGAGGACCGCGACGAGGGCGACCTCGCGCTGGGGCCCGACGGTGCGCGCGGGGTCGTGCTCCATTGGCGCCCCCGGCGCGGATGAGTCTCCCGTGGTCGCGGGCGCCGCGCCCGCGCCCGCGGCGGCGGGCTCGACGGATGGGTCCAGCTCCGAGGAGCCCCCGGCAATCGCGGGCAACGGGCCTTCGGGCGAGGGCGGGAGGATTGGGGAGGAGATCCCGGCGGCCTGGGCGTCGCCCTCCGGCGCCTCACGCATCCACATCGCGGCGACGACCGGGAGGTAGTAGCCGAGGGAGATCATCGAGCCGATCACGATGACCACGCCGAGCCAGGTGTAGCCGCCGGAGACGGCGGCGTCGATCAGGTAGAACTTCCCCATGAAGCCGGCGGTGGCGGGGATGCCGGCGAGGCCGAGCATCGAGATCGTCATCGGCCATGCCAGCCAGGGGCGCTCGCGGCCCAGGCCGGCCAGCGAGCGGGCGCTGTCGCCGAGGCCGGTTTCGCGCTCGCGCGCGACGATCACGGCGAAGGCGGCCATGTTCATGAAGAGGTAGACGGCGAGGTAGAAGACGGTGGCGCGCACCCCGAGCTGGCTGGCGACGACGACGCCGGCGAGCATGTAGCCGGCCTGCGCGACGGAGGAGTAGGCGAGCATCCGCTTCAGCGAGGACTGCCCGAGCGCGCCGACGTTGCCGACGACGATCGTGACCGCCGCGAGCGTCGCGACCGCGGGCCCCCAGCTGTTCTGCGCGCCGATCAGCGCGACGTCGAAGAGGCGCAGGAAGACGCCGAGCGCGGCGACCTTGGTGGCGACCGCCATGAACGCGGTGACGGGGGTGGGCGCGCCCTCGTAGACGTCGGGGGTCCACTGGTGGAAGGGGGCCACGGAGGCCTTGAAGGCGAGGCCGGCGACGGACAGCGCGACGCCGGTGAGCAGCAGCACGTTCGTGCTCAGGCCGTCGTTCGAGACCGCTTCGGCGATCGCGCCGAAGTCGGTCGCGCCGGTCGCGCCGTAGATCAGCGCGAGCCCGTACAGCAGCGTCGCCGAGCCGACGGAGCCGATGATCAGGTACTTCAGGCCCGACTCGAGCGAGTGCTCGCGCTTCATTTCGGTGGCGCACAGCACGTACAGCGGGATCGACAGCAGCTCCAGGCCGATGAACAGCGCGACGGTGTTCTGGGCGGCCGCGAGCAGCGACATGCCGGCGATCGAGGTGAGCAGCAGCGCGTGGAACTCGCCGTGCGCCGCTTCGCGCGCCGCGAGCGAGCGCCACGCGAGCAGCACCGTGGCGGCGCCGCCCGCGAGGAGGATCAGATTGAGCACGAGCGAGAGGTCGTCGATCCGCAGGGCGCCGGAGACGATCGACTTCTGTTCGTCCCACTGCCAGATCGTCAGCCCCGCCGCCGCGCCGAGCGCCGCGAGGCTGAGCGCGGGCACCCCATGAGCGCGCACCCACCGCACGCCGAGCAGGCCGACGAGCAGCACCACCA
The DNA here is from genome assembly GCA_963813765.1 of uncultured Solirubrobacterales bacterium. Lineage (GTDB taxonomy): Bacteria > Actinomycetota > Thermoleophilia > Solirubrobacterales > Solirubrobacteraceae > Palsa-744. The sequence goes on from CAWFAB010000001.1 coordinate 817,791, forward strand.
CCGCGCCGCCGAGCAGCGCGATCAGCGGCGAGAGGCCGGCGAAGTCGACGGGCGGCCCCTTCAGGTGGGCCGTGGAGAGGAGCGGTGCAAAGGGACTCATTTGATCACCACTACGTCGCCGGGCAAGTGCGCAAAGATCGGCAGGCCTTTGCCCGAGGCCGCCTGGGCGGAGGCCACGGACGCCTTCACCGACCCTTCGCTGCGCGTCAGCGCGAGCTGGGGATAGAACGCGAAGAGGAGGATCACGGCGACCAGCGGCACGAGCACGGCGCCGTCGAGCAGGGTCATCTCATGCGACTGCACCCCGGCGTCTGAGCGGTTGTGCATCGCGCGGATGAAGAGGCGCAGCGCGTAGACGCTGGCCATCACGACGCCGCTGAAGGCGACGATGGCGATCGCGAGCTTGGCTTTGAAGACGCCGAGCAGGATCAGGAACTCGCCGACGAAGTTCCCCGAGCCGGGCATCGCCAGCGTGGCGAGCGCCACGATCAAAAAGAGCGAGGCGAGGACCGGCGCCCGGAAGGCGATGCCGCCCATCTCGCGGATGTCCTCCGACCCCCCCGCGCGCCGGGAGAGCAACAGGACGATGAAGAACAGCGGCGCGACCACGAGGCCGTGGTTGACCATCTGCAGCAGCGCCCCCTGGGCGCCCTGAGGGTTCAGCGCGAAGATCCCGAGCGTGATGAAGCCGAGCTGGGCGACGGAGGAGAAGCCGGCGATCAGGCGCGCGTCGGTCTGGGTGAAGGCCATCGCGGAGCCGTAGATGATCGAGGCGAGGGCGATCAGCAGCATGAGCGTCTGGAAGCGCGCGGCGGCGTGCGGGTAGAGCGGCAGCACGATCGCCAGGAAGCCGTAGGCGCCGACCTTCGAGAGCACCCCGGAGAAGACCATCAGCACCTCGATCGGCATCGCGCGGTAGCCGTCCGGCATCCAGCCGTGCAGCGGGAAGGCGGGCATCTTCACGAGGAAGGCGGCGGCGAAGAAGAGGAAGATCCACTCCTGCGAGCCCGCTCCGAGCGGGAGCGTGTGGAGGGAGGAGAGCACGAAGGTCAGCGGCGTCCCGTGCTGTTCGGAGGCGAGCACCCCCGTGGCGATCGCCGCCGCGAGCATGAGCAGCGAGCCGACGAGCGTGTAGATGACGAGCTTGATCGTCGCCTTCACGCGGTCGGGCCCGACGCCCCAACCGCCGATCAGGAAGTAGAAGGGGACGAGCATGAGGTCGAAGAAGGCCACGAACAGCGCGAGATCCTGCGCGAGGAATGCCCCGAGGACGGCGGACTCGGCGAGCATGAAGTGGAAGTAGAAGAGCCGCGGACGCTCGGGATATGCCTCGCCCGCCCGCGCACCGTCGGCCCCTGCCCCGTCCGCCCCGGTCGAGGTTTTCGTCCTGATGTTCAGCGACAACACGGCGGCGGCGAACAGCAGGGTGGTGAGTCCCACGAGCATGACGTTGAGCCCGCTCACCCCGACCTTGTAGTGGATCCCGAGCGCCGCGATCCACACCACGTCGGTGACGTGCTGGAGCTCGTCGGATTTGGGCCCACCCACCCCGTAGTCGGCGATGTACCCGATCGCGAGCCCCAGCGCGGTCACCGAACCGACGAGCGCGATGAGGCCGGGGAGGCGCCCGCTGCGGCGCCCGAGGATCGCGCCGAGCACACCGCAGGCGAGGGGGAGCCAGATGAGGATTGAAAGTGGCATCAGGACTGGAGCAGGAAGTAGAGGCCGAGCGCCGCGGCGCCCATCAGCAGCAGGGCGGCGTAGTAGCGCAGGAAGCCGGTCTGGACGGCGCGCACCGCGGCGGAGCCGGCGCGCACGATGCCGGTGGTGCCGCCGACGAGGGTGCCCTCGACGAAGATGCGCTCGAAGGTGTCGCGCGCCCAGCACCCGGCGGCGGCGGCCGGGCGCACGATCAGGATGTCGCCCAGCTCGTCGAAGTACCACTTGTGCGCGAGCAACTCATAAACCGGCCGCAGACGCTCCCGCGCGGCCACGGCGATGGAAGGTTGCCTGACCCACACGCGGTAGGCGACCGCGATCCCGGCGAGCCCGAGAACGGCGCCGAGGATCAGGCCGAGGACGAGTAGCCCGTCGCGGGTGTGGGGTTCATACAGCGGCGAGGAGGCGAAGGTGGGGCGCAGGAAGTTGACGACCACGTCGTCCACCTTGGGGATCTGGATGAGCCCGGCGCCGACCGCGCCGACGGCGAGGACGCCCATCGCCACGCGCATTGGCAGCGCCCGCTCGGCGATCGTGTGGTGGGGGCCGGGGAAGCCGACGTCGGTGTCCTCCTCTTCGCCGGTCGCGGGGTTCGTGGGGACCTCGGCGTGGTGGAGGTGTCCGCCTTCCAGCTCCCGCGCCTCGGGCACGGGGTCGCCGTAGAAGGCGCGGAAGATCATGCGGAACGTGTAGATCGCCGTCAGGAACGCGCCGATGTAGCCGACCACGTAAAGCGCCCAGTGCCACCCGCCGCGCTCGGCGGTGACGAGCAGGATGTCGTCCTTGGAGAAGAAGCCGGAGAAGGGAGGGATGCCCGAGAGGGCGAGGCCGCCGATCACGAATGAGGCGAACGTGAACGGCATCGCCCTGCGGAAGCCGCCCATGCGGTCGAGCGACTGCTCGCCGGACATCGCGCCGATGATCGAGCCGGCGGCCATGAAGAGGAGCGCCTTGAAGAAGGCGTGGGTCATCAGGTGGAAGAGCCCGGCGGCGTAGGCGCCGACGGAGACGCCCATGATCATGTAGCCGATCTGGGACATCGTCGAGTAGGCGATCACGCGCTTGATGTCGGTCTGGACGAGCGCGATCGTGCCGGCGACGAGCAGCGTCGCGGCGCCGACGATCGCCCCGGCGGTCTGCGCGGCCGGGGCGAGTTCGAAGAGGGTGTGCATCCGCGCGATCAGGTAGACGCCGGCGGTGACCATCGTCGCGGCGTGGATCAGCGCGGAGACGGGCGTGGGGCCCTCCATCGCGTCGGGCAGCCAGGTGTGTAGCGGGATCTGGGCCGACTTGGCGCAGGCCCCGACGAGCAGCAGCAGGCAGCCGGCGGTGATGTCGGCTTCGCCCGTGTGGAAGACGTGGGGGGCGGCGGCGAAGCTCTTCGTGAAGTCGAGGGTGCCGGTGTGCTTGAAGATGAAGTAGGTCCCGAGCACGAGGCCGACGTCGCCGACGACGTTGATCACGAACGCCTTGATCCCGGCGCGCGTCGCGGTCGTGCGGCGGTACCAGAAGGAGATCAACAGGTAGGAGGCAACTCCCACAAATGCCCACCCGACGATCAAAAGCAGGAAGTTGCCGGCGAGCACCAGCAGGAGCATCGAGAAGACGAAGAAGTTGAGGTAGGAGAAGTAGCGCGCGAAGCCGCGGTCCTCCTCCAGGTAGGAGACCGAGTAGAGGTGGATCAGCGTGGAGATGCCGGTGACGACGAGGATCATGTAGACCGACAGCGGATCGACAAGGATCGAGACGTGCGCGTCGATCCCGGCGGTGACGGCGTAGTTCCACAGCGAGGAGGTCAGCTCGCGGTGGGCGGGCGCTTCGCCCTGCAACGCGATCAGCGCACCGACGGCGGCGACGAACGCGAGGCCGATTGCCCCCGTGCCGATCCAGCCAGCGCTTCGCCCGCCCAACCTGCGGAAGCCGAACGCGATCGTCAGCGTCCCCACCAGCGGGAACAGCAGCACGAGCCAGCCGAAGGTCGCGGCGCTCACCCTTGGAGCTCCCTGAGTTCATCGACATCGATCGGCAGGCGGCGGCGGTAGATGGCGACGATCATGCCGAGCCCGATGCAGACCTCGCAGGCGGCGACGGTCATCACGATCAGCGCGAGCACCTGACCGTCGCCGTTGCCCCACATCCGCGCGAAGGCGATCAGCGCGAGGTTGGCCCCGTTGAGCATGAGCTCCAAACAGAGCAGCACGACGAGCGGGTTGCGCCGGACGACGACGCCGACGGCGCCGAGCGCGAAGACGATCGCCGAGACCGCGAGGTACCAGGCGATGCTCATTTGCCGCCCCCTTTGTTTGGAGGCCCGCCCACCCCGCCGACCACGCCTGCGTGCTTTTCCTCCGCGCCGCCGCCGTTCGTGTGGACGGCCGCGAACGGCAGGCCGCCGACCCCCTCGGCCATCGTGCCGGTCCCCACGGGACGGGCGAGATTGAGCGGGGTGAGCGGCTCGCGCTCGTCCTCGCCGAGTCCGCCGCGCCGCCGGGCGAGCACCACGCCGCCGACGGCGGCGATCAGCAGCAGGAACGAGGCGACCTCGAAGGCGAGCAGGAAGCGGGTGAGCAGCAGGTTGCCGATGTAGGCGGGCGTCCCGAACGAGCGCGGCCCCGGCGCGTAGCCGGCGCCGAACCCTTCGATCGCCTTCAGCCCGGAGCCGAGCAGCGCGATGAACAGCTCGACGAGCAGGCCCCCGCCGAGCACGGCGCCCGCGAGGCGCAGGCTGGAGCCGCCCGCCCCGGCCGGGCGCGACCCGTTGCGACCGCGCAGCCGCTCCCCGAGGGAGTCGCCGGTGTCGCCGACGTAGGAGACGACGAACACGTACAGCACCATCACGGCGCCGGCGTACACGACGACCTGCGCGGCGGCGACGAATTCGGCGCGCAGCAGCAGGAAGAGGACCGCGAGCGAGATGAGGTGGACGACGAGCGCGAGCACGCAGTAGAAGGGGTCGCGCAGCGCGACCACCCCGACCGCCCCGGCGATCGCGCCGGAGGCGGCGAGAAAGAAGAGCAAGGCACTCATCTACTCGCCCTCCCGGCGCAGCGGCGTGCGCTCGAGCGCGTCGGCGAGGAGCATCTCCTTGGTGAAGATGAGATCGGAGCGGGTGTAGTCGGAGAGCTCGTAGTCGTGGCCCATCGTGATCGCATCGAAGGGGCAGGCGATCTCGCAGTAGCCGCAGAAGATGCAGCGGGAGAGGTTGATCTCATAGACCGCCGCATACCGCTCGCCCGCGGAGACTCGGTTCTCGGGCGTGTTTTCGGCGGCGACCACACGGATGCAGTCGGCCGGGCAGGCGGCGGCGCAGAGCGAGCAGCCGACGCACTTCTCGAGGCCCGTGTCCTCAAACTTATGCAGCTTGTGGCGCCCGCGGAAGCGGGGGTAGACGGGGGTCTTCTCCTCGGGGTACTGGATGGTGACGGTTCCCTCGAGGATGCGGGCGAAGGTCGTCTTCAGGCCGCGCGCGGTCTCGCGGAACGTGCGCCAAGTGCTTCGTGCGGCGCCGGGCGCGGTGTGCGCCTCACCTCGACCACGTCATCACCGGGTTCCAGGTCATACAACCTCCAAAGAGGTTGATGGGGGGTAGAGGTAAGGAGCGGGAAAGAGGTAAAGGTATGGGTGCGGAGTCGGCCATCAGTGCGTCACCACCACGAGCACGGCCGTGACGAGCGCGTTGAGCGTGGCAAGCGGCAGCAGAACCTTCCAGCCGAAGCTCATCAGCTGGTCGTAACGCAGCCGCGGGAGCGTCGCGCGGACCCAGATGAAGAAGGTGACGAGGAGGAACATCTTGAAGAGCACGACGAACGGATCGACCCATCCGGGGGATGGATGCCGAACGGCAGCAGCCAGCCGCCGAGGAAGACGGCCGTGGCGATGCCGGAGAGGACGATCATGTTGAGGTACTCCGCGAACATGAACGTCGCGAAGTTCGAGCCGCCGTACTCGGTGTAGTAACCGCCCACGAGCTCGGCGTCGGCCTCGATCAGGTCAAACGGTGTGCGGTTGGTCTCGGCGAGCCCGGCGGCGAGGAAGATCAGGAAGCCGAAGAACTGCGGCACGACGTACCACATGCCGGCCTGGGCGTGGACGATCCCCGTGAGCGAGAGCGTGCCGGCGGTGAAGACCACCCCGAGCAGCGCGAGACCCTGGGAAACCTCGTAGGAGATCAGCTGGGCCGCTCCGCGCATCGCGCCGAGGAAGGAGTACTTCGAGCCCGACGACCAGCCGCCGAGCATGACCCCGTAGAAGGCGACCGCGCCGAACGCGAACAGGTAGAGCGGGCCGATCGAGAGATCGACCCCGTAGAGGCCGACTTTCGTCCCGAAGATGTTCTGGACATCGCCGAAGGGGACGAGCGCGAGCGCGCCGACGGCGGTGAGGATCGAGATGACGGGCGCGACGCGGAAGAGCACGCCGACGGAGGTGCTCGGCCGGAACTGCTCCTTGGTGAGCAGCTTGACGATGTCGGCGAGCGGCTGGAGCAGGCCGTAGGGCCCGACGCGGTTGGGACCGTAGCGGCTCTGAAAGCGCCCGAGGAGCTTGCGCTCGTAGAGAATCACCATCGGCAGAATCCCGAGCACGACGGCGAAGATCGCGAGCGACTTGAGGATTGTGATCCACCACGCTTCGTAGTAGCCGACGACGGCGAGGGTCATCGGAAGGCCACCTCCAACGGGCGCTCCTTCGAGGGGCGCTCCTGCCGGGGGATGTGGCCGGGGCGCTCCTGCCGCGGGATCGGGGCGGGGCGGGCGATCGTCATGGCGCGGCCACCTCGGCCTCCCGTTCGTGCGGGCGAACGCCCCGCCCGCCTATCTCCTCAAGCGTGAGGCCGGCGTAAGAAGGCACGGCGGAGAAGAGCTGTCGGGAGGCCATCGCCCCGGTGAGCACCCCGAGGTCGAGGCCGATCCGCCGCGAGAGATCGGCGAGCACCTGCCAACCCGGGCGAACCGACCCCGGATGCGCGATGGCGGGCCGCAACCGCTGGATGCGACCGTCGGGGTGGATGAGAGTGCCCTCCTTCTCGGCGTAGACCTCGGCGGGAAAGACCACGTTCGCGTGTTCACGGACCCCGTCGGTGAGGAAGGCAGCGTGGGCAATGACCGTGGTCGCGCGCTCCAGAGCCGGTGCCCAAAGCGCGTCGTCGGAGAGGGGATCGGCCTGGAGGAGGAAGAGCGCGCTCAACTCCCCCTCGGCGAGCGCGGCGGCGATGCGCGGCGCGTCGAGGCCCTCCTGCTCGACTAGGGTCAGCCCCGGGCCGGCGTTCGGCAGGACCCCGGCCTCGCGCAGCCCGCGGCCGTTGGCGGCGGCGGGGATTTCCAGCAGGCCGGCGGCGGGAACCCCGGCGGGAACCCCGGCGAGGTTGAGCTCGGCGGCGATGTCGAGCAGGGCGCGGGCGTTCTCGGCGCCGCGGGGCCCGGCGGTGAGGCGCTCGTGCCACACGACGATCAGCTCCTCGCCCGCCTGCTCCACGAGCTCCCTCGCGAGCGCGCGGACGGCCTCCATGTCCCCGCCGGCGGCGCGCTCCAGACGGAGGCCGCGGCGGCGTACGCCCTTGCGCAGGCGGAGGTCGAGGATCGGCATGTCCTCGATCGGGTCGGCATCGAGCAGGAGCACGGCGTGGGCGAACTCGAGGTCGGAGACCTTCGCCTGAAGCAGCGGATCGGCGAGCGCGCGGTGCAGGTCCAGCGGCAGAGAGCCCGCCGAGCGGGAGTCCACGTGCGGGGAGCCCAACCCCTCGCGCAGGAGCCGCGCGAGCAGGAAGCCCTCCTCGTTCGTCGCGGGCCCTCCCGCGAGCGCGCCCGTGCGAGCGCCAGCGCGCGTCAGACAGATAGCGGCCTCCTCCAAAGCGCGCTCCCAGGAGACCGGCCGCAGCGCGCCGCCGTCGCGGATCAACGGCTCGGTGACGCGGGCACGGTGGATCGAGGTCGCGCCCGAGCCGCCGTTGCGGGCAGCAGAGGTCTCGCCGGCACGGTCGTTGCGGCCGGGGGTATCGGCGGCGGCGCCCTCGTCGGTGCAGCCGCAGGCGGAGTTCCCGCCGGCGCAGCCGGCCCCCCCGAGCGCGGGGTAGGCGAAGCGGCCGCGGTCGCAGAGCCAGCCGTCGTCCACCTCGGGGTGTGCGCGCGAGAGGACACGCAGCACGCGCTCGTCGCGGACGGTCAGCGTGACGTTGCACTGGGCGGGACAGAGGTTGCAGACCGAGCCTGCGTCCTCGATGTCCCACGGCCGCGCGCGGAAGCGGTAGGGCCGGGAGGTGAGCGCGCCGACGGGGCAGAGCTCGATGATGTTGCCGCTGAACGGCGCCTCGTACGGCCGGTCGTCGAAGGTGGCGACATAGGTGTGGGCGCCGCGCTCCTGGAGCACGAGTTCGTGGTCCTCGGAGATCTCCTGGGAGAAGCGGACGCAGCGGTAACAGAGGATGCAGCGCTCGCGGTCGATGGCGATCGAAGGGGAGAGCGCGAGCGGCTTGACGAAGTGGCGCTTGGGCTCGACGAAGCGCGAATCGCCGCGGCCCCACCCGAAGGTGATGTCCTGGAGCGGGCACTCGCCGCCCTTGTCGCAGACGGGGCAGTCGAGGGGGTGGTTGAGGAGCAGGAACTCGACGACCGACTCCTGTGCCTCTTTCACACGGTCGCTGAGGGTGTGGGCGACCATGCCGTCCTTCACCGGCGTCGAGCAGCCGGTCTGGAGCTTCGGGATGCCCTCGATCTCCACGAGGCACATGCGGCAGGCGCCGACGGGGGCGCCGAGCTTGGGCTCGTAGCAGAAGACGGGAATCTCGACGTCCCCGAGCTTCGCGGCGTCGGCGAGCATCATGTTCTCGGGCGCCTGCACCTCGAGACCGTCGATGGTGAAGGTGATTGTGTGGGGTTCGGGGCGGGGCATCAGTTAACTCCAGCCAGGGCCTCAACCTGCCCGGCCCGGTCGCGGGCGCTCTCGATGTGGGCCTCGAGCTCGGGGCGGAACTTGGCGATGATCGAGCCGATCGGCATGGCCATCGCGTCGCCGAGGACGCAGAGGCATTTGCCCATGATGTTCTGCTGCACGCCCGCGATGATGTCGAGGTCCATCGGGGTTGCCTCGCCGAGCTGAATCCGTTCGAGCATCTTCACCGTCCAGTTGGTGCCCTCGCGACAGGGGGTGCACTTGCCGCAGGACTCGTGGCGGTAGAACTTTGCCACCTTCAAAGCGACGGCGAGGATCGGGGTGGAGTCGTTGACGACGATGATCGCGCCGGAGCCGAGCATCGTGCGCGCGGCGGCGAGCGAGTCGAAGTCGTAGGGGATGTCGAGGTCATCGGCGGTGAGCACGGGGGAGGAGGAGCCGCCGGGGAACCAGCACTTCACCGAGCGCCCGTCGGGGGGGCCGCCGGCGAGCCCGTAGATGATCTCGCGCGCGGGGATGCCGAGCTCGATCTCGTAATTGCCGGGCCGAGCGACGTGGCCGGAGACCGAGACGAGCTTTGTGCCGGTGGAGGTCTCGACGCCGAGCTTGGCGTACTCGGCGCCGCCGATGCGGAGGATGGTGGGGACAGTGGAGAGAGTCTCGACGTTGTTAATCAGTGTCGGTCCCTGGTAAAGACCCTGGATGGCGGGGAAGGGCGGCTTCAGGCGCGGGTTGCCGCGCTTGCCCTCCAGGGAGTCCAACAGGCCGGTCTCCTCGCCGCAGATGTAGGCGCCGGCGCCGCGGTGCAGGACGAGCGAGAGGGAGTGGCCCGAGCCGAGGATGTCCTCGCCGAGGTACCCCGCGGCGCGCGCTTCGGCGAGGGCGGCGTCGAGAATGTTGGCCTGGTAAACGTACTCGCCGCGGATGTAAATGTAGGCGCGACGGATGCCCGCGGCGTGTGAGGCAATCACAATTCCCTCAATCAGCATGTGCGGCGACTTCTGGATCAGTTCGCGATCCTTGAACGTTCCCGGCTCGGACTCGTCGGCGTTGCAGACGAGGTACTTCTCTCCCCCGCCTTTCGGGAGGAAGGAGATCTTCTTGCCCATCTGAAAGCCCGCTCCGCCGCGGCCGCGCAGCCCGGACGCTTCGAGCTCGCCGAGAACGTCCTGGGGCGCCATCGTGAGCGCGCGCCGCAGCGACTCGTAACCGCCCCGCCCTTTGTAGACCTCCAAAGTGTTCAGACCGGGCTCGTCGATTCGGTCAAAGAGGAGTTTCACGGTCGAGCCCCCGGATCGGCGCAGGGCCGGCGTGCGAGCTGTCTGTCGGGGAGCACTTCGCGGCCGGCGCGCATGTCCTCCAACAGCCGCGGAACGTCCTCCACGGCGAGCGGCCCGACGTAGCGGCCCTCCACGGAGGCCATCGGCGCGATGTCGCAGGCGCCGAGGCACTCGAACGAGCGGACGTTGATATCGGAGTCCTCCGCGGCGGCCGTGGCCAGGGCCTCATACAGCGCGTCGGCCCCGCGCAGTGAGCAGGAGATGTTCGTACAGATGTACACCGACCGCCGGCCGACGGGGGTCGTCTCGAGCATGTCGTAGAAGCTCGCCACCGCGGCGACCTCGGCGGGTGTGCGGCCCATCACGGCGGCGACCTGCTCGATCGCCTCCGGCGAGCACCACCCGTGAAGGCGCTGCGCCGCCTCGAGCGCGGGCAGGATCGCCGAGCGCGGTTCGGGGTAGAGGGCCATGTGGCCCTCGATCTCCGTGCGCAGCTTCTTCGGGACGGCGATCACCTGTCTATACCTCCGAGGATCGGATCGAGCATCGCGGTCGTCGCGATCAGGTCGGCGATGTAGGCGCCCTGGACCATCGGGGAGAGCGCCTGCAGGTTGACGAAAGAGGGGTCGCGCATGTGGACGCGCGCGGGCTTGGAGGAGCCGTCGGAGCGCACGTAGCAGCCGAGCTCTCCACGCGGGGACTCTACGGATGAGTAGACCTCGCCCGGCGGCACCCTGAAGCCCTCGGTGACGAGCTTGAAGTGGTGGATCAGGGCCTCCATCGAGGTCGCCAGCTCGTGCCGCGGCGGCAGCGCGACCTTGCGGTCGCTCGTTATGTGGGGCCCCTCGGGCAGGCCGTCGAGCGCCTGTTCGACGATCTTGACTGACTCGTAGATCTCCGCGAGGCGCACCGCGAAGCGGTCGTAGTTGTCGCCGACGGTGCCGACGGGGATCTTGAAGGAGAAGTCGCCGTAGGAGCTGTAGGGGGCGGCCTTGCGCAGATCCCACGGGTTGCCGGCGGCGCGCAGCAGCGGGCCGGTGACGCCGAGGCCGAGCAGTGTGTCGGCATCGAGCGGGCAGGTCCCGCGCAACCGCTGGAGCACGATCTCGTTGGAGTTGAGGATCGCCCCGTACTCGTCGGCGCGGCGCGGCATGAGCTTCAGGAACTCGCGCAGCTTCGCCTCGAAGCCCGCGGGGATGTCCTCGAAGACGCCGCCGACCTGGAAGTAGCGCGTGTGCATCCGCTGGCCGGAGGACATCTCGAAGAGGTCGAGGATCAGCTCGCGCTCGCGCAGGCAGTAGAGGAAGATCGAGGTTGCGCCGAGATCCAACACGCTCGTGCCGAGCCAGATGAGGTGCGAGGCGATGCGGTTGAGCTCGAGGTGGATCACTCGCAAGTACTGGGCCCGCGGGGGGACCTCGACCTCGACGAGCGTCTCGACGGCGGTGCAGTAGGCCATCGCGTTGAAGTAGTAGGCGAGGTAGTCCATCCGCTCCACCACGGGGATGACCTTCCAGTAGGACTTGTCCTCGGCGGTCTTCTCGATCCCCGTGTGGACGTAGCCGATGATCGGTTTGAGGTCCCTGACGACCTCGCCCTGGAGGGTCACGAGCAGCCGCAGCACCCCGTGGGTGGCGGGGTGGTGGGGGCCGAAGTTGAGCGTGAGCAGCTCGTGGGTCGCTTCGTCGCTGGCGCCCTCCCCGTCGGCCGCCGGCCGGCCGTCGTCGCGCGTGCGCTCGGGGGCGCGGCGTGCTCATCGCGGGGCCTTGGGCCGGTGGTGCGCGGGGCCTTGCTCATCGCGGGGCCACGGGGGCCGGGTCGTTGTAGGTGAACAGCACCGGCTCGCCGCCGACCGGGAAGTCGCGGCGCTGGGGGTGGCCCTCGTAATCCTCGGGCATCAGGATTCGGCGCAGGTCGGGGTGGCCCTCGAAGACGACGCCGAACATGTCGTAGACCTCGCGCTCCTGGTGGTCCGCGGTCGGCCAATCCGCGGGTCACCGACTCGACGTGCGGCGCGTCGAGGGGCACGCGCAGCTTGACCGTGACGCGGTCGACGCGGTCCATGTCGAGCAGCTCGTAGACGACGCCCGAGCCGCGGCTCCTCGCGGGTAGTGGTCCACGCCGTGGAGGCTCGCCAGGAACGAGTAGCCCGTCTCGCGCAGCGTCGTGAGCACCGCGCGGATGCCGGCGGGGTCGACCAGGAGGGTGGCGCGGTCGCGGAAGAAGAGCGTGCCGAGCACCGCCTCCTCGCCGTGGCGCCCCGCGCAGCTCGTGCGCGAGCAGCTCCAGCCCGGTCGCGTCAGGCACCGCCGGCCCTCCGTTTCGCGCAGCTCGCCGCGAGTATCTCCAGTCCGGTCGCGTCGGCACCGGCGCGGGCCTCCTCGGTGCCGACGGCCCCGTAGCGCTCGCGCCAGCCCATCTCGGGGTCGTCCTGGACCATCTTGCGCAGCTTCAGGATCCCGTGCATCAGCGCCTCCGGGCGCGGCGGGCAGCCGGGCACGTGGACGTCGACCGGCAGGAAGGTGTCGGCCGGGACGAGCGCGTAGTTGTTGAAGACGCCCATCGAGGAGCAGCACGCGCCCATCGCGATCGCCCACTTCGGCTCGAGCATCTGGTCGTAGAGCCGGCGGATGATCGGCGCCATCTTGATCGAGACGCGCCCCGCGAGGATGATCAGGTCGGCCTGGCGCGGGGAGGCCCGGAACGCCTCGTAGCCGAAGCGCGCGATGTCGGTGCGCGGGCCGGCGGCGTGGAACTGCTCCATCGCGCAGCACGCCAGCCCGAAGCCGAGCGGAAAGAACGAGTTCGAGCGCCCCCACGCGACCGCCTTCTCGAAGGTGGTCGTCAGGACGCGCTCCTCGACGTACCGTTCGAGCTCCGAGCCCTCGAGGTGCGCCGGCTGGTTGGAGCCCTCGAGGTCGCCGCCGCGCAGCAGGCGGGCCGCGTCCATGCGTTCGACGCGCAGCGCCGAGGGCGCCCCGGGTCCGCCGCCTCCTCCGGGTACGCCGTCCCCGCCGCGCGGCCGTGGGGCCGTCCCGCGCGGCTCGATCGGCTCCCGGCTCACCTCCACTCGAGCGCTCCCCTGCGCCAGACGTAGACGAACGCCACCCCCAGCAGCACGATGAAGGTCACCGTCTCCGCGAGCGCGTAGGTCCCGTAGGCCCGCAGCAGCAGCGCGATCGGGTAGAGGAAGATGACCTCGATGTCGAAGAGGATGAAGAGCATCGCGATCAGGTAGAAGCTGATCCCGAAGCGCAGCCCCCGCTTGACCTCCGACGGCAGCCCGCACTCGTAGGGATCCTGCTTGCGCCCGACCGCGCGCCGCGGCCCGAGGACGGTGTTGAGCGTCACGAACGCCGCGCCCACGGCGCCGCCGAGCACCAGGAAGACAATCGCGGGGAGGTAGGAGCGCAGCACCGCGGCTGTTATACCACCGTACGCCGACGCTTGTGCGAGAGTGTTACATAGTGACGATCGGCTCGATATCCCGGACATGAACGGCGCCGTCGTGGCGGGCGCCCTCGCGGTGGCCGCCCTCAACGCGATCCCCGCCCTGCTCGGCGGCTGGCGCTGGTACCGCGGGGAATCCACCGATCGAAGATCGGCCAGCGCCTTCTGGGTGCTCCTGCGCATCGCTCAGGGCGGCGCCGTTCTGTTCGCCCTCGCCGTCGGCCTGCTCGCGGCCGCGGGCCACTCCTCCACCGAAGGCCTCTTCTACCTATACGCCCTGCTCCCCCTCGCCGTCGCCCTCATCGCCGAGCAGCTGCGAATCGCCTCCGCCCAGACGATCCTCGACCAGCGCGGCCTGCAGACCGCCGCCGAGGTCGGCGCCCTGCCCGAGTCCGAGCAGCACGCCATGGTCGCCGCCATCATGCGCCGCGAGCAGGGCGTCATGGCCCTCTCCGCCCTGGTAGTCGTCTTCCTCCTCCTGCGCGCCGCGGAAACCGCGCACGGGCTGTGAGGGGCGGGGCTCGCAGGCCGCGACAGTTCGATGGTCAGGTCGGCAAGGCTCAGCACCGCACCTCGAAGGCCCGCTCGCGGCGTGGTCCGAAGCGGTAGATCGAGAAGTGGGCGTCGAAGCTGGCGGCGGTTGTGATGCCGAGGCGTTCCATGACGGCGAAGCTGGTGCGGTCGACGATCGAGAAATCCTGGTCCGGGAAGGCCTCTCCGATTCGCCATGCCGTGTCGAGGTCGCCGGGCAGGACCGTCTCGATCGTGGCCAGACCTTTGCGGATCGCCGCCCAGAAGCGCTCCGCTGCGGCGAAGCCGCCACGGATGCGTATGAGTCGCCACGACTCGACGAGCACGTGGTCGGATGCCACAAGGCCATCAACATCGCGCAGCAGCTTCTTTGCGCGATCGTGGCTTCGGTCGCCGGAGTCGGATGCCGCGTAAAACACCGAGGTATCGACGAACAGACTCAACGATCCGACTGGCCCGTCTCGATCAGATGCTCTTTCCAGGCCGCTTCGTCGAGGTACTGCTCCTTGTGCTGCGCCACGTCGGAGCCCCCCGAGTCGAACAGGCCAAAGATCGCGCTGATGTCCCCCTTCGGCTCGTCGCCCAGATCCCGGTCCAGCGTTCTGCGCACGTACTCCGCGAAGGAGACCCCGAGGTCCGCCGCGCGACGCTTGGCACGCCTGTGTGCGTCGGCGTCGAGCGTGATCTGTGTCCGTACCACCATTGGAGTGCCATCATACCACCGCGGGCGACCGCCTCACCGCACGATCAGCGTCGCCGCCATCCCGAGCACGGCCTGGTTGCCGATCGTGCTCACCAGCAGGTAGCGGCCGGGCGCCGGCGGCTGCGTGGCTATCGACCCGCACCTCCCGGGCAGCAGCGTGGGGATGACGGCGAAGGTCGTCCGTTCGCTGGAGGTGGAATCGAGGCTGCCCCGCTGAAGCGCCACGTTGTGGGTGAGGATTCCGCGATTGCACGCCGTGATCTCCAGGCGCCCCGCCGGCACGCTCACCGTCTGCGGCAGGATGCGGTACTCCTCGAGCGTAAGCGCCACCCTGTGGCCCGTCACGCGCACTGGCCGCCCAGCGCCGCAGCCCGCCAGGGCGAGCCCTGCGAGCAGTGCGGGGACGATGGTGGCGCGCAGCCGGCGGGAGGCGCGACGGGACATCGACCGGGCATCGTGGCAGGACATCTGCGGAGATTCTTCAGGAAGCCCGCTGGGCCGGTCGAGGGCGCCCGGAGGAGACCGACCGGATCGGCCCCTATATATTCCGGCTGGCATGAAGACAGGCTCCAAGATACCGGCCGTGCTCGTCGCCGCGCTCGCCGCGGTCGTGGGCCTCTCCGCCTGTGGCACGCAGGGCATTCAGGTCCCGAAGTCCAGTGCGTCCTATCGCGGGGCGGTGCTGTTCCTCGACCACTGCTCCGGCTGCCACACGCTCGCGACGGTCGGCGCGCTGGGCTCGGCGACGAGCATCAAGGATCGCCTGCGCACCAACGGCCCCAACTTCAACTTCCGCAAGGAGCAGTACGCGCAGGTTCTCTACGCGATCCGCAACGGCGGCTTCTCCGGCGCGATCATGCCCGAGAACATCCTCGTCGGCGCCCAGGCCCGCGAAGTCGCGGAATTCCTCGCCAAGTACTCCGGCCTGCAGGCCCCGAAGGCGCCGGCCATCGAAAATACCTCCATCGAAGGCACGTCCACCGGCACCGCGGCCAAGTAGGGCGTGTGCTCGACATCAAGCGCATCCGCCGGCAGCCCGACGAGGTGCGCGCGGCGCTCGCACGGCGCGGGGACGATGTCGCGGACGGCCTCGATCGTGTGATCGAGCTGGACGAGCGCCGCCGCGCGATCATCCCCGAGCTCGAGCAGCTGCGCGCCCGCCGCAACGCCGCCGCAGAGGCGATCGCCCAGGCCAAGCGCGCCGGCGAGGACGCCGCGGGCGCGATCGCCGAGCAGCGGGAGCTGGGCGCCCGGGAGAAGGAGCTCACCCAGCGGCTCGCGGAGGTGGAGGCCCAGCTGGACGGGGCGCTCCTGCCGCTGCCCAACCTCCCCGATCCCACAGCCGCCCCGGGCCCTGAGGACGAGCTGGTGCGAGTCGTCGGGGAGGTCCCCGTCCTGGGATTCACGGCCCGCGACCATCTGGAGCTGGCGGGACCGATGATCGACATGGACCACGCCGCCAAGCTCTCCGGGGCGCGCTTCGCCTACCTGAAGGGCGATCTGGTGCTGCTGGAGCTCGCGCTCGTGCGCTGGGCCCTGCAGAAGCTCCGCCGCCACGGCTTCGAACCGGTCGTGCCTCCCGTGCTCGTGCGCGAGCGCGCCCTGTTCGGTACCGGCTTCCTGCCCGACACCGAGCAGCAGATCTACCGTTTGCCCGAGGACGAGCTCTTCCTGGTCGGCACCTCCGAGGTCGCGCTCGCCTCGCTGCACGACGAGGAGATCATCGACGCCGAGCGCCTGCCGCTGCGCTACGCCGGCTTCTCTCCCTGCTTCCGCCGCGAGGCCGGCGCCGCCGGCAAAGACACGCGCGGCATCTTCCGTGTACACCAGTTCGACAAGGTCGAGATGTTCAGCTTCGTCGAGCCCGCCGACTCCGGCTCCGAGCACGAGCGGATCCTCGCGATCGAGGAGGAGATCCTCACCGAGCTCGGCCTGCCCTACCGCGTCGTCAACATCGCCGTCAACGACCTCGGCGCCTCCGCGGCCAAGAAGTACGACTGCGAGGCGTGGCTGCCCAGCGAGGGCCGCTACCGCGAGCTCACCTCCTGCTCCAACACCACCGACTACCAGGCGCGGCGCCTGAACATCCGCGTGCGCCGCGAGAAACAGGGTAGGCGGGGGGAGGGTGGGCGGGAACTTGAAACCCTCCACACCCTCAACGGCACCGCCGTCGCCGTCGGGCGCACGATCATCGCGCTGCTGGAGAACGGCCAGCGCGAGGACGGCGCC
Source organism: uncultured Solirubrobacterales bacterium (assembly GCA_963813765.1). Lineage (GTDB taxonomy): Bacteria > Actinomycetota > Thermoleophilia > Solirubrobacterales > Solirubrobacteraceae > Palsa-744. The sequence continues at coordinate 834,588 of CAWFAB010000001.1, forward strand.
GTCGCGCTGCCCGAGTGCCTGGAGCCCTTCGGCGCGCCCGCCGAGCTGGGTGCCCCCTCCTGATCGAAAAAAGAGGGGCCCGGCTGACTGAAGAGGAGGGGCCCGGCTTGCCGGCCTTCGGCCGACTGCGCCACCCTCTAGGCGGCCTCCGGCCGCCTGCGCCACCCTCTATGTCCGCTCCAGCGCATATCCGATCTCGAGGCCCGTGGAATCGACGATGTCGTCCACTCGCTCTTCGTGGGCCACGCGGTAGCCGGCGCGCTCGAACAGCTCCAGCCACTCCGCGTGGGGCAGCAGGCGCTGGGTGGTCACGGAGTGCAGCCAGATGTAGTAGTTGTAGTAGCCTCTGCCCTGGCGATCGGAGCCGACCAGCTCGCCGCGGCCTTCGCTGTAGGGGTTCGAGACCTCGATGATGAGCAGCCGCGCGTTGGGGAAACGCCGGCCGAAGGACTGCAGGAACTCGACCGTCCCCTCCACGCCGCGCTGGCCGACGATCTCGTGCAGCACGAACGCCGAGACGACGAAGTCGATCTCGTCCGAGGGCACGTAGTCGGGGGCGGAGGCGTGCTCGATCGTGATGCGATCCTCGAGGCCCGCTTCGCGCACGTGCCGGCGCGCGGCCTCGACCGTCTCCTGCGCAAGCTCCACCCCGACCGCGCGCAGCCCCGGGTGCTGGGCGCAGAGCGCGATCAGGTACAGCGCGTTGCCGCAGCCGTAGTCGAGCACCACCCCCTCCGAGGCCCCGAGCCGCTCGATCAGGCGCAGCGTGAGGGGCACCGCGTCGTAGATCGCGATCCGCGCGCTGCCCAGCGCGACGCGCAGGTGGTTGCGCTCGATGCTCCCATCCCCCTCGCGCATCAGCCTGCCGACGCCCTGGAAGAGATCGCGGTAGCCCTCCATCAGCAGCTCCGGCCACCCATGCACGGCGCGCAGCTCGGAGAGGTCTTCGGCGAAGCGGTAGACCCCCGCCTCGCGCACCAGCGCCCCCTCGGAGTGCAGCGCCTGCAGCAGCGCGCCGGTGAGCTCGCTGTCGGGCGACCCCAGGCGCTGCGCCAGCTGCACCGCGGAGACGCCCCGCTCCAACGCCGCCAGCAGCGGCTCGTCTTCGAGGATCGCCATCAGGAGCTCCGCCGTGGCCCACCCCGCGAGGTAGTCGAGCGCTCTCAGCAGCGTCGGCCGGAAGGCCGCGCGGTGGATCGCCTCCGGCGTGATCGCCGAGATCGTCTGCGGGCTGCTGCTCATGCTGTCATCTCCTCCTTGGGGCCCACGTCGAGCGGGCGCTCGTTTCGGCCGGCGTTCTCCCGCGGGCCCTCGATTGGCCCGGCGTCGCCGCGCAGGTCCCTGATCGCGGTCAATCCGGCGATCAGCCGGTCGGCGTACGCTTGCAGGCTGACGCCGATGCGCAGCCCCGCCGGCTCCCCGAGCGGTGTCGTCGAGGCCACGATCACGTTCATCTGCGCCGCCAGCGTCTCGCGGATCCATGCGGCCTGTGCCGCCGAGGCGCACCTGACGAAGACGAAGTTCGTCTCGCTCTCGTACACGCGCTCGAACAGCTCCAGCGCCCGCAGTCGCGCGATCAGCTCTTCGCGCAGCCCGCGCACCTCGCGCGCGTGGCGGCGGGGGAAGTCGGCGTCGCTCTCCAGCGCTCCGATCAGCGCTTCCGCGGCGAGGCCGCTCGTCGTCAGGTACGCCTGCCGCGCGCGCAGGCGCCCGATCAGCCGCTCCTCGCCCACGAGGCAGCCGATGCGCAGGCCCGCCAGCCCGTACGCCTTCGAGAACGAGCGGAACACGAGCAGATTCGGGTGCTCCGCGAGCCACTCCAGGCCCGGCGCGTGCGCGCAGAAGTCCGCGTACGTCTCGTCGAGCAGCAGGTGCGCCGAGCGCTCCAGCAGCATCCGCAGCGACTCCTCCGAAAAGCGGTTCGCGGTGGGGTTGTTCGGGCTTGCCAGCATCACCAGCCGGCCCGGGCCCGCCGCCTCGATCAGCTCCCGCGGGAGCGTGTGCTCGTTGGTCAGCGCGAACACCCGGCAGCCGTGGTTGAGCGCCGCCGCGCGGTCGCGGTAGCCGTCGAAGCCCGGCGTGACCGTGCAGGGGTCGCCGAGCTCCAGGATGCACAGGTCGGCCGCCTCGTCCACACCGGTCGTGAGGATCAGCCGCCGCGGATCGACCCCCAGATGGGAGGCCGCCGCGGCCGTTGCGCGCGCCAGCGCCTCGTGCGGGTAGATGTGCCCGCGGGCGATCGCCGCGTGCACCCGCTCGACCGCGCCCGGCGGGGGGCCGCGCAGCGCCTCGTTGCGGTCCAGCTGCGCCACCTGGCTCCCCGCGCCCCGGCTGCCCTCGCTCCGGTTCTCCGCGCTCGGACGCCCCGTGCCCGGGCTCTCCACGCACGGACCCCCCGTGCAGGACATGGTCGCGGCGGGCGTCATCGCGGAGCGCCGCCCTCCGGCACTCCCCCCGGCAGGCCCAGCGCGTCCAGGCCGGCGGCGAGCAGGGTGCGCATCGCGCGCGCCACGCGCGCATCCGCGTCCGCCGCCAGGTAGCGGCGGCTGAGGTGCCCGTAGAAGCGGGCGAGCTCATACACGTCGAGCCGCTCCACCGCCCGCGCGAGCAGCTGGCGGTGGACCTGGGACTGCAGCACCGTCTGTCGATAGCGCCCATCCTCCGGCGCCGGGTCCGGTGGGCCGTCGTGGCGGGGGCTCCACGCGTGAACCGCCGCCCGCGCGAGCTCCCACCCGACTCCGCCGCGCAGGTCGAGCATCTCGGTGAGCGTGAGGTTGACGGGCTTGCGGGTGGGGCGGCCGAGGTAGAACCCGAGCGCGATCAGCGCCGCGAGGGTCCGCGGCTGCAGGCGCCCCTCGCTCTGCGCCGCCAGCTGCGCGAGCTCGCGCGAAGCGCAGAGCCGTTCGAGCACCCCGTCCACCAGCGGCGGCCTGCCGTTGCTCGACTTCACCGCCCCGCCCTCCACGGTGACCATCCCGTAGAGCACGTTGCTGGTGGGGTGCCACGGTGCGCCACTCGCGCTCGGCCCGTCAGGCGGTGCGGGGCCTCCTTCAGGGGCCGGCGATTCCCCGCCCGCCGCCGAGACCGGCGGTAGCTCCAATTCCCGCACCAGGCGCTCGTGGTAGCGCACGTAGGCGTGCCACTCCTCCCCGACCAGCTCAACCGAGCGCGTCTCGCCGAGCGAGCCGCGAAGGGAGTGCCACAGCGCGATCGTGCGCAGGTGCTGGGTGGGGAAGCCGTCGGGGCGCGCGAGCAGCAGTCGCGGATACTCCTGCTCCCCCGTCTCGTACACCACGGCTCCGCTCTGCAGCTTCGTGAAGACGCCACGGGAGAGACCGGTGTCGAGCACCACGTTGGTGAGGGGGCGGGAGTCCGACTCGTTGACGAGGCGGTCGAGCTTCACTCCGAGCGCGGCGAGCGTGGCGTCCTGACCCTCGAGCGCCCAGCGGCGCAGCCTGTGCCAGCGCTGGACGATCTTGGGATCGCCGACGCTCCAGCCCGCGAGCAGCTCCTCGGCGAGGTCGTGCCGGACGGCGGCCTCGGCGCCCAATGCGGGCTCCTCGGCTCCCTCGGCGTGCGGACGCTCGGCGAGCTTCGCCGCGTAGCGCGCGAAGCATTCGCCCACGAAGTGGTCGCTCTTGACCCCGAGCGTGCGCGGGGTGATGTACTCGGGCAGCTCCAGGTAGCCCGCGAGGGCTTCGCCCATGCTGCGGCAGTAGTCGCTGACCTGACTCTGGCGCGTCACCCGCGCCCCCGCCGCCGCGAGCGCCCCGGCGAGCGCCTGGCCGAGCGCGATGTTGCGCAGGTGGCCGATGTGCAGCGCCTTCGTGGGGTTGGCGTCGCAGAAGTTGACCACCACCTCCGTGCCCGCGAGGAGCTCGCGCGCGTCCAGCGCGCCCGCCCGGCCCGCCTCCAGGAGCTCCCCGAGGCGTGCGATGCGAGCGTCGGCGAAGCGGACCGTCAGCGAATCGCCGCGGGTATCGACCGCGGCCACCTCCGGCAGCTCCGCGAGCGCCTCGCGCGCCGCGGTGAGCCGCGCGGCCCCCGCGGACTCCCACCCCGCTCCCCCGCGGCGGAAGATCCGGGCGTCCACGCCGTGGCGGAGGTTGTGCAGGGGGATGACCGAGAACTCGCCCTGCGGCGCGAGCGCGCTCAGCGCCCGTGTGAGCTCCTCGAGCACGTCACGGGCCTAGAGGGTGGCGCAGGCGGCCGCAGGCCGGCTGGCCGAAACGGGGACGCTGGCCGAACGGGGGATGCGAGCCGAAGGCGAGTGTCTCCCCGCTTCGGTCGGAGGCGCGTGTCTCCCGGCTTCGGTCGGGCCCCTCTTTTTCGGGCTGTCGAAGGTACGCCCGGCGGGGCTCGAACCCACATCGGCGGCTTAGAAGGCCGCTGCTCTTAGACCAAAGTCGACTTGTGTGGGTCCGATCCCGCAAGGCGACCGCTACGCGGCAGATAGCCGCCGGCTTGCAAGATTCCTGGGCGCATGGCCCGGGGCTCCTCGCCGGTTGAGTGACTACACCTGGGGATCGGGCGCCACCGTCGCCATGGCCGTTAGCCAGTTGAGCTACGGGCGCAGGAGAAGAAGGCCTGAGACAGGTATTAGGGTCTTGAATCACCAGTGCACGAGCGTAGGCCCGATCGTGCAATCGCGCAATTGAAATTGGACCGAAGTCCGGCTGGGGCGCGACCGCCGTGCGCGACGGCTTGCGTTTCCCCTGTACACAAGCGAAAAAGTGCGCACGGGAACGACCGCGCGGGCCCCGCATAGTGGGAAACAGCGTCTCCCACTGCCGCTGCGGACGGGCGCTCCGGCGCGGCCGTCCCCCGACCGCGACCGGCGAGCGCGAGCTGGGGCGGCTCGGGGAACGCCTCCGTACAGAGGCGCCGCCCGAGGCTGGACAATGAGAAGATAACGTCGATGGCAAAGATCAAGTACGCCGCGTAGGGCGCCGGCAGCCACGACGTGGAATCAGGGGGTCGGGTGAAGGGTCGATGGGGTCCCGCGGAGAGCGACCCGCGTGCGCGCATCTGCAGGGCGACGGCCGCGGCGGTCTCCGAGCGGGGCCTGCGCTCGCTCACGCTCGCGGACGTGGCTGCGCGCGCGGGTATCTCCCCGGGCGAGTTGGGCGAGCGGTTTGCCGACGTCGAGGAATGCTTCCTCGCGGCGTTCGAATGGTGCTCGAGGCGCGCGGGCGCCGCGATGGCCGAGGCGTACAGCGGCGAGACGAGGTGGGTGGAAGGGGTCAGAGCTGCGCTCGCGGTGCTGCTCGAGCTGATCGAGTGGGAGCCCGAGCTCGGGTGCCTGTGGATCGTCTACTCCCTCGGCGCCGGTCCGCCCGTGCTGCGCCGTCGCACCGAGGCGATCACGGCGCTGTGCGAGTACCTCGACCGTGGGCGTCTCGAAGCGGCGGTGCGCGCAGAACCCCCCGCGATCACCGCCGAAGGGGTGCTCGGAGCGCTGCTGGCGATCCTCCAAGCCCGCCTGCTCGCGCCGGACCCCGCGCCGCCGAGCGAGCTGCTGGGAGAGCTGATGAGCCTGATCGTGCTCCCCTACCTGGGCAGCGCGGCCGCGAAGCGAGAGCTTGTGCGACCCATGCGACGGCGGCCACAGTCGCGCCGCGGTGGGCGCACCGCGGTGGAGGGCGTGGGTATGAGGCTCACATACCGCACAGCCCGCGTGCTGAGTGCGATCGCCGAGCGCCCCGGGTCGAGCAACCGCGAGGTGGGCAACCGCGCCGAGGTCGTCGATCAGGGTCAGATCTCCAAGCTGCTCAGCCGGTTGGAGTCGCAGGGCCTGATCGCCAACATCGGCGTCGGCGACCGGCGCGGCGCGCCGAACGCATGGGAGCTGACTCCCCGTGGCGAGGAGGTGGAGCGCATCGTCCGACGCGGGGTCGAGGAGTCCGAGCGCTCGCCGCCGCGGTAGGACTACCTCAGGACGAACACGATCGAGCGCGCGGCTCCGTGCGCGGGCGCGAGCGTGAGGCGGTAGCGCCCCGGGGCGAGCGTGTGGGGGCCGCGCAGATGAGCGCGGTTGCGGCCCCCGGCGGCGGAGAGCGTGAGTGCGCCCGGTGCGGACGCCCAGCGCAGGCGTCCGCTGACTCGGAGGAGCCGGGAGAGCGTGACCCGCACCCGCGCGGGGGCGCTGAGGGTGAAGGCGAATGCCACCTGGGAGATGGTGGGCAGGCCGCGGGCGATCACCGCGCTCGCGCGGGCGGTGAGGGCGAGGCGGGAGATGCGGACGGTGGACCTCCCGGGGCTGGTGTTGGGCCGGGCGCCGCTGGATTTGCCGCTCGATGAGCCACCGGCGCCGGTGGCCGAACCGCCCGTGCCCGCGCCACTGCCCGCTTTGCCTTCCTGGCCGCTTCCGCCGCCGCCGTTACCGCCCGAGCCTCCCCCGGAGCCGGCGAGCATCGCTTCTTCCGCGAGCTTTCGTTCGGCGGCCAGCCTTGCTTCTTCGGCTCCTCTTGCTTCGGTGGCTCGTCTTTCTTCTTCTGCCTTCCGTGCTTCGGCGGCCCGCGCTTCTTCTTCGAGCTTGCGCTGTGCCGCTTCGGCCTGCTGCTTTTCTTCTTCGGCCTTCAGTTCTTCCGCGGCTTTCTTTTCGGCGGCTTCTCTTTCTTTCAGCCGCTGTAGGTGTTCTGCTTCGCTGCCGGGTTCGAAGGCGGCGAGCCCGTTGGGTGCGCCGACTCCAGTGGGGCCGTCGTAGCCGGGGGCGGCATTGCAGATCAGCACCGCTTCGCCGCAGTCGAACGGGGAGAGCGGGGACATCGAGCCGCTGCAGGCGCTGTAGAGGCCATTGCAACTGCCGTTGCCCCCGCCGGTGACGTCGTACAGCGAGGATTCGCCGAGGTGGGAGTAGAGCGTCCGGGCGGGGTATTCGGCTTCGTGCGATCCGCCGGCGATCGCGAACATGGAGGCGACGATCGGAGAGGCAACGCTGGTGCCGCCGATCGGCACCCAGCGGAGCACGGTGGCTTTCCCCTGCGCTTCGTAGGGGAGCGAGTCGTAGACGGCGACGCCGGTGTAGGGGTCGGCGTCCGCGGCGACGTCGGCGACGGCGCGCTTGGCCTGTGCGCCGGTGCCGCAGCCGACGGACGCCCAGTCGGCCACTTCGAGTTGCCAGGCGGGGGCGGAGAACTGCGTGCTGCAGCCGCCGCCCCCGGCGCCCTCGTTCCCGCCTTCGGGGCTGGGGTCCTCGTTCCACACAGTCTCGCTCTGCCGCGCGCCGGTTTCGCTCAGAGTCAGCTTGGTGCCACCGACCGCGACCACGTGGGGCGAGGAGGCGGGGTAGTCGGCGCCGATGTTGCGTTCTTCGCCCGCTTCTTCGGCCTGGGTCCAGTTCAGGTAGCCGTCGTCGCCGGCGGCGGCGGTGATCACGGTCTTTGGGTTGTTGAAGGCCGGACTGTCGAGCATGGGCTCTTCGCCTCCCCAGGAGTTGGAGATCTCGGTGACTTTGAGCCCCACCGCTGTTTCCTCGGCGGCTTCGAGGTTGGCGTAGGACGCCGATCTGGCCTCCACGAGCAGGATGCGACAGTTCTGGCAGACGGCGTGGGCGACCTCGATGTCGGTCGAGATCTCCAGGGCCCAGCCTGAGGCTTCTTCTTTTTCCCGTTTACCGGCCGCGGAGGGCAGGTGCCCGGATTCGCCGAGCTGATTGACCTTCTTGAAGCACTTGTTTTCCGTGGTGCAGGGTGGCAGGCCGAATTCGCGGTCGTAGACGCCCAGGTCGGCTTCGGCGTTGGGGTCGTTGTAGGCGTCCACCAGCGCGATCGTCTGCGGTGCGCCCGGGGGGGCCTCGGGTGGTTCGCCGGGGAAGTAGGCGCTGCGCAGGTCCGCTGGGCGCAGGCCGTCGGCGCCTTCGGTGGCGCCTTCCGCGGCGCTGCCCACTCGGATTGGGGCGCTGCGGGTCATGCCCAGCGGGTGGGTGCGGGCGCGCGCGGCCGCTGTCCTGGGTATGAGCGCCACCGCGAGGCAGCTCGCGTAGCCGGGTGCGGGGGCGGGGCAGACCTGGCGGGTCTGGTAGTCCGAGGCGGGCAGCGGGGAGACGGAGGCGGCCGCGGCGGACGGGGCGCAGAGCGCGATGACGCTCGTTATCAGAAGCGCACGACAAATCGCCCCAGGCTTGATTGGGTGCGGCACCTCGATCAAATCCATCTCCTGAGTATCGACGGTAGCGGGCGCGGGTATGAGAGTGCGCGGTCGGCCCGGACGAACGCATGGCTTGGGGTTGATCTACGCTGAGCGGCGTATGTCACGCCTGCTGGGCATCGTGCCGCTCCCGACCTCGCGCTCGCGCCGGGAGGCGCTGGAGCGCCGGCGGGAGGCGAGCCTGGTGACGGAGATGGCGCGCCTGCTGCTGCGGGGGGGAGCCTCGCGGAGGTGCTGCCGACGGCGGCGGCGCGGATGGCGCAGGCGCTGGAGCTGCAGTCGGCGGCGATCGCGATGGAGGCGGTGGAGCCGGACGGGCGCAGCGTGGCGTTCCCGCTGCGCGAGGGGGGCCGCCGGCTGGGGACGGTGGTGGTGGGGGCGGACAGCTCGGAGCGCAGCCTGTACCGGCTGCAGGAGCGGGTGGTGCCGGCGCTGGAGGCGCTGCTGAGCGCGGCGCTCGAGCGGGAGTCGCTGGAGGGGGGGGTGGTGGAGACGGCGGCGCTGCGCCAGGCGGATGTGGTGAAGACGGCGCTGTTGCGGGCGGTGTCGCACGACCTGCGCAGCCCGCTGACCGCGATCTCGGCGGCGGCGGAGGCGATCGCGCTGCCGGGGGTCTCCGCGGAGGAGCGGGAGGAGCTGGCGGGCGCGATCCTGGGGGAGACGCGGCGCCTGTCGCGGCTGGTGGACAATCTGCTGGACCTCTCGAAGCTGGAGGCGGGGGCGGCGGAGCCGCGGCGGGAGTGGCTGTCGGTGGAGGAGGTGATCGGCGCGGCGCTCGAGGATCTGGTTCCAAACCCATCCCCGTCCACGTCGCTGGAGGAGCCGACCGCGCTGGACTCGCCGCGCGCGGAGTCCGCACGCGAGCAGGAGGAGTTCCAGCTCTCGATCGACCGGGACATGCCGCCGGTGCGGGCGGACCCGACGCAGCTGGAGCGGGCGTTCGTGAACGTGCTGGAGAACGCGCGGAGCCACTCGGGGGGCCACCCGGTGTCGGTGCGGGCGCGGGCGGTGCGGACGCTGACAGGCGAAGGGGACCGCCTGATCGTGCGCGTTGTGGACCGCGGCCCGGGGATCCCGCCGGCGCAGCTGGAGCGGGTGTTCGAGCCGTTCTACCGGGCGGGCACCGCGCGCTCCGGACGCCGCGGCTCGGGCCTGGGCCTGGCGATCGCGCGGGGCTTCCTCGAAGCGAACGGGGGCTCGCTGCACGTGGAGTCGCTGCCGGGGCAGGGGGCGACGTTCGTGTTCGAGCTGCCGCTGGAGCGGGGCGCGCCGCCACTGACGCCGGCGGTCACGGATGGGGCGCGGCGCGGAGCCGATGGCGGCTGAGACGGCGCCCGCGAGACCGCGGGTGCTGGTGGTGGACGACGAGCTGCAGATCCTGCGGGCGCTGCGGGTGGTGCTGCGGGAGGCGGGCTTCGAGGTGGTGAGCGCGCAGAGCGCCCCGGAGGCGCTGGACCTCGCGGCGGTGCGCTCGCCGCGGGCGGCGATCGTGGACCTGGTGCTGCCGGGGGGCGACGGGGTGGAGGTGACGCGGAGCCTGCGGGAGTGGAGCGAGATGCCGATCCTGGTGCTCTCGGCGGTGGGGGATGAGGAGCAGAAGGTGAGGGCGCTGGAGGCGGGGGCGGACGACTACATCACGAAGCCGTTCGGGGCGCGTGAGCTGGTGGCGCGGCTGCGGGCGGCGCTGCGCCGCAGCGAGGGGGCGGGGAGGGAGCAGCCGGTGATCGCGGCGGACGGCCTGGAGGTGGACCTCGCCGCGCACGCGGTGCGCCGCGAGGGCGAGCCGATCCACCTGACCCCGATCGAGTTCGAGCTGCTGCGGGTGCTGGCGCAGAACCGCGGGAGGCTGATGACGCACAGGGCGCTGCTGGGGGAGGTGTGGGGGCCGGGGTACGTGGACGACGTGCAGTCGCTGCGCACGCACATCGCGCGCCTGCGCGCGAAGATCGAGCCGGAGGGCGAGCGCCCGCGCTACATCCTCACCGATCCGGGTGTGGGGTACCGTTTCTCAGGATGATGGGCAACCCCCTGAGGGGTTGCCGGCGGCGTTCGCATCGCGGTGACGGGGCGCGCCGCACGTACTGAGGTGTCAGCCGGCGAATGCCTTGAAGCGGGGCGATTGGCATGATGGTTCCCATGGCGCCCCTTACCGATGAGGAGCTCGAGCAACTCGCCCGCGATGTGGAGTCCGATCGGGTGGAGCGCAAGGAGGCGTTCACCGACCGCGACAAGGTGGCGCAGGCGGTCTGTGCGTTCGCCAACGATCTACCTGGGCACGGACTACCCGGATACCTGCTCATAGGCGTGACGGACAAGGGCCTGCCGAAGGGCCTGAGGATCACAGACGAGCTGCTGCGGGATCTGGGAGGCTTGCGTGAGGATGGGAATGTCCTACCGCTCCCATCGATCACCGTGGGTAAGCGGCTCCTGGATGGCGTGGAGATTGCGGTCGTCGAGGTCATTCCATCGAAAGCGCCGCCCGTTCGCTACAAAGGAGCCGTCTGGATTCGAATTGGGCCCAGGCGAGCGGTCGCGACTCCCGAGGAGGAGGCGCGTCTGTCCGAGCGCCGCCGAGGGGCGGACTTGCCATTTGACGCTCGCCCAATGCCCTCGGCGAGCCTGGATGATCTCGATCTAGACCTCTTCGAGCGAACCTATCTTCCCGCCGCGCTCGCCCCGGAGGTGCTGGCGGCCAACGAGCGCTCGACAGCGCATCAGCTTTCGGCATTGCGCTTCGCGACACCGGAGGGCGTGCCGACGGTTGCAGGCATAGTCGTCATCGGGCGCGATCCCACATCGTTGGTGCCGGGCGCTTTTGTGCAGTTCGTGCGCTTTGACGGGCCTACCATGGCCGACGACGTGATCGCCGACCATCGGGTTGCGCTTCCGCTGCCTGAGTTGCTGCACGAGCTGGATGTGGTTATGCAGGGCAACGTGCGTACGTCGGTCGATCTGACCTCGGGCTCGGTGGAGCAACGCCGCCCCGACTATCCGCTCGTGGCTCTCCAGCAGCTGATGCGCAATGCGCTGATGCACCGAACGTACGAGGTCTCGATGGCTCCCGTGCGTATAACGTGGCTGTCCGATCGAGTGGAGATCCAGAGCCCCGGCGGTCCGTTCGGGCAGGTGACGGCGGAGAACTTCGGTGAGCCAGGGGTCACCGACTATCGCAACCCGACTATTGCGGAGGCGATGCGCCAGCTGGGCTTTGTGCAGCGTTTTGGGGTTGGCATCGCCACCGCTCGGCGGGTGCTCGCGGAGAACGGCAATCCGCCGCCACGTTTCCAGATCGAGCCCACATACGTGTCTGTCATCATCGACTCCGCATGAGCGATCCACCGATCATCGCCTTCTTCAACAACAAGGGTGGCGTCGGCAAGACCAGTCTCGCCTACCACCTTGCCTGGATGTTCGCCGAACGCGGCCACCGCGTGCTGGCAGCCGACCTTGATCCCCAGGCCAATCTCTCGGCTGCTTTCCTGGAAGAGGAGCGACTTGAGGAACTGTGGAGCGACACGGGGCCGCGGGGGACGGTGGTCGAGCCGCTGAAACCGCTGCTTGATGGTACGGGTGGTCTTGGACGTGTCCATGTCGAGCCGATCGCTGATCGTCTTGGGTTGGTCGTGGGGGATCTGAATCTGTCCAACTTTGAGGACGAGCTAAGCACCGAGTGGCCAGCCTGTCTGGATAGAAAGGCGAGGGCCTTCCGGATCATCAGTGCGATCTGGCAGGTCATCATGGTGGCAGCGCGCGAGCGTGAAGATGATCTGATCCTTTTTGATGTCGGACCGAACCTTGGTGCCTTGAATCGGTCTGCGCTTGTCGCCAGCGATCATGTCTTGATCCCGCTCGCACCTGATTTGTTCTCTCTCCAGGGGCTCCGTAATCTTGGTCCCACCTTGCGGCGGTGGCGAATCGAGTGGCAGAGGAGGTTCGAGAACAACCCTGAGCCGGGAGTGCTCGAATTGCCCAATGGCAGAATGAGCCCCTTGGGCTATGTCGTCCTGCAGCACGGGGTTCGGCTGGATCGGCCAGTCAAAGCGTACGGCCGTTGGATCGCCAAGATCCCGTCCACATACCGCGACGCGGTTCTCGACGAACCGGGCGCATCTCCTCTCGCGCCTGCCCAGGATCCAGCCTGTCTGGCCATGCTCAAGCACTACCACAGTCTGATTCCGCTCGGCCAGGAGGCCCGTAAGCCGATCTTCGCCCTAAAGCCTGCCGACGGTGCGATTGGGGCTCACCAGCAGGCGGTGGGTGTCGCCTTCGAAGACTTCGCCAAGCTCGCCGAACGCATAGAGCACGGGCTTGGGGTGGCAGCACCGGTCTGACCGGCGCCGTAACGAAATCGTTATGCGCGGGGGGTGAATCGTCACGCGGCCGTGACGGCGCATCGAGAATAGTGAGCGCATGGACGTTGTGGCGATAGTGCTCGGGATCGCGATGTTCGCGATCCTGCTAACCCTGCTTGAGGGGATCGACCGGATATGAACGCGCTTCCCCTGGGCGCATTCATCGCGCACATGAGCGGCGCGGACTTCTTCGGCCTGGTGGTGTCGGTGCTGATCATCGGCTATCTCTTCTACGCCTTGATCCGCGGGGAGAACCTCTAGGCCATGACGTTCACCGGCTGGTTGACGATCGTCCTGTTCGCGGTGATCCTCACCGCGCTCGCGATGCCGCTCGGCCGCTACATGGCCAACGTGTACACCGGCCGGCGGGTCTTCCTGACGCCGCTGCTGGCGTGGCCGGAGCGTCTGCTCTACCGGATCATGCGGGTGGATCAGCGCCGTGAACAGGACTGGAAGGCGTACGCGAAAAGCCTGATTATCTTCTCACTCGCAGGGTGGCTGCTGCTGTACGCGATCCTGCGCATGCAGGACGCCTTCTTCGTACCCCATGGGCTCAACCCGCTCGGCTACCACTCGGGCACGTGGAACGTGACGTTCAACACCGTCTCGTCGTTCGTGACGAACACGAACTGGCAGTACTACGGCGGCGAGACGACGATGAGCTACCTCAGCCAGATGGCGGGGCTGACGGTGCAGAACTTCCTCTCGGCCGGAGTGGGCATCGTCGTCGCGGCTGCGCTGATCCGCGGGATCGTCGGACGCAGCGGCAAGGGCCTCGGCAACTTCTGGCAGGACATCGTCCGTACGGTCCTCTACGTGCTGCTGCCGATCTCCGTGGTCGGCGCGCTGGTGCTGGTCTCCCAGGGCGCCATCCAGAACCTCACCACCTACCTGACGGCGCACACGATCACCGGCCTGACCCAGACGATCGCGATGGGCCCGGTCGCCTCGCAGGAGGTCATCAAGGAGCTGGGGACCAACGGGGGCGGCTTCTTCAACACCAACTCGGCGCACCCGTTCGAGAACCCGACGGCGTTCACGAACCTCGTCGAGATGCTGCTGGTGCTGATCATCCCCGCCTCGCTCGTGTTCATGTACGGGCGGATGACCGGCAACCGCCGCCAGGGCTTCGCGATCTACGCGACGATGATGGTGATGTTCCTCGGCGCGGCGAGCGTCGCGTACATCGCCGAGGCGCACGGCTCCCCCGCGCAGCACGCCGCGGGCCTGCACACGCACGTGATCGCGGGCTCCGGCGGCGGCAACATGGAAGGCAAGGAGCAGCGTTTCGGGATCGCGGGCTCGGCGCTGTTCGACGTCGTCACGACCGTCACCTCCTGCGGGGCGGTGAATAGCGCGCTGGAGTCGTTCACCGGGATCGGCGGCGCGGTGCCGATGGCCAACCTGTCCGCCAGCGAGGTGATCTTCGGTGGTGTGGGCACCGGCCTGTACTCGATCCTGCTTTACGTGCTGCTGGCGGTGTTCATCGGCGGGCTGATGGTGGGTCGCACACCGGAGTGGCTGGGCAAGAAGCTCGAGGCGCGCGAGATAAAGCTCGCGGGGCTGGGCATCCTGATAACGCCGCTCGCCGCGCTGTTCTGCACAGCGATGGCGACCGCCACGAAAGGTGGACGGGCGTCGATCTCCGAAGTGGCGCTTTCCAAGGCGGGCGGCAACGCGCCGCAGGGCTTCTCCGAGACCTTCTACGCCTATCTGTCTCAGGCCAACAACAACGGCTCGGCGTTCGCCGGCTACACCGGTTACATCCAGCCGAAGGCCGGCAACCTCGGCGCCCACGGCGTCACGTTCGCCGACCTGCTCGGCGGCTTCGACATGCTGTTCGCGCGCTTCGCACCGATCCTGTTCGCGCTGGCGGTCGCCGGTGCGCTGGCCGGCAAGCGCGTAACACCGGCGGGCCTCGGCACGATGCGCACCGACAATCCGACGTTCGTCGTGCTGCTGATCGGCGTGATCGTGCTCGTGGGCGCACTCACCTTCTTCCCGGCCCTGCTCCTCGGCCCGATCGTGCAGGGCCTGACCGGACACCTCTACTGACATGAAACGAGACATCGTCACCGCAGCCATCGGCATCGTCGTGTTCACGATCCTGCTCGGGCTCCTCTACCCGTTGGCAATCACCGGCATCAGCCAGGTCGCATTTCCGGGCAACGCCAACGGGCAGCAGATTCACCTGAACGGGAAGCTGGTCGGCTCGAAGATCATCGGCCAGAGCTTCGCCTCCCCTGTGATCGGCAAGAACGGCAAGCCGGAGGAAAAGGAAGAAGAACTCGTGACCGAACCGGACCCGCGCTACTTCCAGTCGCGCCCCTCGGCGACCGAAGGCGGCGCCTACAACGCCGCGGCCAGCACCTTCTCCAATCATGGTCCGAACAGCAAGCTGACCGAGGAAGCGGACGCCGAAAACATCAAGTCCTATCTCGAACTCAACAAGCCGTATGACCCGGGTCTGACCGTGGCGCAGGCGCCGGTCAACGCCGTCAACAGCTCGGGCTCGAACCTCGATCCCGAAATCTCCCGTGCCAACGCGTGGATTCAGGCCCACCGCATCGCGGCGGTGCGCCATCTTCCGCTCGCAACCGTGAACGGGCTGATTGCGAAGTACACCTCCGGGCGCGGCCTCGGCTTCTCGGGCGAGCCGGGAGTGAACGTGCTCGAACTGAACCTGGCACTCGATCGCCTGACTGGTGCAGCGGGCTGATGTCAACGATTCCGGCGGCCACCGAACGGCAGGCGGTCTCGCTGTTCCAGCGCGAGATCGTGGTGCGCGCGCTGATCGACAGCTTCAAGAAGCTCGACCCGCGGGTGCAGCTCCGCAACCCGGTGATGTTCGTGGTGGAGATCGGCTCGGTGATCACGACGGTGACCTGGCTGATCCAGGCGTTCGGCGGCAAGCCGCTCGGAGGCGGCAACGAGCCGGCGTGGTACACGTTTACGATCGCGGTGTGGCTGTGGCTGACGGTGGTGTTCGCGAACATGGCGGAGGCGTTCGCCGAGGGCCGCGGGCGCGCGCAGGCGGACACGCTGCGCTCGATGCGCAAGGAGACCGTCGCGACGATGCGCGACGGCGGCACGAAGGCCGCCTCGGAGCTCACCCGCGGCGACGTGGTGATCGTGGAGGCGGGCGAGCTGATCCCCGGCGACGGGACGGTGATCGAGGGGATCGCGACGGTCAACGAGTCCGCGATCACCGGCGAGTCGGCGCCGGTGATCCGGGAGTCCGGCGGCGACCGCAGCGCGGTGACGGGCGGCACGCGCGTGACCTCGGACCGGATCGTCGTCGAAATCACCCAGGAGCCGGGCCACTCGTTCCTCGATCGCATGATCGCTCTGGTCGAGGGGGCCGCGCGCCGCAAGACGCCGAACGAGATCGCGCTGAACATCCTGCTGGCGGCGCTGACGCTGATCTTCATGATCGTGGTGGCGACGCTGCGCCCGTTCGGCCTGTTCGCCGGCACGTCGATCTCCGAGACGACGCTGATCGCACTGCTGGTGGCGCTGATCCCGACCACGATCGGCGCGCTGCTCTCGGCGATCGGGATCGCCGGCATGGACCGCCTCGTGCGCCGCAACGTGCTCGCGCTCTCGGGCCGCGCGGTGGAGGCCTCGGGCGACGTGGACGTGCTGCTGCTCGACAAGACGGGCACGATCACGATCGGCAACCGCCTGGCCTCGGAGTTCATCCCGATGCCGGGCGTCGCGGAGTCCGAGCTCGCCGAGATCGCGCAGCTGGCCTCGCTCGCCGACGAGACGCCGGAGGGCCGCTCGATCGTTGTGCTGGCCAAGCGGTACGGCATCCGCGAGCACGACATGAGCACGCTGCACGCCACGTTCGTGCCGTTCACAGCGCAGACCAGGATGAGCGGCGTCAACATCGACGGCCGGCGGCTGCGCAAGGGCGCCGGCGACGCGATCGTCGAGCTCGCCAAGAGCGAAGGCGGCTCCCCGCCGCCCGAGCTGCAGGCGCAGCTGGACCGCATCGGTCGCGAGGGCGGCACGCCGCTGGCGGTGGCGCGCGACAGCCAGGTGCTCGGCGTGATCTACCTCAAGGACACGATCAAGGAGGGGATGAAGGTCCGCTTCGACCACCTGCGCGCGATGGGCATCAAGACGGTGATGGTGACCGGCGACAACCGCCTGACGGCGGCGAAGATCGCGGAGGAGTCGGGCGTGGACGACTTCCTCGCGGAAGCGACCCCCGAGCGCAAGCTCGCGCTGATCCGCGAGCAGCAGCAGGACGGGCGCCTGGTGGCGATGACCGGCGACGGCACCAACGACGCGCCGGCGCTCGCGCAGGCGGACGTGGGAGTGGCGATGAACACGGGCACCCAGGCGGCGCGCGAGGCGGGCAACATGGTCAACCTCGACTCCAATCCGACGAAGCTGATCGAGATCGTGGAGGTGGGCAAGCAGCTGTTGATCACCCGCGGCGCGCTCACGACGTTCTCGATCGCCAACGACGTCGCCAAGTACTTCGCGATCCTGCCGGCCGTGTTCGTCGCCACCTATGCCACCAGCGCCGGAGGGAAGGGCCCGCTGCACGTGCTCAACATCATGAACCTGGGCACCCCGCAGTCGGCGATCGTCTCGGCGATCATCTTCAACGCGATCGTGATCCCGCTGCTGATCCCGCTGTCGCTGCGGGGCGTGCGCTACCGCCCGATCGGCGCCAGCGCGCTGCTGCGACGCAACCTCTGGATCTACGGCCTCGGCGGCATCGTCGCGCCGTTCAT
Organism: uncultured Solirubrobacterales bacterium; assembly: GCA_963813765.1. Lineage (GTDB taxonomy): Bacteria > Actinomycetota > Thermoleophilia > Solirubrobacterales > Solirubrobacteraceae > Palsa-744. Next base: position 851,839 of record CAWFAB010000001.1, read on the forward strand.
CGGCATCAAGCTGATCGACCTGGTCGTGCACAACCTCTTGGGCGGCTAAGTATTTGTGAGAAGTACCTCCGCGAAGGCCAGGTAGGCGGCGACGATCAGCGCGCCGGGAATGCGGCGCAGGCCGCGATCGAGGTAGGCGCTCGCAAGCGCGAAGGCGGTCAGCCCGAGGTAGCAGGCGGCGACGAACGTCGTCTGCCCGGAGGGCGCGCCGAGGCCGACGATCGCGCCCGGCAGCAGGAGCCCCGCCACGATGTTGAGCGCGTTGCTGTTGAGCGCGGTGCTGAGCACCGCGGCTCCCCTGCCGCGGGCCGCGAGATACACGGCGGCGACCGCGTTGGGCAGGCTGGTGACGGCGGCGAGCAGCAGGCCGCCGATCACGATCCCGGGGACCGCGTGACGCGCGCCGAGCTCGGACGCGGTGCGCTCCATCGCGATGCTTGCGCCCACCACGACGAGCGTGGCGATCGCGGCGAGCACGCCGTCGCGCGCGCCTCCGCGGGCCGGGTGGATCGCGACCTCGAGCTCAAGCTCCTCCTCCTCGACCGCAGCCGCCAGCCAGCCGGCCCACGCGTCGGGGACCGATCGGAGATCGGCCAGCAGGCGCGCGAGCCGTTCGGCGCCGATGCCGAGAATCGCGAGGTATGGCGCGAACACCGCGAGGACAGCGATGAGACCCGCCACGGGTGAGAGGGCCCCGACCACGACGAGGAGGCACACGACGGAGGTCCACAGCGCCACCGCGCCGCTCAGCTCGATCACCCGCCGGTGCAGCGCGATCTGGCCGGCGACGAGCGCCGCGAGGCCGAGCAGCGCGGCCAGGTTGAACACGTTCGAGCCGATCACGACGCCGGCGCCGATGCGCGTGTCGTGCCTGGCGAGCGCTGTTACCGCCGCCGTGATCTCGGGTGCGTCGGCCGCCAGCGCGGCGAGCATCCCGAGCAGCGCCTCGGAGAGGCGCAGGCGCGCGCCGACCCGCTCGATCCTCGTGACCAGCACCCAGCTCAAGCCGAGGCTCACCACGACGCCGGTCACGAAAATGACGCCCAGCAGCGCGTCGGACACTATCCCTGCTTCTCCGTGTCAGAACGCCGCGGCGAGCGCTGCTCGGGAGCGTCCAACCCTGCGATCTCGATCTGGCTCCGGGTCACCATTGCCTCCACGGGTAGTGGCACGCCGACCAGGCTTCCCGGCTCTCCGTGTCGAACTCTACCCGGAACCCGTCGGAGGCCGTCCGGCGCCGCGATCCCCCGCCGCGTGCAGGACAATGCGTGCCGTGCCATCCGATCGAGGACACCTCAAGGTATTCATCGGGATGGCGGCCGGGGTGGGCAAGACCTACCGGATGTTGCAGGAGGGCCAGGCGGAGGCGGAGGCGGGCCGTGACGTGGTGATCGGCTACCTGGAGCCGCACGGCCGCGAAGAGACCGTTTCGCAAGCGGAGGGCCTGGAGGTGGCGCCGCGCCGGCGGGTGCGCTACCGCGAGACGGAGCTCGAGGAGATGGACCTGCCGGCGATCCTGGCCCGTGCGCCGGAGCTGTGCCTGATCGACGAGCTCGGCGCACACCAACGCGCCGGGGGTGGAGCACGAGAAGCGCTACGAAGACGTGCGCGACGTGCTGGCGGCGGGCATCGACGTGTTCTCCACCGTCAACGTGCAGCATCTGGAGAGCCTCAACGACCAGGTGACCCAGCTGACGGGTATCCGGGTGCGTGAGACGATCCCTGACGCGGTGCTCTCGGAGGCGGACGAGATGGTGCTCGTCGACGTCACCCCGGAGGCGCTGATCGCGCGGCTGCGCGCCGGCAAGGTCTACCGGCCGGAGCGCGTGCCGGCGGCGCTGGGCAACTTCTTCAAGATCGAGAACCTCTCGGCGCTGCGCGAGACGGCGCTACGTCAGGTGGCGGAGGGCGTGGAGCAGGAGCGCCTGGTGCGCGAGGCCCCGGTGGCGCGCCGGCGCGAGGAGCAGCTGATCGCGCGGGCGGCCCCGCAGGCGATCTCCGAGCGCCTGCTCGCGCTGGTCACGCCGACTCCGCGCTCGCAGCGGGTGGTGCGCCGCGCGTGGCGATCGGCGCAACGTCTGGGGGCGGAGCTCGACCTGCTGGTGGTGCGCCCCCCGGGGCGACGCCGAGCAGGGAGGAGCGCGAGCAACTGGAGGCGCTGCGGCGACTGGCCTCGGTGCTGGGCGCGCACCTGCTGCTCGAGGAGGCCGACGACGTGGCGGAGGCGGCGATCGGGGTGGCGCGCTCGCGCGGCACCACCTACCTGCTGATGGGCACGCCCAAGCCGCGGGGCGCGTGGCTGAGGCTGACTCAGCCGGCGCTGCCGTACCGGCTGCTGAAAGGCCTTCCGGGGGTGGATCTGCGGATCGTCGCCGATCGCACGCTGCGTCCGAGCACCGGCGAGGTGGAGGCGGAGCCGGAGGAGGAGGGGGCGGCATTGTGAGCCCGCTCGCGGCGGTCCTGGTCGTGGCTGCGCTGGCAATCGGCTTCGCGGCCGCGCTGGGCCTCGAGCGCCGGCGGCGTACCCGTGCGCTGCACGGCCCCGCCCGGGTGCGGCGGATCGCGTTTCCGTTCACCGGCGAAGGTCTCTCGGAGCCGGCGCTGGCGGCGGCGCTGCGGCTGGCCCGCGCGGAGGGGGCGACGCTGATGCCGGTCTACCTGGCGCTGGTGCCGCTGCGCCTGGCGGTGGATGTGCCGCTGCGCAGCGAGTGCGACGTGGCGCTGCCGCTGCTGGATGCGATCGAGCTGCGCGCGGCCCGCGCCGAGGTGGCGGTCAACTCGCGCATCGAGCGCGGGCGCACGGTGCGCCACGCGCTGCGGGAGCTGATCGCGCACGAGCGCTTCGAGCGGATGGTGGTGGCGGCGGGCGCGGACGGCTCGGGCGAGGGCTTCACCCCGGAGGACGTGGCCTGGCTGCTGATCCACGTCCCGGGGGAGGTGATCGCCCTGCGGCCGGCGGGCGCCTCCGCGCAGGCTTCCCTGCACGCCTCGGTGCAAGCGGCGCGGGCGCAACCCCCGGACGCTTAGGCTGTTCGGATGAACATGCCCGGATTTCCCTTCGACGCACCCTCTGCCCTCAGGCACTCTCTCCGCAAGACTGCGGCGACGCTCTGCGGGGCGCTGGCTGCGCTCGTGCTCGTCTGGGTCTTTGCCTCGCCGGCCTGCAGCTCGCCGGTGCGCTCTCCCTCGAGATCCTCAGCGGGTGCCGCGAGCGCTGCGCGTTCCCGCGGGCCTTCCTACATGACCGGCGTCGGCGACAGCCAGGCTGAGATGTTCGGCAATCGGCTGTGGCAGCAGCTGCACACGCAGATCGTGCGCTACGTTGTCCCGTACGACGCGGCCGTGAAGCCGTACTCGCTGCAGCGCGCCACCGCGTGGATCCGTGCCGCCGAAGCTCAGCACGTGCGGATCCTGGTGGCGTTCTACCACTCCGAGTACACCCCGTCGCGGATGCCGAGCGTCGCCACCTACAAGCGGGACGTGGCGAAGTTCGTGAGGCTCTTTCCGCACGTCAGGGAATACCAGGCGTGGGACGAGGCGAACCGCGGCGACGTGCACAGCGGCGCGGCGCAGTTCTCGAGCCCATCGGCGGTGGAAGACGCGAAGTACTACCAGGCGCTGAAGCGCTCCTGCCTACCCTGCGCCGTGGTCGGCCTGGACGTGCTGGATCAGAACAACATCTACCCGACGCTGGGCTACATCGCGGAATTCAAGCGCGAGATCTACCGGCTGCGGACGCTGATGCCGACGGTATGGGGCCTGCACGACTACTCGGATCTCAACCGCTTTGAAAGCTGGCGCACGCGCGACATCGTGGCGGCCCTCGGCGGCCAGGTGTGGTTGACGGAGACCGGCGGGGTCGTGAAGTTCGGCGGCGCCTTCCCGAACAACCACGGCTCGGGCCTGACGCGCGCCGCGCGGGTGCTCCACTTCATGTTCGGCGTCGCGGCCTCCCAGCCGCGGATCAAGCGCCTCTACATCTACGACTGGACCGGGGGCACCAGCAGGACCCGTTTCGACGCGGGCCTGATGAACGCCCACTACCAACCCCGCCCCGGCTACGTGGTCGTCTGCAAGCAGCTGCACGCGGCGCACTGCAACGTGAAGGCCGCCAGGAACTGAGCGCCCATCGATCGAGATGCACCCGTCGAGGTCGGCGCTCACGCGGGCAGCGCGCTGCCCGCGGGGTCGCGCGCGGGCTGCGCGGGCGCCTCGGCGGGCGTGCTCGGCTCGTTGCGCCACACGCGCGCTGCCGCCAGCGCGAGCAGGGCGAACCCGCACGCGAGCGGGACGAGGGCGCGCAGGGGGTAGGGGCCGTAGTAGGCGGCCTTGCTGAGGGCATAGGGGTCGCCGGAGTGGAGGATGTCGAGCAGGCCCTGGTGGTCGAGGCCCAGCAGGGTGGGGCCCAGGGCGGCGAACAGGGCCCAGGCCCCCAGCGCGAACACGCCGGCGGTCATGGAGGAGCGGGTGAGGCGCAGGCGGGGAGTCGCGGCGGCGGCGAGCGCGACGGCGCCGGTCGCGGGGAGCAGGAAGGTCCAGATCGACGCCCAGCCGCGGCCGAGGCCGTAGGCGCTGGCGATGGTGGGCTGGAAGAAGCTTCTCAGGAGGTGGCGCATCCAGCTCACGGGCTCGGTCTCGTAGCCGGTCAGGGGGTGGCTGATGGTGGCGAGGACGGTGCACACGATCGAGGCCGCCGCCAGCGCGATCGTGGGGCCGGGCCAGCGCTTGAAGGCGATCGCCAGGGGGAGCGCGAGGAACGGGACCATCGTGGTCAGGAAGCGGGGCCCCATGAAGCTGCCGCCGAAGGGCAGGAAGTAGCCGGAGTTGTAGGTGACGTAGCAGAGGCACACGCCCCCGATCGTGAGCGCCTCCGCGCGCTGTCCGCGGCGGTGGAGCGCGACCGTGCCGAGCGCCCCCATCGCGAGCACGGGGGCGAGCGTGAGTAGGCCGCGTGAGTCCAGCAGCAGCGTGGCCGCCACGCGCAGGCTGGGGCCGGTGATCCCGAAGAAGCCGTGTTGCTGCTGGAGCACGTCGGCGTAGGCGACGTGCGTGAGGGAGTGGAAGGCGGCGTGGTTGTAGAGCGCCACCGGCACGATCCCCACGAGGATCCCCGCCAGGTAGGCGCCCCCGCGGCGCAGCGCCCACAGGGGGGTGAGCGCGTCGCGGCGGGAGAGCAGATAGAGCCCGAGCACGCCGCCGAGCAGCGCGAGCGGGTACTCCGAGGAGATCGCGTAGCCGATCGTCAGGCCGGCTGCCCCGGCGAGCCACGCGCGGGGCGGGCCGTCGCGCTCGCGCATCAGCAGCGTGAACGCGGCGAACCCCAGGAACGCGGTGAAGACGTGCGAGAACAGCATCGTGGAGAGCGGCAGGACCAGCGTGCCGAGGCCGAGCGCGACCGCGCCGGCGGCCCCGAAGCAGGGCTGCAGGCGCTCCGCGGCGCGCCACACGAGCACCAGCAGCAGCAGGCCGGGCAGCACGTTGCCCCACAGCCCGACGAGGTAGAGGACCTCGTCCGCGCCCCGCTGCGCCTGGGCGTCGCGGGCCCACTCCTCGGCGCCGACGGCCTCCAGGGCGGTGTACCAGGGCAGCGCATACAGCGCCAGGCCGGGGGCGCGGGCGGAGTACCAGTGCCCCCCGTAGAGGACCTTGTCGCCCGTGTTGGCCTGGTAGGGGTCGATCGTGACAGCGTCGTGGTAGAGCGCCCGCAGCAGGTCGTAGTGTGAGGTCTGGTTCCAGGAGAAGTTCTGGATGACCGTCGCATAGGAAAGGCCCACGAGCAGGACCGCCGCGAGCGCGAGGCGCCTCCTTTTTGCCGCAAGCGCGAGGCGCCTCTTGCTTCTAATCGTTGTGCCCTCCGCTACGATCGGCTGAGGATATGCGAGTCCTGGTGGTCGGAGCCGGCGGAGTGGGCGCGGCGTTCGCGGCGATCGCGCAGCGCCGGCCGGTGTTCGAACGGGTGGTGCTGGCGGACGTCTCGCCGCGGCGCGCGCACGACGTGGTGGCGCGGCTCGGCGAGGCCGGGCGCTTTGCGGCCGAGCGGGTGGACGCCTCCAGCCGCGAGGAGCTGGTGGCGCTGATCGGGGCGGTCAGGCCCGACGCGGTGCTGAACGCCTGCGACCCGCGCTTCAACGAGCCGATCTTCGACGCGGCGCTCGCGGCGCGCGTCACGTACCTCGACATGGCGATGACGCTCTCGCATCCGCACCCGCGGCGCCCGTACGAGCTGCCGGGCGTGATGCTCGGCGAGACGCAGCTTGCGCGCCACGAGGAGTGGGAGCAGGCCGGCCTGCTGGCGCTCGTGGGTATCGGCGTGGAGCCGGGCCTCTCCGACGTGTTCGCGCGCTACGCCGCCGATGAGCTGTTCTCGCGGATCGAGGAGGTGGGGGTGCGCGACGGGGCGGACCTGGTGGTGGAGGGGTACGACTTCGCGCCGACCTTCTCGATCTGGACCACGATCGAGGAGTGCCTGAACCCGCCCCTGATCTGGGAGCGCGAGCGCGGCTTCTACACCACCGCGCCCTTCTCCGAGCCGGAGGTGTTCGAGTTCCCGGAGGGCATCGGCAGGGTGGAGTGCGTGAACGTGGAGCACGAGGAGGTGGTGCTGATTCCCCGCTGGGTGCGGTGCGAGCGGGTGACGTTCAAGTACGGCCTGGGGGAGGAGTTCATCGGGGTGCTGCGCACGCTGCACAAGCTTGGCCTGGACTCCACCGAGCCGGTGGTGGTGCGCGGCGTGGAGGTCTCTCCACGCGACGTGGTGGCGGCCGTGCTGCCCGATCCGGCGACGCTGGGAGAGCGGATGACGGGCCGCACCTGCGCGGGCACCTGGGTCAAGGGGACGGGGAAGGACGGAGCCCCGCGCTCGACCTACCTCTACCACGTGACCGACAACGAGCAGACGATGCGCGAGTACGGCAGCCAGGCGGTCGTCTGGCAGACCGCGCTCAACCCCGTGGTCGCGCTGGAGCTTCTCGACCAAGGCGCCTGGAAAGGCGTTGGCGTACTGGGCCCCGAGGCGTTCCCTCCGACCCCGTTCCTCGAGCGCCTGGCAGAGATGGGAGCGCCCCACGGGATGCGCGACGACCCGGCGTAGGGCCCCCTCAGAAATGCGCCGGGGCGTGATCCACGGGTTCCTCGAACAGCCCGGGCTTGACCGTTTCGAGCTTGCGAGCGAAGAAGTCGCGGAACAGGGGCTTCGCGAGCAGGGCCAGGATCAGGCCGAGCAGCAGGCCGCCGACGCCGATCCAGAGCGGGAGCGTGATGCCGAGGATCGGTTTGGAGGAGACGTTTGCGGCGTGGCCGTAGTAGGTGGCCGCGTAGACACCCACCCCGAACAGCATCAGGGCGCCGGCGAGCGGGGCGAGCCCGAGCAGGACGAGATCGCGGGGGCTGTTGCGAAGCTCGTGGCGGTAGTAGACGAGACAGGCGATCCCGGTGAAACCGTAGTAGAAGCAGATCGGGAAGCCGATCCCCACGATCGCGTCTTCCAGGGCGCTTTCGGAGAGGTTCAGGATCAACACGGTCCAGGCGACAGAGACGCCTCCCATCGCCAGCGTGGAGACGCTCGGCGTGAGGTAGCGGCTGTGTATGCGTCCGAAGGCCTGAGGGAGGGCTTTCCAAGAGGCCATCGAGAGGGAGGTGCGAGCGGTCGGCAGGATCGTCGTCTGCGTCGACGCCGACGCGGAGGTCAGCACGGCGATGATCAGCAGCTTGTCCCACGGCGAGCCGAACACGTTGGCGCCGAGCACGCTGAGCACGTCGCTCTGGTTGGCTTCGTTGGTGAGCAGGCCGGTGCCGCCGTAGGCCTGGCCGGCGGCTGAGACGACCACGTAGATCAGGACGAGCAGGATCGTCGACATCACCGCGGCACGCCCCGGCCCCTCGTTGGCGTCCTCCGACTCCTCGTTGACCGTCACCGCGGTGTCCCACCCCCAGTAGATGAACACGCCCAGCAGGATGCCGTCTACGAGCGCGCTGAACTTCATCGCGAAGGGGTTGAACCACGAGAGAGCCGGTTCGATCGAGCCGGCGGGATGGTTGCCGTAGACCTTGGCGAACGTGACCACCGCGAAGATGGCGAGGATCGTGATCTCGGCGCTCAGCAGGATCTGCTGGACGCGCGCCGAGAGCTCGATGCCGCGATAGCAGATCCAGGTCATCAGGGCGATCCAAACGACCGCGGCGAGGATGATCGCGGCTTTGGAATTGCCGAGTTCGCTGAAGCCGAACAGCTTGAACGTGTAGATGGCCGCGATCTGGGCGAGCGAGGCCATCACGATCACGTCGGCGAGGAAGATCGCCCAGCCGTTGACCCAGCCGGTCCGGGGGCCGAGCGCGCGCGTGGTCCAGGCGAACGTCGTGCCCGCGTCGGGGTCGGCGCGGTTCATCCCGCGGTAGGCGCCGGCGATCAAGAGCATCGGGACGAACGCCACGAGCAGCACGGCGGGCGCATGCACACCGACGCCCTTCACGGCGACGATGAACCCGAGCGTCGCGGCCAGCGAGTAGGCGGGGGCGGTGGAGGCGACGCCGATGACGACGTTGGAGAGGTACCCGATCGCGTTCTTCTTCAGGCCCTTGTCCATCACCCCTGAAGGCTCTGGAACTCCCGATGCGGCGACGCTCGCAGTGGCCATTTCGTCTCCTGCCTCTCTCCGAACAATACGCGGTCGTGGCAGACGTTACGACCGGATCGGGGCGAAGACAAGGGGCGCGATTCCCAAAATTTCCCGATCGTCTTATACATTTCGTATAACGAGGGCATCCCCTCTTGAACGCGTGGCGCATTGATACATGCGTAGACGCGGAGTACTGTTGTGCTGAGTGTCTATCGATACGGCACGGAGTTCCGACTAGAGGGTGGCGCAGGCGGCCGCAAGGCCGGCGAGCCGGGCCCCTCTTTTTTCAGTCAGAAGGAGATAGACGATGGCAACCCACCTGAGCGACACGATCCCGGCAGCCGCGTCCGCTCCCGACCTCCAGGAGCTGGCGAAGCGCCACCTGTGGATGCACTTCACGCGGATGGGCGCCTATGCGGACCATGAGGTCCCGGTGATCGTGCGGGGGGAGGGGTGCTACGTGTACGACCAGCATGGCAAGCGCTACCTCGACGGCCTCTCGGCGCTGTTCTGCGTGAACATCGGCCACGGCCGCGCGGAGCTCGGCGAGGCGGGCGCGCGCCAGTCGCGGGAGCTGGCGTTCTACACGAACTGGAGCTACGCGCACCCGCGCTCGATCGAGCTGGCGGCGCGGATCGCGGGCCTCGCGCCGGGGAACCTGAACCGCGTGTTCTTCACCTCGGGGGGCTCGGAGGCGGTGGAGACGGCGTGGAAGCTCGCAAAGGCCTACCACGCGGCGTGCGGGGAGCCCCGTCGCTTCAAGCTGATCGCGCGCAACCTCGCCTACCACGGGACCTCGATGGGGGCGCTCACGGCGACCGGGCTGCCCGCCCTGCGAGCGCCGTTCGAGCCGCTGACCCCGGGGGGCCACCACGTGCCCAACACGAACTCCTACCGCTGGCGGGAGGATCGCGATCCGCTGTGGGCGGCGGACGCGATCGAGGAGGCGATCCTCTTCGAGGGCCCGGAGACGGTGGCGGCGGTGATCCTCGAGCCGGTGCAGAACAGCGGCGGCTGCTTCGTCCCCCAGGAGGGCTACTTCCAGCGGGTGCGCGAGATCTGCGACCGCCACGGGGTGCTGCTGATCTCCGACGAGGTGATCTGCTCGTGGGGCCGCCTCGGCCACTGGTTTGGGTGCGAGCGCTACGGCTACCGGCCGGACATCCTCACGACGGCGAAGGGCCTCACCTCGGCGTACGCGCCGATGGGGGCGGCGATCGCGGGCGACCACATCGCCGAGCCGTTCCTGCACGGGAAGGCGACGTTCACCCACGGCTTCACCTTCGGCGGGCACCCCGTGTGCAGCGCGGTGGCGCTGGCGAACATCGACGTGATGGAGCGCGAGGGCCTGTGCGAGCACGTGCGCGCCAACGAGCCGGCGCTGCGGGGGATGCTGGAGGGGTTGCGGGACCTGGAGATCGTGGGCGACGTGCGCGGGGCGGGCTACTTCCAGGCGATCGAGCTGGTCAGGGACAAGCGCACGAAGGCGACGTTCAGCGCGGAGGAGTCCGAGGAGCTGCTGCGGGGGTTCCTCTCCGGCGAGCTGTACCGCCGCGGGCTGATCTGCCGCACGGATGACCGCGGGGAGCCGGTGATCCAGCTCTCCCCGCCGCTGATCGCCGGCCCGGAGCAGTTCGCGGAGATCGAGGCGATCCTGCGCCCCGTGCTGAGCGAGGCGTGGGAGCGGGTCGCGCGGCGCTGATGCTGACCGTCGAGGGCCTCGTGGCGGATCTGGGCCTGGAGCTCATCAGCGGGCGGGAGTCGGCGAAAGGGCAGCGTCGCGCTGGGTGCACAGCACGGAGCTGACCGACCCCACGCCGTGGCTGCGGGGCGGGGAGCTGCTGCTCACGACCGGCCTGCAGCTGCAGAGCGCGAAGGCGCAGCGGGAGCTGATCGCGCGCCTGGCGGAGCACGAGATCGCGGGGCTGGGGTTCGGCACGGGCTTCGCCCACAAACGCCTGCCCGCCGCCCTCGCGAACGAGGCGCGCAAGCGGTCCTTCCCGCTGTTCGAGGTCCCCTTCGAACTGCCGTTCATCGCGATCACCGAGCGGGTGTTCGCGCGACTGCTGGACGAGCGCTACGAAATGCTGCAGCGCAGCATGGCCGGCGACGTGCTGGCGGAGGCGCTCACGGGGCGCCTGTACCCGGAGGAGCTCCAGGCGAAGCTGCGCCCGTTCGGGATCGGCGAGCAGGCCGCGGTGCTGGCGTTCGAGGTCCCCGACCCCGCGGTGGCGGCGCCGCTCGTGGAGCGGATCCTCGCGCGGGGGGATTCTTCGTCGGGGGATCCGTCGCCCGCGGGAGGCGAATCCTCGGGCAGCCTGGTGGCGATCCGCGCGGGCCTGGTGTGCGCGGTAATTGATGGGGGCCCGCCCACCCCGCCCACCCCGGTCGCGGATGGGGGGGGCGGGCATCCAATCCTTCGCGAGGTGGACCCGATCGCGCTCGCCCGCCGCGTCCGCACCGAGCTCGCCGCCCGGGTGGGGGAGGTGCGCGCGAGCGCCAGCCGCGTGGCGCCGACGCAGTCGCTGCGCCTCAGCTTCCACGAGGCGCGCTGCGCGCTGGAGGCGGTGCGGATGCGCAACGGGGGCAGCTCGGAGGTGGTCGCCTCGCACGCCGACCTCGGCGCCTTCCAGCTGCTGCTCTCGCTGCAGGACGACGACGCGCTGCGGGTCTACTGCCGCAGCGTGCTCGGCCCGGTGGAAGCGGGCGAGGGGGAGTACGGCGACGAGCTGCTGCGCTCGCTGGACGTCTTCATCGAACACAACGGCCACTGGGAGAAGGCGGCGAACGCGCTGTACTGCCACCGCCACACGCTGCGCTACCGCATCCGCCGGGTGGAGCAGCTCACGGGCCGCGACTTCTCCCACGCGCGCGATCGGATCGAGTTCTGGCTCGCGCTGCGGGGGCGGGAGCTGGCGCGGTGAGGGCGGGGATTTTCTTTTTGGAGAAGGACCCCCACAGGGGGGGTCGGGGGTGGGGTCGGTTTGTGCGAGCCTGGGGGTCGCCGTGAGGATCGGGGTGCCGAGCGAGATCAAGCGGGACGAGTACCGCGTGGCGCTCACCCCGGCGGGGGTGCGCGAGCTGACGGCGCACGGCCACGAGGTGATCGTGCAGGCCGGCGCGGGCGTGGGCAGCGCAATCGACGACGCCCACTTCACGGCGCAGGGCGCGCGCATCGTCGCGGACGCGAAGGCGGTCTTCGCGGAGGCGGAGCTCCTGCTGAAGGTCAAGGAGCCCCAGCCCGGGGAGGTGTCGCTGCTGCGCGAGGGGCAGACGCTGTTCACCTACCTGCACCTCGCCGCGGAGCCGAGTCTGACGCGCGGCCTGCAGGCCTCGGGGGCGACGTGCATCGCGTACGAGACCGTGGAGGACGCGCGCGGGCGGCTGCCGCTGCTGGCCCCGATGAGCGAGGTGGCGGGCAAGCTGGCGACGCAGGCGGGGGCGTTCATGCTGGAGAAGCCGCTCGGCGGCCGCGGCATCCTGCTCGGCGGCGTGCCCGGCGTCGCCGCGGCCACGGTGCTCGTGATCGGCGGCGGCGTGGTGGGGATGAACGCGGCGATCATCGCGATCGGGATGCAGGCGGACGTGTTCGTGTTCGACCGCTCGATCGATCGCCTGCGCGAGCTGGAAGTCGCCTTCGGCGGGCCGCGCGTCGACGGTGTACTCCTCGACGCTCGCGATCGAGGAGATGCTGCCGCGGCGGACCTGGTGATCGGCGCGGTGCTGATCCACGGCGGGCCGCGCCCCGCACGTCATCGCGCCGCGAGCAGCTCGGGCTGATGCGCCGCCACGCGGTGCTCGTGGACGTCTCGATCGACCAGGGCGGGTGCTTCGAGACCTCGCGCCCGACCACCCACTCCGACCCCACCTTCGAAGTGGACGGCGTGACCCACTACTGCGTGGCGAACATGCCGGGCGCGGTGCCGATCACCTCGACCTACGCGCTCACCAACGCCACGCTGCCCTACGTGCTGGAGCTGGCCGAGCACGGCGTCGAGGAGGCGCTCGAGCGCGACCCGGGCCTGCGCCTGGGGCTGAATGTGCGCGACGGCCAGATCACGCACCCCGCGGTCGCCGAGCGCTCGCTGGCGAGGCGACGGTCGATGACGGCGACTCGCCGAGGAGTGAGATCCAGATGGCCACAACGAGAGGAGATCGCGATGCGACACGCTTGAGCAACTTCATCGACGGCGAGCTCCTCGCCGTCGGAGGGCGAGACCGAGCCGATCCTCAACCCGGCGACCGGGCGAGGAGATCGCGCAGGCGCCGCTGTCGAGCGCCGCGGACGTCGACCGCGCCGTCGAGGGCCGCGCGCCGGGCGTTCGAGGGCTGGTCGCACGACCACGCCCGCCGCAGCGCGCACAGGCGCTGCTTGCGATCGCCGACCTGATCGAGGAGCACGGCGAGGAGCTCGCCCGCCTGGAGGCGCTCAACGCCGGCAAGCCGATCGCAGCGGTGCACGAACGACGAGATCCGCGTGATGGCCGACAACCTGCGCTTCTTCGCCGGCGCCGCGCGCTGCCTGGAGGGCAGGGCCGCCGGCGAGTACATGGAGGGCCACACCTCGTTCATCCGCCGCGAGCCGGTCGGCGTGATCGGCCAGGTCACGCCGTGGAACTACCCGCTGATGATGGCCGATCTGGAAGATCGGCCCCGCGCTCGCGGCCGGCAACACGGTCGTGCTGAAGCCGGCCGAGACGACGCCGGTCACGACGCGTCCGCCTGGCCGAGCTCGCTGCCGAGATCCTGCCCAGGGGCGTCCTGAACGTGGTCATGCGGTCACGGCCGCCCGACGGGCGAGGCGCTGGTCGCGCACCCCGACGTGGACATGGTCTCGCTGACCGGTTCGGTGCGAGACCGGCAAGCAGATCGCGCGCACCGCCGCCGACACGCTCAAGCGCGTGCACCTCGAGCTCGGCGGCAAGGCGCCCGTGATCGTCTTCGACGACGTCGACCTCGAGGAGCGCGCTGGAGACGATCGCGGGCACCGGCTACTACAACGCCGGCCAGGACTGCACCGCCGCCACGCGCGTGCTCGCCGCGCGCGGGCGTCTACGACGACGTCGTCGCCGGCCTGGCTCGAGCAGGCGCGGGGCCTCGTGATCGGCGACACGCTCGCCGCCCGAGACGACGCTCGGGCCGCTCAACTCCGCCCGCCAGCGCGAGCGCGTCGAGGGCTTCCTGCGAGCGCCGCCCCGCGCACGCCGAGATCGTCACCGGCGGGCGCGAGCCCGAGCGCCCCGGCTTCTACCTCGAGCCGACGGTGGTCGCGGGGCTCGCACCAGGACGACGAGATGATCCAGCGCGAGATCTTCGGCCCGGTGATCACCGTCCAGCGCTTCACCGACGAGGCAGCAGGCGATCGAGTGGGCCAACGGCACCCGCTACGGCCTCGCCTCCTCGGTCTGGACGCGCGACGTCGGTCGCGCGCTGCGGGTCTCCAAGGCGCTGCGCTTCGGCTGCGTCTGGATCAACGACCACATCCCGCTCGTCTCCGAGATGCCCCACGGCGGCTTCAAGGAGTCCGGCTACGGCAAGGACCTCGCGATGTACTCGCTGGAGGACTACACCGTCGTCAAGCACGTGATGGCCTCGCTGGCGTAGCTACGTCAGCTACGCCCGCCGGGGTGGGCGGGTTCACGCCCGGCGCGCGAGCACCTGGAAGATCGAGGTGAAGCCGGTGGCGAAGCCGTTGCGGGCCGCGCGCAGGTAGAGGCGCCAGACGCGCACGCGCTCGCCGCCGGCAAGCGCTTCGGCCCGCTCGCGGTTGGCGTCCAGGCGCGCGATCCACTCGCTGAGCGTGTCCACGTAGTCCTGGCGCAGGCCCTCCACGTGCGTGGGCTCGATGCCCGCGCGCTCCAGCGCGAGCAGCACGCGCGAGACGTGCAGGGGGGCCGCGTCGGGAAAGACGTAGCGCTCTGAGAAGGGCCCCGCCTCGGGGTCGCCGTGGCGCAGGCGCGCGATGCCGTGGTTGAGCAGCCGGCCTCCGGGGTCGAGCAGGCCCGCGAGCTTCGCCGCGTACACGTCGATCTGGTTGGCCCCCACGTGCTCCACCATCCCGATGCTCGCGATCGCGTCGAAGCGCTCGCTCCGATCGAGGTCGCGGTAGTCGCACAGGCGGATCTCCACGCGGTCCTCCAAGCCCGCCTTCGCGACGCGCCGGCGCGCGAGCTCCGCCTGGTTGGGGGAGAGCGTGATTCCCACCGCGCTCACACCGTGGCGGGCGGCGGCGTGCAGCACGAAGCTGCCCCACCCGCAGCCCACGTCGAGCAGGCGCTCGCCCTCCCTCAGCGCGAGCTTCTCGCACACGAGCTCCCGTTTGGCCAGCTGGGCGTCCTCGAGCGTGGCGGCGCCGCGCGCGAAGACCGCGCAGCTGTAGGTCATCGAGGAGTCCAGGAACAGCTTGAAGAAGTCGTTTGAGACGTCGTAGTGGTGGCGCACCGCGCGCACGTCGCGCGCGCGGCTGTGGCGGCGCCCCTGCGGGCGCAGCTCGCTCGCGGGGATGCGGGGAGGGAGCGTCAAGCCGCACGCCCGCACCGCCGCCACCGTCAGGCGCAGGCGCGTCGCGCGATCGATCGGGGGCGCCCTGAAGCCGTCCAGCAGGCCGATCACGCGGTCGAGGTCGTCCGCCTCCAGCTCCCCCGCGGCGTAAGCCCGGCCGAGGCCGAGCTGTCCCGGCGCCCGCAGCAGGTGGGCCACCGCCGCCGGCGAGCGCACCGTAAAGACCGGGCCCCCCGGTATGGTCGGGGCAGCTCCGTGCCATCCCAGAAGCGCAGCGCGAACGGGCGCTCCGGGAGCGCCCCGGCCAGCTCTCGGCGCAGCGGCTCAGTGCGGGCGAACGGCACCGGAGTCGGGGTCGATGTGGTGCGTGGCCATCAAAGACATGATCGTTGCGACAGAGTAGGGCGCTGCTTGCTAGCTTGCCGTGCTGGCCATGACTGACCAGCTCATCTCCGTCGGGCCGGACGACGTCCAGCCCGCCGAGCACGAGACGCTCGATCGAGCGCTCACCGCGCTCATCACCGTCGGGCCGATCCTCGCCCTCGGCTTCGTCGCCTGGCAGATGTGGGACGGGCTGCTGCGCCCCTCCGACCTGATCGTGTTCGCGATCATGTACCTCCTCACCGGCCTCGGCATCACGGTCGGCTTCCACCGCCTCTTCACCCACCGCAGCTTCAAGACCTTTCCCGCGGTGCGCGGCGTCCTCGCCGTGCTCGGCTCCGCCGCGATCGAGGGCCCGGTGATCTCGTGGGTGGCCGACCACCGCAAGCACCACGCCTTCTCGGACAGGGAGGGGGATCCCCACAGCCCCCACGTTGACCACGGCGTCGGCCTGCGCGGGGCGCTGCGCGGCCTCGCCCACGCGCACCTCGGCTGGCTGTTCATCCACACCGAGCGCGGCTCCCGCGAGCGCTACGCCCCGGACCTGCTCGCCGATCCGGTGGTCGCGTTCGTCGACCGCACCTTCTTCGTGTGGGCGATCGGCGGCCTCGCCGCCGCCTTCGCGCTGGGCTTCGCGATCGGCGGCACCTGGCGCGCCGGTCTCACCGGCCTGCTCTGGGGCGGCGCGGTGCGGATGCTCCTCCTGCACCACGTGACCTACAGCATCAACTCCCTCTGCCACTTCTTCGGGCGCCGCGACTACGCCACCGGGGATTAGTCCCGCAATCTGGCCTGGCTCGCGCTACCCACGCTCGGCGAGGCGTGGCACAACAACCACCACGCCTTCCCCACCTCCGCGAGCCACGGCCTGAGCTGGCGCCAGCCCGATGTCTCCGCGCTGGTGATCCGCGGCCTGGAGCGCGTGGGGCTGGTGTGGGACGTGGTGCGCGTGGACGAGGCCAGTCGCGCGCGCAAGCGCTCCGCGGTGGCGTGAGGCGCGCCGCAGGCGCAAGCGGGCCTACGCTTAGTCACATGACCCTCGCCCCCATCCCCCCGGTGCGCGAGATCATCGCGCGGCGGATGGGCGAGGAGCTGGCGCTGAACGACCGCCACCTGAACCCCCAGATGGGGCGAATCCTGCGGACGCTGGGGTTCGACAGGGTGTGGGTGGGGGGCGAGGGGGCTCACCTGATCGACTCCGAGGGCCGGCGCTACCTGGACCTCTTCGGCGGCTACGGGGTGTTCGCGATCGGGCGCAACCACCCCGAGGCGATCGCCGCGGTGCAGGAGGCGATGGCGGCGCGCACCGGCAATCTGCCGCAGCTCGGCGTAACGCTGCTCAGTGGGGTGCTCGCCGAGCAGCTGCTCGCGCGCGCGCCCGCGAGCGTGGGGGCGATGGTGCCCGCGAACAGCGGCACGGAGGCGGTGGAGGCCGCCGTCAAGATCGCGCGCGCGGCCACCGGACGCCCACGAATCCTCTACGCCGAGCACGCCTTCCACGGGCTCACGCTCGGCTCGCTCTCGCTCAATGGGGACGATCACTTCCGCGAAGGCTTCGGGCCGCTGCTCCCCGGCTGCGACCCCGTGCCCTTCGGGAACCTCGATGCGCTGGAGCGCGAGCTCGCGACCGGCGACGTGGCCGCCTTCGTGGTCGAGCCGGTGCAGGGCAAGGGCGTGAACCTGCCGCCGGGTGGCTACCTCCCGGGCGCCCAGGAGCGCTGCCACGCGGCGGGCGCGCTGTTCGTCTGCGACGAGGTGCAGACCGGCCTCGGGCGCACCGGGCGCTTCCTCGCCCTGGAGCACTGGGGCCTTCAGCCGGACATGGTCTGCCTCGCGAAGGCGCTCTCCGGAGGGCTCGTGCCGGTCGGTGCGGTGCTCGTCTCCCGCGCGGCCTTCGAGCGGGTCTTCGACGGGATGGAGCGCGCCGTCCGCCACGGCTCCACCTTCGGCGGCAACGACCTCGCCGCCGCCGCGGGCCTCGCGACGCTGCGGGTGCTCGAGCAGGAGGGGCTGGTGGAGCGCGCCGCGCGGTTGGGGGAGCTGCTGCTGGAGCTCACCCGCCCCCTGGTCGAGCGCCACGCGATCGTGCGCGACGTGCGCGGCCTCGGGCTGATGTGGGCGATCGAGCTCGGCCCACCCGAGGGCCGCTCCGCCCGCGCGGCGTGGAACGCGCTGGAGCGCGCCCAGCCGGGGCTCTTTTCGCAGCTCGTCACGGTGCCCCTCTTCCACGAGCACCGCATCCTCTGCCAGGTCGCCGGCCACCGCATGAACGTGATCAAGGCCCTGCCCCCGCTCGTGATAGAGGAGTCGGAGATCCGGCGTTTCGCGGCCGCGCTGGAGACGGTTCTTGCCAGCGCCGAACGTATGCCGTCGGCTTTGGGCCGCTTCGGAGCGCGGATGGTGCGCAATATGGCCGGGGCACGCTAGCCTGCCGGGCTGCTGTGCTGGAACCCCGTTCAGATATCCGCAACGTCGCGATCGTGGCGCACGTCGACCACGGCAAGACGACGCTGGTCGACGCCATGCTGTGGCAGTCCGGCGCGTTCCGCGTTGGCCAGGACGTGGCGGAGCGGGTGCTCGACTCGATGGACCTCGAGCGCGAGAAGGGCATCACGATCCTCGCGAAGAACACCGCGCTGCACTACGGGGGCGTGAAGCTCAACATCGTGGACACCCCCGGCCACGCCGACTTCGGCGGCGAGGTCGAGCGGGGCCTGACGATGGTCGACGGGGTGCTGCTGCTCGTGGACGCCTCCGAGGGTCCGCTGCCGCAGACGCGGTTCGTGCTGCGCAAGGCCCTGGAGGCGCGCCTGCCGGTGATCCTCGTGGTCAACAAGGTCGACCGCCCCGACGCACGGGTCGCCGAGGTGATCGACGAGGTGTACGAGCTGTTCCTCGATCTCGACGCGGACGAGCAGCAGATCGACTTCCCGATCGTCTACTGCAACGCCAAGGCCGGCCGGGCGTCGCTGGAGTACGACGCCGGCGAGTCCGGTGCCGGACGGCGATCTCGGCGCCGCTGCTCGACCTGCTGCTCGAGCACATCCCCGCGCCCACCCACGACCCCGAGCATCCGCTGCAGGCGCTGGTCACGAACCTCGACGCCTCCCCCTACGTGGGGCGCCTCGCGATCTGCCGCGTGCGCCACGGGCGCATCCGCCGCGGCCAGCAGATCGCCTGGTGCCGCGCCGACGGCTCGATCGAGCGCTCGCAGGTCTCCGAGCTGTACGTCACCGAGGCGCTCGATCGCGTGGACGCCGCGGAGGCGGGGCCGGGGGAGATCATCGCGGTCGCGGGGATCGCGGAGGTCACGATCGGGGAGACCCTCGCCGACCCCGAGGATCCCCGGCCGCTGCCGGTGATCACCGTCGACGAGCCCGTCGCTGTCGATCACGCTCGGCATCAACACCTCGCCGATGGCGGGCCGCGAGGGCAGCAAGCTCACAGCCCGCCAGCTGCGCGACCGCCTGGATGCGGAGCTGATCGGCAACGTCTCCCTTCGCGTGCAGCACACTGGCGGGGTCGGGTCGGAGTCGTGGGAGGTGCAGGGCCGGGGTGAGTTGCAGCTCGCGGTGCTCGTTGAGATCATGCGCCGCGAGGGCTTCGAGCTGACCGTCGGGCAGCCCCGCGTGGTGGAGCGGGAGATCGACGGCAAGCGCCACGAGCCCGTGGAGCGCCTCTCGATCGACGTGCCCGAGGACTACGTCGGCGTCGTCACCCAGATGCTCGCGCTGCGCAAAGGGCGCATGGAGCACATGACCAACCACGGCACCGGCTGGGTGCGGATGGACTACCTCGTGCCCGCCCGCGGCCTGATCGGCTTCCGCACGGAGTTCATCACCGAGACGCGCGGCACCGGCATGATGCACCACGTCTTCGACCGCTGGGAGCGGTGGGCGGGGGAGATGAGGACGCGCACCACCGGCGTCCTCATCTCCGACCGCCGCGGCGCCACCGCGCAGTACGCGCTGATGAGCCTCCAGGAGCGCGGCACCCTCTTCGTCGGGCCCGGCGAGGAGGTCTACGAGGGGATGATCGTCGGTGAGAACGCGCGCACCGAGGACATCGACGTCAACCCCGTCAAGGAGAAGCACCTGACGAACATGCGCTCCTCCACCTCCGAGGTGCTCGAGCGCCTCGTCCCCCACCGCCGGCTCACCCTCGAGGAGGCGATGGAGTTCGTCCACGAGGACGAGTGCGTCGAGGTCACCCCCAGGAGCGTGCGCATGCGCAAGGTGCAGCTGGGCAAGACCGAGCGCCTGAAGGCGGCAAGGATCAGTCGCGGCAAGTGAGCGCGGGCCGCGCCGCTTGGGATGGCTCACGGCGCTAGGGTTTCGCGGATGAAGAACCTGTTCAGACGTTCCACCCTGGCGGCGGCATGCGCGGCGCTCGTACTGCCGGCCCTCGCATCGACGGCCGCGACCCCGGCGCTCGCCGCGAGCGCGGTCCACTTCCAGCGCGAGGGCTATCAGGAACTGCTGGCGCAGCTGCGCCACCGGGAAGTGATCGCGGTGGTGCTCCACAGGCAGGGCTACAAGGCCCACGCCTCGCTCTCCAATGGGGGACACATCACTGTCACCTACACGCCGTCGGAGGTGCCGCAGCTCGCCGCGGCGGCGCGCGCCGGTGGCTCATCGTTCACCGTCGCCACCTCGACGCACAAATCGACGGCGGTCCACCACAAACTGCGCTACATCGCGGGCGGGGTGCTGATCGTGGTGATCCTGGTGGTGCTGGTGGTGCTGCTGATCGGCCGCCGGCGCACCCTGGAGGAGGGCTCCTCCCAAGGCGGCGAGGCGGCCTCCGAGCCACCGGAGCCGTGAGGCCGATCATTCAGGGGTGAGCCACTTTCACACCTGGGGCGGACACACCGACAGCGGACGGGCAGGCGGCGGGCCGGCCTCCCGCGCGGGACACCCGCACGGTCCGCGCCACGCCCCGCCGGCGTCCGCCCGCCGCGTGGCGATGGCGCTGGCGCTGATCCTGGGCTTCATGGCGGTGGAGGTCGTGGCGGGGGTGCTGGCGCACTCGCTGGCGCTCCTCTCCGACGCGGCGCACATGCTGACGGACGCGGCGGCCCTGGCGCTCTCGCTGCTCGCGCTGCGCCTGGCGGCGCGACCGGCGCGGGGGGCGCTGACCTACGGCTTCCTGCGCGTGGAGGCGCTGGCGGCGCAGGCGAACGGGATCACGCTGCTGGTGCTGGCGGGCGCGATCGTGTACTCGGCGGTGGCGCGGCTGATCTCCCCACCGGCGGTGTCGGCGTGGGCGATGGTGGCGGTGGCGCTGGCGGGAATCGCGGTCAACGGCGCCGCCACGGCAGCGCTCGCGGGAGCGGGGCGGGAGGCGCACATGAGCGTGGAGGGCTCCTTCCAGCACATCCTCACGGATCTCTTCGCGTTCATCGGGACGGCGCTGGCGGGAGCGTTGATTCTCCTGACGGGCTTCGAGCGCGCGGATCCGATCGCCTCGCTGCTGGTGGCGGCGCTGATGGTGCGCTCCGCGGTCGGCCTGCTGCGCGCCTCGGGGCGGATCTTCCTGGAGGCGGCGCCGCCGGGCCTCGATCCTCGCGAGGTGGGCCGTGCGCTGGCGGCGCAGCCGCATGTGGTGGAGGTGCACGACCTGCACGTGTGGGAGTTGACGGCGGGCTTCCCCGCGCTCTCCGCCCACGTGCTGGTGGAGCGGGAGGCCGACTGCCACGCGGCGCGGCGGGCCCTGGAGGAGTTGCTGCGGGAGCGCTTCGGCTTGGAGCACACCACGCTGCAGGTCGACCACGAGGACGGCGGTGAGCTGCTGCAGTTGCAGCTGCCCGAAAGCTGAGCCCACATTTGGGATGTGCGGTTGCGGATGCCCACCAAGCTAAGAACGAGACTCAGTCTTATGATACTATTGGCTCGATGCGCTCCCTGGCATTGCTCGCCGCCGCCGGCGTCCTGGCTCTGCTCGCTGGGTGCGGCGGACAGGGCGAAAGCGCCGCGGTGGGCGCCGGCGGCAGGCTGCAGGTGGTGGCGGCGGAGAACTTCTGGGGCAGCATCGCGGCGCAGCTTGGCGGCGAGCGGGTCCGCCTGAAGAGCATCATCGTCAACCCGGGCACGGACCCCCACAGCTACGAACCGACCGCGCAGGACGCGCGCACGATGGCGGGGGCGCGGCTGGCGATCGTCAACGGGGTGGGGTACGACGAATGGGCCTCGAAGCTGCTGGCTGCGAGCCCGCAGAGCGGGCGGGTGGCGCTGAACGTGGGCGATCTGCTCGGGCTGCACGACGGCGATAACCCACACCGCTGGTACTTCCCGCCCAACGTGGACACGGTCGTCAACCAGATCGTCGCCGACTACGACCGGCTCGACCCGGCCGGCGCCGCCTACTTCGCCCAGCGCAAGCAGACCTTCGAGACCCGCGGACTGGCGCGCTACAACGAACTGCGCCGCGAGATCCGCGCTCGCTACGCGGGGGCGCCGGTGGGCTACAGCGAGAGCATCTTCCAGGGTCTGGGCGTTGACCTCGGCCTGAGGCTGCTGACGCCCTACAGCTTCGCGAAAGCGATCGCCGAGGGCGGCGAAGTGACGGCCCAGGACAAGCGCACGGTGGACAGCCAGGCCGAAGATCGCCGGATCGAGGTATGGGTCTTCAACAGCCAGAACGTGACTCCGGACGTGCAGCGCGTCAACGAACTGGCCCGCGCGGCGCACATCCCGATCGCGACGGTCACGGAGACGCTCTCGCCGGCGAGTGACAGCTTCGAGCAGTGGCAGGTCGCGGAGCTCGAAGGGCTGATGCGCGCGCTGCACGAGGCGACGGGGAGGTAGCCGATGTCCACGCGCGGGACCGGCCCCGAGGATGGGGCGCCAGCCGTAGGCGCGGCGGCACGAGCATCCGGCGTCGATGCCGGCCAGGCTGCCCAGCGCGGGACCCCAGCGGTGGAGTTGACGGACGCGACGGTGCGCCTGGCGGGCCGCACGATCTGGAGTGGGGTGGACCTGCTCGTTCCCGAGGGGGAGTTCGTGGCGATCCTGGGCCCGAACGGGTCGGGGAAGTCGACGCTGTTGCGGGTGCTGCTGGGCCTTCTGGGCCTCGAGCGGGGCGGCGTGAGGGTTCTGGACGGCCCCCCCGGGTGCACGCAACGAGCACATCGGGTACCTGCCGCAGCGGCGGGTGTTCGACGCGGGGACGCGGGTGCGGGGGGTGGACATGGTGCGCCTCGGCCTCGACGGGCGCCGCTGGGGCGTGCCGCTGCCGCCGGTGGGTCGCTTCGGCGCCCGCTCCCGCGAGGCCCGGGAGCGGGTGAACGAGGCGATCGAGCGAGTCGGCGCGGGCGCGTATGCGGAGCGGCCGATCGGGGAGTGCTCGGGCGGGGAGCAGCAGCGGCTGCTGATCGCGCAGGCGCTGGTGCGCAGCCCGCGGATGCTGATCCTCGACGAGCCCCTCGATGGCCTGGACCTGCCCAACCAGGCGGCGGTGGCGGCGCTCGTGCAGCGCCTCTGCCGCGCGGAGGGGGTGACGGTGCTGCTGGTGGCGCACGACGTGAACCCGCTGCTGCCGTACGTGGACCGGGTGCTGTACCTGGCGGGAGGCCGCGCGGCGATGGGCCCCGTGCGGGAGGTCATCACGAGCGAGACGCTCAGCGGACTGTACGGTGCGCCGATCGAGGTGCTGCGCCTGAAGGACGGGCGCCTCGTCGTGGTGGGCCAGCCGGAGGCTCCCCACCTGCACGGGCCTCGCCACGTGCTGCGGTGAACCCACAGGCACGCATAGCTGCGCTGGATCTGCGTCCTCAGTCGCTCGCGTGCTCAGCACGCCACGCTCCTTGCGTCCTTGACCAGCTTGCTCTGCGTGTCTGTGGGGGCGTTGCGGAGGGATGAGTCCTCGCCTCTCGTTCAACCTCGTCTCCGATGTCCACCAGCTGCTGGCGTACCCCTTCATGGTCAACGCCCTGCAGGCCGCGGGCATCGTGGCCGTGACGGCGGCGGTGGTGGGCTGGTTCATGGTGCTGCGAAGCGAGACGTTCGCGGGGCACACACTCTCGATGATGTCCTTCCCAGGGGCGGCCGCGGCGGCGCTGGCGGGGCTGCCGCTGGCGTGGGGGTACTTCGCGTTCTGCGGCGCGGGGGCGCTCGTGATCGCGGGCGTCGCGCCCGGCGGGGGCCGATCGGCCGCCGGCCGGCGCAGCCAGGCGCAGCAGTCGGCGGTGGTGGGGATGGCGGGGGCGGGGGCGCTGGCGGTGGGCTACCTGTTGCTGAGCCTCTACGGGGGCGTCCTGGAGAGCCTGGAGACGCTGCTGTTCGGCTCGATCCTGGGCACGACGAGAGGCGAGGTGCTGACGTTGGCGGTCGTGGGGGTGTGCGCCGTGGCGTTTCTCGGGGTCGTGGGGCGTCCGCTGTTCTTCGCATCTGTAGATGGATCGCTCGCATCCGCGAGCCGCGTGCCGGTGCGTGCGCTATCGGTGGCGTTCCTGTTCGTGCTGGGGCTGGCGGTGGCGGCGACGGTGCAGATCACGGGGGTGCTGCTGGTCTTCGCGTTGCTGCTCGCGCCGGCGGCGATCGCACGGGTGCTGACCCCGCGCATCGGGCTGAGCCTGGCGCTGAGCGTGCTGCTGGGGCTTGTGATCGCGTGGGTGGGGCTGGGACTCTCCTACTTCACGAACGACCCGCCGGGGTTCTTCGTGACGAGCATCGCGATCGTGCTGTTCGCGGCGGCGCGCATCGCGCGGAACCTCCCGGCGGGCCGCCTGCGCCGGCGTGGCGCCCCCGGCGGACGCCCGGGCGGCGACCACGGCGGTATGGCGTCCGCTCCCTCCCCGGCGGGGGGCCGCTGATGCTCTTCGAAGGGTTTCTCGGCAACGCGCTGCTCGCGGGCTCGTGCATCGCGGTGGCGAGCGGCCTGATCGGGTACTTCGTGGTGCTGCGTGTGCAGATGTTCGCGGGGGACGCGCTCGGCCACGTGGCGTTCACAGGGGCTCTGGCCGCCGCGGCGGCGGGCCTGGATCTGCGCGTGGGCCTGTTCGCGGCGACTGTGTTGGTGGCGCTGATGCTGGGGGCCTTGGACCCACCCGCCCGGCGGCCCACCCCGCGGAACCCGCCCACCCGGGCTGATGACGTGACGATCGGGATGGTCTTCGTGTGGGTGCTCGGCGTGGGGGTGCTCTTCCTGGATCTCTTCAACTCGGGGTCCTCGGGATCGAACGGGACCCTCGCCTCGCGCACGCTGTTCGGCTCGATCTTCAGCCTCACCGCAGGGGAGGCGCAGCTGGCGGCGGCGATCGGGGTGGCGATCGTGGCGGCGCTGGCGGCGATCGGGCGCCCGCTGCTGTTCGCCTCGATCGATGCGCCGCTGGCGGCGGCTCGGGGCGTGCCGGTGCGCGCCCTGGGGTTCGCGTTCCTGGCGCTGCTGGGCCTGGACGCGGCGGAGGCGACGCAGGCCGTGGGGGCGCTGCTGCTGCTCGGTCTGCTCGCCGCGCCCGCGGGGGCCGCGCACCGGCTTACGGCGAGCCCCTACCGGGGGATGGCGCTCTCCGCGCTGATCGCGCTGGGGGCGATGTGGAGCGGGCTCGCGCTGGCTGACTGGATCGGAGTGGTGCCTCCGGGCAGCGCGGTGATCCTGGTGGCGATCGCCTTCTACGCCGCGGTTGTGGGACGGGTCGCGTGCACGCGCGCGTGCGCGTGGCAGAGGAGGCGCGGTGGGGCCACGGATACCATCGAGAGATGACCTCCGGCGCCTCCAAGGGCTCGCCCCGGGCTCGGTTTTGGCGGGCTCCTCCGCCGAGCACTCCTTGGCTCCTGCGCCGACGCCTGGGCCGACCGCGCGGAGGCGACGCTGGCGGCGGCGGGCCGCAGGCGCGGGGGCGCGCGCCGCGCGGTGCTGGAGCTGCTTCGGGGAGCAGACGTGCGCGCTCACGGCCACGGAGATCGAGCAGGCGCTGAGCTCCGAGCGGCGCGGGGTGAGCCGCGCGAGCATCTACCGGATCCTCGACGAGCTCGAGCGCCTGGGCCTGGCCACGCGCGTGGAGACCGGCCAGGCGATGGCGCGCTACGAGCGCGCGCGAGACGCGCGAGGGGCACCACCACCATCTCGTGTGCGACGAGTGCGGGGTGGTGATGCCCTTCTCGGACGAGACCCTCGAGCGGGCGATCGACGAGCTCAGCGAGCGGGTCCCGCTGGCGGTCTCCGAGCACGAGATCGTGCTGCACGGCGCCTGCCGGCAGTGCACCTCATAGCGCGCCGGTTCGCTCCAGCTCCCGCGCGCCGTTCACCGCGAGCTCGCCCTCCTCGGCGGCCACCGCCGCGCGCACGGAGGCGCCCTCGATGTTCACCCGCGGCAGGACACGGTCGAGCCGGGCGGGGATCCGCCAGGTGCGGGCGCCGACGATGTCGAGCACCGCGGGCAGCAGCAGGCAGCGCACGATCACGGCGTCGAGGAACACGGCGCTGGCGAGGCTGAGGCCGAACTCCTTGATGATCCGGTCTTTCCCCGAGCACGAAGGAGAGGAAGACGCACACCATGATCGCGGCGGCGGCGGTGACCACGCGGCCGGTCAGCGCGAGCCCCTCGCCGACGGCGCGGCGGTGTCGCCGGTGCGGGTCCACTGCTCGTGGATGCGCGAGACGAGAAAGACCTCGTAGTCCATCGAGAGCCCGAAGACGATCGCGAACAGCATCACCGGGATGAACGACTCCATGGGGCCCGGGCTGACCCCCAACAGCCACGGCAACCAGCCCCACTGGAAGAGCGCCACGATCACCCCGAGCGAGGCGCCGATGCTGAGCAGGTTCATGACGGCGGCCTGCAGCGGGATCACCAGCGAGCGGAAGACCACCATCAGCAGCAGCGCGGAGAGCGAGCACGACGACGCCGATGAACAGCGGCAGCTTGTGCGGCGAGCACGGTCGCGAAGTCGACCGAGCCGGCGGTGAAGCCGCCGACGTAGGCCTTCACGCCGGTGCGTGCCTCCACCGGCGGGATCACGTGTTCGCGCAGGTCCTTCACGAGCAGCGTCGTCGCGTAGGCCTGCGGCGCGGAGCGCGGGTAGGCCGAGAAGGTCGCGACTTCGCCCGTCGGGTTCAGACGCGGCCGGGGTGACCGAGACCACGCCGCCCGCGGTGCGGACCGCCCCTTCCAGTTCGCGCGCCGGCGCCTCCTCGCCGCGCTGGGGCAGCCGCACGGCGATCTGCAGCGGGCCGCTGAAGCCTTCGCCGAAGCCCTTCGCGAGCAGCGTCGTAGGCCTGGTGGGTGGTCGTGGAGGGCGGGTCGTTGGCGGCGTCGCTGGAGCCGAGCCGCAGGGCGGTCGCGGGGGCCGCGATCACCAGCATCAGCAGCGTCGCCGCGACCGCGATCGCGCGCGGGCGGCGCTGCACGAAGTCGCTCCAGCGCAGCCACGCGCCGCCGCCGGTCGCCGTCGGGTGCCGGTCGTCGCGCTGCCGTTGCCCTCCGCCGCGCCGTTGCCCGCGCCGGCGTCGCTCTCGGCCGCGGCGGCCTGCCGCGCGCGCCTACGGGTCCACCGGCCGGGCCGCGCGAGCCGGCCGCCGACGAGCGTGAGCAGCGCGGGCAGCAGCGTCAGCGAGGCGAGCATCACCAGCAGCACCCCGATCGAAGCGGAGATCGCCACGCCGTAGAGGAAACTGACGCCGAGCAGCATCATCCCGAGCAGCGCGATCACGACGGTGGCGCCGGCGAACAGCACGGCGCGCCCGGCGGTGTCCATCGCCAGCGCGACCGACTCGCGCACGAGCCCGTGGGTGGGGCCGGGGCCGGAGTGGGCCTCGCGGAAGCGGGTGAGGATGAACAGCGAGTAGTCGATCCCGACCCCGAGGCCGATCATCGCGGCGAGCTCGGAGGAGAAGTTCGGGGTGTCGACGACGTGGGTGAACAGCGCGATCAGCCCGAGGCCGGTGCCGAGGCCGAACAGGGCGGTGAGGATCGGCAGGCCCATCGCCAGCAGCGAGCCGAAGGTGATCAAGAGCACCACGATCGCCGCCATCAGCCCGACCGCGGTGGAGAGGCCGAAGCCTTCCCGCTCGGTCAGCTCGATCGCCTGCCCGCCGAGCTCCACCTCCAGTCCCGGCCGCGCCGCGGCGCGGGCGACCGCCACGACGCGCTTGGCGGCGCTCTCGGGCACGAGGTTGGCTTTCTCGTCGAAGACGACCGTGGCGAAGGCGATCCTGTGGTCGGCCGAGACCGCTCTGCCGGCGACGGGCCCAGCGTAGGGGCTGATGACCGCGGAGACGTGCGGCAGCCGTTTGACGCGGGCGAAGGTCGCCCTCATCCGTTCGCGCACCCCTGGGTCGAACACGGTGCCGCGTTCGACGCGGAAGACGATCTGGTCGCGGTCCCCGGCCTGCGCGGGGAAGCTCTTCTGCAGCAGGTCCGCGGCGCGCTGGGCGTCGGAGTGGGGGAGCGTGAAGTTGTTGGAGTATTCCGTCCCCGCCGAGCGTGCGAGGGCGTTGACGGCGACGATCAGGAGGATCCAGCCGAGCACCACGTAGAGGCGGTGGGTGGTGGACCAGCGGGCGAGCTTGAGCACCCAGAGAGCTTAGAGGCTCGGCCTCAGTTCATGCTCGGGTCGAGCGGCATCCGCGCCATCAGGACGTAGGCGCCGCCCTTGCGGGCGAGCACTCTGCTCCAGAGCTCGTCGGGGTCTTGAGTGAACACGTCCTCGGGCCGCGCGGGCTGGGCGATCCAGTCGCCCTGGTCGAGCTCCTCGTCGAGCTGACCCCCACCCCAGCCGGCGTAGCCTGCGAACACGCGCCGGCGCGCGATCGCATCGGAGAGCTCGTCGATGTCGGCCTCGGGCGCGGGGAAGCCGATGCGCCCGAGCACGAGCAGCCCGGCGGGGGAGGGGTTGAGGAACTCGGCGAGGAAGACGATCGAGCTCGGCTGGACGGGCCCTCCGACATACACGGTCTCGAGCTCGCCGACGGCCTGCTCGAGCTGGGGAACGGCCTCGCCGACGGTCACCTCGGAGGGGCGGTTGAGCACGACTCCCATCGCCCCCTCCTCGCTGTGGGCGCCGATCAGCACCACGGTCCGCCTGAAGTTGGGGTCGAGCAGCGAAGGGGCTGCGACGAGCAGCTGGCCGCTGAGCGATTCCTCCATGGGTTCAGGCTACCCGGGCGAGCGGTGTTTTTGCACCCCCCGTTCGGCGGTGCGGTGGATGTGGCGTCGAGCGACGGGCGCGCTGGACGTGACGGCGGTGCTGCGCCGGGGCAATGAGGTCGTGCATGGCGCTACCCGATCGAGAAGAGATCGAGCGTTCCGCTGAGCCGGTGGTCGTTGGCGTTGCCCTCGGGCTCGACGATGTGGCCGTCAACGGCGATCGGACTGTTCCAGTGCCCGGGGGCGCCGGGCAGCTTGACGAGCGGGCGGGGGGAGCCGGGGCTGTAGACGTCGATCCCGCCGCCGCCCGGTTCGTACACGTAGAGCAGTCCGCCCGCCACGATCGGGCTGGCGCCGGCGTTGTGGCCGATCCACAGTGGGTACAGCCGCCCGCCACGCAGCCCGTAGGCGCCGGTTCCGTTGGGGCCGCCCACGAACACGGTGGTGCGCCCGCCGTGACGCCAGACGGCGGGGGCGGTGAACAGTTCCCCGCCGCCGGGGATCGGCAGCCGCTGGACTTCGCCGCCGAGCGTGGTGTGCCGCGGGGAGGGGGGCGTCCATTCAAACGCGAGAGGGCGAGCACGCGCATGATCCCGTCCTTGCCGGCGAGCACCACGCGGTTCTCGCCGAGCAGCGCGGGGGCGCTGGAGCCGAGGTCGGCATCGCTCGTGTTGAGCTGCGCTTGGTTGGTGGGCGTGTAGCTCTGGCGCAGCTGTAGGCCGGGGAAGGTGAGCTCGAGCACGGAGTCGCCGAAGTCGCTGGTCCCGTTCCAGGGGCCGTTGCCGGTGGCGATCAGGATGCGCCGGCCGCCGGGCTCGATCACGGCGCCGCCGCGGGAGAGAATCGCGGAGTCGGTGGCGGCGCAGCTCGAGGGCGCGATCAGCCGGCGACGGTTTGAACAGAGTGTGTTGAACACGCCACGCAGCGCTCCGGTGGAGCGGTCGATCAGCGCCACATGCCCCTGGTAGGGGGGAGCGTCGCCGTAGTAGCCGCCGGTGGCGGCGACGATGTCGGGGCCGTCGATGTTCAGCGCGGCGGCGAGCTTCTCGCGGGTGGGGTCGCGGGTGATCGTGACCGGCCACGCACTGGCGCGATCCTCGCTGCCGTCGGCGAGGGAGAGCTTATGGATCCGTCCGTCGGGGGAGGCGGCGTAGACGAACAGGCGGCCGGGGTCGGCGATCGGACTTGCGGTGGTGATCTGGGCGCTGCCGGCCCATCGGGAGTACCCGGGCGGGGTGAATGTCCAGAGGATGCGCCCGCTCGAGGCGTCGATCGCGAGCGTCTTGCCGTAGGTGGTGGTGACGATCGCCACGTCGCGCGCGGCGCCCGCGACCGTCACTCCGTGGAGGTAGATCGGCGAGGAGTTCGACCGTACCGGGCAGCGCGATACGCAGGCGGCGCAGATGGCCCACGTTGGCGGGGGTGATGCCGGTGCTCTCCTCGCCGGCGTCGGTGCGCTGCGGGTTCAGGCCGAACTCGGGCCAGTTCTGCAGCGAGGCGGCAGCGTTGCCCGCCGTCGCGGCGCCCGCGGCGGATCCCTCGGAGGCTGCGGAGGGGGAGCCCCCGAGTGCAGCAGGCGCGGAGGCGGCGGGCGGGGAGCTGCCCCCGCAGGC
This sequence comes from uncultured Solirubrobacterales bacterium, assembly GCA_963813765.1. Lineage (GTDB taxonomy): Bacteria > Actinomycetota > Thermoleophilia > Solirubrobacterales > Solirubrobacteraceae > Palsa-744. The sequence continues at coordinate 882,036 of CAWFAB010000001.1, forward strand.
CGCGATCAGCAGGGCGGCGAGCGCGAGTGCGAGCGGCGGAGTGGCCAGGCGACGCAGGCGACACGAAGCCGCGAGGTGGACGTGCATGGGCGGGTGTTGTACCGCATCGCGATACCGGGTCGCCGACGCTTCGTCGCCTATCGTTACCGGGTCGCCGACGCTTCGTCGCCTATCGTTACAGTGGCCTGCCAGGGCTGCAGTGGCCTGCCAGGGTCGCCACGGTCGCAGCGATCGAATAGGAGGAGCCGCACCATGTCGAAGACGCCACAGGTCGGGGAGCAGGCGCCGGACTTCGAGCTGCCTGGCACCGACGGTCAGTTCAGGCTCTCCGAGCACCGGGGGGAGCGGGTGGTGCTGCTGTTCTACCCGGGGGACAACACGATGGTCTGCACGAAACAGTTCTGCTCCTACCGCGACAGGGCGGATGACTTCGCGGCGCTGGATGCGACGGTGGTGGGGATCTCCTCGCAGGATCTGGCTTCGCACGAAGGATTCATCGCCAAGAACGGCCTCAACGTGCCGCTGCTGGCGGACGTGGACAAGCAGGTCGCACGTGCCTACAGCGCATACGCGCCGGGCCTTGGGACCAAGCGGGCGGTGATCGTGATCGACGAGCAGGGCGTTGTGTGCCATCGCCACGACCACCTGTTGGGCCTGGACTTTCAGTCGGTGGACGATCTCAAAGCGGCGCTGGACGCGCTTCCCAGCGCGTCGTCCACGACGTAGGCTGCGCGGATCGCGATCGACCCTGGGGTTCGCGACTGCTTCAACATCAGGCCCTGGTAGGGTCGATCAGACTGGGGCGCGCACACAGAGTAAGGGGGCGGAGTGGCGCAGAACGAGACGCAGCGGCAGGCGGGCGGGACACGGGGCCTTGGCGCCCGCGCCGACGCCGCGGGCGCCCGCGAGTTCGACGCGCTCGTCGTCGGCGGCGGCCACAACGGGCTCTGCCTCGCCGCCTACCTCGCGCGCGCCGGGTGGTCGGTGGCAGTGTTGGAGCGCCGCCACGAGGAGGGGGGCGGGCTCAACACCGAGGAGCCCTGCATCCCGGGCTTCTACCACAACATGCACGCTCAGTTCATGGAGTTCCTGGACTACATGCCCCTCTACAGGGACTTCGACCTCGAGCGCATGGGAGCCCGCTGGGTGTACCCCGAGGCCCAGTGCGGGATCGCCTTCGCCGACGGCCGCGCGCCGCTGATCATCCACCGTCCCGACCTGCTCAAGCGCACCCACGCCAGCATCGCCCGCTACTGCAAGGCGGACGCGGACACCTTCTGCGAGCTGAAGCGCCGCACGATGGAGATCGACCAGATCCTCGCCGCGGCGGTATACACGCCACCGCCGCCCCTGCCCGAGGGGGAGATGCCGAACCCGCTCGACAACCCGCTGTTCGACCCGATCTTCTCCCACCTCGGACTCGACAAGGCCTGCCTGCTGAAGTCGCCGAAGGTGATCATCGACGAGCTGTTCGAGACGCCGGAGCTGCGCGCCCTGCTCTACCGCGAGTGCGTGGAGTGGGGGACGCCCATCGACATGGAGATGGGTGGCATCTCCTTCGTGATGTCGGTGCTCTGGCTGTCCGGCATCTGGAAGCTGATCGTCGGCGGCACCCACACGCTCGCCCACGCGATCACGCAGGCCTGCCTGCGCGAGGGCGTCACGTTCCTGGAGTCCTCCGACGTCTCCCAGATCCTGCTGAGCGGCCGCCGCGCGGTGGGGATCGCAACCGCGGACGGCCGCGAGCTCGGCGCCCGCCACGTCGTCGCCTCCAGCGCCGACGTCCAGCAGACGCTGCTGGGCATGGTCGGCGAGGAGAACCTCTCGCCGCTGTGGCGCCGCCGGGCGCACGCGTTCCGCTACGGCCCCAGCCACGTGCTGGCGAGCACCGCGTGGTGCCTGCGGGAGGCGCCGCACTACCGCTCCGCCGAGATCGACCCCGAGATCGACCGCTGCTTCTACGTGATGGTCGGCTTCGACGGGCCCGAGGACACGATCGACTACATCCGCGCCGCCTACTCCGGCCACCTTCCCCAGCACGCTGCCGGCGTCTGGGTGAACACTCTCCACGACCCCACCCAGGCGCCTGCCGGCATGCACTCCGCGACCGGGTGGTTCTTCTTCCCGCCCGCCGACCGGCTCAGCGAGCAGGAGTGGGTGGAGGTGCGCCAGACCTACAACGCCCGCTTCCTCGAGACCTGGCAGCGCTTCGCGCCCAACATGACCGCCGAGAACGTGCTCGCCGAGCGTCTCTACACGCCCGACCAGATGGACTCCAAGAACAAGATGCGCCTCGGCGACTTCTCCAACGGCGCGTTCGCCCAGGACCAGCTCAACTCCTCGCGACCGTTCCCCGAGGCGGCCCAGTATCGCACCGAGATCGAGGGCCTGTACCTGTGCGGCGCCTCCAGCCATCCCGGCGGCGGGGTGCACGCGGGCTGCGGCTATAACGCATACAAGGCGATCGCCGCCGACCACGGTCTGCCGGCCCCGTTGCGGGAGGGGAGGATCTACTGATGGCCCACGAGGTCTTCTCGCCGGAGTGGCTCGCCGAGTGGGCGGCGCTGATCAACTCCGACGAGTCGCTGCCCCAGCGGGCTCCCGCGGGAGTCTGGCGCATCCACCTCCGCGCCGAGGGGGACGGAGCCTCGCCATACGTGCCCGCGGGGGAGACGATGCACCTGATGCTCCACCTCTCCGACGGGCGCTGCACGCGGCTGGAGCGCACCGGCGCCCCGCCCGGACCCCGCGACCTGGACTTCCGCTTCTCCGGCCCGGCGAGCGTCTTCGAGGCCATCGCCGCCGGCCTGCGCGACCCCGTCGACGCGGGTCTTGAGGGAGACATCAAGATCGCCGGCGACATGACGTTCCTGCTGCGCCACGCGGAGCTGGTGAAGGAGATCGTCGACCTCTACGTAGGCCAACTGGAGACCGATTGGCCGCGTGGGCGCCCACCGTACGGGGAGCGCGCGTGACGGAGCTCCAGCTCGAGCCGCACTCGCCGTCGAGCTTCGACGCGGTCATCATCGGGGCGGGACACAACGGCCTGACGCTCGCCGCCTACCTCGCCCGGACCGGCCTCTCGGTGGGGGTGTTCGAGCGCCGCGGCGAGGAGGGCGGGGGCCTGTGCACCGAGGAGCTCACGCTCCCCGGCTTCCTGCACAACGTCCACGCCAACTACCACACCTTCGTCGGACTCGCGCCCGCGTTCCGCCACCTCGGCATCCTCGAGCAGGGCGTCGAGTACGCCCGCCCCGAGGTGCAGATGGCGAGCGTGTTCGACGACGGCCGCGCGCTCTGCGTGCATACCGACCTCGAGCGCACCCGCGCGTCGATCGCCCGCTTCTCCGAGCGCGACGCGGGGACCTTCGAGCGGCTGAAGACGGAGGCCCGCCAGTACGTGGACCTGATGCTGGAGACGTTCATGTACGGGCCGCCGGTGGGCATCAACGACCTCACCAAGGCGCTCGTCACGTTCGGGCTGGAGGGGCGCTCGGAGTTCCTGCAGGCGAAGCTGCGGGGCTCGACCATCGCGCAGTTCCTGCAGCGCCACTTCGAGTCCGACCAGGTCAAGGCCCACCTCGCCTTCCACGGGGCGCTGTGCGGGTACTCCACCGACCAGAAGGGCCTCGCCGTCGGGTTCCCGCTGCTCGTCGGCAAGATCGACAACTGGCAGGTCTGCCTCGGGGGCTCACACCGCCTCGCGCACGCGCTGTGGCGCGACCTCGTCGCCCACGGCGGCCTGGTGTTCGTGCAGTCGGAGGTCACGCGGGTCCTCACCGACGGCGGCCGCGCCGTCGGCGTCGAACTGTGGGACGGCCGGGTCGTGGAGGCGCGCGAGCTGGTCGCGTCGAGCATCGACCCCGAGCACACCTTCGCGGGCCTCTTGGCGGGCGAGGCGGCGGCGGAGCCGATCCGCGCCCGGCTCGGCGAGGTGCGACACCTGCCCTGGAGCCTGTTCTCCGTGCACCTCGCGCTCGGCGAGGCGCCGCGCTACGAGGCCGCCTCGTTCGACCCCGACGTGGATCGCGCGTGGGTGATGAACCTCGGCTACTCGAGGCTCGAGGATCTGCTCGGCGACTGGGCCGCGGTGCGGGAGGGGCGGCTGCCCGACCCGCGGCCGAACGCGGCCGTGAACAGCCTCTTCGACCCGTTCGACGCTCCGCCCGGCCACTTCACCGGCCTGCTCCGCCAGATCGTGCCCGCCGCGCCCGGCGGCGGGCCGGCGCAGGCGTGGGACGCGGCGAAGCACCAGTACGCGCGCCGCTGCGTGGAGGTGTGGCGGCAGAAGGCGCCCAACCTCCGCGACGCGGTGCTCGACTCCGCCATCGACACGCCCGCAGACATATCCCGTAAGCTGGTGAACATGATCGACGGGGACTGGATGGGGGGCGAGATCGCCCTCGACACCCTGCTCGACCGCCGGCCGCTGCCGGAGCTCTCCGGCTACCGCACGCCGGTGCAGCGGCTCTACATGTGCGGATCGAGCCAGCACCCCCACGGCTTCATCACGTTCGCGCCCGGCTACAATGCCCTGCAGGTGATCGCCGACGACCTCGATTTGGAGCCCTGGTGGCGATGGGAGTAGACGCGGGCGCCCCCGAGACGGAAGTGGAGGCGGGCGCCTCCGAGACGGGAGTAGACGCGGGCGCCCCCCCGGTGGTGGTCGACGACCCCGGCGCGGCCGGGATGGCGCACATCGCCGCCGCCCTGATGGAGAAGGCGGTCTCGCGCGCGCCCGCGCTCGCCCGCCGGATGAGGGGGTCGTTCACGCTGCGGGCGACCGACTACGGGACGGGGGTCACCGTCCGGTTCGAGGGCTCGCGCGTGGCGATCGCCGGCACCATCGACGAGGACGCCTGGCTGGTGATCGAGGCCGAGGCGCTCCTGCTCGCTCGGCTCGCCGGCGGCGACCACGACCTCGGCGCGCTGCGGGACCGCAGGGTGCGCGTGCGCGGCCTGCCGCGCCATCCGCTCTTCGCCCTGCGCCTGCGGCGCCTGCTGGCAGCGGCGCGGCCCGACTCGTAGGGTCGCGTCCAGGCGTCGCGCTCGCCCTTGGTCATGTTGGAGCGCACCAGCCGCCCACCAGGGCGCAGCACGCGACGAAACTCGGCCAGAGCTCGCAGGATGTGAGCGCGCAAGCAGGTCGAGCATGTAGCGTCTTAGGGCGGGGGCGGCGGTCGTCTCAGGGCAGCGCGGCGGCCCCCTCCCGCTCACCGGGCCGCTCCTCGACGGCGCGCTGGGCGTGGAGCTCGATCAGCTCGAGCTGCATGCTGCGGGGCGGCTCGCCTGCGGAGAGCCCCGTCCGCCCGAGCCGCCGCCAGCGGCCCTCGCCGTCGAGCTCCCAGGCGTTCTGGTTGTCGTGGAAGGCGCGCTCGAGGGTGTCGAGCAGCTCGTCCTGCAGCTCGGGGATCTCGATCGGGACGGCCATCTCGACGCGGTGGTCGAGGTTGCGGGGCATGAGATCGGCGGAGGCGATGTAGACGGTGTGGCGACCCTCCCGCTGGAAGGCGTAGACGCGGGAGTGCTCGAGCAGGCGTCCCACGATCGAGACGACGCGGATGTTCTCGGAGATCCCCGGCACGCCGGGCCGCAGACAGCAGATTCCGCGGACGTTCAGATCGATGCGCACTCCGGCCTGGGAGGCCCGGTAGAGGGCGCGGATGCAGCGCCCGTCGACGAGCGCGTTCATCTTCATGATGATGCGCGCGGGATGCTCGGGGGAGTGCGCGGCGACGGTGCGCTCGATCTCGGCGATCAGCCCGTCGCGCAACTGGCCGGGGGCCATCAGCACCTTGCGGTAGTGCAGGGGGCGGCCGAAGCCGGTGAGGTAGTTGAACATGTCCGCCACGTCGGCCCCGATCTGCTCGTCGGTGGTGAACAGCCCGAAGTCGGTGTAGAGGCGGGCGGTGGTGGAGTGGTAGTTGCCGGTGCCGATGTGCACGTAGTTGCGCACCCCCTCCCCCTCGCGGCGCACGACGAGCACGCACTTGACGTGGGTCTTCAGCGCGGGCTGGCCGTAGACGACGTGCACCCCGGCCTCCTCCAGCGCCTTGGCCCAGTGGATGTTCATGCGCTCGTCGAAGCGCGCCTTGAGCTCCACGAGGGCGACGGCCTGCTTGCCGCGCTCGGTTGCGTCGATCAGTGCGGGCACGAGCGGGGAGTCGTCGCTGGTGCGGTAGACGGTCTGCTTGATCGCGAGCACGTTGGGGTCGGCGACGGCCTGCTCGACGAAGCGCTCGACGGAGGTGGTGAACGAGTCGTAGGGGTGGTGCACGAGCACATCTCCGTCGCGCATCGCGCCGAGCACGTCGGGCCGCTCGCCCTCGTGGCGAAGCAGCCTGGGGTGGGTGATGGGGCTCATCGGGGGGTTCCGCAGATCGGCGAGGCCGGGGAGGCGCACGATCTGCCAGAGGGCGCCCATGTCGAGCAGCCCTTCGACGGGGTAGATCTCCTCGTCGGCCATGCCGAGGAGGCTGAGGAGCTCGCTGCGCAGGGGCGCGGAGCAGTGGGTGCCGAGCTCGACGCGCACGACCTCGCCGAAGCGGCGGCGGCGCAGCTCGTCCTCGACGGCCTGCAGGAGGTCGGCGGCGTCGTCGGAGACCTCCAGGTCGGCGTCGCGGCTGACGCGGAAGACGTTGTGGTCGACGATCTCCATGCCGGGGAAGAGGGCGTCGAGGTGGTGGGCGATCACCTCCTCGAGCGGCACGAGCGTGACCCCATCGGCGGCGGCGTCCTCGGCGGCGCGGATCGCGATGAAGCGGGGGAGGATCTCGGTGGGGACCTTCACGCGGGCGAACACGGTCTGATCGTTGACGGGGTCGCGCACGAGCACGGCGAGGCTGAGGGAGAGGTTGGAGATGTAGGGGAAGGGCCGTCCGGGGGCGACCGCGAGGGGGGTGAGCGCGGGGAAGATGACCTGCTGGAAGTGCTTCGCGAGGTGGGTGCGCTGGCGCTCGTCGAGCTCCTCGAAGCCGACCACGCGGATGCCGTGGCGGGCCAGGGCGGGGCGCAGCCGCTGCTCGAAGCAGGCGCTCAGCCGACCGCTCAGCTCGAGCACCTGCTCGCGAATGCGCTTGATCGTCTGCGAGGGGGTGAGGCCGTCCTGGCTGGGGTTCTCCACGCCGGCCTCGATCTGGTCGTGGAGGCCGGCGACGCGCACCATGTAGTACTCGTCGAGGTTGGTGGTGTAGATCGCGCAGAACTTGACGCGCTCGAGCAGCGGGATCTCCTCGTCCTCGGCGAGCTGGAGCACGCGCTCGTTGAAGTCGAGCCAGGAGATCTCGCGGTTGAGGTAGAGCGAGGGGTCGTGCAGGTCGGCCATCTGCCGGCCTACGCTACACGTTGGACATATCGTTAGTCTCAAGAGCGAACCCCCATGGCCCGCCGCCTCTGGTTGCTACGTCACGCGGACGCCGAGCCGCACGGAACCCGACCGGACGCCGAGCGGCGTCTCACGGAGCGGGGCGCTCGGCAGGCGCGCTCGGCCGGCGCGGCGATCGCGCGGATGGGGGTCGAGTTCGAGGCGGTCCTTGCGAGCCCGCGGGAGCGCGCGCTGCGCACGGCGGCGCTGGCGGGCGAGTCGTGGAGCGAGGAGCAGCGTGGGTTGATCGAGGTCCACGAGCCGCTCTCGAGCGGCTTCGACGCGCGGGGGGCTTTGGCGGTGTTGGCCGGTTTGAGCGCGAACGGGCGGCTGCTTCTGGTTGGCCACGAGCCGGACCTCTCCAACGTGGTCGGCGAACTGACGGGCGCGCGTATCGACCTCAAGAAGGGCGGTCTGGCCGTTCTGCGGCTGGACGGCGCCGGCGCGGAGCTCCTGATGCTGCTGCGCCCGGCCGATCTCGCGCTGATCGCGGACTGAGCTGAAATCGCTTCGCGCGATAGGGTCCCGGTCGTGCCCAACGGACGCTCGGCATTGATCACCGGGATCACCGGCCAGGACGGCTCCTACCTGGCGGAGCTGCTCCTGGAGAAGGGGTACGAGGTGCACGGCATGGTGCGCCGTTCCTCCACGGAGCGCTTCGAGCGGATCGAGCACCTGCGGGACCGGATTACGTTGCACCAGGGCGATCTGCTCGACCAGCGCTCGCTGGTGGACACGCTTCGTGCGGCGCGCCCCCAGGAGATCTACAACCTTGCGGCGATGTCCTTCGTGGCGGTCTCCTGGATCCAGCCGACGCTCACGGCGGAGTTCACGGGGGTGGGGGTGACGCGCATGCTGGAGGCGATGCGAGAAGTGTGCCCGGAGGCGCGCTTCTACCAGGCCTCCTCGAGCGAGATGTTCGGCAAGGTGCGCGAGGTGCCCCAGACCGAGCAGACCCCCTTCTACCCGCGCTCGCCGTACGGGGTGGCGAAGGCGTACGGGCACTTCATCACGGTCAACTACCGGGAGTCCTACGGTCTGCACGCGACCAGCGGGATCCTCTTCAACCACGAGTGCATCGCGGAGAGCACTCCGCTGATCGTCCGCCAGCTCGGGCAGATCTCGATCAAGACACCGGCCGATCTCGTCCCGCTCCGGCGCAAGGGTCAGAGCGTCCAGAGCTTCACGCCGGAAGACGTCGTGGAGGTCTGGGACGGCGAGGATTGGACGTACGTTCGCGCAATCACCGCCACGCGACGCCGGCGCACCGATCCCGATCACGAGCTGTTGAGCATCCAGGCACGCGGCGGTGTGGTGGACGTAACCGCGCATCACACGATGCTCGACGAGCAGCGCGAGCGCGTGCCGGCAAGGGAGGTCGAGGAAGGCGACGATCTCGCCATCGCCGACTGGATGCCCGATGCCCCGGCCTGGACGGCGATCACCCCGGAGCTGGCGGAGTTGCTCGGACTGCTCGCGGCCGACGGGTACGTGGCCGTCGATGGGGGCAAAGTGAGATTCACCAACAACGACTTCCTGATTCGCTGCAGGGCCATGGAGCTCTGGTCTCGGGTCTTCTTGGGCCTCTCGCGCGAACGGACTGGCACCTCCGGCTTCAATGCGGACGCCTCTGTGGACGTTGTTGACTTCTCCGGAGCTCGCAACCTCGGACCCTGGCTGCGCGAGCAGCTCTACACGGCAAGCGCCTTCAAGCAGGTCCCGTCGATCGTCCTCAACGCCGATCGCGAGCTGCAGCGCGCGTTCCTCACCGGCTACTACGCGGGAGATGGCCTGAAGAAGGGGAATGGCGACTCGATCAAGACCAACAGCGCCGTGCTCGCGCAGGGTCTGTGCCTTCTGTACTTCAACCAGCAGCAGCCCGCCTCGGTCTATGTGGAGCAGCGAGACGGACGGACCTATTACCAACTGAACCTCCGCTCCGCGGTGCGTGTGGGCGCCAAGGGCCGGCATCTGCTGCGCGGTCCATCCGAGGTTCGCCGCGTCGCGCCGGCGACGGTGCCGAGCGATGAATGGGTGTTCGACCTGGAGACCGAGAGCGGCGTCTTCTGCGCCGGTGTGGGACGTCTGGTCGTGCATAACTCCCCGCGACGGGGCCTGGAGTTCGTGACCCGCAAGATCACGTGGCACGCGGCGGCGATCAGGCTCGGTCTGGCGGAGCGCCTGCAGCTCGGCAACCTCGACGCCGAACGGGACTGGGGCTACGCGAAGGACTACGTGGAGGCGATGTGGCTGATGCTCCAGCGCGAGGAGGCGGAGGACTACGTGATCGCCACGGGGACGGCGCACTCGGTGCGCGACTGCCTGGAGATCGCATTCGACCAGGCGGGCCTGGAGATCGACGAGCGGGTGGTGATCGACGAGTCGCTCAAGCGCCCGGCGGAGGTGGATCACCTGATCGGCGACGCCTCGAAGGCCCGCCGGGACCTCGGCTGGGAGCCGCGGACGAGCTTCGAGCAGCTGATCCGGCTGATGGTGGACGCGGATCGCAGGCTGTTGAGTGGCTAGGGACCAACGCCGAGCGCTCGTGACGGGGCTCACGGGCCAGGACGGCTCGTTCCTGGCGGAGCTGCTGCTCGCGGAGGGCTACGCGGTGACGGGGATGGTGCGCGACTGGCCGCGCGCTTCGCTCGGCGCCGCGGAGCACCTGCGGGGGCGGGTGGAGGCGGTGGGGGGCGATCTGCTCGACCCGGGGAGCCTGTACGCGGCGGTGTCGGAGGTGCGCCCGCGGGAGCTCTACCACCTGGCGTCGCCCTCGTTCGTGCCGGCCTCGTGGGAGGGTCCCGCACGGACGCTTGCGGCGATCGCGAGCGGCACGGCCTCGCTGCTGGAGGCGGTGCGGGAGGTGGACCCGACGATCCGCGTGTTCGTGGCCTCCTCGGGCGCGATGTTCGGCGCGGCGCGGGAGAGCCCCCAGCGCGAGGACACGCCGTGCCGGCCGGATACGCCCTACGCGATCGCGAAGCTGGCGGCGCACGAGCTGGTGGGGGCGCTGCGCGCCCACGACGGCCTGTACGCGTGCTCGGGGATCCTCTACAACCACGAGTCCGAGCGCCGGCCGGAGCGGTTCGTGACGCGCAGGGTCACGCGCGCGGCGGCGGCGGTGGAGCTGGGGATGGCGAGCGAGGTGGCGCTGGGGGACCTGGAGGCGGTGCGGGACTGGTCCTTCGCGGGGGACGTCGTGCGGGGGATGTGGTTGATGCTCCAGCGGGAGGAGCCGGAGGACTTCATCCTCGCGAGCGGGGAGCCGCACACGGTGGCGGAGTTGGCGAGGGCGGCGTTCGCGTGCGTGGGCCGGGACGCCGAGCGCCACGTGCGGGTCGCGCCCGAGCTGGTGCGCGCACCGGAGCCGACCCCCCTGGTGGGAGATCCCAGCAGGGCGCGGGAATGTCTTGGATGGCGCCCCAGCGTGAGCTTCGAGCAGCTGGTGGAGCGGATGGTGCGGGCCGATCTGGAGGCGCTGAGGGCCGCGCCGCGCACTCCCAACCAAGCGTGAGAAGCCGCTCTGGGGCGTGCGCGAGCGCGGGTCGCGGCTGGGTCGTGGCTCTCAGGGGACCACGAACGAGAAGGGGATTTCGCCGTTGGGTTCGGCGTTCAGGCTTTCCCCTTTCATGGTGTACCTGACCGTCTGTATCTCGATCTGTTTCTGCGAGTAGCAGTCGGGGGCGCCGGCGACCCACCGCGCGCTGTCGATCGAAGCGGGCGCTCCGTAAGCGGGGGCTCCCTCCACGCTCACGACGGCTATGGCGGTCGATGGGTCGATCCCTTCTTCCAGTATGAAGCACCAGGTGCCTTCCGGGACCGGCGGGGGGGCAAACCCGAGGCCGACGTTCCAACTACCAGGCCTCAAAGGAGTCGTGGGGGTGCAGTGGCAGGTGGTCGTTTCAGGTTCAACAAACGCATAGGCGCGCGGGGCTCCCGGTGCGCCCTGGGGGCCTGGAGGTCCCTGCGGCCCTGCCTGGCCTGGAGGTCCCTGCGGCCCGGTTGCGCCGGTCTGGCCTGGAATCCCCTGTGGCCCTGCGGATCCTGTCTTACCTGCGGGTCCTGTCGGGCCTGCGGGTCCTGTGGGTCCTGTCTTACCTGCGGGTCCTGTCGGGCCTGCGGGTCCCTGCGGTCCGGTTGGGCCTGCCGGGCCCTGAGATCCCCGTGGCCCGGCCGAGCCCAGTTTCCCTTGCGATGCACGCGTGTGTCTCAGATTGGGTCGTCCCGACCTGCGCTTGGCTGCATTTGCGCGGCTCTCGTGAGAGCCTGTGGCGAGCGAGGCGGCGTAGCCGGTGCCGCCCAGTGCGACGAACAGCGCGATGGCTGCCACCGCCATCGCGGGGGAGGGGCGATAGTTCACAATGGCTCGATAGTTCAGCATGACGCCCGGATGTCTAGCAGATAGATTACGATCGGTCAAGCCTATTGATTCGATCGGTCGTGCGAGTACGAAGATGAGGCCGTGGGTTTTGGCGCTCGTCTGACCGACTCGCGGCAGACGACCCTGCAGCGGGGTTGAGGGTGGGCCTCCGGCCTGGGCTCGGCCATCGGTCCATGCGGCAGTTGAGGGTCTGAGCGTACGGTGGCATCGGACCGCTGCTCAAGGGACCACGAACGAGAAGGGGATTTCGCCGTTGGGTTCGGCGACCAGGGCTCCGCCCTGTACGGTGTATTTGACCGTCCGTATCTCGATCTGTTTCTGCGAGTAGCAGTCGGGGGCGCCGGCGACCCACTGTGTGCTGTCGATCGAGGTGGGCGACCCCGAAGCGGGGGCTCCCTCCACGCTCACAACGACTATGGCCTTCGACGGGTCGATTGCTTCTGCCAGCACGAAGCACCAGGTGCCTTCCGGGACCGGCGGGGGTGCATACCCGAGGCCCACGTTCCAAGTCTCCGCCAGCGGGGTCGTGGGAGTGCAGTGACCACAGGTCGGCGTATTGGGTTCTAAGAATGCGTAGGCACGCGGGGCTCCTGGTGTGCCCTGGGGGCCTGGAGGTCCCTGCGGCCCGGTTGCGCCGGTCTGGCCTGGAATCCCCTGTGGCCCTGCGGGTCCTGTCTTGCCTGCGGGCCCTGTCTGGCCTGCGGGTCCTGTCTGACCTGCTGGTCCTGTCTGACCTGCTGGTCCTATCGGGCCTGCGGGTCCCTGCGGTCCGGTTGGGCCTGCCGGGCCCTGAGGTCCCTGCGGCCCGGTCGGACCCAGTTTCCCTTGCGATGCTCGTGTGCGTCTCAGATTTTGTCGTCCCGACCTGTGCTTGGCTGCGCTCGGGCGGCTCTCATGAGGGCCTGTGACGAGCGAGGCGGCGTAGCCGGTGCTGCCCAGTGCGACGAACAGCGTGATGGCTGCCACCGCCATCGTCGGAGAGGGACGGTAGTTCAAGATGGTGCGATAGTTCGGCATGATGCCTGGATGTCAGCAGATAGATTGCGATCGGTCAAGTCTATTGATTCGGCCGGTCGTGTTGGTGCGACGACGAGGCTGTGGGCTCTGGCGCTCGTCCGGCCGATTCGTCGCTGACGACCTGCAGCCGGGTCGGGGACGGGCCGCCGGTGGGCTCGGCCATCGGTCCATGCGGCAGTGGGGGTTCGAGCGCACGGTGGGATCGGGCCGCTGCTCAAGGGACTACCGCCATCGCCGGAGAGGGACGATATCTCGACATGCAGCGTACTTGTAGCAGACAGATGGCGGCAAGTCAAGCTAACCTAATCGTCCCACTGTGATCGTCCTGCCGGCAGAGCATCTCCCCGGACAGCCACCATTCCCTGCTTGGGCTGCTTCGCAGCTCGCCCAGGATGCCGGCCCGACCGGGTGGCGCCCGGTGGTCGGGACGCAGCCGGTCGCCCTCGGCGGCCTGGCGGTACCCCGGCGAGGCGCACCGGACGCACACCCTGTTGACAGTCGCCGCCGTTTTGTGCTTGACTACCGCCCCATGCTGACTGACAGCACTCGTAGCGCGACTCGAATCGCCACAAAAGGGCTCCAAGGTGAGCCGGGTAGCCATCCCCGTCAGTTTGCTGTAAGACGCCCGCCCATAGATCGGACTATGCCAAAGAATGGATCCAGGCACCTCGGTCCGTTCGAGCGCTCGCCTAAATCGTTCAAACCGCCAAAATCATTCACGAGCAAGGGGGGAATCATGAGGAGTTGTCTGTCGGCACGTAGGCGCACAACGCGCCGTTTGGCCAGTTGGAGGGTCCTTCCGACCGCCGTCGTGTTCCTGGCGCTGCATGGCGCCGCCCCCGCGCTGGCCGAACCGTCGAACCCGGCGCCCAGCTCATCGTCGGCGTCGTCGCACCAGGGGCTGGGTCCGGAAGTCCCCGTGCCGTCGTGGGCCGCGGGCAAGCCAATTCATTTCTTCGCGAGCCCGGGCGCCGGGTTCAGCCTGTCGGGCGGCGTGACAGAACAGGGCATCGGGGGAGCGGGCGAAGTCCATCGAAACCTGGGCCGCCGTTGCGTGGAAAACAACTGCCTCAAACCGCCACTGCTCTACCACGAAGGCAAAGGCGTCCAGCACAGCCCAAAGGTGTACGCGATCCTCTGGGGCAAAAATTGGGAAACCGCCCCCGGCTCTGAACTGAGGACGCAGCTGCTCAAAATGTATGAAGGCCTCTCCGGCTCGACCTGGCAGGGAATCCTCACCCAGTACTTCGATTCGACGGGTCGCATCTCCTCGACCATGACCATCGCCTCCTACACCGACACCGGCGTGACTGCGCCCACGTCGGTCAACGATCACGCGCTGCGAGAAGAGGTCGCCGGCGCGGTCACAGCAAAGAGCTGGACCCGCGAATTCAGCTCCCAGTTCATCGTGATCCCGGCCCCGGGAGCCACCTACACGGAAGCCGTCTCCTTCACCGCCAACACCACCGCCGGCTCTCCGACGTTGACGTCCGTGTCGAGCTTCTCCAGCGTCGTCGTCGGGGAAGGCGTCAGCGGTCTCGGGATTCCCAAAAACGCCACGGTGGCCTCGATCAATACGGGGGCGAAAACTGCGACCCTGAGTGTCAACGCGACGGCCACCGCGTCTGGCGTGACGCTCAAAACGGAAGGGTTCGATCATAAATTCTGCGGCTACCATGGTGTCAACGGCTCGGGATCGAGCTATACCTTCGCCGCCTACGCGGGCGAAGAACCCTTCAAGAAAGGGTGTATCCTCTTCGATAAAAAAGAAAACGCGGACAACGTGACCTCGATGATCGCCTCGCACGAGTACGCCGAGAGCGCGACCGATCCCCAGGTCGAACCCTCCGCCAACGCCGAGTGGTACACGAGCGAACTCTATGAGATCGGCGACATCTGCGCCTCGGGCGACAGCGAACTGCCAAACGGATCGTGGGTCCAGGGGATTTGGGACGACCACCAGGGCGGGGAACTCGAAGGCGGAAAACAGAAGGAAGGCTGTTCGCTCTCCGATCCGGCGCCTCCGCACGTCTACGCGATCACGGAAGCCGCGACGGGCGTGAAGGCGCACGAAGCCACGCTGAAGGGCGTCGTGAACCCCGAGGGCTTGGAAACGAAATACTATTTCGAATACGGGCCCACGACTTCGTATGGGACGAGAACGGCCGAAGCGAGCGCCGGCTCGGGCACGGGCAACAAAGAAGCCAGCCAGGCCATCGCCGGCCTCACGTTCGAAGCGACCTACCACTACCGGGTGGTCGCGGTCAACAGCACCGGGACCACGGATGGCGAAGACCACATGTTCATCACCAGCTACTGGACGCGACAGCCGACGCCCAACCCGACCGAAGGGGAACTGAAGGGGGTGTCCTGTCCGTCGTCCACCGCGTGTGCGGCGGTCGGCTCCCAGAGCGTCCTCATAGGCGGCGGCCCCGGAAGCAATCCGTCCACGTTCGCGGAGCGCTGGAACGGCACGGAATGGACGATCCAGTCGACGCCCAATCCCACCAAAACGGGAGCCAGCGGAGAATGGGCCCAGCTGATGGCGGTGTCGTGCTCGTCCTCGACCGCGTGCACCGCCGTCGGCAGCTACTTGAAAGAAACGAAAGTCAGCGCGCTGGTGGAGCGCTGGAACGGCACGGAATGGGCGATCCAGTCGACCCCCGGCACGGGGGCGGAAGCCAGCTTTCTGCTGGGAGTGTCGTGCACGTCCTCCACCGCGTGCACGGCGGTCGGGTACCACACGGGCAGCTCGGAACCGGCGGTGCCCCTGGCCGAGCGCTGGAACGGCACGGAATGGAAAATCCAGACCACGCCCAGCCCCGAAGGAGCCAAAGCGAGCCAGTTGAAAGCGGTGTCGTGCACGTCCTCGACAGCCTGCACGGCGACCGGGTACTACCAGAACAGCGCCGGTGTGAAAGTGACGCTCGCGGAGTCGTGGAACGGCACGGAATGGAAAATCCAGTCCACGCCCAACCCGGAAGGAGCCAAAGCGAGCGAATTCGAAGGCGTGTCGTGCTCATCCTCGACGGCGTGCGTGGCGGTGGGCAACTACCAGAGCAGCGCGGGCGTCGATCTGCCGCTGAGTGAGACGTGGAGCGGGACGGAATGGAAAGTCCGGTCCACGCCCACTCCGGAAGGAGCCAAAAAGGGCGTCTTGGAGGGGGTATCGTGCTCGTCCTCGACGGCGTGCGCCGCGGTCGGGTTCTACGAAAACAGCCCCGGTGGCTGGGTGACGCTTGCCGAGTATTGGACCGGCACGGAATGGAAGATCCAGTACTCGCCGAGCCAGGAAGGAGCCAAAGAAAGCACTCTCACAGGGATATCGTGCTGGGCGCAGCAGGCCTGTGAGGCGAGCGGCAAGAGCTCCTTGGGATCCGTCCTCGCGGAGATCTACACAGGGCCCACCCCGCCGACGGCGACCACGGAAGCGGCGACGAATGTCGGCGAAGCTGAAGCCATACTGAACGGGCTCGTCAACCCGAACGGCGCGGAAACGAAATACTATTTCGAATACGGGACCACCACTTCCTATGGGACGAAGACGGCCGAAGTGAGCTTGGGCGCGGGCACGAGCAGTTTGGAAGAGAGCAAGACCATCGCCGGTCTTGCATTGGGCGTGACGTATCACTTCCGGATCGTCGCGACAAACGGCTATGTGACCACCCACGGAGAAGATCGCACGTTCACGACAGTGGTGCCCTCGTGGCGGATCACCTCGACGCCCAACCCGAGTGAAACGCTGGACAGCTATCTGCTCGGAGTTTCGTGCACGTCGTCCAACGCGTGCAAGGCGATCGGCGAGTATACGCTCAACGGAAGCACCTTCATGCCCTTGGCCGAGCGCTGGAACGGCGCGGAATGGTCGCTTCAGTCGGCGCCCGATCCAACTGGGGCGAAAACGGCGGCTCTGGACGGGGTTTCATGCACCTCGCCGGCGGCGTGCATGGCTGTGGGCTACTACCAGAACAGCTCTGGTGTCTATCTGGCCTTGAGCGAGAACTGGAACGGCACGGAATGGAAGATCCAGTCGACGGCCGAACCGACCGGGGCGCTCAACAGCCTGCTGTCGCGGGTGTCGTGCACGTCCTCCACGGCATGCACTGCGGTCGGGTACTACGAAAACAGCTCTGGCGTCGAAGTGCCCTGGGCAGACCGCTGGAATGGCACGGCGTGGTCTGTGCAGTCGGCGCCCGCTCCGACGGGGGCGAAAGCAAGCTATCCGATCGGAGTCTCGTGCGCGTCTGCCACCGCCTGCACGATGGCCGGCTTCTACGCGAACAGCTCGGGCACCGATCTGCCCTTTGCCGAGGGCTGGAATGGTACGGAATGGTCTGTGCAGACTGTCCCCAACCCGAGCGGATCGACGAAGACCCAGGTGCGTGGAGTATCGTGCACCTCATCGGGTGCATGTACGATGGTTGGTGAATACAAGAACAGCTCCGGCGTCGAAGTAACGCTCGCCGAGCGGTGGAATGGCACGGAATGGTCCGTGCAGAGCACACCGAACCCGGCCGAAGCGAAAGGCAGCTACCTGAATGGCGGCGTGTCGTGTACATCGAGCACGGCCTGCACGGCCACCGGGGTCTCCCACAATAGCGTGGGTAAATACGTGACCCTGGCCGAGCATTGGAACGGCACGGAATGGAAAATCCAGTCAACGCCGAACAACGAACAGGGTGTGGGCTGGCTGACCGGCGGAGTGTCGTGCTCCTCGCTCGCGTCGTGCGCGGCCGTCGGGAATACGGGCAAGACCTTCGCGGAGATCTATGGCTGAGCGTCCGCGGGCGCCTGGCCCCAGAAGGCTCCAGGGTCAGATGGAGTCCTCGACCTCCCGTCGCCGGAGCCACGCGCATACCGACTCTCGTCGCGGCGGACCCACCGCGGCCGTTCTGGTCGCGCTCGTGGTGGTCTGTGTCGGTGTAGCGGCGTGCGGCGAGTCGCGCGGCGGCTCGAAGGCCGCGGCGGTCTCCACGGGCTCGGCGGTCTCCACGGGCTCGGCGGTCTCCACGAGCTCGGCGCCGACCGTGGCGGGCGAGCATCCCGGGGCGCCGCCGCGCGGGCGGCCTCTGCGGGGAGAGCCGCTCCCACCCGGCAGGCGCGGCGTATCGAGGGGGAGTCCGGAGAGCGGGAGCAGCGCGGGCCAGGGTGTGCGCCTCCGCGATCCCGCCTTCCGCCGGAGGCTTGTGAGATTCGCTGCGTGCCTCCGCCGGAGTGGCGTCGAGGTGCCCGTCGCAAGCGCCTCGGGCAGCGGCCCTGTGGTGGACACCAGGGGAATCGACACGAGCAGCGCCGGGTTCAGGGCGGGTTGGGCCAAGTGCCGGAATGATGTGGGCGGAGTCTTCTTCCACCACCCTGAAATCGGCGGGCCTGCGGGTGGCGGCCGACCGTGAGGAGCGCCGGCGGCGCTCCTCTGCTGCGGGGGATGCAGCTCCCGCTCGAGGGTGCTCCCGCCTTATAAACCAGCGCCTCGAGCTGCTCCCGCTCGGTGCGTCCGCGCCTAAACCAGCGCCTCGAGCTGCTCGCGCGCGACCTCGACGGCGGCGTCCTGCGCCTCGAGGGCGGGAGTGGGCGCCCCGGGTTGCTGGGGGCTCTCGACGGCGTGGCCGAGCCGGCTCTCCTCGCCGGCCGCGGGGGATCCGTCGGCGGGTTCGGCGGCGAAGCGGTAGCCGATGCCGAAGTGGGTGTGGATGTAGCGCCAGTCGGGCGAGGCGCGCTCGAGCTTCTGGCGGAGCTTGCGCACGAAGACGTCGACGGAGCGGTCGCCGCGGACCATCGCGTAGCCCCAGAGCCGGGAGTAGATGTCCTCACGCTCGAGCACGCGTCCCTGGGCGGCGGCGAGCAACTCGATGAGCTCGAACTCGCGACGGGTGAGGTCGATGCTGCGTCCCTGCACGAACGCCTGGAAGCGGTCGGAGCGGATTTCCACCTCACCTGCGCTCACGGGCTTGACCTCGGCCCGTCCGGCGCTGCGGCGGCGGCGGCGCACGACGCCCTGGACGCGTGCGATGACCTCCTCGGGATGGCAGGGCTTGGCGATCCAGTCGTCGGCGCCGAGGCGCAGCCCGCGCACGCGCTGGGCCACGGTGGAGGGGCCGGTGCAGACGACGATGCCGAGCTCGGGGAGGGCGCCGCAGAGGCGCTCCAGCCACGTCCAGGCCTGGGGGCCGAGGATCGCGAGGTCGATGACGAGCGCGCTGAGTCGCATCGAGGCGATCGCGTCAGGGGGCACGGGGCTGCTGAGCACGCGGTGCTCCCAGCCGAGGCGGTCGAGCCGCTTGCTGAGAACCTGGATGAAGCCGCTGTCGCGGTCCAGGACGGCGATACGCAGCTGGGTGCCGGTTGAGGTGGCGCCACGTGCGTCCTGCACGGCCCCCTGCGCGGCGCGAGTGCTTTCCCTCATCGCGAACCTCAGTCTAAGCAAATTGCCGGCCGCGATGCGGCTTGGCAGGCAATTGTCACAGGATGTTCACAGAGATGGACGCTAATTGCGGACGGGCGCGCGTGTCCAGTGGCTGTGTACCGGGCGTGGCGGCGCGTGTCGGATCCTGTTGGTGCGGCTGCCTCGGCCGCGCGCCCGAGGGTCCCGGCCGCATGTGCGAGGCCCTCAGCGCGAGAAGGGGTGGGAGGAGTCGGAGAACTCTCTGAAGAGGCCGGTGACGACGAAGGCGACCTGCTCGCCGACGTCGACGGCGTTGTCGCCGACGCGCTCAAGGGCGCGGGCGGCGAGGATCATGTACATGGTCCATTCGCGGGTGTCGGGGTCGTCGCCGATGTCGAGGGCCATGCGGAAGATGTCGCGGTTGAGGCGGTTGATGTCGCGGTCCTGGCGGACGAGATCCTCGGCGAGGCCGACGTCGCGGGCGGCGAAGGCGGCCTTGGACTGGGTGACCTCGGAGCGGGCGAGGGCGCCCATCTTCAGCAGGGCCTCGAGCAGTTCGCGGCGCACGGGGGGCTCGTTGCCGGAGAGGGGGATGAGCTTGGCGATGTTGACGCACTGGTCGCCCATGCGCTCGATGTTCTTCATGACGTGCAGGAGGGCGGCGACGATGCGCAGATCGCCGGCGACGGGGGACTGGAGCGCGAGCAGGGAGAGGATCCCTTGGTGGACCTCCAGGTAGCGCCCGTCGACGCGGTCGTCGTCGACGATCACCATCTGGGCGAGCTCGACGTCCTGGTGCTCGAGCGCCTCGAGCACGCGGTCGAGCTGCTCGACGACGAGGTCGAGGCCGCCGAGGGCGTGCTCCTCGAGCTCGAGCAGCTGCTGGCGGAAGTGCTGGCGGGGGGTGGTATGAGCCCCCGCGAGCCCACCCGTGCCCCCCGCGAGCCCACCGGCCGCGCCGCTGCCGGGATTCCGCGCGGGGGCTGGAGGGTCGCCTGAAAAAGAGGGGCCCGGCTCGTCGGCCTTCGGCCGACTGCGCCACCCCTGATTGGAGAAAGAGGGGCCCGGCTCGTCGCCCTCCGGGCGACTGCGCCACCCTCTATCCGAACTTTCCGGTGACATATTCCTCGGTGCGGGGGTCTGTGGGTTTGGTGAAGATCTCGTCGGTGGGGCCGACCTCGATGAGCTCGCCGCCGAGCATGAAGGCGGTGCGGTCGGCGACGCGGGCGGCCTGCTGCATGTTGTGGGTGACGATCACGATGGTGATGCGGGTCTTGAGCTGGGCGATGAGCTCCTCGATCCTGAGCGTGGCGATCGGGTCGAGCGCGGAGCAGGGCTCGTCCATCAGCAGCACCTCGGGGTCGACGGCGAGGGAGCGGGCGATGCAGAGGCGCTGCTGCTGGCCGCCGGAGAGCCCGACGCCTGGGGTGGAGAGCCGGCCTGAGACCTCCTCCCAGAGGCCGGCGCTGCGCAGGGCGGCCTCGACGCGAGGCTGCAGCTCGCCCCGGCGACTTTGCGAGGTGAGCCGCAGGCCGGCGGCGACGTTGTCGAAGATCGACATCGTCGGGAAGGGGTTGGGCTTCTGGAAGACCATCCCGACGGCGCGGCGCACGGCGATGACGTCGACGGCGGGGTCGTAGATGTCGAGCTCGTCGAGCAGCACGCGGCCCTCGGCGCGGGCGCCGGGGATCTCCTCGTGCATGCGGTTGATGCAGCGCACCATCGTCGACTTGCCGCAGCCGGAGGGGCCGATGATGGCGGTGACCTGGTTGGGGGGGAAGCGCAGGTCGATGCCCTTGACCTGCTCGGAGGAGCCGTAGAAGGCGCGCAGCCGCTGCAGGCGGATCTCGGGCCCGGTCTTGACGGCGGAGGCCCCGCCCGCTCGCCCGGCGGCGGCGGGCGCGGCGGCGGGCGCGGGCGCGGGGGTGCCGGAACCGGCCGAGTGGGAGGGCTGGCGACGGGGCTCGAGCATCCGCTCAGGCGGCTCGCCCACCGATCGGTGATCGACGGGATCCCCGATCGGCCAGCGGGGGGAGGATGCGTGGTTGCTCATGCAAGGCGGCTCCTTCGGGCGACGAGGCGGGCGATGAGGTTGAGGATGAGGATCATCGTGACGAGGGTGAGGGCGGCTCCCCATGCACGGTTTACCACCTCGGTGGTGGGGGAGGTGACGTCGTTGTAGATCTGGTAGGGGAGGGAGTTCATGAACTGCCCGAGATCGAGGGTGGCCTTGTTGGTGTGGCCGGCGGTGAACAGCAGCGGGGCGGTCTCGCCGGCGGCGCGGGCGACGGCGAGCAGCACGCCGGTGAGCATCCCGGTGAGCGCGGTGGGGAGCACGACCCGGAAGATCACCTTCCAGCGGGCGGCGCCGAGCGCGAGCGCGGACTCGCGCAGGGCGTCGGGCACGAGCGCGAGGATGACCTCGGCGGAGCGGATCACGACGGGGAGCATCAGCAGGGAGAGGGCGAGGGAGCCCTTGTAGCCGGCGTAGGTGGAGCCGGTGCCGAGGATCAGCGCGATGTAGATGAACAGCCCGAAGACGATCGAGGGCACCCCGGTGAGGACGTCCACGAAGAAGCGCACGGTGTGGGCGAACCAGCTGGAGCGGCCGTACTCGACCAGCCACAGCGCGACGCCGATTCCGATCGGGATCGCGATCGCGGAGGCGAGCGCGACCATCTCGAGCGACCCGAGGATCGCGCTCTTGATGCCGCCGATGGAGGAGCTCGCGAAGAACGTGTTGCCGGTGGGGTCGGTGGTGAAGAAGCTCCAGCTCCACGCCCCGAGGCCCTTGAGGAGCAGGTAGTAGACGATCAGCACGAGCGGCACGAGCGCGATCAGGGTGGCGCCGAGCAGCAGCCCGCGGGCGAGGCTGTCGGCGCGCCGGCGCCGCGGGCTGACCGCGAAGCGCGCGAGGCGGTCCGTCCGCTCATGCCCCTGCCGCCGTGGCGGCGGCGAGGTCGGCCGGGCCCTCACCGGGGTGGGCGGGCCTCAATTTCCCGCGCGAGGCGCGCGCAGCACGAGCAGGCGGGCGATCGCGTTGACGAGCAGGGTGAGCACGAACAGCACGAGCGCGGCGGCGAACAGCGCGGAGCGGTGGAGGCCGGTGGCCTCGCCGAACTCGTTGGCGATCGCCGCCGCGAGCGTGTAGCCCTGGCCGAAGAGGCGATGGCCGAGCTGGGTGGCGTTGCCGATCACGATCGTGACCGCGATCGCCTCGCCGATCGCGCGGCCGAGGCCGAGCATCGCTCCTCCGACGATGCCGGAGCGGCAGTAGGGGAGCACGGCGATGCGGACCATCTCCCAGCGTGTGGCCCCGAGGCCGAGCGCGGCTTCCCTGTGATCGGGGGGCACCGTGCTCATCACCTCGCGGGAGATGGCGGAGACGATCGGGAGGATCATGATCGCGAGGATCAGCCCGGCGATGAAGTAGTTGGGGATCGTGACGAGGCCCCCGCCGACGAAGGGGATGGGGGAGAGGCGGTCGGCGAGCCACTGCTCGGCGGGCTGGAGCCTGGGGGCGAGGAAGAAGATGCCCCACAGCCCGTACACCACGGAGGGCACCGCGGCGAGTAGCTCGACGAGGACCGTCAGCGGCGCCAGCAGGCGCCGGGGGCAGAGCTCTGTGAGGTAGAGGGCGGTGGCGACGGCGATCGGCACGCCGATCAGCAGGGCGAGGCCGGAGGTGACGAGCGTCCCGACGAGCAGCGGCAGCGCGCCGAAGTGTTCGGCGTTGACGTTCCATTCGTTGTCGAAGGCGAAGCCGAGCACGCCGGAGGCGGCGAACGCGGGGCGCGCTTCGCCGAAGAGGCGCACGAAGAAGTAGACGATCAGGACGAGGATCAGCGCGGCGAGCGCGGTGAGCCCGTAGCGCAGGGCGCGGTCGGGGAGGCGCGCAAGCGGCGACCGCTCGAGCAGCGAGCGGTCGCCGCCTGGACCGATGCCGCCTCAGGCTGCCCGTCCAACAGGCGCCATCTAGGCTAGCCGAGCGGCGAGCCTTCGCACTGCAGTCCCGCGACCGCCGCCTTGGACTTGGCGAGGATCGAGGCGGGCAGCGCGGCGTAGTCGGCCTTGGCGAGGATGCTCTGCCCTGCGCCGAGGCCGTAGTCGAGGAACTTCACGACGCCTTCCGCGGCTCCCTTGCCGCCGGGGACGCCGACCCTGCACATGTCCTTGTAGACCACGACGAAGGTCTGCGAGGTGATCGGGTAGGCCCGCGGGGGCGGAGGGGTTCTTGATCGCGAAGCCGAGGTTGGCGGGCACTTCGATGCCTTCCGCGGCGGCGCTCGTGGAGGCCAGCGTCGGCGGCACGTAGTTGCCCGCCTTGTTCTTCACGCTGGCGTAGGTGAAGTTGTGCTGCAGGGCGTACGCCTGCTCGACGTAGCCGACGGCGCCGGTGGTCTGCGCGACGGCGCCGGCGACGCCGGCGTTGCCCTTGGCGCCGGTGCCGACCGGCCACGGGACGTCCTTGCCGGCGCCGACCTTGCTCGCCCATTCGGGATCGACGGCGGCGAGGAAGCCGGTGAAGCCGGCGGAGGTGCCGGAGGAGTCGGAGCGGTGGACCACGGTGATCGCGGTGCTCGGCAGCGTGACGCCGGGGTTGAGCGCCTTGATCGCGGGGTCGTTCCAGGTCTTGATCTTGCCGAGGTAGATGTCGGCGATCGCGGCGCCGTCGAGCTTCAGGCCGGCTTTGACGCCGGGGAGGTTGTAGGAGACGGTAATCGCGCCCAGGAACATCGGGATCTGCGACCGGTTCGCCGACCTTCGCCAGGGCCGATTCTTCGGCGGCCTTCAGCGGCGGGTCGGAGGCGCCGAAGTCGACGGTCTTGCCTTCGAGCGCGGTGACGCCGGCGCCGGAGCCGACGGCCTGGTAGTTGACGGTGAGCCCGAGGCCGGAGGCCGGGGAGCCCCACTGTTCGTAGACGGGCGCCGCGAAGGTGGAGCCGGCGCCGGAGATCGTGGCGGATGCGCTGGCGGAGCTCGAGCTCGTCGTGCTGGAGCTGCTGCCGCAGGCGGCAATGACGAGCGAGAGCGCCGCGACGCCAAGTGCCGTCGCGGCTGTCTTTTGCAATGTGATCACTACTGGGTCTCCCTCTGGCTTGGGGTTATGGATCGGGGCAGGGGCGAGCGAGGCGTGAGAAGCAAGGCGCTCCCTGCCCGTGTGATGCCAGGACTACTGTCCTAGTCCGCGACCGCGCTCGTGTGAAAATTTCGTGAAGGCTGCCGCTGGCGGCCGACCGCATGGGGGGAGGCCGGGAGGGAGGCCTGCCCCCCTCCCGGCAAAGGCTGGGGCTGGAAGCGGTAGCCGAAGCCGGGGTGGGTGTGGATGAAGCGGCGATCGGGCATCGCGACTTCGAGCTTGGTGCGCAGCTTGGAGACATACACGTCGACGGAGCGGTCCCCGGGGCGCAGCTCCCCGCCCCACACGGCGCTGTAGAGCTGCTCGCGCGTGAGGATCGCACCCATCTGCTTCGCCAGGGCGACGAGCAGCTCGAACTCGCGCACCGACAGGCGCAGCGCCTGGCCGGTGGCGAGCGCGAGCCCCTCACCGGGGCGGATCTCGAGCTCGCCCGCGTAGAGGGTGCTGCCGTTCTCGCGAGATTCCTCCACAGGCTGGCAGAATCGAGCAGGGGGGCGGCGCGCGGGTTGCGAACTCGTGATCGATTCGTAAAAAAGTCGTGAAAGAAGCGTGGGAGCCCACCCCGCCCGGCGGGGGCTCAATATCCTCCGCCGATGAGCTTCTCGCCACGCGTCTCGCCGAACCGCTCCGCGCCCCCGAGCTCGGGGCTCAGCCTGTATCTGGCGGCTCGTCCGGTGCGGCGTGGGTCGGCGCGAGTGCGATGAGCTTTCTGCGCCGCAGCATGGACGGGGCCCTGATGGCGCTGCTGGAGGAAGCGGGACGCAACGTGCAACGCTCGGGCCTGCTGCTGCGCGACCTGCTGGCGGACTTCCCCGAGCACGCCCCGCTGGCGCGCGAGTTGAAGGTGTGCGAGCAGGAGGGGGATCGCATCACGCACGACATCATCCACCGGCTCACGGGGGGCGCGCGCGTGCGCGCCCCGTTCGCGGCGAGCGACGGCTACGCGCTGGCGACGGCGCTGGACGACATCGTGGACTACACCGAGCACGCGGCGGCGCAGATGGTGCTCTACGGGGTGGAGGCCCCGATGGAGCAGTCGGTGGAGTTCGCGGAGGTGCTGGTGGGCGCGGGGGAGCAGATCGCCAGAGCGCTGCGCTGCCTGCGCACGGGCACCGAGCTGGCGCCCCATCTCGTGGAGATCCACCGCCTGGAGAACGAGGGCGACCGCCTCCAGCGCGACGCGGTGGCCTCGCTGTTCGCGGGCGGGATCGACCCGATGGTGGTGATCCGCTGGAAGGACATCTTCGAGTCCCTCGAGGCCGCGGTGGACGCGTGCGAGACGGTGGCCCACGTGCTGGAGGGCATCACGCTCAAGCAGCGGGGGCGACGGCGCTAGCGTCGCGTCTTGCAGCGTTCCACCCGGAACGCCAGCAACCCCCAGGCTTTGGACGGACGCCCGGCCTCGATGCCGGTGCAAGATGCGGAGAAGGCCACAGATGCGAGAGGCCCCGCTCGAGGGTATAACTCGGTTATACTTGTGGTGTGAAGACGGCGATCTCGCTTCCGGACGACACCTTTCGTCGGGTGGACCGCGCTGCGAAGCGACTGGGGGTGTCGCGCAGCGAGTTCTTCGCGCGGGCGGCGGAGAATTGGCTGGAGGCCCTGGAGGACGATGGCACTACCGAAGCGATCAACCGCGCTATCGCCGGACTCCCGGCCGATCATGGGTTCACCGACGCAGCTGCCGCGGCCCTGGCCGCCGGCGACCAAAGCTAATGGTGCGGGGCGAGCTGTGGTGGGCCGATCTCGGCTTGCCCAGAGGCTCTGCCCCCGCGCTGCGACGTCCGGTGCTCATCGTCAGCGCCGACCAGTACAACCGCTCCAATCTACGCACCGCCACCGTCGCTGTGCTCACCAGCAACACCCAACTGGCGGCGCTCCCAGGTAACGTAGCGGTGCCGGCCGATGTTGCCGACCTGGAGACCGATTTGGTTGTCAACGTCACACAGATCGCCACGATCGACCGGGGCGCCCTCGAGGAGCGCATTGGCGCTATGCCGGACTGGCTGATGGCGCAGGTTGACGGGGGCCTCGGGCGCGCGCTGGCACTCGCTCACCTCTGACGACCCCCGCCGGGGCGTGTCAGGCCTTCGAGCTCGAGCTTCAGCTCACACATGTCCACGGAGGCGCGGACTCCCGGGGTCTCGGATGCGTCCATTGCGCTGAACACTTTGGCGCCCGCGTCCATGTCCTCCGCAGTCGCGAAGTGCTGGAGGACCACCGCTGAGCTCTGTGCCTCGTCGAACAGAATCGTCAAGTGTGTGGCGGGCACGCCGGGCGGCGGCCCGTCCGACTCCTTTACGCGTGCCAGCAGCCCCTCCATCCGCTCGGCGCTGACGTCGGTAAACCTCACGACACGTACATACATGGGAACCTCCTCGCGTTCGGGAGGCACAAGCATAGACCAGTGGTTGCTGGGTGCGACCGCGTGGCCGCGGCATACTTTCCTGTGGTGTTGAGGCTCGTCACGATCCCGATCAGTCACTACTGCGAGAAGGCGCGGTGGGCGCTGGAGCGGGTGGGGATGGCCTACCGCGAGGAGCGCCATGTCCAGGGCATCCACCAGCTCGCGGCGCGACGGGCGGGTGGTGGGATCACGGTCCCCGTGCTTGTGACCCCGGATGGTGCGATCGGGGAGTCTGGGGAGATCCTCGCGTGGGTTGACGAGCGCACCGCGCCGGAGGAGCGGCTGTTTCCCGCGGAGCGGGGATCGCGGGATGAGGTCGAGCGCCTCTGCCGGCGCTTGGACGAGGTGCTCGGGCCGACGGGCCGGCGGCTCATGTACGTCTACATGTTCCCCGCGCGCGAGCTTGCGCTGCGCTTCAACAACGAGGGGGTGCCCGGGTGGGAGGACCGCGCGATCCGCTTCGGATGGCCGCTGGCCCGGCGCCTCGTCGGGCGGGTGCTCGAGATCCGCCCGGGGATCGAGGTCGAGGACGAAGCGGCCCTCTGGGGCGAGCTCGACTTCGTCGCGGAGCTGCTCGCGGATGGCCGCCCGTACCTGAGCGGCGAGCGCTTCGGCGCCGCTGACCTGACCTTCGCGGCTCTGTCTGCCGCGATCGTGGTGCCCGCGGAGTACGGTGTTCCGCTTCCGCAGCCCGACATCCTGCCCCCCCGCATGGCGGAGCTCGTCGAGCGGGCCCGTGAGCACCCCGCTGGACGCTACGCGCTTGCGCTCTTCGCCAAGCACCGCCAGAAGCACATCAATAGTGATGTCTTAGCTCGGAAATAGGCTATAACGCATCATAAAGGGGATCTATAGTTGGAGTTGTGATATAACTCGCATCAGATTCGATGTATTATCGCCATATCGGCCTCTAACTTACTAGAACTGATGCATATCGATGAGCTCGTAACCGACGCCGCCGTTCTCGCTGAGCTCGGCCGCAGGCTTGCGCGTCACCGCCTCGAGCGCAACTGGACCCAGGCTGAGCTGGCCGCCCAAGCCGGGGTTGGTCAGGCGACCGTGCAGCGCGCGGAGCGGGGGGAGTCGGTGCAGATGACCTCGATGATCAAGCTGCTGCGAACGCTGGGACTGTTGGGCGGTCTCGACGTCGCCATCCCCGAGGCGATCGTCCTCCCGATCGCCCAATTGGAGCGCGAGCAGCGCAGGCCCCGGCGGCGGGCGCGCGGCCGAAGCCACCCACGCGCCGAGCCCACCGACCGGCCGTGGACCTGGGGCGAGGAGCCCGGTGCGGCCGAATGACCGTCGCGGCGGTGACGCTGTGGGGCGCCCGGATCGCGGCGGTCTCGATCGACGGGGACGCGCGCTACGCGACGTTCCAGTACGACCCGGCGTTCGTGCGCAGCGGCATCGAGCTCGCACCGGCCCGGATGCCGCTCCGCGCGCAGCCCTACTCCCTTCCTGGCCTGCCGGCCGACGCGTTCAGCGGTCTGCCCGGACTGCTGGCCGATTCTTTGCCCGACCGTTGGGGCACGGCGCTCGTCAACGCCTGGCTGGCTTCGCAGGGGCGGGAGGAGTCGAGCTTCGACGTCGTGCAACGGCTCTGCTACGTCGGCACCCGCGGCGTGGGTGCGTTGGAGTTCCACCCAGCCCACGGGCCGGCCCTCGCCGGGGACGCAGAGATCCAGGTCGAGGCGCTCGTGCGTCTCGCCAACGAGGTGCTTGCCGACCGCGCGGAGTTCGTGGCCGAGCTGAGCGCCAACCCCGACGAGGAGGCGATGAAGGCGATCCTCGCCGTCGGCAGCTCCGCCGGCGGCGCGCGCCCGAAGGCGTTCATCGCCTACAACGATGCAACCGGCCAGGTCCGCTCCGGGCAGGTGCAGGTCGGGGAGGGCTTTCGGCATTGGCTGTTGAAGTTCGACGGCGTCTCGCGCTCCGGCGACCACGGCCTCACCGACCCCCAGGGCTGGGGCGCGGTCGAGTACGCCTACTCGAAAATGGCTCGGGCGGCGGGAATCGAGATGAGCGAGTGCCGCCTGTTGGAGGAGCACGGCCGCCGGCACTTCATGACCCGCCGCTTCGACCGCCCCGACAAGGGGGGCAAGCTGCACATGCAGACGGTTGGGGCGCTGGAGCACGTCAGCTACAACGAGCCGGGCACCTACAGCTACGAGCAGCTCACGCTGCTGATCCGCCGGCTGGGTCTCGGCACGCCCGCCGCCGAGCAGCAGTTCCGGCGCATGGTCTTCAACGTACTCGCGCGCAACCAGGACGACCACGTCAAGAACGTCGCCTTCCTGATGGACCGCGGGGGGGCGTGGTCGCTGGCCCCCGCTTACGACGTGACCTGGGCCTGGAGGCCCGGCAACCGCTGGCTGGACAGCCACCAGATGTCGATCAACGGCAAGCGCGACGGATTCACCATCGCCGACCTGCGCGCGGTCGCCCGCGTGGCGGGGCTCAAGCGCGGCCGCGCCGAGGCCATCCTCGCGGAGGTCCGCGACGTCGTCGCGGGCTGGCCCGCGGTCGCCGAGGAGGTTGGGGTCGACGAGCAACTGGCCGAGCAGATCGCCCGCTCACATCGCCTGACGCTGCCTGCGCTCTGATCCGGGGCGCCAACCCGGCCTCCTAGAGCGTGCTCGGTGGGGCGCTCACTTCGAGCTTTGCGCCGGCGGCGCTGCCGATGAACAGCACCTGGAATGGGCTTGAGCTGTGCGCCGCCACTTCGCTCAGCACGGACCGTCCGGCCGCCACTATCTGCCCGCCGCGGCGGGCGACTGCGTAGACCACGAGGTTGCGCTGCGCCACCCCGGAGGTGTTGTGGACGGTGCCGGCTGCGCCAGCGCCACCGGCTTCTTCGGTCGCGTGGACTTCTGAGAGGTCGATCCGCGGCGCGGAGGTGGACGCCGCCTGGGCTTCGCCGACGAGCGCGCTCACGGTCTTCGGAGTCCCGCCCGACCCAGTCGCCTGTACCTGGTCGTCGATCCAGGTGAACTGCTCGTGCGGCGCGAGCAGCGGCACGGAGGTGAGCGCCGCTTCCAGGCCGGGGGCGTTGTTCTGAAAAAGGGTGTGACCCGCCGCGTCCTTCACGGTGATCGCGATCGGGATGTCGCGCAGCGCGTGCGCGGAGACGTTGCGCACCGTCACCACCGCCGCGGTCCCTTCGGCGCTGTGGAGTACCTGCGTGGCGAGCACCTTCACCTGGGTGCTCGCGTGGGCGATCGTCAGGCCTCGGACGACGCTTACAGGATGCTGGGGCTCCTCCAGCTTCACCTGCTTTTCGATCCGGGCGCTCTTTTCCTGGCTGCTCTCGCAGCCGCTCAGCGCAAGCGCGCAGAGCAGCAGCGCGACGGCGGGTCTCACCCGAAGGCCCCGCCGATGTAGTCGCGCGTGCGCTGCTGGCGGGGGTGGTCGAAGAGCTGCTCGGCGGGGCCGTACTCGACGAGCTCGCCGAGGTGCATGAACGCGACGTGGTCGGCCACGCGCTGGGCCTGCTGGAGGTTGTGCGTGACGATCACCACCGCCACGCTCTCGCGCAGGCCCACGATCAGCTCCTCGATCACCGCCGTGGAGATCGGGTCGAGCGCGGAGCAGGGCTCGTCGAGCAGCAGCACCTCCGGGTCGGCCGCGAGCGCGCGCGCGATGCACAGCCGCTGCTGCTGGCCGCCCGAGAGGGCCAGAGCCGAGCGGTCGAGGTCCCCGGCGACCTCGTCGTGCAGGCCCGCGCGGCGCAGCGCCTCGATCACCGCGGGCTCCAGCTGCGCCCGCCGCACGCGGCGGCGACGGCGCGCGGGATGGGCGGGCCGCTCACGGAGTGCATAGGCGACGTTCTCGAAGATGCTCATCGGGAAGGGGTTGGGCTGCTGGAAGACCATCGAGACGCGCCGGCGCAGATCGGTCACCTCGATCGCGTGGATCTCCTCGCCGTCGAGCGTGATCCGCCCGCTGCGCCCCGCCCCCGCGGTGATCTCCGTGAGCCGGTTGAGCGAGCGCAGCAGCGTCGTCTTGCCCGAGCCGGAGGCGCCGATCAGCGCGAGCACCTCGCCGCGGCGAACCGAGAGGCTCACGTCGCGCACCACCCAGCGCTGGCCGTAGGCGAGCGAGACCGACTCGATCCGCATCCGCTCGACCGCCGCCGCGCCGGCGGACAGCGCCGGGCGCCTGCGGATCACCGCCCGGGGCGGCGCGGCGCTCCCCGCGCCGTTGCCCGTGGCGCTGGGGGTGGCCACCCGCGGGTGGCGGTCCACCACGATCCGGCGCACCGGTGGGGGCATCGGTGGATCCATGTTGCGCTCCAACAGGATCGAGGTCGGGTCGTCGGCTTCGGTGCGCTCGGGCGGCTCGGACATCAGCCGATTCCCACCTTCCCCGCCAGTCTCCGCGCCAGGCCGCGCGCTCCGCTGCGCTCCCTACCGCTCGTCAGGCGGGTCACGGAGGCGTTGAGCGCCAGCACGATCATCAGCAGCACGAACGCCGCCGCGTACGCCTTGTGCGGGGCGTTGCCTTCGCCCGCGGGCGAGTACTCGTACACATAGCTCGTGAGCGTCGAGCCGGTGCCGCGCAGGGTTCCGAGGAGCGGCGTGTGGCCGACGGCTTCGTTCTTGAGCGTCACCCCGAGCAGGATCAGGATGATCGCGGTGTCGCCGATGATCCGGCCCATGCCGAGCACCACGCCGCTGGCGATCCCCGGCCGGATCGAGGGCAGCAGCACGCGCCGGATCGTGGTGGCGCGGGTCTTGCCCAGCGCGTAGGAGGCCTCGCGCAGGCGGCCCGGGAGCTGGGCGAGCGCCTCACGGGTGGACCCGAAGATCAGCGGCAGCGCGAGGATCGCCATGATGATCCCGGCCACGAAGAACGATTGCCCGAGCGCCCCTTCGCTCGCGCCCTGCGAGAGGAACGCCAGGAATCCCTGGGAGAAGATCAGCAGGCCGAAGATCGCCAGCACCACGCTCGGGACGCCCGCGATCATCTCGATCGCCGACTCCACCGCCCGTGCGAGCCACGACGGGCGCCCGTACTCCGACAGCCAGGTCGCGAGCGCGACGCCGGTGGGGGCGGCGATCGCGAGGCCGATCGCGGTGACGATGAAGGTGCCGATCAGCGGGTCGAGGAACCCGCCCGTCTGGTTCTCGTGGACCGAGGCCGCCGGCGACTGCAGGAACAGGCTCAGATTCAGGTACGAGACTCCCTTGAGGAACATGTACAGCACGATCCCCACCGCAATCAGGCACAGCCCGATCCCCGTCGCCCAGCACAGCCAGTAGCCGAGACGATCGATGAGCGGCCACGAGGCTGTCGTGTCGCGCGGGGGCCGGATCGCCGCCGGGCCATCGGGCCGCGCCGCAAGCTCCGCGCTCGCCATCACATGCCGATTCCGTAACGCTTCATCGGCTGCTTGACGGCCCACCCAGCAAGCGACAGCAGCGTCGCCGAGACGAGCAGCACGGCGGCGATCGCGTAGATCGTGTGGGCGATCGCCCCCGCCGTCTGCCCCCCGAACTCCTGGACGATCGTCGCCGCCATCGGCTGCACGGGCTCGAACGGGAAGGTGAGCCCGTCGAGCGGGTTCGGCGCGAAGGGCCGCCCGCCGGAGAGCATCGCGAGCATGATCGCCTCGCCGAGTGCGCGCGCTGTCGCGAGCACCACCCCAGCCGCGATCGCCGGCCGCGCCGTGCGCAGCGAGACCCGCCAGATCGTGCGCCAGCGGTTGGCGCCCAGCGCGGCCGAGCCTTCGCGCCAGGCCTTGGGCACAGAGCCGAGCGCGCCCGCGCTGATCGACACCATGATCGGCAGGATCATCACGGTGAGGATCAGCGTGGCGGTCATCAGGCAGGCGCCGTTGAGCTGCACCACGAACGCCACCGACTGCTTGCGCGAGTTGCTGATCAGGTGTTCATTGATCCACGGGGCGATCGCGAGAATCCCGATCAGCCCGTACACCACCGAGGGCACGCCCGCGAGCAGTCGCACGACGGGCTCGAGGACGCTGCGCACCGGCTGCGGCGCGAACTCCGTCAGGAAGATCGCAGCCAGCGTGGAGACCACGAGCGCGATCGCCACCGCGAACCCGGTGGTCAGCAGCGTCCCCCAGATCAGCGGCCACGCGCGGAAGTACAGGAGCGAATGCCCCGGCAGCGGCGTGCCCGCGTGCATCGCGCGGAACTGCGTGACGACGTCGCCCCCGGACCCGAACCAGCGCAGGCCGTTGGCCGCGAAGGACGGCCACGCGTTGGCCATCACGGTGACCACCATCAGCGCGATCAGGGCGAGCACGCCCACGGCCAGCGCGCCGAGCGTGAGCTCGGCGCGCTGCTCCAGCCTGGCCTCCCTGGTCCGGCGGCCGGCGCGCTGACGGTCGCCGGTGAGCATCAGCGGTGATCGGCGCCGCGGGCCACTAGTGGATCGCGATCCAGCTCGAGTTGACGATCGCCCGGACCGTCTTGTTGCCGGGCTTCGTCACCCACTTGAGGAACTTGGCCGCTTCGCCTTTGGGTTCGCCCTTGGTCACCATCCAGAAGTTGCGCACCCCGCCGTACTGGCCGGTCTTGGCGTTGCGCAGGGTGCACGGCACGTTCTGGTAGCCGACCGCGTTGACCCCCGATGTGAAGTAGAGGGACACGAAGCCGATCGCGTTCGGGTCGGCGCTCACCGCGTTCTGCTCGAGCCCGTTTGAGGTCTCCGCGCTCGCGCTGGGGGAGATCGCCAGGCTCAGGCCGAGGAAGATGTTCCTGAAGGCGTCCTGGGTACCCGACGCGCCGTCGCGGTCGAACAGGTCGATCGGGCCGGAGACCCGCGCGCCTGGGACCTGGCTCCAGTCGCGGATCGACCCGGTGAAGATGCCCTGGATCGTCTGCTGCGAGAGGTTGGAGATCGGGTTCTTGGAGTTGGTGATCACGCAGATCCCGTCCTGGGCGATCTTGGTGAACGTGAGCCCGTGGGGGTCCGTGCTGAGGGGGTCGCGCGAGGAGTCGCCGATGTCGAAGCGCCCGCTGGCGACGCCGCTGATCCCGATGTCCGACTGGCCGCCTCCCACTTTGGGTTCGGCGATCCGCGGATACGCGTGGTGATAGGCGGCGGCGAGTTTCTGGGCGAGGGGAAGCACTGACGTGGACCCGCCGATGATCAGGCGCCTGGCCGTGGCGGCTGCCGGCACGGCGAGCACGAGGGCGAGGATCAGCGAGATGGTGAGGGTGCGGTGCGCGCGCACATTGAGCTCCTTTGCTTGGGGTCAGGGCAGGGTGTGGGCGTCATGGACGCCCGGGCGTCGGGCAGCGCGGGATGACGCGGAGCGTCTCCCTCGACGGGGCCACAGTCTCGGTTGGGCGTTCACCACCCACGTGAACAGGTGGTGGCCAAATGGAGAAAATATGGTGAATAAAGCTGGGCTTGGGCTCTTCATGTTTCGTTTTTGTGAAGGGGCCTTCCGTTTGTCGCGGCCTGCTGCGAATCTGGTGGCCCCGGCGCCCCTCGGCCGCCGCACGGAATCCCTCACCACGGCCACGGCCGGCCGAGGCGACCAGCCATGACCGACCAGCCCAGCCCGCACAGCTCCCCCACGCCCTCGTCCGGCCAGCCCTCGGCCGCCGGCAACGGGCGCGCCAACGGCCGCCCCGGCGGGCCCGCGCGACCGCCGGTGCGCTCGGGTCTGGCCAAACGCCGCAGCCCGGTGCTGGCGACGCTCGGTGGGTTCGCCCAGAGCGCACGTCGCGTGGCCCTGCGCGACCCGATCGCGCTGTTCCTGCTGATCGCCTCGATCGGCCTCGCGATCGCGTTCGCCACGCTGCTCGGCGACATCAAGCCGAGCAGCCGGGGCACGGAGGTGCCGATCAACACCGTGCAGACGCTCGCCCGTCACAAAGACATCGCCGATGCGCTGCTGCTCGACCACGACAACCGCGTCGAGATCGTCACGACCGCCGCCGCACCCCGGCTCTCGCCCGCCGGCGTCGTGCCCCCCTCCACGCGGCGCACCGTGCGCACGCCGGTGACGGTCAAGGGCAAGCGCAAGATCCGCGTCGGCACCGTCCTGGTCCCGGCGCCCGGGGCCGGTGTCCTGCAGCCGCTGTGGGCCGCCTATCCATCCTCCGGCGCCCAGACCCAGCAGCTGCTGCACGAACTGCTCTCAAGCGGCGCCACGGTGGCGGTCGACCAGCAGCCGGGCAAGGGCACGAAGACGATCGTCGTGCAGTTCCTGATCCCGATCCTGCTGCTCGTCTGCCTGTTCTCGCTGTTCATGCGGCTCGGCACCGAAGGCGCCGCGGGCGGCATCGCCGGCTTCTCGCAGTTCGCCGGCAAAGGCAAGAAGAAGGGCAAGGGCACGAGCGACCGCGTCACGTTCTCCGACGTCGCCGGCGCCGGCGAGGCGGTCGCCGAGCTGCGCGAGATCCGCGACTACCTCGCCGAACCGCAGAAATACCTCGACGTGGGCGCCGCCGCCCCGAAGGGCGTGCTGCTCGTGGGGCCCCCCGGCACCGGCAAGACGCTGCTCGCCAAGGCGGTCGCGGGCGAAGCCGACGCGGCCTTCTTCTCGCTGTCGGGCTCGGACTTCGTCGAGTCGCTCGTGGGCGTCGGCGCCGCGCGCGTGCGCGACCTCTTCCGCAAGGCCCGCAAGGCGGCGCCGGCGATCATCTTCATCGACGAGCTCGACGCCGCGGGGCGCAAGCGCGGCGCGGGCATCGGGCAGGGCAACGACGAGCGCGAGCAGACGCTCAACCAGATCCTCGTGGAGATGGACGGCTTCGCCGGCGACGGGGGCCTCGTGGTGATGGGGGCCACCAACCGGCCCGACATCCTCGACCCCGCGCTGCTGCGCCCCGGCCGCTTCGACCGCCAGGTCGTGATCGACATCCCCGACGTGCACGGGCGCCTGGAGATCCTGCGCCTGCACGGCGGCAAACGCCCGCTCGCCCCGGACGCCTCGCTGGAGGAGGTTGCGCGCCAGACGCCCGGCTTCAGCGGCGCGGAGCTCGCCAACGTGATCAACGAGGCCGCGCTGCTGAGCGTGCGCGACGGACGCGTGCAGATCGACCAGGCCACGCTCGAGGAGGCGATCGACCGCGTCGTCGCCGGCCCCGCCAAACGCCACATCCTGACCGCCGAGGAGCGCTGGCTGATCGCGATCCACGAGTCCGCGCACGCGGTCGTTACCGACGCGCTCGGCCACACCACCTCCACGCGCAAGCTCTCGATCGTCGCGCGCGGCCGGCAGCTCGGCACCGCCGCGCACATGCTCACCGACCGCGACCAGGTGATCATGAGCGAGCCCGACCTGCAGCGCCAGCTGATCTCGATCACCGCGGGCCTGGCGGGCGAGCGGATCGCTTTCGGGCACCACTCGACGAGCGTCAACGACGACCTGCACGCCGCCACGGCGCTCGCGCGCTCGATGGTCACCTCCTTCGGGATGTCCGAGGCGCTCGGACTGGTGACGATCGGCGAGAAGGGGGGTGAGGTGTTCCTCGGCGCCTCGCTGCAGGACCTCGGCTCGGTCGGGCCCGAGACGCTGAACGTGATCGACAACGAGGTCGAGCGCCTCGTCGGCGACGCCGAGGCGCGCGCCGCGGTGGTCCTCGAGCGCAACTGGTCCACCGTCGAGGAGACCGCCACCGCGCTGCTCGAGCAAGAGACGCTTTCGGGCGTGGCGCTGGAGGCCGTGCTCTCGACCGTGCAGGAGATCTCGCTCGAGGAACTGCGCGAGGTGCGCCGCGCCTCGCCCCGGCGGAGGGCAGCGGGGAGCGCCCGTGAGGAGGGCGCCGAGAAGCGCGTCGAGCGGTGCTGCCGGCCGGACAACGAGCGGCGGCGGGGCCAGCGGGGCATCGAGTGGCGGCATGGCCCCGGCGGCGCAGGCAGGGCGGCGCTGGCGATCTCGCTGATCGCGCTCGTGTTCTCCACCACCGGCCTCGCCGACGCCGCCCGCCACGCGGTGGTCGCGGCGATCGCCGGCCACCCGATCAGCTCCAAGCCCCACGCCGGCGCGCTGCTGACGCTCGGCCGAAACGGGAAATTCCCCGCCGCCGCGATCCCCACCGTGGGTACGGCCCGCAACGCCAAGCGGCTCGACGGCAAGACCGCCGATGCGCTTGCGCCCTCCTGCCCGCCCGACACGGTGGACATCGGGACGTGGTGCATGGAATCGGCGCCCTTCCCGCTCACCAACGCGGAGCTCGGCAAGAACAACTTCATCTGGGCCAGCAGCCAAGTGCGAGGAAGAAGGCGGTTGGCTGCCCTCGGCCGCCGAACTGCTGGGCGCCGCGGCGCGCGTGAAGCTCGAGTCAACGATCCACGACTCCCCGCTGACCGCGACGGTCCCGCTCGACCCGAGCCGCGGGCTGCAAGGACGAGCGCGAGATGAGCTCCACGCTCGTCACGACCGAAGCCGGCTCCGCGGCCGCCGGCTTCGAGGGCGTCAGCGAAGGCGCGACCGGCAACCCCCGCCAGGGGCAGCCCAACCCGATCCCGCTGCCCGCGAACCCGCTGCCGGAATCGCTGCAGTACGTGACCGTGTACGACAACGCCAACAAGGGCGGCTTCGCCGGCTCCGAGCCGGTCGCCGAACCCGGAGAACTTCCGCTGCGCGTACGACAAGACGCCGGGGGCCCTCAACAAATCGACCTCCTGAGATGCGCTCTCTGCCGAGGACCATCGCTCGCCGCAGCCTGCGCGGCCCTGGCGCTGGCCCTGCCCGTCTCTCTGGCGCGCGCGCGTGATCCTGCCCGCGCAGACGCTGGACGGTCCCAGCGAGGACATCGTCGCCTTCGGCGGCGTCGCGATGGCCGAAGACGGCAGTGGCGGGCTGGTGTACCTGAAGAGCGTCGAAGGAGTCCCCCACGTGTTCGTCTGCCGCTACGACGGGGGGCACTGGCTGGCGCCGATCCGGGTGGACACCGAAGAGCCGTTCGCCGCCAGCTGGCCCCGCATCGGCGCGGCCGCCGGCGGCGAGCTGATCGTCGTGTGGGCCACGCCGTTCGCGACGAGCCCGATCACCGGCAAGCCTGTCTACGAGCTGCTCGGAGCGGTGCTCGGCCCGGGTGGCGAACGCTTCGGCCAGGCGATGATCGTCGACCGCAACATCGAAGAAGGGACCGGCACGAGCCCCGACCTCGCCGTCAGCTCGACCGGCCAAGCCGACGTCGTCTACCGGGTCATCCACACCGACAAAGTCGGTGTGACGCCACTGCGACCCGGCGACGTCCCCGAGAGCGTCCGTGTAGCGCACTTCAACGGCCGGCGCTGGTCGGGCCTGGGCGCGATCAACCGCGACCCCGCGGTCGGCATGCGCCCCCCCACGCCGGCCAACGCACCCCAGGTCGCGATCGGCCCGACCGGCAGCGGAGTGGTCGTCTGGCAGGAGCCCGAAATCGAAGGTGTCGCGCGGATTTGGGCCAGGCGGATCTTCGGCGCCACGCTCGACTACAGCCTGCCCGTCACCGCCACCAGCTATGGAGGCGCCCCGATCAGCGACGACGCCGACGCTCCGTCCGTCGCCTTCTCGCGCCTCGGCCAGGCGGAGGTGGCATACCGTCAGACGGCCGGCCCGTCCTCGCCGCTGCCGGGGCCGCGCATCTTCCTGAACATCCTGCCCGACGGCGAATCGGCGAGCGGCACCGAGTTCCGCGGCGCGAGCGTCGTCGATCAAGCGGTCGCCGGGGGGAAGGGCGCGGCCGTCGGGCCCCCGAGCATCGACATCGACGAACAGCCAGAGCATGCGCCTGCTCTACGACAGCAACGGCACGCCGCGCGTGGTCGAAGGCAACGACCGCGGGCTCTCCGGCGCGCTCTCGCTGGGCTCTCCATTCGTCGGCGGCGAACCGTCCGCCGTGAGCGTCATGAATCCCGAAGGCGGAGGGGTCTCGGCCTGGCCCAGCGCCGAAGCGCAGGGCCATCCCGCGGTGGCGGTGCGCGAGGACTTCCCCAGCGGGGCCGTGCAGACGGCGTTGGTGAGCGGCGGCGCCGGCGGAGAAGTCGCGCGAACTCGCGGTCGGGCGCTCGGGCCTCGGGGATGGCCTGATCGCCTTCCGCCAGGGGCAGCTGGGCGACGCTGCGATCGTCGCGGCGCAGGCGACGGCACCGCCCGCCGGGTTCGTGCTGACGGCCTCCAAAGGGTGGGTGCAGCCCTCCCAGGCGCTCGTCTCCTGGCAGCCGGCTCCGAGCGCCGACGGGCAGCTGAGCTACCACCTCGTGCTCGACGGCCGCATTCAGCCCACCCCGGCGGGCGTCCTCGCGGCGCACATCGATCCACGCGGTCTGAGTTCGGGCCGCCATCGCCTGCAGGTGCTCGCCACCGACAGCGACGGTCAGTCCACGCTGACGGCTTCCTCGACGCTGCGCGTCGACGGAGTGCCTCCCACCGTGAGGATCCTCCCAACGCGGGGCGTCACAGCGGTGCGGGTGAGCGTGCTCGACCGCTTCTCGGGCGTCGCCAAGCGGTATGTGAGCGTCAGCTTCGGCGACGGCACGGCCGCACGCGGACGCGCGCGCATCTCCCACCGCTACGGCCACGCCGGCGTCTACCGCGTGGTCGTGCACGTGCGCGACAAGCTCGGCAACCAGGGCGTCGTGAGCCAGTGGGTGAGCGTCGGATGACCCCCCTCGCAGGGAGCGCTCAGGGTGTGTGCTCGTGGAGCGGTCGGGGCGCGCGCTGGTCGGTGGCGTGGCCGCTCGCCGCGGCGCTGCTGTGCCTCCTCGCCACGCTCGCTCCGACCGGCGCCCAGGCCGATCTGTTCGGCCCGATCTCGCTGGTCTCGGAGGGGTCGCTCGGCGGGGGTGAACTGCAGCAGGCGGAATATGCGCACGACGTCGCGGTCTCCGGCAACGGCGCGTACGTCGCCTTCGACGGCTCGGTCGCCGGCGTCACCGGGGTGTGGCGGCGCGACCTCGCGCACAGGCGCGCTCGAGCAGGTGGCCGGCGGCGACGCCGAGATGCCCTCGA
This sequence comes from uncultured Solirubrobacterales bacterium, assembly GCA_963813765.1. Taxonomy (GTDB): domain Bacteria; phylum Actinomycetota; class Thermoleophilia; order Solirubrobacterales; family Solirubrobacteraceae; genus Palsa-744. The sequence continues at coordinate 921,651 of CAWFAB010000001.1, forward strand.
TCAGCGAAACCGGGCAGTACGTGAGCTTCACGACCAACGAAGGCAGGAGCCTCCCCGCGATCACCGACGGCATGCCCGTCGAAGCTCCCACGCAGGAAGCGGTGAACGTCTACGTGCGCAACATGGCCGTGAGCACGGGGCGAAGCAGGGGCGTTCATCCCCGCCTCGGCGGCGAACGGCTCATCAGAACCGCTGGAGTACCACGGCGCGGGAACGACGCTGGGCGCGAGTGCGGCCGGTCGCTCGGCGATCAGCGCCAACGGTGGCGAGGTGGCGTTCGTCACGACCGCGGTCTCCAACCTCGTCGCCTATCCAGCCGTGGAAGAAGAAGAACGCAAGCGGGGCGAAACGCCTCAGCCGCACACCCCCCCTGACCAGGTCGCCGTGCGACTGGATCGCGAGCGAGGAAACGGTGCTCGTCAGCCGCTGCTACTACGGCTGCGGCGAATCGGCCAGTGCGGGGGCGGCCGTGCCGGTCGTGGGCAGGGGGCAACTCGGCGCCGTCGATCCCGGGCGAACGGCTCGCGTTCCCCTCCACCTGCGGAAACGGGCGAATGGCCGGGAGCCTCGATCAGCGCCGATGGCAGCACGGTGGCGTGGATGGGCGAGGAGATCGCTCAGCAGGCCGCGACGCTGCCGGGCGAAACCCTCGAACCGAACTACACCGAGCCGCTGTGGCGGCGGATCGCGCCGGGCTCGGAAACGCCGACCGAGCGGGTGACCGGGGGCTCGGACCCGGGCAACCCCGCGTGCGCGGCCAGCGGCGAGAGCGCGCTCGCCGGCCGCGCCGTCCCCCGCGGATCCCTGCCAGGGGCCGTTCGTGGTCGAACAGGGTCGAGGGCACCAGCACCGGGATCTGGGGCGAGAGCCGGCGGCGATCGGCGACTTCATCCCGCGGCTCAGCGCCGACGGCTACACGGTCGCGTTCGTCTCCGAGGCGCGGCTCGCTCGCCGAGGGCCTCGACTTCGGCAGGGGCGGCGACGGGCAGCCGAGCGACCTGTACGTCGCCGACATGCACCCCGGCCTCACGCGCGAGCAGGCGCTCACGCCGCTGACCGAGATCGGCGGCCCGAACAAGCTCGCCTACGACGCGCCGATCGCCGACTTCGAGATCTCCCCCGACGGCAGAGCAGGTCGCGTTCACGACCGCGCGCACGCAGTTCCCGCTCGGCTCGCCCGCGTTCGATGAGCGCGCCCGCGGCCGAACCGGGGATGCCGCGAGCTGTTCGACGTGGACCTCGCGCAACGGCACGTTCACGCGCGTGACGCACGGCTACGCGGGCGGCGCCGAGCGAACAGCCGCACAGGACGAACCTGCAGGAAGAAGACCAGTACGGGACGCTGCCCGCCGGCGTTCGGCGCGCTCTCGCCCTCGTTCTCCGCCGACGGGCGCAAGCTCGCGTTCACCTCGACCGCCGACAACCTCGTCTACGGCGACGGCAACACGCCGCCCGGCAACGCCCCGCTCCGCGGCGCCGGCCGACGGCAGCGACGCGTTCTTCGTCGAACCCACGGCGTTCGCCTCGCTGCCGACCCCGCAGTACGTCTCGCCCGGCGCCCGCGACGGGCACCGAACCGGCGCTGGCGGCTCGGGGTGACCGCGCTCTCGCGCGCCGACGGGAGCGTCGTGCTGTACGTCGCGGTCCCCGGCGTCGGCACGCTCACCGCAGACGCGCGGGGCGCGCTGCTCATCGCGCCGGCGGCTCCGCGCGCGCGGCGCACGCTCGGCTCCGCGCTCGGCCCACACGCTCCCGGCTCCTCGCACGCGAGCCGGCGCGCTGACCGCGCGGCCGCGCAAAGCGCCGCGCCAGATCGTCGTGACCCGCACGCTCGCCGTCGCGGGGACAGGCGGCGCACGGCCCCGCGGGCGAACTGGTCATGCTCGTGCTGAGGCTCGGCAAGGCCTACGCCGCGCTCGCCGCGCAGCCGGCGGTCTCTCGGCGAGCGTCACCGTCACGTTCAGCTCGCCCGCGGAGCCGACCCTGCGCGAGCGCATCCCGGTCACGTTCAGGTGCGCCGCCCACGCCTCGCGCGCTCGGCAAGGGGCGCCCGCCGCCCGCTCACGGGTCCACAGGGCCGCGCGACGATGAGACGGGTCGGCCTCGCTCCTCTGGACGCTGCTCGCTCCGCTGGTCCTCGCGGCGCGTCGCGCGTCGCGCGTCGCCGCTGCACGTCCCGCCGCGGCGGAAGTGCGCGAAGAAGGCGGCGCGGCCTGGCGCCTGGAACAGCCGCGTCCACCCGCGGCGCCGCCCGGGACGTGGCGGAAGCATCGCTGCCGATCGGCCTCGGGCAGATCGGCGACATCGAGTTCTGGGAACCCAACCGCGGACTGCTGATCACCGCACGGCAACGCGCCGACGATCCCGCCCGGGCGTGTGGGCCTACAACGGCGTCGAATGGCACGAGATCGCCGAAGTGTGCGGCGCCAAGCGAAGGGCGCATCGCGTGGGCCGGGCCCGAGGAATTCTGGACGGTCTCCGACGGACGCCCGGGGCAGGCCAACGAATCCTCCGGCACGCAGTTCGAACGCAGGTGCCGCTGGAAGACAACACGCTGTGCCACTTCGCCGGCGGCGCACGTGGTCGGCTCCTACGCCCACCCCGCCGTCCAGGCCGACTCCTACCAGGCGATGCACGCCGCCGCGTGCATCCCGCCGTGCCGCCCGCCGTCATCGAGCGACTGCTGGTTCGGCGGGCGACCCGCTGCCGGAACCGCAGATCGGCGCCTTCCACCTGCACTGGAACGGGGGCGCGCTGGAAGCGGAACCGTACCCCGGGAAGGCCACGCGGTGCGAGGAGCATGAGCGTGCTCGAAGGCGCGCTGTACGAGAGCGTCCGCGTGCGCGCCGGCGATCGCGTCGCCAGGCGAAAGAGCCGGTACCGCCGGTCGTGCACGCGATCGAACCCGAAGCGGCGCCCCCGATCGCGCCCGAAGCCGAGGAACTGCCGCTGTACGGCCTCGAGCGAGCTCGCCGAGCGCGCTCGAGCTTCCTGCACCTGTCAGCCGCCGAAGGCGCGCTGTGGGGCGCGGCGGGGAAAAGCTCCAAGCGATCGAACCGCCGAAGCACGGGACAGGTGACGGTCGTGCGCCGCGTCGCAGGGCGTGTGGAGCCAGATGATCGGCCCCGGCGACCCCGCTGCGGAACGCCGCCCAACCCGCTCGGCCGGGTCCTCGCCGAGCGAAGCCGAAGAACGCGGCTGCTCGGCGGCGAAGCGAAGGACGCGACGGTGAGCGCGATCGCCGCCGAACCGGGCAGCGACAGACGCCTGGCTGGCGCTCGCGCCGCCGACGGGCTCGCGGCGAAGGCGTGAGCGCGGTGCTCGTGCACATCTCCGCCGAAGGCACCGTGCTCGGCGCGCAGACGCTGCCCTCCGCGGGCGAAGCAGGAAGCGGGCATCGGCCCGAAGGGCGCGGCCGCGCGGATCACCTGCCCGGCGATCGAACGACTGCTGGATGGCCACCACCCAGGGCTGGCTGTTCCACCTCGCGCCCGAAGGCGAACGGACGCTGCCCGCGCGAAGCCGAAATCCGAACGGCTTCCGCGGCGTGATCACGCTACCGCCCGCCCGACCAGGGCCTGCCGCAGGTGGTGGCCGACGCGCCGCCGGCCGACACCTCGGGCTGCGACGAAGAAGCGCCCGACTACGGCGGCACATTCGCCGAACGCGAAGAATCGCGCCGGAACGCAATCGAAGGTGCAGCTGCCGCTGCTCTCGCGCCTGCACAGTCGGCTGGTGCACGGCACGACGCTCGAACTGCGCTTCCACCTCGCGGTCAAGGCGCGCGTGCGCCTGCTCGCCAAGCGCCGCGGCAAGGTGGTGGCGAAGACGCCGATGCGCACGCTTCGAGGCGGGCAACCGCAAGCTGCTGCTGAGGCTGAACCCGCGGCGCTGGCCGACGAAGCTGAGCCTGCAGACGCACGCGCTCGCGCCGCTGCCGCTCGTCTCCTCGGTCGACCGGCGAAGGCGGCGAGCGTCACGACCGAGTCGACCGGCGCTGCGTCGTGCTGCCCGCGAGCGCGTCCCGCGAGCGGACCGGAACGGCTGCCTTGAGGCGCTGCGAGAGACGCCGGCGTCGCGCGTGGCGCCGCGCACGCGCTGGCGCCGGCGCTCGCGGGCGTGCTCGCCGGCGCGCTCGCGCTGGCGGCGTTGCCTGCTCCGGCTCGCGGCGCGGCTCGCCTCGCCGCGGCGCAGCCGCGCGCTCGCGCCCGGAAGCGACGCCGCCACAGACCGACGCCTCGGTACCCGCGGGCCAGCGTGACGATGATCGGCGCGACGCCCGAAGAACCCGGAGCGCCGGGCGCCGAGGAGACATGGGGCGTCGGGCGCGAGGGCTGCGAGCCACCGTGCTCGTCCGCTACTACGTGCACCCGGGCGGCGGAAGCGAAGAAGGCACCTGGACGCTCGGCCCCGCGCTGCCCGGCGGCTTCAAGCTCAGCGCGCAGCCCGCTCGCCGGCGAGATGACGCGCAGCGGGATTCGGCGTGCTCGGCCGGCACGTCGCCGGCGAGCGGCGGCACACGCGCCAGGTCGTGCTCGTGCGCAGGCCCGGGCGGCGCCTTCGAGGCAAACGCAGCCCGCGCCGCCGGTCGAAACGGCGAAGGCGCCGAACCGCTGCTCGAGCGAACGGCGCAACGCGCTGTTCGCGCCTCGCGCGCGCGCCGCTGATCGCCGCCGCTGGAAGAAGCGGACGGGCAGGCGGGAGCGCTCGTCGTGCCGGTCAGCGAAGCAGAGACGCGCGGTCGAGAGCAGGTGCTGCACTGGGACGGCCAGCGAATGGAGCAGCGAGCCGATCGAGATACCCGCCGACGAGCGCGGAAAGCTTCCGCGTGCTCGCGATCGGCGCGAGCTCGCCGACGAACGCGTGGCTGCTCGCGCAGCTCTCCGTCGAACTACCCGATCGGCGCGGTCGCGCTGTTCCGCCGCGTGCAGCGAAGCCGGCAAATGGAGCTGGAAGCCGGTGGCGCTAAGCCGGCGCGGGCGACGGCGAAGCGCACCCGCTGAGCGTCCCGGTGCAGGGCGGCGCTCCGCCGAAGGCGAGCCGTTCACCGTCGCCCGGCACCGGCGTGCCGCCGACGTCGAAGGCGCAGCTGCTGACCGTCACGAGCGAAGGCGTCTGGATCGACGGCGGGCGCGCCGACGTCACGACGCGCGCGCCGGCCTCGACGACGCTGTTCTTCAAGCCCGAAGGCAGCCGAGCGGGGCGCTGCAGGCGAGCTGGTGCGAGCTCCCGGCGAGCGCGCCAGCGGCACGCCGCCGTGTGACCACGAACTGCCCGAGCCGCTGCCGACTCGGCTCCTCGCGCAGCTTCGCCTGGGCCACGGCGGCCGTTCGGCGAGCGCGTGATCACGGGCCTGCCCGAAGGCGTGAGCCTGCGCCTGGAAGGCGAATCGTTCGCGCGCGTGCTCGCGCTCGGCGGCGGCAACGGCCGACGAACGATCCCGGCGCGCACGCTACGGCGCCGCCTTCTCCTCGCCCGACCGAGGGCTGGCTCGGCGACGGCGCGCTGCCGGTGCACCTCACCGAGCAACGCGGCCGCAGCCAGCCGCCTGAGCCGTGGCCGGTGACGTTCCGCCGCCGCTGCTCGCGATCGCGCCCGCAGCCCGGCGCGCCGGTCGGCGCGCTCTCCAGCGAAGCGCTGGCGGTCGGCGACAGGCGGCGCGGTCGCGCGCTTCAAGCCCGGCGAGGGGTGGCTGCCGGAAAGCCTGTTCGGGCCGGGCGAGCGCGTGGAAACCCCGGCGCCTGCGCGCCGTCGCCTGGCCCGTCGCCGCGCCGTGCCTACGCGGTCGGCGACGACGGGGAAATGTGGCTGTGGCGCGGCGAAACCGGGCTGTGGGAACGCGACCCGGCGACGCCGATCAACTTCCGCGGCAACCTGCTCGGCATCGCCTTCGACCCGAGCAATCCCGCGCGCGGCTACGCCGTGGGCACGAGCGCGGTCGGACAGGGCGGCGTGCTGCTGCGCTACGGCAAGACCTGGACCGAAGAAGCGGCGCTGCCCGCCGCAGGTCGCAGGGCGCGAGCTTCACCTCGATCGCGTTCGCCGGCTCGGAGGCGATCATCGCCTATCCGCAAGCAGCCCGACCCCCAGCGCAACGTGTTCGTCGGCGGGCTGCTCGTCAACGAAGGCTCGGGTTGGCGGGTCGATCTGCAAGCGGAAGCGGCGGCGGGCGCGGGCGCCGTTCCGCGGGCCGTCGCGGGGCTGCCCGACGGCGGGGCGGCGTTCGTAGCCTCCGGCGAAGAAGGGCGGCAGCGCCTCTACGAGCGCGAATCGGCTGGCGCACCGTGGCAGGCGGCGCCGACGCCGCTGCCGGGCTCGCCCGCGGGGGCGCTCGCGCTGTTCCGCGAAGGCGGCGCGCTGCGCGCGATCGTCGACGGCCGGCGGCAACGGCCTCGCCGGGCGAAGCGGATCGACCCGCCGGGGTTCCCGCCCCCGCTGGCGCCCTCGGGCGGGCTGTCCGCCGGGCCGGCGAGCGGCGGAGTGCTGCGCCAGACGGCGGCGGATGGAGCGACGAGAGCCACGAACTCAACCCGGTCGGCGGGCGCGGAAGGCTCGTTCGTCTTCTTCGACCTGCCATACAGGCCCGATCCGGTCTTCGCAGTGCTCGATCGACCCGACCGGCACGCACGGCTGGGCGGTCGGCGGCATCTACAACCCCGAAGAACGAGTCGAGACGGCCGACGTCGGGCGCTACCCGGCGGACGGCGTCACTCCGCTCGGGATCGAGCGCCGCGCCTGTCCCCTGGCACCAGGCGCCGCCACGTTCGCGTTCGGCGGCCAAGCGCAGTGCGCGGCCCCCTGCGCCGATCGCGAACGCGCGGGCGTGGGCCCGCAGGTGTGGCTGCGCTCGGCGCTCGCGCTCGCGGGACGGGTGGGCGAAGGCGGCTCCGCGCGAGTCGGCGCGTTCTTCGACCTCGGGCCCACCGTTACCGCGGACAGCTTCGTCGGAGTCGCACCGCCCCCGGTCCCGTTTGCGGATGAGCTCGGCAGCTACGCGGCGATCCTCTCCGGTTCGCAGATTCCCGTCTACGGCGCGATCGCGCCCGACGATCTCGACGCCCGTCCCGAGCAGAACGGGACCGAGGCATCGTGGGAAGCGGCCTTCGCCGCCTTCCCGCGGCCGTTCGGCGACGAAGGCCCGGCCGGCTCCGAAGAACCCACCCGGTGCGGCGTATCGCCCGGCTGCGAGTCGGCCTACTACGCCGTGGAAAGGGAAGGCGTGTGGGCGCTCGTGCTGGACGACTCCCTGCACGGCGAAGTCGATCAGGCGCAGCGCGAATGGGTCGAGTCGCGCCTGGGTGCGGCCGGCAGAGAAGGGAGGCCCGTGATCGTCGTGGCGAACTCCGACCTCGGCGCTCAGGTCGCTGCGCACGACGGCGAAGCGGCCAAGCTACTCGCCTCGCTGGTGGGCGAAAACCCCGATGGGTCCTCCGCGGGCGACCCCAATCACTCTGTGGCCTCGGCGTACTTCTACGACGCCCGCGAAGCGAACGTCCAGGAGCGCCTGACCTACAACGGGCATCAGCTCGCCGCGTTCGGGTCGGGCACGCTCGGGTACGAGCAGGCCTCCACCGAGGCGCAGGGCGACTTCCACGGGGCCAAGGGCATCCTGCTCGGCCACGTGCACCTGCCAGAACACCCTCTGAACGCAGGGCGAACGACGAAGTGCCGGTGTCGGTCCAGCTGATCCCGGTGATCGGCGAATTGGCGCTCGAAGCCAAGGACGGGATCCTGCTGCGCCGCAGCAGCCCGGCGCTGTTCGAGGGGCTCGCACGCCGTCCGCGCGGAGGCTGTAGGGCGACCGAAGTCGGCCAGACGCAGTGCGCGGAAGATCAGTACACGCCGATCCCCTCGCTGTGCGTGGTCTCCGGTTGCCAGACGGCGGTCCTGCCCGAATACGAATTCGAATCCTCGGACAAGGAAGTCGGGCGCTTCGTCGAGCGCAACACCGCCACCTCCGACGCGCACGCCGTCCTCCAGAACGCCAAGGGGGAACCGATCTCCGACGAACGGGAACCGGGCAAGCCTGTGGCGGCGCAGGCGGGCCTGTTCTGCGCCTTCAACCCGGGCACCACCGTGGTCACGATCCGGGCGGGCGGACTGTCCGCCTCGCTGCCGGTCACGGTGCAGGCGGGCAGCGTGCGCCAGCCGTGCGGCACCGTGCCGCTGAAGCATCGTCCCCCCGCCGAAGCGACGGTCAACCCGCCGCCGCCGGCCCCCGTTCCCACGAACTCTCCCGCGGTGACGCCGGCCTCCTCGGCGCCGCCGCCGGTGCCGCTGCCGCCACCACCGCCCGCTCCGGCCGTTCCGGCGCGTCCTGCGCCGCCCCGCACGCCGGCCCCGCCGCCGTTCTTCGTGCCGCAGATCGCTCCCGTGGCGGCGGTCGCGTTCGTGCCGCCCCCGCCGCCCCCGGCCGCCAACCCGACTCCCCCGAGCGGGACCTCCGCGGTGACCTCGCCGGTCGAGGCCGCCCAGCGCGAAGAGGAGGAGGAGGAGGCCACGGAGTCGGTGTCCAACCAGGCCGTGGCCTACCGAGCGTCCGAACACGAGCCCGCGCCCGCGTACCTGCTTGGCCTCCTCGTGCTGGCCGCCTTCGCGGGCACCTCGATTCGCCGCCGTCCACGCGGCCGCCGGACCAGGCCGCTGATCGCCCCGGCCACGGTCTCGAGCACGCGCTCACAGCGGCGCCTGCCCGCCGACCGGCGAGATGTGTCCGCCTACCGCCGGCGCAGGCTGTGAGCGCCGCCGGCTTCGCCGGATCGTCACCGCGGGGGGCCGAGTGAGGTCGAGGCCGCCGATCCACGGCGCAGGCCGAGCGTCGCTCGCTTCACCAGATCTTTACGACTTTGAAACACAATCGTTCACCGCTTGGAAACACGATGCCCGACGGAACCGGGCACTCTGCCGGGTGGAACGACGTGCTGCCGCCGACCGACCCCACGAACACCATTCGTAGATATCTGCCACTTGCCACGACGTGCGCGCTGTTAATGCTCTGCGCGCTCGCCGCCGTGGCCCACGCCGAATGGGGCGAGCTGGGTCACTTCCACATCCCCGCGGGCACCGGGGCCAAAGAAGTCAACTTCGCCTCGAGCTCAGTGTCCTGGCGTTTGCGACGGACTCGGCGGACTCCAGTTACTACATCGGCGACGAACCGAAAGAAGGCGAATACAGGATCCAGCGGTTCGTCGAAGGCACGGAGGAAGCGTCGATCTCGTTCACTCCGCCCGGAGCCAAAAAAGCCCATGGCGCGGAAGGCGAAACGGCGGTTGGGCTGCAGATCGCCGTCGATGCAAAAAACAGCCGGGTGTACGCGCTGGTCCTCTACAAGCGGCGCAGCGAGAGCGAAACCGAAGAAAAAGCGCTCGAAAAAGAAGAAAAAGAACTGGAAAAAGCGGGCAAAACCTGCGAACCGCCCAAAACCTGCTGGGAAAGGTTCCCGCTCGACTCCGAAGAACAGGCGGCCGGCGAGCTCTACGCCTTCGAACTCGTCGGCGGCAACCTCGTATCGCTCAAGGAAAACGAAGGAAAGCCGGTGCCGCTCATCGGCGAAACGACGGGTGCATCCTCGACCACCGCCTTTGCGGATCAGAGCGAACAGCCGAAGGAAGCGCTGCTCAGCCCCCGGGGGATCGCGATCGACCCCAACACCGGGGACCTGGCGATCGTGGGCGTCGAGGACGAAGAGCCGGACGAAAAGGTCGAGAAGGAAGAATCCGAAAAACAGTGTCGCGCCGCTGCTCAGTTCATTCTCCTCGAATCCAAAGCGGGCAAATTCAGCGGGAAGCTCGGCCGCCGCTACGTCGACAAAACCGACGCGCTGCGCCCGGAAGAACATGGGTGCCAACCGGAAGAACGCACGGACGTTCCGCTCTCGCCGGTGGTCACGCCCGGTGGCAACCTGCTGCTCTACTCGGGTGCGCAGAGCGAAGGCCAGATCTGGGAAATGCCGACGCCGGAAAGCGCAACCGGCTCAGGGGAGCTCGAAGCCAAACCCACCCTGCTCTACAACGAACACCAGGTCGGCGGGCTGCTCAACATGGAACCGCCCGCGGAAGCCGCCGGCCCGGTGATGGCGTTCTTCGCCGAAGGGCCCGTGGGAGGCAGGATCTACCTCGCCGTCGAGGGCATCGATCACGAACCGATCCCGCTCGCGCTGCACTACGTGGAATCCGCCGACAAGGCCTCGCAGGTGAGCGAGATCGGCTGGACCGCGGGAGGCGCCGGCGAACTGTGCGGCATACCCTCGCCCGCCAACGTCACCGCCGTCGTGGGCGCCGGTCAGGAACGCGCTCTGGTGCTCGACGCGTATCGCGAAGAAGGCACGAACAGTCCGCGGGTGGAAACCTTCGCGTTCGGCCCCGGGGGCAGTACGAACGGGTGCCCAAAAGCGACCCTGACCGCGCCCCAGATGGTCTTTGGGCTCGACCAGAACGCCCACGAAGCGCCGACCCACGAGCCCGTGACGCTTTCCTCGGAACTCAAAGGCGCCGACGCCAAGAGCGTGCAGTGGGAATTCAAGTACAAAAACGCCGCGAACGGCGAAGAAGGCAAAGAAACGGTCGAACAGACCGGCGCCCAGCTCCGGAACCCAGCCGGGGAATACGAATTCCTGCCGCTGAAATACGAATTCAAGCACGCCGGAAACTACGAAATCAGCGAGGTGGTGCAGGGCGACGATCTCGCTGGCGAAGCCGTCAAAGCGGCCGAAGTCCTCCACGTCGTCGTGACGGCGACTCCGCCGATCCTCAAACCTGTGCTCCCCAAAGCGGTTCGCGCGGGCGAAGAAGAAGCGACGCTCTCGGCGACCGTCGAAGATCCCAACGAAAGCGAAAAACCAAAGCTGCACCTGAAGAAGGTCAAGTGGGAATTCGGCGACGGGAGCAACCCCGTTGAACGAAACGCCCGGCGAACTGCCGAACCCCAGCGAACTGCACGTCAAACACACCTTCGTCTCGCGCTGCGGCAAAGGCAAATGCAAGATCAAGCTGACGGTCGAAGACACCGCCGCCGAAGGAACGCCGGCCGTGACGACCTTCGAAATTACGGTCAACGAAAGCCTTGCCGAAGCGAAAGAACGGGAATCCAGAGAAAAACAGGAAGCGGCCGAAAAAGCGGCCAAAGAAGCGCAGGAAGCCAAGGAAAGGCAGGAAGCCACCGAAAGGGCGGCCAGAGAAGCGCAGGAAGCCAAAGCCGCCAAAGAAGCGCAGGAAGCCAAAGAAAGAGAAGAAGCGAAAAAGCGCGCGGAAGAACTTGCTAAAAAAGCCCCGACTCGCGCGCAGCTGTTCGCAAAAGCGCTCAAGCAGTGCAAGAAGGAGCCCAAGCGCAAGCGCGCCAAGTGCGAAGCTACGGCACGTAAGAAGTACGGGCCCAAGGGCAAGAAGAAGCGCAAAAAGAAGTAGGAGCCCCGCGGCAACTGTCGATGTAAACGGCGGGTGAAGTTTTTGTTATGCCCTCCGCACCTGTCCTGTGAAGGAATGGTGAAGGCTATCATCTCCAGCGTGTGAACAGTCGGTGAAATTGGCTCCAGGGCACAGGATCGTAACCCTCCGGGGCCCCGCAAGTGCGAGATTCTGGCGTGCGAGGAACCACTTCCCGCTCGCGCGGATGATTGGATCTGCGCTGGAAACAGAAATACCAACCAGGAGGTAGTTACGCAATGACGTATCTCTCCGCACGCCGCATGCTTTCAGCATGTTTCGTGTCTGTGGTCGCGGTGTTCGCATTGGTCGCCATGGCGGCAGCGGGCACAGCGAGCGCAACCAGCGACCTCACGAGCCAGTGCTCGGGGGCCAACATCAAAGGGCAGGGGTCTACCTTCCAGGCTCCCGCGCAGGAACCGGTCTGGAACGTCAACTTCAACGCGAGCACGAACACGAACGTGTTGGGTTGCGCCGGCAACACGGGTCAGGGCGACCTCAAAAAGCCGACGGCGACCTACGAATCCACGGGCAGCCACGCCGGAAGCGGCGCCTGCCTGAAGGGCTTCGGGGCCGGCGCGACGCCAAAATACAAGGAATTCCCGTTCTGCGGCACGGATGAAGCGCCAAGCGCGTCGTCCGAGGCGTTGATGGAAGCCAACAAAGCATCGAGCGACACAGAAGTGAAAACGATCGAGACCATCCCGGTCCTGCAGGGATCGGTCGCTGTGCTCATCCACCTCCCCGCCAAATGCGTGGCGCAGGATGAAGCCAGGGTCGCCACCAAACTGGTCAAAGAGGGCCGGCTTGCGCTCGACGACACGACCGTCGCAAAGATCTACGAAGGCGAAATCCGCAACTGGAAAGAAGTCGAAGAAGCTCAGACTGACTCCCACGACAAAATCACGTGCACCAATGGTGCGGCTGAAGAGGAAACTCCGATCAACGTGATTGTGCGCGATGACAAATCAGGCACGACGCACATCTTCAAGTCGTTCCTGGCTCAGGTCGAGCCCGAACCGCACAAATTCGAAGCCGAAGAATTCAACGAAATCGAAGAAGAAGGCGTGCTGCACAAAAATCCGTGCGGCGTGGTGCTCGCACCCGAATCAAAGTCCTGGGAAAACGTCCAGGAAGGGTGCGAAAACCAGCGGTGGCCGCTGAAAGCGAAAGTCGTCCGTCCCTTCCTGAAGGGTAACCCGGGCGTCATCGGCGAAGTCAACGCGAAAGCGAGTAGCATCGGCTACGCCGATCTCGCGGTGGCACGCAAAGAAGGCTTCTTCTCGAAGAAATGCGTTGCGCCCGTGAAACCGCCGGAATGCGGTGGGGAAAACAAAAAAGGCTCGGAAATCAAACTCGGCGAACAGAACCACAAGTTCTGGGCCCCGATCCAGAACAGCGAAGTGGCCGGCGTCGAATACGCCGACCCGGCGAGCAACCAGGACATCGAAAAAGCCGCCAACTCCAACTGTGCAAACACCAAGTACATTGGAAAAATCGGCGAAGTGATCCCGCCGCCCAACACGCGCGCAATCTGGGCGACCGTGAAAGCGCAGCTGGTGCAGGTCAAGTACCCGATCTGCGGGCTCACGTACGACCTCGCGTTGAGGGAATACAAGCCGTACATCCTGCCGACCGGTGGGACCCTGGCCGAAGAAGAAGAAGGCAAAGCAGTGGCCCAGACCACCAGGGACTACCTCCTGTGGGTGCTCAGCACCAAAACTCAGGGTGGGGGCAACCTCGTCAAAAACCACGACTATGAAAAGGTGTCCGGCACTGTCCTCAAAGAGGCCGAAGCTGGCGTCAAGGAAATTGGGTGGATCAAACCGTAAGGATGCGCTTTTCACCCACGCGGTCATCGAGACGACCGTGATGGCAAGTAGGACCCAGACACGATGTGATAATGGCCGGGGTCGTCCCAACGAGGGGCGGCCCCGGTCGAACGCCATGCGACCCGACCGCGCTCGCTCGGCGCTGCGCCCGGACCTCACTCGCTCGGCGATGCGGGTCAAGCGCGCGCTCGACCTGCTTGGCGCCACGCTCGGGCTGCTGGCACTGGCGCCGCTGATCGTGGTGATCGCCGCGTCGATCAGGCTCGACGGCCGCGGCGGAGTGTTCTATCGCCGAGCTGCGCGTGGGCCGGCACGGCAGGCGCTTTGAGATGCTGAAGTTCCGCACGATGGTGCCGGGCGCCGACGCGATGAAGGATGCCCTGCGCGCCTACAACGAGGCGCGCGGGGGCCTCTTCAAGATCGCTGAGGACCCCCGCGTGACGCGCGTCGGGCGGTGGCTGCGGCGCAGCGCGCTGGACGAGCTGCCGCAACTGCTGAACGTGCTCAAAGGCGAGATGAGCCTCGTCGGCCCGCGCCCGCTGGTGGTCGAGGAGGACGAGCGCATCGCGGGCCCCCACCGCCGGCGCCTGGAGCTGCTGCCGGGAATGACCGGCCCCTGGCAGATCCTGGGGCCCGTGCGGACGTCGCTCGGGGAGATGGTGGCGATCGACCACCGCTACGTCGCCCACTGGTCGCTGTGGACCGACGTGAAGATCCTGCTGCGCACCGTGCCGCACGTGCTCGGGCGCCGCGGGCTGTAGGACTGCCGGTCCTGCTGACCGGCCCGAATCTGTCTCGCGTCTCAGTCGCTGGGGAGCGGCACATTCCTGCATGCTTCGGATTCGTCGTCAACCTCGACGACGCGGTTCAGCATCCAGTCGGCTGGCGCTTCGCGGGCCTGGGCTGCGTGGCGCTCGATGTGGGCGATGGCGTCGCTGAAGAGTTGGAGTTGGGCATCGCGTGGGCGCTGTGGCAGGACAACGAGCCCTGTGTGCAGGTCGGTGTTCGCGCAGAGCCCGATGAAATCGGCGTGGTTGTTCGTGACGAACACAAACTCCTCGCCGACCGCGAGCGCAAGCAGACTCGTCGTCTCGCATACCGAGCTGCCCGCGGTCACGCGTGCAGGTTGCCTCGTACCCGTGGGCGTGCGCCCGGCCGACGAGCGCCGGGGTCAGGCACTCGTCGATCCAGAGCTTCACGCGCCCTGTGTGGCCCGGTGTTCGCGCACGGGACGGCTCGCAGCTGTGTCCCATGGGCGTGTGGGACGGCCGCGGCGTGGGTTGGCGTGCGCCCACAGCACCGCGACGGCGTAAGCCTCCTCTGGGATGTGCGGGTAGTCCTCGCGCAGCACCTCGTGCGTCTCGCCCATCTCGATCAGGCTCGCGATCGTGCGCACGGGTACGCGCGTGCCCCTGATGACGGGCTCGCCGCCCATCACGGCCGGATTGTGCTCCACGTAGCGGTCGCGAAGACGGGCGTAGGATTCGGCGCGTTCGATCGTCTGTGCGACATCCTCGGTCATCGCTACGCGCAGCGCCTCGGACAGCGCGAGCTCGGACCCGACGGCCTGCGGCTGCACGTGCGCCAGCCATCTGCGCAGGCGTCCCTTCGCCTTGATCGGGAGCGCCACGTCTATCTGGCGCAGCAGCACGAGCAGTGCGACTTCGTGCGCGGGGAGCAGCGGCTTACCTTTGTTGCGTTTCGGCTTCACTACGCCCTGTTCGATCGCCTTGTCGATGGCGTTCAGCGAGACGCGGCCGATCTCGGCGGCCTCGCGGCGGGTTAGCAGTACGGATGTGGACGACATAGAAATCTGTCCCTTGGCCAGCAGCACTTTACCACGTCCGAGCCTATGCGCCGGCGAGCGTGAGCGGCAGCTCGCGCTGGGAGACCTGGCACAACGCGACGATCGAAGCTCGTGGCCGGTGCTGCGCCCTGGATGAGCTGCCCCAGCTACTGAACGTCCTCAGGGGCGAGATGAGCCTGGTGGGGCCCCGCCCGCTGGTGGTCGAGGAGGACGAGCGCATCGCGGGCCCCCACCGCCGGCGCCTGGAGCTGCTGCCGGGAATGACCGGCCCCTGGCAGATCCTGGGGCCCGTGCGGACGTCGCTCGGGGAGATGGTGGCGATCGACCACCGCTACGTCGCCCACTGGTCGCTGTGGACCGACGTGAAGATCCTGCTGCGCACCGTGCCGTACGTGCTCGGGCGCCGCGGGCTGTAGGGCTCCAGCGGTAGGATCGCCCCCGTGGAGCCGCACGAGCTGCAGGAGCGGATCGCGGAGTTTCCGCGCTGGCACTACAGGTTCGACTTCGGCGGGGGCGTCACCACGCCGGTCCTCGACGGGGGCAAGGTCAATCGCCACGAGCAGCGGCGCCGCTACTTCTTCGAGGCTCTCCTGCGGGTGACGGGCGGCTCGCTGCAGGGGCGGCGCGTGCTCGACCTGGGGTGCAACGCCGGCTGGTGGTCGCTGCAGGCGATCGAGGCCGGCGCGGACTTCGTGCTCGGCGTCGATATCCGCCAGACGCACATCGACCAGGCGAACCTCGTGTTCGCGGCGAAGGGCATCGACCAGAGCTGCTACCGCTTCGAGCAGGGAGACGTCTTCGAGCGCGATTTCGGCGAGCGCTTCGACGTGGTGCTGTGCCTGGGGTTGATGGAACACATCGCCAGGCCGGTGGAGATCTTCGAGCGCATGGCGGCCACTGGCGCCGAGCTGCTGGTGATCGATACTGCTCTCTCGGGTGCGAGATCGAGCTTCTTCGAAGTGTCACACCTGGAGGAGCCCGATGCGCATGGTGAGCTGGTGCTGGTGCCGACCCGTGACGCGGTGATCGAGCTCGCTGCTCGGTCGGGTTACAGCGCGGTGGCGCTGGCGCGCAACATCACCGACTACGCCGGTATGGAGGACTACCGCCGCCTGCGCCGGCTGGCGTTCATCTGCTCGCGTAGCGCGTCGCTTGCGATGCTGCCGCGGGAGGCAGGCTCGCCGCTGGCCGCGCGCTGGACGACGATGATCGCCGCGGCGCGGCGCGGGTGAGGGGGAGCACACACGCTTCATCGCGCGCGGGCGATGCCCCACTGCGCTGCACGGCCCTGTTCACCTGATCCGCGAGACGACGCTGAAAGGCGGCCACCGAGAAGCGCTCGGCATTTTCGATCGCTCGGGCGGGGTCGAAATCGAGCCTGTCGATGCCGTCGATCGCCCGCTTGAACGCTTCGGGGTCATCGAGAGTCACCAAGCGCCCGGTCTGCCCATCGAGCACCGTCTCCAGCGCCCCTCCCGCGGCGGCGGCGATCACGGGTCGCCCGGCCGCCTGGGCCTCGACGGCGGTGATCCCGAACTCCTCCATGCTCGGAACCATCACCGCCCGCGCGCTTGCGTACAGCTCGACGAGTTCCTCGTCGCTGGCGCGTCCGAGGAACTCGGCCTCGGGGTAGGCCGCCCGGAGGGCGGCGTGGTCGGGTCCGCTGCCGACGACCCGGATCGGCGCATGCGCGCGGCGGGCCGCCTCGAGCGCGACGTGCACACGCTTGTGGCGGACGAGCTCGGAGACGACGAGCAGTGAAT
Source organism: uncultured Solirubrobacterales bacterium (assembly GCA_963813765.1). Classification (GTDB taxonomy): domain Bacteria; phylum Actinomycetota; class Thermoleophilia; order Solirubrobacterales; family Solirubrobacteraceae; genus Palsa-744. The sequence continues at coordinate 938,473 of CAWFAB010000001.1, forward strand.
CGCCGGGCTCGCCCCGTACGAAGCGGTGGGTCTCCACCGGCGGGTGCACAACTGTGGCGTCGCGGCCGTAGCAACGCCTGATCCGCTCGCGGCCCATCTCGGAGATCGCGATGTACGCGTCGACACGGCGGCTGGCCGCGAGATCCCACCTGCGGATGCGACGCAGCTGCCCACGGAGCAGCGGTCGCAGCGCGGAGGAGACCTCGCCGAGCGCGCAGTCCTGCTCGTACCAGGCGTAGCGAAACGGGGTGTAGCAGTAACAGATGTGCACGGCGCCCTCGGGGACACGGAGGCCGTGCGCGAAGGCGCTGCTGCTGCTGAGCACGACATCCGAGTCCAGCGGCCTCAACCGCTCGGCGGCGAACGGGTAGAGGGGGAGCAGCCGCCTGAACTTGGACTGGCCGACGCCCAGTCGCTGCAGCGGTGAGGTGGTGATCGAGCGGCCCGCGAAGCGCCGGCTGGTGCCCTGCTCGTCGTAGAGCAGTGTGAAGATCGGCGCCTGCGAGTAGAGCTCGGCGATGGCGGCGAACGTGCGCTCGGCTCCGCGCATCACCAACAGGTAGTCGTGAGCGAGGCTGACGCGCTCGGCCGGTGGTGAAAGAGTGGTGAAGCGCTCGGATGGAGGCTCGAGCGCGGGGCCGACGAGCCCTACCAGTGGTGAAATATTGGTGAAACGCCCGGCCGGCGGCGAGGGATTGGATATGTGATTCATCGTGCTCACAGTTGATCCACAGACCGGACGTGAGCCAAGATATCCCTGGCCTACTGGGCAGATGTAAAGATGTTGGGGGAGGCTCTCGGGTGGTCTGTGGGTGCAGGTCTCGACTAACCTCCCAGCGTGTTCGCAGAGGCCAGCGGGGGCGGTATGTGGTTGACGGCTGGAGGTGTCTCTTGCGTGTCCTGATCACGATGCCGTGGGGACAGCGCCTGGGCGGCGCCGAGGCGATGCTGCAGACGGTGCTCGATGGAGCGCACGAGAGCGGCCACGAGTTGGAGCCGGTGTTCTTCGAGCCGGGGCCGTGGCCGGACGAGCTCGCTCGACGCCGGTTTTCGTGTCGAGGTGATTCCCGCCGGGACGTCTTCGCGAGCCCCATCGGTGGGTCGAGACCGTCATCCGGCTTGCGCGCGTCTTTCGCCGCCGCCAGCCAGATCTGATCCTCAACTGGGCGCCCAAGACACAGCTGTACGGCTCACCGGCGGCCGTGCTCGCGGGGATGGCCGACCGGGTGCTCTGGTGGCAGCACGGCATTCCGACGCGCCATTGGCTGGATCGCTGCGCAACCGCCCTGCCCGCGGTCGCGATCGGCTGCTCCTCGCACACATCGGCCCGTGCCCAGGCACAGCTGTCCCCGTTGCGATCGATCTTCGTTGTCGCCCCAGGGACGCGCGCTCCCAACGGGGACCCGAAGAAGCCTGTGCCCCTGGAGCTCCCCCCGGGTGTGCCCGTCGTCGGTCTCGTGGGACGTCTGGAGCCGTGGAAGGGCCAGGATCGGCTGCTCCGCGCTCAGGCGCTCCTGCGCGAACGTGGGCACCGCATTCACATGGTTATGGTGGGAGGCGACGCCTACGATCTGTCGCCCCGATACGCCCAGTCGCTCCCGCGACTCGTCGATCGACTGGGTCTCACCGACGCCGTCACGATGACCGGCCAGGTGCCGGACGCGGGGCCCTACATCGAGCGCATGGACATCCTCGTCAACGCATCCGACTGCGAGCCTTTCGGGATCGTGCTGCTCGAGGGGATGGCCCGGGGCGTCGCCGTCGTCGCGGTGGACTCGGGCGGCCCCGCGGAGGTCATCGAGCACGGGCGGACGGGGATGCTCGCGCGCTCGGGCGAGCCGAGCGCGCTGGCCGACGCGCTGGAGCCGCTGCTGGTGTCTCCCGCCCTGCGCCGGGCGATCGGCCAGGCGGGCCGAGAGCGCTTTATGGAGGAGTTCACCGACGTCGCCATGCGCAAGCGGTTCTTTCACGCATCTGGAGGCTTTGGCTCGCGACAGCCCAGCCACCTCCGGGGGCGTGCGCGGTGACGATCGTCGCCCACGACATTGGTCCGGTGGGAGGGATGGAGCGCCAGCTGTCCGAACTGGCGATCGGCCTCGCGAGCGCTCGGCCACGAGGTGACCGTGATCGCCCGCACGTGCGAGCTGCCGGCGAGCGCGGGAGTGGTTTTTCACCGCGTGCGGGGGCCGAGTCGTCCATTCGTCGTGGCCTATCCATGGTTCATGGCAGTGGGCTCGCTGGCGGTGAGGCGCTGGCGGCGGGGAGTCGTGCAGAGCACCGGAGCGATCGTGGTGAATCGGGTGGACAGCGTCGCGATCCACTGCTGCCATCAGGTGCACCGCGCGAGCCCCAACCGTCCGCTGCCGCTGCTGCGCCGGTACGTCAGGGCCGTGGGGGCGATCGCGCGCGTATGCGAGCGGCTGTGCTTTCGCGCAAACCGCACTGCGACGTTCGTGTGCGTCTCCGACGGTGTCGCCGCCGAGATGCGCGAGCACTATCCCCGAGCTGGCGGAGAGGGTGGTGACGATTCACAACGGGGTCGACACCAGCGCGTTCGCGCCCGGGGACCCGCGCGCGCGAGGCGCAAGCGCTGCGCGCCCGGCTGGAGCTCGCGCCGGAGCGGCTGGTGCTTGCGTTCGTCGGCGGCGACTGGGGGCACAAGGGCCTGCGCACGGTGATCGAGGCGCTGGCCGGCGCGAGCGAATGGGATCTGGTCGTGGCCGGGCGCGGGCACGTGGCGCCCTACCAGCGGCTCGCCGACTCGCTCGGCGTGGGCGGGGCGGTGCACTGGCTGGGAGTGGTGCGCGAGATGCCCGTGGTATATGAGCTTGCCGACGCCTTCGTGCTGGCCTCGGGCTATGAGACGTTCTCGCTGGTTACCTTCGAGGCGGCCGCCAGCGGACTGCCGATCCTGGCCACCCCCGTCAACGGCGTGCGCGAGCTGATCGTGGATGGGCGCAACGGCTTGCTGATCGCGCCCGAGCCCGAGGCGATCGCGGGGCGCCTGCGCCAGTTGGCGGCCGACCCCGCGCTGCGCGAGCGCCTCGGCGCCGCCGCCCGCCGGTCAGCGCTTGCCTTCTCCTGGGAGGAGATGGTCGCCAAGCACGACGCGCTGTACGAGCGACTGGCCGGTGGAGGGGCTGTGGCCGGTGGACCGGAGTAATGCAACGGGGGGGGGCCGGCACCGCGGCGCCGGCCCCCCCGAGCGGAACTTGCGAGCCTCTGCGCTCTATTCGAAGCTCAGGTTGCCTGAGGCGACCTCCTCTTCGAAGGAGCCCTTGTAGAGGCCGGTTTTGCCCGCTTCTTTTTTGACGGCTTCTTCGAACCCGCCTTCTCCCAGGCACTGCCCTTCTTCGTAGCTCCATTCCATGTTCTTGAATTCATTGGCGATGATGAGCCTTTTCTGGAAGAGGCTGGGGAATTTCCTGATCTGTTTTTCTTCGACCGGCACTTCCTCGTTGGAGTAGACGGCCGCCGAGTAGGGTTCTTCGGGTTTTTGAACCGCCTTGGCCGGAACGGTCTGGTGGGGCCAGTCGATCTTGCAGATCTTGCCAGCGATCGTGAACGTGGCCGTGCCCGAGCCGACTTCCACTTCGGATTCGGTTTCTTCGGTGCCGAGTTCCACGAATCCGTTGACGTGGTACACGAACTTGACCGGTTCTGATTTTTTCGTTTCGGGGTTCATGTTGAAGGTCGTTTTCGTACCGGCGATGAACCCGTTGAAATCAGTTTTCGTGAGGCATTTTTCAAATTTGACCTCCGTCGAAAACGTCTGCGACGTGGCCCACGACACGGCGCCTTCGGCGATCATTTTGGCGGAGGTCTTGGCGGAGCAGAGGATGTTGAACACACCGAATTTGAATTCCTGGACCCGTTCGGTGCCGCCCAGCGCGGTCGAGCCCGTGCTGAAGCCTTTGGTCTTTCCCGGTTCCGCTTCGGAGAGCGGCTTCGGCAGCCGGCTCGCCGTGAACTGATGGGCGCTCGCGGGCGCCGCAACGACGGCCAACGCGCCGATCATGGCGGCAACGCCGGCCGCCTTCTTGAAGCTTCTCATTCCTGGTCTCCCTTTCGCTTGCAGTGGGGGTGGTCGAAGGGCAGCTTCACCGCGACTTCACCTTTACTTCACACAACTTTCACACCACGGATACCCGTCGTGGCCGAGGCGCCAAACGCGGACCAGCATAACGGATCGCGGCCCGGAAAACGTTGTAAATAAAATGTTTTATTTCTGAGGGTATCCGAGCCTTTGGACTAGAGCGCACTCACCAGCAGGCGCTCGAAGGCGTCGCTCGCGGCGGGCACCGAGAACAGCCTTTCGACGGCCGCGCGCCCACTCCTCGTCAGTCGCCGCCGCAGCTCGGGCGCCGCGCGCAGCTCGGTCAGCCGCGCGGCCAGCTCTGCGCGGGCTCGCCCTCGGGGAAGGTGAGCCCTCCTCCGGTCAGCTCGATCAGCCAGGGGATCTCGCCCGAGTCCGAGCCCACGACGGGGACGCCGCACCACAGCGCCTCGACGATCACCCGCCCGAACTGCTCCTTCCACGTCGGCGTCGTGCGCGAGGGCAGCGCCAGCACGTCGAGCTGGGCATAGCGCCGAGGCCATCCGGTCGTGGGCAAAGCCGTCGAGGACGCGCACGCGCGAGCCGGGGATCGGCTGTCCCTCAAGCTGCGCGCGCAGCTCGCCGTCGCCGATCAGCAGCAGCTCGACCGGCGCCGGCAGGGTGCGCACAGCCGCGAGCAGGTCGCCAGCCCCTTGCTCTCGACCAGGCGCCCCGCGTAGCCGATCGTGAACGGGCGCTCCCCCTCCCGCCCGATCGAGCTGGAGCGATCTCCCACTCGGGCACCGCGTGGGGCGCGAGCGCAACCTCCCCGCTCGCCCCCCAGGCGCGCGCGAGGCGTGCCGCGCTGTCCGAGCGCGCCGCCACGAACGCCGCTCTGCGCAGCACTTGCGCGCGCAGCCCCCGCACCGGCAGGGGCAGCGCCCGGTCGATGTTCTCGGCGCACTGCACGCCGAACGGGACGCCCCTGCTTTGCGAAGACCCGGCCCCACTGCGTCGCCGCGAGCGAGTACGGCTCGGCCTCGACGAATGCCACATCGGGCTGCACGCGTGCGCACAGCGCGCGGCAGCTGGTGAGGTAGAGGTGCCGCTGCGGACGGCCCGCCAGCGCGACCGGCGTCGGGCGCAGCGACGCGCTCCAGGCCGGCGAGCGCCTGCGGAGTCATCGTGCGCCGCGAGTACTCGCTGCGCCAGCGGCTCGGCAGCGACGATCGTGACCTTCCATCCCCGCCGCCACAGCTCGCGGTAGACCTCCTGGTTGACGTTCACCACCGCGGGGTGGCTGATCGCCAACAGCCGCTGTCGGCGCTTTGCGGCAGGCGCCGTCATGCTCGGCGGATCGTGAGGGTTGGGGATCGCGCGCGATGTTTAGTTTTTGTGAAGAGCTTTGATCTGGCCCCGCATCGCTGTCAATCTGACCCTCGCGACGATCAACGGTCGCTCCCACCGCCTCGATCAGGGGCCATCAGCAATGAACGAGACGACCGACGTTACGGCCATCTTCGCGCCGATCTGGAGGCGCATAGTGGCTGATCCTGCTCGTGGGCATCGTCGTCGCCGCGGCGACCTACGCCTACTACAAGCATCAGCCCGCCGTCTACACCGCCAGCACGCAGATTTACCTGGGCGGCGGGACAGAAGAACAGGGGCTGCTCAACAGCACCCAGAGCAAAGTCACGCTCAACGATCGCGACGTCACCGACCAGGCGACGCTGATCAACTCGAGCTCGCTGGGCGAACCGGTGCACCGGCAGCTGCGCTCCGAACACCACCTCGCCGCGGCCCGTGGCAAAGCGCACGCGAAGCGCCGCCGGTGGAAGCGACTTCATCGAGATCGAAGCGGAAGCGCGCGACCTCCAAGGGCGCCGACGCTGCTCGCCAACGCCTATGCCGCCGCGTACATCAAGCGCCAGCACTCCCACTACCGGCGGGAGGTGAGCTCGGCGATCGCCGCCACGCGCCGCCAGCTGGGCCGCATCGAAGCGGGACTCGCCGCTGCCGCCAAGGTGAAGGCGAAGGGTAAGGGGGGCGCGGCGGCGGGCGTGGCCAGCGGCGCCGCGACGGTGCAGGCGGCCAACCTCGCCAGCAAGATCAATCAGCTCGAAGGCGATCGGGAGGTCGCGGGCGTCCAGCAGATCAGCTCCGGCAAGACCAAGGCGACGCTGGCCTCGCCGACTCCCGCAAGCGCAACGCGATCTTCGGCTTCGTGCTCGGCATCCTGCTCGCCGCCGCCGCCGCCTACATGCTCAGCCGCTTCGACCGGCGGCTGCGTTCGCTGGCGAGCATCGAGGAGGCCTTCCAGACGCCGATCCTCAGCGCGCTACCCGCGGTCCGCCGGCCGCTCGTGCGCACCGGTGGCGAGCCGGCGCCTCTGAGGGGCTGCTGGAGCCGCTGCGGCGCCTGCACACCACGCTGCAGCTCGGCGACATGCTCGAGCACGACCGCGAGCGCGCGCCCGCGTCTGATCCTGTTCCTCAGCGCCGACGCCGGCGACGGCAAGTCGACGTTGCTGGCCAATCTGGCGCTCGTGCAGCGCGACGCCGGCGCGCGCGTCGCGGTGATCGAGGCCGACATGCGCCGGCCCGTGCAGGCGGGACTGCTCGGGGTCAATGCGCCCTACGGTCTGAGCGACGTGCTCGCCGGCGCACTCTCGCTCGGCGAGGCGTGGCAGAGCGCGATGCACCTGCAGACCGCCGCCGCCGCGGCGCCCGGCGCGGCACAGGGTCTCGCCACGGCGCCCGGCGCGGCACAGGGCCTTGCCACCGCGCCGCCCCCCCGGCACAGAGCTTCGCCACGGCTCCCGGGGCCGGGCACGGCCTCGCCACGGCGATCGGCTCCCGCTCCGGGGCTCGGTGTCGGTGCTGCTCAGCGGCGGTCACACCGCCAACCCGCCCGCGCTGCTGGCGGCGAGCGGATGCGCGGCGTGCTGCGCTCCGCGGCGGAGGACTTCGACTACGTGCTGATCGACGCGCCCCCGCCGCTGCAGGTCAGCGACGTGATGCCGCTGCTGGGGCTGGTGGACGGGATCGTGATCGTCGTGCGCGTCGGGCACACGCACGAGGCGTCGGCGCAGCGGCTGATGCAGCTGCTCGCACGCGTCTCCAGCGCCCCGGTGCTCGGGGTGCTCGCCAACTGCCGTCTCGCGCTCGGAAGTGCAGCGAGTATGGCTTCGGCGCTCCCACGGGCAGCGGCGCGGCTGCGCGATCTGATCCGCCGATGAACGCCTCCCATCCGCGCCCGGCGGCTCCGAGCCTGGCGGGGCGCACATCCGGCTGTCGTGAGCCGGCGCGATCGCCGAGCTGGCGCTGCTCGGGGCTGCGGCGGGCGATCGCGATCGCGCTCGCGCTCGGGATCGCGCTCGCGGATGCCCGACCCCAACCTCCTACTGGCCCTCGCGCTGGCGCTCGGCACGGTGGGGATCGTCGCGCTTGTGGTCAACACGCGGCTCGAGGTCACGGTCGCGCTGCTGGCGCTCTACCTGGGGCTGCTCGACGGGCCGGTCAAGCTGCTCAGCGGCCAACCAGGCGGCGTCGGCCGTTCGCGACGTGCTGATCTCCGCGGTCGCGCTCGGCGCGCTGGTGCGCCTGCTCGCCCGCCGCGAGCGGGTGCAGATGCCGCCGCTGTCGGGCTGGGTGATCGCGTTCGTCGCGCTCGTGCTCGCGAAGCGCCTTCAACCCCAACACGCTCGGCATCGCTGAAGATCCTCGGCGGCTTCCGCCAGCAGCTCGAGTGGGTCCCGTTCTTCTTCTTCGGGTACGTGCTGATGCGCTCGCGCACGCGCTTTCGCCAGCTGTTCGTGGTCCTCGGCCTGATCGCGCTCGCCAACGGCGCGGTCAGCCTCTACCAGACGCGGCTCACCCCGGCGCAGCTGGCCAGCTGGGGCCCCGGCTACTCCGAACGTCGTGTACGGCAACGAACACGCTCTCCGCGCGCAAGTACCTCAGCGAAGGCGACGCGCGGGTGCGCCCGCTCGGCGCTCGGCTCGGACGCCGGCTTCGGCGGCAGCGTCGGCGTGATCGCGCTGGCGGGGACCGCTGGCGCTGCTGGCGACCGTTCGGCGCCGGCGAGCGATGGTTCGCGGCGCTGCTGCTGCGTGGGCGCGCTGCTCGGCGGTCGCGACCTCGCTGGCGCGACCTGCCGGTGCTCGGCGCGGTGATCTGCGCTGCTGGCCTTCGGGCTGCTGTTCGCTGAGCGCCGGCGCCGGGCGCCGCGTACGGCGCCCGCTCGGGGCGCTGCTGAGCTGGCGGTCTGGCGGTGGCGCTCGGCGTGGCGGCTCGTCGCGTCCGAGGGCGGCGGGGTCTTCTCGCGCTACGTCAGCATCGCGCCCTCGAATGTCGGCTCGACCGTCGACCACCTACAAGGCCGCGAGCCTCGACGCAGATCCCCAACGACATCGCCAACGATCCCTTCGGCTTCGGCCTGGCGACCGCCGGCGCGGCGTCGAACTTCGGCGGGCACACGACCGTGACGCTGGAAGGCCACGGCATCAGCGCTGAGACGCAGTACAACTACGTCATCGACGAACTCGGGCTGCCTGGCCTGCTGCTCTGGAGTCGCGCTCTCGCTCAGCGTGATCGGGCTGGTCGTCACGCCGCCTGCGGCGTGTCGGCGACGCCGAGATCGCGGATCGACCTCGGCGGCGTGTTCGCGCCCTTCATCGCGCTGATCCTGATGGGCTTCGCGGGCCGTTCATGGCGAGCGCGGCGGCCGGCCCCTTCTTCTGGTTCGCGGTCGGGATCGCCGCCTACTGGTTGCCGGCCCGGGGCGCGGACGTGACGATTCTGTGAGCGGCGCACATATGCGGGCCGCGAGGGGCGTTGATCGCCCGATGAGGCGTTCACGCTTTGCACGGCGTCGCGCTGGCGTGGCGTCCCACGGCGAGGGCGGTGCGCGCTCGGCGACGCATCCGACCGCCGGCGCCGACTCCCAGCGGGCGACTGCCGCCGATTCCCAGCCGGCGGGCACCGCGCGCGGCTGAGCGCGCTGCTCGGCGACCGCCGCGGCGCGGTCGCGCGCTCGCGGTCAGCTCGGTGCTGTCGGGGTTCGCGGAAGCGGCGCATGCTCGCGCGTGGTCGCGCAGATCGCCGCCGCGCTCGTCAACGGTGCAGCACGCGCGTGCACACGCATCTCCGGCTCGCTGCACCTGCACGCGTCGGTCGGCACGCTGCTGCTCGTCGCGTTCGCGCTCACCGCTGGTGCGCCTGGCTGCTGCAGGTGCCGCTCTCGATCCTGCCGGCGCGGATCGCCGCCGACGTGCAGGCCGGACTGCGCGCGACCTCTTCCACGCCTTCACGCGCGCCTCCTGGGCGGTGCAGTCCCGCGACCGCGAGGGGCAGCTGCAGGAGACGATGACCAGCCAGGTGGTGCAGGCGACCGCGCGGCGCGGTGCAGGCGACCACGCTGATCACCGCGCTGTTCACGCTTCCTCGTACTGCTGGTCTCCGCGCTCGCGCTCAACGCGCCGCCGGCGGCGATCGTCGTCGCATCGCTGGCGGTCGTGCTGTTCGGGCTGCTGCGCCCGCTGAGCGGGCTGCGGCGTCGCGCCGCGCGCGCGCGCTCTCGCAGCGCTCAGGTGGAGCTACGCCGGCGGGATCGGCGAGGCGGTCCGCGTCGCCGAGGAGACGCAGGTGTTCGGCGTCGCCGACGCCCAGCGCGCGCGGATCGACGGCTGATCGACGACGCCCGCGAGCTGTTCTTCCGCACCCAGGTGCTCGGACCGCCTCGTCGCCGAACCTCTACCAGAGCCTGATCTACCTGCTGCTCGTGGGCGGGCTCGTCGGGTCTGTATCTCGCGGGCGGCGGCCACGCGGCCTCGCTCGGGGCGGTCGTGCTGCTGCTGGTGCGGGCCGGCAACGACGGCCAGCAGTCGCAGGCCGCCTACCAGGGGCTGCGCCAGTCGCTGCCGTTCATCGAGCGCACTGCAGGACGCCGAAGCGAGCGCTACGCCGAGAGCGCCCCGCCCGACGGCGGACGGCCGCTGCCGCAGCGTCGACACGCTCGCCTTCGAGCACGTCTCGTTCGCCTACAACGCCGGAGCGCCCGGTGCTCTCGGACATCAGCTTCGAGGTCGCCGGCGGCGAGGCGATCGGCATCATCGGCCCCTCCGGCGCCGGCAAGTCGACGCTCGTGCAGATCCTGCTGCGGCTGCGCGACCCCGGAGCAGCGGGCGCTACCTGGTCAACGGCGAGCCCGGCCGAGCAGTTCGCGCGCGCCGACTGGCACCGGCGGTCGCCTACGTGCCCCAGGAACCGCGCCTGCTGCACGCGTCGGTCGCGGACAACATCCGCTACTTCCGCGACATCGACGACGAGGAGGTCGAACGCGCCGCGCGGCTGGCTCGCATCCACGACGACATCATCGGCTGGCCGCAAGGGCTATGAGACGATCGTCGGCCCGCGCGCCGACGCCGTCTCCGGCGGCCAGCAGCAGCGGATCTGCCTCGCCCGCGCGCTCGCCGCGCGGCCGGAGGTGCTGGTGCTCGACGAGCCCACCAGCGCGCTCGACCCGCATTCGGAGAGCGCTGATCCAGGAGTCGCTGACGGCGCTGCAAGCACGAGCTGACGCTGTTCATCATCGCCCACCGCATGTCGACGCTCGACATCTGCGACCGCGTGATGGTGATCGTCGACGGCCGGCTGGCGGCGTTCGACACGACAGCGCTGCCTGCAGCGAGAACGCCTACTACCGCACGCCTCGGAGCTCGCCGCCGGGACCGCCGGCGAACTGCTCTGAGCGGCGAGCTCGAGCCGGTCCCGCGAGATGAGCGGCTCGATCGACGCGGCGACTGGCTCGCGCGGCGCGCGTGCGGCCGGCGCTCCCCGACTTCTTCATCGTCGGGCACCCCAAGAGCGGCACGACGGCGCTGTACGAGATGCTCGGCGCCACCCGCAGATCTTCATGCCCGCCGGCAAGGAGCCGTGGTTCTTCGCCGAGGAGCTGCACGAGCGCACCCCGCCGCGCCCGGAAGGGACGCCCGCAGACGCTCGAGGAGTACGCGGCGCTGTTCGCCGGCGCGCGCCCGGGCAGCGCGTCGGCGAGGCGTCGCGCGCTGTACCTGTGGTCGCACACCGCCGCGCGCGCGGATCGCCGCGGTGCAGCCCGACGCGCGGATCATCGCGATCCTGCGCGAGCCCGCGAGCTTCCTGCGCTCGCTGCACCTGCAGTTCGTGCGAGACCTACGTCGAGACCGAGACGGACCTGCGCACGGCGCTCGCGCTCGAGCCGGCGCCGGCGCGAGGGCCGGCGAGATCCCCCGCTACACCTACTGGCCGCAGGCGCTGCTGTACTCCGAGCACGTGCGCTACGTCGAGCAGCTGCGCCGCTACCACGACGCTGTTCGCGCGCGAGCAGATGCTGGTGCTGATCTACGACGACTTCCGCGCCGACAACGACGGCGACGGTGCGCCAGGTGCTGCGCTTCCTGGAGCGTGGACGACACGCGGCCGATCGAGGCGGTCGAGGCGAACCCGACGGTGCGCGTGCGCTCGCAGCGCCTGCACGAGCTGGTGCACGCCGTGTCGCGTCGGGCGCGGCCCGCTCTCGCGCGCGGCTGAAGGCGGCCGTCAAGGCGCGTGACGCCGCGAGCGCGTTGCGCCGCCGTGCGCTGCGTGCGCCTGCGCAGCGGCGCGTCGTGTTCGCGCGAGCCGCCGAGCCGCCCGGACGAGCAGCTGATGGCTCGAGCTGCGCGCGCCGCTTCAGGGGCGAGGTCGGCGGCGCTGAGCGAGTATCTCGGTCGCGACCTGGTGAGCCTGTGGGGCTATGACCGCCTCGACTGAAGCCACGCGCGATCGCCCGCCGACGCCGGCGGTCGCGGGCCGGCTGCCCGACTTCTTCATCGTCGGTCACGCCAAGTGCGGGCACCACCGCGCTGTACGAGATGCTGCGTGCGCCATCCGCAGATCTACATGCCCGAGCTCAAGGAGCCGCTGCTTCTTCGCGACCGAGCTGCGTCCGCGCTTCCAGCGCAGGCCGCGCGGCCCGCTCCGACACGCTCGAGGAGTACATGCGCGCTGTTCGCGCGCCGCCGCGCCCGGAGCAGCGCGCCGGCGAGGCCTCCCCGTCCTATCTGTGCTCACGCGAGGCCGCCGGCGGCATCGCCGCAGCTGCAGCCCGGACGCGCGCATCATCGCGATCCTGCGCGAGCCGGCGAGCTTCCTGCGCTCGCTGCACCTGCAGCTGCTGCAGAACCACGTCGAGACCGAGAAGCGACCTGCGCCGCGCGCTCGCGCTCGAGCCGGCGCGGCGCCGAGGCGGCGGATCCCGCGCCGCTCGCCGCGGCCGCAGGCGCTGCTCTACTCGGAGCACGTCCGCTACGTCGAGCAGCTGCGCCGCTACCAGCGAGCTGTTCGCGCCCGAGCAGATGCTGGTGCTGATCTACGAGGACTTCCGCGCGACAACGAGGCGACGGTGCGCCGGGTGCTGCGCTTCCTCGGAGGTCGACGACACGGCGCCGATCGAGGCCGGCGAGGCCAACCCGACGGTGCGCGTGCGCTCGCAGCGGCTCGACGAGGCTCGTGCACGCGGTCGTCGCTCGGCCGCGGGCCGGTCGCGCGCGCGCGCGAAGGCGCCGTCAAGGCGCTCGCGCCGCGCCCGGCTTGCGCCGCGGCGCGCTGCGACGCCGTCCAGCGCGCCGCGTCGTCTACGGCGCGCCGCGCGCCGCCCGATGAGGAGCTGATGCTGGAGCTGCGCCGGCGCTTCAGCGGCGGAGGTGGTGGCGCTCAGCGAGTACCTGGGGCGCGACCTCGTGAGCCTGTGGGGCTATGACCGACTCGGCTGACACCGCCAGGCCGCGCGCGCCGACCGCCGGCCGCGGGATGCCGGGTGCCCGACTTCTTCATCGTCGGCCACCCCAAGTGCGGCACGACGGCGCTCTACGAGATGCTGCGCCGCCACCCGCAGATCTCATGCCCGACCTCAAGGAGCCGTGGTTCCTCGCGCCCGAGCTGCCCGCGCTACCGGCGCGCACGCGCATCGGCGCGCTGCCGAGACGCTCGAGGAGTACCTCGCGCTGTTCGCCGCCGCGCGAGCCCGACCAGCGCGTCGGCGAGGCCTCCTCCTCCTACCTCGTGTCGCACAGCGCCGCGGCGCGGATCGCCGGCGCTGCGCCCCGGACGCGCGCATCGTCGCGATCCTGCGCGAGCCGGCGAGCTTCCTGCGCTCGCTGCACCTGCAGACTGTGCAGGACCACGTCGAGACCGAGCAGGACCTGCGCCGGGCGCTCGCGCTCGAGCCGCAGCGGCGCGCAGGGCCGAGCGATCCCGCGCCGCTCGCCGCGGCCCCAGGCGCTGCTCTACTCCGAGCACGTCCGCTACGTCGAGCAGCTGCGCCGCTACCACGAGCGTGTTCCCGCGCGAGCAGGTGCTGGTGCTGATCTACGACGACTTCCGCGCGCGACAACGAGGCGACCGTGCGCAGGGTGCTGCGCTTCCTCGACGTGGACGAGACGGCGCCGATCGAGCCGGTCGAGGCGAACCCGACGGTGCTGATGCGCTCGCAGCGCCTGCGACGAGCTCGTGCACGCGGTGTCGGTCGGGCGCGGCCCGCTGTCCGGGCGGTGAAGGCGTCGGTCAAGGCGCTCACGCTCCAGGCGGTGCGCCACGCGGGGCTCGCGCCGGTGCGGCGCGGCGTCGTCTTCGGCGCGCCGCCCCACGCCGGACGAGCAGCTGATGGCGCGAGCTGCGCCGGCGCTTCGCGCCCGAGGTGGCGGCGCTGAGCGAGTACCTGGAGCGCGACCTGGTGAGCCTGTGGGGCTATGACGGCCTCGACTGACCGGCAGGCCCGGCTCCGCGCGTGCCGGAGCGGCGCGTTGAGCCAGCGGATGCGCCGCACGCGGCGCGAGCCGAGCGGGTGCCCGACTTCTTCATCGTCGGGCAACCCCAAGAGCGGCACGACGGCGCTGTACGAGATGCTGCGCCGCCACCCGCAGATCTTCATGCCCGAGCTCAAGGAGCCGCACTTCTTCGCCGCCGAGCGCCTCGCAGCTCGCAGCCTCCGCGCGGGCCGCGGGCGTCCGCCACGCCCCCGTGCGCTGCCGCGCACGCTCGAGGAGTACCTGGCGCTGTTCGCGGCCGCCCGGCCGGACCAGCGCGCCGGCGAGGCGTCGCCGTCCTATCTGCGCTCGCCCGTCGGCCGCCGCGCCGCATCGCCGAGCTGCAGCCCCACGCGCGGATCGTCGCGATCCTGCGCGAGCCCGCGAGCTTCTGCGCTCGCTGCACCTGCAGCTACCTGCAGGATCACGTCGAGAGCGAGCGCGATCTGCGCACGGCGCTCGCGCTGGAGCGCAGCGCGATCGTGCGCCGACGGCCGCTGGCCCAGGTGCTGCGCTACTCCGAGCGCGTGCGCTACGTCGAGCAGCTGCGCCGCTACCACGCGGTGTTCGGGCCCGAGCGGGTGCTGGTGCTGATCTACGAGGACTTCCGCGCCGACAACGACGGCGACGGTGCGGAGGGTGCTGCGCTTCCTCGGGGTCGACGACAGCGTGGCGATCCAGCCGTGCGAGGCCAACCCGACCGTCCGCATGCGCTCGCGTGCGGCTCGGCGAGCTCATGCTCGCGCTGCGCACCGGCCGCGGCCCGTCTGCGGCGCGCGCTGAACGGCGCGATCAAGGCGCTCACCTCGCGAGCGGATGCGCGCACGCGGGTGCTGCGGGCTCGTGCGCCGGCGCATGCTCTACGGCGCGCCCCAGCCGCCGGACGAGGGGTTGATGGCGGAGCTGCGGCGGCGCTTCGCGGCCGGAGGTGGTCGCGCTGAGCGAGTACCTGGGACGCGACCTCGTGACGCAGTGGGGCTATGACCGTGTCGGCTGAGGCGCGTAGCGGCCGCGTGCCCGACTTCTTCATCGTCGGTCACCCCAAGTGCGGCACGACCGCGCTGTACGAGATGCTCGCCGCCACCCGCAGATCTTCATGCCCGAGCTCAAGGAGCCGCGCTTCTTCGCACGCGAGCTGCCGCGCCAGGCTCACCGCACCGCGCTGCCGCGCGACACGCTCGAGGAGTACCTGGCGCTGTTCGCGCGGCGCGGCCCGGGCAGCTGGTCGGCGAGGCGCTCGGCGCTCGTACCTGCGGTCGGCGAGCGCGGCGCGCGGCATCGCCGAGGTGCAGCCGGCCGCGCGGATCGTCGCGATCCTGCGCGAGCCGGCGAGCTTCCTGCGCTCGCTGCACCTGCAGATGCCTGCAGTACTCAGTCGAGAGCGAGACGCGACCTCGCCACGGCGCTCGCCTGGAGGAGCGGCGCGCCGGTCGGCGGATCCCGGCGCTGCCGGCGCCGCAGGTGCTGCGCTACTCCGAGCGCGTCCGCTACGTCGAGCAGCTGCGCCGCTACCGCGAGCGTCTTCCGCGCGGAGCAGGTGCTGGTGCTGATCTACGACGACTTCCGCGCCGACAACGACGCGACGGTGCGCCCGCGTGCTGCGCTTCCTCGGCGTCGACGACACGTCGGATCGCGCCGCACGAGGCCAACCCCACGGTGCGCATGCGCTCCCAGCGGTTCGACGAGCGGTGCGCTCGTCGCCGTCGGCCGCGGCCCGTTCGCACGTGTGGCGAAGACCTCGATCAAGGCGCTCGCGCCCCGGCGAGTGCGCCGGGGGGCGCTCAGGGGCGTGCAGCGCCGCCTGATCTCGCCGCCCCGCCGCCGGTGGACGAGGCGCTGATGGCCGAGCTGCGCCGGCGCTACAAGCCCGAGGTCGCGGCGCTGAGCGAGTACCTGGGCCGCGACCTCGTCGCGCTGTGGGGCTATGACCGCCTCGGCTGAGCGGCGCACGGCGGAGCTCGCGCGGGAGACCGTTGCCCAGCGCCCGGCCGCGGGCGCCGCGGCGGGAGCGGCTGAGCGGGGCACGGTCGCCACTCCGCACGGGCCATTTGACGTGCGGTGGCGGGCCGAGCGCGAGCGGATTCAGGAGGAGGTCATGCCGCCGGGCCGGGTCGTCGTGTCGTGCTCCACGCCACTCGGCATGGGCGGTCTCGGGCGCCACCTGCAGGAGGCGATGGGGGCACTGGCGCGTCGCGGGACGCCGGGGGTCTGCATCTGCGATCCGAGCCCTACCGATGATGGGGAGCCGGCGGCGGCACTCGGCTCGATATGTCCTCGGGCGCCGGGATGCGCGCGCTGCCGGCGCGCTTGCCCCCCTCGCCCGCCGCTCGCCGCCTGGAGCACGTGGGCGGCGAACATTGCCTTCGACCTCGACGCCGCGCGGCAGCTGCCGGTGGCGGCCGAGCAGCTGCTCGCGTTCAACGGCTCCGCGCTCCGGCAGCTGCGCACCGCGAGGCGTGCGCGGATGCGACCGCTGTCGCTGATGTCCGCCAACTCGCACCTGCGGCGCGTTGTGCGCATGTACGCGCTGGCCCACCGGCAATACCCGCTGGAGCGCCCCTGGGCGACGCGCCTGCTGGCGCGCAACCTCGCCGAGTACGCGCTCGCC
Source organism: uncultured Solirubrobacterales bacterium (assembly GCA_963813765.1). Lineage (GTDB taxonomy): Bacteria > Actinomycetota > Thermoleophilia > Solirubrobacterales > Solirubrobacteraceae > Palsa-744. The sequence goes on from CAWFAB010000001.1 coordinate 954,943, forward strand.
GAGCGCATCTACGTCTCCTCCCACCACGCCTGGGAGTCGTTCGTCGAGGAGGGCGTGCCCGCCACGGCGCTCGCGCATTTTCCCCTCACGCCCGACCCCCGCTTCGTGCCCGACCCCGACGCCCGCGCGGCGGCGGGCAGCTTCGACATTGTGTATGTCGGCGGTCTCTCCGTCGTCAAGGGCGTGCCGCTGCTGATCGACGCCGTCCGCCGCCTCGACCGCCCCGATCTGCGACTTGTGCTCGTCGGCGGCTGGGGTACGCGGGGGATGCGGCGCTTCGTGCAGCGGGCCTGTGCCGAGGATGCGCGCATCGTCGTGCAGCCCGGCGACCCCCTGCCACACCTGCAGCGCGCGGCGCTGTACGTGCACCCGAGCTACGAAGACGGCTTCGGCTACGCGCCCGTCGAGGCGCTCGCCTGCGGGGTGCCCGCGATCGTCAGCGAGAACACCGGCATGAAGGAGCTGATCGAGCCGGGGCGCAACGGGCTCGTGCTGCCGACGGGCGAGCTCGATGCCCTCACACAGGCGATCGAGGCCGCCTACCGCGGGGAGATCCTCGGTGGCCGCTGACGCCCCGCTGCGCCTCGCCGTCGTCGGCGTGTCCGCGGGGCCCGTCTGCGGCGCGCACGACCACGCGCTGCTGCTCGCCGCCGAGCTTGAACGCGAGGGGGTCTCGTGTTCGCTGCACTGGCTGGAGCGCAGCGAGGGCTCGCTCCGCGCGGGCCACGCGGAGGTGCGCGCGTGGACGCGGACGCTCGCCGCTGCGCTGGAGCGCGAGCGGCCGGACGCGGTCCTGCTTCACTACTCCGTCTTCGCGTACGCCCACCGCGGGCTGCCGGTCTTTGTCCTCCCGGTGCTCGCCGCCCTGCGGCATGCGCGGATCCCGACGGTCACCGTGCTGCACGAGTTCGTCTACCCCTGGCGGCACGGCGGCGCGCGGGGGAAGGTGTGGGCGCTCTCCCAGCGGGCGCTGCTGATCGCCGTGATGCACCGCTCCGCGGCGGTGCTGCTCACCACCGACTTCCGCGTGCGGTGGCTGCGGACCCGGCGGTGGCTTCCGCGGCGGCCGGCCGCGAGCGCGCCGGTGTTCTCGAACCTCCCGCCTCCGCTGCCCGGCCCCCCCGAGCTCCCCGAGCTCCCCGAGTCCACTGAGACCGCGGTCCCGGGCGCCCGCGCGGATGCGATCGCCGAGCGCGACCGGCCCACGGTCGGGCTCTTCGGCTACTCCTACCAGGGCGCCGCACTCGCGCTGGTGCTGGATGCGTTCGCGCTCCTCGCCGAGCGCGGCCTGCACGCGGAGCTTGCGCTGCTGGGAGCGCCCGGGCGCTCCTCGCCGGTGGCGGCGGAGTGGCTGGCCGAGGCGCGGGCCCGCGGGATTGAGCACGCGCTGAGGTTCTCGGGCACGCTCCCCGCGCAGCAGCTCTCAAACGCGCTCGCCGCCTGCGATCTGCTGCTGTTCGTCGACGCCGCCGGTCCCTCCTCGCGCAAGGGCACGCTCGCCGCCTCGCTCGCGTCCGGCAGCCCAGTGCTGGCGCTCGACGGCCCCCGCCGCTGGGAGGATCTGGTGCGGGCCGACGCGGCGGCGGTCGTGGCGCCGACGGCACAGGCGGTCGCCGACGGGGTTCGGGAGCTGCTCGCCGACGACACGGCGCGTGCGGCGCTGGGCGCGCGCGGGCGCCGGTTCGCACAGGAGCGGATGGGAGTGGCCCGCACGGCCGTGGCCGTGCGGGAGCTGGCCGCGAAGCGAGCGCCCGTGTCGCCCCCCTCGGTGAGGACGACCTCTCCGTCGAGGGGATCGTCGTGAGCGCGCCGCTCAGCAGGTTCGCAAGGCGCGCTGTGGGCTCGGTTTCGCGCCGGCTGGAGCGCCCCGAGCTGCTCGCGGCGGTCGATGCGTTCGCGCGCCAGACCCAAGGCGAAGAGATCGCCATCAGCGCCATCCTCGCGAGCGCGCTGCGCGCCACCGGCACGTACGTGGACGTGGGCACCAATCGCGGGCAGGTGCTACGCGAAGCCGTGCGCGTCGCGCCACACGGGCGGCATCTCGCGTTCGAGCCAATCCCCGCCCTCGCGGCCCAGGTGCGAGCGAGCTTCCCGCAGGTGGACTGTCGCGAGCTCGCGCTGGGCGCCCACGCTGGCAGCGCCGAGTTCTGCCACTTCAAGGCGCTCGACGGTTGGAGTGGGCTGCGCCGCAACACCGAGATCAGCGACGCGCGTGGCGAGCCCGAGTTCCTTACCGTGACCGTCTCCACGCTCGATCATGAGCTCAGCGAGCTGACGCCCACGGTGGTCAAGATCGACGTCGAGGGCGCGGAGCTCGAAGTGCTCGAGGGAGCCAGATCGGTGCTCGAGCGGGCGCGGCCGCTGCTGATCTTCGAGCACGTGGCGGCAACCGCGTCCCTCTACGGCGTCGCGCCCGGGGCGCCGTATGACCTGCTGGCGGACTTGGGCTACGAGATCTTCACCGTCACCGGCGCCGGTCCCGTCGCTCGCTCTGCTTTCGCCGCGGGCGAGCAGGCCGTCAACTGGCTTGCGGTGCCACGTGCGCCGGCGGGCTCAGGCCGGCTCTGAGAGCTGAGCTCGAGCTGCCGGCCTGCCACGAACGGGTCGTGCGACGCTACAACGTGCGGGTGACTCAAGCGGCGGCGTTCCCCCCCAGTACGCGCGAGCGGTGCGGTAGGTCTCCAGCAGCGCGGCGACGTGCCGCTCGGGAGAGAATCGCTCGGCCACCATCTCCCTGCCGGCTGCACCGAGGGCTCGCCGGCGAGCGGGGTCCGCGAGCAGCCCGTCGAGAGCACGCGCGAGGCCCCGCACGTCGCCCGGACGCACGGCCACGCCGGTGACGCCGTCCTTGAGCCACTCGCCGACTCCTCCGGTGAGGCTCGCGACCACGGCTCGGCCCGTGGCCAGCGCCTCGATCCCCACCAGGCCGAAGGGCTCCGGCCACAGCGAGGGGATCGCAACCACCGTGGCGTCGGCCACCTCCTGCGCGAGCTGCTCGGCGTCGAGCCACCCCCGGAAGCGCACGCGATCCCCCACCCCCAAGCGATGCGCCAGCCGGCGCATCGCCGCCAGCTGGAAGCCCTCGCCGCAGACGATCAGCTCGGCGTCGACGGCGCGGATCGCGCGGATCAGCACGCCGAGACCCTTCGGCCGCACGACGCGACCCGCGAAGAGGACGCGCCGCCGGCCGGGCATGTCTGTGCCGAGGCGCGGCGGCGTCGTCGCGAACAACGGGATCACCGCCCTGCGTGCCACGCCGTTCGCGGCGAGGTGGCGGTCCACGGCGCTCGAGTAGGCGGCCGCGAGGTCGGCCAGCCGCAGGGCCTGCAGCGCGCGGGTCGCCCGCCGGTAGGAGGCGGGCAGCGGCCGCGGGTTGCGCACGTGGGCGCAGCCCCGCACCGCGAGGTTCACCGCGCATCCCGGCCCGTGGGCGCGCGTGCACTCGTGCCCGGGGCGGAAGTAGTGCACGCCCGCGGTGCACGCGGTGTAGCCGTGTGCGCTGAGGACGACCGGCGCGCGGCGACGCAGGGCGGCGACCACGTCGGGGTCGTCCAGCTGGTGCAGGTGCGCTACGTCGGGGCGCAGCGCCCCCGCGGCCCCGAGGCGCGCGTCCATCGGGGCGTGCGCCTTGAAGAGCTCCGGGCTGTGAATCACTGTCACCCCCTCCACCACCAGGTTGGGGTCGACCTTGGCCGCGAGCACCATCACCTGCACCCCTCGCTCGGCGAGCAGCTGCGCGCTCGCCTGGACATGCGCCGCGATGCCGCCGTCGCGGCCCCACAGCGGGGTGCCGAATAGCACCGAATTGGGGGAGGTGGACACCGGGGCATGATAGGTGCGCGACGGGAGGCTTCAGTTCCCAAATGTGTCTTCCATGTGAACACCCCGCCGGTGTGCAGGCGGCGTGAGAGAATGCCCGCACGGTGGTGGGAACCTCGACATCCGCGGCCGCGCCCGCCGCAGAGGGGGCGCGCCCTCAGGTCGTCTACGTGATGGGCTCGGGCCGCAGCGGCAGCACGATCCTCGGCGTGGCGCTCGGTAACTGCGACGGTGTCTTCTACGCGGGTGAGCTCGACAACTGGCTGGTGCGGTCGGGCACCCCGGTGCTCGGCGGCTTGGAACGGACGCGCTTCTGGAGCACCGTCCGCGACGCTGTCCCGGGGGGGCGCGAGCTCTTTGGCAACCGCGCCCAGCGCGACCTCGAACGCTCCTTTGCGCCGTTTCGGGTTCACCGCTGGCCCGCCCGGCGGCGGCTGCGCGAGGGCTACCGCCTGGTCACCGAGGATCTCTACCGGGCGATCGCCCGTGCGGCGGGAGTCACACACGTCGTTGACACCTCACACTTCCCGTTGCGCGCGCGCGAGTTGCAGGCGCTCTCCGGCATCGACCTGTACCTGATATTCCTGGTGCGCGATCCGCGCAGCGTGGTCGACTCGTTCAACCTGTACCTGAATCGCAACGATGTCGCCGAGCGCCGGCTGCGGGTACTCAGCACAAACGCCAACCTGTGGCCGACCCACCTGCTGTCGGTGCTGGTATTCCTACGCCAGCCGCGCGAGCGCCGGATGCTGCTGCGACACGAGGAGTTCCTCGCCGACCCGGAGGGCATGCTCCGTCAGATCCTCGATCGTGTTCACTGCGCCGCGGCGCTCCCCGACCTGACAGCGCTCAGCACCGGTTTCCCCCTGAACGGCAACCGGCTGCTCTCCGCCGAGGTCGTCTCGCTGAAAAGCCAACCGCTCGCCGCGCGGAGCGGCTCGCGCCTGACCGCGCTGCTCCAACTCCCGTGGACGGCCATCTTTTCGCGACTGGGCCCGGTGGCGAGCGCACCGGGCCCGCGCGTCGCGGCGGCCGCGCCCGCGGCGTCGGCCACACCTACGGCGTCGGCCCCGCGCATCGGCAGGTAGCGGTTATGCCGGGCGCAGGCAGATCCGCGCTTCGCGTACGCCTGTCCGCGCTGCTGCGCCCCGGGTGGCCGGACGAGGCGCGCCGGGTCGCGCAGGAGCCGGTGCTGTACGAGGCGTCGGCCGTCGCGCCTCCCCGTGGGCGCTGTCTGAACGCCGGCTGCGGCGAGGGCCTCTACAGCAGGTTCCTGGAGTCCTTCGCGGAGGTCAGCGAGATCGTCAACCTCGACATGGCGATGCCGCGGATCGCCGCCACCCGCTCGGACCCGCGGCACACCGACGCCGCCGGCTCGCTGACCGAGCTGCCACTCGCGGACAGCTCCTGCGACTGGCTCATATGCACCGAGGTGATCGAGTTCATACCGGACGACCGGGCCGTCGCACGCGAGCTCGGCAGGGTACTCAAGCCGCGCGCCCACGCGCTGATCAGCGTCCCCACGCCACCCGCCCCGCGCGTCTCGGCCGACGTGCGCGAGGGCTACACACCCGACGAGCTGCGCGAGCTGCTGGCCCAGGGAGGGCTTCGAGATCGTGTGGCAGCGCCATTGCTTTCACCTGTTGATGCGCTGGTTCGTGCTCACCTGGCGCTGGCAGCATGAGCGCCTCGGCCGCGGCCAACGCAGCCTGATGCCGCGCCTCGCGGTGCTCGCCTGGGGCCAGGCCGACAGGCTGCTCCCCGTAGGACGCTCGTGGGATCTGGTGGTGCTGGCGAGGCGTGGGTGATGGGCCGCACGCCGCTGCTCGAGATGCCCCGCGCAATCTACCGGCGCTCGCGGGCGCTGCGCGAGAGTTACCTCAAGCGTCGCTTCCGCCCGCGCCTGCGCTTCGATCCGCACGCCCCCGAGCTGCTGCTCTCACCCCACTGGGACGACGCCGTGCTCGACTGCTGGAGCCTGCTCAGCAGCGCGCGTCAAGTGACGGTGGTGAACCTCTTCGCGGGGTTGCCGTCGCCGGGTGGCCTCGCGCCCTGGGATGCGATCACGGGCGCGACCGATTCCGCCACCCGAGCCCGTGAGCGGATCGCCGAGGACGCCCGCGCGCTCGCCCGCGCCGGCCGCACGCCCGTCAACCTGCCGTTCCTGGACGCCCAGTACCGCACCGCGGCGCCCGCCCCCAGTCTTGAGGAGATCGACCGCGCGCTCAGCGCCGCCCTCCCAAGCGCCTCGCATATCCACATACCCGCGGGAGTCGGCGGCCACCTCGATCACCTGCTCGCCCGCCGCTACGGACGTATGCTCCTGCACGCCGGCATACCCGTCACGCTCTACGTCGATCTGCCCTACTGCGTCCTGCACGGCCGGCCGCACTGGGTGGATGGCGCCGAGCCCGATCCCCATCGCAACGTTGACGCCTACTGGCTCGAGTTTCTCAAGGGCGTGCCGGAGCTTCCGGGGCTGCGCAGCGCCCAGGTCGAGCGCCTCGACGACCACGCCGCGGCCGCGAAGCTCGAGGCCATGCGCTGCTATGAGACCCAGTTCTCTGGGCTGGATTACGGAGCCGGGCGCCTGCTCTCCGACCCGGCGATCCACCGGTATGAGGTTCGCTGGGAGCTCAGCCCTGCGGGTATTCGAGCGTGAGGATCCGGGGGTAGTCGGTGGCGGCGACTTCGATCGTGGCGGTGTTGCCCGTCCGCGTGACGAGGTGGGCGGGTGTGGTTTCGTTGCGGAGTGGGTCGTAGAGGGCAACGGTGGGGGGCGTAGCGGTTTCGGGGAGGTTGCCGAGGGTGATGCGGAAGGTCTCGTCGGGGAGATCGAAGCGGTGGATGTCGCTCGTGGGGGCACCCGGCTCGTAGAGGGTGAGGAGGTCGCGCGTCATGACGTAGACGGGGATCGCGAAGCGGGTGGGGGAGGACTGGAAGGGCAGGACGGCGAGAACTTCGCGGTCGTAGAGGCTGGGGTGGGCGGCAGTGCCGTCACCGGCGAACTGGGCGTGGTCACCGTCCTGGGCGATCGAGAGCAGGGTGAGCTGTCGGAGGCTTGCGCCGGGGCCGGGGCCCTGGAACTGGGTGAGCATGTCGCGGAAGCCGGTCATCGTTTCGCCGCCGAGCTGGTCGCCGGGGTAGGTTTCGGGGTGGGCCTGCAGGGCGGAGAAGAAGCTTGGGTTGATGAGGGCGAGGGCGTGGCCGGCGGCGGCGTAGAAGTACTCGCGGGCCATGCCCTTGTTGACCATCGCGACGAGGCTGCGCAGCAGCGCCTTGGCCTGGAAGTGGACCTTGTCGGCGGGTGTGAGCGGACGTCTGGGCGGGGGTGCTCTCGTCGGGTCCCACTGGGGTGGCGTTGTGGAGGGAGAGGTTGTACTCGGTCATCCACTTCTGCAGCGGGCTGCCGCCCGGGCGGGCCGACATTGCGGCCGTGCGGCAGCCCGTAGACGTCGGTGGTGATCGGCGCGAGATCGCGCACGAGCGTCTCGGTCTGGGTGGCGGCCAGGTAGTACTCGGGGAACAGCGACTGGTAGTGGGGAACGAACAGCGGGGTGACGCTGCCCTTGAGGGTGTCGCTGTTCGCCCAGCGCGTTGAGTGGGGTCAGCGACCTTTCCTGGTAGGCGCTCGGGAACGTTTTGGCGCCGTTGTACAGGTGCTTGTGAGCGCCGTGAGCCCGGGCGGCGCCAGCGCGCCGGATGGGAAGGGCGTCTGGCTGGCGAAGCCGTCGGTGATGCCGATGCCGGGAGCGATCCCGTTGGCGGGATTGCGCACATAGGCAACCGTTTCGTCGAGCAGCGCTTTGGTGACTTCTTTGGTCGCCGCGCCGATGCCTTCCGTGCCCGCGGGCGAATCGTAGTATTCGGCGTTGAGGAACTGCGAGCCGAAGCTGAGCTCGTTCCAGACCTCGAGGTCATAGCCCCCGGGGCCGAAGATGCTCGTTGCCTCCCTGCAGACCGTCGCGACGTAGCTGAGCCAGCCGGCGAGAGTTTCCTGAAAGGCCGGGTTGGGTGCGCCGCCCGCGAGCGTGGGCGGCGGTGAAGGGCGCGTACAGCAGCGTGGCGCCCCTGTGCGGCCCGGCCGGCAGCGCGCTCGGCAGCGGCTTGGAGAGCGTGGCGAGGTCGTCGGGGCCGACCGAGGTGATGAGGATGTCGGGGTCCCCGCCGAAGGAGAGGCCGGCGAAGCCCGTCTTGCCGGGCACCACCTCCGCGGCGCTTGCCGGCGTGAGCGTCACCGTCTGGGCGCCCGCCGGCGCTTCGGAGACGGTTTCCAGGGTGATCCGCTTGGCGGGGGCGGGGCCGTCGCTGTTGGCGTCGAGCAGGATCAGCGGTCGCAGGCCGTGGTTGCTGAAGCGCCTGCAGCCGCGTGCTGATGCGCGGTTTCGGCGAGGAACTCGGGTGGGGTCCTCGTAGGAGAGCGAATCCCAGTTGATCTCGATGCGGGCGAGCTTGAAGCCGCTGTCGTGGAGCAGCTGGGCGGTGGCGTCCGCCTGGGGGGCGCTCACATTGAAGTTGATCCCGAGCGATTCGAGCAGCCGCGAGGCGGGCCACGTGTCCAGGTACGCGCGCCACGGCTGCCACCAGAAGGAGGTCGTCCCGAACGGCATCGCGGTCAGGAACCGCGGGTCGATCGGGTCGGTGACGGCCCCTCCCGACGAGCCTTCGCCCGACGCGGCGGGGGGGCCTTCGCCTGCGCTGCCCCCCGGGTTCGATTCCGGCGGGGCCGGTTCTTCGGTGCTCGCGCCGGTCACTTCCGGGGGCGGCAGTTCGTCGCTCGCGGCAGCGGGCGACTGTTCGCCGCTGGCGGTGGGCGCCGCGCCATTGCCCGCGCCCGCGCCGGAGCCCGTGTGGGGCCTCTTTGGGCGCGCATGCCCGCCCTTCGGGAGACGCCCCTTCGTGCATCGCTCCGTGGAGCGCGCGCGGGCGGTGGAGCGCCCGCGGCGCTTGGGCGGGCACACCCGGGGGGTGGCGCTCGTGTGCGCGGCTGAGCGCGGGCGAGCGTGCGCCTGCGCCGGTGCCGGGGTGGATACGAGCAGGGCCCAGGCGAGGGCGAGCCCCGCGGCGGTCGCGATCGCCTGTCCCGCCCGTCGGGCCGGCCGAGCGTGATTGGTGGATGTGGCGGTGGGGAGCACTCGGTTGGGGGCCTGCGGGGAGGGGCCTGCGCCAGTCCGATCGACTGTCCCTGTGGGGTGCTTGACGCAACAGAGAGGCGCTGGACGTCTATGGGACCGTCGTCAGCCGACGCGGCCCGTCGCTCCGTGGTGGGCCGCAGAGGTGCAGGGCAGTCAACGGAGGGATACCCGGTAGTGCCGCTGTTTACGCGACGGGTCAGGCGTGCTCGCGCGCGTCGAGCGCCTGCCCGGCGCCAGCGTTCGCGAGGACGAGCCTTCCCTGGGTACGCCGGTTACGCGGAGGGTGACGCGCTCGCGCGCGTGCTCCTGCCCGGTGCCAGCGCCACCAGGAAGAACCTTCCCGGCGGGGGCGCCCCCGCCAGCGCTACGAGCGGCTCGTCGTCCTCCACCGCCACGAAGCGCTCGAAGCCGGCGAATCGCTCCACGATCTCCTCCGCGCTCCCGCCGTAGGACGCAAGCGCCTCGTGGATCTCGACGAGGAAGCTGCACGAGCCGTCGGCGAGCGTCTCGCGCGCGCCGTCGAGCACGTGCCCCTCGTAGCCCTCCACGTCGATCAGCACCAGGTCGGGCGTGCCGTGCTCACGCGCGAGGCCGTCCACGGTCACCGCTGGCACCTCCACGTTGCCGGCGCCCTCATGCTCGTCGATCTGCCCGTTGAGGCCCTCCGCGAAGGAGATCACGCCGGCGCTTGCCGCCCCCGCGGCGTGCAGCACGGTGAGGTTCTCCGCGGCGTTGAGCTCCCGGTTCGCGGCGGCCACGCGCGCATTGTGCGGCTCGGCCTCGATCGCCAGGACGCGACCGGTCTCACCCACCTCGCGCGCGAGCATCAGGGCGAGGATCGCCTGGTGGGCGCCGAGATCGAAGACCCTCGCTCCGGGGCCCAGCACGCCCCGCTCGCGCAGAAAGGCGATCGCCGCGGGCTGCTCCCAGTCGTGGTCGTACCAGCCCTCCCCCAGAGGGTCGGCGAGGCGCACGCGCAGCGTGTGCCCGCCGTAGTCGTGCGTCACCTCGCGGGGGGCGTAGGTGGCGATCAGGGAGGCGACCTTGCGCTGGCGGTACCGGCGGTACAGCGGATGCGGGAGCAGGCGCCGCGCGAGTGTCTTGGCGGTGGACACCGGGCGCTACCGCCGGACCAGGCTCGCGTGCAACACGCGCTCGTAGACCTGCTCCAGCTCCGCCGCCACCTTCGCCGGATGGTATGCCGCGACGGTCCGCCGGGCGGCGCTCCCCAGGCGCTCGCGCTCCGCGGGGTCCCCGTTCAGCGCCCGCATCGCGGCTGTCAGCGCATGCGGGTCGCGACTGCGGAAGAGGCATCCGGTCTCCCCATCGGCGATCACCTCGGCCGGCCCGCCCTCGTCGGGAGCGATCACCGCGAGGCCCGCGGCCATGCCCTCGAGCACGACCTGGCCGAAGGGCTCGGGGATCACCGAGGCGTGCACGAGCACATCGAAGCTCGCGAGCTCGCGCCACACGTCCTCGCGAAAGCCGCGGAGCTCCACCCGCTCGGTGAGCCCGAGCTGTGCCACGAGCTCGCGCAGCTGCAGCTCGTAGGACTCCTCGCCAAACATCGGGGCTCCCACGATCGCCGCCCGCTCCTTGCCGGTGGGAAAGGCGGCGGCGAACGCGCGCAGGAACAGGTCCTGTCCCTTCCACGGGGCGATGCGCCCGACCATCCCGAAGGTCGTGGCCCGCGCGGTGGGCATCCGGGGATATCGAGGGGGCTCCACAGAGTCGGGGGTGCCCACGGAGTCGGGGATGCCCACGGAGCCAGGGATGACCACAGAGTCGGGGATGACGCGGTGCACGAGGCCCCGGTCGGCGTCCGAGAGCGTGGCGAGCGTGGCGGCGGAGTTGGCGAGGACGCCGTCGGCGAGGTGGCGCACGAGGCGTCGCACGAGATGCACCGCGGGTCTTGGGAGGTAGTCCTCGGCGATGCGGTCGCGCAGGTGCCACACCACCGGGACGCCGGCAACGTTGGCGGCGAGGCTGCCATACACGCCTGCCTTCAGCGAGTTCGTGTGCACCAGATCGGGCGCCAGACGGCGCAGGCGCAGGGCGAGCCGCGCGACGTATGCGAGCGTGTCGAGCAGCGCGGCGGGCGAGGGGCCGCCGACACGCACGGTGTCCTTGCGCAGCTCGCGGGCCGCCGCGGCGATCGGGAGCACCTCGACCGAGATGCCGGCCTGCTGCAGCCGGGTCGCGAGTGGCCCCTCCTCGCCGAGGATCACGTGGGCGTTCACGCGCTCCAGGTATGGGAGCAGACGCAGTAGGGCGATCTCGCCGCCCGAGAGGCGCGCGACATGGTCCAGGTACACAACCCGCAGCCGCCCATCCCGCGCACCACTCACCAGCCGCCGGTGCAGGGCGCGGTGGCGCTCGGCGACCGCCGGCCAGTCGAAGCGCTCGGCGTAGCCTCGCGTCGCCGCCCTGCTCGGCAGGGCCCCCCGCGCCGCCGCCCGCAGTCGCGCGCCGAGCGCCCCAGCGTCGCCCGGGGGCACGACCAGGGATGGGTCCAGCGGCGACGCAACCTCCGGCAGGCCGCCCACGTCGCTCACGATGCTCGGCGTGCCGCAGGCCGCCGCCTCGAGCACGACCAGGCCGAACCCCTCGACCGCGATGCTCGGAACCGCGGCGACGTCGGCGCAGCGGTAGGCGTCGATCAGCTCCGCATCGGAGAGGCGGCCCATCACGCGCACGCGGCCGGCGAGCGGAGGGCGCGCGGCGCGGGCGGCCAGCGCGCTGCGCAGCGGCCCGTCGCCGATCAGCAGCAGCAGCGAGCCGTCGGGGAGCTCCGGCTCCAGCTCGCCCCACGCGTCGAGCAGCGTGTCGATGCCCATGCGGGGCACCAGGCGCCGGGCACAGACGACGACGAACGCGGCGGGATCGATGCCGAGCCGGGCGCGCGCCGGGGACTGGTCGCCGGGGCTGAACACGTCGAGCGCCACCCCGGGCGCCCACACGTGCACGTCCCACGGGGGCACGCGGTGACGCTCGACGAGCACTCTGCGAAACGCGCTGGAGAGCACGACGTGCGCGTCGGCGCGGCGCAGCACCCCGCGTTCCATGGCCCGGCGCAGCGCGAGCTTCACGCGCGATGTGTCTCCCGCGGCGAGGCCCTCCTCGGCCCACGACCCGTGGAAGTGAAACACGGCCGGGCGCCCGCGCAGGGCTCCGAGCAGCAGGGGCGCCGCTGCGTACAGCGCGAAGTGCGCGTCCACCACCTCGACGCCGGGCGCCGCGCGCTGCGCGGCCCGCCAGAAGCCCCAGAGGCGCCGCGCGAGCGGGAGGTCGTGGCGCGCAGCCGCGTCGATCGTCGCGGGGGCTCCCGCGGCGGGGCCGATCACAACTCCGGAGGCCTCCGGAAGCTGCTCGAACAGGGAGCGGTAGTAGCGGTCGAGCCCTCCGAGCGTTCCGGGAAACCAGCCCATCCCGAGCATCAGGACACGCGGATCGGCGGTCGCGGGCCTGCCCGCTACGGCGGCGGCCCGGGTGAGGCCGTCGAGGCTGGTTGGGGCACGGGGGCTGCCTACCGGCACTCCGCGAGCCTGGGGGCATGGGCCTGTCCGGCTGTGAACATCTCGTGAAAAGCTGGATCACGGGTGGGCGCGTGGAGTTAGATACGGCACCGCTTGCGCGTGGGTCGGCCGCTGCCGGCCCCCGCGTGCCGCGACCCGCTCGCGATGAACGATCGAACAGTGCCTCCAATCGGACCCGTTGTGTCCAGACGCTCGTTTCTGCAGCGCGTGGCGCTCCTCGCCGCGCTGCTCTCGGGGTCGCTGCTCGGGCTCGGCCCGGCGCTCTCCGAGGGCCTCGCCGGCGAGCCCGGCCCGCTGGTCCAGCAGGGCCCGAAGCTCACGGGCGGCGAAGAGTCCGGCGAAGGGCGCTTCGGCCGCAGCGTGGCGCTCTCCGCGGATGGCGACACCGCGCTGATCGGCGGCTTCAAGGACGGCGGCGGCCTCGGTGCGGCGTGGGTGTTTGCGCGCTCGGGCTCGACGTGGGCGCAGCAGGGCGAAAAGCTCACCGGCGGCGAAGAGAGCGGCAAGGGCCAGTTCGGCTGGAGCGTCGCGCTGTCCGCTGGTGGCTCCACCGGACTGATCGGAGGCATCAACGACGCGGGGAAGGCCGGGGCGGCGTGGGCGTTCGGAGATCCGCCGCCCACCCCCGAAGTGCCCTTCACGCCCGAAACGCCGTCCACGGGCGGGTCGCCATCCGCGACCACGACGTCAATCCCCGCGGCGCAGCTCGCGACGACGGTATCCGCGAAAGGCGGCGTGGCGGCGGCTAGAGCAGCGGGCGGCCGGGTGCTGCTCGCCCGCGCGCGAATCGTCGTGCGCGGCGGATGGGCGCGCGTCAAGCTCAGGTGCATCGCGGTGGTCGCCTGCCGCGGCCGGCTGAAGCTTGCCGTCAAGACGAAGGTGAGGCGGCGGTTCAGGACCGCGACCATCGGCAAGGCCTCCTTCTCGATCGCGCCCGGCAGAACCTCGTCGGTGAGGCTCCGTTTGAGCCCCGTCGGGCGCCTGCTCCTGAACGCGGATCGCGGGCGGTTGCACGTCGCGCTGACAATTCTCAAGACCTTCCCGGGCGCATTGCGGAGACAGACTCACTCCGTTCATCCGGTGCTCCGGAAGGCTTGACGACAGGGCAGGCTCTCAGCGGGTCGGCGGGTCTCAGCGAGCGGGTCGGCGGGTCTCAGCGCTTCCGTTTCCGTTTCCCTTTCCGCACGTGCGCCGGACGCCCGTGGAGGATCACGGCGTTGCTCGAGCCCGATATCTGCCTGCCGTTGGCGACTTTCACGAGCGCGTGGTACAGGCCTCCGTGGCGGATGCTCACCACCGCACTGAACCGCGAGAAGTCCGGGGAGCCCCTTCTCGTGGTGGTGTTGCCCACCTTCACCGGGTGATGATTGGGCTTCAGCCACTGGAATACGACCGTGGCGCCCACCTGGGCGGGCTTGACCGTGCCGTCGAGGCGAACGATCCCCCGCGTGACGGTGGGGTGTGCGCGAAGAGTCACGAGTACCGCGACGCGCACGGTGTCCACCTGGCTGTACACGGGCAGAGCGTCGAGCGTGCGCACGCGCAGTCGCGTGACCTGCGAGAGGCTCGCGACATTGAACGAAAAGCCACCGCCGGCATCGGTGCTCAGTGGCACCCCGATGTCGGTGTAGCCGGTCAGATAGGGGAATGCGCTGGTCTGCAGGATCACCTGGTGGCCGGCTCCGCCGGTGCCGGTCAGCGTGCCAGCCAACACGAACGGGCTCCCGAACACCGCCTGTTTGGGGGCGTTCGCGAACACGAACTTGAGCGCGATCTTCTTGGTGGTGAACGTGCGGTCCTTGCCCGGGAACGTGCCGGTGGGGCTGACCGCCACGAGCCGGTAGTGGTAGAGGGTGCCCAGCTGCAGCCCGGTCACGCTCTGGCTCACCTTGACCCCCGCCGTGCCCGTGCCCACGGCGGCGGTGGGAGTCTGCGCGCCGTAGGCCACGGTGGGCCCGTACTGGAAGTAGCAGGTGGTTTCGACGCCGTGGGGGTTGACGGTTCCGTTGAGTGCGGCGGAGGTGTCCCCGACGTGGTGGGCGCCCCCGGTGGCGGCGAGCGGCGGCTTGGGGGCCGTGGTGCGCGAAGCGGGGGCCGGTGCGGGCACCGCGCCCGCCAGCAGCGCAACGAGCAGCCCGCCGAGCAGCCCCAGGCTCAGGAAGGTTGTGGATCTCCTCATGTCAAATCACGTCCCGTGGACGGCACGGCCGCGAAGCGGTAGCCGACCCCGAAGTGGGTGTGGATGTACTCCCACTCGGGGCAGGCGCGGGCCAGCTTGTTGCGCACCTTGCGCACGAACACGTCCACCGAGCGGTCGCGCCGCTTCATCTCTCCACCCCATACGCGGCTGTAGATCTCGGTCCTGCGTACCACCCGTTCCTCGTGTTCGGCGAGCACCAGAAAGACCTGGAACTCCCGCACCGTGAGGCCGACCCTGCCGCCATCCGCAAGCACCTGGACCTCGTCGGGGCGGATCTCGAGATTGCCGTACATGAGCGCGGGGCCGCTCTCCTGGGCGAGCAGGGACGCGATCGCGCCATCCGGAGAGGCTTCGACTTGGTGATCTTCTGAGCGGAGTGCGTGGGCGTCCACTGGCGGCGCGAGGCTAGTGGCGCCCGTCTCCACCCAGGTGAAGGTTCGGTGATGCCGTGGATAAGAAATTGTGAAGACGCTGTTTGCCCGGCACCGTTCACCAAATGATCACGACTGAGAATGGACTGTGCGTAGACCATATCCTCCGAACCGCAGAGCGGCCTGGGCGCTGTGCGTTCGCATCAGCCGCCCCTCCCCCAGGGCACGAGCATCAAGGTAGGTAGCCTCCTGTCCACCGAAATGATCGCCAGCTCATCGTCCACCGCCGGCGCTGTGGAGTCATGCGCCGCGTGCGGTGCGCCCCTGGCGGCCGATCAGCGCTACTGCTTGGAGTGTGGCGAGCGCTGCACTCCGATGAGCAGCGTTCTGCTCGGCGGGCCGCCGGCTTGGGGGGACTCCCAATCTCCATCGTCCGCGACCGCCCCGCCCGCGCCGGGATCTCCGGCGAGCGCACAGCGCGGGAACACGGTGTCGTTGATCGCCGGCGTCGGCGTCCTGCTGCTGGCGATGGGCGTCGGTGTGCTGATCGGCCACTCGGCCGACTCCAAGCCCGCGGCTGCCCCGGTCCAGGTGATCACCGTGGCCCAGCCTGGTGCGGCGGCGGGCGCCGCGAGCACTCCGAGCACCCCCGCGCCGACGCCCGAAGAATCGGCCAAGAACCACTCCTCCTCCAAGCAGGGCTCCAAACAGGGCTCCAAACAGGGTGCCTCCCACACCTCCGGCTCGTCCTCCTCCGGTGCGAGCCATGCCGCCCCCCCGCCCGTGATCCAGAACCTGAGATCGGGCAAAGGGCAGAGCTACGAGCAGAAGTCCAAGAGCTTGCCCAACGTGGTCTCCACCGGCTGAGCGATGAGCACGCCCGGCGCCCCCATACGCCCGGACGACAGCGGGCCCGTCGCCGAGCCCGGCCAGCCGCACATCCCGGAGGGCTCGCCCACGAGCTCCGTCTCAGCGCCGGCAGGCGGGGGCATCTCCGACCTGCGCCGCCGACGCGACGAGCTGGCCGCGCAGGTCACCGAACTGCACTGGGACCTCGGGGGTCTCGCGTACGAGATGGCGATTCGCGACCACTTCCGCTTGGACGTGCTCCTGCGGCGTGCGGCGCTGCTCCAGGAACGGGACGCCGATCTGGCCGAGGTCGAGCAGTTGCTGCGCATGGAGGAGAGCGCCGCTGGGGGCGGGGACTCGTCCGGGTCGCCTCCCCCAGGATCGTTTCCGCTCGGCTCGACCCCGCCCGGGTCGCCCCCCCCGGGGTCGCCTCCGCCGGGGTCGCCACCAGGCGCCCTACCGCCGGTGGCGCCCCCCGCCGGCCCGACGCGCCCCCCGTTCGGGATAGCGGCGCTGCTCCTGCTGGTGTTCCTCGGCTTCGGGGCGCTCCTGGGAGGGGTCTCTGGCTCGCCCGCGGGGGGCGCGCTCGCGGCGTCCGCGCGTCCCCACCTGAAGCTGGTCCTTCCCCCGGCTGCACCGGCGGCCTCGACATCCTCCTCGCCCCCGGCGAGGGAACCGCCCCCCTCGACACCCGAATCCTCTCCCTCCGCCTCCGAAGAATCATCCACGGAACCGGCTGAAGCGGACTCATCGACGCCCGCGTCCACCTCCCCGTCGGGGTCGGGCAAGCACTCCTCCGCGAGTGGATCGAGCGGCTCTGGCTCGACCGGCTCCGGCGGCGGGTCCTCGGGCTCCAACGGCAGCGGCTCCTCGGACTCCAACGGCAGCGGCTCCTCGGGCTCCTCCTCGGGGGGCGGTTCGGCCTCGGGGCTGCCGCCGGTGAAGCACGTGTTCGTGATCATGCTCTCCGACGAGCCCTACGCGACGGTCTTCGGGCCCTCCTCCACCGCGCCCTATCTCTCGCGAACGCTGGAGAAGCGTGGGGAGCTGCTGGTGCGCTACTACGCGGTCGCGCACGAAGAGCTCGCCAACGAGATCGCGTTGATCAGCGGCCAGGGGCCCACCGCGGAGACGGCGGCCAACTGCGCGACCTACGCCGACATCGCGCCCGCGACGGTTGGCGCCCACCAGCAGGTTGCCGGCCACGGCTGCGTCTACCCCCGCGCCACCCAGACGCTCGCGGGGCAGCTGAGCGCGAAGCACCACACGTGGCGGGCGTACCTCCAGGGGATGGGCGAAGGCGCCGGCCAGCCAACCGCCTGCGGGCATCCCGCCCTGGGAGCGCCCGACCCCACCGAGGCCGCGCAGCCGCCCGCCGGGCAGCCCTACGCCACGTTCCGCAACCCCTTCGTCTACTTCCACTCCGTGATCGACTCCCCCGCGTGCGCCGCCGACGACGTCTCCCTCAGCAAGCTGAGCGGCGATCTGGCCTCGGCCAAGCGCACGCCGAGCTTCTCCTACATCGTCCCCGACCGCTGCCACGACGGGAGCCCCACCCCCTGCGCGCCCGCGGCGCCCGCGGGGATGCCCGCGGCCGACGGCTTCCTGAAGAAAGTGGTTCCGGAGATCATGCGCTCGAAGGCGTACAAGGACGGCGGTCTGCTGCTGATCACCGTTGACGAGGCGCCCACCACGGGCGAATTCGCGGACTCAAGCTCCTGCTGCGAACAGTCGCGCTTCTCCAACCTGCCGCCGTCCGTCCAGACGCCGATCGCGGGCCTACCTCCCAACGGCGGCGGGCAGGTCGGCGCGCTCCTGCTATCGCCCTACGTGAAGCCCGCCACCACCAACCAGGAACCGTTCAACGACTTCTCACTGCTGCGCACGGTCGAGAACCTCTTCGGCCTCGGGCACCTCGGCTACGCGAGCCTCTCCAAGCTCGAAGCGTTCGGAGCGGCGGTCTTCAACGCGGGGACCTGACGGGTGGCCGCGAGCTCGTCGTAGGTGACGGGAGTGCGGTGCCGGGCGGCGTTGCTCAGCACGTGCTCCAGCGCGAGCCTGTGGCGGTCGTGCTCGAGGTCGGAGGGACGCAGGTCCAGACGCAGGGTGCTCCCCGCGAGCCGCGCGCCCACGCCGATCGCGGTCGGGGAGAGGGCGCGTTTCAGGACGCCCCCCGTGCCGAGGCTCCAGGCGGGCGCCAATCGGCGCCAGGAGGGACCCGCCCCGCCGCTGTCGTGCTCGTCTCGGAGTGCGCCGTGTAGGCCCAGCAGGCTGGCCCACCAGCCGAAGCGCGTGCGCAGCGCGACGCGCAGCGCTGGGGTGTAGGCGTAGCCCGGGGCCACGAACCCGTCGGGCTCGATGCCCGCGAGCTTCATCAGCCGCCAGCCGGCCTCCACCGCGCGGCGGGTCTCCTCGAGATCGAGTCCCGCGAACTCCGCGGCGCGGTACGCACGGACGGGCGCGCGCAGGCGCTGGGGCCACCTCGTGCGCCCCAGCTGGTTGTGCTGGAAGCCGTGCTGGGCGATCGAGTCGCCCAGGCGGCGGCGCTCCATGAGCCACTGGACCAGCTCCGGGGAGCGCTCGCCCAGCGGGTGCAGGTCGCGGGCGGGTATCACCAGCAGCGTCATGCGGTCCACCCCGCGGTCCTCCAGCCACGTGCGGATCTCCGCGCTGCGCTCGAAGGTCGCCGGCTCGATCGCGTGTAGCGCGAGCGCGATCGTGGGCGAGCTACGCGGCACGGCGCGCCCCCGGCGTGGTGTCGCTGGCGCTCCGCGGCGCGGACAGTACCCGGCGGTAGCCCTCGGCGAGGCGCTCCATCGCGGCCTCCCACGTGCGCCCTCGCACCGAGCTCAGCGCGACCGCGGCCAGCCGCCTGCGCAGCAGGGGAGAGCCCGCGAGCTCCAGCAGGCACTCTGCCAGCGCGTCCGCGCGGGGCTCGCACAGCAGGCCGCTCACGCGATCCTCCACGAGCGACAGGGGCCCGCCCGCGGCGACCGCCACGACCGGCAGCCCGCTGGCCTGCGCCTCGAGGATCACCTGCCCGAAGGTGTCGGTGGCGCTCGGGAACAAGAAGATGTCCGCGCTCGCATATGCCTGTGCGAGCGCGACCCCCTGAAGCCACCCCAGGAAGGTCGCGTGCCGCTCGCCCACGCGCTCGCGCAGGTACTCCTGCTCGGGGCCCCCGCCCGCCAGCACCAGGTGCAGCCGGGGGTCGCGCCGGCGCGCGTCCAGGAACGTCTCCGCCAGCAGCTCCGCGCCCTTCTCGCGCGTGACGCGCCCCGCGTAGAGCACGTTGAGCTCGCCCGGGAGCTCCAGCTGCCCGCGCAGCGCGGGGTCGAAGCGGGCGGTGTCCACGCCGCGGTCCCAGCGCGCGACCCGCTCCGCCCCCACGCCGATCTCGCGCAACGCCTCGTCGGAGGCGGGGCTGGGGGAGAGGACGACCTCGCACGTCCCGTAGAAGGCGCGCACCGCCATCGCCATCGCGTCCGCGAGGCGCACCTCGCCGGAGCGCAATCCGGCGTAGGCGGTGAGCTCGGTGTGGTAGCTGCCGATCAGCGGCACGCCTTGCGCGCGCGCCACGAGCGCTCCGGCGACGCCCACCGGGCCGGGGGAGCAGACGTGGATCGCGTCGAAGGCGCCCTCCGCGAGCGTCTCCACCACGGCCGGCAGGCTCGGCACCCCGATCCGCAGGCCCGGGTAGAAGGGCACGTCGAGCTCCGCCACCGCGGAGAGCCGCCGGTCAACCTCGGGGTCGGTGCCGATCACCTCGATCTCGAAGCCCGGCACGCCGCGCAGGCGGATCTCCTCGATCGTGCGCGAGACCCCGTGCGTGCTCCCGATCCCGTCCGCCATGATCGCCACCCGCGGGCGCTCCCCCTCGCGCGGGTCGAGCTTCGCCTTCTCGCTCCCCAGGAACGCCGCCGCGGGGGCATAGGGGATCGCGGCGACGCAGCCCTCGAAGACCGCCATCGCCGCGCCCGTCGCGTCGATGTCGCCCCCTTTGGGGGGGAATCGGTGAGGTGCGGGGCTGGCGCCGAGAGCGTTGGCTGCCTCGTGAGCGCCCGTCGGGGCGGCGATCGCCCCGACGACCGACTCGACCGCGGCGCGCAGCTTGCGCTCGTGCGCACGGCACGCACGGCGGTGCAGGTCGGCGTGGGTGAAGCGCTCGTCCTGCATGTACGCGATCAGCCCGCGCTCGTCGAGCTCGTCGAGCCCCACCGTGGCCAGCCAGGCGTGCAGCAGGCCGCGGGCGTCCGCGGGAGTAAGGTCACTGCCGATCGCTCCGTGACGAGCGTCGCCCTCGCGCAACAGCCCGCACTCCGGCAGCCCCACCGCCCGCTGGACCCCCAGCCGCGAGACCTCCGAGGCGGTGGAGTGACAGTGCATGTCGGCCCTCGCCACGCTCCGCCTCCCACCCTGCGCGATCGAGCTCTGTGCATCCATAGCAAAGAGATTCGTCCGCAAATTGCGGGTTCTTGTGATGAGCCGGCAACCATCGTGTGAAGGATCGGTGAACATTTCCGCGTTCCCCGTCGGCTCTCCTGTGCCCCGCCGGATGAGGTCGGCGGGAGCCGGCTACGGCAGGGAGTCGGCGGTCGTGGTCTGCGCGCTCGCCAGCGGCTCGCGCCCATCCCAACTGCCGTGCGCGCCGTAGGGGCGGAAGCGGATGAACGCGGACTCGTGGTGGAACGGTCGCGCGCTGTGGGCCCGGATCGCGGCGACGTGCCCGGGGTCGGTGTGGCCGGAGGCGTAGGCACGCATCGCGGCGGTGCTGCGCCACAGCGAGAAGGTCGCCACCAGGCGCGGCGGCCGGGCGAACCCGGTGGAGGCCAGCAGCGCCGGATCGCGGACGGCGAGATCCTCCGCCCTCGCGCTGGCCCGCAGGAAGCGGAGCGCGTGGGCGAGCCGCAGGCGGCCGATCGTGAGCACCGCGGCGGGCTCCTCGTCGTCCATCGGCTGCTCCTCGCTCGGAAGGCCGGGTAGCTGTGGCCATGCGCCCGCGACCCGCGTCGGCTGCAGGCGCACGTGCCAGCCGTCGGCGAACCGCGCGGCGAGCGGGTGCTCGGCGAGGAAGCGATCGAGCGCCCAGTCGTCCCCCCAAGCGGCGATCAGCACCGCACGACCCCGCTGCGGCGTGGGCAGCAGACGACCGCTCAGCGGTGCGGCGATCCCGAGCTCCGCGTAGCGGAGGCCGGGAGCCTCAGCCGGGGTGGGCCTCGCGCGCAGGACGCTGCGGGTCCGCGGGCCGACATCGGCGATGTGAAAGGAGGCGATCATGGAACAGAACGGTTGGGACTCAGTAAGTTACTTTATAGTATACTAGATGGTAACTCCAGTCCGGAACGATTCGACGGACCGCTCCCCCGCACCATCGCGCAGGCTCCCCGCCGTGGAGCGTCGCGCGCTCATCGAGGACGCGGCGGCACGCCTCTTCGCCGAACGTGGCTACGGCGCCACCACCGTCGAGGACATCGTCTCCGCGGCGGGTGTGAGCAAGCCGATGCTCTACCGCCACTTCGCGTCCAAGAAGGAGCTGCAGATGAAGCTGCTCGAACGTCGCCGAGACGAGCTGGCGGCCGCGCCGCTGGACGAGTTCCTCCACGGGCCGGGCGAGCCCGGCCAACGGCTGCCCGCGATGATCGATGCGTGGTTCGCCCATGTCGAGCAGCACCCCCACACCTCGCGGAACCTGTTTCAGGACGCCACCGGGGAGCCGGACATCGAGGCGCTTCAGCGTGAGCTGCGACGCCGCCAGCGCGCCGCCGACGTCGCGCTCCTGCGCGAGTTCGCTCCCCAACTGCCCGAGGCCGAGCTCGAGCCTCTCGGCGAGATCATCCGCAGCTCCCTGACCGGCCTGGCGCTCTGGTGGCTCGATCACCCCGACACCCCGCGCGCCGTGGTGGTGGCCGCGGTGCTGCGCACGACTCGGGGTGTGCTCTCGACGGTCCGCTGAGGCCATAGTCAATTCCTATTGAGTGAATAGGCGCAACCAGATAGCGTCTCCGAAGTGCCCAATCTGCCGGCACAGGGAGGGCGAGACCCCAACCGGTTGTCTTGGCCTCCTCTCCGGTCGGATGTCTTGGCGCTCGTGTTCCTGATCGCCTTCGGCTACTGCCTCATCGAAAACCGTGGAGTAGAAGTCACGGTCCCCGTGCTATTTGCTGCTGCGTTTACCGGGCTATCTCCGCGGATGAAGGGCCGATGGGGCTGGCAAAGCGGCCATGGCTCGTCGCTCGGCGGGGAATTCGGCGATCCATTCGAGGGCGTCACGCAGGCTGAGCTTGGCGAGCCTCTGAAGCTGGGTCCGCTAATAGCGAGCTTTTATCGAGCATAAGTTGACCCAAGCGCCCCGAGCTTCATGGGCCGCCGGCGACCCCCGGCGTGGGAGCGCCTCCTGCTGTCCCGTCGTATGAGTCCTCACCAGATCGCCGGCGCGCCGGGACTGCGTGCTCTCGCCGGTCCGGGGCATAAGCTTCCCGGCCGGTGCACGACCCGATCTCCTACTTCCAGGCCGTGATCCTCGGCCTCACCCAGGGTGTCGCGGAGCCGTTCCCGATCTCGAGCCTCGGGCACGCGGTCGTGCTGCCGCGGCTGCTCGGCTGGAACATCCACCAGAGCGACCCCTTCTTCCTCACTTTCCTCGTCGCCACCCACCTCGCCACCGCGATCGTGCTGCTGCTCTTCTTCCTGCAGGACTGGATCAAGATCGCCGGTGGCATCCTCCGCTCGCTGCGGATGCGCGAGATCCGCGAGGACGACGTCTACGCGCGCCTCGGCTGGCTGCTCGTCGTGGGCACCATCCCCGCCGGGGTCCTCGGCCTGCTGCTGCAGGACTCGCTGCGCAAACTGTTCGCCTCCCCCTCCATCGCCGCGGCCTTCCTGATCGTCAACGGGGTCGCGCTGCTGATCTTCGAGCGGCTGCGCCGGCGTCCCCCCCGCCCCGGGGACTACCTCGGGGACGCCGACGTCCGCATCGCCAAGCGCAACTGGCGTCAGGCGATCGCGATCGGCACCTCCCAGGCCGCCGCGCTCATCCCCGGCATCTCCCGCTCGGGCTTCACGATGGGAGGCGGACTGCTCACCGGGCTCTCCAACGAGGACGCCGCCCGCTACGGCTTCCTGCTCGCCACCCCCATCATCCTCGCCGCCGCCGCGCTGAAGCTGCCCGAACTGCTCGGTCCCCAGGGCAACGGCGTGCGCGGCCCCGCGCTCGTCGCCGGCCTCTGCGCCGCCGCCACCACGTTCCTCGCGGTCAGGTTCCTCATGCGCTTCTTTCAGACCAACCGCCTCAGCCCCTTCGGCTTCTACTGCATCGGCTTCGGGGTGCTCTGCACGCTGGTGTTCGCCCTCGGAGGGTAGGGCGCCCGCGAGGCCGGGCGCGGGGCACGGGGTCCGTCTGACCGGAAGGGGGAGGCCGAGGTTAGGCGCTCGCGCTTGAGTCGCCGGAGGCGCCCGAATCTGCGGAATCTGCGGTGCGCGCTTTGGGGCCGGTCTGGAACCACGCGAATGCGAAGCACGCCAGCGCCACGACCAGCGCGGCGATCCCGTGCTTGGTGTGGTGGTGGTTCGCTTCCGCGCTCGACGCCGAGGCGTGGCCGGGGAAGAACGAGGGCAGCGAGTGCTCGGGCTCCACGAAGTAGACGATCGCCACCACGATCAACAGGACGCCCACGATCACCGCGGGCACGACCAGCTTGCGCAGGGTGGAGCCGCTCATCGCCGGGAAGGCTACACGGCTCCCTCCCGAGGCGGCGTCAGCTCGCGGGTCGCCTCCTGACCTTCCCGGCTGCCGGGCGGCGCGCTCGCCGGCCGACCCTGGCGGCGCAGCTCACCCCCGCCGCGCGAAGCGGCGCAGCGAGAGCCCCAGCAGGCAGGGCACCGCGAGGGGCATCACCCACCACGCCGCAGCGCCGAGCGCCGCGACCAGCGCGGTCAGGCCGAGCGCGACGCTCGCGCCGAGCGCGGTGCGCCAGTCGTCGCCCACCACGAACTCCCACGCCGCGAGCGCCGCGGAACGCAGCCCGCTCATGCCCGCTCCGTGAGTGCGAGCTCGCGCTCCACCGGCTCCGGCCTCAGCGGCTCAGCCGCCGGCGCCGAGGCGCGGCGCAGGGTGCGGACGATCGCCAGCGAGATCAGCGCCACCTCCGGGACGATCGCGAGCAGCGCGGCGTCTCCACCCGGCCACGACGCTCCCGCGCCCTCCGCCCCCCAGAACATCCCGAAGGAGCTCAGCATCACGCCCACCGTGAACTTCATCGCGTTCTCCGGGGCCCTCGCCAGCGGCACGCGAGCCGCCGCGCCGACCGCCACCACCAGCGCCACCGCGACGCCCGCGGCGGCCGCCGCGAGGCCCACACGGTGCTGGTTGGCGCCGAACGTGAGCACGATGAACACCACCTCCAACCCCTCCAGCAGCACGCCTTTGAAGGCGATCGCGAAGGAGTACCCGTCAAAGCCCCCACCCGCCGCACCCGCCGCGCGCGCCGCCTCGCTCTCCTCCCTGAAGCTCTCCTCCTCGTTGTGCAGCGCCTTCAGCCCCGCCGCCCGCAGGATCGCCTTGCGCAGCCACTGCAGCCCGAAGATCAGCAGGAGGCCGCCCACGGCCACGCGCAGCACGTCGATCGGCAGGGCGGTCAACGCCGGGCCGAGCGCCGCCACCACCGCCGCCAGCGCCACCGTCGCCGCGCCCACCCCCGAGAGTGTCGAGGACCAGCTGCGCGTCGTCCCCACCGCGAGCACGATCGTCAACGCCTCCACCGCCTCCACCGCGCACGCCAGGAATACCGATACCGCGAGGCCGATCTCGGGTCCGCTGAGGGTCATCCGCTCATCATGGCAGCCCCCCGCGCGCTTGCAAGCCGCCATCATGTGGGAACCGAGCCCGCCCGCCCGGCCCGTCCGACCGACTGCCCCGCGAGAAGCCATGCCCCGAGCACCACAACCGCCGAAGACCCCGCCGAGGATGTTCGAGACCCGCAGCCAGGCCTGGCGGGAGGTGGGTCTGCTGCACCAGGTCAGCCCACGTGCAGCGAAGCGCGCGCGCTTGGAGGGGCTCGTGCTGGCGGCGCTGTTCGTGGCGGTGGTCGTCGTCTATGACCACCGCAAGAGCCTGCTCGCCGTCGACACCCGGGGCAGCGCACCGGAAGTCAATACCCTCGTGCAGATCCTCACGGTCCTCGCGCTGCTCGGTCTCGGCTGGGCGATCGCCCGCGATGCGGGCCAGGCGCTCGGGCCCGCGCTGTTCCGGCGCATGGATCCGGCCACGGCGGGGACGGTCGGCTTTCTGATCCGCCTCGCGACGGTCGTGCTCGCGCTGATCGTGGCGTTGAGCGTGCTGGGCATCGATACGCGCACCCTGGCCCTCGGCGGAGCGTTCACCGCCGTGGTCCTCGGCCTCGCGGCGCAGCAGACGCTGGGCAACCTGATCGCGGGCACCGTGCTGCTCAGTGCGGGCCCCTTCCGCGTGGGTGACCACGTGCGCCTGCAGGGCGGCCCGCTGGCCGGGCAGATCGAAGGGGTGGTGAGCTCGCTGGGGCTGCTCTACACCACGTTCGCCACCGGGGAGGGCTCGGTGCTGGTGCCCAACAGCGTGGTGCTCAACGTGGCGGTCCACACCGGAAGGGGTCGCCTCGGCGAGGGGCGCGCCGCGAGGATGGGCGCTGGGGAGGGCCGTGCCGGAGAGGCACGGCGGGGCGGGGGAGGGAGAGCCGCGGAGGAGCGCGCCGCCGAGGGAGACGCCGACGAGCAGGCGGGCGCCGCGGCCGGCTATCGCGCTCCGCCCGCCCCGCCCACGCGGTAGCGCAGCAGCAGGTGTGACTGGCTCTCCAGCACACCGAGCAGCTCCAGCTTGACGGGGGGATCGAGCTCGGGCCCGCAGACGATCCGCAGGGACGCCCCCGGGTCGGCGCCTCCGGCGAGCTTGGGGGCGAGGGAGAGAAACAGCTCGTCAACGAGTCCCGCGGCGAACAGCTGGCCGTTCAGGCGAGGGCCCCCCTCGCACAGCACGCTGCGCACCCCCAGCCGGGTGTGCAGCTCGGCGAGCGCGGTGGGCAGGTCGAGCAGTCCGTCGCGAGCGGCGCGCACGTACTCGACGGGACTCGCGCTCCCGGGCAGCTCACCCTCGGGGGAGGGCGTGAGGACGGCGATCCGCGCGGCGGGGTCGGCGAGCAGGGGGATCTCGGGGGAGAGGGAGAGGCCGGCGGAGACGATGCAGGCGAGCGGTTCCTCGGCCAGCCCCCGGGCACGCCGCAGCCGCCTGTGCGTCTCGTCCCGCACGAGCCGGCGATAGCGCTCGGCGCGCACCGTGCCCGCGCCGACGAGCACCGCGTCAACGGCGGTGCGCAGCGCGTGGAAGAGCTCCCGGTCGGCGCGGTCGCCGATCGGCCCGGAGCGCCCGCCCACGGTGGCCCGCCCGTCTGCCGTGCAGGCCATGTTGAGAATGACTCGAGGTCTCCCACCCCGCTCGCTGCGCTCACCTGGCTCGCTGTGCCCATCCTCCTCGCCGGCGGCCGCCGGCTCCCACGGCCGCAGCCGCTCGACCACCTGCTCGGCGGTCAGGGGTCGCGAGCCCCCGTCGAGCAGCGGCGTGAGCGCGGCGGGGTCAGGCTCGGGTCCCACGGGCCAACCCTAGTACCAGCCGGAGGGGTGTGGGGCGTCAGCGCGGAGGGGTGTGGGGCGCTCAACAATTTGAGAACACAACGGCGGCTGTACCTGCTACCGTCGTTCCCGTTGGGCTGGCAATAAGGGCCGGCATAAAGCAGTGCAAGCTCTCGCAGGTCGAAGCTCTTTGCAGCATCCTCCGCGCAGCAGCACGCACGAATTGTGGAGGAAATGTCACATGCCTACCGGCACAGTGAAGTGGTTCAGCGACGACAAGGGATTCGGTTTCATCACCCCGGATGACGGGGACAAGGATCTGTTCGTCCACCACACGGGAATCAACGGCGACGGCTACCGCTCGCTGCAGGAGGGCGCGAAGGTGTCCTACGACGCGGAGCAGGGCGACAAGGGGCCGAAGGCGGTCAACGTCAGCGCCATCTAGGGCGCCGCTGAGCGGCGCGATGCGGCGTCCTCGATCGCTCGTGTGCTAGCGCACACTTCGCTCACTGCGTCCTTGCCTCGCTTGCTCAGCGACGCCCTAGAGGCGTTCTGCATAGGCCGAGGAGAAGTAACCTAAAGGGGATCCGGCTCTCACCGGGTCCCCTTTGTATGTCTGGCGACGCGACCACACTCCCGCTGCGGGACCCCCTGCTCGGTGACCCGCAGGGCGCGCTGCGCGGGACCTCGCCGCGCGAGGGGGACTCCGCGTCTAGTGGCCGTCTCGGCGTGCGGACCCAGGTGCGCAGGGAGACGGCGGTGGGGGCGCTGGCGCTGGGCGTGATCGTGGTGTGCGCCGCGCTGATCGTGCTGGCGGCGGCGGACCGCCCGAGCTTCCTCTCCGCGCCGAGCCACTACGGCTTCTTCCCCCACTGGCTCGCGGGCCCGCTGGGTGGCCTGTGGCCGTGGCTCACGCGCAGCCCGCGGGCGATCAAGTCGCTGTTCACGGGAGCGCTGGTGGTGATGTACGTGGCGTACCTCGTGGGCCTGAAGTACGTCCCGGGACTGCGGGCGCGCTGGGTGATCGCGACGGTGGTGGGGGTGCATGCGATCCTCTTCCTCTCCCCCCCACTGGCGCTGACGGATGTGTTCAACTACATCAACTATGGGCGCATGGGGATGCTGCACCATCTCAACCCGTACACGACGATTCCGGTGCTGGAGCCCCACAGCGATCCGAGCTTCTACCTGAGCAACTGGCACAAACTGCTGAGCCCCTACGGGCCGCTGTTCACGCTGCTCACCTACGCGGTGGCGCCGCTCGGGATCGCGGGCTCGCTGTGGACGCTGAAGAGCCTGCTGGTGGCGGCGAGCCTGGGGACGATCCTGCTGGTGTGGAGGTGCGCGCGCCTCTTGGGCCAGGACCCGGTGCGGGCGATCGTGCTGGTGGGTCTCAACCCGATCGTGCTGGTGTGGGGCCTGGGGGGGACCACAACGACTTCTTCATGGTGTTCCTGATCGTGCTCGCCTTCTACCTGCTGCTGCGCGCGGGTGCGCCGGGGATCTCGCCCGCCGCGCTCGCTCCCGCGGACGCCGCCGCTGCAAGCGCGGGCGACGACGTGAACGATCCTCTGGCCGCTCTACTGGTCGGGGCCGATCGCTCCGCGGCCGGCTCCGCCGCCGAGGGAGGTGTGTCTGGCGCCCGCGAGGCGCCGGCGCTCGAGCGGAGGCGCCGGCGCTCGAGCCGCCTGGCACGATGGCGCGGGTGGCTGTCGCCACTGGCGCCCCCCGAACTCGGGGCTGGGGTGGCGCTGGCGGCGGCGATCGCGCTGAAGGCCTCGGCGGGGATCCTCGTTCCGGTGGTACTGGCGGCGCTGCTCAGAGCCCCGCGCCGCCTCATGCAGGTGATGTTGGGACTGGTTGCGGGGGGGATCGTGCTGGGAGCGTGCAGCGCGGCGGCATTCGGCTTGCACCTGCCGGACCTGGGCACCCAGGGCCGTCTGGTGATCCCGATGAGCATGCCCAACGTGCTTGGTCTGGCGCTGGGCCAGGGGGGGAGACGGACACGATGCGTGCGCTGCTGCTCGTGGTACTGGGGCTGTCGGTGCTCGGCTGCGGCGTGCTGGCGTGGCGGGGGCGGGACGCGCTGAGCGCGTCGGGCTGGGCGACGGTGGCGCTGCTGGTGACGTTGAGCTGGGTGCTGCCGTGGTACGTGCTGTGGCTGCTGCCGCTGGCGGCGCTCTCCCGCTCGCGCGCGCTGCGCCGCACGGCGCTCGTGCTGGGGGCGTATCTGATCCTCACATGGATGCCGCTGGCCACGGCGATGGACAACGCGATCGGCATCCGGCCGACGAAGACGTCCCTCGGGCAGCAGCACCAACGCGAAGTAAAACGGCTTCTGAACTGAGCCTGACGCCACCCGGCGTCCCCCACACCAACCGATCGAAGATCGGGGGCACACAGCCCGAAGGCTCGGTCGGGCGCCCATCGTGCGACGTCGGCCACACGCCCCTCCACGCACCGATTCCCCACCGAACTTCCGGCCGCGTGTACTAGTGGGCGGCCCCGGGAGGCCCGCCGACGCGCTCCTCGCCCTCGGGCAGGCGCCCGTCGCGCCCGACGTAGCCGCCCTTGCCGCCGGCGCAGAGGTAGACGGCGTCTCCCTCGCCGACGTTGCGCACGCTGCGCACGGTGGCGGCGTCGACGCGGGCGAAGGCGCCCTCGTCCAGCCGGTGCGTGGAGCCGTCGCCGAACTCCATCTCGATCGCGCCGCGGTGCACGAAATAGAGCTCCTCCTGAGCGTCGTGGTAGTGGCGCCCGGACCTGTAGCCGGGGGGCATGACGATGGCGTTGATGCCGAAGGCGGTCACGCCGAGGCCCTTGCGGACCTTGCGGAAGCCGTAGCCCTCGCCCAGGGCGTCGAGGTCGCCGACGGCGTAGCCCTCGCCGGTGGTCACGTGGGGGTACTCGGATGCCTCCATGTGGATCTCCTTTGTGGGGTGTTGTCGGTCAGTGATCGGCCACGTGCCCACCCTCGGGCGAGAGCGGCCTGCCCTCCTGCGCCCAGCGCAGCAGGCCGCCGCGCATGGAGTGGGCCTGAAAGCCCGAGGCGCGGAACGCCTGGGCGGCCATGTCCGAGCGGGCGCCGACGCGGCAGTAGAAGACGATGGGCCGCTCGCGCCCGATCGCGCCGGCGTTGGCGGTGAGCTGGGCGAGCTCAATATGGCGGCTCCCGCCGATGTGGCCGGCGCGGCGCTCGTGGTCGAGGCGCACGTCGATCACCTGAACCGCGGGGTCCTCCTGGGCGAGCCATCGAGCGACCTGCTCGGGGTCGAACGTCGATCTCGGAGGACTCGCCGCTTGGGCTCATCGACGGAGCGTAGCGGCTAGTAGCATCAGGGCGATGGAGGCAATCGGCGACGTTTACACGATCCCCAGGGAGCACCTGGACCTTTGCGAGACGATCCGGCGGATCGCGCAGGAGAAGATCGCGCCGCGCTCGGCGGAGATCGATGAGAAGGCGGAGTACCCATGGGACATCCGCAAGATCCTGGCCGAACAGGACGTGCTGGGTCTGCCGTTCGGAATCGAGTACGGGGGGACGGGGACGGGCACGCTGATGCTGAACATGGCGGTGGAGGAGATCGCGAAGGTGGACGCGGCGTGTGCGCTGATCCTGATGGTGCAGGAGCTGGGGACGCTGCCGATCCAGCTGTTCGGCTCGGATGAGCTGAAGGAGCGCTTCCTGCCGAAGTGCGCGAGCGGGGAGTGGACGCCGGCGTTTGCGCTCTCGGAGCCGGAGGCGGGCTCGGATCCGGCGGGGATGAAGACGACGGCGGTGCGCGACGGCGATGAGTGGGTGATCAACGGCACGAAGAACTGGATCACGAACCTGGGGGTGGCGGACTTCTACATCTGCTTCGCGGTGACCGACCGGGAGAGCCGGCGGATCACGGCGTTCGTGGTGGAGGCGGACCGGCCGGGGTTCAGCGTGGGCAAGCTCGAGCACAAGCTGGGGATCCGCGCCTCACCGACGGGCCAGCCGATCTTCGAGGAGGTGAGGGTCCCGCACGAGAACGTGATCGGGGAGGTGGGCCGCGGGATGAGGGTGGCGCTGGGGACGCTCGAGCGCACGCGGCTGGGGGCGGCGGCGCAGGCGGTGGGGATCGCGCAGGGGGCGACGGACTACGCGGTGGGGTACGCGCGGGAGCGGGTGCAGTTCGGCAAGCCGATCATCGACTTCCAGGCGATCGGGTTCAAGCTGGCGGATATGGAAACACGCACGGCGGCTGCGCGGGAGCTGCTCTACAAGGCGTGCGCGATGGCGGATCGCGGGGATCCGCTGCGCGCGAAGTACTCCTCGATGGCGAAGGTGTTCTGCTCGGACACCGCGATGGCGGTGACGGTCGAGGCGGTGCAGGTGCTGGGGGGGTACGGTTACGTGAAGGAGTACCCGGTGGAGCGCATGATGCGAGACGCGAAGATCACCCAGATCTACGAGGGCACGAACGAGATCCAGCGGCTCGTTATTGCCCGCACGCTGAAGCAGTAGGGAGCGTGGCGACCGTGCGCTCGTCGAAGTCGGCAGGGCGCCTTCGGCCAGCTGGGGAGGATCGGGCTGGCGGCGTTGATCGCGCTGTCGCTGGGCCTGGTGGTGGTCGTGGTGGGGCAGGGCTTCAGCACGGTGGGGGCGGTGCGGGTGGTGGAGGACGTGGTCCTGGGGATCGCGGCGATTGCGCTGCTGATGACGGCGGTGGCGTTCGTGGCGGTGCGCATGGCGGGCTGGCATGACCCGGAGTCGGAGGAGGAGTTCGAAAAGATCGTGCGCCGCGCCGAGGAGCTGGCGCGCGAAGGGCTGGCGGTGGACCCGGAGGAAGCGGAGTTCATGGAGCTGGACCCCCTGAACGACGACGGACTTCGAAGAGCTGGTGCGGGACGCGCTGGACGACCTGCCGGACCTGCTGCGCAACGCGCTGCGCCACGTGCCGGTGGTGATCTCGGACAAGGGCCGTCAGGCGGGGGCGTACGGCCTCTATCAGGGGGAGGCAGACACGCCGGGACGACCCCACGATCGCATCGTGATCTTCCGGGACACGCTGCGGCGGGACTTCGGGCACGACCCGGAGCTGCTGCGCGCCCACGTGGTGCGCACGGTGCGCCACGAGCTTGCGCATCACGTGGGCTTCGACGAGTTGGGCGTATCGCGCCTGGATTTATAGTCAGCGCCCATGAACGCCAGATCGGCGCTGTGTCATAAGATGCATGCCGCCGCACGGGGAGGTGGGGTGGCAGCAATATCGGGGCCCACCCGCTCAAAACGACCAAGGAGAGCTCTGAATGCCTGATGCCGTAATCGTGGACGCCGTGCGCACGCCCATCGGGCGGGCGGTGAAGGGGTCGCTCAAATCGGTCCGCGCGGACGACCTGGCGGCGGTCCCGCTGAGGGCGCTGCTGGAGCGCAACCCGCAGTTGGAGTCGAGCTCGATCGTGGACGTGATGATGGGGTGCGGCTTCTGCGAGGGCGAGCAGGGCTACAACATCGGCCGCAACGCGGCGCTGCTCGCGGGCATCGACCACCACGTCCCGGGGACGACGGTGAACCGCTTCTGCGCGTCGTCGCTGCAGACGGCGCGGATGGCGTTCCACGCGATCAGGGTGGGCGAGGGCGACACGTACATCGCCGCGGGCGTCGAGGCGGTCTCGCGCGCGGGCGGGGGGGCGCAGTTCGAGTTCCACCACAAGCTGGACGGCTCGGAGGGGTCGCTGTACAACGTGTACATCCCGATGGGCCTGACGGCGGAGAACGTGGCGGAGGAACGCAAAGTCAGCCGCGAGGCGCAGGACGAGTGGGCGGTGATCTCCCAGAGCCGCGCGGTGGCGGCGCAGGAGTCGGGGCACTACGACGTGGAGATCGTCCCGGTGACGGCGCCGGCGCACAGGGACACCGACCGCGAGGGCAACGAGATCGAGATCCCGGAGCAGGTGGTCACCAAGGATGACGGCCCGCGCCCGGGGACGACGCTCGAGAAGCTGGCGGCGCTGAAGCCGGCGTTCAAGCCCGACGGAACGGTGACGGCGGGCAACGCGTGCCCGCTCAACGACGGGGCGGCGGCGCTGCTGATCACCTCGGAGGAGCGCGCACAGGAGCTGGGACTGAAGCCGAAAGTGAAGATCCTGGCCTCGACGGTGGTGGCGATCCGCCCGGAGGTGATGGGCCTGGGCCCGATCCCGGCGATCCAGCAGCTCTTGAAGAACACGGGGATGTCGATGAGCGACATCGACGTGGTGGAGATCAACGAGGCGTTCGCGGCGCAGATCGTGCCGTGCAAAGAGGAGCTGGGCATCGACGACGAGAAGCTCAACCCCTTCGGCGGAGCGATCGCGCTCGGCCATCCCTTCGGGATGACCGGCGCGCGGATCATGACGACGCTGATCAACGACCTGCAGACCCTCGACGGGACGTACGGCATCGAGTCGATGTGCGTGGCGGGGGGGATGGGCATGGCGATGCTGGTGGAGCGGGTGAGCTGAGCTCCGAATTGCCGGCGGCTCCGCGTTATGCCCGTGTGGATGAGGCGCGGGGTCGTTTATTTGGAGAGGGCCGCCTCAGGGCGGCCCGGGCGGACCGATCGAAGAACGGCCAGCGTTGCGCGGGGACCGCGCTCAGCGCGGCGGCATCCGCAGCGCCCCATCCAGCCGGATGACCTCGCCGTTGAGCATGGGGTTCTCGACGATGTGGCAGGCGAGCTGGGCGTACTCGTCGGGCCGGCCGAGGCGCTGGGGGTAGGGGACGCCGGCGCCGAGCTTCTGGCGGGCCTCCTCGGGGAGTGCGGCGAGCAGCGGGGTGTCGAACAGCCCGGGGGCGATCGTGCAGACGCGGATCCCGTACTGGGCGAGGTCGCGGGCGGCGGGGAGCGTCATGCCGACGACGCCGCCCTTGGAGGCGGAGTAGGCGATCTGGCCGACCTGGCCGTCATAGGCGGCGATCGAGGCGGTGTTGACGCACACGCCCCGCTCAGCCGTCCTCGCCGAGGGGCGCGCCCGCGATCATGGCGGAGGAGGCGAAGCGCAGGACGTTGAAGGTGCCGATCAGGTTGATCTGGATGATCGTCTCGAAGGGCATCAGCGGA
The DNA here is from genome assembly GCA_963813765.1 of uncultured Solirubrobacterales bacterium. Classification (GTDB taxonomy): domain Bacteria; phylum Actinomycetota; class Thermoleophilia; order Solirubrobacterales; family Solirubrobacteraceae; genus Palsa-744. The sequence goes on from CAWFAB010000001.1 coordinate 988,519, forward strand.
TGAGGCCCCTTGGAGCCGGCGACCTTCTGCGCCCAGCCGGTGCCGGCGCAGCAGACGGCGATGCGCAGCCCGCCCGCGACGGCGGCGGCGCGCTCGACGGCGGCCTGCACCTGCTCCTCCTCGCGGACGTCGCAGGCGACGAACTCGAGGCTCGAGCTCGGAGGCGAGCGCCTGGCCCTTCTCGGCGTTGACGTCGGCGACGGTCACGAGTGCGCCGCCCGCGTGCAGGCGGCGCACGGTCGCCTCGCCGAGCCCGGAGGCGCCGCCGACGACGATCGCTGAGCTGCCCTCGATCCGCATGGTGCGGCGGGAGCCTATCTCAGGTGGGGCCGGAGTGAGGTGGGCGCGAGGTCTCTCCCTCTGCTATATCCGGCTCGGCTCTCCCGGACAAGCACCGGACCGGATAATCAGGAGCGGGGCCGGGAGAGCGTGAGTGCGAACAGGTCCTCGGGGATCGGTGAGCCAGCGCACGAGCTCGAGGCCCGCCGCATCGAGGTCGCCCTCCAGACGCGGGCGGGTGAACTTGGCGCTGATCTCGGTGCGCATCTCCTCGCCGGCGTCGAAGTGCACGTCGAGCTCAGCGCGCTGACGGTGACGGTGTGGTCACGCCGCGCGCGCAGGCGCATCTCGATCCACTCGTGGCGGTCGTCGAAGAGGGCCACGTGGTCGAAGTCGCCGGGATCGAAGTCGGCGTCGAGCTCGCGGTTGAGGACGTGGAGGAGGTTGCGGTTGAACTCGGCGGTGACCCCCTGTTGGTCGTCATAGGCGGCCTCGAGCACGCTGGCGTCCTTGACGAGGTCGGTGCCCATCAACAGGTGGTCGCGCGGCCCGAGGAGGCGCGGCGATCTGGCGCAGGAAGCGCCGGCGGCTGCCGGGGGGAAGTTTCCGATGGTGCCGCCGAGGAAGACAACGAGGCGAGGCCCGGCGGTGGGGGGACGCGGTCGAGGTGGCGCTCGAAGTCGCCGACCACTCCGTGCACCCGCAGGCCGGGGTACTCCTCGGTCAACTCGTGGGCGCAGTCGCGGACCATGCTCTCGGTGACGTCCACGGGCACGTAGCGCTCGAGCGTCCCGGCGCGGTGCAGCGCGTCGAGCAGGACGCGGGTCTTGGCGGCGGTGCCGGAGCCGAGCTCGACCAGCTCGACGGCGCCGGTCAGCTCGGCGAGCTCCTCGGCGGCGTGGTGGAGGATGCTGCGCTCGGTGCGGGTGGGGTAGTACTCGGGGAGCTCGCAGATGCGGTCGAAGAGCTCGGCGCCGCGGGCGTCGTAGAAGTGCTTGGGGGGCAGTTCCTTGAAGGGCCGGGTGAGCCCGTCGAGGACGTCCTCGGCGAGCGTGCGCTGCTCGGCGCCGCCAAGGTGGGAGTCGATCTGGATATCGGCGGGGTCCGTGGCGTCCCCGTTGGCGGCGTCTCCGTTGGCGAGCGCTCGCGAGGCGGTGGGGTCGCGGACGGGCTCCATCACGCCACGTCCCTCGCCAGTCGCACGCCCGCGAAGATCTGGCGGCGCAGGGGGTGGTCCCAGTTGCGGAAGGTGGGGCCGGCCACGCGCGGGCTGGTGGCCCAGGAGCCGCCGCGCAGTACGCGGTGGTCCTCGCCGAAGAACACTTCGGAGTACTCGCGGTAGGGGTGGGGCACGAACCCGGGGTAGCCGCGGAAGGAGCTGGCGGTCCACTCCCACACCTGCCCAACCCCGCCCAACGCCTCTTCAGGCGCCGGCTGGCCCCAGGTCGCCGCCCGCTCCCACTCCGCCTCGGTGGGGAGCCGCGCGCCGTGCGCGCGGGCGAAGGCGTCGGCCTCGAACCAGCTCACGTGACAGATTGGAACCCCACCCGCCCACTCGAGCCCGCCGGCACCGCGGTCTGCGACGGAGGGGCGGGTGATGTCGTGCTCCTCCCTCCAGGCCCATCCCTCCTCGGACCACCACTCGCGCCGCTCGTAGCCGCCGCCCTCGCTGAAGCGCAGCCAGCTCGCGTTGCTCACCGGGCGCCGGGCGATGCTGAAGGCGTGTGTCTCGGCGCGGTGGCGGGGGCGCTCGTTGTCGTAGGCGAAGCCCTCCGGCCCGGCGCCCATCGCGAAGGTCCCGGCGGGGATCTCAAGCCATCCATCCTCGCCGGCCGGCGGGCGCAGGCGGGGCTCACCGGGGGGGAGCAGTCCGGCGATCGCCATCGTCTGGCGCATCGTCTCGGTGTGCTGCAGCTCGTGGCGCAGAACGAGCTCGTGCAGGACGCCGTCGCCGACCCCCTCGCGGAGGGTTGCTCCAGCTACGCGCTCGCGGACCTCCTCCATGTAGGCGCGCGCCTGGGGGGCGCCGAGCAGCTCTATTTCGCCTCGCTTGGAGCGCGGGGTCTCGAAGGCGTCGTAGAGCTCGGCGAGTTCGGGTCGCAGCAGCTCGCAGGCCTGAGTGGCGGTGGGCGAGCCACAGATCCTCGTAGGCGGCGATGTGGGCGAGATCCCACACGAGCGGGCTCATGATCGGCGAAAGCGTGCGCTCGAGCTCGCGGTCGTCGAGGTGGGCGACGATCCCCAGCGTCTCGCGCCGCGCCTCATCGAGAGTCGCGAGCGTCTCGGCGGTGGTGGGCTGGGGCGCGGCGATCTGTTGGGGAACGGTGCAGGCCATGGCTGCGGGCGTCTACCCAATGTACGAGGTTAGCGTCCGTTTGGCTCACCCTGTGTCTCGATGTCACCGTTCCGAATCTCAGCCGTCGGGCCTCCCGGGGCCCGTTCCAGATTCACTCCCCGGGCCTTCCGGGGCCTGCTCCAGGTTCTCGCCCACCGCCTGCGCCGGATCGCCGCCCCTGCCGGCGGCGGCGGCGTCGGCCACGACGTGCAGGCGCTCGGAGGCGAGCAGGCTGGCGGGCACGCGGGGATCGGGTCCGGCGAGCACCGCCGCGAGCGCGCGGGCCTTGCCGGCGCCTGTGGCGAGCAGCAGGGAGCTGCGGGCGGCGCGCAGCACGGACAGGCTGAGCGTGACCCGCTCGAGCGGGGGCTTGGGCGCACCCAGCACGGGGAGGCAGAGCGCGTCGCTGTCGTCGTCCACCTCGGGGTGGCCGGGGAAGAGCGAGGCGGTGTGACCGTCCTCGCCGAGGCCGAGCAGCGCGAGGTCCAGCGCGGGCGGACCACCCTCCTCGGCGGGGGGCACCCGTGCGCGCAGCTGCGCAGCGTACGCGCGCGCGGCCGCCTCCGGGCCGAGCTCGCCGGGGATGCGGTTCTCCTGAGGTCCCGTTCGCCTTTGCACCAGCTCTCCCACGCGTCCCTCCTGCTCCTGCTCCTCCCTCTCCTCCTGCTCCTCCCTCTCCTCCTGCTCCTCCCGCTCCTCCTGCTCCTCCCGCTCCTCCCGCTCCTCCCTCTCCTCCCTCTCCTCCCGCTCCTCCCTCTCCTCCCTCTCCTCCCTCTCCTCCCGCTCGAGCGTTCCCACCTGTCCCACCCGCTTCTGGTCTGGTCGGGCGGGGATGTGGGCCAGCAGGGATTGGGCCACGAGCCGGTGGTTGCTCTGCGGATCGTCGGGACCCACGCAGCGCTCGTCGCCGTACCACAGCTCGACCGCGCTCCAGTCCTCCAGCATGCCGGCGAGCAACTCGTAGGCGCGGCGGGGGGTATTGCCGCCGGCGAGGGAGAGATGGGCTGCCCCGCGGCGCTCCAAGGCCGCGCGCAGGACGCGCGCGATCTCCGTCGCGGCGTGCTCCGCGGCGGCCTCGGGGTCGGGGAAGGACGGAGAGGCGGGTCACGGGGCCATCCGTACGGCGGCGGCCAGCGCGGGCGCGTAGGTGGGATCGCGCAGGAGCGCCTGGCGGATGCCCTCGCCGAGGATGCCGGCCTCGCCGCGGGAGGCGCCGAGGAGCGTCCACTCCCTTTCCTGTCCGCGGGGGTCACGTGAGCGGGCACGCAGGCCTCCGGGCCCGCGGCCGAGGAAGAGGCTGCGACCGGAGGCGGTCTGGAGTGTCACGTCTTCCAGGCCGCGCACCTGGGAGCCGGTCCGCATTGGTCGGGGGCGGCCTGGAGGGAGAGCACGATGTCCTGGCGGTGGGCGTGGGCTTTGGCGGTGAGGTCGCCGAGGTGGGTCGTGAGCGAGCCGACCCTCCAGTGCAGGCGGGAGGCGAGCCAGCCGACGAGCAGGAGGGCGGCGATCGTGGAGTCGGGGTGGTGGCGGATGGTGAGCGAGGCGATGCGGTACAGCTCCTCGCGCATGTGGGGGGGTCGAAGGTGGTGGCGATTCGCTCGCGCCAGGGGGTGGTGCGCAGCCAGGCGAGATCCACCACGTAGGCCTGCTGGAGAGGGCGCGGCGCGCCGATGGCCTCGCGCGCTCGGGCTCGTCGAACGAGTCGAGCAGCACGGCCTGGAGAGCGCCAAGCAGCTCGTCCACGATCTCGTGGTGGCCGTGGGGGGACCACAGGAGCGTGAGGAGGTCGCTCACGACGAGGGGGTCGGCGATCGTGTAGAGGTCGTCGAGGTGGCGGTCGCCGATCTCGACCACGACGGTCTCCCGCAGCAGCCCCACCTCGCCGGGCTGGGGGTCGCCTTCGGAGGACACTGTGGCGCGTGCGTCGAGGCGCTCGCGCCGGGGTTCGTAGGAGAGGACGATCAGGCGGGAGGCGTGGTAGCGCCCGACTCCGTGGAGGCGGTTGGCGATCTCACCGCTCCAGCGGCGGTCCACGAAGGTGATCATGTTGAGCGCCCGCGCGGGCACGAGGCCGCCGTTCTCGGCGTGGCGCTCGGCGAGCATCTGCCGGAGGGCGGCCTCGATCGCATCGGGCGTGGCGCCCTGGGCGCTCCATACCGTGTCGGTGGGGGTCGGCACCGGAGCGAGCCTCAGCGCCGGGCGAGCGTGGCGGTCGCGGGCGAAGGGGGGGACCGGGGGGATACATCAGATCGCGCGCCAGGTGTGGCCCTCGCGCAGGATGGCGGCGGCCTCGGCGGGCCCCTGGGAGCCGGCTGCGTACTGAGGTAGCCCGCCTGCCTGCTCGTCCGGCGGTCCGTCTGCCTGCGCATCCGCCTGCCCGCCCGCCTGCGTGTCCGCCCGCCCGCCCGCCTGCGCGCCCGCCGCCGGCTCCGGCGTGGCTTCCCACGCTTTGACGATGGGGTCGCAGATCTCCCACTGGGCCTCGACCTCGTCGTTGCGGGTGAAGAGGGTGGGGTCGCCGCGCATGGCGTCCATGATCAAACGCTCGTAGGCCTCGGGGGACTGGGAGAGGAAGGCGGTGCCGTAGAGGAACTCCATGTTGACGGGGCGGATGATCATGCGGGTGCCGGGGATCTTGGCGCCGAGCTGCAGCGAGACCCCCTCGTTGGGCTGGAGGGTGAGGATCAGCTGGTTGGGCCTGATCCCCAGCGAGCCCTCCTGGCTGAAAGCGAGGTGGGGGACGGGTTTCAGCGTGATCGCGATCTCCGTGATCTTGCGCGCAAGGCGCTTGCCGGCGCGCAGGTAGAATGGCACCCCGGCCCAGCGCCAGTTGTCGACTTCCAGGCGCAGCGCGGCGAAGGTCTCGGTGCGCGAGTTCTCGCGCACGCCCTCCTCTTCCAGATAGCCGGGCACGTCCTCCCCGCCGGCGTGTCCGGGCGCGTACTGGGCGCGCACCGCCAGATCGGGAATCTCGGGCTCGGTGGGGGCGTGGATCGCCTGCAGCACCTTGACCTTCTCGTTGCGGACCTCTTCGGCGGTGAAGCTCACCGGGGGCTCCATCGCGACGTGGCAGAGGAGCTGGAGCATGTGGTTCTGGATCATGTCGCGGAGCGCCCCGGCGTGGTCGTAGTAGCCGGCGCGGCTGCCGACGCCGATGTCCTCGGCGACGGTGATCTGGATGTTGTCGATGTAGTTGCGGTTCCAGAGCGGCTCGAACATCCCGTTGGCGAAGCGGAACGCGAGCATGTTCTGGACGGTCTCCTTGCCGAGGTAGTGGTCGATGCGGAAGACCTGGCTCTCGTCGAAGACGTCGAGCACGCGGCGGTTGAGCTCGGCGGCCTCCGCGAGCGAGGTGCCGAAGGGCTTCTCGATGATCACCCTCACCTCCGCGTCCCCGTGCCGATCGAGCTTCTGCTTGCCGAGCGCCTCCACGATCACCGGGAAGAACGCGGGCGCGGTGGAGAGGTAGAAGGCGCGGTTCAGCCTCTCGCCCGCGTGCTCCTCGAAGCCGTCGAGCACCCGCTGGAGCTCGCGGTAGACGTGCTCGTCGTCGAAGGTGCCGGGCACGTACTTGAAGTGTTCGAGCAGTCCCTCGAGCACGTCGTCGTCGGGGGGGCGGCGGGAGAAGCTGCGGATCGCCTGCTCGCACTCGGCGCGGTAGTCCTCGCGCTCCTTTTCTTTGCGCGAGACGCCCACAACGTAGAACCGCTCCGGCAGGGCCCCCTCGTGGGCGAGGTTGTAGAGGGCGGGCAGCAGCTTGCGCCTGGCGAGGTCCCCGGTGGCGCCGAAGATCACGAGCGCGGTGGGGGCGACGGGCAGCCGCTCCAGGCCCTCAACGAGCGGATTCTCGGCTCAGGGGATCGTCCACGGCGGGGCTGCCAACAGCGCCCGGGCGCTGGCCTGCCTGCTCGAGCGTCCGCTCATTGGCGTCTTGACGGCGTGCCCGCCGAACTGGTTGCGCAGGGCGGCGAGCACGCGGTTGGCGTAGTCGCCGTTGCCGCGCGAGGTGAGGCGCGCGTAGAGGGAGGCCGTGATTACCGGCGTGGGGACGTCGCGCGCGGTGGCCTCCGCGATCGTCCAGCGCCCCTCGCCGGAGTCCTCGGTGTAGCCGGTGAGCGCGTTCAGGTCGTTGCCGTCGGCTTCGAAGGCGCGCGCGGCGAGTTCGCACAGCCAGGAGCGCACCACCGAGCCCTGGCCCCAGAGGTGGGCGATCTTGGCGTTGTCGAGCTCGTACTCACACTTGTCGAAGAGGTCGAAGCCCTCGGCGTAGGCCTGCATCAGGCCGTACTCGACGCCGTTGTGGACCATCTTCACGAAGTGTCCGGCCCCGGCGGATCCCAGGTGCAGCCAGCCGCGGGGGCCGATCGCGGCCTCGCTGCTCTCGTTGGTCGGTGGGGCGAGCACGTCGAGGATCGGGGCCAGCCGCGCAACGGCTTTGGGGGGTCCTCCGACCATCATGCAGTAGCCGACCTCGAGGCCCCAAACCCCCCCGGAGGTGCCCACGTCGACGTAGTGGATGCCACTTTTTTTGAGTTGACCGGCGCGGCACTGGTCTTCAGTCCACTTGGTGTTGCCGCCGTCGACGATCGTGTCGTCGCGGCTGAGCAGCTTCGCGAGCTCTGTCGATTGTGCGTTGGGTGATCTGGCCCGCGGGCAGCATCAGCCACACGATCCGGGGCGCCTCCAGGCGTCTGACGAGGTCGGCGAGCGATCCCGCGGCGACGGCGCCGTTCGCCGCCGCCCGCTTGGTTGCCTCGCGATCGGCGTCGAACACGACCACCTCGTGATCGGAGTCGCGGACGATGCGGTGGGACATGCCGCCGCCCATCCTGCCCATCCCGATGAACCCGATCTGGCTCAAAGCTCCCCCTCTAGTGTAGGTTTTACGTGTACGGCCGCAATAAAGGTATCCATTTGAGCTCCGACGCCACACATCAACGGCCCGATCGCAACCTCGCCCTGGAGCTGGTGCGCGTCACCGAGGCAGCGGCGCTCGCCGCGGCACGGCTCGTGGGCAAAGGCGACAAGGAGGCCGCGGACCAGGCCGCGGTGGACGGGATGCGCTACGCGCTGCACTCCGTCCGGATGGATGGCGTGGTGGTGATCGGGGAGGGCGAGAAGGATGAGGCCCCGATGCTCTACAACGGCGAGCACATCGGCGACGGCTCCCCGCCCGAGGTGGACATCGCGGTGGACCCGCTGGAGGGCACCACGCTCGCGGCTCACGGGATGCCGGCTGCGCTGGCGGTGATCGCGCTCTCGGAGCCGCGGCGCGATGTTCGACCCGGGGCCGTGCGTGTACATGGAAAAGATGGCGGGCGCCCCGGAGATCGCGGATCTGCTCGACCTCGACCGCCCGCTGCCGGAGACGCTCGCGCTGATCGCGAAGCGCAAGAGCTGCGACATCGGGGACGTGATGGTGGTCGTGCTCGACCGCCCCCGCCACGAGCAGGGCGTGAAGGCGATCAGGGAGGCGGGGGCGCGTGTGCGGCTGATCCCCCACGGCGACGTGTCCGCTTCGCTGCTCGCGGTCACCGAGCGCTCGCCGGTGGACCTCCTGTGGGGGATCGGGGGGACCCCGGAGGGGGTCATCTCCGCGGCGGCGATCAAGTGCCTCGGCGGGCAGCTGCTGGGGCGGCTGTGGCCCCGCACCGAGCACGAGCGCTCCGCTGCGCTGGAGGCCGGCTGCGACCTGCGGCGGGTGCTCGACCGCGACGACCTCGTGGCGGGCGAGGACGTCTTCTTCTCCGCCACGGGGGTCACCGATGGGGATGTCCTGCAGGGCGTGCGCTACCCCAGCGCGGGCGGGGCTACGACAGAGTCGCTGGTCATGCGCAGCCGCTCGGGCACGGTGCGGCGCATCTTCGCGCGCCACGACCGCGCGAAGCTGCGGGCGCAGTATGGAGACGCGCGGTTCGGATAGCTGCGGCCCTCCAGAGTCTTGGGGGACGCGGTTGATAGCTGCGGCACTCCAGAGCTCTGGGGACGCGGTTGGATAGCTGCGGCCCTTCTGGTCCTCCCCGTCAGCGGGGCAGGGCCACCCCGGAATCCGCGGCGTCGCCGTCCTGCGCGAGGCGCCCCACACGCGACTCCGCGAGGTCAAGGCGGGCGAGCGAGCGCAGGAAGCCGTGGGTCACGATCACGTGGATGCGCGACTGGGTCGCGTTGTACAGACGGCGGCTGATCCCCGAGGCGATCGCCGGGTGGAAGTTGGCGACCTCCACCTCGATGTGCAGACGTGCCCCCGCCGAGCCCTCCCCGTGGAGGCGACGCACATCGATCTGCAGATGGCCCTTGCGCTCGCGCCCCGCGCGGGCCACCAACAGGCCCCGCTCCAGGCGCCAGCGCACCACGCCGTGATCGCGCTCGAGCTCGTACTCCGGGGCGCGGAATGCGAGCAGCGTCAACGGGCGGAAGAGCAGGACGACGAAGCGTTCCCCCTCCGTGTACCGCACCCGTACGAGACCGAGCGTCACGCGGGTGAGGAAGCGCCAGTACGTCCGCGCCAGTCGCTCCAGGTGGGCGGGGGACCAGAGCTCGCCGAGCGCGCGCTCGCTCAGCTGCAGATCCGCGGTCTGCACCGAGCGCATCGCTCCGGTGCGCTCGTCCACGGTGCTCAGGTCGTGGAGGTTGGTGATTGCCGTATCCGCCAGCCGCCGATCGCGGCTCAGCAGCGTGCGCGCAAGGCCGGTCAGGAGGGCAAGCAGCGCAAGCGCGCCGGCCACCGCGAGGAGAATCCACAGACCCATCATGGTCTCCCAACAGGCTACCCCCGGCGGCGGGAGCGCTTTCTGTTGTCCTGGCCGGGCCGCGGGGGCCCCTCCTCCTGTCATCCTGGGTTGCTGGTATTCAAGTGACCTCCATGGGCGACACTCCCCCCGATTCGCGCCTTTCCGGCCGGGCGCCACTCGACGCTCCGGCAGCGGCTCGCCTGGCGCGAGCCGCGCGCGCGGCCGAAGAGTTGTGCGCGACGCTGTGGGAGGCGATGCGCGACGAGCTGCGCCAACCTCGTGGGCCGCGGGTGGTCGAGCTCTCCGAGCGTCTGGCGCAGGTCTGCTCTGCCGTTGCGGCTCTGGCTGCCGAGGGGCCGGCGCCCGATCTCGAGCCGCACGCGCCTGCACCGGCGCAGGAGATCGCGATCCATGACACTCGTCGGGAGGGGCCGCAAGCATCGGTCACGCCGAGCGGTGGGGACGCTCAGACGTGGATCGAGCCCGGTGGGGACGCTCAGACGTGGATCGAGCCCGGTGGGGATGGTCCTCGCATTGAGACCCACCCTCCCCACCCCCCCGGGACGAGCGGGGAGGGTCGCGTTGCGTGGGCCGAGGCGATCGGGAGGAGCTTGGAGCGCCACGCAGTGGACGGGCTGCCGTTCGCGGCGCTGCTGATCGAGATGCTGGGTGTGGAGCGGCTCGCGCAGGCGGAGCCGGCGGCCGCGCTGGCGGGCCTGCTCGACCGAGTGGAGGTGGCGATCAGGCCGGAGCTGCGCCCGTCTGACACGATCGTGCGCGAGAGTCCCGGCCGCTGGTGGCTGATGGCGACGCGGACGGACCTACGTGGCGCACGCACGCTCGCCGAGCGGCTTGCGCGCACGGTGCGCGCCGCTGCCAGGCACCGCGGGGAGCCGTTGGAGCTGGCGATCGGCGTCGCGGTGTGTCCCGAGGACGGCGACGACGCGGCGGCGCTTGAGGCCCATGCCGACGTGGGTCTCTACGCCGCCCGCGCCACGGGACAGCCGGTGGCGCCGCTGGACGACGCGGCGTAGGGCCTGTTGAACCGGGCGGCGCTCAACCGCCGGCGGTCGCCCCGCCGGTGGCCGCGGCGGTGGCGGAGGGGGGCGCTGCAAGCGGACCGGAGGGTGCGCTTGTGAGGGGCGCGCCCGACGTGGGGGGCTCTCCGAGCGTGGGGTTGTTCGGGACCCTGCCCACGACCTGCGCGGTGATGTGCACGGTGTCCTTGATCTTGAGTGCCCGCGCGGTGCCGGTTGTCAGATCCCAAACGGCGCCGTTGTGGCCGTAGGGCCCGCGATCGAGCACGGGCACCGTCAGGCGGTGGCCGCGATAGCCGATTTGCACGAGCGTCCCGCATGGAAGCGTGCGGCTCGCGACGCCCACGAGCGTGGGACTCATCCGCTGTCCGCACGCCGTGGCGCGGCCATAGAAGCCGGGGCCGAACCACGTCGCCAGCGTCACCTTGCCCAGAGGGCTCGGCGTGGGGGCCGCTCCGCCGGATGTCGAGCCGCTCACTTCCGGAGTGCCCGAGGTTGGGGCGCCGGAAGTCGCGGCGCCGGAGGTGGGGGCGCCAGAGCTCGGGGCGCCGGCGTTCGCCGCCGCGTCGGGAGTGTCGGCGAACGCCGGCGCCACGGGCGCCGCCAGTAGGGCGAGCGTGCCGAGCGACGCGGCCAATAGCCCTGCGGGCAGGGTGTGCTTGGGGAAAGCTTTGCGCATGGTTTTCGCGCGCCTACGGGGTGAGCTGACGGGCTCGCGCCTGATGGCGCTACGGTCCGAACAAGACCGATTCGCCCCCGTGGACCGATCGACTAGGTCCACATTGGGTCCCCCGCCCTCCGCAACCGGGGTTGCAGAGGTTCGGCGTGCGCGCAGTATACAGAGCCCGCTCGGACGGGTGCTCGCGCGGCGGACGGGTGCTCGCGCGGCGGACGGGTGCTCGCGCGGCGGACGGGTGCTCGCGCGGCCCTCAGCCGCCGGATAGCCGCTTGAGGACGTCGCTCAGCAGGCGGCCGCCGGTGGCGAGGCTCGCTTGGGCGAGCTCTCCGACGAGCTCCGCCACCGAGACGGCAAGCTCGGGACCGCTCGGCGGCTGCACCGAACGACCGGGCTCGATCGCCTCCTCAGCCTCGAAGCCCTGCGGGGGCACCGGCGGCTCGGCGGGCTTGGGTCGAGTCTTCCCGGTTCGCCCCGGGCGAGCATTTGCGGTCGGCTTGGAGCGGGGCTTCGTTGTGGGTTTGGCGCTGCCGCTTGCGGCCGGCTTGTCGGGGGCTCTTGCGGGCTTGGCGGGGCCAATTGCGGCCGGCTCGGTGGGGGCCTCTGTGGTCTCGGTCAACCTGGTCGCCGCAGTCCGCTCGGCGCGGAGTGCGGCGGTCCGCCGAGCTGCCGCCCGGCGCGCGCTGGGGCGTTGGGGGCGCGTGCGGGGGAGGCTGGATAGGACGCCCTGGTTGTCCCCCTCGGGGTTGTGGGGCCGGGTCGCTCCACCGGCTCGTCGCTGCCCGCTGGGGCTGTCAGGTGTACTCGGGGCGTTCATGCGCGGGAATCATCGCGCATAAGGACTGGCATCGCGCATAAGGACTGGCGACGGTGACGCGTTAGCATAGGGTCCACGTTCGGTTGTAACGTGGGGCGGGCCTCGGCCGCGGCCGGGCGAGGCGGGTTCTCGGTCGCATCCGGCGGTCGTCTCACGTACGGACGGGGTGGGCGGGCCCCAAGAAAAAGATCGCTGTCTACGGAAACGGAAATAGATGTCAGTAGTCGAACTGCAGGAGCTCGATGAGATAAAGGGCCTGCTGGCGAAGGGCCAGCAGGTGGGGGTGCTGACGTTCGCGGAGATCTCCACGGCGACCTCCGAGCTGGATCTGGACGAGTCGGACGTCGAGGAGCTGCACGGCTTCCTGGAGAAATCCGAGATCGAGCTCGTCGAGGACATCGACCCGGCGACCGCGGCGGCGTCGCAGGTGGAGCGCGCCCCGGACAAGCGCGGTCGCCGCAAAGCGAAAGCGACGCTGGACCTCAAGCCGGACATGACGACCGACTCGCTGCAGCTGTTCCTCAAGGACATCGGCAAGGTGCGGCTGTTGACCGCCCAGGAGGAGGTCGATCTCGCCAAGCGGATCGAGCGCGGGGATCTGGACGCCAAGCAGAAGATGGTCGAGTCCAACCTCCGCCTGGTTGTGTCGATCGCAAAGAACTACCGCAACCAGGGTCTGCCCTTCCTCGACCTGATCCAGGAGGGCACCCTCGGGCTGGTGCGCGCGGCGGAGAAGTTCGACTACCGCAAGGGCTTCAAGTTCTCCACCTACGCCACCTGGTGGATCCGCCAGGCGATCGCCAGGGCGCTGGCGGACAAGGCGCGCACGATCCGCATTCCGGTGCACGTGGTGGAGAAGCTCAACAAGATCGGCCGCGCCGAGCGCAAGCTGGTCACCGAGCTGGGCCGCGAACCGACCGCGGAGGAGATCGCGGACGTGACGGGGATCGACCCCGAAGAGGTCGACTCGATCAAGCGCTCCGCCCAGGCTCCGGTGTCGCTGGAGAAGCCGGTGGGCGACGAGGAGGAGTCGGAGTTCGGCCAGTTCATCGCCGACGAGCGCGCGGAGTCCCCGTACGAGCGGGCCGCCGAAATCCTCACCAAGGAGGCCCTGCGAGAGGCGCTGGAGAACCTCTCCTACCGCGAACGGCGCGTGCTGGAGCTCCGCTACGGCCTCGGCGGCGAGCACCCCCGGACGCTGGACGAGGTGGGCCGCACCTTCAACGTGACCCGCGAGCGCATCCGCCAGATCGAGAACCAGTCGCTGAAGAAGCTCCAGTCGCTCGCGGAGGCACAGAAGCTCCGCGACGTCGCATAGCCTCCGTCCACCTGACGGCGCCTCGACTCCCCTGCCGGCGTCCTCCCTCGCTCGTGTGCCGAGCACACTTCGCTCGGTGCGTCCTTGGCAGGGAAGCCGATTCGCTCGTCAGGGAGGTTTGGTTCGTCCATGCGGCGTGGCGGCGCTCAAGGCCCCCGTGGGGGATGCCGATGCGGGGAGCATGTTCGACGTGCAGTCAGCGCTGCGCGAGCTGGTCAGCAGGCACGGCTCGGATCTGCACCTGAAGGTGGATTCGCCTCCGCTGTTCCGGGTGCACGGCATTCTCTCCCACGACGAGCAAGGGGAGACGCTGAGCGCGGAGGACACAGAGCGGGCGTTGCATGACCTGCTGCACGATCCCACCAAGCTGCACGAGTTCACCGAGGAGCACGAGGTTGACTTCTCGTTCGAGATCGCGGGCGTGGCGCGCTTTCGCATCAACGCATTCCGCCAACGCGGGGTGATCTCGCTGGCGTGCCGTGCGATCCCCCACAAGATCAGCACGATCGAAGAGCTGACGCTCCCGCCGGTGGTGCGGGAACTGGCGGAGGAGGAGCGGGGAATCGTGCTGCTCACCGGCACAACTGGATCGGGCAAGTCGACCACGCTGGCGGCGATGATCGACCACATGAACGAGACGGTGAGCAAGCACATCGTCACGATTGAGGACCCCATCGAGTTCGTGCACCGGGACAAGCGCTCGGTGATAAATCAGCGCGAGGTCGGGATGGACACGGCCTCCTTCAAGCGCGCCCTGCGCCGGGTGCTGCGCCAGGACCCGGATGTGATCCTGGTGGGGGAGATGCGCGACGAGGAGACCGTCCAGACCGCGCTCTCGGCCGCGGAGACCGGCCACCTGGTGCTCTCCACGATCCATACGGTCGACGCGGCGGAGTCGATCAACCGGATGCTCGACTTCTTCCCGCCCCACCAGCACGCCCAGGCGCGCTCGATGATCGCGGGCACGGTCAAGGGGGTCATCTCCCAGCGCTTGGTTCCCGGGGCGGACGGCGGCCGGGTGGCGGTGTGCGAGATCCTGCGGATGACCGGGAGGGTGCGCGACATGATCATCGACCCCACCCAGACGGGCAAGCTGAACGAGGTGATCGCCTCGGGCGGCTACTACGGCATGCAGACCTTCGACCAGGCCCTCTACGGGCACCTGAAGGCGGGACGGGTGACCTACGAGGACGCGATGCGCGTGGCCACGAGCCCCCACGACTTCAAGCTGCTCGTGCAGGCCGACGGCCGTCGCGGAACCACGATGGAGGACGTCGCCTCGATGGCGGCGCAGAGGGGCGAAGATCCCGCCGGCTCGGATCCCGCCGCTCCGGCGGCCCCTGCAGGTGGGGAGCCCTCCCAGCCGCCACCTGCGCCCGCGCCAAGTCGGCCCCCGCTGACGGTCGCGTAGGGGCCTTGGTTTCAGTCCGCTGTTGGGCGGCGGCGTCCGATCGGCTACGGCTATCCAACACTTCACTTGGTAAAGTGAGGGGGTGGCGCTAGATGAGACATGCCCGGTGTGTCGCACAGCGGAGATCGTGTGCGCCAAGTGGACGCTGCTCTTGATTCGCGACCTGGCCGAGGGGTGCTCGCGTTTCTGCGAGCTGGAGCGCTCGCTCGAGGGAATCAGCCCGCGCACGCTCTCGCTGCGGCTGCGTGCCCTGGAGGAGGAGGGGGTCGTCGAGCGCCACACCTTCCCGGAGGTGCCTCCGCGGGTGGAGTACGCGCTGACCGACAAGGGCATGGCGCTGCTGCCGATCATCGAGGATATGCGCGTCTACGGGGAGCGCTGGATCGTGCAGGGCTGTGAGGACCGGGTGAGGTCTGCGGTCTTCCCCGAGGTCCCCGCCGGGGTCGCGTAGACACTCTGCAAGACCTGCTGCGCAGAGCAGGAGCGCCCGCAGCGTCGGCGAAGTGAGCCGATTGTGCGCTCACGTCAACTCGAGACAGCCCTCACGGAGTTCGTGGAGGAGTCCGCGGTGCTCCTGCGGGCGGAGCTCGACGCCGGCGCGGAGATCCCATTTGAGCTGGCCTCGCAGTCCTCGCGCGGCCGCGGCACGCCGCTCTACTGCTATCGACCGCTGACGGATGCCTTCCTGCGCGAGCGCTGGAGCACCCTGCGGGGCACGGAGAGCTGTGCTCGCGCGGTGGTGCTGCTGGAGGGCTTCGAGGGCCTGGATCGCTACCTGCTGGCGCGCGAGGCGCTCGTGGGGCACTGCGAGCAGTCGCGGCTCGGCAGACCGGTTGGAGGACGGGGTCGGCGCCCACCGGCGCGTGCGGAGGCGGCGTTGCGGGCGCTGCTGTGCGATGTCTTCGCCGAGCAGAGCGACTTTGCGCTGCACGAGGAGCGGTTGCCGGGGGCGCTGGAGCGCCTCGACTGCTCGGCGCACGCGAGCGCTACGGAGGTCACCCTGCTGGCGACGCTGCACGGCCTCGCGATCGCCTCGCCAGAGCTGCCGCTTGTGTCGGGCCTCACGATCGCGCGGCCAGATGCGCTGCTGGATGTGCCGGACGGTGCGCTCGCGCCTGCGCTCTCGGACGAGGCAGATGGGGGCCATCTGCTGGTGGCCTTCACGACCGAGGACACCGACGCGTTCGCCGCGGTCGCCCGTGGCCGCGAGGTGCTGGGAGAGCTGCTGCGCGCTCTGCGCCTGTTCGGCGACGGCCGCATCACGCTGGGACGCCTCGCGTGGGCGCGCGTGGGCGGCGGCGTATGGGGCGTGCGTGCGCTCGGCTGGGGTGGGAGGCCGTACGGAATGTTGGTTGTGAGCGCTGAGCAGGAGGACGAGCTGCGTGCCTTCTGCAATCTGGTCTCTCGGCGGGCTCCGAGCGCGAACGAGATCGCGTGGGCGTTGGCGCGCTTCGAGATGGGCTGCGAACGGGCCACCGATCTGGAGGCGCTGAGCGATCACCTGCTCGCGCTGCGAGCCCTGCTCGAGCCCGAGGGACCCTCCAGCGGGCTGCTCGCCGGCCGGCTTGCCGCACTCTGCGCCACGCCCGCGGAGCGCCCGGAGTTGACTCGGCGGGTCGTGCGGGCGCTCGCTCTCGAGCGCGCGGTGATCGAGGGGACCGTGGTCGAGCACGCGCGCTCCACCGCGCTCGTGCGGGAGCTCGCCAACCACCTGCGCGCGCTGTTGCGGGATGTCGTGTGCGGCCACCTGCACCCCGATCTCGTGGGGACGCTCGCGGACGACACGATGACGTCGCTCCGCGGGAGCGCTCAGGAGAAGAGGAGCTTGGCGATCCGGTCGAGGCCGGCGAGATCCTGAATGTCCCCGTCTAGCTGGGGCACCACGATCGGGTTGGGATCGCCGAGGCCTCGGGAGAGCTCGGCGACGCTCTCGCGGTCGCGTTGCACGAGCACGTCGAAGTCCGCGAGGTTGCCCGCCACGCGCGCGGCGAGCCGCTCCCCGAGCTCGTCGACCAGCAGCGCCTGCACCTGCGCGGCGGAGTGTCCCTCCAGACCGTCGCGGTGGACGCGGTTGACGATCAACGCCACACGGGCCATCCCCGCGGCGTCGAGCTGATCGGCGAAGAAGGCCGCCTCGCGCGCCGGCTCGCGCTCGGGCGAGGTAACGAGCAGGAATGCGGTGGTCGGGGTCGTGCAGCAGCCGATCGACGTCGTGGGCGCGCTCGCGGAAGCCCTCCACCATGCCGGCGAGCGAGCCGAAGAAGCCCGACAGCTCGCCGATCAGGTCCACGCCGGTGAAGCGGGAGAAGATCGAAAGCGCCAGACCGCTCCCGCGTCCCACCAGGCGCGCGGCGAGGTTGCCGGGCGCGAGAAACATCTTCAGCGCGCGGCCCTCCAGGAAGTCGCGTCATGCGCATCGGCGCGTCGAGGAAGTCGAGCGCGTTGCGTGAGGGCGGAGTGTCGAGCACGATCATGTCGAAATCCCCCCCGCTGTGCAGTTCGTGAGCTTGGCGATCGCGCTGAACTCCTGGGTGCCTGCGACCGCGGATGAGACTCCTGGTAGATGCGGTTGGAGAGCGCCTCCTCGCGTGCGCGCTCGTCGGGTGCGAGGCGGGCGATCAGCGCGTCGAAGGTGCCCTTCGCGTCGAGCATCGTCGCCCACAGCTCCCCGTCAGCTCGACCCCGTGGGCGGCCAGCAGGGCGGGGTCGATACGCCGCGGCTCGTTGCCGAGCTCCTGGATGCCGAGCGCGCTCGCGAGGCGCCGGGCGGGGTCGATCGTGACGACCGCGACGGCTGCGCCGTGCTGCGCGAGGCCCGAGCGCGAGCGCCGGCCGTGGTGCGTCTTGCCGACGCCCGCCCGGCGGCCCCGACCGCGAGACGCAGCGACGTCGTGGCTCGCGCCGGCGCGCTCCGGCCAGCGCCTGCGCGCTCGCTCGGCTTGCCCGCGGCATTCCGGATCGTAGTTGCGTGCAGGAATCCCCGACGCTCTGCGAATACCCACCGGACGGCTTTCTCCAGCAATCGAGCATCGGAGCCTCCGTGCAAGGAAGGGCCAAGGTCATCGCGTTCGCCAACCAGAAGGGCGGCGTCGCCAAGACGACGACGACGCTGAACCTCGCCGCCGCGTTCGCGGAGGAGGGCCACCGCGTGCTGTGCGTCGACATGGACCCGCAGGGCAACCTGACGATGTCCCAGGGCATCGACCCGGACACGCTCGAGAAGTCGATGTACGACGTGCTCGTCCACAAGGTCTCGATCCGCGAGGTGGTCCGCAGGCGCGAGATCGACGTCGCCTGCGCCTCGATCGACCTGGCCGGCGCCGAGATCGCGATGTCGACGATGATCGGCCGCGAGCGCTCGCTGCAGAAGGCCTTCGAGCCGATCCTCGAGGACTACGACTTCATCTGCATCGACACGCCGCCGAGCCTCGGACTGCTGACGATCAACGCGCTCACCGCGGCCGACAAGGTGATCGTCCCCGTGCAGTGCGAGTATCTGTCGATGCGCGGCCTGATCCAGCTGCAGAACACCCTTGCGATGATCCGCGAGAACCTCAACCCGGACGTCGACATCGAGGGTATCCTCCCGACGCTGGTCGATTCGCGCACGATCCACGCCAAGGAGGCGATCGAGATCCTCGAGGAGAACTTCGGGGACCGCGTGTTCGCCTCGCGCATCCGCAAGACGGTGCGCTTCGCCGAGGCGCCGGTGAAGGGGATGTCGGTGCTCAAGTACGAGCCCGACGGGCGTCGCCGCGCAGTCCTACCGGCATCTGGCGCAGGAGGTGCTCGCCCATGGCCAACGCTAAGCGCGCGAGCATGCGCGAAGGGCCGCTCGCGGCGCTGTTCCGCAAGACCGAAGGCAGGCGGCGAGCGACGGCAGCCCGGAGCGCGAGCGCCCCGCGCGACCGATCGAGCCGGCCGCAGCCCGCACCGCGAGCGAGGTCGCCGCCGCCCGCGCACCCGCGCGAGAGCCGGCCTGCCGCACCCGGCGCTGGAGCGCCTCTGCCCGGCGACGGCGAGCCCGAGCGCGAGGTGCAGGCGCCGCCGTGCCCAGCCGCAGGAGCGCCTGCGCAACGCGTTCTCCGCGGAGATTCCCGACGAACGTGATGGACGCCCGCGACCCGCGCCGCGCGCGGACGGCCGCCGCAGCGACACCCGCGAGGACGCCCGCCGCTCAGCGCCGCCGGAGAGCGCCGGCCAGCCGGTGATCCGCGTGGTCGGCGTCGGCGGCGCCGGCGTCAACGCGGTCAACCGGATGGTCGAGGCCGAGGTCGAGGGCGTCGAGTTCCTCGCGATCAACACCGATCTGCAGTCGCTGCAGCAGTCCACCGCCGACGTCACGCTGCACATCGGCGCCGAGCTCACGCGCGGGCTGGGCTCCGGCGCGGACGCCGACCTCGGGCGCGCAGGCGGCGATGGAGGACTACGACCGCGTCAAGGCGCTGCTGAAGGGCTCGGACATGGTCTTCATCACCGCCGGCGCCGGCGGCGGCACCGGCACCGGCGCGGCGCCGATCGTCGCGCGGATCGCGCGCGAGGTCGGCGCGCTGACGGTGGCGATCGTCACGAAGCCGTTCGGCTTCGAGGGCACCGCGCGCGCGCGAGCAGGCCGAGCGCGGAGTGCAGCGCGCTGGCGGAGGAGGTCGACACGCTGATCGTCGTGCCCAACAACCGGCTGCTCTCGGTGCTCGACAAGCAGACCTCGATGGTCGAGGCGTTCCGCGTCGCCGACGACGTGCTGCGCCAGGGCGTGCAGGGCATCTCCGACCTCGTCACGCTGCCGGGCCTGATCAACCTCGACTTCGCCGACGTGCGCACGATCATGAGCGGCGCGGGCAACGCGCTGCTGGGGATCGGCATGGGCGGGCGGCGAGCACCGCGCGACCGAGGCGGCGATGCAGGCCGTCTCCTCGCCGCTGCTCGAAACCTCGATGGAGGGCGCGCGCTCGATCCTGCTGTCGATCACCGGCGGGCACGGACCTCTCGCTGTGGGAGGTCAACGAGGCCGCGAAGGCGGTCGCGGAGGCGGCGCACCCCGACGCGAACATCATCTTCGGCGCGATGGTCGACGAGAAGCTCGACGATCAGGTGTGGGTGACGGTCGTCGCCACCGGCTACGAGCAGGAGCGCCCCCGTGCCTCCGGGCGCGGCCGGCTGGAGGAGCCGAAGCGGCGAGCCACGGGTGCAGCGCGCGGGCGCCGGCCGGCGCGAGCGCCGCGGCGGCCTCGCGGTGGACGAGCTCGGAGGTCCCGGAGTTCATGCCGAGAGCTTGAGCCTCGTCTCGACCCTTCGCGGATGAGAAGTTCCAGGGGCTGAGCAGGGAGTGGTGGCGGCCGGCCATCCGCTGACGGCGGAGGCGGGGGCGCGCGTGCTGCGCGAAGGGGGCAACGCGGTGGACGCGGCGGTGGGGGCGATGCTGACGTCCTTCGTGGCGGAGCCGCTGCTGACAGGTCTCGGAGCGGGGGGCTATCTGCTGGTGGCCGGACCGGGGTGGGAGCCGGCGCTGCTGGACTTCTTCGTGGAGGCCCCCGCGCGGGCCGGGGACGGATCGGCGGCGGAGCTTCAGGCGATCGACGTGTCCTTTGGGGATGCGGTGCAGGTGTTTCACATCGGGCCGGCCTCATGCGGGGTGTACGGAACGCCTGCGGGGGTGTGCGAGGCGATCGAGCGGTGGGGGACCGCGCCGCTGGACGACCTGGCCGCGCCCGCGGCGCGCCTGGCGCGCGCCGGGGTGGCACTGAATGCGGGCCAGGCGTATGTGGCGGAGATCCTCGCCCAGCTGCTCCTCTCGACGAGGGAGTGCGCGGCCCTGTGGGCGCCCGTGGGCCACGTGCTGCGCGAGGGCGAGGTGCTGCGCAACCCCGAGCTGGGAGATGCGCTCGAGCGCCTGGGTCGGGAGGGTGCGGAGCCGTTCTACCGGGGGGACGTGGCGGCGGCCATCAGCGACTGGCTGAGCGAGCGTGGGGGCTCGGTCACGCGTGCGGCACTCGACAGCTACCGGGCATGGCTGCGAGACCCGGTGCGGATGGATTACCGCGACCGGCTACTGCTCACCAACCCGCCGCCCTCCGCCGGAGGCACGCTGCTGGCGTACGCTCTCGGACTGCTGGACCGGCGCCCGGGCCCGCCTGCGCTTGCGGAGATCGTGGCGGCGATGGAGGCAGCCCAAGCCGAGCGTACCCCGGAGTTCCTGGAGGGCCTCGGCGAGGAGGGCTTCCTCGAGCGCTTTCTGGGTGAGCGCCTGGGCGTGGCTCCCCCTGGGGGGCCTGGGGGGAGTGGCCGCCGGGAGCCACCACCCACATCTCTGTCCTCGACGGCGAGGGGCGAGCGTGCAGTGTGACCTGCACGAACGGTGAGGGCTCGGGGGTCGTGGTGCCGGGAACTGGTATCCACGTGAACAACATCATGGGCGAGCAGGATCTCAACCCGCTGGGCTTTCACCGTCACCCGGCCGGGCGCAGGATGCCGAGCATGATGGCGCCCTCGCTTGTGATGCGGGCGGGAGAGGTGGAGATGGTGCTCGGCAGCGCGGGCTCCAACCGTATCCGCTCGGCTCTGCTGCAGACGATCGTGGGGGTGGTCGACCACGGTCTGGAGGCCTCCGAAGCGGTGCGCGCCCCGCGGGTGCACTTCGAGGACGGGGTGGTGTACGCCGAGCCCGGAATCGATCTGCGCGCACTCGCGCAGGAGGGCCGGCGAGTGGTGAGCTTCCACGCGCTCAACCTCTTCTTCGGAGGCGTGCAGGCGGTTCAGCGTCGGGATGGGGTGCTGATCGGCACGGGCGACCCCCGCCGGGGTGGTGTGGCGGTGTCGGTGTGAGGCGCTCGGTGCGCTGCACGTGGCGGATGTGTGCGGTGTCGGTGTGAGGCGCTCGGTGCGCTGCACGTGGCGGATGTGTGCGGTGGCGGGATTGCTGTGCGCGGCGGCCCTCCTGATGGGCTGCGGGGAGAGCGTGGAGCTGCCCGACCTGTTCGTGGTGCAGCGCTCCGGCAGCGTGCCGGGGGCGTGGCTCGCGGTGCTGGTCAACGAAGGTGGGTCGGTTCGCTGTGGTTCGGAACCCACCCACCCCGCGCACCTGGGCCCCACGAGGCAGCTGAGCGACCCCCAGCTGGTGCTGGCGCGAGGCCTCCAGGAAGAACTGCAGGGCCCCTCCGCCAAGCATCTCTCGCTGCCCCCGCGCCCGGGTTCGGTGTTCCGCTACCGCGTGCGGGACGCCGAAGGTTGGGTGAGCTTCGCCGACAACTCCGCGGGCCAGCCTTCGGTCCTGCGCCATCTCGCGTACTTCGTACTTGAAGTGGCGCAGAAGGTGTGCCGGCTGCCGGTGTGAAGGGATCCCAGGTCTCGGGACCACCCCTGTGTCGAACCGGCCGCACGCCCCCCGCGGTCTGCCAGCGGGTCTCTTATCCCCTCGCGGCGCCCGCACGCTCTTCGGCGCATTTCTGTCGGTGGCGCTGGCTTGAAGGGTGAGGAATCGGATGGTGCGCGCCCTACCCGAAGCGCACCTTCCCATTCGACCGCGCGTGGGCCTGGGCGCGGTGGACGAGCTCCATGCGCTTGATGGCGGCGCGGAAGAGCATCGTGAGCAGGCGCAGGCGAGCGTTCTCGGAGCGCAGCTCCAGGAGCTCCTGCTTGGCGTCGGCGCCGAACTCCACCGTGGCGGCCATCCGGTAGGCGTCCAGCGCCTCGATCTCCTCCGCCGAGAGGGCATTTTCGGTGGCCTGCTCGACCAGCTCGGCGTACAGCTCGCGGGTGGCGCGCGCGACCTCCGGGTCGGCCTGCTCGTCGTGCTCGTCGAGGAACTCCACGACCCCCGCCGGGTAGGGAAGATCGTCTTGGCGCTCGAGCAGGCGAAACGGCCTGGTGCCGCGCGCGAGGATGTTCATGCGCCCGTCCTCCATGCGCTCGAGCACCTGCTCGACGGTGCAGGCGCAGCCGATCGGCTTGAGCTCGTCGCCGGCCATCCAGACGATCCCGAACTCGCGCTCCTCCTGCAGGCACCCCTCGATCATCGTGCGGTAGCGATCCTCGAAGATGTGCAGGGGCACGTTCTCGGTGGGCAGTGCCACGATCCCCAGTGGGAACAGCGGGAAATCCCGGTGCAGACGGTCGGACATAGGCAGAGTCTAAGGGGATGAACCGTCTACGGAAGTGAACCTCCACGGGTCTGGTAACTATCGGTACCAGCTACTACCCCTTGCGGGCGGAGAGCATCAGGTTGTAGAAGACCGCGGGGGGCAGCCGCGACTCCAGCAGGCGGCGGTCGAGCTCCTGCAGCACGAGGTAGCCGCGGTAGGCGTACTGACGCCACGCCCACGGGATGTCGGTGGGCTCGGCGGTGGCCTCGAGGGTGCGGTTGGTCCAGCCGAACCAGTTGGCCACGAGCTCCTCGCCGATCACGCGCACCTGCTCCAGGCCTGCCCCACGCGCGAGGTCCCGCAGCTCTCCGGGGGCGAAGGCGTGGACGTCAACCACGCTCTCCAGCGCCGCGTCGGGCGCCCCGCCCTCGGCCGGCGGCGCTGGGCGGGCGCGCAGCGCGGCTCGCCATAGGGGGGCCACGGCGCCGGCGAAGCGCTTGGGCACGCGCGCGAGGCGGTCGCCGTAGCGCGAGGGCTCCCCGGCGAACAGCAGCGTGCCACCGGGAGCGAGCACGCGAGCGAGCTCGCCGAAGGCGGTGGGGAGATCGGGGATGTGGTGCAGGACGGCGTGGCCGAGCACGAGGTCGAAGCTCCCGTCCTCGAAGGGGAGGAGCTCCGCGTCGGCGCTCACGGTCTTGACCTTCAGCCCCAGGCGCTCCGCGTTGGCGCTCAGCGTCGCGAGCATCCCGGGGGAGATGTCGGTGCAGGTGGCCTGCTCGATCAGGCCGGCGCGCATCATGTTCAGCGTGAAGTACCCCGTTCCCGCGCCGATCTCGAGCGTCCGCGCGTAGGTCGGAGGCCCGCCGGGGTGGGCGGGCATCTGATCTGCCCCAAGCGCCTTGCGCACCTTGGCGGTGACCTGCTCGAGGCCGATTTCCCCGAAGTCGATCCCCCACTTCGCGTCGTAGTGGCCCGCGGCGACGTCGTGGTAGCGCGTGTTCACGTCGCGGATCTCCTCGGCCGAGAGGGCGGGCGGCACTGCGGGTGCGCGGGACCATATACTCGCGCGCCGTGTCGGTGCCTCTCTACGTGCAGCGCGACCAGCCCGACGGCGTGCCGCCATTGGCGCTGACCGGGGAGCGCACGCTTCCCGATGTGCCGGAGGAGAACTACTGGTACCGCCGCCACCTCGTGGTCTATCAGTGGATCGCGGCGCGCGTGGGTGCCCTGCGGGTGATCGACATGGCGTGCGGGGAGGGCTACGGTTCGAACGTGCTTGCCGAGAGCGCGGCTGGCGTGGTCGGGGTGGACGCCAACCCGGAGGCGCACGAGCACGCCCGAATGCGCTACCGCCGGGAGAACCTGAGCTTCGAGCGCGACCTGATCGAAACCTTCTCCGAGCCCGCGGACGCGGTGGTGTTCCTGCAGACGATCGAGCACCTCCAGGACCCCGGCGCGGCGCTCGAGCACTTCCGCGCGCTCGTGGAGAAGAAGGGCGAGGGCGGAGGGGGCACGGTGTACCTGTCCACCCCCAACGTGCTCACCCTGGCCCCCAAGGGGGCGGAGCGCTCGGACAACCCGTGGCACGTGCACGAGTACCGCGCGGCGGAGTTCGAGCGGCTGTGCCGCGAGCACTTCGCCTCGGTCGGGCTCTTCGGTCTCTTCCACGCGCGCAAGCTGCGCGCGCACGAGCTCGCGCTGAGGCTGGGCTGGGACAGCGTGCACCCCCGGCTGGGCCTCACGGAGTGCTTCTACGACTGGTTCACCCCGGCGATCTCCACGGCGGACTTCGCACTGCGCCCCCGCGGCCAAGCCGACCTCGATCGGGCGCTGGACTTCGTGGCGGTGTGCCGAGCGTGAGCGCTCGGCCGGACTCCGGTTCGCGCCGGTGAGCGCCGCCGATCGAGCGCGCCGGCCAGGCGGAGGCTCCCGGGGCGAGCTGGCGATCGTCCTGCACACCCACATGCCCTACGTGGAGGGCTTCGGGACGTGGCCCTTCGGGGAGGAGTGGCTGTGGGAGGCGATCGCCGCCTGTTACCTCCCGCTGCTCGAGCTCCTGGAGC
This sequence comes from uncultured Solirubrobacterales bacterium, assembly GCA_963813765.1. GTDB lineage: Bacteria > Actinomycetota > Thermoleophilia > Solirubrobacterales > Solirubrobacteraceae > Palsa-744. The sequence goes on from CAWFAB010000001.1 coordinate 1,013,264, forward strand.
GGGGGGCGCCGCTGACGGTGTCGCTGACCCCGGTGCTCTGCGACCAGCTCGAGGCCCCCGGGGTGAGCGAGCGGTTCGCGCGGTTCGTGGGGGAGACCCGCCGCTACACCCACGCGGAGGATGCCCAGGGGCTGCGCGCGGGGGGCCACGAGACCCTGGCGCGCGAGCTGGAGCGCGCGTGGGGAGACTACGAGCGCGCCCTGGAAAGCTTCGAGCGCCGCGGCGGGGACCTGCTGGGCGCATTTGCTCCCCACGCGCAGTGGACCTCCTCGGCCACCCACGCGGTGCTCCCGCTGCTGGCGAGCGAGGCGGGGCTGCGGATGCAGGCACAGAGCGGCATCGAGGCACACCGCGCGCGCTTCGGCGCGGGGTGGCGGGGGGGCTTTTGGATGCCCGAGTGCGCCCACGCGCCCACCTCGAGCCCACCCTGGCGGAGGCCGGGGTGCGCGCCACCTGCGTCGAGCTGACCGGTCGCTTCGGCGTGGGGGCACGCGAGCACCTGCGCCCGCTGATCGGGGACTCCGGGGTTCTGCTGGCGCCGATCGACCGCGCCACGATCGCGCTGGTGTGGAGCGATACGGGCTACCCCGCGCACGGCGCCTACCGGGACTACCACCACCACACGATCCATCACCACCAACCCTGGGCCAACGACGGCGGCGACTACGACCACGAGCGCGCCCTGGCGCTGGCGCGGGAGCACGCCGCGGACTTCGTGGCCCGTACCTCCGAGCGCCTGCACCGCGACGGCGAGGATCTGCCGGGGGGCGGCCTGGCGGTGTGCGCCCTGGACACCGAGCTGCTCGGTCACTGGTGGTATGAGGGCCTCGCCTGGCTGAACGCGGTCGTGGAGGAGTGCTCCCGCCAGGGCCTCGAGCTCGTGCGCCTCGACGACGCCCTGGAGCGCCACGAGCCGGCGCGGCTCGAGGATGTCCCGGCCCTGCGCAGGGCTCCCGGGCGGGAGGGTCTCGCTACGCCGGTGGAAGATCCCACGGCTCGGCCGGAGGGTGCGCTGGTGGAGCCCGCGCAGACGTGGGAGGCGAGCACATGGGGGCGGGGCGGTGACCTCTCGACGTGGTCGGGTCCCGCGGTGGCGGAGATCGCCTTCGCCACGCGGGCCGCCGAGCTGGATGTGCTGCGCGCCGGCCCCCGCGCGGGGGAGGCGGCGGTGCGGGAGCTGCTGGCGCTGCAGGCCAGCGACTGGGCCTTCATGGTCTCTCGCGGCCTGGCGGTCCCATACGCGCGCGAGCGCTTCGAGGGCCACCGCCTGGGAGTCGAGCGCGCGCTGGCGGCCGGCGCGGACGCCGATGCAAGCGCCCTGCGCAACCTCGCGGTGCACGCCGACCGCGCCGCACTGTTGGCGCCCTGAGTACGACGGCGCGCGTGGAACCCGCGCCCAACCCGAGGATCGCCGCGCGCGACCCCGCGGGGACCCTTGATTGGAGTCCCGCCCACCCTCCGATCAAAATATCTGGCCGCATGATCGCGCCGGCATCCTTAACTGCGCGTTCTTCCACCGATCGCGGGAGTTAAGTCCAGGTTCTTCCCCCGCGAGGCGCGCATGAGCACCGCTAAGTCGCAGAACCTGCCCGAGATATTCATCCCCGAGGACGCCGGCTGGGCCAGCCGGGCGGCTGCGCGCGGGGAGATCCGCCGCCTGGCGCGGGGGCTGTACACCACCAACCTCGACGAGCCCGCCGAGCAGCTGGTGCGCCGCCGGTGGTACGACGTGGCGGCGCTCTACTTCCCGGGCGCGGTGATCGCCGACCGCAGCGCTGCGCTCGCCGCCCCGGCGTCCGACGGCTCGCTCTTCCTCGACAGCGGCCCCACGCCCGCCAACCCGCGGCCGGTGAGGCTCCCGGGCCTCACGCTGCGGCCCCGCAGCGGCCCGGGCCCGGTGGCGGGGGACATGGAGTTCGCCGGCCTGCGCATCGCGAGCCCCGCGCGGACGGCGCTCGAGAACATCCGGCCCTCCCGCGCCCGCTCGGGCGTGGCGCGGACGCTGCGCCGCGAGGAGCTCGAAGGAGCGCCTCGACCGCCTCGCGCGCGCCCGCGGGGAGCAGGCGCTGATCGAGCTGCGCGAGGACGCCCGCGCGATCGCCCCCGCGCTCGGCGCGGAGCGCACGCTCGGCGAGCTCGACCTTCTGATCGGGGCTTTGCTGGGCACCCGTGAGGCCGACCTGCGCACGCCCGTCGCCCGCGCGCGCCACGCCGGCCTCGCCTACGACGCCGAGCGGCTGCGCCGCTTCGAGCTGCTGCGCGCGGAGCTCGCCGCGCGGGACTTCGCGCAGCGGCCCGCCCCGGAGGACCCCGAGCGCCTGTTCGCGTTCTTCGAGGCCTACTTCTCCAACTGGATCGAGGGGACCGTCTTCGAGGTGCGGGAGGCCGAGGAGATCGTCTTCGCGGGGCGCATCCCCGCGCAGCGCCCCGCGGACGCGCATGACGTCCGCGGCACCTTCGAGGCGATCACGGATCCGCGCCTGCGCGCCGCCGCGCCGGCGAGCGCGGATGAGCTCGAGGAGTACCTCGGGGAGGTCCACAGGCGCGTCATGGGAGGACGCCCCGAGCTGCAGCCCGGGCGCTACAAGGAGCGGCCCAACCGCGCGGGCGTGACCCTCTTCGTGCATCCCGAGCTCGTGCGGGGGACCCTGCGCGAGGGCTTCGCGCTGCAGCCCACGCTGCCCGCGGGCCTGCCGCGGGCGATCTACGCGATGTTCCTCGTCGCCGAGGTCCACCCGTTCGCGGACGGCAACGGCCGCGTCGCGAGGGTCCTGATGAACGCGGAGCTGACTACCGCCGGCCTGTGTCGAGTCATGGTGCCACTGTCCTACCGCGACGAGTACATGAGCGCCCTGCGCGCGCTCAGCCACAACGACCATCCGAGGCCGCTGTGGCGAATGCTCGAGCGCGCCCAGCGCTGGGCCTCGCGGATGACGTGGACCGGCCACGAGCGGGTGCTCGAGCTGCTGCACCAAACCAACGCGCTGACCGTGCCCGAGCAGGCGCAGGCGCTGAACTTGCACCTCCTCGATCCACCATGAGGCTACCGGCCCGGATGCGGACGCGAGCGCTGTGCACAGCGTCGCGGTGCACGCCGACCGCGCCTTGCTGCTGTCGCCCTGATCACTCCCAGCGCATCGACCGGGGCGCCTCGCGCATCCGGATCACATGGGCGGGGATGCCGCCCACCACGGCGTTCGCCGGGACCTCGCGGGTGACCACGGCGCTGGTGCCGATCACGCTGTTATCGCCAACCGTGACCCCGCGCAGGATGCAGGCGCCGTAGCCGATCCACACGTTGTGGCCGACGCGCACGTCGCGCTTGTAGATGCCCTGCAGGCGGATCGGGCACTCGACCTCGACGACGCCGTGGTCGAAGTCGATCAGCATCACGCGATCCGCGACGATGCACTCGCGCCCGATCGAGACGTGCTGGAAGGCGGAGATCGTGCACTCCTGGCCCATCACCGTCTTCGCGCCGATCCGCACCTCGCCCTCGTGCACGCGCAGCTTGGAGCCGTGCCCGATCCACGTCCAGCGGCCGATGTGCAGTGTGGCGTGGCGGCCGATCTCCAGCTGCACCCCGGGGCAGATGAAGCACAGCCCATCCGTGCGCAGGCGTCCGCGGTGGCGCAGCTTGAGCAGGCCCAGACGCAGCAGCATGCGGATGTAGCCGCGGGAGGTCATGTTGTTGGCGCGCATGAACCGCAGCAGCACAAGCAGCCCGCCCCTGCGTGGGGGCGGCTCGCCGCGCACCTGCGCAGGGATGTCCGCGAGCATCTGCTCCATGGTGGCCAATCGTATTGTCCTGCGATGATTGCGCCCGTGACCGGGAGCACCTCCACGGCGACCCTCGCCCAGCGGCTGCTCGCCGGGGATCGCCGCGCACTGGCGCGGGGGATCTCGCTCGTGGAGGACGATCGCCCGGAGGGGTGGGAGCTCGTGCGCGAGGTCTACCCCCACACCGGCCGCGCCGCGGTGGTCGGCTTCACGGGCCCCCCCGGGGTGGGCAAGTCCACGCTGATCGGCGCGCTCACCCGCGCCCGCCGGGAGGCGGGCCGCACCGTGGGGGTGCTCTCGATCGACCCCTCCTCCCCGTTCACCCACGGCGCGCTGCTCGGGGACCGCATCCGCCTGGGCGAGCACTTCCTGGACCCCGGGGTGTTCATCCGCTCGATGGCCAACCGCGGCGCCCTGGGGGGGCTCTCCGAGGCGGCGCTGCAGGCCGCGCTGCTGCTCGACGCGGCGGGACGCGATGATGTGTTCGTCGAGACCGTCGGGGTGGGGCAGGCGGAGGTGGACATCATCGATCACGCCGACACCGTGGTGCTCGTGCTGATGCCCGGCTCGGGCGACTCGATCCAGGCGCTCAAGGCGGGGGTGATGGAGATCCCGGACGTGATCGTGATCAACAAGGCCGACCACCCCCTTACCGACACGATGGTGCGCGAGATCCGCGGCGTGCTCTCGCTGGCCAACCTCGATTGCGACCACGACACCGACCCTCCCGCCCGGCGCTGGCGGGTGCCGATCGTGAAGACCGAGGCGGCGCACAGCCGGGGCGTCCCCGAGCTGGTGGAACGCCTGGACGAGCACCGCGCGCACATCCTCGCCGATGGCAATCTCGCGGAGCGCCGGCGGCGCAACCTGCGCAACGAGGTGCTCGCGCTGGCGAGCGCCCGCATGCGCCGACGCCTGGAGACGGAGCTGCAGGGGGACGCGGAGTTCAAGCGCCTCCTGGATGAGGTCGTGGAGCGCCGCCTCGACCCCGCGAGTGCCGCGGCCGCGCTGCTGGAGCGGGCCGGCAAGGCTCCGGCCGAGGCGCGTTGAAGCCCACACGGGACCACGCCGCCGCCGCCACCGCGAGCGATCCGCCGATCGGGCGGCGAGCAGGACCGAGCGGCGGGTTGACAGGAGCGTGACAGCGGAAACGTAGTTGTCGTTCTATTTGAAAGGTTCTTAAAAGCGCTGCACTTGGGCGCGGTTTTGGTGTACCGTTATGCAGACTAAGGCAGGAGGGTCATCTCGGAGGGATGGCCGGGAGAAGATGTCAACAAATAACTCGACCGCTGTCGTTGATAGGACTTGGATGCGTGGATCGTCGCCCCTGAAGGGGGCGATCCTCGGCCTTGTCCTGGAGCGCCCCGGCCACGGCTACGACCTGGGCGCCCGACTCGGCGCGCGCCTGGGGCCGACGTGGGCGATCGACCCCAAGCGCCTCTACCGGATGCTCGACCAGCTCGAGCGGGCGGGCCTGATCTCGGGCACCGTGGAGCGCGACCCCGAGAGCCCGCGCCAGCACCGCACCGTGTATCGCGCCACCGAGCTCGCACCCGAGGCTCTGCGACTGTGGCTTGAAACTCTCGCCCCCAGGGAGCCGACGCGCGCTGAGATCCAAGCGAAGGTCGCGGCGGCGCGCGAGCAGGACGCGCCTCAGCTGCTGCTCGCCCTGCGCCAGTACAAGTGCGAGTGCCTGGAGCTGCTGCGCAAGAGCTCCGGGCCGCCGCTGCCCGTGCGCTCGTGGACGGGTCTGGTGATGGAGATCGTGCGCGACGCCTCCGACGCCCAGCTGAACGCCGAGGTGGACTGGGCCAAACGTACGCGCGGGCGAATCGAGGAGCATGTCGGGCGGGGTCGATAGGTCTGCCGCAGGTGCCGCGCCGGTGCTCTGCTTCGCGCAGGTCAGCAAGTCCTACCCCGATGGGCGGCGGCGGATCCCGGTGCTCGAGCGGACCTCCTTCGAGATCCACAGGGGCGAGCACGTCGGCATCCGCGGACCCCGCCGTTCCGGCAAGTCCACGCTGCTGCGACTGGCCGCGGGCGTCGAGGCGCCCGACGCGGGGACGATCGCCTTCGAGGGGCGAGACATGGCGCGGATGTCCGCACTGCAGCGCGACCGACTGCTGCGCGGCGCGATCGGACTGGTTGCGAGCAACGATTGGCGCCCGGCGAAGGGCGAGCGCGTCGTCGATCTCGTGGCGCTGCCCCTGGTGAGCGACGGGGCCACCCTGCACGAGGCCCGGCGCCGAGCACGGAGGAAGTTGAATTGGGTGGACGCCACCGACTACGCGGATGACCTCGCCGGCTCGCTCGCGATTGGGGAGCGCATGCGCGTGATGCTCGCCCGGGCGCTCGTGCGCGAGCCACGCCTGCTGCTGGTCGACGAGCCGGCGGTGGCGCCGAGCTTGACCGAGCGCACGGAGCTCTACGAGCTGCTGCGCGCCGGCGCGCGCGAGCACGCAGCCACGCTGGTGGTGGCCTCCGAGGACTCCGACGCCACGCGGGGGACCGACATGCTCATGTCGATCGGGCACGGCGAGCTGCTGCGCACGGGCGGCGAGCCTGGGGTCGTCGTGCCGTTCCCGGCTCGGCAGCCCGGCGGGTTGGAGCGCTCCGGGTCGTGAGCTCCAGCATCGAGCTGCGCGAGCTCGTCAAGCACTATGTGAGCGGCTCCGAGGTCGTTCGGGCGGTGGACGGGGTCTCGCTGACGGTCGCCCCCGGCGAGCTCGTTGCGCTGTACGGGCCCAGCGGGTCGGGCAAGACCACGCTGCTGCTGCTGGCCGCGGGGCTGCTCACGCCCGATCGGGGGAGCGTGTGGTTCGGCGGGCGCGACGTGACCCGCCTGCCGGCGGGTGAGGGCGCCCGCTACCGCCTCAGGGAGGTGGGCTTCGTGTTCCAGTCCTTCCACCTGATGGCCGGCGCCACCGCGCTCGACAACGCCGCCCTGAAGCTGCTGGGGGACGGGTGGACGCTGCGCGACGCCCGCCGCGCGACCCGCCCGTGGCTCGAGCGCGTGGGCTTGGGGGAGCGCGAGGAGCACACCCCCGACAGGCTCTCGATGGGCGAGCGCCAGCGGGTCGCGATCGCGCGGGCACTCGCGGGGGGGCCGCGGCTGCTGCTCACCGACGAGCCCACCGGCAACCTCGACTCCAAGCGCAGCCGGGAAGTGCTCGCGCTGCTGCGCGACATCTGCCGTGAGCAGGGCATCCCCGGGCTGCTCGTCACGCACGACCCCCAGGCGCGGGCGTTCGTGGACCGCGTGCACACGCTTCGCGACGGACACCTGAGCGAAGGCCTGGACGCGGAGCTGGCGGTCAGCCTCGCGTGACGGCGGCGGCCCACGTTCGATGAGCCGCCTCACGATCAACCCGACGGTCTTCGGCGTGCGCGTGAGCATGCTGCTGCGCTTCTACGGGTGGCGCCTGCGCCGCTACACCGCGCAGGAGCTGCTCGCCGGCGGCGGGATCGCGGTGGGGGTGGCGCTGGTGTTCGGGGTGCTTGTGGCCAACACCAGCCTCGTCAGCTCGGCGGGGAATCTGCTTCACGGGCTGACCGGTTCGGCGCGTCTGCGGCTGGCTGCCCGCTCCAGCGATGGATTCGACCAGCGCCTGAGCGCCGAGGTCCGCGCGCTGCCGGGGGTGAGGGCCGCGGCGGGGCTGCTGCGCGAGGATGTGATCGTCGTTGGTCCGCACGGCCGCGAGTCGATCCAGCTGATCGGCATGGACCCCAATATCATCAGGCTCGGGGTCCTCGGGCAGCGAGAGGCGGGCTCCCAGGCGCTGGCGCTCGCCCGTGGATTGGGAGTCCCGGCTCAGGTGGCGAATGCAATCGGCGCCCCTGAAGGATCTCCCGTGACGCTGCTCGCCAAGGGCCGCCCCCACGCCACCTCGATCCGGGTGGTGCTCGGCGGCCGGCTCGCCGAAACGACCGCGTACGGCAGGATCGCGGTCACCCTGCTGCCGCTCGCGCAGTCACTTGCGCAAGAGCCCGGGCGGGTCACCGAAGTGCTGGTGGCGCCGCAGCCGGGCGCGGGCCGGCTGGTGGCGGGCGAGCTCCGGCAGCTTGCCGGCGAGCGCCTTGACGTGGAGGCCGCCGACAACGAACTGCGCCTGCTCGACACCGCGGCGCAGCCGACGAACCAGTCGACCGCGCTGTTCGCCGCGATCGGCGGCATGGTCGGCTTCCTGCTCGCCGTCAACGCGATGCTGCTGACCGTCCCCGAGCGGCGGCGCTTCATCGCAGACCTGCGCATGCAGGGCTTCGACTCCCGTCAGGTCCTGCTGATCCTGGGCTTTCAGGCGCTGATGCTCGGGCTGGGCGCCTCCCTGGCAGGGATCGCGCTCGGTGAATTGCTCTCCCGCACGCTGTTCCACCACGTGCCCGTGTATCTCGCGGCGGCGTTCCCGATCAGCGCCCATCAGATCGTCCACCTGGGGACGGTCCTGCTGGCGCTGGGCGCCGGCGTGCTGGCGACGCTGCTCGCCGCGCTGCCTCCGCTTCTCGACCTGCGTGCGAACCGGCCGGCGGACGCCATCTTCCGTGATGCGCGGGGCGGGAGCGGTGTCAAGCGCACGGTCCTGTGGCTCGCCGGCGCGGGTCTCGCCCTGATCCTCGCCGTGACTGTGCTCGTGCTGGTGTTCCCGCAGCTGACGATCCCGGGCGGCATGGCGCTCGCGCTGGCGGCCGTGGCGCTCGTCCCCGCGATCTTCGCCGCCGTCACCGGAACACTCGCGCGCGCGGGCGAGCGCATCCCGGGAAGCATGTTGGTGGTGGCAACGAGCGAACTGCGATCGACCGCGACGCGCTCGATCGCGCTTGCCTCCGTGGTCGCGCTGGCCGTCTACGGCAGCGTCGCGATCGGGGGCGCTAGGCAAGACCTGCTGAACGGTCTCGACAGCACGTTCAGGCAATACCTGAACACGGCCGGCATATGGGTGACGACCGGCGGCAACGATCTCGCGACCAACGAGTTCGAAGATGGCGGCGCGGCGGCGTCGATCCTGCGGGCGCCCGGGGTTGCGGCCGTCCGCGACTACCAGGGCGCCCTGCTGGACGTCGGCGCCAACCGCACGTGGATCATCGCGCGTCCTGCGGGTGATCCCACGATGATCCCGGCCAGCCAGCTGCTGCAGGGCGAGGACGCGATGGCCACCGCGCTCCTGCGCCGCGGCGGGTGGGCCGCGGTCTCGGATGGCTTTGGCGGGGCGCGCCATCTGCGGGTGGGGAGCTTCCTCACGTTGCCCACACCATCGGGTCCAGTGCGCTTTGGGGTGGCCGCGATCACCACGAACCTGGGATGGCCGGCGGGCTCGATCATCATCAACGCAAGCGACTACAGCCGCGCGTGGCAGACGTCGGACCCCTCGGCGCTGGAGGTCGACCTGAAGCCGGGTGTGACCCCGGCGCAGGGCAGGCGCGAAGTCGTGCAGGCGCTCAGCGGCCGCCCGGGGTTGGGTGTCCAGACGCTGGGAGAACGGGAGCGTCAGTACGACCAGAACGCGCGCCAGGGTCTTCAGAATCTGGGCGAGATAGCGATGCTGCTGCTGATCGCGGCCGCTCTCTCGGTCGCGTCGGCGCTCACCGCGGTCATCTGGCTGCGGCGCGCGCGCCTGGCCTCGCTTCGGATCCAGGGGTTCGACTACCGCCAGCTGTGGCGGGCGCTGCTGCTGGAGAGCGTGATCCTGCTCAGTATTGGGAGCGTCGACGGGGTCGGGCTTGGGGTCTACGGTCACGCGCTCGCCAGCCGTTGGCTCAAGCTCGCGACGGGCTTCCCCGCGCCGTTCTCATTCGCGGGGCTGCAGGTTCTCGGCACCTTCCTGCTGGTCGCGGGCGTGGCGCTGGCGGTGATCGCCGTGCCCGGCTTCAAAGCGGCCAGGGTGCCGGTGCAGGCGGGCCTGCAGGAGTAGCTGTCTAACAAGAAGTTTGACCAGGCCCAAAGGTTGGTTGGGAACGCCGGGCGGGGTTGCTGGACGTTTGTTCTCTGCGTGCCGTCTCCCGTGCGCGCAATGCTGTCTGCATGCTTGCGGGGACAGAGAGAGGCGCGGCGCTTGCCGCCGGGTTTGCAAACGCGGCAAGACGCTACTGGCTCGGGGTCTTCCCCCGCGTCATCCGCGAGGCAGCCGCCTGGCGTCGCCGGGCCAATGAAATTCCCGATCCGGTGCTCCGCCGGACCGCGCTCGCCAACCTGAGTGCGGAGCGCCTGAACCTGGATGGCGCGGCGGCGTTCGCGGCGTTCGTCCCGGATGCGCACCGCGCGGCCGTCGTGCGCGCCCAGGTCGCTTTTCAGGTCGCCTACGACTACGTGGACACGCTCGCCGAGCAGCCGTGCCGGGATCCGGTTCGCAACGGAAAGCGGTTGCACAGAGTGCTGGGCGCGGCGCTGGATCTTGGCGGTCCGCGGATCGACTACTACGCGCACCATCCGCAGCGGGATGACGCCGGCTACCTGCATGACATCGTGGAGACCTGTCGTGCCGCTTTGGGCACGCTCCCCTCCTATGCCTCCATCGCGGTTCCCGCACGCAGAGCCGCCGCGCGAATTGTGTCCTACCAGAGTCTCAACCTGGGCGAATCCCGAGGAGGCCACATTGCTCTCGAGCGTTGGGCACGTGCCCGCAAACCGCTCGGAAGCGACCTGCGGTGGTGGGAGATCGCGGCCTCAGCCGGCTCATCGCTCGGGATCTTCGTGCTGATCGCCGCAGCGGCCGAGCGGGTTGTATGCACAGAGGAAGCAGCCGTGCTTGAAAGCGCCTATTTCCCATGGATTGGATCCCTGCACACCCTGCTGGACAGCCTCGTGGACAAACAAGAGGACGCCGCGGCGGGCCAACGCAGCCTGCTCGACTACTACGACTCCCCTCAGGAGACGGCCACCCGCCTGGGGCTGCTCGCCGCGGAGTCCTTGAGCAGGATTCAGGCGCTCCCATGCGGGAGGCAGCACCTGCTGGTGCTCGCGGGAATGGCCAGCCACTATCTGTGCATGCCCGCGGCCTCCGAGCCGTACGCGCTGCCCGCCGCCCGTCGCGTGTTGAGAACGTTGGGGGGGCTTGCATTGCCAACAATGCTCGTGATGGGCGCCCGCCGGGCGGCCACCCGGGGTGAGGTCGAGCGTTGGCTCGATGCCCCCCACGAGGAGTCTGCGCGGGCGAGGATCGGGGCGTAGTCGGAAACAATGAAGATGACTCTGTATAGTGTGGCTTTCTCGGCAACCGAGCAAATTACCCGCAATGCGACCATTCTTGTTGCGACTTGTCATCGTCCGGTGCGCTTGGCACGATGACCCACATCGGTAGGTGGAGCGCGCTTGCGCTCAAGCCGCCGGCGCTCCGGGGGGGAAGGGCATCCCCACGTGCCTGCCCCCGGAGTCGGCGGTCCCAGCCGGGGAAGCCAGGCCGAGGTTAGAGCCGAGGGCGCCTCGGGAACACTTACATCACCATCGGTTCAACCCCAACCATCGCCACAGATCACTGAAGTCATGGCCAAGCCACTCGATCCCGAGCATCCCGGAAGGTTCTCCTCCTCACTGTGCGCCGGTCTTGCGATGCTCACATGCTTCACCGCCGAACACCCCGTGCGCGGGATTGCCGACATGGCCGCGGAGCTCGACCTGGGCCGCTCGACCACTCACCGCTATGCGACCACCCTGGTCACGCTCGGCTACCTCGAGCAGGGGCCCTCGCGCAAGTACCGGCTCTCCTCGCGCGTGTCCGACTTCGGGCTCTCGCTGCTCGACTCGATGGTGGTCCGTCGAGTGGCTCGCGAGCATCTGCGGGAGCTGCGGGCACGGACTGGACGAACTGCAAGCCTGGGGGTCCTTGGGGGGACCGAGGTCGCCTATATCGATCGCTGGCAGGGCTCGCGCCAAGGGCAGTATGCGGTCGATGCGGGCATCGGGCTGGGCATGCGCCTGCCCGTCCACTGCACCGCCGCGGGCAAGGCGCTTCTGGCGCACTTGCCCGAGGCGGAGCAGCGGGATGTGATCGCCAAGCTGCGCTTGACGCGGCAGGGGCCCAAGACGATCACCACCAAGACCGCCCTGCGCGCGGAGCTCAAGAGGATCCTCGCAGAGGACGGGTTGGCGGTGGAGGACGAAGAGCTGCTCGCCGGCCGGCGAGCGCTCGCGGCGGTGGTCGTGGACGGGGAGGGCGCCGCGATCGCGGCGGTGGAGCTGGCAGTTCCCGCGGATGCCTGCACCCGCGAGCAACTGCTGGCGCAGCTCGGCCCCAAATTGACCGCCACCTCCAAGCGCATCACCGCGGCGCTGGGATGAGCGCTTCGGAGGAAGGGGATGCCCGCCCTCCCCAAGCCCGCCCACCCCGCCGCCGCGAGGTCTCGCTGGGATGAGGGCGCAGGGCGGTGCAGGCCGTCGCCGCGAGGCCCGCTGGCACCGGGTCGGCGGTGAGCTGTCGCGTCGGGCGGTCGACTGTGGCTGTCGTCCCGTGCCGCCGTGCCCGCTTGATGAGAGGCTGCGGCGGTTGGCTATGCCCCGAGGGCCCGCGCGATCACCATCTGCTGGATCTCGTCTGTGCCCTCGCCGATCGTGAGGATCTTGGCGTCGCGGTAGAAGCGGCACACGGGGTACTCCTCGATGAAGCCGTACCCCCCGTGTATCTGCACAGCCTCCTCCGCGCAGCGCACCGCCAGGCGACCCGTCTTGAGCTTGGCCTGGGCGGCGGTGAGCGTGAAGTTGGTACCTGAGTCCTTCTCGAGCGCCGCCTTGTGGACGAGCAGTCGCGCGGCCGCGATCTCGGTTGACATGTCCGCGAGCTTGCCCTGGATCGCCTGGAACTTCGCGATCGGCCGGCCGAAGGCGCGGCGCTCGGAGGCGTAGGCCAGCGCCTGGTCGAGCGCACCCTGCGCGAGGCCCACGCCCATCGCCGCCACCCCGATGCGCCCGATGTCGAGCACGTGCAGGAACTGCTTGAAGCCCTGCCCGCGGGGGCCCAGCAGATTCTCCTTGGGGACCCGGCAGTCGCTGAAGCTCAGCGGCCTCGTGTCCGAGGCGTTCCAGCCCATCTTGCGGTACGGCTCCCCCTGCTCGTAGCCCGGGGCTCCGTTGGGGACAAGCAGGTTCGAAATCTCCCTTGCGGGCTTGCCGGGGTGCTCGGGGTCGTCCGCCGGCGCCTCGCCGGTCACTGCTGTGATGGACACCACGCCCGAGATCTCTGTACCGGCGTTGGTGATGAACTGCTTGGCGCCGTCGATCACCCACTCCCCGTCCTGAAGACGTGCCCGCGTGCGCGTGTTGCCGGCGTCCGATCCCGCCTCCGGCTCGGTCAACCCGAACGCTCCCAGCTTCTCACCCGAGCACAGCTGGGGCAGCCACCGGCGCTTCTGCTCCTCCGAGCCGAACAGGTAGATCGGCTGGGTGCCCAGCGAGGTGTGTGCGCAGAGGGTGATCGCGACCGAGGAATCCACCCTCGTGAGCTCCTCCACCGCGAGCGCGTACGCGAGCGTGTCCCCCCCGCCGCCACCGTACTCCTGCGGGAAGGGAATCCCCATCAGCCCCAGCTTCCCGAGCTTGGCGACGATCTCGTACGGGAAGGACTTCGTGCGATCGAGCTCCTCCGCCACCGGCGCCACCTCGCCCTCGGCGAACTCCCGCACCGTGCGGCGGATCAGCTCGTGGTCGGGAGAGAGGTCGAAGTCCATCGCGGGCTCCGCCGTTACTCACAGTATGAGCGTGCCAGCTCCACCAGCAACCGCACTCCGTAGCCGGAGGCTCCCTTCGGGGCGTAGGCGCGGCCAAGATCCCACGCGGAGCCCGCGATGTCCAGGTGCGCCCAGGGCGTCTCCCCGATGAAGTTGGAGAGGAACGCGGCGCCGACGATCGTGCCCGCCTTGCGCGCTTCGGGCGCGTTGTCGAGGTCGCCGTAGGCGCCCTTGATCAGCTCGTCGTACTCCTCGTGCAGCGGTAGGCGCCACACGATCTCCCCGCTGCGCTCCCCCGCCGCGGCGATCTGCTGCGCGAGCTCGTCGTCGCTCGAGAGCAGGCCCGCGTAGGTCGAGCCGAGCGCGACGATCACCGCGCCGGTGAGCGTTGCCAGATCGACGATCCGCTCTGCCCCCAGCGTCACCGCGTGGTGCAGGCAGTCCGCCAGCACCAGCCGGCCCTCCGCGTCGGTGTTGTTGACCTCGATCGTCTTCCCGTTCGCCGCCGTCACGATGTCCCCGGGCTTCACCGACCGTCCGCTCGGGAGGTTCTCCGTCGCTCCCACCACCGCGACGAGCTTCACCGGCAGCTTCAGCTTCGCGATCGCCCCCACGGCCTCGATCACAGCGGCGCCCCCCGACATGTCGAACTTCATCTCCGCCATTTTCGCCCCCGGCTTCAAAGAGATGCCGCCGCTGTCGAACGTCACCGCCTTGCCGACCAGGCCCAGCAGTGGGCCGCGTGGACTGGACCCGCCCGGGGCGGGCGGGCCGTCATACCGCAGCGTGATCAGCGCCGGCTCCTGCTCGGAGCCCTGCGCCACCGCCGCGAACGCGCCCATGCTCCGCGCGAGGATCCCCTCGCGCCCCTCCGCCTCCACCGAGAGCCCCTCGATCTCCTTCGCCAGCGCTCGCGCGTGCTCCGCCAGCGCAGTGGGGGTCAGGTCGTTGGCGGGCCGGTTCTGCAGGTCCCGTGCCCCGTTCACAGACTCCGCGAGGATCGCCGCCTCGCGGACCGTTTGCTCCAGCTCCTCGGCGCTCGCGCTCTGAGGGGCGCTGAGGATCAGCGCCTCGAGGTGCTTTGGCGCGGTGTCCTCCGCGTCCGGCGGGGTCGAGCGGTGGCGGTCGAAGCGGTAGTCCGCCAGCGCTGTGCCCTCGACGAGCGCCGCGCACACCTCGGCGTCCTCAGCCGGGGCCTCCCAGCAGAGGGTGCGTGTGGAGAGCTCCAGGGCGCGCGCGTGCGCGCTCGCGGCTGCCACCCGTGCACGCTCCGCAGTGAAGTCCGCCCGCTTGCCCAGGCCCACCAGCAGCCACCGCTTGCCATCCGCGTGCGCCACGGCGAGCGCCTTGGGCGTGCCGCGCGCCTCGCCCGAGGAGATCAGCGCCCCGGCCTCCTCCGGTAGTCCGCCCGGGGGCTCCTCGCCCTCGAATATCCCGACCGCCACAGTGTCGGCGTCGGTGCTCGCGCCGGGCTGCGTGGTCGCCGAGACATCCATGGTCTCGGCACAATACCGCTCTCAACGATCCCGTAACTGGGCTGGCGCGGAGGAGCCGCCAACCTCGGCCGGCAAGCCGCACACACCGAGGTGATCCGGGCGCCTGGCGGCGCAGCTCAACGCGACGCCTCTTAGCTTGCGCCGGACGTCGCTAGCATTCTCGGCGTCCGACCCTCTCAAAACTAGGAGAGCTTCGTCAAATGGCTAAGACCGTGATCCTCGGCGCTGCACGCACACCGATCGGCAAGATGGGGGGCGGCCTCTCGACGCTCGAAGCTACGGAGCTCGGCGCGATCGCGATCGAAGGAGCGCTCGAGCGTGCCGGAGTTGCGCCCGAGCAGGTCGAACACGTCGTGATGGGCCAGGTGCTGCAGGCTGGCCAGGGGCAGATCCCCTCGCGCCAGGCCCAGATCAAGGCGGGCATCCCCAAGGAGGTCTCCTCGGAGACGATCAACAAGGTCTGCGCCTCGGGCCTGCGCGCCACGGTGATGCTCGACCAGGCGATCCGCGCCGGCGATGTGCAGGTGGGTGTGGGCGGCGGGATGGAGTCGATGTCCCAGGCTCCCTACCTGCTCCCCGGCGCGCGCTTCGGCTTTCGCATGGGCGACGTGAAGGCGCTCGACGCGATGGTCCACGACGGCCTCACCAATCCCTTCTCCGGCAAGCAGATGTTCATCGAGGCCACCGAGATCGGCGACGAGCTCGAGCTCACCCGCGCCGACCTCGACCGCTGGGCGCTGCGCTCCCACGAGCTTGCGCTGAAGGCCACCGACGAGGGGCGCCTGCCCGAGGAGATAGTGCCCGTCACCGTCAAGGGGAAGAAGAGCGACACCGTCGTCGAGGTCGACGAGGGCCCCCGCCGCGACACCTCCCTGGAGAAGCTCGCCTCGCTGCCCGGACTGGTGGGCAAGGAGGGCTCGCACACCGCGGGCAACTCCCCCGGCGTCAACGACGCCGCCGGCGCGCTCGTGGTCGCCTCCGATGAGTGGGCGAAGGCCAACGGCCGCGAGGCGCTGGGCGAGATCGTCGCCCACGCGCAGAGCGGCGACGACTTCGCCTACCTCGCCCGCACGCCCGCCTCCGCCGCCACCAAGGCGCTGCAGAAGGCGGGCCTCAGCGCCCAGGACATCGACTTGTGGGAGATCAACGAGGCCTTCGCGTCGGTCACCCTGAACTCGATCCGCCTGCTCGGCATCGACGAGGACCGCGTCAACGTCAACGGCGGCGCAGTCGCCCTCGGCCACCCGATCGGCGCCTCCGGCGCGCGCATCCTCGGCAGCCTCGTGTTGGAGCTGCGCCGCCGCGGCGGCGGGCTCGGCTGCGCCGCGATCTGCTCCGGCGGCGGCCAGGGCGATGCGGTGATCATCAAGGTATAGATGTCCGAGCGCGCTGCGGCGTTCTTCGACCTCGACAGGACGTTGATGGCGGGCTCCTCCGGCATCTTCTTCGCGCGCGCGGCCTACGAGGCGGGGATGATCACGCGCGGGCGCCTGCTCGGGGACCTCTGGCAGAACCTCCGCTTCCGCCTGCGCGGCTCCACCGACGATTGGGCCGACGCGGTGCGCGCGCGCGTCGGGGAGATGCTCGCGGGGGTCGCCGTGCGCGACCTGCAGCGCATGTCCCCGCGCGTGCTCGCCGGGGTGCTCCCGCGCCTGTATCCCCAGATGCTCGAGCGCGCCTACGGCCACCAGGATGCGGGGCGGCCCGTCTACATCGTCACCGCCGCCTCCCAGGAGATGGCCGATCTGATGGCCCACGTGCTCGTCTTCGACGGCGGCCTCGGCTCCCGCCTGGAGGTGCGCGACGGCCGCTACACCGGCCGCGCCGCGGGGCCCTTCAACTACCGCGACGGCAAGGTTCTCTCGCTGCGCGAGCTCGCCGCGCGCGAGCGCATCGACCTCGCCGCCTCCTACGCCTACTCCGACTCGGAGTCCGACCTGCCGATGCTGCGCGCCGTCGGGCACCCCGTGGTCGTCAACCCCGACCCCGAGCTGGCTCGCATCGCCGCCCGTGAGGGCTGGGAGATCCTGCGCCTGGACCGCCTCGGGCGCCGTCTGAAGCTCGTCGCCGTCGCCCTCAGCGCGGGCGCCACGCTCGCCGGCCTTGGCGGCGTCCTGCGGGGGCGTGCCGGCGAGCGGGGAGGATAAGCTCCCGCCATGTCCTCCGCCGCCCCCACCCAAGGCAAGATCCGCGTCGTCGTCGCCAAGCCCGGCCTCGACGGCCACGACCGCGGCGCGAAGATCATCGCGCGCGCGCTGCGCGACGCGGGGATGGAGGTCATCTACACCGGCCTGCACCAGACACCCGAGCAGATCGTGGAGACCGTCATCCAGGAGGACGCCGACGCCGTCGGCCTCTCGATCCTCTCCGGCGCCCACATGACGCTCGTGCCCCGCGTCGTGCAGCTGCTGCGCGAGCAGGGGGTCGACGATGTGCTGGTGACCGTGGGGGGCACGATCCCCGCCGAAGACATCCCCGAGCTCAAGCGCCTCGGGGTCGCCGGGGTCTTCACGCCCGGCGCCCCCACCCAGGCGATCGTCAACTTCATCCGCGCCGGAGTGACTGAGAACTAAGGCGCCGTGGGGGCGGGCGGGCGACGATAATCCCGCGGTGCGCGCCCGAGAATTGATTGACTCGTCAGTCAACCGCGCGAGGCAGTAGGATATATCGGTCAAGACACCTAAGGAGATAGGCAGAGAATGAAGATTTGCGTCCTTGTCAAGGAGGTTCCGGACGCCGCCGTCGAGAAGTGCATCGACCCCTCGACGGGGCGCATGGACCGCAGCGGGGAGAAGAACCTCAACCCCTACGACACCCACGCCATCGAGGCCGCCATGCAGATCAAAGAGGGCGGCATGGTCCCCGTGGAGGAGATCGTCGCCGTCACGATGGGCCCCGAGAGCGCGGTGCGCGCCCTCCACAAGGCCGTCTCGCTCGGCGCCGACCGCTCCGTGCACCTCTCCGACCCCGCGGTCGCGGGCTCCGACGTGGCCGCCACCGGCTACGCGCTGGCCCAGACCCTTCAGCGGGAGAATCCGGACCTCGTGCTGCTCGGCCAGCAGTCCGATGACGGCGAGTGCTACACGATCGGCGCCGTCGTCGCCGAGCACCTCGGGATGCCCTCCCTCACTCAGGTCATCAAGATGGATCTCGAGGACGGCGCGCTGCGCTGTGAGCGCCAGGCGGAGTACGGCTACGACACCGTGCAGGTCGGCCTCCCCGCGGTGATCTCCGTGGGCGATGCGATCAACGAGCCGCGCTACCCCTCGCTGAAGGCGATCATGGGGGCCAAGAAGAAGCCGCTGGACACCATCGGCATCGGCGACGTCGGGATCGACGCCGCCAGGGTCGGGGGCGATAACTCCGCCGCCCAGTGGGTCGCCGCGAAAGCGCCGCCGCAAAAGGCCGCCGGGCAGATCATCGAGGACGAGGACACCAACGAGACCGTCGAACAGATCGTTGCCTGGCTCGACGAGCGCAAGCTCATCTCATGAGGGTGGCGCAGGCGGCCGGAGGCCGGCGAGCCGGGCCCCTCATCTTTAATCATCTCGCGGATGAGCGAAAGGAACTGAACTGACATGGCAAACATCCTGGTCTACGCGCTGCACTACGAAGGCGCGATCAACAAGAACTCGCTCGGCGCCGTCTCCGAGGGCGCCAAGCTCGCCGCGGAGCTCGGCGGCGAGGCGCACGCGATCCTGCTCGGCGAGTCCGTTCCGCAGGATCTCGCGGCGTCGCTCGGGCGCTACGGCGCCAAGAAGGTTCTCGTCGCCGAGGGCCCCGAGGGCCTCGCGCAGCCGCTTGTGGACGCGATGGCCGCGGCGATCTCCGGCGGCGGCTACTCCTACGCCCTCTTCGGCGGCGGCCTGCTCGGCTTCGAGATCGGCGCCGGCCTCGCCGCGCGGCTGCAGGCGGGCGTCGCGATGGAGGTCACCGGCGTGCGTGCCGAGGGCGGCGAGCTGATCGCCGAACGCCCGATCCTCGGGGACTCATCGATCTCCGAGATAAAATACCGCTCCCCCGTGGGCATAATCATCGGCCGCCTCAACGCCTTCGAGGTGAAGGAGAGCGGCGCCGGCCCCGCCCCCGTGGAGCAGCTCAGCTTCGAGCTGAGCCCCCACGCGGCGCGCGCGAAGATGGTCTCCCGCGGCGAACAGCGCGGCGCCGACGTGGACATCGAGGGCGCCTCGATCCTCGTCGCCGGCGGCCGCGGCCTCGGCAAGGCCGAGGGCTTCAAGCTCTGCGAGGAACTCGCGGCGGCGCTCGGCCCCAACACCGCCGTCGCCGCGACCCGTGCGGTCGTGGATGCCGGCTGGTACCCCTACGCCGCCCAGATCGGCCAGACCGGCAAGACCGTGGCGCCGAAGCTGTACCTCGCGGCGGGCATCTCCGGTGCGATCCAGCACAAGGTGGGGATGCAGTCCTCGGAGAACATCGTCGCGATCAACAAGGACTCCAACGCCCCGATCTTCGAATTCTCCGATCTCGGGATCGTGGGCGACCTCAACAAGATCCTGCCCAAGCTCACCGAGGCCGTGAGGGCGAAGCGGGCGGGCTAGAGAGCGGGATATCGAGGAGGAGATCGAGGGAGCTCGAGGAGATGCGCCACGCCGACCCCGAAGGGAGCATCTGAAATGTCCGCACACAACGGCTCCGCCAACGGGAGGGTCGCGCCCGCGGCCTTCCCGCCGCCGGTGGACCCGCAGAAGGAGTTCGTCAAGCACGGCCTCGACCCCGAGGACGAGCTGATCGAGGTGGGCGTGGCGATCGTCGGCGGCGGCACCGCCGGCCTCGCGTGCGCCAACCGCCTGCTCCAGCTCCTCGCCGAGGATCCCGAGACGATGGAGCGCCTCGGGGAGGTCCCCGTGGCGGTGATCGAGAAGGCGAAGACCTGCGGCGGCCACAACTTCTCCGGCGCCGTCGTCCGGCCGGGGCCTTTGGAAGAGCTCTTCCCGGAGCTCACCCGCGAGGATTGGCGCTCCGAGGGCTTCGCCTTCGGGGAGGTCACGAAGGAGGCGGTCTACCTGACGCCGACCTCCAAGCTGGCGATCCGCATCCCCACGCCGCCGAACTTCCGCAACCATGGCAACGAGGTCATCTCCGTGTCGGCGCTCGCGCGCTACCAGCAGCGCGTCGTCGAGGAGGCCGGCGCGTACATCCTCACCGAGACCGCCGCCACGCAGCTCATCGTGGAGGACGGCCGCGTCGTCGGTGTGCGCTCCGGCGACAAGGGCCGCGGCAGGGAGGGCGAGGAGCTCTCGAACTTCGAGCCCGGCACCGACATGAAGGCCGCCGCGACCGTCCTCGCGGAGGGCTGTTGGGGCCACCTCACGGGTGCCGCGATCAAGGAGTTCAACCTCGCTGAGGGCCGCGCGCCGCAGGTGTGGGAGCTCGGGGTCAAGGAGGTCTGGAAGGTCCCGAAGCCGCTCGACCGCCTGATCCACACGATGGGGCCTTGGCCGCTGAAGATCTCCCCGAAGTACGGCCAGATCGGGGGCACGTGGCTGTATCCGATGAAGGACGCCAAGACCGGCGATGACCTCGTCTCCATCGGCTTCGTCGTTGAGCTCGAGTACGCCGACGCGACGACCTCCGTGCACGATCTTCTGCAGACGTTCAAGACCCACCCGCTCGTGCGCAAGATCCTCGACGGCGGTGAGCGCGTCGCGTGGGGCGCGAAGGCGCTTCCGGGCGGCGGCTACTGGTCGATGCCGAAGCTCTCGATGCCCGGCGCGGTGCTCGTCGGCGACTCCGGCGGCATGGTCAACACGATGGCGCTCAAGGGCGTCCACCACTGCGTGAAGTCCGGGATGCTCGCGGCGGAGTCGATCTACGCGGCTCTGAAGCGCGGCGAGTCCTCGTTCGAGTCCTACGAGGAGGCGATCGAGCACTCCTCCGTCGGCAGGGAGCTGTGGGAGGTGCGCAACGCGCGCCAGCCGCTCCAGAAAGGCCTCATCTTCGGTGCGCCGCTCAGCGGGATCCAGCAGATCACCAAAGGGAAGCTGCCGGGCCGCACCGACTGGCACCGCAACGACGCCACGCCGATGTTCATCGGCGACACCTTCAAGTCCTACCCGAAGCCTGACGGGAAGTACACCTTCGACAAGCTCTCCTCCGTGTTCATCACCGGCAACGCCACCCGCGACGACGCCCCCAACCACATTCGCGTCCAGAAGCGCGTCCCGCGCGAGATCGCCGAGACGTGGCGCTGGATGTGCCCCGCGGGGGTCTACGAGATCCCCGAGGACGCCCCGGAGCACGGCGACGTGGACGTGATCGTCAACTACACCAACTGCGTGCAGTGCGGCGCGATCACCGCGAAGGGCGGGCGCCTCACGACCCCCGAGGGGGGCGATGGGCCCCTCTACCAGATCCTCTGAGCGAGGCCGAAACCCGCACGGTGCGGGTGTGTTAGGGGGAGGGCGATGTCGAGATCGAAAATCTTTGCGACCCTGCGCACGGTGGCGTTGATGGCGCTTCCCCTGGCGCTCCCGGGTACGGGCACAGGTGCAAGCCCCGCCCCGGCTTTGAGCGCGACCGTCGAGGAGTGCGTCACGGCAGCCGCTCAGGCCGGTCGTTCGGTGACGTTCACAGGCCAGATGGAAACAGTCTCGGGCGCCCACAGGATGGCGATGGAGATCGTGGTCCAGGAGCACGTCCCCGGCGAAGCGGGCTTCCACACGCTCGCCGCCGCCGGCTCTGGCACATGGCAGCGCTCCGAAGTGGGGGTGAAGATCTACAAGTACGTGAGGCAGGTAACGGACCTGCCCGCTCCGGCAGGCTTCCGCGCGACCGTGCAGTACCGCTGGCTCGATGACAGGGGCCACGTAATCAGGACCACCTTGCGGCGCACCTCCGTCTGCCGTCAGCCCGGGGAACGCTCCGCCGCTACAATGCCCGGAGCATGAAGACCTCGATCCACCCAGCATACGAGCAGGCCCACGTGCGGTGCACGTGCGGCAACGAGTTCATGACGCGGGCGACCCGCGCGGAGCTGCATGTGGAGGTGTGCTCCAACTGCCATCCGTTCTACACGGGCCGCCAGAAGCTCGTGGACACGGGCGGGCGCGTGGAGCGCTTCCAGCGCCGGGTGGCGAAGAGCCGTCTGCGCCAGGCGCAGGACAGGGCGCAGACCGGCGGGGCCCCCACCGTGGCTGCGGGCGCGAACCAGCCGAGCGTTGGCGCGCCGAGCCGGACGCAGCCCGAGTAGCGATGTCCGCGCGCGCGCTCGCCGGTACGCCGACTGAGACGTCGGTTGCTGACCGATCCCCGATCGGTGACGAGACGGCGACTGCTTACGCGCCGGCTGGCGACGGTGAGCTGATGGCCCAGCGGGACGCTCCCCTCGGGGGTCAGGCGGTGCTGGAGGGCGTGATGATGCGGGGGGTCTCCAACTGGGCGGTGGCGGTGCGCAAGCCGAGCTCCGAGCAGCTCGAGCACGGAGGCCTCGATCCCGAGGAGGCGGCGCTGGGGGAGATCGAGGTGCAGAGCTTCCCGCTGAGCTCCCCGCTGCGCCGGCACCGCGCGCTGCGATTGCCGATCGTGCGGGGCGTGGTGGCGTTGGGGGAGTCGCTGGCGATCGGCTTCCGTGCGCTGGGGGTCTCGGCTAACGCGCAGCTCGCCGGACGGGGAGGGCGAGGAGGAGGCCCAGGAGATCCCGGGCGCGGTGTGGGCGGGGACGGTGGTGGTGGCGCTGCTCTTCGCGATCGGCCTGTTCTTCCTGATCCCGGTGGGGCTGACGAGCCTGATCAAGGGCCAGCTGCACTCCTCGGTGCTGTTCTGGGTGATCGAGGGGCTGGTGCGCACGGGGATCTTCCTCGGCTACATGCTGCTGCTCTCGCGCCTGCGCGACTTGCGGCGGGTGTTCGAGTACCACGGGGCGGAGCACAAGACGATCTCGTGCTTCGAGGCGCAGCTGCCGCTGACGCCGGAGCATGCGCAGCGCTTCTCGCGACTGCACCCGCGCTGCGGGACGAGCTTCCTGCTGCTGGTGATGATCGTGGCGATCGTCGTGTTCGCCCCGATCGGCCTGCCGGCGTGGTACTGGCTGGTGGTGACGCGCATCCTGGGGGTGCCGATCATCGCGGGGATCTCGTTCGAGATCATCAAGTTCGCGGGGCGCAACCGCCGCCGTCGCTGGGTGCAGGCGCTGATGTGGCCGGGGCTGAAGCTGCAGCTGCTGACGACCCGCGAGCCCGACCTTGGCCAGCTGGCGGTGGCGATAGCGGCGCTGAAGGCGGTGCTATCGCACGAGACCCCGGGCGAGCTGACCGCGGCGGACCTCGTGGGCGTGGAGGTCGTGGCGTAGACATAGACTGGGTCTCGTGATCGAAGACCTGGTGGAGCAGATCGAGGCGCGCTTCGCGGAGCTGAGCAAGCAGCTGAGCGACCCGGCGGTGATCGGGGACAGGGTGCGCTACGCGGAGGCGGGCCGCGCATACAGCCAGCTGGAGGGAGCGGCGAAGCTGGCTGCGCAGTGGCGCCGCGCGCAGGACGACGCGGCGGGCGCGGAGGAGCTGCTGAGCGAGGACGGGGAGGACCCCGAGGTGCGCGAGCTGCTGAGGGGCGCGCGCGAGCGGATCGAGCAGCTGGAGGAGGAGATCCGCCTGGCGATGGTGGAGGAGGACCCGAACGACGAGAAGAGCGTGATCGTGGAAATCCAGGGGGGCGCGGGCGGCGACGAGGCGGGGCTGTGGGCGGGGGACATCTTCAGGATGCTGAGCCGCTACGCGGAGCGCCGGGGCCTGCAGACGGAGCCGCTGGAGGTGGGGGAGGGGAAGTACACGTTCGCGATCAAAGGATCTGGATCCCACCCGTCCGGGTCCGGGGGACCGTACTCGGTGTTCAAGTTCGAGGGGGGCACGCACCGGGTGCAGCGGATCCCGGCGACGGAGTCCCAGGGGCGCGTGCACACCTCGACGGCGACGGTGGCGGTGCTGCCGGAGGCGGAGGAGGTGGAGGTGGAGATCGACCCGAACGACCTGCAGATCGACGTGTACCGCTCGACGGGCCCGGGGGGGCAGTCGGTGAACACGACGGACTCGGCGGTGCGCATCACGCACCGCCCGTCGGGGATCGTGGTTGCGATGCAGGACGAGAAGTCCCAGCTGCAGAACCGCGAGAAGGCGCTGCGGGTGCTGCGGGCGCGCCTGTATGAGCGGGCGCTGGCCGACCAGCAGGCGAGTCTGGCGGCGGACCGCCGCGCGCAGGTGGGGACGGGCGACAGGGCGGAGAAGATCCGCACGTACAACTACGGCGAGCGGCGCGTGACCGACCACAGGGTGAAGCTGACGACGCACAACCTCGACCAGGTGCTGGAGGGGGAGCTGGAGGAGTTCACGCAGGCGCTGCAGTCAGACGAGAAGCGCCGGCGGCTGGAGGCGCAGACCGCGACGCAGGGATGAGCTCGGGCTGTGAAGGGTTGGGATGGGCGGCCCCCCTCCGGGGCCGCCGGCGGGCGTTCGCAGCGCAGTCCGAGGGCGGCGGGTACTTTCGTCGGCCCCCACCGCGGCGCGGTGTCCCGGTGCGGGAGGCGCTGGAGGGGGCCGTCACGGCGTTCACCGCGGCGGGCGTGGAGACCCCGCGCCTGGACGCCGAAGTGCTGCTCGCGCACGTGCTGGGGGTGGACCGCGCGCGCCTGATCACCGACCGCGACCTGAGCGTGGAGGGCGTCGCGGTGCGCCCCTTCCAGGAGGCGGTGCGCCGCCGCGCGGTGGAGCGCGAGCCGGTGGCGTACATCACGGGCACGCGCGGCTTCCGCCGCCTGGAGCTGAGCGTGGACCGCCGCGCGCTGATCCCGCGCCCGGAGACGGAGCTGCTGGTGGAGGTGGGCCTCACGCTGCCGCGGGGCGTGCGCGTGCTCGACGTGGGCACAGGCAGCGGCGCGGTGGCGCTCGCGCTGAAGGACGAGCGCCTGGACCTCGAGGTGGCCGGCAGCGATGTGAGTGAGGACGCATTGGGCCTGGCCCGCGCGAACGGCGAGCGGCTGGGCCTCGAGGTGCGGTGGCCGCGCTCGGACCTTCTGGAGGAGGTGCCCGACGAGTACGACGCGGTGCTCTGCAACCCGCCCTATGTGGCCGAGCCGGAACGCGCGGCGTTGGGGCCGGAGATCCTCCGCCACGAGCCTCCGGGCGCCCTGTTCGCCGGCCCCGACGGCCTCAGCGCGATCCGGCTGCTTCTTGCCCAGCTCGCCGGGCGCGGGCGCGTGCGCCTCGCGGCGCTCGAGGTCGGCGCCGGCCAGGCGGAGGCGGTGGGCGAGCTGCTGGGAGCGGCGGGCTTCCGCGCGGTGCGCGCCGAGCGCGACCTCGCGGGGATCGAGCGCGTGGTGGTGGGGGAGCGGGGCGGGTGACGCTCAAAGCCCTCGATGCGGCGCACCTGCAGGAGTGTGTGGCGAGGGGTGGAGTCGCTGTCTTCCCGACGGATACGGTCTACGGCCTTGCCTGCGATCCGCTGCAGCGCGAGGCTGTGGAGCGTCTCTATGAGCTGAAGGGCCGCCCCCCGGGGCGCCCGGCGGCGGTGATGTTCTTCGCAGTTGACCAGGCCCTGGAAGCGCTGGCCGAGCTGGGTCCCAGGGAGCGCGCGGCGATGCGGGCGCTGCTGCCCGGTCCGCTGACGCTGCTGCTCCCCAACCGCGAGCACCGCTATCCCCTCGCGGCTGGGCCTCCCACCGGTGCGCCAGAGGGCGAGCCGGGCGCGCTTGGCCTGCGCGTGCCGCTGCTACCCGAACGCCTGGCGGCCCTGCGCGCAGTTCGGGGTCCCGTGATGCAGTCGAGCGCCAACCTCTCCGGCGGCCCCGAGGCGCGGCGGCTGACCGAGGTCGCCCGCGAGCTGCTGGAGGGCGCCGACCTGGTGCTCGACGGCGGCGAGCTCCCGGGGGTCGCCTCCACCGTGCTCGACCTGCGGGAGTACGAGCGCGCCGCCCGTTGGCGCATCGTTCGCGAGGGGCCCGTCGGGCAAGCCGCGCAGGCTCTGAGTGACTAGCCGCGTGGCGAGGATCGGGCGATTCCACCGTTCAGACGTGGCGACGAGTCGATGTGCACTCGCCACCAGAGGATCTGCTATACTGCCTCGGAACTTGACGCAGAGTCACGATGAGTGGTACGTGACTCACGGATGAGAGAGGTGCGTGACTCGACGCGGAGTCACGGAGTTTACCTATGCGGCCTCTGGGCCGTGACGCTCGTCGAGCCACCGATGGAGGAGTAGCGGTAGAGGATACCTCCAGGCCTCTGCGTTTTTCCTCAATGCAGGGTATTCAACCTGACAGTACGCCACAGCGCTTGCATTGCGCAAGGTCGAGGTGATCGATCGATGCGTATGCGCGTCGGCGTCTTTATGTGACTAGAAACAGGGGAGGACATTGTGATCAAGGATCGTAAGCGTTTCATTATGACAATGCTGGTGGCGCTGATAGCCGTGTTGGCGGTGGCGGTGGCGGCCTCGGCGGAGACCCCGACGGGAGAACTTGAAAACGCTTCGGCCGATCCCTTGGACAGCACCCCCCTCACCACCGCAGGAATTGTCACCGAAAGCGAACTGTCGAGCGCGAGCGTCGTGAGCGCTTCGCCGCCCACGGCGAGCTTTACCTACGCGCCGGCCTCGCCGGTTATCGGAGAACCGGTCACGTTCGACGCTGCGAGCTCCACCTGTCCGGACGGTCCGTGCACGTATGCGTGGTCCGATGACGGTTCTTCGACGCGGCCGATCCCGCCGTTGTGGCCGCTCGGCAGCGGACGGACCCTGCAGTTCACGTTCTGGGGGGTGGGCACGAAGTATGTGCGGCTGGTTGTCACGGATGCGTTGGGTCAGACGGCCACAACGGAGCAGAATGTCAAGGTTGGGGCCTCGGAACCGCCGCCGCCGAGCGCGCCGAGCGAGGTCGCCCCGCCGACCGTGAGCGGCGCCGCCATGGTCGGGCAGACGCTCACCGCGAGCACCGGGACATGGACGGGCAGCCCGACTTCGTATGCGTATCAGTGGCAGGATTGCAATGCGGCGGGCGGCGGCTGCGCGGACGTGGCCGGTGCGAGCAGCTCGACCTACAGGCCCGGCTCGGGCGACGTCGGCGACACGGTGCGCGTGGTCGTGACCGCGTCCAACGCCGGTGGCGCCACGCCCGCCACAAGCGCGAGCGTCGGGCCGGTGAGCGCTCCGCCGCCCACGGCGAGCTTTACCTACGCGCCGGCGTCGCCGGTTGCTGGAGAACCGGTCACGTTTGACGCTGCGAGCTCCACCTGTCCGGACGGCCCGTGCACGTATGCGTGGTCCGATGACGGTTCTTCGACGCGGCCGATCCCGCCGTTGTGGCCGCTCGGCAGCGGACGGACCCTGCAGTTCACGTTCGCGGGGGTGGGCACGAAGTACGTGCGGCTGGTTGTCACCGATGCGTCGGGTCAGACGGCCACGACCGAGCAGAATGTCGAAGTTGGAGCCTCGGAACCGCCGCCGCCGCCGCCGCCGCCGAGCGGCAGCGGCAGCCTGCAGACCAACTGCTTCAGGGCGCCCAGCGCGTGTGGTTACCCCGACCCCACCAACAGCGGCGTGCCCGCGGGCACGCCGCTGGAAGCGCGATCGGGCGATATCGTGGTGAGTGCCGAAGGTACGACGATCAAGGACGTGAACCTGAACGGCTCCATCGAGGTCAGGGCGAGCAACACGACGATCGAAGACGACGAAATCACCGTCAACGGTACGCAGAGAGGATGCTCCTCGCCGTGCGGCGGCAACGGTATCCATATATTTCCCGGCATCGGCGGCGTGGTGGTGAAGCACGTCACCTGCCATGGCGGGGCGCAGTCGGGTGAAAATGTCACGACCTTCTGCTTCCGCAACGAAGGCCAACCGGCCAACCGCTACGAACACAACCAGATCTATTACACCGCCGCGTGCTTCTGGGGAGCGGGCGTCTACGAAGACAACTACTGCCTCGACAATGGGGACATCCCGAATGCCCACTACGACGGGATCTACTATGGCGGCGGATCCACGTCGATCGCGATGAATCACAACACGATCCTCCAGCCGCACGAACAGACGGCCGCGATCTTCTTCAGCCACGACGAAAGCGACCCGCGGAACATCGCGATCACCAACAACCTCCTCGCCGGTGGCGGGTACACGATCTACGGCGGCGGGAGCGGCCAGAATGGATTCACAGTCCTCGGCCCCGTGACCGTCACCGGCAATCGTTTCGCACGATGCCTGACCAAATCCGTATACGACGTCGAAGGCGGTCATCACGTCTGTGAAGGCGGCTACGATTCGCACGGCTACTACCCCAACGGGGGCTCCTACGGGCTCTACGCGTACTTCAACGAAGCGGTCACGACGTTCTCGGGCAACTACTGGGACGACAACCTGGAAGCGGCGCCGTAGAGCACCCTCGGCGCGCATGTGATCCCCGGCTCCTGCTAGCCTCGAAGACGGCCCTCGCGACTGGCGCTGGATCAGGTGGAGCACCACCGGGGAGCGGCGGCCGCTGGACAGCAGCCGCGCGCCTGGGCACCTTCAAGCTTCCGTCCCCGAGGAGTGCCCCATGTCCGAGCTGAGCCCCGACTACTTCAACCGCCCTCTCGCCGAGGTCGATCCCGAGATCGCCGAAGCGCTGCGTGGGGAGCTCGAGCGCCAGCGGAGCACGCTGGAGATGATCGCCTCCGAGAACTTCGTGCCGCGCGCGGTGCTCGAATGCCAGGGGTCGGTGCTCACCAACAAGTACGCCGAGGGCTACCCCGGGCCGGCGCTACTACGGGGGCTGCGAGTGGGTCGATATCTCCGAGCAGCTCGCGATCGACCGCGCCAGGGCGTTGTTCGGGGCCGAGCACGCCAACGTGCAGCCCCACTCCGGGGCGCAGGCCAACACCGCCGTCTACCACGCGCTGCTGCAGCCCGGCGACACGATCATGGGTCTCTCGCTCGCCCACGGCGGGCATCTGACGCACGGGATGAAGATCAACGTCTCCGGGCGCCTCTACGACATCGCCGCCTACGAGGTCGACCGCGAGAGCGGCTGGATCGACATGGACGAGGTCGCGCGCATCGCGCGCGAGCGCCGCCCCAAGCTGCTGCTCGCCGGCTGGTCCGCCTACCCCCGCCGGCTCGACTTCCCCCGCTTCCGCGAGATCGCCCGCGAGGTCGGGGCGCTCCTGATGGTCGACATGGCCCACTTCGCCGGCCTCGTCGCCGCGGGCCTGCACCCCAACCCCGTCGAGCTCGGCGCCGACGTCGTCACCACCACCACCCACAAGACGATCGGCGGGCCCCGCGCCGGCATGATCCTCTGCAAGGAGGAGTACGCCAAGAAGATCGACTCCGCCGTCTTCCCCGGCCAGCAGGGCGGTCCGCTGGAGCACGTGATCGCCGCCAAGGCCGTCGCTTTGAAGATCGCCAAAAGCGAGCTCTTCCGTGAGCGCCAGCGCCGCACTCTGGAGGGCGCCCGCGCGCTCGCCGAGCAGCTGCTCGGCGCCGGCCACGGCGTCAACGTGCTCACCGGCGGCACCGACGTGCACCTCGTGCTCACCGACCTGCGCGACGTGCGCCCCGAGCTCAGCGGCCGCCAGGCCGAGGACCGCCTCCACGACATCGGCATCACCGTCAATCGCAACGCCGTCCCCTTCGACCCCCGCCCCCCCATGGAAGCCTCCGGACTGCGCATCGGCACTCCCGCACTCGCCACCCGCGGGCTGCGGCGCGAGGACTTCGTGGAGGTCGGCCAGATCGTCGCCGCCGCCCTCACCCCCGGCTTCGAGGAGCGCACCGGGGAGCTCTCCGAGCGCGTGCGCGCGATCGTCGATCGCTACCCCCTCTACGAGGCGCTCCCCGCCGGGGCGCCCGCGTAGCTCGCGGAGTGCACCGCGCACATACGACGCCTGCTCCTGCGATGCTGTTGGCGAGCTTATGGCCTCCCACGAGTTCGACGCGCTCCACGCTTTTCCGGGACCGACCTCTCCCCTCCTGCGGCAGGCGATGTCCGCGCCTGCGATGCTGCCGGTGGTGCATCCCACCGAGCTCGACGCGCTCTACGCCTTCCTGGCGGCCGCCACGGTGACCGCGTTGCTGACGCCCCTCACGATGCGTCTCGCGCGCGCGATGGGCGCCATCGACTTCCCCCGCGAGCGCGGCCTCTCCGACCGACCCACTCCGCTGCTCGGCGGGCTTGCGATCTTCGCCGGGGCGCTCGTGGCGGGGCTGATCTGGCTGCCCGACGAACGGATCTGGCATGGAATGTTGATCGCCGCGGCCGTGATCACCCTCGTGGGCGCGCTCGACGACCGCTTCGACCTGCCGCCCGTTGTCAAGCTCGCGGGGCAGTTCGCCGCCGCGCTGATCGTCGTGCACTTCGGCATCGTCGTCGAACGGATCGCGCTCCCCTTCGTCGGCCTGCTGCAGTTCCCCAACGCCGGCGGTGCGATCACCGTCGTGGGCCTCGTGGCTCTGATGAACGTCGTCAACTTCTCCGACGGCGTCGACGGCCTCGCCGCGGGCGTCTGCGCGATCATCGCGGCGACGCTCGCGGTGATCGCGTTCGACCTCGAACGGTGGGCCCCCGGGGTGCTCGCCGCGATCATCGCCGGCGCCTCCCTGGGCTTCCTGCTCTACAACTTCCCCCCCGCGTCGAGCTTCATGGGCGACTGCGGCGCCAACCTGCTCGGGCTGCTGATGGGCTGCCTCACCGTCGAGGGCGCCGTCAAGACGCAGGTCGTGCTCTCCTTCGTGCTGCCCCTCATCCTGCTCGCCGTGCCATTCCTCGACACCACCTTCGTGGTGCTCAAGCGCCTGAAGTACCGCCGGCCCATCTACGCCCCCGACAGCGAGCACTTCCACCACCGCATGGCCCGCATCGGCTTCTCGCGCCGGCGCACCATCGCCTACCTGTACGCCTGGACGCTGATGCTCGCCGGGTTCGCCCTCGCGCTGCGCTTCGTCCCCTACAGCGACCACAAAGGCCACCTGTACCTCGGTTGGACGCTCGTGATGGCCGCGATCGGCCTGCTTGTCGCCGCGGCCAGCGTGTACCTCGTGTACGTGCTCGAGATCCTCAAGTTCCGCCGCCTCGACGCGATCCGCCTGCGCCGACTGCGCCCCGAGGCCTCCCCCGCGCAGATCGAGAGCGACATCGCACAGGATTTCGAGACCGGCGAGTACGAGATCGTCTCCTCGTGAAGCGCCTCACATCAACCGCGAGCGTGCTCGCGCTCCTGCTCGCGATCGCCCTGCCCGCGGGCGCGCACGCGCTGGCAGTGGGGATCGGCGATCAGAAGCGCTACATGTTCGCCGACCCCCGCTTCCAGGCGCTCGGCATCCGCTACGCGCGGCTCGCCATCGGCTGGAACGCGCTCGAAGGCCGCGCCCAGGCGAGGGCGCTCAAGCGCTGGCTGAGCGCCGCCCGCGCCGACGGGGTTCGCCCCCTGATCGCCTTCGAACATTCCTCGATCGCGGGCCGCCATCGGCCGCTGCCGAGCCCCGCTCAGCTCGGTCGCCAGTTCCGGCGGCTGCACGCGCTCTACCCCTGGGTCACCGACTTCGCGACCTGGAACGAGGCCAACTACTGCGGGCAGCCCACCTGCCGGCGCCCCGCGCTCGTGGCCGCCTACTACCGGCAGATGCGCCGCATCTGCCCCGCGTGCAACGTGCTCGCCGCCGAACTGCTCGACGTGCCGGGCATGGCCGCCTGGGTCAGGAGCCTCCGCCACGCCCTCGGCTTCGAACCGGGAATCTGGGGCCTGCACAACTACATCGGCGCCAACCGCCTGCAGAGCGCCTCCACCCGGGCTCTCCTGAGCGCGACGCGCGGGGAGATCTGGTTCACCGAGACCGCCGGGGTCGTCGCCCGCCACAACCACAGCGCCCACGACTTCCCGGAATCGCCCACCCACGCCGCCGCGGTCACCCGCTTCGTGTTCAACCGCCTCGCCCGCCTCAGCGGGCGGGTCAAGCGGGTCTACCTCTACCAGTGGGACGCCGGCCCCCGCCGTCGCGAGCCGTGGGACTCGGCGCTGATCGGTCCCCGCGGTACGCCCCGGCTCGCCTTCTGGGTGCTCGTGCGGGAGCTCCACCTCCTCGGGCAGCTCCCCGCCACGCCCGAAGCGGGCGCGCTGCTGGCCGAAGCGCACCGCGCCGGTGGTTGAGAGGAGGCCGGGCCGGCGCGGCGAAGATTGAGAGGGAGAGTGTCTTGGGCCCCGATCTGGACGAGGACAATTGGCGATCCCCGGGTTTCAAGACACATTCCGAAAGTGTTCTTCCTGCGTTAGGCTCTCCGGCGGCCCCGCAAGCGTCTCTGGTGCCAGGTACGCTATGCCTGCGTTGCGCCGCGAACCCACCTCACCCGGGGGCCCCGGTCCACGCCGTGTCCTGATCCTTTCGGCCGAGGTCGGCGAGGGCCACGCCGCTGCGGCGCGCGTGCTCGCCCAGCAGATCGAGGCCTCCCCCGAGGAGGTCGAGGTCACGGTGATCGACGGCCTCGCCGCGATGGGGCGCGTGCTGCGCCAAGTGGTCCAGGATGGCTATCGCGTGCAGCTGCGCTTCTTCCCGTGGAGCTACAGCCTCGTCTACTGGCTGCTCGAGCGCGTGCCCCCCGTGCGCTGGCTCACGCGCTGGCAGTCTGCGTCTGTTCGGTGCCCGGCCGCTCGCGCGCCGCATCGCCGAGTACGAGCCCGACGTGATCGTCTCCACCTACCCCGCGGTCACCGTCGTGCTCGCGCGCCTGCGCCGCACCGGCGCTGTGAGCTGTCCCACCGTCGCGACGATCACCGACCTCACCGGCCTCTTCTTCTGGGCGCAGCCCGGGATCGACATGCACCTGGTGATGTACGGCGAGTCGATGCCCTCGGTCGAGCGCATCGCGGGGGAGGGCAGCGCGCGCCTGGTGCGCCCGCTGATCTCCGCCGAGTTCCTGGAGCCCCGCTGCCCGGTGCAGGCGCGGCACGCGCTCGGGCTTCCCGAGGAGGGCCGGATGGTGGTCGTCTCCGGCGGAGGCTGGGGAGTGGGCGACGTCGAGGGCGCCGTACGCGAGCTCTGCCGGGTGTCCGAGGTCTCGAGCATCGTCTGTCTTGCCGGCCGCAACGAGCAGCTGCACGAGCGCCTCAGCGCGACCTTCGCGCGGGAGCCCCGTGTGCACGTGTACGGGTTCACCGACGCGATGCCCCAGCTGCTTGCGGCTGCCGATGCGCTCGTGCACTCCACAGGCGGGGTCACCTGCCTGGAGGCGAAGGCCACCGGCACGCCCGTCGTCTCCTACGGGCTGCCCGTGGGCCACGCCCGTCTGAACACCCGCGCGATGGCGGATCTGGAGCTGCTGCGCCTCGCGAACGATACGGGCGAGCTGCGCGAGCACGTGCAGGCGAGCTTTGCGGAGGAGGGGCCGGCGCCGCGGCGGATGAGCTCTTCGCGGGCCCAGGAGGAGGAGCACCCGCACGCCGTGGACGTCGTGCTGAAGGCCCCCCGGCGCGTGAGCCCGATCCCCCTCTGGCGCCTGCGGCTGGCTGCGTTCTCCGTGCAGCTCGTGCTGCTGCTGGGGGGCGGCATTTGGACGATGTCCACCGACGAGGTGAGCGCCTGGGCGGCCGCGATCCTGCACGTGCACCAGCTCACGCGGGTGCACACCGACCGCCCCGACGTGGGTTTGATCGTGCGCGCACCCGCGCGCGATGTCGCGCTTGTGGCGAGCGAGCTGGCCTCACGGGGCATCCACGCCTCGTTCGCGGACGGCGGCGTGTACGCGCCCGCCACGATCGCCGCGCTGCGCTCGAGCGGAGACGAACTGCTCCCCGAACTGCCCGCCGGCTCCAGCATCCTGCGCTGGGTGCGCACTCGCGCCGCGCTGCGCGCGCAGGCCCACGCGCTGGGTCTGCCGCGCCGCTTCTACTTCCTGGAGCCCAGCGGCGGACTGACCGTGGGCCAGCTGCTGTTCGCGCGCACCGCGGGAGCCACCCCCGTGCAGGGGGCGCTGCGGCTCAGCGCACGCGCGCCCCTGCCTCAGCGTCCGGTGCTCGCCGGCGACGTGCTCGTGGTGGCCGTCAACGGGTCGGGCGCCTCGGTGCTGGGCGTGGAGCGCATCGTCTCCCGGCTCCGCGGCGAGCGGCTCTCCGCGGAGTCGCTCACGGCGCTCACTCGCTTGCGCTGAGCGCCGGCCCGATCGTTCGCCTCGCGTGTGCCCCCGGCCTCGGCGAGCGCCCGCTCGTCCGCTGCCATCGGCTCTCGCTCCGCGTCCGGCGGCTCCCCCTGCATCAGCGCCAGCAGCAGCGGCGAGCGCGCGAGCACCGCGGCGCCCGCGATCAGCACGGCCAGCGAGAGCGCCAGCGGCGCCCCGCTCAGCGGGGTCGATGTGAAGCGCTCCCCCAGCAGCAGCGGGGCGAGCGCGACGGGCACCGCGGTCTGGATCACGAACACCACCGGGGCCACCTGGATTGCGGGGCGCTCCTGCAGCGCGCTCATCTCGCTGAGCGCCGCGATCACGGAGGCCGCCGCCGTGGAGATCCCCCAGGCGACCGCAAGCCACACGTGCCCGTACGCGAGATCGTCGGAGGCGAGCTTCGTGGCGACCCCGGTCCACGCATAGCCCATCCCCGCGCCGAGCATCGTCACCAGGGCCGGGGGCCGGCGCACCAACTGCCAGATGTACGGCAACACGCTCGCCAACGCGAGCAGGACCAGCACGACCGTGAGGACCGCGTTGCCGGCGTGCGTCGTGGTGCGCGGCGGCGCGGTCAGCGCCGCGCCGACCACGCCCAGCACGATCGCGCACACCGCCAGGTGCTCGCGCCGTCCGGCGCGCTCGTTCAACATCCGCTCGCTCAGCGCCAGCAGCACGAGCAGGCCCGCCGCCATCGCGGGCTGCACCACCACCAGGGGCGCCAGCGAGAGGGCCAGCAGCTGCAGCGGCCAGCCGAGCATCGAGAGGCCCGTGCCGAGCAGCCAGCGCGAGCGTCCGATCAATTCCCGCAGCAGCCCCAGGCGCAGGTGTTCGCGGTGGAGCGTCCGCTTGGCGTCCACCGCCTGCAGCGCGATCCCTAGGCTGTAGAGGGTCGAGGCCCCCATCGCCGCAATGATTCCCAGCACCAGTTCGCCCATGCTCGCCAACGATGATCGCAGCCTTCTGCCCCCGTTGGTGGGCGCGGCGGCCGGTGCGGCCGCCGTCGGCTATGCGCTGCCCGCGCTCGCGTTCTACCTGCGCGCGCTGCGCGGATCCCTGGGTATCGAGGATCGCACCGCAGGTGGCATGGGGTATGCGCTGACCTTCGACGACGGTCCCCACCCGCAGGGCACCCCCGCGGTCCTCGAGATCCTCGCCGGGGCGGGCGTGCGGGCGACGTTCTTCCTGGTGGGGGAGCAGATCCTGCGCAACCCGGGGCTCGCCGGGGAGATCGCGGCGGCCGGTCACGGGGTGGGGGTGCACTGTCACCGCCACCGCAACCTGCTGCGTCTGACCCCGTGGCAGGTCCGCGAGGACATCCTCCGGGCGCGGGCGATTATCGAGGAGTCCACCGGGTGCTCCCCCACCCTTTACAGACCGCCCTACGGGGTCCTCAACGCCGCGGCTCTCGTCCTCGCCCATCGGCGCGGCTGGCGCACGCTGCTATGGAGCCACTGGGGCCGCGACTGGGAGGCCCGCGCCACCCCCGAGTCGATCGCGGCGCTGGTTACGGCCGGAGCGGACGAGGGCGCGGTGCTGCTCCTGCATGACGCCGACGATTACAGCGCCCCCGGCTCCTGGCGGCGCACCGTCGCGGCGCTCCCGCGGGTGCTCGAGACGCTCGGCGAGCGCGGCCTCCAGGTGGTCGCCCCCTAACATTGCCCAATGGCCTCGGGCGTCCAGATGGAGACAGCCTCCGGGGAATTGGCCCTGCCAGCGCTGCCGGTGCGGTCGGCTCCGGAGAGAGTGATCGCCACCACGCGCACGCGCTGGTGGGGGGAGGCGCTGGTGGTGGTGTGGCTGTGCTGGGCGTACGACGCGATCAACAACCTCGCGCCGCTGCGCGTCCATGCCGCGCTTGCCCACGGCTGGGCCTTGCTGCGCCTGGAGCGCTCGCTGGGCCTCGATCCCGAGCTGGCCCTCAACCGTTGGCTTGCGGCCCACCGCACGCTCGGACTGCTCCTCTCCGACTACTACGACAACGCCCACTTCATCGTCACCCTCGGGCTGCTCGGCTGGCTGTGGTACCGGCGCGCGGACATCTTCCGGCCGCTGCGCAACACGCTCGTGGCGATCAACGTGCTCGGCCTCCTCGTCTTCTGGCTCTACCCGACGGCCCCCCCGCGGCTGCTCTTGGGCAGCGGCTTCGACGATGTGGTGGCATCCACTGGAGCGCTCGGCGGTTGGCACACCGGGCCGCTCGCCTCCGCCGCCAACCAGTTCGCGGCGATGCCCTCCCTGCATCTGGCCTGGGCGGTTTGGTGTTCTTTGGCCTTGTGGGCCTTGTCCAAGAAGCTCTGGGTGCGCGTCGCGGCGGTCCTCCATCCCTGCGTCACCTGCGTGGCGGTGCTCGCCACCGGCAACCACTTCCTGCTCGACGTCTTCGCGGGCGTTGCAGCCGCGGCACTCGCTGCCCTGCTGGTGTGGGCCGCCGAAGCTTGGTGGCGCTCGCGCGGAGTGTCACAAAGTTGTTACGAAGTCTCAGAACCTGTAGACTTCCGCGCGGCTGCAGCAGACGGCCAGAGGAGGGCCTGAGCAAGAGTCCGCCGCGGGCGGACGCACGGGCTTTCGCGTCTGTAGGGTGGCCCCTCAAATGCGACATCCCAAAGCTACCGACGGCCGCAGATGACCATCCTGCGCTACCTCGACGTGTGCCTGGTGCTCGCCACGGCGCCATTCGTGCTGGCCGCGGGGCTGCCCCTGATGGGCTACATCGTGGGTGCCGCCGCCTGGCTGCTCACCCGCCTGGGGGCCGCCGCCCTGCACGCGCAGGCGCTGCGCCTGAGCGACCCCAAGCTGAGGGCGGGGCTGCTCGTGGGGACCATGATGGGGCGCGTGTGGATCGTCGCGCTCGCGGTCCTGCTCGCCCGTTACGCGGGCGGCCGCGACGACGGGATCATGGCGGCGGCGCTCGTGCTGGGCGCCTTCACCGTCTACCTCGCGCTCTCGATCGCCTACCGCGATGGGATGCTGGAGGGGAGGCCGAGCCCGTCATGAGCACGGTCAAGCGCAAGCTCCTCGCGGTCCTGTTCGTGTACCTCGCGGGCGTGATCGCGCTCGTCGCCGCGTACGGCTGGCACCCCGCGCGCAACACCGCCTTCCTACCCCAGAACGAGTTCAAGCTCGCGGACTGGGTCTCGATCGATCTCGGGGGGGTGAACTTCTCGATCACCAAGGCCGTCCTCTACCTGGTGATCGCGGGGGTGCTCACCTGCGTGACGATGATCTGGATCGCGCGGCGCATGCAGCAGCGGCCCAACAAGGTGCAGACCGCCGTGGAGATCCTCTACCGGTTGATGCACGAGAACATCACCGGCAGCAGCATGGACGAGCGGATGGCCGCGAGGTGGTTCCCGTTCGTGGGGACCCTGTTCCTGTTCATCCTCTTCTCCAACCTGATCGGCTACATCCCGCTGCCGACCAACACCGAGCACGAGATCAGCGTCTTCGGGTGGCACATCCCCTCGTTCTCGATCTACGCCGCCACCGCCAACCTCTCGATCCCGCTGGCGCTCGCACTGGTGGTGTTCGTCTCCTACACCGTCGAAGGCGTGCGCGCCAAGGGCCCGATCGGCTACCTCAAAGGTCTCGTCCCCGCCGGGGTCACGGGGGCGATGGCGGGGGCGATCTTCGCGCTGGAGGTGCTCTCCAACCTGATGCGCCTGCTGTCGCTCTCGATCCGGTTGTTCGCAAACATCCTCGCGGGCCACCTGATCATCCTGTTCATGTCGGGCGCCCTCGCGGTGCTGCTCGGGATCGCGGCGCTCGGCTGGATCACGATCCCGTTCGGAATCATCATCTTCACGTTCGAGGTGGGCCTGGTGGCCGCCCTGCAGGCGTTCATCTTCGCCACCCTCACCGCTATCTACCTCGGCGGCGCGGTCGCCGACCATCACTAAAGGAGCCAATCACCGTGCACATCGCACTCATCACCGTCCTGGCGGTCACCGAAGAAGTCGCCAAGGCCGGCAAGTCGATCGGTCTCGGCGTCGGCGGCGGTCTCGGCGCCGTGGGAGCCGGAGTCGGCATCGGGATCATCTTCGGGAAGGTGATCGAGGCCGTCACCCGCCAGCCGGAGATGCGCGACGAGATCACCCAGATCCAGTGGCTCGGGTTCGCGCTGACCGAGGCCTGCTTCTTCTACGGCCTGGTGGCCGGCCTGCTGGCCGCGTTCATCGTCTAGCCACAGATGCCGATGCCCGCCGCCGCCCTCCACGTCGCCGCCTCGCTGCCCGCCCTCCTTGGGGCGCGGGGAGGGATGCCGCCGCTCGCCTCCAACGGCAGCTTCCTGATCAAGCCCGGCGTCGGCTTGATGGTGTGGACGCTGCTCGTCTTCGGCCTCGTCATGGTCCTGCTTGCGCGCCTGGCCTTCCCTCGCATCAGCGCGGCGCTGGAGCGCCGCCAGAAGACGATCGAAGAGTCGATCGACTCCGCGGAGCGCACCCGCCGGGAGGCCGACGAGCTGCTGGCCGAATACCGCGAGCGCCTCCTCCAGGCGCGGGGGCAGGCGGATGAGATCGTGCAGCGCGCCCGCCAGGCGGCGGAGGCGCACGAGCGCGAGGCGCGCACACACGGGCGCGAGCTCGCCGCCGACGCCGCCAAGCGCGCGGAGCGCGACATCGAAGCCGCCACCCGGCGGGCGCTGCAGGAGATCCGCCAGGAGGTCGCCGACCTCACGGTGATGGCGACCGAGAAGGTCACCCGCAAGGCGCTCGACGCCGCCGACCAGCGGCGGCTCGTCGAGGAGGCGCTGGGCGAGCTCGACTTCTCCTCGCTCTCCTCGGGAGCCTAGGATGGAGGAGCTCGCCCGCGTATACGGCCGCTCGCTGTTCGAGGTGGCCCGCGAGCATGGCCTGCTCGACGAGTTGCGCGCCCAGCTCGCCCAGTTCGCCGATGCGTTGGATCAGAGCCGCGACCTGCGGGTCTTCTTCTTCTCGCCCTACTTCTCCACCCGCGAGCAGCAGGAT
Organism: uncultured Solirubrobacterales bacterium; assembly: GCA_963813765.1. Taxonomy (GTDB): domain Bacteria; phylum Actinomycetota; class Thermoleophilia; order Solirubrobacterales; family Solirubrobacteraceae; genus Palsa-744. The sequence goes on from CAWFAB010000001.1 coordinate 1,052,284, forward strand.
GGGCTCGATCGCCTCCTCTCGGGGGCCGAGGAGCGGTTCGTGAACTTCTTGAAGCTCTTGATCGAGAACCATCGGATGCCTGCGATCTTTCGCGTGCGGCGCGAGTACGAGCGGCTGTGGGAGGATCACAACCGCCTGCTGCCCGTGGAGATCACCAGCGCGATCGCGCTCGATGACGCGACCACCGACCAGGTGGTGGAGCGCATCGGTGAGAGCACCGGGCGCAGGGTTGCGCTCGCCACTCGCGTGGACCCCGAGATCCTCGGCGGGATCGTGGTGCGCGTGGGCAACTCGATCCTCGACGCCTCTATCCGCAACCGACTGGAGCAGCTGCGCAGGCACGTCGCCGCTTAGGGGGGAGGGGGGAGGGCTGGCCCTCCCCCCTCCCCCTCAACCCCCTCCCCCCTCCCTTGACCGAGAAGAGCTAAGGAAACGACACGACATGCAGATCAATCCTGATGAGATAACCAGCATTCTCAAGAGCCGCATCGAGGGCCTCGACGCGGGGCAGGCGGAGCTCACGGAGGTTGGCACCGTGCTCTCGGTGGCGGACGGCATCGCGCGCTTGCATGGCCTGGAGAACTGCATGTCCTTGGAGATGCTCGAGCTGCCCCACGGGGTCACGGGGCTGGCGCTGAATCTTGAGTCGGACAACGTTGGGGCGGTGCTGTTTGGCGCTTGGGAGCGGATCGCGGAGGGCGATACGGTCAAGCGCACCGGCCGTCTGCTGGAGATCCCCGTCGGGGATGCGCTGCTTGGGCGGATCGTCGATCCGCTTGGGCGTCCTTTGGATGGGAAGGGCGAGGTGGCGACCACCGAGACGCGGCCTGCGGAGTTCAAGGCTCCTGGGGTGGTGCAGCGTCAGCCGGTGAAGGAACCTATGCAGATCGGGCTGAAGGCGATCGATGCGATGATCCCGATCGGGCGGGGGCAGCGGGAGTTGATCATTGGGGATCGTCAGACCGGTAAGACGGCGATTGCGATCGACGCGATCATCAACAACCGCGACACCGGTGTGGTGTCGGTGTACGTCGCGATCGGGCAGCGCATGTCCACCGTGGTCGCGCTCGCGCAGACGCTCGACGAACATGGGGCGCTGGACAACACGATCATCGTCGCCGCCCCCGCGGACGAGGCGGCGCCGATCAAGTTCATGGCGCCCTACGCGGGATGCGCGATGGGCGAGCACTTCCTCTACAGCGGCCGTCACGCGCTGTGCGTGTATGACGACCTGACCAAGCACGCCTACGCCTACCGGCAGATGTCGCTGCTGCTGCGCCGCCCGCCCGGGCGCGAGGCCTACCCGGGCGACGTCTTCTATCTGCACTCCCGCCTCCTGGAGCGCGCGGTGAAGCTCGCCGACGACGTCACCGACCGATCGAAGATCGGCCAGCGCACGGGCGAGAAGCTCCCGGGCGGCGGCTCGCTCACGGCGCTGCCGATCATCGAGACCCAGGCGGGCGACGTCTCCGCGTACATCCCCACCAACGTGATCTCGATCACCGACGGGCAGATCTTCCTGGAGCCCAAGCTCTTCAACTCCGGGGTGCGCCCCGCGATCAACGTCGGCATCTCCGTCTCCCGCGTCGGCGGCAACGCCCAGATCGGCCCGATGAAGAAGGTTGCGGGCCGTATCAAGCTCGAGCTCTCCCAGTACCGCGACCTCGAGGCCTTCGCCCAGTTCGGCTCTGACCTCGACGCCGACACTCAGCGCACGCTGGCCCGCGGGGAGCGCCTGGTCAAGACGCTCAACCAGGGAGAGCGCGAGCCGCTGGCGGTGCAGGACCAGGTCGCGCAGATCTACGCCGCCACCAACGGCTTCCTCGACCGCCTTCATGTCGAGCGGGTGCCCGAGTTCCTGACGGGCCTCACCGAACGGCTGCACGCCCAGCACGAGGACGTTCGCGCGAAGATCGCCGCGGGCGACTGGTCGCCTCAGACCCAGGACGCGGTCAACGCACTGGTGGAGTCCTTCGCGCGGGACTTCGGGTACGACCTCGACGAGGAGGGACAGCCGCTCGAGGAGGAGCTCCACGCGGAAGCCGGAGCGCCGCGTGACGGTGCGCCGCACGCAGAGACCGCCGAGAGGGAGCCGGAGCCCCAGCCGGCCTGATCGGGGGCGGGACCGCAAATCATCATGGCCTCCCAGCGCGACGTCAAGAACCGGATCGCCTCGGTCAAGAACATCCAGAAGATCACCCGCGCGATGGAGATGGTCGCCGCCGCGCGCCTGCGCCGCGCAGAGCAGCGGATCGCGGCGCTGCGCCCCTACGCGGAGGCGATCCGCCGCATGACCCGCCAGGCGGCGCGCGCCGCCGGCGCGGAGTCCGCGTCGCTGCCGCTGCTGCAGGAGCACGAGCAGGTGCGCAACGTGGGCCTGCTGCTCGTCACCGGCGATCGCGGCCTCGCGGGGGGCTTCAACTCGCAGATCGTCCGTGCCGGGATGCGCGCGGGGACGGCGCTCGGAGAGGAGGGGCGCATGCCGGTGTGGTACGCCGCGGGGCGGCGCGGAGCTTCCTCGCTGAGCTTCCGCGGCCGCGAGCTGAGCGGCGCCTACGTGGGCTTCACCGACCGCCCCGCCTACGCCGACGTGCACGCGATCGCCGAGGATCTGACCAACGCCTACGCCGCCGGGGAGCTCGACCGCGTGGAGATCCTCTTCAACGCCTACGTCTCCCCGCTCACCCAGACGGTCACCCGTGAAACGCTGCTGCCGCTCGCCGATGCGACGATCGCCGGCGATACCCGCGAGCAGGTGCAGGAGCGCGAGCAGGGCCCACGGGCGCTCGTCGAGTACGAGCCCGACCCCAAGGAGATCCTGCTCCAGCTGATCCCCGACTACATCGAGGTCTCGATCTACCGCGCCCTGCTCGAGTCCGCCGCGGGCTTCTTCGGGGCGCAGATGACCGCGATGCGCAACGCCTCCGAGAACGCCGGGGACGCTGATCGAGGAATACACCCTGCAGATGAACCGCGCCCGCCAGGCCGAGATCACCCAGGAGATCATGGAGGTAGTCGCGGGCGCCGAGGGCTTGTCGTGAGCCCATCCATAAAGCTTTAAAACCAAGGAGAATCCAGGAACCCATGTCATCCAGCATTGCCACCCAGCCCGCCAGCACCGGCTCGGACTCCTCCGCGCGCAACGTCGGGCCGCATCGAGGAGATCCAGGGCGTGGTGATCGAGGCGGTGTTCCCCGAGAAGCTGCCCGAGATCAACCACGCGATCACCGTCGCGCGCCCGGCCGCGGCGGCGGCCGAGGGGTATGACGAGCCCGCCCACCTCCGGAGGGATGTCGCGGCCGCCGGCGAGGACGTGCTGGTGTGCGAGGTCCAGCAGCACCTCGGCGACGACCGCGTGCGCGCCGTGGCGATGGACACCACCGACGGCCTCGCGCGCGGCGCCGAGGTGGTGGACACCGGCGGGCCGATCACGGTGCCCGTCGGAGATGTCACGCTTGGGCGCATCTTCAACGTGCTCGGCGAGGTCATCGACCTCGGCGAGGAGATGCCCGCCGACGTGCAGCGCCGCGGGATCCACCAGCCCGCTCCGAGCGCCGAGAACCTCACGCCGACCACCGAGATGTTCGAGACCGGCATCAAGGTCATCGACCTGCTCGCCCCCTACTCCAAGGGCGGCAAGACCGGGCTGTTCGGCGGCGCCGGCGTCGGCAAGACCGTGCTCATCCAGGAGCTCATCCACAACCTCGCCAAGGAGCACGGCGGCCTGTCGGCCTTCTGCGGGGTGGGGGAGCGCTCGCGCGAGGGCAACGACCTGTGGCTGGAGATGAAGGAGTCCGGGGTGCTCGACAAGACGATGCTGGTCTTCGGGCAGATGAACGAGCCCCCCGGCGCTCGTATGCGGGTGGCGCTCTCCGGCCTGACGATGGCCGAGTACTTCCGCGACGAGGGTCAGGACGTGCTGCTGTTCATCGACAACATCTTCCGCTTCGTCCAGGCCGGCTCCGAGGTCTCCGCGCTGCTCGGGCGGATGCCCTCCCAGGTCGGCTACCAGCCGACGCTCGAGACCGAGATGGGCCAGCTGCAGGAGCGCATCACCTCCACCCGCACCGGCTCGGTCACCTCCGTGCAGGCGATCTACGTGCCCGCCGACGATTTGACCGATCCCGCGCCCGCCTCGGTGTTCGCGCACCTCAACGCCACCACCGTGCTCTCCCGCGCGATCTCCGAGAAAGGCATCTACCCCGCGGTGGACCCCCTGGACTCCACCTCCACGATCCTCAAGCCCGACATCCTCGGCGAGGACCACTTCCGCGTGGCCAACCGCGTCAAGGAGATCCTGCAGCGCTACAAGGAGCTCCAGGACATCATCGCGATCCTCGGGATCGACGAGCTCTCCGACGAGGACAAGCTCACCGTCCAGCGCGCCCGCAAGATCGAGCGCTTCCTCTCCCAGCCCTTCAACGTGGCGAAGCAGTTCACCGGCACCCCCGGCGCCTACGTGCCGATCGCCGAGACGATCCGCGGATTCGACGGAGATCATCGAGGGCAAGCACGACGAGGTGCCCGAGCGCGCGTTCTTCCTTAAGGGCACCATCGATCAGGTGCTCGCTGACGCCCGATGACCGGCGCATCTCCACGTCCTCGCTCGCTTGTGTGCCGAGCACACCGCGCTCGCTGCGTCCTCGAGCTGCTTGGTCATCGGACGTCAGAGGTCTGCTGATGGCCCGCGCGAAGTTTCCCGTCGAAGTCCTCACCCCCGAGGGACCCGTGTTCTCCGAGGAGGTCGAGATGCTCTCCACCCGCACCACCGCCGGCTCGATCGGAATCCTCGCCGGCCACGAGCCCGTGCTCGCGATCCTCCAGGCGGCGCAGCTGCGCCTCTACCGCAGCGAGTCCGAGGTCCTGCGCTTCGAGCAGACCGCCGGCTACCTCCAGTTCGAGCGCAATCGCGCGCTCGTGCTGGTCGAGGAGGCCACCCCGCTCGATGGCGCCTGAGGCTGAGCGCGAGCCCGTCGGGGTCATCGGCACCGGCTACGTCGGCCTGGTCAGCGCCGCGGGCTTCGCGGAGCTGGGCAGCGAAGTTTGGTGCGTGGACATCGACGCCGAGAAGATCGAGCGCCTGCGCCGGGGGGAGTCGCCGATCTACGAGCCGGGCCTCGAGGAGCTCCTGGCCAAGCACGCGGGGAGGCTGCACTTCTCGACCGAGCTCGGGGACGCGCTCGAGCACGCGCGCCTGCTGTTCGTAGCAGTCGGCACCCCGCCCACCTACTCCGGCGACGCCGATTTATCAGCGGTGCACGCCGTGGTGCGGGCGATCCCCGCCTCCGAGGGCCACGCGCTGGTGATGAAGTCCACCGTGCCCTGCGGGACGGGAGCCTCGATCCAGCGGATCTTCAGCGAGCAGGGCAAGGGCGGCCTGCGCTACGTCTCCTGCCCCGAGTTCCTCAAGGAGGGCTCCGCGGTCCACGACTTCCTGCACCCCGACCGCGTGGTCGTCGGCGATAACGGCGACTGGGCGGGGGATGCGGTGGTGGAGCTCTACGCGCCGCTCGCCGCCCCGCTGGTCCGCACCGACGTCGCGAGCGCCGAGATGGTGAAGCTCGCCTCCAACGCCTTCCTCGCGACGAAGATCTCGTTCATCAACGAGATCGCCAACGTCTGCGAGGAGACCGGGGCCGACGTGGTCGAGGTCGCGCGCGGCATGGGCCTGGACGAGCGCATCGGACCGAAGTTCCTCCAGGCCGGGATCGGCTTCGGAGGCGACTGCTTTCCGAAGGACGTCAACGCGCTCAAGCAGCTCGCGGGCAACTCCGGCTATCACTTCCAGCTGCTCACCGCCGTGATCGAGGTCAACGAACTGCAGAAGCGCCGTGTGGTCGGCAAGCTCCACAAGCACCTCGGCAGCCTCGTGGGCCGGCGCGTGGCGCTGTTGGGGCTGGCCTTCAAGCCCAACACCGACGACATGCGCGAGGCCTCCTCGCTCGTGCTCGCCGCGCGGCTGAACGCCGACGGGGCCACCGTCAGCGCGTACGACCCCGTCGCCGAGGAGCAGGCCCGTGGATTGATCGGCGGCCTGCAGCTCGCCGGCAGTGCGATGGACGCCCTGCGCGACGCCGACGCCGTGGTGCTCGTCACCGAGTGGCCGCAGTGCACCGACCTGCACTGGGGGGAGGTCGCCGAAGCGATGCGCGGCAACCTCGTGATCGATGGGCGCAACGCCCTCGATCGCGACGCGGTGCGCGCCGCGGGGCTCCTCTATGAGGGGGTCGGAAGGGCCTGATGCAGGCGGTGATCCTGGTCGGAGGCGAGGGCACCCGCCTGCGCCCGCTCACCTCCACGGTCCCCAAGCCTGTGGTCCCGCTGGTGGACCGACCGTTCATCGCGTTCATGATCGAATGGCTGCGCCGGCACGGGATCGAGGACGTGATCATGTCCTGCGGCTTCCTCGCCACCAGCGTGCGCAACGTGCTGGGGGACGGCTCCGCGCTCGGGATCCGCCTGCGCTTCGTCGAGGAGCCCGACCCGCGCGGCACCGCGGGGGCGCTCAAGTTCGCGGAGTCGATGCTCGACGAGCGCTTCCTGTTGCTCAACGGGGACGTGCTCACCGACATCGACCTGACTCGGCAGATCGCCCAGCACGAGCGCACCGGCGCGCGGGCCACGCTCGCGCTGGTGCCCGTCGAGGACCCCTCCGCCTACGGGCTCGTGCACCTCGCGGAGGACCGCTCGGTGAGCGACTTCGTGGAGAAGCCCGGCGTCGATCAGATAGAGGGTGGCGCAGCCGGCCGAAGGCCGGCGAGCCGGGCCCCTCTTCTTCAATGGGATACGAACATGATCAGCGCCGGCGCCTACGTACTGGAGCGCGATGTGCTGGAGCTCGTGCCCCGCGAACGCAACGTCTCGATCGAGCGCGAGGTGTGGCCCCTGCTGATCGGCCACGGCCTCTACGGATTCCCCTCTCAGAGCTACTGGCTCGACATCGGAACCCCCGAGCGCTACCTGAAGGGCACCTTCGACATCATCGAGGGCAACGTCTGCACAGCGCTCACCGAGCGCCTCGGCAGCAACTATCTCGCGATCGCGCCCGACGTACGCGTGGAGGGGCGCGTGATTCCGCCCGCGGTGCTCGAGCCCGGCGTGCGGGTGGCCAAGGGGGCGCACGTCGGCAGCCTCGTGGTGCTCGGCCAGGGGGTCACGATCGGCGCGGGCGCCACCGTGGAGCGCGCGGTGATCATGAACGGCGCGGAGATCGGCCCCGGGTGTACGCTGCGCGACTGCATCGTCGCGGCCGGCTGCCGCGTGGGCGAGGGCACTCAGATCACGGGCGGCGCGGTGCTCGGCGAGGGGGTCACCGTGGGGGCACACAACATCGTGACCCGCGGTGCGCGTATCTTCCCGGGCGTGACCCTACCCGACGGAGCGCTGAGGTTCTCGTGAGCGAGAACGCGATAGCCACCCTCTCCCGCGAGGCGATCGCCGAGGTGGATCGCTCAGGGCAGCTCGCCGACGTGCTCGCGCTGCCCGAGCACCTGCGCGACGCGCTGTGGCGGGTGGAGTCGGCGATCATGAACGAGTGGGACACACCCGGCGGCCTCGTCGTGGCCGGCATGGGCGGCTCCGCGATCGGGGGCGCGCTGGCGTGCGCCGCGCTGGGCGACCACGCCTCGCGGCCGATCTTCGTGACGCGCGCCTACGGGCTGCCCCCCTGGACCACGCCGGAGACCACGGTGCTGTGCGCCAGCTACTCCGGCAACACCGAGGAGACCCTCGCCTGCTACGAGTCGGCCTCGGCGCTGGGCGCCCAGCGCGTGGTGGTCACCACCGGCGGGCGCCTCGCGGAGCTGGCCCGCGCGGATCGGGTGCCCGTGATCCCGCTCCCCGGGGGATTCCAGCCGCGCGCCGCGGTCGCCTACATGACGGTCGCCTCGCTGGAGGTCGCCGCGCTCTGCGGGGCCGGCCCGCGCCTGACCTCGGAGATCGACGTCGCCGCCTCCCACGCCGAGCAGCTCGTCGCCGAGTGGGGCCCCGACACGGAGGAGGACTCCCTCGCGAAGATGATCGCGCGCGGCCTGCACGGCACAACGCCGGTGATCGCCGGAGCGGGGCTGACGAACCCGATCGCCTATCGCTGGAAGACCCAGATCAACGAGAACGCCAAGCAGCTGAGCTTCGCGAGCGAACTGCCCGAGCTCGACCACAACGAGATCGTGGGCTGGGAGAGCGCGCGCGAGCTCGGGCGCTTCGCGGCCGTGTTCCTCGACGACTCCGACGCCCACCCGCGCGTGAAGGAGCGGATGGACCTGACGGAGCGGCTGATCGCCGACAACGCCGCTGCCAGCTTCCGCCTGGAGACACGCGGACAGACCGCGATCGAGCGGGTCTTCTCGCTGGTGCTGCTCGGGGACCTCGTCTCGATCTATCTGGCGACGCTGCGCGGGATCGATCCCGGGCCGGTGAGGATCCTCGACGAGCTGAAGTCCGCCCTGGCCGAGCGCTGATCCGGCCAGGGGCGTGTGATACCGTCCGAGACGGCCGAGGAGCGCTGCGACGGGCCTGTGATTCCGCCACGCTCGGCCTTTCTCTGCAGCAAGGGCGCTCACCTGACCGGACAGGAGGACTCGTCATGTCAGCAATGACCCCCACGGCAACGCTCACCACCGACTTCAAGGTCGCCGACCTCTCCCTCGCGAAGCTGGGGCGCAAGGAAATCACGCTCGCCGAGCACGAGATGCCGGGGCTGATGTCGGTCCGCGCGGAGTACGCCGCGGCTCAGCCGCTGCGGGGCGCGCGGATCACGGGCTCGCTGCACATGACGATTCAGACCGCGGTGCTGATCGAGACGCTCACCGCGCTCGGCGCGGAGGTGCGGTGGTGCAGCTGCAACATCTTCTCCACCCAGGACCAGGCAGCCGCGGCGGTCGCCGTCGGCCCCGACGGCACCGCTGAGGAGCCGCGCGGCATCCCGGTCTACGCGTGGAAGGGCGAGACGCTGGAGGAGTACTGGTGGTGCACCGAGCAGGTGCTGCGCTGGCCCGATGAGGACGGCTCGTTCGGATTAGGGTCCGCCCGGGTGGGCGGGTCCGGTTCGACCGGCCCCAACATGATCCTCGACGACGGCGGCGACGCGACGCTGCTCGTGCACAAGGGTGCCGAGTACGAGGCCGCGGGCGCCGTCCCCGAGGTGGACGAGGATGGGATGGACGAGGACGGGCTGATCCACTCCGAGGAGTTCCAGGTGGTCCTCGCGCTGCTGCGGCGCTCGCTCGGCGAGGACCCCCAGCGCTGGAGCAGGATCGGTGCGGGCATCAAAGGCGTCACCGAGGAGACCACCACGGGCGTGCACCGACTCTACGAGATGACCGAGATGGGCACCCTGCTGTTCGCGGCGATCAACGTCAACGACTCCGTGACGAAGTCGAAGTTCGACAACCTCTACGGCTGCCGCCACTCGCTGGTGGACGGCATCAACCGCGCCACCGACGTGATGATCGCGGGCAAGATGGCCGTGATCTGCGGCTTCGGCGACGTCGGCAAGGGCTGCGCGGAATCGCTGCGCGGCCAGGGCGCGCGCGTGGTGGTCACCGAGATCGACCCGATCTGCGCGCTGCAGGCCGCGATGCAGGGCTACGCGGTGCGGACCCTGGAGGACGTGATCGAGGAGGGCGACATCTTCGTGACGTGCACCGGCAACCGCGACATCATCCGCGCGGAGCACATGGCGCGGATGAAGCACCAGGCGATCGTCGGCAACATCGGGCACTTCGACAACGAGATCGACATCGCGGACCTCACCAAGACGCCGGGCATCGAGCGCGTCAACATCAAGCCCCAGGTCGACGAGTGGGTCTTCCCCGACGGCCACGCGATCATCCTGCTCTCCGAGGGGCGCCTGCTGAACCTCGGCAACGCCACGGGTCACCCGAGCTTTGTGATGAGCAACTCCTTCACCAACCAGGTGATCGCCCAGATCGAGCTGTTCACCAAGAACGAGCAGTACGAGAAGCGCGTCTACGTGCTCCCCAAGCACCTCGACGAGAAGGTCGCCCGCCTGCATCTCGACGCGCTCGGGGTCAGGCTCACCAAGCTCAGCGACGCTCAGGCCGCCTATATCGGGGTCCCCGTCGAGGGCCCCTACAAGCCGGACCACTACCGTTACTGAGCGATGAGGGCGATGGTCCTTGCGGCGGGTCTCGGGACCCGGCTGCGCCCCCTGACCTACGAGATCACGAAGCCGATGGTGCCGGTGCTGGACAGGCCGGTGATGGCGCACATCCTCGATCTGCTGGCGCGCCACGGCTTCGAGGAGGTGATCGCCAACCTCCACTACTTTCCCGACTCGATCCGCGCCTACTTCGGCGAGCAGGGTCCCCTCTCCTACCGCTACGAGCCCGAGCTGCTCGGCACCGCGGGGGGCGTGCGCGCGTGCGCGGAGTTCTTCGGCGAGGCGCCCTTCCTGGTGATCTCCGGGGACGCGCTCACCGACATCGACCTGACGGCGCTCGCCGCACGCCACCGCGAGGCGGGTGGGATCGCCACGCTTGCCGTCAAGCAGGTGTCCGACACGCGCGAGTACGGGGTCGTGCTGCACGATCGCGCGGGGCGCATCACCGGCTTCCAGGAGAAGCCCCCGCCCGACGAGGCGCTCTCGGATCTCGGCAACTGCGGCATCTACGTGTTCGACCCCGCGATCTTCGACTACTTCCCCGAACGCCCCTTCGCGGACTGGGCGCAGGACGTGTTCCCCGCGCTGCTGGAGCACGACGTGCCGTTCCACATCCATGAGGTGCGCGACTACTGGAACGACGTGGGCTCGCTCGCGGAGCTGCGTCAGGGCACCTTCGACGCGCTGCGCGGCGAGCTGCGCCTGCAGCTCGACGGCAGGGAGATCGCGCCCGGGGTGATCCTCGCGGGCGAGGACGGCGAGGAGGCCGGGGGCGACTCGTCGCCGCTCCCGGAGGATGTCGAGGTCGAGGGCCCCGTGTGGATCGGGCGCGACGTCTCGATCGGCTCCGGCGCGCGTCTCACAGGCCCGCTCGTGCTGGGCGACGGCACGCGCATCGGCGACGGGGCGCAGCTGCGCGAGAGCATCCTCTTCCCCGGCACCGATGTCGCCCCCGGGGCGATCATGATCGGGGCGATCGCCGGGCACGCGGGGATTCTTCAGAGCATGAGGCCGCGGCTTCCATAGAAAGCGGAGGACCCGCCGAAGGCGGGTCCTCCTAGCTAGACAGGTCTAGCTCAATGGTGATGCTCTGACGTTTTTTATGGTAGCCCATCCGTTGGATGAAACGCTCGTTCAGTGCCCCCGCCGGGATTCGAACCCGGGACCTATGGTTTCGTCAGAACATCGCTCTATCCACTGAGCTACGGGGGCAGCCGCTCCTCTGGTCGAGAAGCCGGCCGACCCTACCGGTGGCTTGGAATGGTTCGGCCGGTCGTACATCTGCGGAAAAGCCGATGGACAACCGCCGCGAGGGGGCGTAGCATCGATGAAGGCAGTCTCCCCAACCGAATGGAGGCACGATGCAGATCGAGATCAAGGGCCGCAATGTGCCGGTCCCAGACGATTTGCGCAGGCACGCCGAACGCCGTCTGGAGAAAGTCTCGCGGCAGGTCTCCGAGTTCGCGCGCCTTGAGATCGAGCTCCTGCGCGAGCGCAACCCGCGGGTCGCCGATCACCAGGTGGCCGAGGCCACGCTCTACCTGAAGGGGGTCACGCTGCGTGCCCGCAACGCCTCGCCGCAGATGCTGCACTCGCTCAACCTCGTGGTCGACGAGCTGGCCCGCCAGGTCAAGCGCTACCGCGACAGGCGCCGCCGGCGGCGAGAGACACGGGTGGCCCTCGCCAGCCGATCTCCGATCGGTCGCGTCGCCGCGGGGAATGGGATCCCACCCAGCCCTGGGATCCCACCCACCCTTGAAATCCCACCCACCCTTGAAATCCCACCCACCCCGGCGACCCCTTAGAACCACACTGGGACAGCCCCCAGGCGCTACCCTGGGGACGTGTCCCTCCTGGATCGCGCCCTCAACGTCGGCGAGGCGAAGAAGTTCAAGCAGTACGAGAAGCGCGTCGCGCTGATCGGCGCTTTCGAGCCCGAGCTCGAACACGACACCGTCGCGGAGCTGCGCGAGCGGATGGACACGCTGCGCGAGCGCGCCGCGAACGGCGAGCCGCTCGACGACCTGCTCCCGGAGTGCTTCGCGGTGGTGCGCGAGACCGGCAAGCGCACGATGGGGATGCGCCACTTCGACGTGCAGCTGATCGGCGCGATGGCGCTGCACGAGGGCTGCATCGCGGAGATGAAGACCGGCGAGGGCAAGACGCTCACGGCCACCCTCGCTGTGGCGCTCAACGCGCTGGCGGTGCGGGAAGGGGGGAGGGGCTCCAGATCAACGGCGGGATCGGTGGGGCGCTTGCTCGCAAGGGCGTGCACGTGGTCACCGTCAACGACTACCTCGCCCGCCGCGATGCGGAATGGATGAGCCCGATCTACAACGCGCTGGGGATCACGGTGGGGGTGTTGCAGAACATGCAGCCCTACGAGGAGAAGCACCACGCCTACGCCTGCGACGTCGTGTACGGGACCAACTCGGAGCTCGGCTTCGACTACCTGCGCGACAACATGGCCAAGGATCTCTCCGAAAAGGTCCAGCGCGGGCACCCCTTCGCGATCGTGGACGAGGTCGACAACATCCTGATCGACGAGGCCCGCACGCCGCTGATCATCTCCGGCGCCCCCGAACAGGCGGCGGACCTGTACGTGAAGTTCGCGCGCCTCGCGCCCAAACTGGTTCCGGGCAAGACCCCCGAAGGGATGGACCCGCGCTCCAAGAAGGAGTTCCTCGCCGACTTCGACTACGAGTTCGAGGAGAAGCACAAGACGGTCTCGGTCACCGAGCAGGGGGTCGCCAAGGCGGAGCGCTTCCTCGGCATCGACCATCTCTACCGCGCCGAGAACGGCCACCTCGTCAACCACCTCAACCAGGCGCTGCGCGCGGAGTCGCTGTACAAGCGCGACGTCGACTACGCGGTGATCGACAACGAGGTGAAGATCATCGACGAGTTCACCGGGCGCATCCTCGAGGGCAGGCGCTGGTCGGAAGGCCTGCACCAGGCGATCGAGGCGAAGGAGGGGGTGCGCATCCAGGAGGAGAACCAGACGCTCGCGACGATCACCTACCAGAACTTCTTCCGCCTCTACGACAAGCTCTCCGGGATGACGGGCACCGCGCTGACGGAGGCCACGGAGTTCATGAAGATCTACGAGCTCCCGGTCGTGCAGATTCCCACGAACGTGCCGATGGTGCGCGCGGACCGCAACGATCAGGTCTACAAGACCAAGGACGGCAAGTGGAGCGCGGTGGTCCGGGAGATCGCGGCGCGCCACGAGAACGGCCAGCCGGTGCTGGTGGGCACGATCTCGGTGGAGGTCTCCGAGCTGCTCGGGGAGCGCCTGAAGCAGCGCGGGATCCCGCACACCGTGCTGAACGCGAAGCCCGAGCACGCCGCGCGTGAGGCCGAGACCGTCGCCGAGGCCGGCCAGCCGGGCGCGGTCACGATCGCCACGAACATGGCGGGCCGCGGGGTGGACATCAAGCTGGGTGGCAACCCCGAGCACCTCGCCCGGCTGGAGCTCGCCAGGCGGGGCCTGGATCCGGCGACGGAGGGCTACGAGCAGCGCTTCGCCGAGCTGCTGCCCGGCATCGAGGCGCGCGTCGCGGGTGAGCATGAGCGCGTGACGGCGGCCGGCGGCCTCTTCATCTGCGGCACCGAGCGCCACGAGTCGCGGCGCATCGACAATCAGCTGCGCGGGCGCTCCGGCCGCCAGGGCGACCCCGGGGAGAGCCGCTTCTTCCTCTCCGCCGAGGACGACCTCGTGCGGCTGTTCGCGGGCGATCGCATCTACCGCATCCTCGACAAACTGGGCGGGGTCGACGAGGAGGGCAACGAGGAACCGATCGAGGCCGGGATGCTCTCCAAGCAGATCGAGAAAGCCCAGAAGAAGGTCGAGGAACAGAACTTCCTGATCCGCAAACGCGTGCTCGAGTACGACGACGTGATGAACGAGCAGCGGCGCGTGATCTACGCCTACCGCGACCAGGTGCTGGAGGGCGAGGCGATGGGCGAGCAGGCCCGCCAGGAGATCGTGCACGTGGTGGAGCGCACGATCGAGGAGTACACGCAGGGCGACTACCTGGATGACTGGGACCTCGACGGCCTCTTCACCGCGCTCTCCCAGTTCTTCCCACTGGACATCGGACCGACCGACCTGAACCCGGAGGCGCTCGACCGCGCCCACCTCGGCGAACGCGTGGTGGACGGGGCGATGGAGCGCTACGACGCGCGCGAGCAGGAGCTCGGCGAGGAGCTGATGGGCCAGCTGGAGCGCTACCTGCTGCTGCAGATCATCGACGAACGCTGGCGCGAGCACCTCTACGACATGGACTACCTGCGCGAAGGCATCGGCCTGCGCGGCATCGCCCAGATCGACCCCCTCGTGGCCTACAAGAACGAGGCGTACGAGCTCTTCGGCGACCTCATCAACAGCATCTGGGCGGACTACGCGCGCCTGATCTTCAACGTGCAGGTCAGTATTGAGGGCCCGCCCACCCCGAACGGCGGCGGGGCCGGTGCGCCTGTGCCGGCGTTCGCCGCGGCCGGCAACCCCACCCGGCCCGCGCGGGTCTCCTACTCCGGCGGCACCGCCGCGATGGGCGCAGGCGCGATCGCCGCGGCGGCCGCGGCCGCCGGGCCTGCGGGCATGGAGGCATACGCCACCAACGGCGGCGAGGAGTACGAGCTGGCGCCCGTCGTCGAGCAGAGAGTGGTCGACTCAGAGCACCAGGTGGGGCGCAACGATCCCTGCTGGTGCGGCTCGGGCAAGAAGTTCAAGAAGTGCCACGGAGCCTGAGGCCGCCCTGGACACGGCGCACAGCTGCGTCCTCAGTCGCTCGTGTGCAAAGCACACTTCGCTCCTTGCGTCCTTGCTCTGCTTGGTCCAGGACAGCCTCAGGGGGCTGGTGGGGAAAGACACGCAGGCGATGCGCCACCGGCGGTGGTAGCGTGGGGGGATGGCGACCACCGCCTCATCGGAGTCCACGCCGCAGAGACTTGCGGCGATACGCGACCAGCTGAAGCTGCTCGCGGACTATCTTTGACCCGGCTGCGCTGAGCGAGCGCGCAAAGGCGCTCGAGGGGGAGATGGAAGCCCCGGGCTTCTGGGATGACTCCGAACGCGCGGGGAAGGTTGCCGCTGAGCACGCGCGGGTGGCGCGACGCCTGGAGATGTTCAGGACGCTGGAGAGCGACGTCGAGGAACTGGACGGACTCGCGGAGCTCGCGCAGGAGGACGAGTCGATCGCGGCGGAAGTGGACGAGCACCTGGCCTCTGCCGAGTCGCGTCTGCAGGAGCTCGAGGAGCAGCGGCTCTTCTCGGGTCCCTACGACGCGGGCGACGCGCTTGTGAGCGTCAACGCGGGCGCGGGGGGGACCGACGCGCAGGACTGGGCGGAGATGGTGCTGCGCATGGAGATGCGCTGGGCGCAGGAGCGCGGCTTTCAGGTGGAGCTCCTGGAGGCGAGCGCGGGGGAGGAAGCGGGGATCAAGTCCGCCACCTTCCGCGCCGCCGGCGAGAACGCCTACGGGCTGTTCGGCGCCGAGCGGGGGGTGCACCGCCTCGTGCGCCTCTCCCCGTTCGACTCCGCCCACCGCCGCCAGACGAGCTTCGCGGGCGTCGAGGTCGCCCCGGTCGTCGAGGAGACCGGGGAGATCGAGATCTCAGACGACGACCTCCAGGTGGACACCTACCGCGCCTCCGGGGCGGGCGGCCAGCACGTCAACAAGACCGACTCCGCGGTGCGCATCACGCACAGGCCGACGGGCATCGTGGTGCAGTGCCAGAACGAGCGCTCCCAGTCATCCAACCGCGCCACCGCGATGGCGATGCTGCGCGCCAAGCTGCTCGAACGTCTGGAGCGCGAACGCCAGGCGGAGATCGCCCGCGAGAAGGGCGAGGCCCAGGACGTCAACTTCGGCTCCCAGATTCGCTCCTACGTGCTGCACCCCTACACGCTCGTGAAGGATCACCGCACCGGCCACGAGATGGGCGACGTCCAGCGGGTGCTCGACGGGGATCTGGATGGGTTTGTGCGCGCCTACCTGCTCAAGGCCGCATCGCAGGGCTAGTGGACGACGCCGAGCTCACCGCGCTCGTGCGCCGCGCGCTGGAGGAGGACGTCGGCTCGGGCGACGTGACCACGAACGCGACCGTGACCGCGGACGTGCGCGCGCGGGCGAGGATCGCGCAGAAGGCGCCCGGAGCGATCTACGGGCTGGATGCCGCCGAGGCGGCGTTCACGCT
The DNA here is from genome assembly GCA_963813765.1 of uncultured Solirubrobacterales bacterium. Taxonomy (GTDB): domain Bacteria; phylum Actinomycetota; class Thermoleophilia; order Solirubrobacterales; family Solirubrobacteraceae; genus Palsa-744. The sequence continues at coordinate 1,068,609 of CAWFAB010000001.1, forward strand.
GCTCGACCCCGGGGCGCGCTGCGAGCGGCTCGTGGACGAGGGGGTGTGGCGCGAGCAGGGAGGCCCGGTGCTCGCGGTGGAGGGATCGGCGCGCGCGCTGCTCACCGCGGAGCGCACCGCGCTCAACTTCCTCGGGCACCTCTCCGGCGTGGCGACGATGGCGGCGCGCGCGGCCCGTGCGGTGCAGGGGACGAGCGCGCGGGTGCTCGACACGCGCAAGACCACCCCGGGGCTGCGGGCGCTGGAGAAGGCCGCGGTGGCGGCGGGCGGTGCGCACAACCACCGCGCGGGGCTGTATGACGCGATCCTGATCAAGGAGAACCACATCGCCGCCGCCGGAGGGATCGCGCAGGCGGTGGCCCGCGCGCGCGAAGCCGCCCCGGCGCTGGCGGGGACGCTCGAGGTGGAGGTGCGCAACCCCGAGGAGATCGAGCAGGCGCTCGCCGCGGGGGCCCCGCGCCTGCTGCTGGACAACATGGACGATGAGCAGCTGCGCGCCGCGGTCGCCCAGGTCGCCGGCCGCGCGCAGCTCGAGGCCAGCGGCGGAGTCACCCTCCAAACGCTCCGGGAGCGCGCGGAGACGGGGGTAGAATGGATCTCGATGGGCGCCCTCACCCACTCGGCGCCGGCGCTCGACCTGTCGATGATCCTGGAGGCGCTGCCATGAAGCTGCCCATGGCCAACTCCCCGCTCCCCTCTTCCCCCTCGACCTCCTCCTCACCGGCCCCACCGATGGGTTCGTCCTCGTCCGCGGTTGCTCCGGCGAGTGCCCCTCGCTCGCTGCCGATGATCCCCACCCCGGCACCCACCGCGCCGCTCGCCCCCGAGGAGATCGCGGAGCTCCAGCGCGAGGTGCGCGCGCTCGCGACCGAGCGGGGCGCGGTGATCCTCGCCCACAACTACCAGGTGCCCGAGGTCCAGGATGTCGCGCACTACGTGGGGGACTCCCTCGGCCTCTCCCGCAGGGCGGCCGCGGCGGAGGGTGAGGTGATCGTTTTCTGCGGCGTGCACTTCATGGCCGAGACCGCCTCGATCCTGTGTCCCGAGAAGACCGTGCTGATCCCCGACCTCGACGCCGGCTGCTCGCTGGCCGCGTCGATCGACGCGGAGCAACTGGCTGACTGGCGCGCGCGGTACCCGCGTGGCGTCGTCGTGATGTACGTGAACACCACCGCCGAGGTGAAGGCGCTCACCGACTACTGCTGCACCTCCGCGAACGCCGTGGAGGTCGTGCGCCACATCTACGAGACCCGCGGCCCCGACACGGAGATCCTGTTCGGCCCCGACATGTGGCTCGGGGCGTATGTGGAGAAGGAGCTCGGCCGGCGGATGCATGTGTGGGACGGCGAGTGCCACGTGCACGCCGGGATTCGCCCCGCCGACATCGAGGCGACGCGCGCGGCCCACCCCGGCGCCGACTTCCTGATCCACCCGGAGTGCGGCTGCACGACGAGCGTGATGGAGTACGTCGCCGCCGGGGACATCTCCGCGGAGGGCGTGCACATGCTCTCCACCGGCGGGATGCTCAAGTACGCCGAGCAGGCCGAGCGCAGGGCCGCGGCCGGAGCAGTCGAGGGCGCGGGCGTCGAGCGGTGGGTCGATGGCGAGGGGGGCGCCCAGGGAGTCGCCGAGGGCGCGGGCGCTCAGGGCAACGGGCAGAGAGAGGTCGTGGTCGCCACCGAGACGGGGATGCTCTACCCGCTGCGCATGGCGGCGCCCGACGTCAACTTCATCCCCGCCAACCCCGAGGCGAGCTGCGTGTACATGAAGATGATCACGCTCCCCAAGCTGCGCGACTCGCTGCGCGACATGAAGTTCGAGGTGCGCGTGCCCGAGGAGATCGCCGCCCGCGCGCGGGTGCCGATCGACCGAATGGTCGCGCTGGGCTAGCGCCAATGCCGTTTACTTAAGATCGGAGCCAGCTTCCGCTTCCGGCGGAGGGTGTCGCACAATGCCGTAGACGAAAACCTGGACGGCACTCGCTGCGATGGCCGTCGAAGGCACTGGGAGCGCCGATGCGGAGCAGGGCGCGGCGCGGCCGAGCGATGACCTTCGGGTTTTGCGACCCCACCCTCAAACAGCTCCAGCGAGGGCTTCGGGGGTTTATGCGACAGCCTCGGCGCAAAGGGGTAGCCAGCCAAGCCGGAGTTCCGCAGTTCGTAGGGTTGCGGCGGGCTTTTGGCCCCGGTTTTCCTTGAAGAATGGGGGTTTGGCGCGGCTGGAGGCTGAAACGCTGTAGGCACACGAGTCAGGCTGGACCGTTTGGTTCCGTCGGGAGTAGTCGCTAGTCTTGTAGGTGCATGTATCTGCGCGAGACGAAGCGGCGCAACGCGGACGGGAGCGTGGTCTCCTACCTGGCGCTGGCGCAGAACGTGCGCGACCCTGACACCGGCGTGCCGCGCGCGGAGATCGTTCACCGCTTCGGTCGCGCCGACCGGGTTGACCGTGAGGCGCTGGGGCGGCTGGTGCGCTCGATCGGCCGCTTCCTTGATCCAGCAGACGCGGTCAGGGCAACGACGGCGGGTGAGGTGCGCGTGCTGGACTCGCGGGCGATGGGCTCGTGCTGGCTGGCCGACCGGCTGTGGGAGCGCCTTCAGATCGGCGGGGCGATCATCGCGGCGGGCGGCGGGCGGCGTCTTGAGGCCGAGGCGGTGGAGCGGACGATCTTCGCGATGGTCTCCAACCGTCTGTCGGTCAAGCCGCTGTCGAAGCTCGCCGGCTGCACCTGGGTAGCGGAGCGGGCGTTCATCGAGGGGCTCGCCGAGGTCTCCGATGATGCCTGCTACCGGGCGATGGACTTCCTGCACGCCGCACTTGATGGGCTGCAGGAGCAGGTGTTCTTCTCGGTGGCCAGCTTGTTGGACTTGGAGGTCGACCTGCTGTTCTTCGACACCAGCTCGACCTACTGGGAGACGGACACGCTGCCGCAGGAGCTGATCGAGGATGACGATGACGGGCACGGCCCGGAGGAAGAGGTTCAGCGCGGCGTCACCGAGCGCGGCCGGCGCGTCTACTGTAAGCACAGCAAGGATCATCGGCCCGACCTGCCGCAGGTCGTGGTCGGGATGGCCGTCACGCGCCAGGGGATCCCGGTCAGGGTGTGGACCTTCCCGGGCAACAGCTCAGACCAGGCGATCATCCGCAAGGCCAGAGACGACCTGCGCGACTGGAACCTCTCGCGCGTGATCTGGGTGCTCGACCGCGGCTTTCAAAGCGAGCGCAATCGCCGCTACCTGCAGCGCGGCGGCGGCCACTACATCGTCGGCGAAAAGCTCCGTCATGGCACCAAGGAGGCTCGGGCCGCGCTCGCCCGCCAGGGCCGCTACCACACCGTGGCAGGCAACCTGCGCGTCAAGCAGGTCCGCGTCGATGAGGGCACCTACCGCGACCGCTTCGTGATCTGCCACAACCCCGAGCGCGCCCGCCGCGACCAAGTCGTGCGCGAGCAGATCCTCGCCCGCCTGAGCGAGCGCATCGCTGGTTCCGATGCGCTCACGGCCCCCAAGCGCCGTGAGCTCTACGGCGCGCTGCAGACCAAGCCCGCGTTCAAGCGCCTGCTGCGCCAGACACCGACCGGCAAGCTGCGCATCGACCGCGCCGCCCTCGCCCAAGAGGCGAAGCTCGACGGCAAGTTCCTGTTACGAACATCGGATGAGAGCCTCACCGCCGAGGACATCGCGCAAGGCTACAAGGCGCTGTATGAAGCCGAGCGCGGCTGGCGCGATCTGAAGTTGACGATCGACATGCGCCCCGTCTACCACCGCCGCGAAGATCGCATCGAGGCGCACGTCCAGCTCTGCTGGCTGGCACTGCTACTGCTACGTGTCGCCGAGACCGAGGTCGGCAACACGTGGCGCAACATCCGCAACGAGTTCGACCGCATGCACCTCGTCACGCTCTGCACCAGCCAGGGCACCATCTCTCAACGCACTGAGCTCACCACCGGCCAACGCCATATCCTGCGCGCGCTCAAGCTCCCCGAGCCACCCCTCTTCTACGACTTCACCCCAACAGCCGACCCGCCCGAGTAGACCTCGCCCCGGCCACGCACCCGGCGGCCCACGCGCCGTAGACACACGCGGTCAACCGCGCTCCACGCCCAAAACCCCTGCTCAGAGCCACATTCTGGGGCATCCGTGTGCCCCACTTCTGCGGAACTCCGGCCAAGGGGCGACCTCGGCTTTCGCAGACTCGTCCAGAAGCCCGCCAAGGGCTGATCGAGACGCCTGCTTTCGCCCAGAAGCGGGAGCGAGCCGAGGGTCCTGGCAGACTGCTGGAGCCCGTCCATAGCGGCAGTCTGCTGAGGGTCGATCGAGACGCCTGCTTCGCTCACGCGAAGGAACAGTACTGACGTGTCCGAGATGCACTCCAAAGCCCTCGGGCCACTCCCTGGGGGCCAAGCCATACCCTTCTACCCATAAGTGAGTGAGCTATCGTCGTCGAAGCGAGGTAGTTAGATCGAAATGCGTTTGCTACGTCTCGAAGTCGTTGACGATCACGTCAGCAGCCTCGGTGAGTACACCCGGACTGAACTCGAAGAACCCGGTGCGGGTACCGTTGTTGGTCATCACGGTGCCGATGCTGAGGAGACGGCGGCTAATGAGGTGAGGCATGCTCCACACCGGCTCGAGAACGGCGCAAACGGTCCCTGCCGACAGCCCAAGCGCGAGCAGGTCCTCCGGATCAGAGAGGTACGCCTCCGCAGTTTCGAGCCTAGCCTTGACCTTTCTTAGAGATAGGGTGCCGTCTCCAGGCAGGTGCGCAGCGACGATCCCGTGATGTGTTTGGAGCAAGAGGGTCTTTAGCTCATGGGATAGTGGAATCTTGCGAGCCTGGGCTGCTTCCTCACATGTGACGACAGGAGATGCAAGGCGGTGGGAGTGAAGTTGCATCCCGGGAGCCGGGAGTGTCTGAGACCTGGCGTTCGGCCCTTGTACGTCGAAGAATGCTGCGGGCGTTGAAGCCAGCTCCCATGCGACTTGGAATACTTCACGCCTCCTGGCAAGCGCGTGGTCTGAGAGGATCAGGATCCCGGAGCGGATGCGTCGAGAACCATCGATGCTCGGCTGCGCGACATACGCCCGGGCCCCCTCCGTAGTTTCGAATAAGACGAAATCTTCAAGATCGGGGGCGTGAGCCAGGAGACTCGTCGAGCCGACCCTTGCACTGATCCCTGCGTCCTCTTGGCGTCGAATCTCATCAGCGAATAAGAGTGCTTGCGTTTCCGGCAGAACAAACAGACGCTTGATCTGGACCCCTCGCTTGACGGCGTTGAAGTTCCGCACGGCATACTGTGTTTGATCCGCGTCATGACTCCAAAGATCAGACGAGAGGGTGGATACCGCTAGGATTCGCGTTGTCGAGTCGGCTCGGCTCATCTCGGTCAGGACTCGGGTGGTAGTACTGCGCGGGTGTGAGGTGGACGGTGCCGATACGAGTCGCGGCGAGGTCGTCGACGAAGGGCCTGACGAGCAAGGACTCCACCTCGAGCCGCCAAGAGCCAGGGATCTCGGCGATGAGCGACAGCATCGACTCGCTGAGTTCGCGGAGCGAGTCAGTGACAGCCGGAGAAGTGCGAGCCTGAGAAGTGCGAGCCGCAGGTGTCACGGCCAACCGCTCGGACATCCAGCCGCCTATGTGATTCACCAGCTGCTCGGCAAGTAGACGCGTGCTGCCAGCGGTAAAGTCGGCGATCTGCAAGGTTACCCGCCCTGTGAGGCCGAACTCAGACAGCCGATCGCGGATGTCATCGAGCAACACTGGCAGCAGGAACGTGCGCTCGAGCTTGGCCTCGCGTTCCAGAGCCCAGGAGATCTCCCTCTTTACCCACTCTGAATCGGCTCCCTCCTTGCCAAAGAGCAACACGACGTAGTCCACCTCAGAGTTGATGGCCTCCTCGAGCGAAGAGGCGAGCTCAGAGCCAAGCAGGAGCCGATCTTCGTCGATCCAGGTCTTTAACCACGGAGGAAAATGGCCCGCGATCTCCCGAACGAGGGCTTTGTCACGGCCACTGTGACTAAGAAAGATGCGCACGAGGTCGAGGGAGAATCAGAACTTCGCCAGTGACGAGCGCTCGCAAGTCTAGCAGATTGTGCAACGTGGCACAAACGGATGGTCGGCAACTGGCGACCATCCAGCATAGTAGCGTTTCGAGTCGCGCGCACTGCGGAGCCCAGTGATGCCGCCTGAGCCTAATCCAACCCTGCCGCATTCCGAAGCCGGTTGAATCGATCTCCGTCAACGATGCCGAAGTCCAGGCAAAGAAGCACCTCCACGAGATCCCGCAACTCGGCCAAAGCGACGGCGTCAACGCTTCGCTCGTCCTGTCCGTGGACCAGACGGCCTCGACGCCCGAAGTGACGCCCGACAAGCGACCAGTCAGCAGGGGTGCCCCCAAGCGCGCTTGCGAGACGCGCCTTTGCCGGAGCTATGTTCGTCGTATCAGGCATCGCGAGAGCCTCGACGACGAACCACAGGTGGAGGTACTCGGTGACGGGCTCGTCGGCGTGTGTGGCCGACCAGTACCAGTCACAGGCGAGCCGCAGCCTGCGCCGGTCTGCCTCTGTGCGAGCCATCTGCCGTGCGACCAGCTTGTCGTTGAACTCGCGAAGGACGTTGAGGTCGGAACCCTGGACGTCGAAGCTCCACTCGTTCGCCAGACTGTCTGATCCGATGCTTCGGGTCCAGTAGCCGTCGGGATGAAGCTCACCGATCTCCTCTGCAAGCACGAGTCCGAGCAGCCGTGGCCCGAATTGCAACTCTAGGAGTGTCTTTAGCGACGCTAAGTTGCGTCTCCCCTCAACCAGTCGCGCAGCCCGCTCGTTTGAATCGCAAACAAGGATCATCTCGACGTAGAAGACGTCTTCGATCGTCTCCTCCCAGGCTTGGAACTCGTAGTTCAGCGGGGGGTCAGGCTCGTAGCGTTTCACGCGCTCACCGACGAGTCGGCCTTTCTCGGGCAGATACCACTCGGCGCGTCGGCGTCCGGGAATAGCGGACCCTAGGCGAACCCCTCCTCGCTCGATCTTGCCGTGGCCGAAGCGGACTACGAGGTTCGGGAAGCAGATCACGAAGTCCGCGAGTACGTATCGGAGCGTCTTGAACACGATGCGGTAGGCCAGTTGACCTGCTTCCGGCTGATGAGCCTCGTCAGTGCGTTGCCACGCTGAAAACACGAAGCGGTCTATATCCCGCGCAGACATGGGTTCAGGTGGCCCTGACAGCCTGGGACACCGTCAGAAAGATGTCGCCCGTCATTGCGGCGTGCCGAATCTTTCGTCGCAGCAGATCCCGCAAATCGACACGCACATCAAGCACGGCGTAGAGATCGGCCCCGTCCATGAGGATCAACGGCGACCGCCTGTGGGAGTGCAGTTCGACCGCTGTCGGCTCAAAGCCCGATATCGCTACGAAGAGGCCCTGCGTGATGTCGGAGCGCCGCTCAACCTTGCTGTTGAATATATCTAGGGCTGCCCGATCGGCGGGCGAGTTTTCCCACTTGGCCTCTAGCACGAAATGGATGTTGTCGATCGTGAATCCGCCGTCAACCTGTTCTCCGATGGCGCGAAACGATGCCTTGGGATCTAGGTCGAACGCCTCAAAGACGTCACGAAGCAGCCGCTCCAACTCGAACCCGCGCTGCTGCGGAGACATCTGCACGATCTCGCCGTACCGGCGCATGAGTTCGGCCAATCTGTCGGCGGTGGCGCGACGATCTGCCGCTTCCGTCTTTGCGGCGTCGATACGCTCACGCGCCTCCTGTTGAGCAATCAATGTCTGCTCGTAGGGTCGTACAAGCCTCCGAAGACGCGCGACGGCGCTCCGGGCTTGGTCGGTCTTGGCGGCGGAGTCTTCCGCTCTCGAGAACGACGGAAAGTCCTCCATCGCGGCAACGTCTACGAGCAGCGCGAGAAGAAGCTCTGGATGCTCGTCCTGGACCCGGACCAGCCGGTTGACAAACGTCGATACCGAGTCGCGCTTGTATACGTCGGGGTTCGTCCATTCGATCCCGGCGAGGTACAAGGGCTCTCCACCCACTGCGGCCTTCGCGTAGTTGTAGAGGTCTTTCTTGAACCAGAAGGCTGCCGTTAGCGCCTCCTTCAACGCCTGCACCGCGTTGGCTGAAATACGTTGCGCCATCAGACGTGTTCTCCGAAGCTGGGGATATGACGCCTGATCATCTCAAATGCAGCGGCGTTTCGTGTGTGCGCACTCTTCTACATGCTTACGAATTGTCTGGCTGACGGCGTCGACCGACAGACCGAGGTGCTGTACTCGCGGACATGCCCAACGGACGCGTGAGATTCCGCCGGCTAGCTGCTTATGGCTACTTGGGGCCATCACACTGGAGAATTGTCTCCTGCTCCTCAGCGCTCGTCAGCGACCCGCGTGGGGTTACCTTCCCGTCCGGGTCGATGTCCCATGCGTACAGCTCCCTGTCGATGACCATTCGGCCCGAGTCAACCTCGCCGTGCTCGCCGAGTTGCTCAAGAATGAGCAGAGGCTCTCCCTGTGCTTCGGTGGTAGTTGTATGCGGGCTCTTGTGGAGTGTCTCGGTCCACGACAGCCCGCCAACGGGGATCGGATCGACGCCGGCGACCGGCATCAGCCGGCCGTCAGCGAATGAGACGCTGCGCTGATAGGATCCGACATCGTCGTCGATTTTCGCCCCATGCTCGGCGAGCAAGTCCTTGAGCGTCTCGGCCGGGGCGCCATTGAGGTGTAAGAGGTGATCGCCGGTCCACCCACGTTGCTGCGATCTTGTACCTGCGGGCAAGCTATGACCTGGCATGAGCTGCATCTGTAGGTCACTGTGGGTGCTCCCTACCATCACGATAGTCAGCGTGATCGTCTTCACGTATGGCACTGGGTTGTCCGGGTCAAAAGGTCGAAGACGCACAAGCGCGACGTCCTCATCTACTGCAACGGCGACAGCGCCTGCAGTGAACCCCTCGGTGGTGATGGCCATCGCCGCGTCCGCGCGTATCTGCGTGCGTACGCCCACAAGCTCGTTGAGCGTCGCCTCCCCCACAGTCCTGTTCCAGTCCTTGCACTCCACGATCAGACGCTCCACCTCGCCCGACGGGTGACGGCACGTCACATCGAGTTGATGTGCAGCGAGCTTCCCTGGTGGTGTCTCCGTCACGTTGTGGGTCACATCCTCCCAACCCCTGGTGGCGAGCACGACGGCGCTCAGCCGCTCGTATGCTGTGCCAGCCTTCGCGGGCTGGTAGCCGAAGAGCGCGTCATGCATCCTCAACCTCAGTGGACACCTGCCCAGGATGGCACATGTGCTGAGAAGATTCCTGGCGAACGATGGGCCCGCAGCTACGAAAGAGATGGAATCTCGCTTGCGGCCGCTGGACATGACCCGCCCCGAAGTAAATCACTGTTCGGACGTGACGAACGAAGTGACGCTGGCTGCAAAGATCATCCGCGCGGGTCTGGGACAGCCCCGCACTGCTGCTTTCTGCAAGAGCAGCCGCCCCGACCAACAAGCTGCGCGCTTCCGCTGCGGACGGGCCGCAGCGGTCTCGGCGCCGCGCCGCGCGTTGCTGGTCGCGCATGGCGAAGCAGGAGCGCCTACGCGGCGGTGGTGCTCGACTGCGGCCTGGCGCGTGTCGGCCCGTTGGTCGCGCGGGGGCAAGGGGCGGCAGGCAGTTCCGCGCGCGCGGCGGCCTTGGGCCATAGCTGCTCCCGGCCCGGGGCGTCCATGCGGATGTTGAGGCGCCGCCCGCGCTCGCCGTGGCGTACGGAGTTCAGAGCTGCGTTGTGGGTCGAGATCCGGCTCGCCGGGCGCCGTTGGCCGGTACTGGAGGGCTGACTGCGGCCTCAAGCTCCCCGTGCGCGCCGGCGATATTCGCTGGATGGAGCATGAAGGCATTCCTGGGGAGCCGCAGGCCGGCGTGTCGGGCCCTGAGGCGGCGTTCGCTGCCGCCCCGCGCCGCGTGCCTTGGTGGGCCGCCGGTCCGACCAGGCTGACCTTACTGCTCGCCGTCCTCGCGGCGGCGGTCGCGGCGCTGCTCACCGAGAAGGTCACGATCTTCGATTCCTCAAGCTCCGGGGGCGACGCGATCGCCGGGGTTTTCCTCCCCGGATGCCCCAGGCTGAACGTGCCGGAAGCGCGGCGCGTCCCGGTGCGCGACCTCGCGGCGCTGCGCGGCGCGCTTTCGCTGGTCATGCCGCGGTGGGTCGGCCGCGTCTACGAAACCGGAACCATTGCGTCGAGCAACCTCTGGTCGGACAATCATCCGGTCTCTGTGTCGTCGGGTTCGCCCGGCCGCCCCGTTTCCGCCGGATGGGAGATCAGGTGGTGGGCGCTCAACCGAGACGGCGAGGAAGACGACGTCGTGGCCGACGTTCTCGAATTCGCGACGTCGCGCGAAGCCGAGGGTGCCCTCGCGGCGGCTGCCGCCGGCCGCTGCCGGCGGGCGGGCGCGGCACATGCGGCGCCGTTCCCCTCGGGCGCGCGCAACGTCTCTTGGGTCAACCCCGACGACGCGTCGGAGCGGGACGTGCTCTTCGTCCGCCGCCGGCGCCTGTACCGCGTCGCGGATGTCCCGCCCGGATACCTCATGACCGACACGCCGCCGGCGCAGCGGCGCGTCGAGCGGCAGCGTGTCGTCGCGACCGTGGACGATCTGGCCTGCGCCCTCCCGGAAGCCGGCTGCCCGGCCTCGGCGGTTTCCCCGCGCGCCGCCGGGCAGGCGTCGCTCGCGCCCGGACCGCCGCGCCGGAGCGGCGCACCCGGACCGGTCACCCGAGCGCAGGCCCTCGCCTACGCGCACGCCGTCAACCTCCGAGCCTTCTTCGTACCCGGAATGACGCAACGGGCGCCGGAAAGCTCTCTCTACGACGGCATCTTCCGGGAAGCAGCCGGCGGCTGCACCGGGGAGCTTCACTCGATGCACGCGGTCGTCGCCGTCCATTCGCCGTTCTTTGCGTACGCCGCGCGGTCGGAACGCCAGCTGGTCTACTCCATGGTCGTCGTGCTGCCGACCGCGCGAGAAGCCGCCCGCTACCTCGGCGTGGTCGCGAGCAAGCGCGCACGCGCGTGCATGGTCAACAGCTACCGCCGCAGCTTTCGTCGCCGCGGCGCCGAATCCAGTCGGCTTCGCGTAGGCGCGATCACCGTCACGCCGCAACCGGCCCCGGCGCCCGCGCGCTACCGGGGCCCGGGCGCCTACGGCGGCGCCGTGCTGCGGACGACGCTTCACGCGGCCTACACCACCCGTCGGGGACGACGCGGGCAGATAGCCGTCTACGCCGACGCGTTTGTGTTTGCCTACGGTCGTGCCGTCGTCGGCTTCGTCGCCGAGAGCTTTGTCCGGCCCTTCCCGCAAGCCAACGAGCAGTTCCTGATGTCCGTGCTCGTGGGGCGGGCGGAGGCCAACCGGCTTTGACTTCGTCGCGCTCTCGACTCTGAGCAGGCCTGCGGCCGCGGGCACCGGGTCCGCCGCCTGCGCCGTGATGCGGTTCGCCGGCCGATCGGCCGGCGAGGATCTGCTCCGCGGCGAGGACGAGGTTAATCGCCAGCAGGGAGAGGCTCGCGGCGACCGATCCGCACGCGGCGGCGATGCCCTTGCCGACGTTGCCGGCGTGGGCGGCGGTCTCTGCGGTGATGAGTGCGAAGAGCCGCTCGGAGTTGGTGTCGCCCCGCACGAGGGAGAGCGCGTCGCCGAGGCGGGCCTCCAGCGCCGGGAGGACCCCTACCACGCCGTTGTGCGCGAACGGCCGCCCGTCCTGCTCGAACGGGTGGGTGTTGCGCAGCTCAAGCACGCCCGTCGAGGCGAAACGGACGTGGGCCGCGAACGTGCTGGAAGAGCCCTCGCAGGCCTCGCTCGCGAACTCCGTGTCCCCCACGCGGCGATCGGCTGCTTGCTCAGGTGCGGGGCGCCGTGCCCGTCGAACCGGCCGAGCCCGGTCCCGTCCGGCTCGCGGCGGCTCTGCTCCGCGAGACTGTCCGGCGCGCCGAACAGCCAGAACGTCGCCCGCGCCCGCCTGCCGCCGGCGCTCATCCCGAACAGCCGGCACACCTCACGCTCCTCGCCATCGTCGGGGCACGGATGGAGCCCACCCGAGACCCGGGAGCCGCACCCGACCCGCCGCGTGTCGCCAGCGAGGAACGACGGCCACGCCCGCTTGCGCCTCGCCGAGCGGCAGCGTGATCCCTCATGCGTGAGGTGCCTCCAGCCCGTCCGGAGCAGGTGCGTCCGAGACATCCGACGAGCCGTCCGTGACTTCTGCTCGACGCACCATACGAAAGGCCCCGTGGTGGGCTGGCTGTTGAGCACCGCAGGCATTACCTGCCTATCTACTCTGCCAAGTGGTCAGCCGCTGCGCTTTCTTGCACCGTCGTCCATCTGAGCTGTCAGCGGCGTAGTTGATGGTGCCACGAGACATGGCGCCTCAAATTCATCTTTCTTGTAGAGGACACGAGGCTCCGAACTCTCGCGCCAGCGGATGTTTCCTCTTACCGGTTGACCAGCCAGCCAGTCACATGCCTGACGGGCAACGAATACATCGAAAGGTCTGTCGACGAGCGACAAGAGCGGAGCCGTGATTGCAAGCGAAAGCGCAATCGCGCCGAGCACCACAAGAATCGCAAGCGAGGCGCCAAGATTGCTTTTGCCTGACAGCACTCCCACGACGCCCGCCAGGCCACCAGCGACCGTCCATCGAGCGATCGCCTGTGCCCACTTGCGTGGGTCCGGGCTGTCGGTTCGTTCTCGCGTTGCCTGTAGGTCGGAGGAGGCCGCACCGCTCAACCGACACCGATTCCCCGCTTCCTCGAGCCACCCTCGGCGCCACGCGTACTCCCACCACTGGCACACGGTCTCGTGGCTAATCACGCCTTGACCCAGAAGCAGAGTCGCTGCCTTATTGAGTTCACAGGGGTCGAGTGTGCCTGCGTCACGCATCTCCTCGGCCAGAAGAGCATCGAGGCTCCGCAGGCGAGCTCGAATGTCACGCTCCGAAACTTCAGGGGCTGGCCTCGTAGGCGATGGCTGGTATCGGGTCTTCAGAGAATCGGTTGAATTGGATCTCCTCATACATCTAAGTGTGCCGGCATGAGCGGATGTACCGCCTCGATCTGTAGTTCTGACCCTCCGAGCGCTGTGTTGAGCTCTCTGCGCTGTCGCCGGGGCCAAGACGACGACAATCCTTGAATAAAAGGCCGTCGCGCCAGAGTGCTCCTTTCCACCAGGAACGGAAGTGGTTGCCGCCGGGGTCGACGCTGTTGCTCCGGACGGAACCCAAGCGTAACGCCCGGATCTCGCAGGCGACCTGCTTCCGCATCGCGGAGCAGCAGTCCGTGGTCGTCACCCACCCGCTCGCGCAGCCGAGCCCGACGACCCCCGCGCCGGCGACGGACCCGTCGCGTAGAGCCCGTCGCGGAGTCGCCGACAGCGAGCCCACGTGTCACTTGCGTGTGGTCGAGGATCGCCATATCATCCCGCCCGCCGGTACCCCCGCCTGTAGGACCACGGGTCGCCTCGTCTCCTCCCCCGACACGCGCCGGCGCGCGGAGCTTCGATGCCCCGCGACCAAGCGTCTCACCACCGCCGCCGGCAAGATACCCCGGCACGAAAGCAGCCCGGAACACGGGTGCTCCTCGGGTTGGAAGTTGGCTTGGAAGTTCCGGCCCGGTTGGAGGTTCCAACCTCGGCGTGGATCTACACGCCAGGGAACAGCCGACGGGTGCGGTGCGGTGCTGGACCGGGCCTTCGCTGCCGAAGTGCTCACCGCGGCGCACCAGCATACGCCCCAGCACCGCCCGTGCGTGCATAACGGTAGCACAGAGTCGTGCAAAACGGTAGTCTACAGGCATGGCCGAGCAGCAGTACACAAGGCGCGTGATCGATGACGAGCTCGATGAGCTGATGCGGTCGGTCCCAGCGGTGGCGATCGAGGGGGCGAAGGGCGTGGGCAAGACCGCGACGGCCGCGCGGCGAGCGGAAAGCGTGCGCGAACTCGACGATCCCGTGCAGCGCCGAATAGCGATCGCCGATCCCGCGCGCCTGCTCGACGGCCCCGCGCCGGTGCTCGTCGACGAGTGGCAGTACGTGCCGGAGTCATGGGACCTCATACGCCGGGCCGTGGACGGCGGCGCCGAGCCGGGCCGGTTCCTGATGACCGGCTCCTCACAGACGACCGAGCGGGGCTCGCACTCCGGCGCGGCGCGGATCGTCAGCCTGCGGATGCGCCCGCTGGCGCTGTCCGAGCGCGGCCTCGCGCCGGCGACTGTCAGCGTGTCGGCCCTGCTGGAGGGCGGACGCCCGGCGGTGGGCGGCGCATGCACGACGCGACTTGAGGATTACGCGCGCGAGATAGTGTCCTCGGGACTGCCGGGGCTGCGGTCGATGTCCGGGCGGGCGCTCCGTGCGTACCTTGACGGATATCTCGTGCGAATCGTCAACCGCGACTTCCCGGAACTCGGCCGGCGCGTAAGGGATCCCGCCGCGCTGCGTCGCTGGATGACCGCCTATGCGGCCGCCTCCTCGACCACGGCGTCCTTCGAGACGGTCCGCGACGCGGCGAGCGGCGGCCAGGGCGAGAAGCCGGCGAAGACGACGACGCTGCCCTACCGCGACGTGCTCGAGCGGCTGTGGATCCTCGACCCGGTGCCGGCGTGGTTGCCGACGCGCAACTACCTCGCGCGCCTCTCATCGCCGCCCAAGCATCAGCTCGCCGACCCCGCGCTCGCCGCCCGCCTGCTCGGCGTCGACGTCGACGCGCTGCTCGAGGGCCGAGCGGCCGGACCGCCGGCGCCGCGCGACGGCACGCTCCTCGGTGCCCTGTTCGAGTCGCTCGTGACGCTGTCGCTGCGCACGTACGCCCAGGCGGCGGAGGCAACCGTCAGACACCTGCGCACGGCCGCGGGCGCCCGCGAGGTCAACCTGATCCTCGAGCGCGCCGACGGGCGCATCGTGGCCGTCGAGGTCAAGCTCGCCCGCGACGTGAGCGACCGCGACACGACCCACCTCCGTTGGCTGGCCGACCGCATCGGCGACGAGCTGTTGGACGCCGTGATCGTCACCACCGGCCCCGAGGCGTACCGCCGCGCCGACGGGATCGCCGTCGTCCCCGCCGCGCTGCTCGGCCCCTGAACCAGCCGCCCCACGATACACGGCGCAGCCTCTTAAGTAAACGGCATTGGGGCTAGTGCTGGTCCCTGGCGCGCCGCCCGCCCCGCCGTCCTCCGGGGTCGGGGCGTGTCGATCGATAGGGCCGTGCGCCCGGGCGCCCACCACGTGCGGACCCCAACCCGGCCCCGCCCCCCTGGGCGGGGGCCCCATCCCAATCCGGCCCCATCAGAACTCCTCGGCGCTGTGGGGCCCGACGCAGGCGACGGCTAGATTCTCCGTGACCCCCGCGGCGACCTCGCGGACCTCCTCGTAGGTGACGGCGTCGAGCGCGGCGATCGCGGCGTCGGGGTCGATCTCCTCGCCGAACACGATCGCCTGGCCCGCGGCGTAGCGCGCGACGGCGTTCGTGTTCTCGAACGCGAGCACGAGCCGGCCGGCGGCGTAGGCGCGCGCGCGGGCGACCTCCTCCTCCCGCGGGCCCTCCTCGCGGAGCTCCTCCACGATCTCCCGCATCCGGGTGTAGGCCTCGATGCACTTGGTGGAGTCGAGGCCGGAGCCGAGCTGCAGGATGGGGACGTCGGCGAAGGAGTGGTCGATCGCGTACACCGAGTAGCAGAGGCCCCGTTTCTCGCGGATCTCGTCGAACAGGCGCGAGCCCATCGAGCCGCCGAGCAGCGTCGAGTAGATCGCCAGCGCCGCACGCTGGCGGCGGTCGCTCACCTGCACAGCGGGGCGGTAGATCATGCGCAGGTGCGACTGGTTGGTCTCGCGCTGCTCCACCAGGGTCTTCGGGGCGAAGGCCGGCGCCTGCACATAGGGCTCCGGCTCGCCCAGGGTGGGGAAGCGGGCGAACAGCTCGTGCAGCTCCGCCTCGCCCGGCAGGTGGTCGAGGTTGCCCACCAGGAACGCCCCGCCGCGCGCCCCCGCCCAGCGGCGCTCGCGGAACGCGACGATCGCCTCGCGCGTGAAGCCGCGGAGGTTCTCCTCCGGGCCCAGCACGGTGCGCCCGAGCGGGTGCTCCCCGAAGGCGGCGCGGTCGATCAGGTACTCCGCGATCGTCGAGGGCTGGTCGTGGGCGCGGTTGATCTCCTGGATCACCACCCCCCGCTCGCGGTCGAGCTCCTCGGGGTCGATCCGCGGGCGGCCCACGAAGTCGCTCAGCAGGTCGATCGCCGCCGGAGCGGACTCCGCGCGGACGGTGATGTGGAACGCGACGAGGTCGTGGCTGGTGTACGCGTTCAGCACGCCCCCCAGCCGCTCGGCGGTCTCGTTGACGTCGGTGTAGGTGGGGTACTTCTCCCCGCCCTTGAACACGAGGTGCTCGAGGAAGTGCGCCATCCCGTTCTCCTCGGGGCGCTCCGTGCGCGCCCCCGCGTCGAACGCGACCAGCGCCGTCAGCGCGCGCGTACCCGGTACGGCGATGCGGTGCACGGGCAGGCCGTTCGCGGGGACGGTGGTGGTGGTGACGCTCGCCATGGCCCCAACCTTATTGAACAGACGCCTCGAGCCGGGTGAGCCCGGCCCTCCCCGGCTACCGCTGGCACCGCACCGCCCGTCTGTATTGAACCCACGCCCCGAGCCGCCGGGTGGCGAGCGTGGTTGCGCGGCCCGCCGGGACGGGACCTCGTAGGCTGGGGGGTCTTGACCCCCCGCCCACGACCGCCGATCATCGCTGTGCTCGCCACCCTCGCCGCGCTCGCTGCGATGCTGCTGGCGCTGCTCCTCGGAGGGATCTGGCTGGGGGGCCACTCCGAAGACCTCCCGGGGTTCATGCAGCGGGTGTTCGTCGCGAACCGCGGCACGCGCGTGGTCAACGAAGCGCTCGCGCGGATCCACCACGACTACTACCGCTCCGTGGGCGAGGGGCGGCTCGCGGACGCCTCGATCGCGGGCGCGGTGGCGAGCCTGAACGACCGCTTCTCCCACTACCTCACCCCGAGCGAGCTGCGCGAATTCGACCGCCCGGGAAGCTTCAGCGGCATCGGGGTCGAGGTCAACCCCGACCCCCGGGGGCTGCGGATCGTGCAGGTCTTCAACGCCTCCCCCGCCGCCCGCGCGGGCCTCAAAGTGGAAGACGTGATCGTGGCGGTCAACGGCCGCAGCCTCGCGGGCCTCCCGGAGGGGGCGGCGACGAGCCTCGTCAAAGGGCCCCCCGACACGAGCGTGACGCTGCGGGTGGCGCGAACCTCGTCGCCGGCTCCCGCGCGCACGGGCGCACGCGGCGGCGGGCGGGAAAGCGGTGGGGGCGCAGGCGGCGGGGGCACGGGCGGGCGTGCGGGTGGGCGGGCGGGTGGGCGGGCACCTGATCACACGAGCACGCGCACGGTGACCCTCACGCGCGCCACGATCTACCAGCCGGTGGTGGCCTCGATCACGCGTACCGTGCATGGGGTGAAGCTCGGGGTGGTGGCGCTCGCGACCTTCAGCGCGGGCGCCCACGGGGAATTGCGGGAAGCGGTCGAACACGAGCTGCACCGCGCGGGGGCGCGGGGGCTGGTGCTCGACCTGCGCTCCAACCCGGGCGGACTGGTGGAAGAGGCGCGGCTGGTCGCGAGCATCTTCCTGCCCCAGGGGGCGGTGGTGGTGACAACGCGCGGGCGCACCCAGCCGAGCCAGATCATCACGGCGGACGGCGGCGCGATCCCGGCGTCGGTGCCGGTGGTGGTGCTCGTGGACCGCAACACGGCCTCCGCCGCGGAGATCGTGACGGGGGCGCTCCAGGACCACCACCGCGCGACGGTGGTGGGCACGCATACGTTCGGCAAGGGGGTCTTCCAGGAGGAGCAGTCGCTCTCCAACGGGGGCGCGCTGGACATCACGGTGGGGGAGTACTTCACCCCCAACGGCCACAACCTCGGGGGCGGCGGGGTGCGGGAGGGCGCGGGGCTGGCCCCGGAAGTGCCGGTGCTCCACGGCGTGGACGGCCCCAACGGCCTGGCGGTGGCGCTGCGGACGCTGGCCGCCAAAGTCCAAAGGTCATGAGCCCCGCCCAACCCCCCCGGGGCGGCCGGGGCGGCGGCAAGCGTGGTCCGCGGGGCGAGCGCCGTGGCGGGCGCGGATCTGGCGGCGCTCGGGTGGTGTGGCCGCCGCAGCAGCGCGAGAGCGCGCGGGAGGCGATCGAGGAGCTGATGCGCGAGCGGGGCCTCGCGCGCGGCTTCGAGCAGGGGGTGGAGCGCGCGGCGCGCAGCGCGCGCGAGCGTGGACCGAAGGTCGCGGTGGGCGCGCCGGCGCGGCGCGACCTGCGGGAGCTGGCGACGTTCACGATCGACCCGGTCTCGGCGCGCGACTTCGACGACGCGATCTCCGCGCAGCGACTGGAATCGGATCCCGCCCACCCAGCGGTGCGGGTGTGGGTGCACATCGCGGACGTGAGCGCCTACGTGCGGGAGGGCTCGCCGGTGGACGTGGAGGCGCGGGAGCGGGGCGCCAGCGTGTACGTGCCGGGCGCGGTGGAGCCGATGCTGCCGCAGGCGCTCTCGGGGGACGCGTGCTCGCTGCTGCCGGGCCGCGAGCGGGCGGCGGTGACGGTGGAGATGGAGATCCACGGTGCGGAGGTGCGGGGGACCGCGTTCTACCGCTCGACGATCCGTTCGGACGAGCGCCTGGACTACGACCGGGTGGACGGGATCTTCGCGGGGCTCCAGGCGGCGCGGGAGCCGTGGGGCGAGCCGCTGCGGGCGGCGCGGGAGGCGTCGGCGGCGCTGGGCGAGGCGCGCGCGCGGCGCGGGGGGGCGCTCACGGTGGACTCGGAGGAGCCGGAGTTCGTGTTCGACGCGGAGGGGGAGGTGAGCGAGATCAGAGGCCGCGTGCAGACGGAGTCCCATCGCCTGATCGAGCACCTGATGATCGCGGCGAACGAGGCGGTCGCGCGGGAGCTGGAGCGGCGGGGGGCGCCGTGCCTGTACCGGGTGCACGAGCGCCCGCAGCCGGCGAGCGTGGAGCGCCTGGTGGACCAGCTGGCGTCGCTGGGGGTGGCGACTCCGCCGGTGGGGCAGCGGATGTCCCCGACGCAGGCGGCGGAGCTGGTGGGGGAGATCTCGCGGCTGGTGGAGGAGCACGTGCGGCGCACGGCGGCGCGGGCGCGAGCGGGCGACCCGGCGGCGGCCCCCTCGGGGGGGAGGCCGGCGTTGACGTCGCTGGTGCTGCGCTCGCTGCAGCAGGCGTACTACTCGCCGCGCAACCTCGGCCACGCGGGGCTGGGGTCGGCGTGCTACTGCCACTTCACCTCCCCGATCCGCCGCTACCCGGACCTGGTGTGCCACCGCGCGCTGCTCTCCACGCTCGGGGGCCCGGAGCGCGCGCCGCGCGCGGAGACCCTGGGGGAGCTGGGGGAGTGGACCTCCGAGCGGGAGCGCGCGGCGATGGAGATCGAGCGCGACGCGGACGACGTGGCGCGCTGCCTGGCGCTGGAGCGCGAACTGCTCCAGGAGGGCTGGGAGCGGACGTTCGGAGGGGAGGTGGTGGGCGTGATCGGCGCGGGGGCGTTTGTCGCGTTCGGGCGCTCCCGCGAGGAGGAGCTCCGCGAGGGGGGATACCGGTACGAGGGGATGCTCCCGGTGCGACGCCTCGCGGCGGCGATGGCAGGAACCGGCGCCAGCCCACCCAAGGGGGATGGAGGGGATGGGGCCCCCGCCCGGGGGGGCGGGGCCGGGTTGGGGCCCGAGCGGGGTGTGCGACCGAGCGCGCGGCCCCTTGCTTCGGGGCGCCGGGACAGCGGTGTGCGACCGGGCGCGCGGCCCGGAGGCGCGACGCGTGGAGGGACCGGCGCCCGCCCACCCGCGCGCGAGTGGTGGGAGCTGAACGAGGAGGGGACGATCCTGCGGGGGGAGCGCTCGGGGATGACGCTGCGCCTGGGGGACCCGATAACGGTGCGGGTGGGGCGCGTGGACCCGCGGCGGGGCCGGGTGGACCTCGACCTGGCGGAGGCCGAGGTGGAGCGCGCGAAAGCCGGGCGGGCGGGCCTTGATTCCTCGGGCGAGCGCGGGGGCCGGCCGGCAGGCTAGGCTCGATGCAAGATGTCGAAAGCGAGGAGCGGCAAGCGCAAGGTGGGCGCGGGGGACGTGGCGAGCAACCGCTACGCGTCCTACCGCTACGAGCTGCTGGAGCGCCTGGAGTGCGGGATCGAGCTGCGGGGCACCGAGGTGAAGGCGCTGCGCGCCTCGGGGGCCCAGCTGAAAGAGGGCTACGTGGCGACTCGCGAGGGGGAGCTGTGGCTGCTCGGCGTGCACATCCCCCCGTACGGCCCGGCGGCGCGGGAGAACCACGAGCCGGAGCGTGACCGCAAGCTGCTGGCGCACCGTGGCGAGATCGAGCGCCTGGAGGCGAGGGTGAAAGAGCGGGGCCTCACGCTGGTGCCGACCCGCATCTACTTCAGGGAGGGCCGAGCGAAGGTGGAGATCGCGCTGGCGCGGGGGAAGGATCTCTACGACAAGCGCGAGGCGATCCGCGAGCGGGAGGTCAAGCGGGACATGGAACGCGTGGTGCGTGCCCGCCGTTAGCCTGGATTATCGGCGGGCGTGTGGTTCACCTTGCGGGGGTTGGCTGAGTCGTCTGCGCGGGTTGTTTTTGGCTGTGGGGCTGGGCTTTCCGCGTGGCTGACCGTTGAGACTAGGTTAGTCTAGTGGATTAAGCTAGGGGCTGCGCCTGGAGTGGCTGGGGTATGGATGGGCACTCCCGGGCGCGATAATCGCCGATGATCGCTGGGCAGGCGGATGTTGGACGCCGTTCCGTCCGACCGGAGTGCAATCATAGATCAAGAGTTAGTCCACCAGTCTAGCCTTGTATATGGCTCCGCGTCCCGGACACGAGCAGTTCACGGCACCGACAGCGCCCAACCAGCGCCGCTACGAGGCGCTGCGTGCCTACTTCGTCGAGGGCGCGAGCTCAACGGAGGTCGCCAAGCGGCTCGGGTACACGCGCTCGAGCGTGGAGACGCTGGTACGCGACTACCGCCGAGGCCGGCTCGATGAGCTGTTCACCGAGCCCCGCCCGGGCCCCAAGCGCCAGCCGAAGAAGGACGCCGCCAGGGAGCTCGCGATCCGGCTGCGCCGCGAACGCCACGGCCTGGACGAGATCGTCTCAGAGCTCGCACGGGCCGGGACGCCGCTGGCGCGCACCGCGGCCTGGGAGGTCTTGGGGGAGGCCGGGCTCGCGCGGATGGGAAAGCCGGCCGCGCCGGAGCCCTCGCCTGCGCCTGCGCCCGCGACGCTGCGCGCGCCGAAGGTCCACGTCCGTGAAGAGGACGAGTGGCCACAGACCGGCAGCGTGCCCACCGCGCACGCCGGGCTGTTCCTGCTCATAGGAGAGCTCCTCGCGCTTGATCTCCCCGGCCTGGTGTCCGCCGCGGACTGGCCGTCCACCAGCCAGCTTCCCGCGCTGCGCTCGGTGCTGGGGCTGATGGCGCTGAAGCTCTCCGGCCGCCGCAGGCGCGGCCACGTAAAGAACGTCGTGCACGACCCCGCGCTGGGGATCTTCGCCGGACTGAACGTGCTGCCCAAGACCTGGCACCTGAGCACCTACAGCTACCGCACCCGCCGCGCCCAGCAGCTCGCGTTCTTCGAAGCGCTGCAGCCACGCCTCACAGATGCCGGGCTGCTCGGCGAGGCCGATCTGAACTTGGATTTCCACACGATCATGAGCTACGGCGAGGAGACGATCCTGGAGAAGAACTACGTTCCGCGCCGCTCGCAGCGCACCCGCTCGGTACTCACGTTCATCGCCCAGGACGGCGAGCAGCGCACGATCCTCTACGCAAACGCCGAGCTCACCGCGCGTGAACAGTCACGCGAGGTGATCCGCTTCTGCGAGTTCTACAAGCGCACCCACGGTGAGCTGCCCAAGCTCCTGGTGTTCGACCAGAAGCTCACCACCCAGGAGCACCTCGCCGAGCTCGACGAGATGGGCGTCGGCTTCATCACGCTCAGGCAGCGCTCCCCGAAGCTGATCGCCGACCTCGGAGCGCTGCCCGCCAAAGCCTGGACGAAGACCCGCCTCGACAGGGCGGGCAAACACCGCAACGTCACCTACCACGAGCAGGCGGTCACGATCAAGGGCGCCGCGCTGCGCCAGATCGCCGTGAACGGCCTCGGCCGCGAGCAGGCCACCCTGATCCTCACCAACCAGCACACGCTCACCGTCAAGCAGCTGATCGAGCGCTACGGCCAACGCTGGGGCATCGAGAACCAGCTCGCCGAGCAGATCCGCGCCTTCCACCTGGACTCCCTCTGCTCCCAGGTCCCGCTCGCCGTCGACTTCGACGTCGCGCTCACCGTGCTCGCCGACATCGTCTACCGGCGCTTCGCGCGCGGACTGCACCCCGGCTACCACAACCAGACCCCAGACACGATCCGCAGCCAGCTCATCGACGGCATCGGCGAGCTGCACTTCACCCCCAGGCACGTCGAGGTCCGCCTACGCCGCCGCGCCCACACCCCCGCCCTGCTCGACGCCGACTACCAGCACCGCCAGATCGAAGTGCCCTGGTGGGACGGACGCACCCTCAGCTACAGCTTCCCCGCCCGATGATGCCCAAAAACTGGGTTGAATTAGTGCACCGAGAATCCAGGTTAGCACCTCCCCTCCTTCCCTTGCGGGGTGACCGGACGGCGCCAGCACGTCCGCTCCCTCTGGGGGATCCCGGACGGCCCGCCAGGGCCGGACGGAGGGGGGCCAGAGGCGTCAGAGCCGGCTGAAGCTGTGCCCGCCGCTGACCAGGAGGTGCGTCTCGGCCATCCCGAGGGCGAGTCCGACGGCGAGGCCGATGTAGACGATGCCGACGAGCAGCCGGTGGTGGGGGGCGACGCGGTAGTAGGCCTGCTGCTCGGGGGAGCGGGTTTTGCGCAGCTTCCAGCGGCGGTAGAGCTCGAAGCCGCCGAACAGGACGACGATCAGCAGGACCGGGTTGGGGGGGAGGGTGAAGAGCATCACAAGCAGGGCGCCGAAGCCGAGGAACCACATCCAGGGCGCCATCGCGGCCATCGCGCGGCCGCCGTCGAGGGGCACGATGGGGAGGAGGTTGAAGAGGTTGATGAGGAAGCCGACGTAGGCGAGGGCGATCAGCATGTCGCTGTGGACGAGCTCTCCGACGACGGCGACGGCGGCGGCGGCGAGGCTGCCGAGGATCGGGCCGGCGAGCCCGACGCGCGCCTCGGCGAGGGCGTTCTCGCCGAGCGACTTGGCGGTGATGAGGGCGCCCATGAAGGGGATGAACATGGGAGCGCTCGCCTTGATCCCCTCGCGGCGCAGCGCGATCACGTGGCCCATCTCGTGGATGAACAGCAGCACGACGAAGCCCGCGGCGAACTCCCAGCCCCAGAAGAGGCTGTAGGCGGCGACGGAGACCAGCGCGGTGGCGCCGGTGGTGAGGAGCTTCAGGTTGGGCAGCGCCACGAGCAGCGCCTTCAGCGCGGCGCCGAACTTGGCGCCCAGCGCGAGGATGCCCGCGAGCACACTCCCGATGCGCTTGCGCAGCCCCCGGCGCCGGGCGCCGAACGGCTCGCCCTCGAGGGTTGCGCCGCTGCGCAGGGCGGGGGCGGCAGCAGCGGGGGCGACAGCGGCGGAGGCGGCGGGCAGCAGAGCGGGGCTGTGCGTCGGATACGTGGAGGGTGCGATCGGGGTCTCATCCATGGCATCTCCATTGTGGCACGCGCGATAAGCGGCGCCTAAGAGTCGCTCGCGGAGGCTCTGCAAGCGGCGCTCGGGATACCTCTCGGAGTTTTTTCCGGAGAATGCGGGGAGAGCCCAAAAAAAGACTTGCAATCCTCGCGGGGGAGGCGTACTTTGGATCTAGACGCGGAACCGAGCCGCCAAAGAGCGAGGCCACCGAGGTGTGAGGCCGCGCCACCCAAGCCGGAGGGTCCTAGGGCCGGACGGGGCGGGTTCCTCGAAGGTGGCCCGGGACCGCGTCGTTTTCGTTAAGCGCGGTCATTGCGCTCGTCGCGGGGCCACGCCCTCGGATATTCGCCGAGACTCCGCTGAGCTGAGGACCCGCCCTGCTCCGCCGTGGCGTGGTGGACTCGCGCTACACTGGAGAGGCACAAGCATCCCCGGGGACGACAGGCTTCGACGCGGTCGGTTCGTGGGGGTGGTGGCGAGCCGAGGTTCCGGGAGGCCTCGTAAATCACCCGGAAAACCATAAGTGCGGACTCTCACGAGTACGCCCTCGCGGCCTGATTAGAAACCAGGCCTGAGGTCTCGGCCCCCGTTGGCCTGCGGCGGGGATCACCGGGATCAGAAAGCAGGCTCACCCGGCGAGGCCCGTTCCCGCCGAACCGGGGACATCTTCAGGGAGCTGGTCCCCCGCAACCCCGCCGGCGAGGCGAGCAGGGGACGAGATCAGAGCGCCGGCTACGCTCGTAGAAGCCGCCTCATCACGCGACCGCGGACGCGGGTTCGATTCCCGCCGTCTCCACTCATTGCTCTAAGCCAGATACTACTAGTCGGAGGATACATAGCGGCGGCAATCGAACCAGGGGCGGCCAGCCTGCCCGTCTGAGGCGCACCGCGCGTGAGGGAGGCGCGCGACGGGTGGCCGAGGCCAGGGGGGGCCTGCGAGCTCGGCGCAGTTGGGCTCCCCGCTGCATGTGGTAGCATCTTGATCGCTATGGGCACATATCGAAGGATGGGCCTCGCCGCGTTCGCTGCGATGAGCTGTTTGGCGTGGGGCCTGCCTGCGTCTGCTCAAGCATCGTCGTCGCCGGTGATCGAAAGCGAGGCGGTTTCGCACATCACGGCGACCGATGCGACCCTCGAAGCGCAAATCAATCCGGGTGGTCTTGAAACAACCTACGAAGTGTGGGTTGGTCGGTATCCAGAATGCATAGAGGAGCGCATGGAATCTTGCGAATCGTCGGGTGGAGGCCCCGCCGGCACGGGCGCAATCGTCGGGACGATTCCTGCCAGCTTCTCGTCTCACACGGTCAGCGTGGATATCGCCAAGGCGTGGCACAAGCTCTCGCCGAACTCGTCTTATATCTACAGCGTCAGTGCGACTAACTCGGGCTGGGCATACGAAGGCTCGGCTTACGGTGCCAACAAGATGTTCAGTACGGCTTCTGCCTCGGCACCGGCGATTGAAAGCGAGTCCGTCTCGCACGTCACGCCGACCGACGCGACACTCGAAGCGCAGCTGAACACCGAGGGCCTATCCACCCTCTACCAGTTCCAGCTGAGTTACACGCGCTGCCGTGAATGTATGTCCCCCACATACATCATCCCTCTGCCGAGCGGGCTATTGCTCGGCTCCTTCGAGACCCAGAGCGTGAGCCTTGACCTGAACAGCGCCGGCGTGACATTGAAGCCGGGCTTCTACGAATACTCGCTGAGCGCGACCAGCACAGGCGGCACCACGGCGGCTCATGGGGGTTCGTTTGAACCGCCAGAAGAAGTGGTTCAGCCCTTGCATAACACACCGTCACCTAGCCCGCAGCCGACACCGGGCCCCGCACAGAACGCGGGCCAGGGCGCAGTCACACCGGCGGCGAC
Organism: uncultured Solirubrobacterales bacterium; assembly: GCA_963813765.1. Lineage (GTDB taxonomy): Bacteria > Actinomycetota > Thermoleophilia > Solirubrobacterales > Solirubrobacteraceae > Palsa-744. The sequence goes on from CAWFAB010000001.1 coordinate 1,094,180, forward strand.
TAATCCTAATCCTGTCGGCAACGTCACACCATCTCCCAAGGTGACGGCTTTGACGAGCGCCCATAAGCTCACGAAGGCACTTAGGGCGTGCAAGCGCAAGCCAAGGAAGCGGCGGGCGAGCTGTGAGAAGCAGGCTCACAAGAAGTACGGCACGACAGGGACGAAGGCCAAGAGGGGGTAGGGCTGTCCCAGCTCACAGCGCGTCGCGCGCCTCCATCCTGGACGAGGACGGCTTGGGCCGCGAGAAGGAAGAAGCGGAGCTGCCGCTAGGAGCCCGGGTCAGTAATACCGAGTCTTATTTAGCTCGCTCATAGATCGACGCTGCGGGCCTCCGAGCGACCACCCCTTGTGATTTGACCCCCTGAAAACGGCCAAATCGGCACATTTGAGCGATAGAGACCCACGCTCCTAGGAACGGTCCTGCGTGCTCGGCTGCGTGCGTGGCCGTGCTAGTTCCACGAGCGCTCTCAAAGACACAGCTCATAGGAAGGAACCCAGTCGCAATCGTCCTCCGGCGCGATGCCAAAGTGCTGCGCGAGCACCTGACGGTCTGTGACCGCCTTGGACTGAGGGAAGTCGGCAGAGAATCCGTAGGCGCGGCGCAGCGGCGCAAGCTCGGCCAGCCGTGTGGAGATGTACTTGGCACAGTAGCCCGCGTGCTGGCGCTCGGCGACAACGAGCTTGTTCTGAACGCCGAACCCGCTCTTGACCAGCAGCTCGCGCCACTCGGCCAGGCCGTCAGCGAACCACGGCAGGTGCGCGATGCCGTGAAAGTGCAGCGTTCCGTTCCGCTGGCGTTGCAGCACCCACCCGTATGCACCGAGATAGCCCCGGTAGCGAAGCCGGGCGACGAGAGAGCGCCACGCGCGGTGCGCTTCGCATTCGTCGGGAGCGTGGGCGAGCGGGAACGTGAGCGTGAAGAACATCGGCACCTTGTCAGCCGGTACGTTCTCAACGCCTGCGATGAGCCGCTGTGTGAGCGTCATCTGCTTCCAAAGTGCGCACCCAGAACACACCCGCCATCTTTTGCACCGCACAATTATGTCTTCGCCGTGGTTCAGGCAAGTGAGGTGAAAAGGATTTGAGCACACGAACGGCGACTTGTTTCCACACTTATTCGTGATGCTCCCTGCGGTCGCATTCAAGGAAATATTGAACAGGTCATCCGGCATAGGTCGTAGGCGTTCACGGGGTGTCGCGGTCGGGGTGGGGATTCCTTTGTGTGAGTTCGCGTGCCGGCTGTGTGAGCGCCGGATGGGACCTGCGGGTCAGGGGCCTTGCGCGGCGGCGGGCAGCAGCGTGGGGATCGGCTGGCGGTGGTGGGCGGCGGTGGCTGCTTGTGTGAGCCAGCCGAGGACGGGGCGGTCCTGCAGGCGGCAGGTCTCGCGGACCGATTGGATGCGCTCGATCCAGCGGCTGCCCTCCTCGGACTGGGTGCCGCCTTGGAGGCGGCGCATCAGCACGGCGTGACGGACCGCTCTCTCCGCCGCATTATTCGTGGGGCTTATCGCGAGGTCGGGAACGTCGCAGAACGTCCACAGCGCCTCGTACTCCTCGAGCAGCCCGGCGGCGAAGTTCGCTGTGCGAGTGTGAGTGCCCCCGGCGCACTGCTCCAGCAGCACGCGGATCTGCGCTCGCAGCGGCGCGAGGCGCTCGGAGAGCCATTGCGGGTCGTGGCCGTCCTGTAGGTAGGTGCGGTGCGCGGCGATTACCTCGCGTGCGAGCTTGACGAGCGTCTTGCCGCGGCGGCCACTCACGCCGGCACGCTCGGAGACCTCGACGAGCTGGCGAATGACGTGACACCAGCAGAGCTGCTGCTGCAGAACGTCAAGGAAGTGATACCCCGCGTAGCGGTCTGAGACGACGAACCCGCCGAAATCCTCCCCCAACAACGCCTTCGCCGCGGCCTGGCTGCGCGTCGGGTCGATCCGATAGCACGCCACGAGCGCCGAGGCGGCGACCCACAGGTACTGCTGCGCGCCCGCGAGGCGCCATGTCGTCTCATCGGCGTGGATGACCTGCGCGTCCTGGATCGCGGTGCGCAGCTCGGCCCACGGGTCGGCCATGACCCGGCTCATCCGCATGATCGCGTTATCGACAGACCCCTTGCACGCCGGGATCCCGAACACCTCAACGACCACCTGGCGGACCTGCTCACGCGAGAGCCTGAACACGCCGGCGAGCATCGCGATATGCGCATCCAGCCTCGGCCCGAACCCCGACAGCGCGCCCGCCGAGAGCGACGCGAGCGTCGCCTTCTGACACGCCGGACAACGCAACCGCAGCCGCAGGTGCTCGAACACCAACGGGCGGACCGGCGGCAGCTCGAACTGCTGATGGCACACCGGATCACCGACGCGCTCCTCGCTGCCATCAAACTCACGCCCGCACTCACAGTAGTCCGGCAGATGATCAACACGTTTATCGACACGCTCGGGCGCGACCAGCTCGCGTGTCTTGCCCTGATGCCCGGGCTGGCCGCCGGACTTGCGCATCGAGCGCTTATAGGACTCCCGCGCCAACCTGCGACGCTCAGCCCTGGACTTCGGCGGATCAGACGACGGCGGCATGCTGCTATTCGACGAGTTCATGCCCGACTGGCGCTCGAGCTCCGCGATGCGATCCTCCAACCGACGGATCACCACCAGCACCGCATCGATCCCCTCCGCGTGAAGTGCCTCTACCTCATCCCGCCGCACCCACGCAAGATTCCATGCATCACCAAGGAACCCTGCTCAACGCCACGACACCCCGTGACCGCCTACCATAGGTCGAGCATGCCACGCGCACGGGCGTTTCAGTTCTCCTTGGTGGCCGCCCCTTCGGGGCGGTCCCGCCTCGGCTCGGCCTCGCGGCCTCGCCTGCGGCGGGCCGTACCACGCCTCACGGTGCCGTCAAGGGCTTTGCCCTCGGCTGGGCCGCCCTCCGGGTGACAGCACCGTGACGGCGCGATTGTGCATCGGTCAGGTTGGGGCAGTAGCCCTGCGGTCATTCCAACAGCACCCCAGCGGCACGAGCTTCGTCGCAGAGGGCATCAAGGCCCCGCTTGGCGCTCAACAGCGCGTGCTGGCGCTCCGTTTCTTCCGCTACGTCTTCACGTACGGCTGCGCTATCAGGCATCGCGGCTTCCCTGAGGAGGCCATAAAGCCCCTCTGTGGCCTCCATGAACTCCTCGCTGGTTGGTATGGAGCGGTACGCCAGAAAGCTGCTCCATACGGCACGTAGAACGTCATTGAAGCCGTCAGGTGCCAGCCTTGGGTCGGTGATGCAAGCCCGCAAAGCGGCGAGCTGCACGCCGCGATACGGGGAAGCGGGCTGGGAGGGGAAGGGCCACCTGTGTTTCCTACGCTTCGAGGCCATTAGGACACCTCCTTGGCGTCGGCTAGGCCGACGACCTGAAGGCGGTATGCATTGCCTTTCCCGGAGCCGGTGGCGGAGAGGCTCACTTTCCGCCAGCGGAGTTTGAGGGCGACTGCCTCTAGCTCTTTGAGAGCTGCAAGGCGAGCGCCGGTGTCGGCGTCCAAGACGACGAGGTTCAGTGTCTCGCCGGTGTCGTCAAGGACTGTGGCGAGCAGCGACGGCGGATAGTCGCCGTTGCTCGGGAGTTCGCGGGTACTGAGGTATTTGGCTTTCAGGAACAACATGGTTACTCCTTTGGTAGTGGTTTCACCAACTACCTTAAAAGAGCGCACGCTGTTTGTCACTGACTTTGGCTATCCCAGCCTTCCGTTAGAGCGAACAGAGCCGCAAGGCGGCTGTCTGTGCGAGCGCGTGCCAGTGAAGCTCACGCCGCCAGAGCATCAGGAAACGCGCTCGCGGCGCTCGGCTGTTCCGCGAGCCGCTTCACGCCATCGGTGATGCTCATTGTGCGACGGTGCCGATTGAGATAATCCGCCACGTCGCCGAGATACATCGCAGTCGTGTCCAACGACTCATGGCCCATCGCCTTTTGGAGGCTGCGGAGGTCCAGACCAAAGCCAGGGCCGAGCTGTGAGTGCAGAATAAGATTGGTGCAGGCGTAGGTGCTGCGGAGCACCTTCGGCGTGAGCGCAAACGACGGCACCAGCGACGGGTCCATACGTCCCTTGGCGACTTCCTGCACCGCGAGGGCACGCACCTTGGCGACAGCAGTACGAACAGGCTTCTGCGTACAGTGGCGGCTCTCGTCGGCGATGGCGTGCTCGTAGGAAAATCGCTCGCCCTTCACAAACCGCACCTGCATTACTGGAAACAGCCAGCTCGTCGGGCGCGGGGCGTGCTCGCGCACGTAGGCTGACCATTGTTCTTGAAACTTGGGGCTGACAGGTATGGACCGTAGCTTGCCATCGCCACGACCCTTGCCAATGACCTGCAGCGTCCCATCAATGGCGTTCAGTATCGGTGGCCGTAGGCGAACCAGCTCGTTGGAACGCACGCCTGCGTTCAGCAAGCACGACCACATGAAGCATTGGTGAGAAGTGAAGTGGCGCTCGCTGACGAGCGCATTCAGTGCGGCCACCTGCTCCGGGCGCAGCCACTCACCCCGTGGAGGACTTGCGCACGCCTTAGGCAACGCCGCCAGTACAGTTGCATCGGCCCACCCGTTAGCGATTGCATACGTGAGCAGTTGGCACAGCGCAGAGCGTCCCTTCTTGAACGTGGAGGCCGCTTGGCTGGTGCTGGGGTGGCGCAGATGTAGCCAAGCGGCGAACTCGTGTCCTTCAACACGGTCAAAGCGCAGGTCGCCGAACTGCGAGCGAGCGAGCGTTACGCCAGCGGCGCGCTTGCCGGTTACATGTCTTGACCTTGCGCCTTGCAAGGTGCAGATGTACTCTTTCGCGTCTTGGTTTTGGCGGCTAGCGATGAAACGCTCAATCACCGTGGCGACAGTTGGAACGGGACGCTTGCGTTCAGTGGCGGTCATACGCTCATACCTCCGTGGTGATGGGGTGTATGAGCAACTGGTGGAGGGCATACATCTAACGTAGGGGATTTCTCTGTGCTAACCGCCAACTTCTTTCGGTGGTTAGCGAAGCCGCCATATTGGACGTACCTGGGGAGTCCCGGTTCAGTCATACATCTAACGTAGGGTTTTCTCCGCGCTAACCGCCAACTTCTTTCGGTGGTCAGCGAGGTCGCCTCATTGGACGTACCTGGGGAGTCCCGGTTCAGTGGCGCAGATGCCCCTGCCGTTGGAAGCACTCCCGCCGTCAGGTCAGGGCCGCCCCCTCGCCCGCACATCAGCAGCCGCGTCAGGAAGGACGCGGACGGCAGACTGCGGACGTGGGTTCGACTCCCACCGTCTCCATTTCGACAGAGATTAGGTTCGTTGTGTAAACCCCGGACCTCGGTGTGGAAGCATGGCCTCTGGCCTTTGAATGACGCCTCCGCCAGGCCGACATTGATGGTGGCCTACTAGATCCTCGGGCGATCCGCCGGTAGGTTCAGGCTCAAAGGGAGAGATCTGTATGCCGATACGATTCCGGGATGCTTCGCGCTGACAACAAAGCGCAGCTGGTCAAACTGTCATGGACGCTTGGCCGGATGCTTTCTGGCCGCCGCTATGCGGTGCAGTCAGGGCGCAAGATCATGGGGCTGCGCTGGTCGAAGGCTCAGGTGGGGGCAGCCCAGCAAGCGCAGGCGACGGAACCCGTCCAAGTGTGGCGCGATGGTCGGCGCAACCTGTGGCAGTTCGTGGATTGCTTCTATTGGGACGATGATGGCTTGGGTGCCGAGGATGTCAAGGCACTCGTCTTGCAGCGCAAGCGTCGCCTTGAGCAGAAGCTGCAGTCGGCGCGAAGCCTGATGCGGACGGAGGAAAACGGCCGTCCGAAGCGCGTCCCCATTCCGACCGAGATGCGCCGCGCCGTCTTCGAGCGCGACGGTGGCTGCTGCGTCGAATGCGGCGGCTCCTTCGACCTCCAGTACGATCACATCCTGCCTGTCGCCCACGGCGGCGCGACGACGCTTCAGAACCTCCAGCTCCTATGCGCCGAGTGCAACCGACGCAAGAGCGACTCCATCTGATCGGCTCGCGTGGTCGAGCGACGATATGGACGGCTGCTGGCGCGGTTTGTCCATACGACGAGTGTGGTAGCGGTGCTCGGAGGGCAATCCATGCTACTCGCCGCGCCGGGGGATAGGCTGTTCTCGTTGTGACCACGCAGGAGTTGATCGAGCTGGCCGGGCAGCGGCTTGCGGAGGCTGCCGGGTCGTCGGCGCGTGTGATCCTGTTTGGTTCGGCTGCGCGCGGCGAGCTCACGCGCGACAGCGATCTGGACTTCTTGGTGATCGAGCGCGATGTCGAGAACCGTGTAGCCGAGGCTGTCCGCCTACGCGACGCTGTCGGCCGCATAGGTCGGCCGGTTAACGTGATCGTGATGGACGAGGCTCTGGCGGCCCGGCGGGCCAAGGTGCGTGGGACCATGGTTCATCACGCTCTGAGGGAGGGTCGAGTCGTTGCCCGATCCGGCTCCTGAGCAACGTCCGACTCCTGAGCAGCGGGAGTACGCCGAGCTACTGCTCGAGCGCGCGAAAAGCGATCTCGGCGCACTACGCGTGCTCATGGCGGACGAAGGGATGCTCGACGATGTGGTCGGATTCCACGCCCAGCAGGCGATTGAGAAGGCGCTGAAGGCTAGGGCTGATCGATGTGCGGATGCTGCGTTTGTGGCGGTTGCCGAAAAGGTCGCCGACTTGGAATCGACGGTGCCCGAGGACACTGTCGGGCGGGGCAAAATCGTCGCTTCGCCCGAAGTCACCATGCTGGTGCTAACGCACATCGGCTTGGGTGACGCGGAATAGGTTGACATAGAAGGGTGGCGGCCGGACATCGGTTCTGCCATCGAGGCATCGTTTGATGTCGTGCCGGTCGATGTCGAGTAGGAAGCGCGCCCAGTCCGAGGCTGTCCGCTTATCACGGTCCAAGCGCTCAGCGCCGTTTCTGGGCTGCCGCGATGAGCTCTTGCGCGCGCTCGAGAATCAGCGTGTCGAGCTTGAGCCCGTGCGCGCGCACAACGCGCTCATGGAGTGTTCGCAGCTCGCTGTCGTCCAGCGAGCCGAGCGATTCGCGTCGGTCGAGGGCTTCAACGGGGAGGCGCAACAGCGAGGTCACGATCGCCGCGTTCTCTACTGGGAGTCCGGGAAATCGCTCTGGGTCGAGGGGAAACAGTGCGGGATCGCTGCCTGTGCGCACCTGCTGGCGGATCGTGTCCGATGAGAGCTTCTCAAACCGGCGCAGGCGCAACACGAGCACTTCGTCGTAATCGGGCAGGACCGGCGTGATCACCAGGACCGGCCGCGCCTTGACGGTCGTGAGCACGACGAACTCGCTCATCCCCTTTCGCGCAGCATCCACGAAGGGCTCGGCGGATCCCACATCCTTCGGGGCCATCGCCTCGCCGTATAGACGAAACGATGGCCTTGGGCTGTACGGCGCGACGGCCCAGTAGCAGTGTCCGAGCGGCGGCACCTAACCGAAGATCTCGGCGAGCAGTGCCGGGTCGGTAATCGGCTCGCCGGGGGTGTCCTCCTCGCGGTGCGCGCGGATGGCCTCCGAGCTGATGACCATCGGCTCCAGCAGCGCAACCTCTGTGAGGAGCCGGTCGAGGTGCTCGAGGCGATCGAAGTCGGCCGGGTGGACGAGCATGGCACGCTCCTTTCCGTAGCGGGAGATCACGGCCACCTCGCCAGCCTTGGGATCCGGGATGCGAACCTCGTTGCCGCTGATGGCCCTGACCCTGAACGCCATGGCCACAAGTCTAGCATGCCTCGGACGACAATTTTTTTGTCGTCCGACCGAATCATCGACCATCAGCCAGGGCTCGCCGTAGAGCCTCGATCCGCTCCGGGGGTTTTGTCTTTGTCCCCCAATGCCCATTGACATTTGGGCCGAAGTATGGTCTTACTTCCACAAGTGCTGCACGCCGCTCAGTCCGGCAGAAGCGTGAGGTGTGAGCAGTGGCGAGGCCGCACCACCGAGAAGTGGCGTCGGTCGAGCGTGGCCACGGTGGTCTCGCCCAGGCGCTCGCAGAGCGCGACGATCGAGGCGTTGACGAGCCCGAGATCGAGTTCGTGGTAGACGCTCTCCAGTTCGGCGGCGCGAGCAAGGTCGGGTTCGGTCGGGTGCGCCAGCCGGTATGCGCCGCGGGTGATGTCGGCTACGAAGTCGCCCCAAACCCGGGCGCCGCCGAGCTTGATGAGCCAGTAGTCAACCTCGACGAGTACCGGGCTGGGAATGAGCAGATCGTCGGTGTCGGCAAGCAGTGCGGCGCAGCGCTCGTGGTCCGGGTCCTGCGCGTTGAGCGCAGCGACGATCGGGCCGGTGTCGAGGACCAGCGTCACGCGGCGCGGAAGGGACGCGCGGCGGGCTTCTCTTCCTCGGCGGCCTTGGCGATGCTCGCATCGGCGCGGAACGTCGCCAAGCGTGGGCGCCTGTCTTGCCGGAGCTCGTCGGCTCGCTTTGCCACGACCTCGCCAAGCATCCTCCCGAGGGAGAGTCCTCGGTTGCGAGCCTCATGGGCCAGCGTCGCAAGATCCTCATCTCGCGCGACCACGGTGGTCCTACGCTCAGCCATGATCTAGATGATACATCAGATGCAAAGCACCGTCGAACCACAACACGGCGAACAGCAAGCGGCGAACCCACCGGCGGAACCTTGGCCGCAACGCGACTCGGCGCAGCTCGGCGATCAGCTCCGGGCTGGCGATGATCTCAAGCCGATCATCGATCCAGGCGCTGAAGATCCGATCCGGCGGCGAGCCGCGAGGGCCGATCAGGACGGAGACGAAGACGCCCGGGTCGACCGTGCTGCACTACGACCACCACTACGATCGCCTCGCGCGGGTCCTCAGCTTCTTCGAGCGTCTGGATCGCGCCCGCCGGCACCCTCGAGCAGGGAACACCCTGCGCCGCCCTCCTCGGGAGCGGGTAGGCGATGAGCTGGCGGTAGCCGAGCCCTTCGCCGCACAGGCAAGTTTCGCCCATTTCGAGGCGTTGGACTTTGACCCTCCACGTTGCGGCCGATACAGAGAACAGCCTGGCTGGACCGGGTGGGCTCAGTGGGCGCTGACGCCGCTTGTGACATTGATGATCGACCCGGTTATGCCGCTGGCGCGATCGGATGCCACGAAGGCGGCCGTGTCGGCGAGCTGCTGTAGGGTCGGACCTCTGTTGAGCATTGACAGGGGCGCCATGAGGTCTGCGTAGAAGACGCCGGCGGTCCACAGGCCGGCGACACGGACCCCTCGCGGCCCCACCTCGGCGGCGAGGTAGTGCATGAAGGACTCGGTGGCCGCGTCGGCGGGCCCCGTTCCCCCCATGCTGAACTGGGGTGAGGGCTTGAGCACCGCGCCGGATCCGCTCGTGATCATCAGGATCACGCCGGAGCGCTGCCGCACCATGGGCCGTGCGGCGGCGCGAGCGGTGATGAAGTTCGAGCGCGCCCCTGTGTCGATCGGCGCGAGGAAGTCTTCGAGGTCCATCTCGAGCAGGGGCGTTCCCTGCACGTCACCGCGTGAGATGAGGTTGAACGAGACGTCAACGCTCCCGGCCTGCTCCACGACGCCCCGAACGTGATCCTCGACGGCCTGCTCATCCAGGGCGTCGACGACGGCGCAGTATGCGGTTCCTCCCTCCGCGGCGATCTCCGCGGCGACGGCCTGCAGTGGCTCTCGGGTCCGGCCCGCCAGGAAGACGGTTGCTCCCTCGCGGGCGAAGACACGGGCGACGCCTGCGCCGAGCCCACCCGCGCCGCCATAGATGACCGCGTTCTTGTCAGTCAGTAGTTCGCTCATACCCATTTGGACCGTGGCAGCGGCGAGAACTCATCGCCAATAAGGTCATGCTCCCACTTCCAGGCATCGCCGGGGGCGTGCCGCCGCAAGCTCATCCGCGCCGCGGCGGCACGCCCATCGGGTCAGCCTCGCTGGACGATCAGGAGCCTGTTTCCGTCCTGGTCGCGGAAGAAAAACATCGGCGGCACGGGATCTCCCATGCGCATCACGGCCTCGTCCACGTCAACCCCCTGGGCCCGCAGGCCCGCGTGGTCGGCGTCGACGTCGTCGGTATCGAAGGCCACACGGGTCTCGATCCCCGGAGATTCGCCCTCGCGTGGGCGCACGAGCGCGAGCGTCGTCGCCCCACCCCGCGGGGCGACTTCTACCCAGCGGTCGGCCTCACCCATGGGCACGTCGGTGCGCTTCTCGAATCCGAGCTTGCCGAGGTAGAAGGCGATCGCCTGGTCCTGGTCGCTGACGGGGACCATCACGGTCGCCACCTGGGAGATACGGGTCGCGGTCTTCATGTCGGTCATCTCGATCCTCCTGTCGGTCGTTTTTGTCGGCTCTCATACTGAGACTGACAGGCGGGGCCAGACTCATCGGTCGGGTCGCACCGTCCTGCCGCTGTCCCCCGGAACTCAGCGCTTGGGCTGCCAGAACGCGATTTCACCGCCGGAGCGCGTAGCCACCACGCTGCGCCACCCTGCCGGGCCCTCGTGCGTCAGCACGGAGGTTCCCGACCGGCCTACTCTGCTGGGGGAAGTTCGAGGGTCGAAGCTCGCTCCGCTCGTGGCTCTACGGCGGCGACACGCATCGAAATGATGCTAACCACGGCCACCTCGCAGGCTGGCGCGGCGTGGTTCGCGCCGGCTCGATCAGCCGCGCCTTGGTGCCGCCTCCATAGCCTGCACGCGGCCAACGATGCTGCTCAGCAGCTGATCCTGGCTCTGGAGGTGGGCCTGAAGCTGCTGGCACTCGTGGAGGATCGCCTCGGCGTCCTGATACGTCTGAACAGCGCGCTTGTCGGCTGACGCACCCAGCACCTGCTGGCCAACCATGATCGCGATCATCAACAGCATCTGCATGATGCCACCGAAGACCAGCAGCATCAGCGCCCACGGATATGGATCTCCGAACAGGCTCTGTCCCAGCCCGGCCATCCACAGGGCCATCGCCAGCGCGACCGCATAGAAGGCCCACATGTTCCCCACGCCCTTCGTGATCAGCGCCGCAAGGCGACCATTGAAGCCAACGTTCTCGTCGTCCATCTTCGGCGGCGGCGTCTTTGCCCTCGCGGCGATCCGCGGATGTGGTTCGTAATGAAAAGCATCGACCTTCCCGGCCATGAACAGCCTCCTTGAGCCCTCGGGTAAACATCGGACTTTGTCTGTCGAGCCGCCAGTATCGCGCCGGCTGCGGCGAGATACGGGCGACCGCAGCGATCATGTCTGCCGCGAGCCGGTGTGCCGCTCGTCGCACGGTAGCGACGCGAGGCCGGCTGTAACCGCCTCGTCGGCTGGGGGTAATTGAGGGCGAGCGCAGGAGGCGGGTCCAACCATCCGATAGGAAGGACTTCAGATGCCGACTGCCGAGAAGTTGCCGAGTGCCAAGACCCCGGTCCCCGAGGCTCGCGCCGAGGAGGCATCCGTCGAGGAGAGGGTGGATCTGCCAGAGCAGTGGCTCGAGCTGGTCAGGGTGAGCCAGCGAACCGCCATCGAGACGGTGCGCAAGTTCCTCGAGACGGCCGAGAGCGTGCCTCTTGTTGGGACGGGCCTGTCGATCACCGAGCGCCTGGCGCATGCGGAGTACGACGCGCTGCGCAGCATCGTGCGCAGCGCTGTGGGCGTGGATGTCAACGTGGGGGTGAACGTGGATGTGCTCTCGAAGGGCCTGCACGTGGACGTGCTCTCGCGGGGCGTCAACGTGAACGTGCTCTCGCGGGAAGCCACGCCCTGATCACGTGTTCATGCAAGCGGCAAGCGAGTAGAACCCGAAAAGGAAAGGGAGCACACGATGCCCGTCGAGAACGCAGGCCCCAAGGCCACGGCCACCAAGGCCACACCGCGCAAGACCCCAGCCCGCAAGCCAACAGCCCGCAGGAGGGCCGCAGGGCAGACCGCCTCCCGCGCCGCCGGCGCGAGCGAGACCGGCGCCTCCGCCGGGCGCTCGGCCGAAGCCAGGGCCGCCGGCAAGAGCAGGATCGAGAGGACGACTGAGTTCTCCGAGCAGGTGCTCGAGCAGATCACGGTCTCTCAGCAGTCCGCGCTTGAGGCCGTGCGCGGGTTCATGGAGTCCGTGGACAGGGCGCTGCCGCCCAACGGCGACGGCCCGTCCAGGCGCCATGACATCATCGACTCCGCCCTGTCCATGTCCCAGCGGCTGGTCAAGGCACAGTACGACTTCCTGTGCGAGGTCGTGCGCGGCGCCGGGAAGGTGCTGAGCGGGCCGGCGGACAACGGGAAGTAGCGCGCTTCTGGGCGCGGCCGGCGTCGGGTCAACCGCGTCCCGGGACCCGCCGCGGGGCACATTCGACGCGCAGTGACGCCGGACCGGGGTCGTGATGATCCTCCGGTCTCGGCGTCTCACCACCCTGTAGGCTCGCAGGAGCGGTGAGAAGCGAGTGGGAGGAGTGGACATGAGCGAAGTCGTGCAGAGGCGGGTCGAGAATGGTGTGGCGCTGTTGACGCTCAACCGGCCCGATCGCCTGAACGCGTGGACCGCGGAGATGGAGCGCGCCTACTTCGCGATGCTCGAGGAGTGTGCGCGCGAGGAGGAGGTCCGCGTGATCGTGGTGACGGGCGCCGGCAGGGGCTTCTGCGCGGGCGCGGACATGCAGGAGCTGCAGGCGATCGGCGAGGGCAGCCTGGTGGCGACGGCCGAGACGCACGAGCGCCGCCCGCAGACCTTCCCGCTCTCGATCCCCAAGCCGATCATCGCGGCCATCAACGGCGCGTGCGCCGGGATCGGCCTGGTGCAGGCGCTCATGTGCGACGTGCGCTTCGCCGCCGGGGGAGCGAAGCTGACGACGGCGTTCGCCCGCCGCGGGCTGGTGGCGGAGCACGGCATCTCGTGGATGCTGCCGCGGCTGATCGGCCCCGCCCGAGCGCTCGACCTGCTCCTCTCCGGGCGGGTGGTGCTGGCGGAGGAGGCACAGGCGCTGGGCCTGGTCAACCGCGTGTCGGCGCCCGAGAAGCTGCTCGAGGAGACGCTGGAGTACGCAGGCGAGCTCGCCTCGAAGTGCTCGCCGGCGAGCATGGCGAGGATGAAGCGACAGGTCTACGCCGACCTCGAGCGCGGGCTGCCCGAGGCTCTCGCCGAGGCGGACCGGCTGATGCTCGAGTCCTTCACCGCCCCTGACTTCGTGGAGGGGGTCACCAGCTTCCTCGAGCGGCGCGACCCGCGGTTCGCACCGCTGGGCGCCTGACGCGTTTTCCGCAGTTCGGGCGCGCGTGCGCCTTGGCGCGGCGGTAGCCTTGACCTCCATGGGTGCAGGCGGATCAGGGGTGAGGCTGCGTCAGGCGGTGCTTGTGGCAGCCGAGCTCGAGCCTGTGGCATTCGCGTTGAGATCCGCGCTGAACCTCGACGAGCCGTTTCGCGACCCCGGGGTCGGCGAGTTCGGGCTCGCCAACGTGGTGTTCGCGCTGGGCGAGGGCTTCGTGGAGGTGGTTTCCCCGATACGGCCGGACACCGCGGCCGGCCGCTACCTCGCGCGCCACGGCGGCGACGGCGGCTACATGGTGATCTTCGACCTCGAAGATCTGGAGGGCGCGCGCGAGCGCGCGCTGGGGCTGGGCGTGCGCGTGGTATGGCAGATCGACCTGCCCGACATCTCCGGCACGCACCTGCACCCGGGGGACATGCGCGGGGCGATCGTCTCGCTCGACCGCTCGGAGCCCTACGGCACGTGGCGCTGGGGCGGGCCGCAATGGACCGGACGGATCGGCGCCGGCGCGCCCGGACGCCTGGCGGGGGTCACGCTCGCGGTGAGCGATCCGGCGGCCGTGGCGGCGCGCTGGGGAGAGGTGCTGGGGCTCGCCGTGAGCGGTGAGGATCGGCCGCTGCTGCGCGTGGACGGCGGCGAGGTTCGCTTCGAGACGGCCGCTGGCGAGCGCGCGGAAGGGCTGGTGGAGATCGCGGTCGAGCTCCCGCACGAGCTGCCCGGTGGACGCGAGGCGATCGAGCTTGGGGGAGTGCGCGTGCGGCGGGTACCAGCTGACCTTCCCGGGCAGGCCATCTAGCCCGGGGTGGCGAGCTCGCCGAGGATTGCCTGGGATTCGGTGAGGCTGGAGTTCAGGATCTGCCGGGCGACTTCGAGAAGCTGGAAGATGCGGGGGTCGCGAACGCTGTAGTAGACGCTGGTGCCCTCGCGGCGACTATCGAGGATGCCCTGCTTGCGCAGCGCTCCGAGGTGCTGGGAGGTTCCGCTTGAATCCATCTGCAGCTGTAGCTGTAGATCGCCGACTGTGTGCTCCCCGTCTCTGAGAAGCTCCAGGATCCGCACTCGCACGGGGTGGCCGAGGATTCGAAAGAACTCGGCCTTCATCTGGTAGACGGCGCGGTGCTGGATGGCCTCGGGCGACGCGTCATGCTGTGCACGTGGACTCGCGTGAGGGCTCGTTGATCTCGAACGGGGGGTCATGAATGTCGCAAGGAGCGAGAATCGTGGTTGCGTCATGAGTATGGCGTACTCGGCGGCGCGATCCCTAATTTTATTGGTATGTAGTCTTAGAAGAGTATAATATAGGCATGTCGGCCGGCGAGGCTGTCTTGAGTGCGCCTCATCGGTCGGGGCCGGCGTTAGTCGAGAACTTGACGTCGGGCGGTGGTGGCTCCTTGTGTGTCAACGGGCTGCCCCGCCGCTCGCAGCGGGGCAGGGGGTATCTCGATGGAAGCTAGCGTGGGGTCAAGGGGGTCCGCGAGGTCGTGCATGAAGCCGAGCAACACGTAGGCGATCTGCTGGGGGGTGGGTGGGCAGCCGGGGATGCGCAGGTCGACGGGCAGTATCTTCTCCAGCGCTCCGGCGAGCCGGCCGGGGTCGCCTGGTCCCGGGCAGCCGATCGCGCAGTCGCCGAGCGCGGCGAGCAGGCGCGGCTCGGGCATTGCCTCATAGGCGCGGCGCAGCGGGTCGACCATGCGGGTCGTGATCTGGCCGGTGACGAGCAGCACGTCGGCGTGGCGGGGTGAGGCGACGATGTTCAGCCCGTAGCGCTGTAGGTCGTAGTAGGGGTTGGCGGTCGCGGCCAGCTCGTGCTCGCAGCCGTTGCAAGAGCCGGCGTTGACGTGGCGCAGCGCCAGCGAACCGGGCCGGCAGGGTACGGGTAGCGCGATCTCGCGGCGAGCGCGCTGTAGGTGTCTGAGCAGCACGAACACAGCTTCAGCGGTCCGCGCAGGCGTAGCAGAGCTCGAAGCTCTTGTTGATCAGGGGAAAGTCCGGCAGCAGATTCTCGCGAGAGGCGTGCGCGAGAACGGGCCAGTTCGCGTAGGAGCCGGTGCGCAGATGCAGGCGCCCGACCGTATGCCCATCGGTCTGCACGGCGCACACCGTCTCACCGCGCGGGCTCTCCACCCGGGCCACCCCGAGGCCGGCCGGCGGTGCGCCCAGGCTTTTCACGCCGCATGGCTCCACATTGCCGGCGAGCAACTCGTCGAGGATCTCGAAGGTCTGCCCGAGCTCGACCTGGCGGATGTTCAAGCGGGCGGTCACATCGCCGGTCGCGCGCTCGATGGTGGCGGGCGCGAAGGCGCGGTAGGACAGCCGTGGGCTTTCGCTGCGCGTATCGTGGCGCACGCCGGCGGCGCGTGCGGCCGGCCCGACCGCGCCGAGGCGCAAGGCGTCCTGTTGGGTGAGCAGCCCGACGCCGTCGAGGCGATCCTGGAATGAGCCGGCGAACTGCAGCTCGCGCCAGAGGCCATGCTGCTCCTCACGCAGCGTTTGCAGCTCTCGCCGCGCCGCGCGGAGCACTGTCTCGCCGATGCGAAGCGCGCTCGAGGCGAGAGCCACGGCGTCGAACAGGAAGCGGTGGCCGGCCAGGCGCTGGTTGAGTCGCTGCGCGCGCTCCTTGAATGCGGCGAAGGCCATCGCGCCGGGTGCGAAGCCGACGCCGGCGCAGATCGCGGAGATGTCGTTCAGGTGGTTGTAGAGCCGCTCGAGCTCCAGCAGCAGCGTGCGGGCACGGCGCAGCTGTCGGTCGGGGGCCAGGCCGAGCGCCGACTCGCACGCCTGCGCGTAGGCGACGGTGTTGCTCACCGCGCACGCCGCGCAGGCACGCTGGGCGTAGCGCAGCCCGTCGGCCAGTGGGCGCCGCTCGGCGGCTGTCTGCAGACCACGGTGCTTGTAGAACAGGCGCAGGTCGAGGTACAGGATGCGCTCACCCACGACCGTGAAGCGGAAGTGACCGGACTCGATCACCCCGGCATGGATCGGGCCGACGGCGACCTGATGGGGGTCGTGACCGTGAACGGGAACCGTCCACGCCTCGGGCTCGGCGGGATGGTCGATCAGCGGCCGCAGCGGCTCGTGACCGTCGAAGCGCAGGCCATAGAGGTCGTGCGCCTCGCGCTCGTCCTGCGCGGCCGCGGCGAACAGATCGATCAGCGTGTCGATCTCCCCAGAGGGTGCGGGCGCACAGACGACGTGGTCCTGGCCGGCTCGGGCGAACAGGCAGCTCACCTGCAGACCCTGCGCGCCCCTGCTTGCGAACAGCCCGCAAAAGCGCCCGCCCGCCTGCGCCTGGCGCTCACATGCCGCGCGCCATTCCTGTGCCGTGACTCGTTGTACGTGCGCGGGCGCGAGCGCCGACACGGTGGGCGCCTCGCCCGTGGTCACCCGATGCCTCGCATGAGGGTGGCGTCGGCATGCGAGCCCGCGAGCAGGTAGGCGCCCACAGACAGGGCGAGCAGGCCCACGGTGACCGCGACGGTCAGCCGGCCCGTGAGGCGTACCGTGCGCCCGGTGCGCCAGCGATGTCCGCGACTCTCGCCGGCCAGCGTTTCGATCAGCGCGTGCGCGAGCCCGAGGAATCCCAGCGCCACCAGCACGGCCGCGATCGCAACGATCGCGATCTGGTGGGCGGCGATACCGCCGAGCAGGATCAGCAGCTCGCTGAAGAACAGCGGCGAGGGTGGCAGCCCGCTGAGCGTGCCGAGGCTGATCCCGGCGGCGGCGGCGACTGTGGGGCTGAGTTGCGCCAGGCCGCGCGGAGGGCGATGTGAGCTGGCGGGGTCGTGGCGCGCGAGTGGCAGCGCGGCGTAAAACCCCAGCGACTTGGCCAGGGCGTGCCCGGCGAGGTGGATGACCAGGCCGGCGCTGGCCAGCGGGGTGGCGAACCCGATCCCGAGCGCGAGTATCCCCATGTGCTCAAGGCTTGAGTAGGCCAGCAGCCGCTTCCAGGCCATCGCGCGCCACAGGAACGGGACGGCGATCGCCAACGAGGCCAGCCCGAAGGCGAGCATCAGGCTGTCGGCGAGATGGTGCGGAACGGCCGCGCCGAGGGTGAGCACGACCCGCCATGCGATCAGCATGACCGTCGGCAGCAGCGCGGCTGAGAGCAGCGCGCTGACCGGTGGGGGCGCCTCGCTGTGCGCGTCGGGCAGCCAGTTGTGCACCGGCGCCCAGCCGATCTTTGCGGCCAATCCGGTGAGGATCAGGATCAGCGCAAATAGAGCCGTCTGGTTGGGTAGGCGGGCTGAGTGCCGCGCGATGGACTGCCAGTCGAGTGTGGCGAGCGGCCCGCCGTGGGGGGCCAGGCCGACGAACAGGATCAGTATCCCGAGCAGCGCGATGGCGAGGCCGAAGGTGGTCAGCACCAGGTACTTCCAGCCCGCCTCCAACGCGCTGGTCCGCCCGCTGTATGCGACCAGCAGCGCCGAGGCGCCGGTCGTGGCCTCGACCAGCAGCCATGCCACGCCGAGGTTCTTGACCAGCGCCAGCGCCAGCAGCGCAGACCAGAACAGATGGAAGCCCGTGTAGTACCACGCGCGTGCACGCCGGGCGGTGAAGAAGCTCCTGCCTGCGCCGGCCAGGTAGGCAGGGGAAGCCATCGCGCTGAACCATCCGATGATTGCGATCACCGCGAGGAAGCTCGCGCCGCCCCGATCGAGGACATACCAGGAGCCATGCAACCCGCCTGCACCGTGGATCATGCCGAGCACGCTCGCGGCGAGCGCCACGGCGGCGGTGACGCTCGCGCCGCAGACGTTCAAGCGATCCGCCCCGGCCGGCGTGCGCGCCAGCCGCACCACCAAGGCTCCCAGCAGCGGCGCCGCCGGTACGGCGATCAGCAGCGCGTCAGTCACGCAGCGCCTCCAGCAGGGAGCTGTCGCCGCTGCCGAGCTGCTCGTGGATCTTGACGGCGAACGCGGCGGCGACCGACACGATCACGACCAGGTCGAACACGAGACCCAGCTCGATGAATGCCGGCAGGCCACCGGGCAGCGACAGGCCGGCAAGATAGATCCCGTTCTCGGCGATCAGGAACCCCAATGCCTGGAAGAGCACCGCGCGGCGCACGACAGCGATCAGGACGCCCAATGCGAGCACACCGACCGCGGCGTGCTCCACGCCCGCGTCCGGCAGGCCGAAGCGCGGGATCAGCTGCTCGACGCACAGCGCAACGGTCACCGCGATCGCCAGCCGCGCCAGCGCCGGCGGCTCCGTGGCGATCGGCCGTGCCTTGCGGGCACGCTGCACGGTGAAGAGCAGCAACGCCGGCAGCAGGAGCGCCTTGGCGATCAGGATCATCCCGGTCACCGCCAGCGCGGCCGAGGTAGCCGACTCGTGGGTGAGCGCATAGACCCCCAGCCCGAGCGACTGGGCGGCGACCAGCGCGATTGCCAGCGAGCGCCGGCGCACGACGATCACCGCCAGCGAACTGACGACCAATCCCCAGATCACCGCGCCGGTCATCCGCCGCCCCCGGCGAACCAGCTCGCCAACCCAAGCAGGCACACGGCCGCCCCGGAGCCCAGCAGCAACGGCACGCGCAGCACCCTCATCTTTGCCTGCACGGTCTCGGTCACCGCCAGCGCCACGCCGAGGAGCAGCACACCCCCGGCGAGCACCGCGATCTGTGCGACGAACGGTCCCGGATGAGGGATGAACAGCTCGCACGCGAGCACGAGCATGATCCAGTGCCGGGCCGTCGCCGCCCACTGCAGGTAGGCCAGCTCGCGCCCGGCATACTCCAACAAGGGCCCCTCGTGAACCATCGTGAGCTCCAGATGGGTGTCGGGGTTGTCCACCGGCTGGCGGCCGACCTCGGCGAGCGCCACCAGGCAGAACGCGACCGCCGCCGCCCAGTGGGCGGGCCTTGACCACACCTCGGGCTGAGTCGCCGCGTGGCTCATCGAGAGCAGGTCGGTGCTGCCCGAGGGCAGCGCGAGCAGCACAAACACCAGCAACAGCAGACCCTCGACGAACACCGAGAACATCAGATCCCGCGCGGCGCCCATCAATGCGAACGCGCTCGCGGTATCCCACGCCGCGAGCGTGACCGCGAACCGCGCGAGCGCCAGCAGGCCGACCAGCACCAGCGCGTCGTGACCAAGCCCCCAGTTCGGGGCGTGAGCACCGATCGGCAGCAGCAGGAGCGCCAGCCCCGTGCACGCCGCCGCGACCGCCGGCGCCAGCGTATATAGGAAAGTGTGGGGCTCGGGCGCCACACCGCTCTTGCCCCACAGCCGGCCCAGCTCGCGATAGGGCTGGAACACCGTAGGCCCGCGCCGGCCCTGCAGGCGAGCCTTCAGATTCTGGATCAGCCCAACGATCGCCGGAGCGAGCAGCACCCCACCGGCGACCTGAAGCACACCCGCGGCCACGGTCACCGGGCTCATCCCAAAACTCCAGTGCGAGCCAGCGCCAACAGCACACCCAACAGCGCAAGCAGATAGATCAGATACGCACGCAGGCTGCCCGACTGCAGCCGCCGCGCGATCCGCGCGCCACGCAGCGCCCCGCGCAACACGGGCCCGTAGAGCAGCGTGTCAAACAGATGTGGCACCTCGGTGCGGTAGGCGACGCTCTGCACGATCCCAGAGCGGGTGATGACCTCGACCTCGCGCCGCGGGCGCAGCAGCGCCTCCAGCACCAAGCGCAGCGGCTTGGTGAACCCCGCCGACGTCCACGCCAACGCCGCCGTCCCCGGCTGACCGCAGGCCCATGTCGGGGCCGGGGCGGCGCGACGGCGGCCCGCCAGGCGCGTGAGCCCGGCGACCAGCGCCACCAGCGCCAGCGCCAGCGCGAGCGTCGGCAACGAGCCGGTACCGGGCACGGCGAGGGTCGCGCCCGCGCTCAGCCCCGCGCGTCCCGGTCCCAGCGCCGCGAGCGCCGGCACGAGCAGGCCCGGCAGCACGCCCAACGCAATGCACGCCCCGGCCAGGAAGACCATGCTCGTCCGCATCCCGACCGGCGCCTCGATCGCTTCGGCGCACTCGGCGCGACGGGGAGCCCCGAGCAGCACCAGCCCGATCACCTTCACGAAGCAGTACACCGCCAGTGCCGCGGTCACAGCGAGCGCCGCAGTCGCCAACGCGCCGGCGAACGCGACCCCCAGGTGGCTCGCGACCCCCAGATGCAGCAGCGACTGCAGCGTCAGCCACTCCGAGGCAAACCCGTTGAGTGGCGGCAGACCCGCGATCGCCACCGCGCCGAGCGCGAATGTCGCGCCCGTCCACGGCATCCGCCGCAACAGGCCCCCCAGCCGGTCGAGCTCCAGGGCGCCGACGGCGCGGTTGAACGCACCCGCGCCGAGGAACAGGAGCCCCTTGAACAGCGCATGGTTGAGCGCATGAAGCAGTGCCGCCGCGAACGCGAGCGCGCTCCACATGGGCTGCCCGATGTCGGCAAACACCAGCGACGCGCCCAGCCCCAGCGCCACGATCCCGACGTTCTCGATCGAGTGAAACGCCAGCAGCCGCTTGAGCTCATGCTGCATCAGTGCATACAGCACGCCACCCAGGCACGAGAGCGCACCCACCGCAATCAGCGTGATCCCGACCCACAGCCCGGGAGGGGCCAGCCACCGAAACAGCACGCGCACCAGTCCGTAGAGCGCAAGCTTGATCATCACACCCGACATCAACGCCGAGATATGAGCCGGCGCCAACGGGTGCGCGCGCGGCAGCCAGGAATGAAGCGGCATCAACCCCGCCTTCGTGGAGAACCCAATCAGCGACACGCATGCCACGAATGCCGCCAGGCCGCCGCCCAGCGGGTGGCCGCCCAGCGCGCCGTGCTCGGCGAGCACGAGCATCGATACCCACACCCCCGCACCCCCGATATGGGTGATCGCCAGGTAGACGAACACCCCGCGCCGGGCCTCGGCGTCCCGCCGGGCGAGCAGGATCGCGCCTGCCGGCACCAGAGTCATCAACTCCCAGAAGCCCAGGAACGTGCTCACGTCACGCGCGCTCACGAACCCGACGAGCACCAGCAGGAAGGCGCCAGTCGCGACGGCCAGCGCCCGACCCTGCCCGGTGGCCATCAGCGAGTCGCGGGCAAACAACGCCGCAGGCGCACCGACGACGGCCACGACCAGCAGGAAAAAGCCGCTGAGACCGTCGAGGCCCAGGGCGGGGTGCACGTCGCTGCGAAACCCGGCGCCCACCGCGTGCCCCGAAGCGAGCACCCACACGCCGGCAATCCCAATCAAAACCATACCCACCGACTGTGTAGCCAACCCTCCCCGTGGAGAACGGCTCACACCCGCGCTCACAGCACCCGCCGCGACCGCCAACACCGCGGCGAGAACCAGCGCCCCCGGCCCGCTCATCAAGCAGTCGTGCCGATCATGGCCTGAGCAGCAGCTCCCTGAGCCGCTGCTCGAGCTTCCGCGCGCCGTCGGCAGCTACACAGGCCGGCGCATTGTCGTACAGCACCGCCAGGGGCGGGTCCTCACCGCCCACGATGGCCTGCGCGATGAGTCCCACGTGGCCCTCGGGCGCGACCTCGACGTCGCGACGCACCGCGCGCGGCAGGCCGATCCGCATGGTGTTGAACTCGTGCCGGTCGAGCACATAGCTGCGCACACACCATCGGGGGCCGCGAGGCAGGCGTTCGGGTGCCGAATGCGAGTCCACGATCAGTCCCAGCTGAGATCCTTGAAGTGGCGGTAGGTCTCCCAGGCGTCGGCGACGCGATCGAAGGCGTCGACCGTCACGGTGCCCTGGGTCGCGAGCAACGCGACTGCCCCATCGAGCGTCTGAGGATTGCAGTGCTCCAACAACCTCATCGCCGCCTGTGAAGCGTCAGCGGCACCTTCGAGGATGCGCCCGGCGAGCCGACCCTCATAGCTCGCCGCCGTGACGACCGTCGCCTGCCGCGCTCTCAAGGGCATGGGCGGCTCGGCCGCTGCGCAGGTGCGCGCAGGCGTTCGTCGATCACCCACAGTGCGCCCAGCACGCCTGCCAGGCGGCGCCTCGCGTGGCCGACACCCCCCCGCGTTGGCGTCGCGTCGCCACCAGGCGTGGGAAAGCTGAAGGCGTGCAAAGCGGGCTCAGCCGAAGCCCACCCGGACGATCTCGCCTCCAAACCAGCCATCCTTATTAGCCTAACATCTTCTAAGAACCTACGATATATTGGGGGCAACATAGGGACCGGATGCCCCGATCAGCCGGTCCTCTGCGCCAAGTGCGGATGACCACGGGGATGGCTCGCGCTTTGCTACCGATGGCAGCCAAAGGGCCTGAGGTGCGCTCCTTTAGACCCTATGGACTGCCGGTGGCTCGGCGGTTGGGTCAGGGTCGGTCGGCACCCCGCGCATAGGTTGTGCGGGGACTGGGCGTCGGGGTGTTCTCGGCGCCGACACCCCAGCTATGGGAGGTGCCGACCATGTCGGAGAGTATGGCTTTGGTAGGGCTTGATGTGCATCAGGCTCAGTCGGTCGCGGCGGTGCTTGATCCGGTGAGTGGTGAGCTGCGTGTGGAGCGGTTGCGTGGTGCGCCGGATGGTGTGGTGCTCGCGTTCCTTGAGGGGCTCGGGCGGCCGGTGCGGGCGGTGTATGAGGCTGGCCCGACGGGGTTCGGGCTCGCTCGCGCAGCGAGGGCGCGTGGTCTGGATGTGCAGGTCGTTGCGCCGGGGTCGATCCCCAGGGCGCCGGGGGATCGGGTGAAGACTGACCGGCGGGACGCGAAGCGACTCGTGCGGTTGTTCGTGGCCGGGGAGCTGTCGTTCGCGTTCGTGCCGAGCGTGGAGGACGAGCGTTTCCGTGATCTGGTGCGCTGTATCGAGGATGTCCGTAAGGATCTGATGCGTTCGCGTCATCGCCTGTCGAAGTTCTTGCTGCGCCGCGGGTTGCGTTTCGCGGGGCGCTCCTGGACGCAGCCGCATGGGCGCTGGTTGCGTAACCTCGTCTTCGAGGATGTGCTCTCTGGGGCGACGTTCGTCAACTACTGCTGTGCTGTTGATGCGCTCGCTCAGCGTCGTGGGGCGCTGATCTGTGTGCTCGAGGAGGCAGTCCCCGGGTGCTCTCACGCGCAGGCGGTCGCGAGGTTGCGCTGCTTCCGCGGGATCGACACGCTTTCGGCGGCCGGGCTGTGCGCTGAGGTCGGCAGCTTCGAGCGGTTCGCGAAGCCGAGCTTGCTGTCGGGGTTCCTCGGGATCGTGCCGAGCGAGTACACCTCCGACAGTAAGCGCGTGCAGGGCTCGATCACGAAGGCCGGTCCGCCGCACGCGCGCAGGCTGCTCGTCGAGGCGGCGCACCACTACCGTCACCGTCCCGCTGTCGGTGAGGGCATCGCAGCCCGCCAGGCCGGCCAGGACCCCAGGGTCGTGGAGATCGCGTGGCGCGCGCAGCAACGCCTGCACGGACGCTGGACACATCTCGGTAAGCGCCGCGGTAAACACACCGGGATCGTCGCGATCGCCTGTGCACGCGAGCTCGCCGCATTCTGCTGGGAGGCCGCCACACTCGACTGAGAACACCCCACCACATAACCCCGTGCGCCGGCGGCTGCCGGGGCGCGCACGAGCACACGAAGGCCGCTACGTCGCCATCCACGGGCCCGCGAACACAGGCTATGGGCAACCCAGCCACACCCTTGGCTGGGCGGCGCCCGTTCTTAGAATGCAAGCCCGGCGACGAACAAGGGTCTTGAGGTAACCAGCCCTCGTATATGAGCCTGACCAGATCGGTCGAACACGCTGGCCCTTCGCTCGTGGCGCCCCGGGAGCCGCCCACGCCACCATGCCCGGACATCACGCCCCGACCCGCTGCCAGCTGACTCGCGAAACGAGTACGCCCCGACACCCCGACGCGTGCACGGACGGTACCCAACGACAAACGACAAAGGCAGCGACTAAGGCCGCCCGATGGGCGGCGAATCCCTATTATCTGCCCCACAAAGTCCAACCGCCGCCAGCGTCAAGGCCAAGCCCTCCGGGCGGCCTACGGCCGGCCTTGACCCCGGCTCCATCAGTCTCCTTCAGCGTCTCCTCGGTGCCCAACCCCGATGCCGATCAACACCCCCACACGAACAACCCCAACGCCGCCCTTGACAAACCCTCATCCATATGAGCACGCCTGCCAGGCGGCGCCTCGCGTGGCCGACACCCCCCCGCGTTGGCGTCGCGTCGCCACCAGGCGTGGGAAAGCTGAAGGCGTGCAAAGCGGGCTCAGCCGAAGCCCACCCGGACGATCTCGCCTCCAAACCAGCCATCCTTATTAGCCTAAGAAGGTGTCTTGAAATAGAGGTTTTGGGGTGTCTGAGCGGAATGGTGGGGCATGTCTACCGAGCGCCGTTACCCCACAGATATGACCGATCGGCAGTGGTCGATCGTAGAGTCGTTGCTACCCGATGCGCCGCCTGGGCCGGCGGGTCGCCCGCCTGTGCATTCCAAGCGCGAGATCATCAACGCGATCCTCTACCTCGACCGTGCTGGATGTTCGTGGCGGATGCTGCCCAGGGACTTCCCGCCGTACAAGACTGTGTACGGGTACTTCTCCCGCTGGCGAGACGACGGGACACTGGACAAACTCCACGATGCGCTGCGCGAGCAGGTGCGCGTCAAAGAGGAGCGTCGCAACCCGGTGCCCTCGGCGGGTATCGTGGACTCCCAGTCGGTCAAGGGCGCGGACACGGTGGGGACCGCGAGCCGCGGATTCGATGGGGCGAAGAAGATCAATGGTAGAAAGCGCCACATCGTCGTCGACACGGTCGGCCTGCTGCTCGTCGTGATGGTCACCGCCGCGAGTGTTCAGGACCGCGACGGCGGCCGTGGGATACTCAAGCGCCTGCACTCAGCGCTCCAGTCGGTCCGCCACGTGTTCGCCGACGGCGGCTACCGAGGACGGCTCCTCCCGATCGCCAAGAGCGCGTGGGGCATCGTCGTGGAGGTCGTCAGCAAGCCCGCCGGCCAGCGTGGGTTCAGTGTGCTTCCCCGCCGCTGGGTGGTGGAGCGCACCTTCTCCTGGCTGATGCGCTGGCGGCGCCTCGTGCGCGACTATGAGCGTCTGCCCGCCACCCACGAAGCGATGGTCAAGTGGGCGATGGTCGGCAACATGCTCAACCGCCTCGCACCTCCACCGGGGCCCAAACCCTGGGAATCCGAGAAGAAGCGAAAATGAGCATTTCAAGACACCTTCTAACATCTTCTAATAGTGCTTTGGTAGCTTTCTGGTAGGAGTTCGTGGTGGTCACGGCGAACCCTCCTGGCATTGGTTGTCCGATGCTTGGAGGTCATGATGGTGGCTGTGGCAGTGGCAGGCTCCTCGGAGGAGGTGGATGGTCTGTTGGTGGTTCGTGAGCGCTTGGAGGCGTTCGGGATCGAGGTGCTGGGCGAGGCTGTGAACCGGCCGGTGCAGTTGCGCAACGGTGGGTTGTATCTGCGTGGGCTGATCGAGGATGGTGCTCGCAAGTCGCTTGAACCGATGGTCGCCAGGCTGGGTGGTGAGGCTGACTATGAGAGCTTGCAGCAGTTCATGGCGGTGAGTACGTGGGACCCGGTGCTGGTTGTGCGTGCCGTGGCCGAGCGGGTCGCGCCTGAGATCGATGTGCAGGCGTGGGTGTTGGATGACACGGGGTTCCCCAAGGACGGGAAGCGCTCGCCGGGGGTCAAGCGCCAGTATTCGGGCACGCTGGGGAAGATCGGTAGCTGTCAGATCGGTGTCTCGGTGCACGCGGTCGGTACGAAGGGCACGGTCCCGTTGGGGTGGGCGCTGTATCTGTCCGAGGAGTGGTGCGAGGACCCTGGGCGTCGAGCGAAGGCGAAGATCCCCGAGGAAGTCGAGTTTCAGACCAAGCCTGAGCTGGGGGTGGAGCTGATCGAGCGCGCCGCGGGATGGAAGATCGCCAGGCGCCGGTGCTCGGCGACCAGGCTTACGGCGATAACACCGAGCTGCGCAAGCGCCTGCACGACTCAGGGCTCCAGTACGTGCTGTCCGTCGGCGCCAGACGCAGGTGTTCGAGCCCGGCACGATGTTCACGGTCCCGGCGCGCCAGGCGCCGAGGGCCGGCCCGCGCGAGCCGGCTGCGCCCGACCGCGACCCGGCGCGATCGCCGAGCTGGTCGCCGGCTGCCCGGATGAGCAGTGGCAGACCGTCACGTTCCGCGACGGGCCTGACGGCGAGGAGCCCGTCACTTCGCGCTTCGCTTCGTGCGGGTCCGCGCCGCCAACCACGTCGAGAAGCGCACACCGGTGCGAGCCGCGAGAGGAATGGCTGATCGCCGAATGGCCCGAAGGCCACGATCAGCCGAGCGACTACTGGATCGCGAACCTACCCGAGGACACCCCGCCCGAGCAGCTCGCGCGGCTGGCGCGGCTGCGGTGGAAGATCGAGCTGGACTACAGACAGCTCAAGGGAGAGCTCGGCCTGGACCACTACGAGGGCCGCAGCTACCTGGGCTGGCACCACCACATGCGCGATCGTCACCGCCGCCCACGGCTTCCTGACCCTGGAGCGGCAGAACCCAAAAGCCCCAGCGGCCGGCCTGACCCTCCCTCAGGCAGTCCTACTGCTCCAGCCCATCTTCAAGTGCTGGACCGGCCGCTGCTCCACCTGCCAGCAGACGATCGACCTCGCCGACCTACCCCTCCACCGACCACCACAACGACGAGTGACAACCTACCAAAGCACTAGAAAGCGCCGGGATAAGCCGGTCTGGAGAAAGGAAATGAGAACGTCCGACATCGAAGGTGTAGCGAGCCACGGTGGCCCCGAGCCGTGCGTCGGCTGTCCGCGAGGGCGGCGGCGAAGCGTCGGTAGGGGTGCGCGTAGGCTGGGACATTGAGCCGCGAAATCCAGTGTTTCGGGGTGCCGACGCCGTTAGTGCAGGCGGAAGGCAACATCGCTCACAGCGCTATTCGCGAGCTGTGGGTGGACCCCGCGCGGTCGAAGACCCTGTGCATGCGCGTGAGTCTCCAGACGCGAGAACCGGGAGGCCCGATGACTGCCCGTCCTGTCGGCCAGCGAAATGGGTGTTATGCCCACTGACCGCGAGTTGGGTGGGCCGCGAGGGGAAGGCCAAGGCCGTAATCCCTCGATGCACGGTCACCGGGAGTCAGACAGCCCCGTATTACCTGCGAAGCTGCCGAACAACGCCGGGCGACCGGCTGCGGAGGTGGTGGAGGGAAGGGGGCTGCCCAAGGGGAGCACGGCCAGCGAAACGCATCCCGGACCCAGAGCCGGAACGGGTGTGTCCAGTGACCTGGATCGTGTACGCCGAGCAGCACAGAAGGACAGGGACGCACGGTTCACCGCGCTCCTGCATCACGTCGACCGTCGAGCGTCTCCAGGACGGCGTACCGGGCTTTGAGCCGGGATGCCGCCGCTGGGGTGGACGGGGTGACGTGGCAGTCATACGGGCAGCAGTCTGGAGGAGAATCTCCACGACCTGCACGCACGACTGCACAGGGGCGCATACCGGGCGAAGCCGTCTCGTAGGGTTGTGATCTCGAAGGCGGACGGGCGGCCCAGGCCGCTCGGTATCGCCGCGGTGGAGGACAAGATCCTCCAGCGCGCCGTTGTCGAGGTGTTGAACAGCATCTATGAGCAGGACTTCCTCGGTTTCTCCTACGGGTTTCGGCCTGGGCGCAGCCAGCATGATGCGCTGGATGCGCTCGCGGTCGCGATCAAGCGGAGGAAGGTGAACTGGGTGCTCGACGCGGACATCCGCGATCTCTTCGGGAGCCTCGACAGGTCGTGGCTTCTGAAGTTCCTCGGGCACCGGATAGCGGACAAGAGAGTCCTGCGCCTGATCCAGAAATGGTTGGGCGCGGGGGTCATCGAGGACGGGGAGTGGTCGGACAGCGAGCAGGGCACCGTCAGGGAGCATCGGTATCGCCGTTGCTCGCGAATGTGTACCTCCACTACGTTCTGGACCAGTGGGCACACCAATGGAGACGCCGCCACGCGCACGGGAACGTCGTGGTCGTGCGGTGGGCTGACGACTTCATCATGGGCTTTGAGCACCGGGAGGACGCCGAGCGGTTCCTGGCCGACCTGCGCGAGAGACTCGCGCAGTTTGCGCTGGAGCTGAACGCCGAGAAGACGCGACTGATCGAGTTCGGGCGGTTCGCCGCCCGCGACCGGGCAGCGCGGGGCCTCGGTAAGCCCGAGACGTTCCGATTCCTCGGCTTCACGCACATCTGCGCGAAGACGAGGAAGGGACGTTTCAAGCTGAAGCGGATCACCGATGCAAAAGCGGATGCAGGCGAAACTACGCGAGGTCAAGACCGAGCTGATGCGACGCCGGCACCTGCCGATCCCCGTGCAGGGCCAATGGCTGGCAAGCGTGGTGCGAGGGCACCTCGCCTACTACGCCGTGCCCGACAACATCGACGCGGTAACCGCGTTTCGGTCCCAGGTCGACAAGGCACTGGCTCAAAGCGCTACGGCGCCGCAGCCAGCGCGCCCGTTTGACCTGGGAGCGCATGAACCGCCTCTCGATTCGATGGCTACCACCCGCCCGCATCCTGCACCCCTGGCCCGACGACCGCTTCGACGTCAAAACCCAAGGGAGGAGCCCGGTGCACTAGCAGTGCACGCCGGGATCTGCGCGGGGGGCCGTCGGCAACGACGGTCCCTACCGCGATCTAAGAACCTACGATATATTGGGGGCAACATAGGACCGGGTGCCCCGATCAGCCGGTCCTCTGCGCCAAGTGCGGATGACCACGGGGATGGCTCGCGCTTTGCTACCGATGGCAGCCAAAGGGCCTGAGGTGCGCTCCTTTAGCCTGGATCCACCGCATAAGTGGGAGTTGTTCCGTCCGGTGAGGTGTGTTAAATGACCTCCTGAGCAGGGCTTTCCAGCGGTTGTATAGGGCAACCGCGGCCCCGTCAGGAGGTCACTCACATGGTGATGGATGAGCAGCCGGTTGTAAAGGTCGATTCGTTGCGGGTCGCGTTCGACGATGAGCGGTTGGTTTCTGATGCGGGGTTGATGCTGCCGGCGAGCCTGGCGGGGCGCCTTGGGGTCGAGGCGCTCGTCAACGAGACGGTCGATCTGTCTGGTCGCACGGGCGGGGTGTCCCCGGGCCGCAAGGTGATGAGCCTGGTCTCCGGGATGCTCGCCGGCGGGGACTGCATCGATGATATGGACGTGTTGCGCGCGGGCAGCACAGAGCTGGTGCTCGGACACGATGTGATGGCGCCCTCGACGCTGGGGACGTTCTTGCGCGCGTTCACCTTCGGGCACGTGCGCCAGCTGGATTGCGTGCTGGAGCAGACGCTTACGCGGGCGTGGGCGGCGGGCGCGGGTCCCGGCGATCAGCGGCTGGTGATCGATATCGACTCCTTCATCGGCGAGGTGTGCGGCTATAAGAAGCAGGGCACCGGCTACGGGTACACGAAAAAGCTTGGCTATCACCCGCTGCTTGCGACACGCGCGGGAAGCGGCGAGGTGCTGCACATCCGTAACCGCAAGGGCTCGGCGAACACCCAGCGCGGCCAGCAGCGCTTCTTGGGTGAGCTGCTGGCAAGGGTGCGCCGCGCCGGGGCGACCGGGACGATCTTGGTGCGCGCCGACTCGGGCTTTGAGAACCAGAAGGTCTTCAAACAGCTTGACGCGCAGGGCGTCGAGTTCTCGATCGGCGTCAAGCAGCACAAGGGCGTACGCGACGCGATCGATCAGATCGCAGGGGATCAGTGGCAGCCGCTGGAGGACTATCCCGACACGGGCGAGGCGCAGATCGCCGAGAGCACCTACGGGGAGTGGCGGCTGATCGTGCGCCGCGTGCGCACCCTTGGCGGGCAGGGTCAACTGTTTGACACCTGGCAGCACTTCGCGTTTGCGACCAACCGCATCGAGCCACTGGCCCTCGTGGAGTCGGAGCACCGCGAGCACGCCGTCGTTGAGCTCGCGATCCGCGACCTGAAGGACCAGGCGCTCGCGCATTTCCCCTCCGGCAAATTTCACGCCAACAGCGCCTGGTGCGTGATCGCGGTGCTCGCGCACAACCTCGGCCGCTGGACTTCCATGATCGGCCTGCCCGACCAAGTGGGGCGCACCGCGGCCACCCGGCGCCGCAGGCTGTTCCAGATTCCCGGGCGGCTGACCCGGACCGCCAGGCAGTGGACGCTTCACCTACCCGCCCGCTGGCCGTGGCAGCAACAGTTCACCGAAGCGCTGGAGCGCATCCGCGCGCTCCCAGCCGCGGCCTGAACACCCCGCCCACACCGAATACCCCGCAGCGTCCCGCCCGGCAGCCCCGGCCGACTCCGGCTGGGCGAAAACGACACTTTACGGGCACCTGACACACCACTATCGCCCCTCAACAGCCACCAGCACGCCGGCCGAGCGGCTTCACCCCCGATCCAGGTCGTTGACCCCCCGATCGACGCCCTCCACGAGGTTATGCGGTGGATTCAGGTTTAGACCCTATGGACTGCCGGTCGCTCGGCGGTTGAGTCAGGGTCGGTCGGCACCCCGCGCATAGGTTGTGCGGGGACTGGGCGTCGGGGTGTTCTCGGCGCCGACACCCCAGCTATGGGAGGTGCCGACCATGTCGGAGAGTATGGCTTTGGTAGGGCTTGATGTGCATCAGGCTCAGTCGGTCGCGGCGGTGCTTGATCCGGTGAGTGGTGAGCTGCGTGTGGAGCGGTTGCGTGGTGCGCCGGATGGTGTGGTGCTCGCGTTCCTTGAGGGGCTCGGGCGGCCGGTGCGGGCGGTGTATGAGGCTGGCCCGACGGGGTTCGGGCTCGCTCGCGCAGCGAGGGCGCGTGGTCTGGATGTGCAGGTCGTTGCGCCGGGGTCGATCCCCAGAGCGCCGGGGGATCGGGTGAAGACTGACCGGCGGGACGCGAAGCGACTCGTGCGGTTGTTCGTGGCTGGGGAGCTGTCGTTCGCGTTCGTGCCGAGCGTGGAGGACGAGCGTTTCCGTGATCTGGTGCGCTGTATCGAGGATGTCCGTAAGGATCTGATGCGTTCGCGTCATCGCCTGTCGAAGTTCTTGCTGCGCCGCGGGTTGCGTTTCGCGGGGCGCTCCTGGACGCAGCCGCATGGGCGCTGGTTGCGTAACCTCGTCTTCGAGGATGTGCTCTCTGGGGGCGACGTTCGTTGACTACTGCTGTGCTGTTGATGCGCTCGCTCCAGCGTCGTGGGGCGCTGATCTGTGTGCTCGAGGGGCAGCCCCGGGGTGCTCTCACGCGCAGGCGGTCGCGAGGTTGCGCTGCTTCCGCGGGATCGACACGCTTTCGGCGGCCGGGCTGTGCGCTGAGGTCGGCAGCTTCGAGCGGTTCGCGAAGCCGAGCTTGCTGTCGGGGTTCCTCGGGATCGTGCCGAGCGAGTACACCTCCGACAGTAAGCGCGTGCAGGGCTCGATCACGAAGGCCGGTCCGCCGCACGCGCGCAGGCTGCTCGTCGAGGCGGCGCACCACTACCGTCACCGTCCCGCTGTCGGTGAGGGCATCGCAGCCCGCCAGGCCGGCCAGGACCCCAGGGTCGTGGAGATCGCGTGGCGCGCGCAGCAACGCCTGCACGGACGCTGGACACATCTCGGTAAGCGCCGCGGTAAACACACCGGGATCGTCGCGATCGCCTGTGCACGCGAGCTCGCCGCATTCTGCTGGGAGGCCGCCACACTCGACTGAGAACACCCCACCACATAACCCCGTGCGCCGGCGGCTGCCGGGGCGCGCACGAGCATACGAAGGCCGCTACGTCGCCATCCACGGGCCCGCGAACACAGGCTATGGGCAACCCAGCCACACCCTTGGCTGGGCGGCGCCCGTTCTTAGAAGGTGTCTTGAAATGCTCATTTTCGCTTCTTCTCGGATTCCCAGGGTTTGGGCCCCGGTGGAGGTGCGAGGCGGTTGAGCATGTTGCCGACCATCGCCCACTTGACCATCGCTTCGTGGGTGGCGGGCAGACGCTCATAGTCGCGCACGAGGCGCCGCCAGCGCATCAGCCAGGAGAAGGTGCGCTCCACCACCCAGCGGCGGGGAAGCACACTGAACCCACGCTGGCCGGCGGGCTTGCTGACGACCTCCACGACGATGCCCCACGCGCTCTTGGCGATCGGGAGGAGCCGTCCTCGGTAGCCGCCGTCGGCGAACACGTGGCGGACCGACTGGAGCGCTGAGTGCAGGCGCTTGAGTATCCCACGGCCGCCGTCGCGGTCCTGAACACTCGCGGCGGTGACCATCACGACGAGCAGCAGGCCGACCGTGTTGACGACGATGTGGCGCTTTCTACCATTGATCTTCTTCGCCCCATCGAATCCGCGGCTCGCGGTCCCCACCGTGTCCGCGCCCTTGACCGACTGGGAGTCCACGATACCCGCCGAGGGCACCGGGTTGCGACGCTCCTCTTTGACGCGCACCTGCTCGCGCAGCGCATCGTGGAGTTTGTCCAGTGTCCCGTCGTCTCGCCAGCGGGAGAAGTACCCGTACACAGTCTTGTACGGCGGGAAGTCCCTGGGCAGCATCCGCCACGAACATCCAGCACGGTCGAGGTAGAGGATCGCGTTGATGATCTCGCGCTTGGAATGCACAGGCGGGCGACCCGCCGGCCCAGGCGGCGCATCGGGTAGCAACGACTCTACGATCGACCACTGCCGATCGGTCATATCTGTGGGGTAACGGCGCTCGGTAGACATGCCCCACCATTCCGCTCAGACACCCCAAAACCTCTATTTCAAGACACCTTCTTAGAATGCAAGCCCGGCGACGAACAAGGGTCTTGAGGTAACCAGCCCTCGTATATGAGCCTGACCAGATCGGTCGAACACGCTGGCCCTTCGCTCGTGGCGCCCCGGGAGCCGCCCACGCCACCATGCCCGGACATCACGCCCCGACCCGCTGCCAGCTGACTCGCGAAACGAGTACGCCCCGACACCCCGACGCGTGCACGGACGGTACCCAACGACAAACGACAAAGGCAGCGACTAAGGCCGCCCGATGGGCGGCGAATCCCTATTATCTGCCCCACAAAGTCCAACCGCCGCCAGCGTCAAGGCCAAGCCCTCCGGGCGGCCTACGGCCGGCCTTGACCCCGGCTCCATCAGTCTCCTTCAGCGTCTCCTCGGTGCCCAACCCCGATGCCGATCAACACCCCCACACGAACAACCCCAACGCCGCCCTTGACAAACCCTCATCCATATGAGCCTGGATTATCGGTGCACTAATTCGACTGAGTTTTTGGGGTCAGCGGGCGGGGAAGCTGTAGCTGAGGGTGCGTCCGCCCCACCAGGGGATCTCGATGCGGCGGTCCTCGTAGCTGGCGTCTAGTAGGGCGGGGGTGTGGGCGCGGCGGCGTAGGCGGACCTGTACGTGGCGGGGGGTGAAGTGCAGCTCGCCGATGCTGTCGATGAAGTGGTTGCGGATCGTGTCTGGGGTCTGGTTGTGGTAGGCGGCGTGGAGTCCCCGTGTGAAGCGCCGGTAGGCGATGTCGGCGAGGACGGTCAGCGCGACGTCGAAGTCGACGGCGAGTGGGACCTGGGAGCAGAGCGAGTCGAGGTGGAAGGCGCGGATCTGCTCGGCGAGCTGGTTCTCGATGCCCCAGCGTTGGCCGTAGCGCTCGATCAGCTGCTTGACGGTCAGCTGCTGCTGGTTTGTGAGGATCAGGGTGGCCTGCTCGCGGCCGAGGCCGTTGACGGCGATCTGGCGCAATGGGCGTTCCTTGATCGTCACGGGGTCTTCGTGGTAGGTGACGTTGCGATGCTTGCCGGCGCGGTCGAGCCGGGTCTTGGTCCATGCCTCGGCAGGAAGCGCTCCGAGCGTGGCGATCAGCTTCGGGGAGCGCTGGCGCAGCGTGATGAAGCCGACACCCATCTCGTCGAGCTCGGCGAGGTGCTCCTGGGTGGTGAGCTTCTGGTCGAACACCAAGAGCTTTGGCAGCTGCCCGTGGGTGCGCTCGTAGAAGCGGGCGAACTCGATCACCTCGCCGGACTGCGCCCGCGCGGTCAGCTCGGCGTTTGCGTAGATGATCGTGCGCTCGGAGCCGTCCTGGGCGATGAAGGTGAGCACCGAGCGGGTGCGCTGGCTGCGGCGGGGAACGTAGTGCTTCTCGAGGATCGTGTCCTCGCCGTAGCTCATGATCGTGTGGAAGTCGAGGTTCAGCCCTGACTCGCCCCGCAGCCCGGCGTCGCAGAGACGGGGCTGCAGCGCCTCGAAGAACGCAAGCTGCTGGGCGCGCTTGGTGCGGTATGAGTAGGTGCTCAGATGCCAGGTCTTGGGCAGCACGTTCAGGCCGGCGAACAGGCCCAGCGCTGGGTCGTGCACGACATCGCGGATGTGGCCGCGCCGGCGGCGGCCGGAGAGCTTGAGCGCCAGCAGGCTGAGCACCGAGCGCAGCGTGGAAGCTGGCTGGTCGACGGCCAGCCGGCCGCCTTGACCAGCCCCGGGAGATCGAGCTCGAGCAGCTCGGGCAGCAGTAGGAACAGGCCGGCGTGTGCGGTGCTCACGCTGCCGGCCTGCGGCCACTCGTCCTCGCCAAGGACATGGACCTTCGCTGCTCGGAGCCGCTCGGGCTCTGGTGAGGACGCCGGGGGCGCGGCCGGCTTTCCTATGCGCGCGAGCCCCGCCTCCCTCAAGACCTCCCAGAGCGCGGTGCGTGACAGCGGCGTACCGGCCCGCTCGAGCTCAGCAACGATCTCATCGAGACCGTGACGCCCCTGGCGCAGCCTGATCGCCAGGTCTCTGGCGGCGTCCTTCTTGGGCTGGCGCTTGGGTCCCGGGCGGGCCTGTGCGAACAGCCCCGAAAGATCGTCCTTGCGGTACTGCGAGATGAGCGTCTGCACACTCGCCTTCCCGTAGCCGAAGCGCTCGACGATCTCGCTCGCGGAGAGCTCCTCCACAAAATAGGCGCGCAGCGCCTCGTAGCGGCGCTGCGCCGGCAGCACCGGCGCGGTGAAGCGCTCGTGTCCGGAGCGAGGCGGCATCACTCAACGCGATTAGTGGACATCCTTCCCGATATGATGGCGCACTCCCCGGACGGAAAGATGCCCTGACCATGATTACGCGCCCTTTATAGCAAGGACGCTCCCCACCGGACCACCATGAACACGGGCGCAACCCGTCCACTAATCCCGCTAAAGCACTCCGCAGGCCACCCGCGTACGCACCCCCAACCACCAAGCATCCCGACCCACGCGCGAGTCCCAAACCTCAGCCCGACGAGTGGACGCTACCCCCTGCCGATAATCCAGGTTAGGGACGTTGGCCTATCATTCGTGGTGGTGATGTTCGCGTCGTCGTTACTCACCGTTATCCCGTTTCTGGCCACGCTGAGTGTCGCTTCGAGTGCGCCGAGCGTCGCCCGGCCCGCTTGGCGGCCCGCCGTGATCATCCGCGGGTTGACAGCCGTGTGGCAGGCGCAGGTGCCCGCGATCGGCGAGCCGGGGGTGAATGTGACACTGGTCCGCTTCGACCAGCGCCTTGTGCGCCTGGTCCTGCACGCCGGTAACGACCACGAGCCCGGTGGCACTGGCTGGCGCTACGGTGCGGCGATCAGCGGACCGGAGCGACAGCGGGTGGTCGCCGCATTCAACGGCGGCTTCCGTCTGGCCAGCGGCCGTGGCGCGTTCATGGCCGGCGGACGCGTGGCGGTTCCGCTGCGCCGCGGTAGAGCTTCGGTGGTCATCTATCGCGACGGTCGCGCCGACATCGGTGCCTGGCAGATGGGCGTCCCCGCCCGCGGGCGACCGGTTCGACTCTGTGCGCCAGAATCTCCAGCTGCTCGTGGGCGGCGGTCGGCCGGCGTCCACCGCGTATCACTGCATTCAGCACTGCTGGGGCGCCACGGTGAACAACGCGCTCGACGTCGCGCGCTCCAGCCTTGGGATCACGGCGGACGGCTCGCTCATCTACGCAGCAGGCAAGCACCTCTCGGTGCAGGCGCTCGCCACTGCCCAGATCGCCGCGGGTGCGCAGCGCGCGATGGAGTTGGACATCAATCCCGCCTGGGTGGGCGGCTACCTCTACCGCCACCGAGCAGGCCGGGTGTCCTCCACCATCCTCGTCCCGGGCCAATGGGGAATACCCGGTCGGTTCCTGACTCCCTACGGGCGCGATTTCTTCGCCGTGCTCGCTCGCCCTTGAGTCGCGTCGCTGCCTCCGGCGCGAC
Organism: uncultured Solirubrobacterales bacterium; assembly: GCA_963813765.1. Classification (GTDB taxonomy): domain Bacteria; phylum Actinomycetota; class Thermoleophilia; order Solirubrobacterales; family Solirubrobacteraceae; genus Palsa-744. The sequence continues at coordinate 1,130,438 of CAWFAB010000001.1, forward strand.
TTGTGGGTGAAATGCACTACCCGTAGGCCTTTCCGCTGCGGCGCAGCGACGTTCTGCAGGCCCAGAGCGCCGACATCTGATGAGATTTCGCTTATCTATGGTTACGTTCGTCTGGTCTTGTTAGGGTAGCTGCGTGACCGTTCGTTCTCTTTCCTTGGGGGCGCTCGTCGCCGCGATGCTAATCGCGACGTCTGCCCCGGCCGCGGTCGCAGCGGGCTCGTACGCTCGTCCGGCCACCAAGTCGGAGAGGGCGGCCATCATGGCCTCTTTTACGGCCAACGACGGCAGCTCTTCCGAGGTGCACGGTGTGTATGTGTCGCGGTCAAACTCGAGCCTCGCTGTGGTGTGCGTACGCACCCCGGAAGCCGGCTCGCGGTCGTTCGTCTTCGGCCATGCTCGGCGCTCTTGGCATTATGTGACGAGCGGTCCGGTCGGAAAGGCCGGCAACTCGACGGACCGGCGTCTCGAGCGGGCCTGCGGCTGAAGCGCCCGGCCGACGAAGCCGCTGGTGACTTGCGCGCTGCCCCTTCGAGGGCATCCGCGGGCTGGCGCCGGCTCAGTTGTTGGCCTGCTCGGCGTGTCCGCTCGCGGTGACGATCCAGGTGGAGGCAGGCGCGCGCAGCTTTCCCTCTCCGGCGAACTCGGCGAGGCCCTTGCGCAGGGCGGCCTCAACCTGCCCGTGGAGGTGGGCGGCGCGATCGCCCGCCAAGCGCAGGATCTCGCCTGCAGGGCCCAGCGCCATGACCAGTTCGAGGGCTTCCTCGAGATCGTTGCCGATCACGATGGGGATGTCGCAGCGACGCAGAGCGATCTCGGTGAAGCCTGCGTGCGTGAGGATCTCGCTCGTGGTGTCGGCGTCCGCCATCGAGAAGGGGCCGGGGCCGCAGGTCGGCTCGTCGTACTCCTCGGGCCGAGCGACGATCCCCTCGACGATCGTCTGGGCGCGGTAGAGCCAGTCGTTGTCGATCCGCCGCCGCCACACGACCATCACGAGCTTCCCACCGGGCACGAGCGCCCGCCGGACGTTGCGCAGAGCGGCGACTGGGCTGGTGAAGAACATCGTCCCAAAGCGCGAGAAGGCCATGTCGAAGCGCTCCTCTCCGCAGAGGGTGTCCTGGACGTCGGCTACCAGAAAGCGCGCATTGGCGACCCCCGCTTCGTCGGCCTCGCGGATCGCGTCCTCGATGAAGCGCGGAGCGGCGTCAACACCGACGGCCTCGCCGTCCTGACCCACGAGTCCGGCGATCCGCTGAGTGGTGTCGCCGAAGCCGCAGCCTATGTCCAGAACCCGCTGCCCGGGCCTGGGGGGATGCAGGCGCAGCGCCTCCTCGCCATGCGCCCCGAGTCCCGTGGTGACCGTCTCGCGGAAGCGCACGAAGCGGTCATACAGCGGTCCGTCCCACGCGCGGATCGCCTCATCGTTGGCGCTTGTGTGTTGCTCGGATGTGGTCGCGCTCACGGCTCTCTCCCACTCGGACGTCATCGAAGCTGACCACCTCTTCCGGGGACGCAGATCCTTGCCGGTGGTTACAGGCAAGAGTACTCCACAGACGCGTGTGTCCGCCGGGAGTACGACGACGATGTCGGCGAGCGGCTCGATCGGATGGCTGCCGGGCCTGTGAGAGACTGCCCCGATGCGGGCGAGCCGGCCGAGGGTGGCGGTGGTGGGCCACGTTGAGTGGGTTCAGTTCGGGTGCGTCCCCCACGTTCCGCTGGCCGGTGAGGTGATGCACGCGCGCGACGCCTTCGAGGAGCCCGCGGGGGGCGGAGCCGTCGCCGCTGTGCAGCTGGCCCGGCTGGCGAGCGAGGCGGTGCTCATCACGGCCCTGGGTGAGGACGAGCACGGCCGCCGGTCGGTGGCGCGCCTGAGCGAGCTCGGCGTACGCGTGTGGGCGGCCCGGCGTGCCGCACACACCAGGAGGGCGGTGACGCTGGTGGACGATGCGGGCGAGCGCACGATCACAACCTTCGGGCCTCGCCTGGAGCCGGTGGGGAGCGATGCCGAGGTGCCCTGGGGGGTGCTGGGAGAGATGGACGCCGTCTACTTCACCGCCGGCGACGTGGGCGCCCTGCGCGCAGCGCGTGCGGCGCGAGTGCTGGTGGCCAGCCCGCGCGCGGTCGACGCCCTCGGGCACGGCGTCCCATTGGATGCCTTGGTGCTGAGCGGTGATGACGCGATCGAGCGCCGCGAGGCCGCCCGCGCGCAGGACGAGGCCGAGCTGGTCGTGCTCACCGACGGCGAGCGCGGCGGCACCTACCGGGAGCGCTCCGGTGGATCGGGAGGATGGGACCCCACCCTCCCCACCCTCCCGCCGCCCACCGATCCAGTGGACTCATACGGCTGCGGCGACTCCTTCGCCGCGGGCCTCACGTATGGTCTGGGCGCAGGTCTCGCAGCGCCGGATGCGCTGGCTCTGGCGGCTCGCTGCGGTGCCGTGTGCCTCACCGGCCGAGGGCCGTATGAGCGACAGCTGACCTCATGACTGTCCGGCGCGGTCCGTAACCGGTGGGAGGTGGCGGCAGTGGCGAGCCCGCACGAACGGGCCGCCTCCCACGTATCGCCGTCGGCGGCAATATCGTGCCGAGCGCAACCGACGCTAGCCTGCGGGTATGGCGTACACCACTGTGGAGGCGAGGCAGCGGCTGCTCGACACCCTCGCGGGGGCAGCCGAGGAGATCGGGTTTGCACTCGCGTCCCTGGGCGAGGCCTACGAGCAGCTCGATGAGCATGCCGCGGAGCGGCTCGAAGAAGAGCTCTTCCGGCCCCTTCAGGCGGCCTACGGCCGAGCGAAGCGCACCCACGCCGACTTCGCCGAGCGCTATGAGCTGTTGACCGATCAAAGATCGGCCAACACATTCGGATCGCAATCTCCGGGTGCTCCCTCGAGCGGCGCGAGGGGCTTTCTCGATAGCGCGGTCGAGGCGGCCGCCCGGGCAGATGGGGCCCTCGCGGCTCTGCAGGACTCGATGTTGCCGGTGGAGGTCGGCGACACGGAGCTGCGAGCGGGGATCACGGAGGTGCGTGAGCTGCTCGGTGGCCTCCGCGGACGAGCCCGCGAGCTTGTGCGTACGTTGGGGCGCTAGCGCCCACTGGCACTGAATGGTGTGCCGTGTGGGCCGGCTGCCGGCCGCTACGGGGGCGGTGGGCTCGTCAGCAACGCGGCGGCCACACCCTGGATCGTCTGCTCTCCGTAGCCCATCGACGGGTCGCCGCTGGTGAGCACCGCGATCGTGAAGGTGGCGCCTCCTCGCTCCAATCGGCCGACCTCGTTGAACAGCCCCTCCGATGGGAGCGCCCCCGTCTTGAAGAACACCTGCCACCGCGGCCGGGCCACGGGCGGGATGCCCCAGCTCTGCGACGGCTCGATATTCGCCAGCAGGCCGCGGGCGTAACCGTAGAACTGCGGCGGAATGAGCCGTTCCAGTGTGAAGAGGAAGCGCGCCTGGTCCGCGGCGGAGGTCTGCGTGTAGGCCCACCAGCCGATCGCCGGAGCGTAGTCGGTCATGCCGGACTCGCGGGCGACGCGTGCAAGCGCGCCGTCGCCCACGATCGCAAGCACCGCGGAGGCGGCGTCGTTGTCGGAGATATGGATCATGGGGTAGAGCAGCGACCTGCCGGCTGCGTCGAGACCGCGGTGCCGGGCATCCAGCATCTGCAGGTAGGCGACGAGCATCATCACCTTCACGACGCTCGCCGTCTGGAAGTGCTCGTGCAGACGCACGCCGCTCAGGCGCCCCTGGCTGTCAACGACGGCGAACGATGTGCTGCCGGCGCGCGTGTCGAGGAAGCGCGTGGCGGCAGCGACGGCGCCGGCCGACGGGTAGTTGACGGGGATGCCTCGCCCATCGCCCTGGTACTGGATAGCGCGCGCGCCGGAGACCCCCAGCGCGGCGAGCAGCATGCACGCGGCCGGCGCCGCCAATCTCCCCCGCGCTCGCCGCCCCGAGCGTTCAGCCTCAGTCCGCATTGCGGAGGACCGTGAGGTCGTGCCGAGGACACGGGCGATGCGTGGCGGCCCGGCCCATCGCGTACTCCCAGCGCGGGTTGAGGCAGACGCGATACACGAATCGCCTGGACGGAGGGTTGACGGTCGCGCTCGCGTAGGTGACACCCGGCGAGCGCTCCCGCGTCGTCGTGACCGCCACGAGGCGGAACCGTCGCGTCCCGCGAGCCGCGAGGAACCACCAGGCTCTCACCGACGCCGATCCGCCCTCGCGCGTATGTCGCACCGTCAAGCTGAGGCGCGTCTCTCCCGGGCCGAGGCTGCGAGCGCCGATCGCCGCATCGGGATCGACGATCACCGGCGAGGAGGGGCTGACGGCGGCCGGCGAGCCTTCGGCCACGACGCGCAGACGGGTGTTGCGGTCAGGTCGCACGCTCACGAAGGCGAAGCTCCCGTCGGGGCCCGTCGTGATGTGGGCCACGGTGGCAAAGCCGCGGAACGGATAGGAGTCCGCCTGCAGCGCCAGCATCGCCCCGCCCACTCCCTGCCCGGGATCCACGAGGCGGCCGGCGACCGTCAGTCCGGCACCATACCTCAGCTCGGTCGGCGTGACCGATGTGCGCAGTACGCGCATGTCTTGCGACGTCTGCGCCGAGGCGACGGCGATTGCGGCTGGCGTCAACGTGAGCGCGATCAAGCCCAGGAGCCGCATTCCATGACCAATGAGCGGTCGCGTCACACGCGGATGCTACCGGCAGGCAGGTGTCCCGCGCCCGCCGCAGGGCCGCCCGCGCCTCGCTTCGCTACGCTGCGGCGAGCAGCGGACGCAGAGGGTGTTTCAGCACCCGGGTCTACGCGAAAGCCAGATGTAGATGGTGCTCAGCGCCCCGGTCTGCGTGAGAGCCAGACGTAGACGGTGTTCAGGGTGGAGCCTTCGTGGAAGTTGACGTGGAAGGCGAGCCGCACGCGCTTGACCGGTGGCCGCGGGACGTCGCTGAGGTAGATCGCTTCGCGGTAGGGGCGGTTGTAGAGCTCATACCAGGTGCCGAGCCGCAGGAAGGAGCCGGGGGCGAGTACGCGGGTGCCGCGCGCGACGAGGAAGTATCGGACGGCGGGTTTGATGGGCATGGTGGCGCCGTCGAGCTCGCCCTCGAGCAGGACGCTCCCTCCGCGGGGGATCAGCCGGGCGAGGCGGGCGTCGATCGCTTTGATCGGCCTGTAGGTGACAGCGTGTTCGTCGGGCGTGCCCCTCGCGGCCACCGCGTCGCCCACGGCCGCGGCGGCGGCGATCCCGAGGAGCGTGAGGATCACGGAGCCGAGCGCGACGACGCGATGGGTGGGGCCGCCCGGTGGGGGGCCGGCGCCGCTCGATGCTGTCTGCGCACGACGCCGGCGCGCGGCATCCACCACTCCGCGCGCGGCCCACGCGAGCGCGAGCCAGAGCGCCCAGGCGAGGGTGAGCCACACGACCATGCCGACCTGGGAGCCCCACCACATCGTGTACCCGAGCGTGGCGGAGAGCAGGCGCGGCGTGGGGGTGGACGCGGCGACGGCCGCCAGCGCGGGACAGAGGACGAGCGCGACCAGCGCGAGCGCGGCGAGGTCGCGGCGTCTGCGCACCACCCCGGCAAGGCCCACGAGGGCGAGCGCGGCGAGCATCGCGATGGTGGAGTCGCCGGCGAGCGCGCCGGGGGTGGAGCGGACTTCGTACTTGCGCTGCCAGCGGCTCGCCGGGGTGTGCAGCCACCAGGGCACGATCCCGACGGCGCGCACAACGGCGTGCCAGCCCACATCGGAGCCGAGCGTGGCCTTGTGCCTGGTGGCGGCTTCGGCCACGAGGGTGAGGTTGCCGGGGTGTTCGGTTAGTTGCCCGGCGATCGTGGCGCTCCAGCAGAGCGCGGCGACGAGCACTGTGGCGAGACCCCACGGTGCCAACGGGCGGCGCCGCGCGCGGGGGGTTGTTGCCGCCGCGGTCTGCCCGCCCGCGTCTGCCCCGCCCGCGTCCGCCCCCACCGCCGCCTCGATCGCGCGCGCCCCCCCTCCGCCATCGGCGGGGCGCCGGTGTCGGCCACGGCGGCGCCGCGCCGCCGCCGCGCGATCCACCGGGAGGTGAGGCCGCCGAAGCCGACGGCGAGGAGCGCGAGGGTGGGGGGGAGGTAGGTGAGGTGCGTCTGCACGACGAAGCTCGCCACCAGCACGGTCAGCGGGAGCAGCCGGTACTCGCCGCAGGCGAGCGACCAGCAGAGGAAGATCAGCAGCGTGAAGGGGAACAGGCCGGCCGAGGGATTCCAGACGTCGTGGAATGTCTCGGCCGCGAGGGACTGGCACATGAGGGCGATGGCGAGCGCGGTCATCACCATCAGCACGCGTCCCCCGCGCCGGCGGGCGAGCGCGACGCAGCCGACGATCGAGAGCGTGTTGAGGGCGCCCATGGTCACCGTCATGCCGGTCGCGCTGCCGTGGTGGGCGGGCAGGGCGAGCAGCCAGAAGAGCATCGGGCCGAGGCTGTGGGTGACCTGCCCGGTGACTTCGCCTGCGAGGGTGTACTGGCCGACGAGGGGCATGTGCGAGGTGAGGACGTCGTGGGCGCGGGTGGCGATGATCCCGCGATCCGCGACGGGCACCCAGCCGGCCTGCACGGCCTTGACGGTGGCGGCGATCACCGGAATCGCGGCGGCGAGCCCGGCGGCGAGCGCGAGCAGGGGCTCGCCCAGCCGGGGGGCGGCGCGGAACGGGAAGACGCCCAGCCGGGGGCCGATGCGACGCAGGGGCCCGCCACCGCCGCGCGGGCGGGAAGCGGTGTGCGGGGTCTCGGCGCTGGCGCGCGGGGCCGGCGGTGGGGGCTCGCCTGCGTGCGGGGGCTCGCCGGGCGCGCGGGCGGCAGGGGCTGGGGGAACCACCTCCGCGGCCGCTCACTCCTGCGGCATGTAGGGGGCGAGCTCCCGGCGGGCGATCGAGAGCTTGTGGACCTCGTCGGGGCCGTCGGCGAGGCGCAGGGTGCGCAGGTGTGCGTAGGCGGCGGCGAGGTCGAAGTCGTCGCTGACGCCGGCGCCGCCGTGGACCTGGATGGCGCGGTCGACGACCTTCAGGGCGATGTTGGGGGCGGCGATCTTGATCGCGGAGATCTCGGTGCGGGCGTGGCGGTTGCCGACGGTGTCCATCAGCCAGGCGGCCTTGAGGGTCAGGAGGCGGGCCATCTCGATCTCCACGCGGGACTCGGCGATCCAGTCCTGGATGTTGGCGCGGGCGGCCAGCGGCTGGCCGAAGGTGACGCGGGAGACGGCGCGGCGGCACATGGCCTCCAGGGCCCGCTCGGCGGCCCCGATGGAGCGCATGCAGTGGTGGATGCGCCCGGGCCCGAGGCGGGCCTGGGCGATCATGAAGCCGTCGCCCTCGCCGGCGATCAGGTTGGAGGCGGGGACGCGGACGTCCTCGAAGAGGATTTCGGCGTGGCCCTCGTGGTCCTGGTACCCGAACACGGGCAGCGCGCGCAGGACCTGCACGCCGGGGGTGTCGAGTGGCACGAGAACCATGCTCTGCTGGGAGTGGCGCGGTGGTGGGTGGGGTTCCCATCCTGCGGTCTTGCCCATCACGATCATGATCCGGCAGTGGGGGTGCATGACCCCGGAGATCCACCACTTGCGGCCGTTGAGCACGTACTCATTGCCGTCGCGCTCGATCCGCAGCGAGATGTTGGTGGCGTCGGAGCTCGCGACGTCGGGCTCGGTCATCGCAAAGGCGGAGCGGATCTCCCCGGCGAGCAGGGGGTGCAGCCAGCGTTCGCGCTGCTCCTCGGTGGCGAACTGGTGCAGCACCTCCATGTTGCCGGTGTCGGGGGCCGAGCAGTTGCAGGCCTCGGAGGCGATGTGGCTGCGCCCGAGGATCTCGGCGAGGGGGGCGTAGTCGCCGTTGGAGAGCCCCGCGCCGCGCTCGGGGTCGGGTAGGAACATGTTCCACAGTCCCCGCTCGCGCGCGAGCGCCTTGAGCTCCTCCATGATCCGCGGCTGGATAGAGATCCCACCCGCCCCGCCGGACTCGCGCAGCTGGCGCTCGTACACGGGCTCGGCGGGGTAGACGTGCTCGTCCATGAACGCGGTCAGGCGCTCCTTGAACTCGAGACAGCGGGCGCTCGGCTGGAAGTCCATCGGTCTCCTCCTGAGGTGGGGTGCTGACCTGTATATCGATTTGGATGAGTCGCGCGTGGCCGGCCCGCTGTATCTAACCCTGTACTTCAGCCTTAGTTTCAGTAGGTGGATTGGGCGTTCGAACAGTGAAGACACGCGACGTTCATAAAGCCAAGCGCATGAGCTGGAGCGGAGCCGGCGCTCGGGCTGTCCGTTCGCTCGAACTTGAAGCCATCGTCCGCGACAGGTAGAGTCTGAGAGAGAATCGCCATCGTTCTCCGGGCTGGGAGGCCCGGTGATCTCGATGTCGCCGGGCCGAGCACGGTTCGGAGCTACCCGGATCGAGGCGACCTGTCTACGTCAAATACACAGAGGAGAGAGAGCTGATGATGCGCATAGCATCCACCAAAAGGGCCTTGCTCGGCCTTGGCATCGTGGGGCTGCTGGCCGGTCTGCCGGCCGCCGCCTCGGCGACGCCCACGGTCACGATCAAAGCGGCGGCCGTCCCCATCCCGATCAATCCATCCAACCCGCACAGCAAGACCTACCCGGGGACCGGCGACATCCTCGGGGCCGGGGCCGCCTTCGAAGTCGAAGCCACGATCCACGGGACCGAATACGGCGTCGGCGTCACCGCTGGCCCCTCACCGATCACGCAGGTCAAGAGCACCCTGCCGGCTGGAGTGAAGCTGACCACGAAGGGGTTCGCGACCTGCTCGGAAGCCGTGCTCAAGGAAAAGGGCCCCTCGGGGTGCCCGAAGAAATCGTTCGCCAGCCCGCAGGGCGAAGCGCGGGGATACGTCAGCTTCGGCAGCGAACGCGTTCACGAGACGTTGACCGTGCAGGCGTTCTTCGCCCCCGGCGGCGGCCTGCAGTTCGGCGTCTTCGGCTCGACGCCGGCTTCGATCGAACTCTATCCCAAAGGGTCCTTCACCGCTGTGGGCGGCAGGCAGGTGTTCACGGCCGAAGTGCCGCTGGTCGAATCGGTGCCCGGCGCGCTCGACGGGTCGGCCGAATACTTCAAGGTCAAGATCGGCGCCGCGTACAAGAAGGGCAAGAAGCTCATCTCCTACGGAACCGTCCCCAAGACGTGCCCGAAAGGCGGCTTCCCGCTCAAGGTCGAAATCACCTTCCTGAGCGGAGAAACGGTTCCGGCCGAATACAAGGCCCCGTGCCCGAAACACAAAAAGTAGGTTGATGGCGAAGAGCTAGACCAAGCCACGGGCGCCCGCTGGGGCGGGCGCCCGACTGAAACGAGAGCGGGCGGGGGCGACCCAGCGGAGAGGGGGTCGCCCCGCTTGCTGGCCGATCTCCGATCGGTCGGGACGGAGAAGGAAGGATCGGTTTTGAGGACTGGTACCGTCGGGTCGTCGAAGAGGGGTGCGCCGGCAGCGATCGCCGGCGGGCTCGTCGCTGCCGCCATCCTCACCGCGATCTTGCTCGCAACGGCGGCCGGGGGCTCGGGCGGGGGCTACACGGTCCACGCGATCTTCGACAACGCCGCCAACATCGTCCCCAGCGAGGACGTCAAGATCGACGGCGTCAAGGTCGGCACGGTCGGCACGGTCACGCCCACGCCGCAGGGCAGGGCGGCTGTCGCGCTCAGGATCGCCGATCCGGGCTTCCAGGACTTCCGCGCGGACGCGACCTGCACGATCGAACCGCAGGCGCTGATCGGGGAGAAGTTCGTCAACTGCCTGCCCACCCAGCCGCGCCCGGAAGGCACGCCGCTGCCGCCGCCGCTGCACCGGGTCCCGGCTGGTCGGGAAGGCGCCGGGCAGTGGCTGCTGCCGGTGACCAACACCTCGAGTCCCGTCGGCGTGGACCTGCTCAGCGACATCAACCACCTGCCCGAGAATCAGCGCCTGTCGATCATCATCAACGAACTCGGCACCGGCCTCGCCGGGCGCGGCAGCGACCTGAACGCGGTCCTGCACCGCTCCAACCCGGCGCTGCGCGAACTGGACAAGGTGATCGGCATCCTCGCCTCCGAGAACAAGGTGCTCGGCAACCTCGCCGTCGAAAGCGACCGGGCGCTCGCGCCGATCGCCCGCGATCGCCGCCAGTTCGCCGACTTCTTCGCCCAGAGCAACACCGTGCAGACGGCCACCGCCCGCCACCGCGGAGCGCTCGCCGAAGGCCTTCGCGAACTCCCAGTCTTCCTGCGCGAACTCGGTCCCTACCTCAAACAGCTCGACCGGCTCGCCGAACAGTCCACACCGACCTTCACCGACCTCGGCGCGGCGGCCCCCGGCATCAACCGCACGTCCCAGAACCTCGGGCCGTTCAACGTCAGCTCGGCGCAGTTCTTCCAGAGTCTCGGCAAGACGTCCAAGATCATCGGAGGAGCGCTCGTCGGCTCCCAGCCGCTGCTCAAACGCCTGGGGATGCTCGGCAGCGCGACGAAGCCGTTCGCGAGCAACCTCTCCGCGCTGCTCTCGAGCGTTCGCGCGACGGGCGGCCTGGAGCGCCTGATGGACTTCATCTTCCTCGGCACCAACGCCGCCAACGGCTACAACTCTCTCGGCCACTTCGTACGCTCGGTCGTGGTCGGCAAACTCTGCGTCGCTTACAAAGTCGCCCCTCAGGGCGGCTGCGAAGCCAACTTCATCAACACCTCGGGCTCGGCCGCGCGGGCAAGCGCCGCGTCGAATGCGAGCGACACGAGCCTTGCGATGGAGCGCATCATGGCGATTGCGCACGGCGCCACTCCGTCCCAGGCGATCACGAAGTATCCCGGCTCCGAAGGGGCTGGGAGCCTTTTCGGGGGCGGCGGCTCCAGAGGAGCGCTTGCCCCAACCGCCCAGCCGGTGGGAGGCGCGAGCGCCGGCACCACGTACTACACGCCAAGCGGCGAAGGCTCCGAAGCGGGCGGGCTGCTGCTCAACTACCTGCTCGGGAATTGATCCAGCGATGATCCCACGACGCCGCAACCGCCTCATCAGCGCCCATTCAGGGGCGGCTCTCATGGGGGCGCTGGCGCTGGCGCTGCCCGCTGGGACCGCGGCGGTCGCCCGCGGCGAAGCGTCGGGTGCGCCTCCCGCCGCAGGCGAAACGGCGACGTCTCCCGCGACCGCCACCTCGACCTCGCCCGCGCTCGAAGCGCCGGTGGGCGTTCACGGTCAGGTGGGCGAACCGGCCGCGACCGAAGCCCCGCCCGCCGCGCCGGGCGGGGCAGGGGGCGGGGCGGCAGATACCACGGAAGCGACCACCACGACCTCCACTCCTGAAGTCAAGGCGCAGAGCCCGCAGGCCGTGAGCGCGCCGGGCTCGTCGACAGGGCACGGCCGCGCGCACAGAAGCGCCGGAAAGACCGGCGCCGGAATCCCTCCCAACAACAACTCCGCCAAGCAGCCCTCGAAGCCGCCGGCGCCGCTGCCCTCGACGCTCACGCCACCGGGGTGGGTGGGCTCCGGATCCCTCGGCGCGCCGATCTCGGGGGTCCCGGACTTCTTCATCGAAAGCTTCCGCATCCCCCCGTTCCTGCTCCCGATCTACCAGGCCGCGGGCACCGCCTACGGAATTCCCTGGCAGGTGCTCGCCGCGATCAACGAGGTCGAGACCGACTACGGGCGCGATCTGAGCGTCTCCAGCGCCGGTGCCGAGGGCTGGATGCAGTTCCTGCCCTCATCCTGGGCGACGTACGGGGTGGACGCCAACGGCGACGGCTACGAGGACCCCTACAACCCCGCCGACGCGGTCTTCGCCGCCGCGAGGTACCTGGCGGCGGCTGGCGGGGCTCAGCACATCCGCGCGGCGATCTTCTCCTACAACCACTCCCAGGAGTACGTCGAATCGGTGATGCTGCGCGCGCAGCTGCTCGGAGGTACGCCCCCGGAACTACTGAGCGCGATCGCGGGCCTGACCGAATCGCGCTTCCCGGTGCACGCGCCCGCGCACTTCACCGACGGCTTCCCGGCCGCCCCCGCGACCGGATCCGGATCGCGCCCGTCCGGGACGCTCGCCGGCACGGTGATCTACTCGCAGCCCGGGGCACCGGTGATCGCCGTACAGGACGGGGAGGTGACCGCCGTCGGCGACTCGCCGGCGCTGGGCCGCTATGTGTCGCTGCGCGACGCCTACGGCAACACCTACACCTACGCGCGGCTCGGCAGCATCGCCGCGCTGTATCCCGTGCTGGAACCGCGCATGGACAGTGCGATCAGCGCGCGCATCGCCCGGCCCGGCAACGGCGTGGGCCCCCGGCCGAGCGCTCCCGCCAGCGCCGGGGTGCAGCCGCATTCGCCGCTTTCGCAGGGCGTGGTCAGCTCGAGCCTGGCGATGGGGGTCGCGGGCTCCCTGGAGGTTCCTCCCGCGCCGCCGGTCGGGATTCGAAGCGCCCCGGCGCACCCTGCGTCGGCATCTGCCCCCCGGACCTTCCGGGCGGGCCCCGACGAGGTCTATCTGCACCCGCTGCGCTCCGGCGTCCAGGTGCTCGCCGGGACCGTGCTCGGCCACCTCGGCGCGGCCGGGGAAGGCGAAGGGGCGGCGCCCGGGTCCGCGCCGGGTCAGCCCAATCCGGCCGTGGGCGAGAGCGAGCCGCACATGCTCTTCCAGATCCGACCCGCCGGCGCCGGAGCGCCGCTGATCGACCCCAAGCCGATCCTCGACGGCTGGGTGCGCCTGGAAGCGACCTCGATCTTCAGGGCCAAGGGCGAGAATCCGTTCCTGGCGACCTCGCCGACCGTGGGGCAGGTCCTGCTGGAGTCCAAGCCCCAGCTCGAGCAGCTCCTCCTGCACGACTCCGCCGTCCACCTCGCCCCGTGCAAGCGCGGCGAGGTGCGGGCCGGGCAGGTCGATCGGCGGGTGCTCGCGGCGCTCGAGTTCCTCTCGGTCTCCGGGCTGAGGCCGACGGTCGCGGCCGCGAGCTGCGGGCGCACAGCAGGCGCCGCGGGAGCGCGCAACCTCGCCGGCGGCTCAGCCGGGGAGGCGCTGGACATCTCCGCGATCGACGGCACCCCGATCGCCGGCCACGAAGGTCCGGGCTCGATCGCCGATATCGCGGTGCACCGGCTGCTGCGCCTGCAGGGCACGATCAAGCCCGCGCAGATCGTCAGCGCGAACAGCTATCCCGGAACCGACAACACCCTGACGCTGCCCGGCCACCGAGGCCTGATCCATGTCAACTTCGGGCCCCCGCCGGGCCTGGAACATGCCGGCGCCGCTCGCGCGGTGGGCTCCTCGCTCACTCCCAGTCAGTGGATCCAGCTGATCGCACGGCTCGGCGAGATCCCCGAGCCGGCCGTGGCGGGCGCGCCCTCCGCGGCCGCGATCCCGGATTCGAGAACCGCCGGCCCGTTCGCATCGGGCGCGGACGCCGGCACGAGCGCCGCGGGCGGGCCCTCGACGGGGGCGCCCCCCACCGCTTCCACCGGCAGCGGGGCTCCCTTGGGCGGCGGGGGCGGTGGGTGAGGATGGCCACGACCACGCCACCCCCTCCGCCTGTGCGCGGCTCTGTCCCGCCCCCGAGCGGTCCTCCGGGACCGCCGCGGGCGGTCTCCCCTCCGCCGCGGACTGTGGGTCGCTGGCTGGCCGTCGGCGCGCTGGCGCTGGTGGTCGCGATCGTCGCCTACATCGCGTTCTCCGGCGGCGGTGGGGCCGATTACAAATTCGAGCTCGACAACGCCAGCCAGATCGTGCTGGGCGACCAGGTGCAGGTCGGCGGCGTGCCCGTGGGAAGCGTCACGAGTATCGGGCTCAGTCCCAGCGAAAAGGCGCTGATCACGATTCACGTGGAAGGCTCGCTGGTTCCGCTGCACGAAGGCACGACCGCGCAGATCAGGGTGCCCTCGCTGACGACCGTCGCCGGGCGGTTCGTGGCCCTCTCGCCGGGTCCCAACAACCGGCCGACGCTGCCCGCCGGCGCGACGCTGGGCGCCGGCTCCGCGCAGGGAACCACCGACCTCGATCAGCTGTTCGACGCCCTGAACCCGCGCACGCGCAAGGGCCTGCAGGAGGTCTTCCAGGGCACCGCCGAAGAGTACGCGGGCGCCAGCCGGGCGCTGGGTATCGACACCGAATACTTCGGCCCCTCGCTCGCCGCCGCGGACCACATCTTCGCCGAGCTGACCCGCGACCAGCGGACGTTCACCGACTTCCTCGTGCAGTCCGCCAAGGCGCTCACCACGCTCGCCGTCCACCGTGAAGAACTGACGAGCTTGATCGGCAACGGCGATCGGGCCCTCCAGGCGCTCGGCGCCGAACAGACGAGCCTCGCGCGTGGGGTGGCGCAGCTCCCGGCTACGATCGACCAGGGCAACCGCGCGTTCGCGCAACTGCCCTCCACGTTCGCCGCGCTACGCCGGTTCTTCAAGGTCTCCGGGCCCGACACCAAGCAGCTCGCGCCCCTCTTCGCGCGCCTGGAGCCGCTGGTGGTCGTGGCGGGGCCGGTGCTGCACAACCTCGCCCTTGCGCTCAGCCGCCCGGGGCCGAGCAACGACCTCACCGACGCCGCGCTCGCGCTGCCCGGACTGGCGCAGACCTTGGCGAGCGGCTCGCCCAACACGATCAAAGCGCTGCAGGAATCGGTGCCGGTGACCGCCTTCTTCGGGCCTTACGCGCCGGACCTGCAGGGCGCCGTGCGCGACCTGGGCGCCAGCGCGGGCTACTACGACGGAAATGGCAACTATGCGCGCCTGAGCCCCGTGTTCGACAACTTCCAGCCGTCCGGCGGCAACACGCTCACCCCGGTCAACCCGCCGCAGGGCCTGCAGGGCCTGCAGACCCGCCAGCTGCACCGCTGCCCCGGCGCGGGCGCTACGCCGCCGGCCGACGGCTCGGCGCCGTTCACCGACAACGGCCAGCTCGGCTGCGACCCCACGCAGGTGCCGTGATGAACCCCCGCCGCCGCAGCTCCCTGGCCGGAAGCCCCCTGCTGATCGGGGCGCTCACGACGCTGATCGCGTCGGTGGCCGTCTACATCTCCTACAACGCCAACAACGGTCTGCCGTTCACCCCCACCTACAACGTCAAGGCGGAGCTGCCCGAAGCCTCGGGCCTGCAGGTGGGGAACCAGGTGCGGATCGCGGGCAGGCGGGTGGGGGTCGTGATTGCGCTCGTCCCCCACCAGGACCCCGCCACCGGCAGGGTCACCGCGATCGCCAGCCTCAAGCTCGAAAAGCATGCGGGGCCGCTGCCCGCCGACACGCACACCCTCGTCGAGTCGGTCTCGACGATCGGTCTGAAGTATCTCGAATTGACACGCGGGCACTCCGGCAGGACGCTCCCCGAAGGCACGACGATCCCGGTCTCGCAGTCGCGCGAAAAGCCGGTCCAGATACAGGATTTCTTCAATATATTCGACAAGCGGACGAGGATCGCGATCGAGCAGTCCACGAACGCGTTCGGCAACGGCTTCGCCGGACGCGGACTCGGTCTGAACAACACGATCGCCACGCTGCGCCCGTTCGTGCGGAACGCGGTCCCCGTGCTGCACAACCTCGCCTCGCCGCAGACCGGCCTGCGCGAGCTGTTCGTCGCGCTCGACAAAGCCGCCTCGCAGGTCGCGCCGGTGGCCGAGACGCAGGCGGCCTTCTTCGACGAGCTCGACACCTTCTACACGGCCCTCGCCGGCGCGTCGCCCTCGCTCGAACGCACGATCGAAGGGGGGCCGGCGGCGCTGCGCCAGGCGATCCACTCGCTGCCCTACGAGGCGCCGTTCATCGAAAAGACAACCGAGTTCATCCACCTGCTGCGTCCGAGCGCGCACATCCTGCGCACCGTTGCCGCGCCGCTCGGCCACGCCCTCGAAGTCGGCGCCGTCAACCTACACGTCGCCGCTGCGCTGAACCCGCAGCTTGCCAGCGCGCTGCGGGCCTTCCAGGCCTTCGCCCAGGATCCCGTCGTCGCGCTCGGCCTCGAAGAGTTCACCACGACGGCGCAGCTCGGCAACCCGCTGCTGGAAGGCATCGCCCCGGCGCAGACCACCTGCAACTACGCCACGCTGGCGCTCCGCAACCTCGCCAACCTGTTCGCCGAGAGTGCCGGGACCGGCACGCTGGCGCGTCTGCTGCCGATTCTCAGCCCCGCCGGGCCCAACGCCGAGGGTCTGCCGGCGTCAGCGCCGGCCAACGGAGGTTCCGAAGACAAGGGCGGTACCGGTCAGGTTCTCCAGGACAACTTCCTGCACTACAACCCCTACCCCTACGTGGCCGGACCCGGTCAGCCGAAGGAGTGCGAAGCGGGCAACCAGAAATACGTGGCCGGCAAGACGGTGATCGGCAACACCTCCACCACCCTCGGGACCACCCACGACGCGACCAAGCGCAGCGAAAGCCTGTTTGGGGAAACGTACCCCGCCTCCACGCTGAAATACCTCCCCAAGGAAGGCTCCACGGCGAGCGCCGGCAAGAGCAAGGGAAAGGGGAAATGAGCCGCGCGCGCTGGTGGCGCCGCCGCGAGCAGGTCGCGGTCTCCGAGCTGCAGAGGCGCTCCAACCCGGTGCGCTTCGGGGTCATCTTCCTGGTCGTGCTCGCGATCGTGGTGTACTTCGGCTTCACCAAGCGCATCCCGTTCAAACACGGCTACCGCCTCAACGCCGTGTTCAACTCGGCGCTCAGCATCCGCCCCAAGTCCCCGGTGCGGATCGCCGGGGTCTCCGTCGGCCAGGTCACATCCATCAGACGTGAGGGCAGCGCTGCGCTCGTGAACATGGAAATCGAAGGCAAGGGTCTGCCGATCCACGAGGACGCGACGCTCAAGATCCGCCCGCGGATCTTCCTGGAAGGAAGCTGGTTCGTCGAACTGCAGCCCGGCAGCCCCTCCGCCCGCGCGGTCTCCTCCGGCTACACGATCCCCGTCACGCAGACCTCCGACCCCGTCCAGCTCGACCAGGTGCTCGACGCGCTCAACACCGACACCCGCGCGAACCTGCAGACCTTCCTGATCGAATACGGCGCGGCGCTCACCGCCAAGCCGACAGCTGCGCAGGACTCCGAACAGGCCCCCGAAGTGCGCGGCCTGAACGCCGCGCAGGCGTTCAACAGGGCCTACCAGCTCGGCCCCGAGGCGCTGCGCGACGGCGCGATCGTCAGCCAGGCGGTCGCCGGCACGGAAACGCACGACCTCTCGAAGCTCGTCGCGAGCCTCGAAAAAGTCACCGCCCAGCTCGACGTGCACGAGCAGCAGCTCGGCGAACTGATCGGCCACCTCAATACCTTCCTTGGCTCCCTCGCCGCACAGGCGCCGAGCCTGCGCACGGCCGTCGCCGAGTTGCCGGGCGCGCTACGCGGCACCGAACGCGGCTTCGCCGCGCTGGACGCCGCCGCCCCCTCGATCCGGACCTTCGCGCGGGACATCATTCCCGGCCTGGAAGAGATCCCCGCCACGGCCGCCGCCGCCTTCCCCTGGATCGCGCAGACGCAGGCGGCGCTCGCACCCAGCGAGCTCGGGGGCGTTGCCGCAGGCCTGCGCACGGCGGCCCCGGAGATCGCCGGCGTGCTCGGCGGCCAGGCTGCTTTCCAGACGCAGTTCAACCAGTTCAACCAGTGCCTGACAAAGGTGTTCTTCCCGACCATCAAAACCGAGCTCCAGGACGGGCCCAACACCTCGGGCGCGGAAGCCTACAAGGAGTTCTGGTACGCGGTGGCCGGCCTTGCGGGCATCGGCCAGAACTTCGACGGCAACGGCGCCGCGGGGCGCTTCATCGCGGGAGGCACCGGCGCCGCGATCCTCTCGCCGCCGCCCACGATCGTCAAGCCGGGGGCGCCGCCCGGCAACAAACGGCTGGTCGCTCAGACGGCCCTCGCCCCGGAAGGGACCCGCCCGCGCTTCCCCGGCAGCGAGCCTCCCTACCGGCCGCTCGTGGCCTGCGCAACGCAGACGGTGCCCAACCTCAACGGACCATTGGCGTCCGGCCCCGCGGACGGGGGTGGATGATGACTCCTGAGACTCACGAGGGCGGACGGGGGATCCGCGACCAGATCGAGCGCTACCGCACGGCGTTCATCGCGGTCGTCACGATGATCCTGATCGCCGCCGGGAGCGCCGGCTACATCCTGGCCCACGAGCGCCTCTCGGTGCCCGCGTGGGTGCCGGTCCTCGGCCGCGAAGCCTTCAAGCTGAATGGGGAATTCGAGACCGCCCAGGCGGTCACCCCCGGCCAGGGTCAGTCGGTCACGATCGCCGGCGCGAAGATCGGCGAAATCTCGAGCGTCGAACTGCGGGACGGCCGGGCGGTGGTGAGCATGAACCTGACGCCCAGGTACGCCCGCTACATCTACCGCAACGCCACGATGCTGCTGCGTCCCAAGACGGGGTTGAAGGACGAGACGGTCGAGGTCTCCCCCGGGACTCCCGCCGCGGGTCGCGTGCCCAGCGGGTACACGATCCCGGTCACCCAGACCAGCCCGGACGGCAACCTCGACGAATTCCTCGCCGCCCTGGATACCGACACGCGCGCCTACCTCCAGGAGCTGCTGGCGGGAGCCGCCCAGGGCCTCTCGGGCAACAGCGCGAACCTCTCCGCCACCCTCAAGCGCTTCGCCCCGCTCGCCCGCGAGCTCCAGGAAATCGGCCGCGAAGTCGCCAAGCGCCAGGTCAACGTGGGCCGCGCGATCCACAACTTCCGCCTGCTGCTGGAAGCGCTCGGCAACAAGGACACCCAGCTCGCCCAGCTGGTTGACTCCTCCAACGCGGTCCTTGCCACCTTCTCCGCGCAGGACCGCGCCGTGCAGGCGACCCTGCACGAGCTGCCCGGCGTGCTCACACAGGCCAACCACAGCTTCGGCAAGCTCGCCACCGCGGTTCACGTGACCGGCTCCACGCTGCACGCTCTCGAGCCCTTCGCCAAATCGCTCGCCCCGGCCGAGCGCGCCTCGCAGGCGGCTTTACGAATGACGACGCCGATCCTCGAGAACGAAGTCCGGCCGCTCCTCCGCGAGATCCTGCCCGTCATCGACCAGCTGCAGCCTTCGCTGCAGGCCTTCGCGCAGGCCTCGCCCCAGGTGACCACGAGCTTCACAGTGCTCAACGAACTCTTCAACGAGCTCGCCTACAACCCCGGTCCCAACCAGGCCGGTTTCGGGTTCTTCGCGGCCTGGGGCGCCCACGACCTCAACAGCGTCCTCGCCCAGGGCGAAGCCCATGGTGCGGTCGGTCAGACGCTGGTGTACTTCAACTGCGAAGTCGTGCCGATTCTGACGGGCGTCGCGGAAGTCGACAAGACGGCGAAATTGGCCCTGGGCCTGCTCAACCCCCCGAATTCTGCGGAGTGCAAATCGGCGGCTGGCGGCGTGGCCGCGGCGAAAGCCGCGAGCCTCCACCACGGCGTCAGCGCGATGGCCCGCATCGCGGATCGCGTCTTCGGCCAGGGTCCCGACGCCTCTGTGCTGGCGCCGGCGGCGAGCGGAGGAGGGCACTGAGATGCAGAAGCGCGCGCCGACGCTGGCGAACATCCTTGTGATCGTGCTGTTCGCGCTGAGCTGCTTCGGTCTGCTGCTGTTCCTGTGGGAGTCCTTCGGCGGCCCGGTACCGCTGAAGCCCAAGGGCTACCGCTTCACCGTCGAGCTCTCGCGCACGCTGGCGCTGGCCGAACAGTCCGAGGTGCGCATCAGCGGCGTCAACGTCGGCCACGTCGTCAGCCTCGCGATGCACTCCAACGGGCTGACCGACGTGACCGTCGAAATGGATCACCAGTACGCTCCGGTGCCCGCCAACGACCGCATGCAATTGCGCCAGAAGACGCTGCTGGGGGAGACCTTCATCGAACTGCTCCCCCAGCCCCGGACGGGGAATGCGGGACCGGTGGCGGCCGGGGGAACGGGACCGGTGGGGTCTGGGGGGGCGGGGCCTCTCCTACCCGACGGCGGGCGGATCCCGGCCGGCCAGGTCGAGCCGGCGGTGACGCTCGATGACATCTTCTCCGCGCTCGACCCCAGGACGCGCGCCGCCTTCAAAGTGTGGATGCGGTCGTCCGCCGCCGCCTTCAATGGGCGCGGCGAACAGATCAACTCGGACTTCGCCGACGCCGAGCCGTTCGTGGAAGACGCCAACAAGCTGGTGAGCATTCTCGCCTCCCAGGAAGGCGCCGTGCGAGCGTTCGTGCACAACACCGGGGTGGTGTTCGACGCGCTCACCGAACGCGACAACCAGTTCCGCGGGTTCATCGAAAACGGCGAGCGCACCTTCCACGCGCTCGCCCAGAGCAGCGCTCAGTTCGCCGACGCCGTTCGCGCGCTGCCCACCTTCGAGCAGCGCTCGCGGGCTACGCTGCGCGAACTGGACAGCCTGACCGCGGTTGCGAGCCCCGTGCTCGACCAGTCGCGCGCGTGGGAGCGCAAGCTCACCCCCCTGCTGCAGGGCGTGCAGTCGTTCACCCCCGACGCCAACAGCCTGCTCACCAACCTCGGCCCATTCACAAGCGCCTCCAAGCGGGGCCTGCCGGCGTTCGAACAGACGCTCAGCCTGCTCACGCCGCTGCTTGGCAACGCCAGCCCTGTGCTGCGCAACTTGGACCCGCTCCTGAAGTTCTCCGGAGAGTACATACCCGAGTTGCAGGCGCTGTTCGCGAACGTGACCGCCGCCACCCAGGCCCACGACAAAAACTCCGACACCTCGAATCAGCAGATCCAGCACTACCTGCGCGGTCTCGCGACGATCGATCCGGAAGGCCTCGCCGTCTACGGCAAACGGATCGGCACCAACCGCGCGAACCCCTACTTCCAGCCTGGCGCCTTCCGCCTGCTGGGCAACGGCGGCCTGCAGGTTCTCAGCACCGCGGCCTGCGCCGACTCCGCGCCCTCGGTCAGCGGACCCGCCAACGCCGCCGTGCCGCAGAGCATCATCGAACAGCTGATCACCGATCACGTCGCCAACGCACCCGAAAGCACCGCCAATGCGGTTGGCGCCCCCGCCTGCGCCCAGCAGAGCCCCTTCACCTGGGAAGGCGTGACCGGCCAGTACCCGCACGTCACGTCCGCAAAATAGGCTCCTTCGCGTACGCCGCCACGATCGCCCGGTGGTGGCCCAGGTAGGGGAGCAGTGCGAAGTAGGCGAGGTCGCCGCACAGGCGGGGCAGCTCGCCGGTACGGTCCTCGAGCGCGCGGCGGTGCAGGATCGCGGCGATCCCGCCGACCATCACTGTCCCGGGTGGGAGGTGGTCGGGATTGGCGCAGTGGAAGCGCCCCTCCTCCAGCAGCGGCGGGAATGCCCTGAGCAGCGCACGGGGGCGCTCGCTCGCGGCGGGGCTCGCCCCGAGACACTCCACCAGCAACACGCGCGCCCCATCGGGGTCTTCCGCGAGCGCACCCAGCAGCGCGCCCAGCCCCGAGCGGACCCGCTCCGGCCATGGCGCCACGCGTTGCACCGCCTCCAGTACCCTGCTCTCCGTTCGCGCGATCAGCGCGTCGAGCGCCTGCAGGAAGCAGTCCTCCTTGTTCGCGAAGTGCTCCTCGAAGACTGCTGCCGGGACGCCTGCGGTCTGCAGCACCCGCTCCACGGTGGTGCGATCGTAGCCCCGGTAGGAGGCGGTGGCGATCATCGCGTCAAGAGTGCGGACGCGCAGATCGGAGGAGCGCTCTGCGGCGGCAGAAGGAGAGCCTGCCGTATCCGGCTGGGCGCCGAGGTGGTTGCGGTGGAACATCGTTCCTCCCTCCCTGCCCGGCGAAGGAGCGGGTGGAGGAGCGCGACCGCCATCCGGCCGAACCGTGGCTCAGGCCGCGTTTTCCAGGCGCTGAATCCCGGACTGTAAGTTGCCTCTCCCCATCGAGAGTAGTTAGAGGGTAGACCTGCTGATGCTCCGCGTCAAGAGTCCGCCCCGACTTCGTTCTTGCGTCTGCGCCTCAGCCCTTGGTTCGACGCTCCGACCTGCCCGGTCGATCGCTGGTCGGGGCCGACGCGCCCCTCGCCGGGAGGGGCGCTCAGCCGGTCGCGTGCCGGCCGATCAGGCGATCCCGCTGATCGTCGATCGGTCCGCGGTCGGCTCAGGCCTGCCGGCCGATCTTGGATCGGTGGGCAGCGCGGGGACGCTGAGGAAGCGCAACCTGTAGCGGCCCACAACGATTTCGTCGCCGTCCTCGAGCATCCGCCACTCGATCCGCTCGCCATTGACGAACACGCCGTTGAGGCTGCGATCGTCGAGCACCCGCACTCCGTCGGGCTGGCGCACCAGCAGAGCGTGTCTGCGCGAGACGGTGGGGTCGTCGAAGCGCACATCCGCCGCGAGGCTGCGCCCCACGCGGGTCCACTCGTGCGTCAGCGCCATCACCGCCGTCTCCCCGTCCTCCTCATAGGCGAGGTACTCCCCGGGCTGCTCGATTCTCTCTCTGACCTCCGCCAGCCACGCCGCCTCGCGCTCGCCGGCGGCCTCGGAGATCAGACCGCCGCTCTGCTCGGCGGCGCTCCCGCCTTCGGCGGCTGTCCCTCCGAGGCGCCCGGCGCTGAACAGCGAGGCGCGCACGAAGCTCGCGCCCCCGCAGCCGGGGCAGTCGCTCAGTGTGTCGGAGGCCGCCAGTGTCAGGACGTAGCCGCAGCGCTGACAGCGAAAGGATCCCGCTCCCGCCATCGTGCCCGAGGTCAGTGACTCCACCATCTCACAGCTCCTCTTCTCCTGTTGGTTACGTCCCGGCGTCCATCCTTGCCGGCGGAACCTTGTGGCGATCATAACGAGACTTTCCTCGCGACGTCTAAAAGGCTTGTAATTTTCCGGGAAACGGTGGGTTTCCTATGACGGTAGGGAGCCTCGCAGCCTCTGCGGATTCCGTGAGCAGAGACTCGAACTGGGGTAGCGATGCTCTTCTACCCACGGCTCGCACCCTCCAAACCGGCGCCCGTGGCGGGCAGGGAGGAGACCGGCGCCGCGCGGCGAAAACCCCTGTCGTGCCCCCCGCGACCGTCACCGACATCGAGCGGTTCGAGCGCGTCCTCCTGCGCCACGGCGTGGGAGTCCTGACGGCCGATCGCAATCGCTGCACGGACTGCGGCCGCACTCCGCTGGTGGGGGAGCGCGTGCACCTCTACGAGCACCGCGGCGCCGTCGTCTGCGAGCTGTGCCGCCCGGAGCGCCGCGACGCTCCGGTGGCCACCGAGACTGTGCGCCACTCCGAGCGCGTGCATCGTGTGCGTCTCGCCGCGCTGGCCGATCTCCGATCGGTCGCGTAGGCCGGGTCGGCCCAGAGGCCCTTGCACAGAGCCGATCCCGGAGGGATGTGCCGGCCGATCTTCGATCGGCGGGGCGCGTCGAGGGCCGAGTGAGGCACGGAGCAGGGCGGGTGGGGTTCGGTCGTGCTTGTAGACTGCCGCTCGCGATGGACCCAGTGACCGTCTCGATCCTGATCGACGCTCCCCGCGAGCGGGTCTTCGAGTACCTGCAGGACATCGCCAACCACTCCGAGTTCACCGACCACTACCTCCGCGACTGGCACCTCACCCGCCAGGACTCCGTCGGCCGCGGGGCGGGAGCGCGCTTTCGCGTGGCCGTCCCCGGCAACCGTTTCAGCTGGGGCGACGTGACCTTCGTGGAGGTGGACCCCCCGCATCGCATCGTCGAGGTCGGCCGCGGCGGCAAGGGCAACCGCATCCGCACCCTCGGCGTCTACGAGCTCGCCCCCGACGCGGGAGGCACGACGCGCGTGCGGTACACCATCGAGACCCAGCCCAGCACCCTCTCCGACCGCCTCATGGAGTCCTTCGGGGCGCGCGGGTGGCTGCGGCGCAAGAACATGAAGGCCATGCGCCGCCTGCGCTCGATCATCGAGAGCGGGGAGGGGCGCGGCCGGCGCGTCACGGTCGCCGGCGGGTAGACTGCCGCCTCGCATGTCCCGCCCTCCGACTCGCGTCCCCCGCTCCGCGTCCAGCGCCGCCGGCACCGCGGCCGCGAAGGTTGGCCGCGCGCATCGCCCCGGCGCTCGCCCATGGCGCAACACAACCCTCGCCGCGTTCGCCATGCTCGCCGTGCTCGCGCTCGGGGCCTGCGGAGAATCCCACACGCGGGTCACCACCGGCACCTACGCCGGGGGATCCGGCAAGAACGCTCCCTATCTCAACGTCGGGCCCCTCGTCTATGAGGTCCAGCTCTCGCGCCAGCTCAACCCCTACGACACCGAGGACTCCTCCTACCTGCTCGGGCTCACCCCGCACAGCGTGTGCTGCACCGCGGGGAAGAGTGGTTCGGGGTGTTCATGCAGGTCTACAACAACACCTCCCTACCCCATCCCGTCTCCACGAGCTTCACGGTCTCCGACACCCAGGGCAACGTCTACTGGCCCGTGGCTCTCGGGCCCGCCAACCTGTTCGCCTACCGCGCCGGGCTCTTGCCCGCCAAAGGCCGCGTTCCCGCTCTCGACACCGTCGCCGCCGGGGGTCCCACCCAGGGGGCGCTGCTGCTCTACAAGATCAAAGTCCTCTCGCTCAACAACCGGCCCCTGGAGCTGAAGATCGTCGACCCCGGCGACGCCGCGCAGACGGCCTCCGCGGAACTGGACGTTTAGACAGGGCCTGTCCCGGTAGGCCCTTAGGCTCGCTCCCCTCGACCCGTCGGTTTGGGCCGGGAGGGTTGGACAGAAGTGGAGCGCGGGGTCCTGTCCGCCGGGTCTGGGCGGTGGTTGCGGGGGCGGTCGGTCCCAATCCACAGCCGGTCATTCCTGCGCGGTCGGCTGGTCACCCCTGCGCGGTCGCTCGCAGGCCCGCTTCCAGCACCTGCCGGGCCACCGGCGCCGCGGTCGCCCCGCCCGCGCCGTCGCGCACCATCAGCACCGCCACCGCGATCCTCGGGTGCAGCGCCGGGGCGAACGCCGCGAACCACGCGTCGGTGTTCTGCGGGTTGCTCTGTTCGGCGGCGCAGTTGCTCCCTTCGGAGGCGTGTTCTTCGGATGCGTGTTCTTCGCCTTCCGCGGGCTTGCGTTCGGAGCCGCTCGCACCGCACGAGCTCGGGCTGGCGGGTGGGCCGGGGGCGGGTGGGCCCCTAATTCCGCGGTCCCGGTCTTGCCCGCGACCACCACTCCGGGGATCGCCGCCGCGGTGCCGGTGCCGAAGCGGACCACGTCGATCATCAGGCCCCGCACGGTGCGCGCCGTCGCTGCGCTGATTGCGCGCACTCTATGCCCGCCGCTGTCGCCGGCGCCGAGCACCAGGCTCGGCACGGGGCGCCGCCCCCCGTCGGCGATCGTCGCCGCCACGGTCGCCATCTCCAGCGGGCTCGCCTGCACCTGGTCCTGGCCGATCGCCGTGGAGCCCAACGCCAGTTCGCCCTGGATCTGGGCGGCCGGGGGAATCGTGCTCTGTGCGCGCCCCCGCGATCCCGGTGGGGTGGTTGAAGCCGAACTTTTCCGCCGTGGCCACCAGGCGCGCCGCGCCCAGCTTCACGCCGAGCGGGGCGAACACCGAGTTGCACGACGCCGCGAACGCCTCCACCAGCGACCCCCCGCAGGACTCCCCGTTCGCGTTGTGCAGCGCCACCCCGTCCAGCGTGCTCGCCGTCTGGTAGGGGAACGTGCTCCGCGGGCTCGCGATCCCCGCTCCCAGCACCCCGCTCACGGTGATCATCTTGAACGTGGAGCCCGGCGGCTGCAACGCGTCCAGACCGATCCCCGCCACCCCCAGAACCTGGCCGCTGGCGGGTTCCAACGCGATCACCCCCCCGTACTGTCCCCCGAGCGCGCTCACCGCCGCGCTCTGCACCGCCGGGGATATCGTCGTCCGCACCGCGTCCCCCGCGTGCGCGCTCGCGCTCGCCAGCACCCGGCCGCGGCGCTTCGGCCGGCGGCGCCGCCGATCGGTCGGCCAGCAGTTCGCCGTCCGGGGCTGCCGCGCAGGCGTTCGTCCTCCGCGAGCTCCAGGCCGCTCACCCCCACGATCGCGTTCGCCGGAACCCCCCGCGCCTCCAGCGCCTGCAGGCTGCTCGCGGGGATCGGTCCCACTTCGCCCACGACCGCGCCCGCCGCCGCCCCCAACGGTGACCGATCGGAGATCGGCCAGCGCTGCTCCGCCGCGCTCGCCGGCCCCTCCGCCAGCACCGACCCGTCGCGGGCCAGCAGCGCCGCCCGCGGGGGCAGCGCCGTGCGCCTGCTCAGCCGCTCGCCCGCCCGCAGACCCGGGAAGGCGAGCGAGCGCGACCACACCACCCGCACTTCTTCTTCCGCTCCCGCGACAATCGGCAGCCTGAAGCTCTCCGAGAGGGTGCCGAACAGCCGGGTGCGCACCCGCACCGGCACCACCTCCACGCCATCCCCCGCCGACTGGGGGGCGCCCGCCACGCGCACTCCGTTCGCCGTCGCCGTCATCAGCGCTTCCCGATAGGCGTCCGCGAATTCGCTCACCGACACCGCTCGCTGGGAGGAGGGGGCGATCTCGCTGTACATCGTCGCGTAGTCGCCCCGCGTCCACGCCGCCGCAAAGCGCGCCGCGAGCGCGGGGGCTGCGGACGGGGATGAGTGCTCCGCCCCCGCGATCGCCCCCACCATGAACGCCACCGCCGCCAGGGCGATCATCGGACGCGCGCGCCGCGCGCGCCGATGGCGCTCGCTCTGCGAATCCCCGCCCCAGTGGCCTGCCCGCCGCTCCGCTCCGCCCCGCCTGGAGGAGGACGCGGCGCTCATCGCCCGTCTCCGATGCGGGTGCTCACATCGCGGAACGGTAGAACATGATTCGACAGGAAAGCCCGACCCGCAAGCATCCGATCGATTCCAGGATCGTCTGTGGGCAGGTGGAACACCGACAGGGACAACCTCGCCCAACCTCGCCTCAACACCCGCGACGCTCTCCGCATGACCGACTCGACCCACGAACGGACCCGCCCGTGACGACGCTCGACTGGATGATCCTCGCTGTTCGTCCTCATCCTCGCCCTCTTCGGCCTGCGTCAGGGCTTCATCGTGGGGGTGCTCTCCTTCGGCGGGTTCGCCCTCGGCGCGTTCATCGGGACCCGCCTCGGTCCGCTGCTGCTGCCTCAAGGGTCCTCCTCGCCCTACGCGCCCGCCTTCGGCCTCGTCGGTGCGCTGCTCGCCGGCGCGATCCTCGCCACCGGCCTCGAGGGGCTCGGCTGGCGGCTGCGCCGCACCACTCTCTGATCCCCGGCGTCGGCGTGCTCGACGGGGCGCTCGGCGCCGCTGCTCAGCGCCGCCGTCGGCCTCGGGGTCGTGTGGATCGTCGCCGCCGTCGCCGCCCAGATCCCGGCGGCCGGCCAGCTGCGCGCCGACATCCAGCGCTCGGCGATCCTGCGCGAGCTCAACCAGCTGCTGCCGCCCTCCGGCCCGATCCTGAACGCGCTCGCGCGCCTCGATCCGCTGCCCTCGATCCCCGGTCCCCTGCCCGCCGCTCGCCGCGCCCCCGCCGCGCATCGCTCACGACCCCGGCGTGCGCGCCGCCTCGCGCAGCGTCGTGCGCGTGCTCGGCACCGCCTGCGGTCTGGCGATCGAGGGCTCCGGGTGGGTTGCGCGGCCGGAAGAGGTCGTCACCAACGCCCACGTGCGTCGCCGGTGAGAGCGACACCACGGTCGAGGTCGAAGGCGCGCCCGCCCGGCCTCGCCGCGCAGGCGATCGCCTTCGACCCCACCGACGACCTCGCCGTGCTGCGCGTCCCCGGCCTCGGCCTGCCCGCGCTGGCCTCGCTTCCAAGCCCCTCGGGGGGCGCGCCGGGGCGATCCTCGGCTACCCCGAAAACGGGCCCTTCGACGTGCGATCCGGCGCGCATCGGGCAGACCGAGCAGGTGCTCACCCAGGACGCCTACGGCCACGGGCCGGTCTCGCGCCTGCTCACTCCCCTGCGCGGCCTCGTGCGCCCCGGCAACTCCGGCGGCCCGGTCGTGGACAGCTCCGGCGGCGTGCTCACGACCGTCTTCGCCGGCACCACCGGCAGCGGCCCGCCGGGCGGCTACGGCGTCGCCAACGCCACCGTCGCCGACGCGCTCGCGCGCGCCCGCCGGCGGGCCAGTCGGCACCGGCCCCTGCGACGGCCGCGTGAGCGTCCGGCGAGTCCGCGCGAGGCCGCATGAGCGCCGCTAGCTCTGACGCCCATGCCGAAGACCCTCGTGATCGCCGAGAAGCCCTCCGTCGGGCGCGACCTCGCGCGCGTGCTGCCCGGAACCTTCAAGAAGGAGGAGGGGTGGCTGGAGGCTGAGGACTATGTCGTCACCTGGGCCGTCGGCCACCTCGTGCAGCTCGCCGAGCCCGACGAATACGACCCCAAGTTCAAGCGCTGGCGCATGGACGACCTGCCGATCGTCCCCGAGCGCTTCAAGCTCGTCGTGCGCGACGAGCGCTCCCGCAAGCAGATGTCCGTCGTCACCCGCCAGCTCTCCCGCGAGGACGTCGGCGAGGTCGTCAACGCCTGCGACGCCGGGCGCGAGGGCGAGCTGATCTTCGCCTACATCTACGAGAAGGCCGGCTCCGCGCAAGCCGGTGCGGCGGCTGTGGCTGAACTCGATGACCAACGCCGCGATGAGGGACGGCCTTCGCCTCCCTGCGCCCCGCCGCGGAGCTCGCGCTGCTCGAGCAGGCCGCGCGCTCGCGCTCGGAGGCCGACTGGATCGTCGGCATGAACGCCACCCGCGCCGCCACCATCCGCCTGCGCTCCTCCTTCGACGGCGCGGTCTCGCTCGGCCGCGTGCAGACGCCGACGCTCGCGATCGTCGCCCGCCGCGAGGAGGAGATCCGCGCGTTCGTCCCCGAGCCCTACTGGCTCGTCGACGCCGATCTTCGCCGCCGCGCCGCTGGACGGAGGAGGAGGCGCCGTCACGCCGGGCGAGCGCGTCTACGTCGGGCGCTTCCACGCCGGCGCCAAACCGCGCCTCGCCACCGAGGAGGAGGCGGTCGCGATCGTCGAGGCCTGCGCGGGCACGCGACGGCGACGATCACCAAGCTCGAGGTCAAGAGCAGCGCGAGCGCGCCCCGATGCTCTACGACCTCACCTCGCTGCAGCGCGACGCCAACACCCGCTTCGGCTTCTCCGCCCGGCGCACCCTCGCCGCCGCCCAGCGCCTCTACGAGGAGCACAAGGCGCTCACCTACCCGCGCACCAACTCCCGCTACCTGACCAGCGACATGATCCCCGAGATCAAGCCGACCGCGCGAGCTCGTCGGGCGCCCCGGAGTACGCCAAGGCCGCCGCCTACGTCACCGGCCTCGACGTGCTGCCGCTGGCGCGCGTGGTCAACGACAGCCAAGGTCACCGACCACCACGCGATCATCCCGACCCGCGCCGAGCACACCGTCGAGCAGCATGAGCGACGACGACCGCCGCATCTACGACCTCGCCGTGCGCCGCTTCCTCGCCGTCTTCCACCCCGAGGCGGTGTTCGAGAACACCCGCGTGGAGACGACCGATCTGCGTCCGGCGGCGAGCGGCGGGCAGATACGTCTTCCGCACCCGCGGCAAGGTCCTGCTCGTGCCCGGCTGGCGCGGCGTCTACGGCGAGACCGCCGCCGACACCGGCGAGGGCGCGCGCGGCGGCGAGGAGGACGAGGGCGCCGACCAGCAGCTGCCCCGCCTCAGCGAGGGCGAGCAGGTGCACGACGCGCGAGATCAAGAGCCTCGCCAAGGAGACCAAGCCCCCGCGCCGCTACTCCGACGCCTCGCTGCTCGGGGCGATGGAGACCGCCGGCAAGCTCGTCGACGACGACGAGCTGCGCGAGGCGATGAAGGAGTCCGGGATCGGCACCCCCGCCACCCGCGCGGCGATCATCGAGCGCCTCATCGACGTCGGCTACATCGAGCGCGACGGGCGCTCGCTGGTCGCCACCGAGAAGGGCCTCAACGTCGTGCGCCTGCTCGGCGAGCCACCCCCTCACCTCCCCCGAACTGACCGGCCGATGGGAGCACCGCCTCGACGGGATCGAGCGCGGCGAGGACTCCGCGCGAGCGCTTCATGGGCGACATCGCCGGCTTCGCCGGGGAGACCGTGAAGATGCTCGACCACACCCTCAAGGACGTGCGCATCCCCAAAGCCAACCTCGGGCCCTGCCCCGTGTGCGGCCATGAGATCGTGGAAAACCGCAAGGGCTACTCCTGCTGGTCGCGCGAGGATCCCGGCTGCGGCTTCGTGATCTGGAAGGCCAAAGCCGGCAAGCAGCTCCCCGTCGCCATCGCCCGCGAGCTGATCAAGACCGGCTACACCGCCCGCCCCGTCACCGGCTTCCGCGGGCGCTCCGGGCGCAGCTTCCGCGCCCACCTCGCCCTCCAGCAGACCGAGGAGGGCCGCTGGCGCGTCGAGTTCAACGAGGCCTGGGCCAAGGAGGGCGCCAAGCCCCCCGATCAGGAGACCGCCGCCGCCGCCGCCGAGCCCGAGCAGGCCACCGAGGCCGTGGCGACCCGCTCCGCCGCGTAGGGTCTTATCAGGGGGCCCGCTGCAACGTCGGAGGTGTGCGCCACTATTGGCGCCCATGCCGATTACGCTCGTCACCGGACCCGCCAACGCCGGCAAGGCCAGGGTGGTGCTGGACGCGCTGCGCGCCCATCACGCACGCGGAGAGGAGCCGCTGCTGGTCGTGCCCACCCGCGCCGACGTCGAGCACTACCGGCGCGAGCTTGCCCACGCCGGGCTCGTGCTGGGAGTCCGCGTGGAGCGCTTCCAGGGTCTGCTCGCCGAGGTGCTCCGCCGCGCCGGGCGCTCCGAGCGGCCGCTCGGCCGCCTCGCCCGCGAGCGTGTGCTGGCCGCGATCCTTCGACGCTCCCTCCCCGGGAGCGCGACTCCCGGTGTGGTGGGCGCGTTGGCGGGGCTGGTGGGAGAGTTGGAGGTTGCGCGGGTGACCCCTGCGCGTCTGCGCCAGGCGCTGGAGGCGTGGGCGGCCGCGGACCCCGCGCACGCCCCCCGCGCGAAGGCGCTTGCCGAGTTGTTCGAGGAGTACCGCAGCGCGCTTCAGCGGCTTGGGCGGGCCGACCCCGAGCGGCGAGCCGCGCGCGCCCTGGACACACTGCGCCAGACGCCCGCGCTGTGGGGCTCGACGCCGGTGCTGCTGTACGGGTTCGACGATTTTCACGAGCTCCAACTGGACGCGATCGAGACGCTGGGCGTCCTGGTGGGGGCGCCTGTGACGATCTCCCTCGCCTACGAGCCCGGCCGGGTGGCGTTCGCGGGGCGGGGGGACGCCTTCCAGCGCCTGCTCCCCGTCGCGGCCGAGCACCGCCGGCTGGCGCCGCGCGCCGAGTACTATGCGCCGCGGACCCGCCCAGCGCTCCACCACCTGGAGCGCTCTCTCTTCGAGCCCGACCCTCCCCCCGGTGAGCGCCGGAGCGGCGGTGCGGCTGCTGGAGGGCGGGGGCGAGCGGGCGGAGCTGGAGCTCGTGGCGGGGGAGATCCGCGGGCTCCTCGAGCGCGGGATGGGTCCCGGCGAGATCGCCGTGGTGCACCGCTCTCCCGGCACGATCGCGGAGCTGTTGGCGGAGGTCTTCCGGTCCTACCGCATACCCCACGCCCTGCAGCGGCGGGCGCCCTTCGCCGGCGCCGCCCTGGGGCGCGCGCTGCTCGGGACTGCTCGCGGCAGCGTTCGAGCAGGAGGCCGGATCGGGGGATCTGCTGGCGTGGTTGCGCGCCCCCGGCATGTTGAGGCGAGGAGAGCTCGCCGATGCGCTCGAGCGCCAAGCGCGACGCGCGGGCGTCCTCACGGCGACCGAGGCGCGCGCGCTGTGGGAGGCGGAGCACTGGCCGCTGGATGCTCTGGACCGCCTCCAGGGCGCGGCACAGCGGGGCCCGGTGGCGCTGATCGAGCGCACCGCGGCGGAGCTCGAGCACCTGTTCTGCGCCCCCCGGCTGCACCTCGCGGAGGTGCTGCCCGCGGCGCAGCTGCCGGAGGCGCGCGCGCTGGCGGTGGGACGGGCCGCGCTCGATGAGCTGCGCGAGCTGGCTCGCTCGGCGCCGGAGTTGGCCCCCGACGCGGGCGAGCTGATCGCCACGCTGCGAGGTCTCGAGCTGGTGGTGGGGGAGGAGCCCTCCGCCGGCGTCGCTGTGCTCGATCCCCTCGCCCTGCGCGCCCGGCGCGTGCGGGCGCTGTTCCTGTGCGGCCTGCAGGAGGGCGTCTTCCCCGCGCCCGCGCGACCCGAGCCGTTCCTCTCCGAAGAGGAGCGCCGCGGGCTCGCGGAAGCCTCGGGCCTGCGGTTGGGGCGCGTCGTGGACGCTCTGGCCGCGGAGCGCTACCTGCTCTACGCAGCGGTTTCGCGTCCCGAGGAGCTGCTCGTGCTGAGCTGGCACACCGCGGACGACGACGGTCTGCCGAGCGCGCGCTCGCTGTTCGTGGACGACGTCTGCGACCTCTTCGCGTGCGACCGAAGCGGGGAGACACTCGCCTTCGGCGCTGGCCGATTCGGGGATGCGAGCGGAGCGAGTGTCGCCCTAATCGGTCCCCCTTTCGGCCAGCACGAGGCCCGCACCCGGCGGGCGCTGGGTGAGGTGGGGGAGATGAGGGGCTCGGAAGTGGCGAGCCCCCGCGTATCGCCGGCGGGCCTGACGGTTTCGCCGCTGCGCGATCCACGGGTGCTCGCGGAGTTGCGCGAGCGGCGGATATGGTCGGCCTCGAGCCTGCAGGCATGGGCGAGCTGCCCGGTGCGGTGGTTCGTGGAGAGCCTGCTTGGCGCGAAGGATCTCGACCCCGATGCGGAGCCGCTGGCGCGCGGCGGCCTCGCGCACGCCGCGCTGCGCGACGTGCTGGACGGGCTGCGACTCCAGACCGGCTCCGCGCGCCTCACGCCCGAGCGGCTGCCCCGCGCCCGCGAGCTGCTGCACGCCGCGCTCCGCGAGCACGCGGACGAGTACCCGCTCTCCACGGCCCCCGAGCGGGTGCCGGGCGTGCGCCGGCGGTTGGAGGCCGACCTGGAGCGCTACCTCGAGCACGCCGCGGACTGCGGAGAGCGTGCGGAAGGCAGCCGACCGGGGAGTCGCCAATCGGGGACCGGCCGGCGCGAGACTCCACTCGAGCCCACCCGCCTGGAGCTCCCCTTCGGTTTTCCCGCGGAGAGGGTGGCGCAGTCGGCTCCAGGACGCCTAGAGGGTGGCGCAGTCGGCCGGAGGCCGGCGAGCCGGGCCCCTCTCCTTGAGTCAGCTGGGCCCCTCTTTTCCGAGTTGCCCGGAGGGCTGCCCGCGCTGGACCTCGGCGAGGGGGTTCTCGTGCGGGGCCGGATCGACCGCGTCGACCTCGCCCCGGGGGGCGAGGCGGTGGTGTACGACTACAAGGGCAACCACGCCCCCCCGCCCGACAGGTGGGTGGGGGAGCGCAGCTTCCAGGTCCCCCTCTACATGCGCGCCGTGGAGGAGCTGCTCGGCGCGCGCGCCGTGGGGGGCTTCTACCAGCCGCTCTCCGGTCGCGACCTGCGCGCCCGCGGCGTGCTCGCGGAGGGTGAGGGCGTGGAGCTTCGGTGCGTGCGGGGGGACACGCGCGAGCCCGCCGAGGTGCGGGAGCTCGTGGGGGAGATCGTGGCAGCGGCGCGGGAGGCCGGCGTGCAGGCCCGTGCGGGCGCCCTGGAGGCGCGGCCCGAGACCTGCGGATTCGGAGGCAGCGGGTGCATGTATCCCACGATCTGCCGCTGCGAACGCTGAGCATGGCCGTCTCGACCGCGCAAGTTCTCACCGGCGAGCAGGAGGAGGCGGCGGCGCGCCGGCGGGGCCCGCTGCTGCTGGCGGCGGGGGCGGGCAGCGGGAAGACCTCGGTGCTGGTGGAGCGCTTCGTGCGGGCCGTGCGCGAGGACGGCATCGCCCCGGGACGGATCCTCGCGATCACCTTCACCGAGCGCACCGCCGCGGAGCTGCGCGAGCGGGTGCGCGCGCGCCTCTTGGAGCTGGGCGAGCGGGAGGCCGCGCGCGACACCGAGGGCGCCCCGATCGGCACCTTCCACGGCTTCTGCGCGCGCCTGCTGCGCGTCCACGCGCTGACCGCGGGCCTTGACCCCGACTTCGCGATCCTCGACGAGGTCGGCGCCGCGCGGCTGCGGCTGCTCGCCTTCCGCCACGCGCTCGCGGCCCTGCTGGCCGAAACGGGGACGCGAGCCGAACGGGGGATGCTCGCCGGAGGCGAGTGTCTCCCCGCTTCGGTCGAAGGCGAGTGTCTCCGGCTTCGGCGGGGAGCGCCGCGAGGAGGCCATCGATCTGCTCGCCGCCTACGGCGCCGACCGGGTGCGAGGGATGGTGGTGGGCGTGTACGCCGAGCAGCGCAGCCGCGGGGCGAGCCTCCCCTCGCTGCCCCCGCCGGAGCCCTCGGAGCCGCCGGAGCAGGAGGCGATCCGCGCGTGCGCGCTGCTCGGCGCGGCCCTGGAGGAGTTCGGGCGTGGCTACGCCGAGCTCAAGCGTGCACGCTCGGCGGTCGACTTCGACGACCTCGAGCTGTGTGCGCGCGAGCTGCTGGAGCGCCACGAGGGTGTGCGCGCCACCTGGTCGGAGCGCCTGCGAGCTGCTGATGGTGGACGAGTTCCAGGACACCAACCGCCGCCAGCTCGCGCTCCTGGAGCTGCTCGAGCGCGGCAACCTCTTCACCGTCGGAGACGAGCTGCAATCGATCTACGGCTTCCGCCACGCCGAGGTGGAGATCTTCCGCGAGCGCCGCCGCAGGCTGGGAGCCGAGGGGGCGGCGATCGTGCTGGCGCGCAACTTCCGCAGCCGTCCCCCGCTGATCGCCGCGGTCAACAGCGTGTTCGGGGAGCGCTTCGGGGACGCCTACACCCCGCTGATCCCCGCTCGCGAGGAAGGCTGCCAGGGAGAGGGGACGCCGACGGAGGAGGGCGCCGTGACACGGCCCGGCGGGAACGCCGGGAAGGAGGCCGGCGGCGCGCCGCTGATCGAGCTGCTGCTCACCGACAAGGGCGGTTGGGCGCAGTCGCCCCACGCTCTGGCCGTGGCCGGGGCGCTGCCGCCGACGACGCTCTGGCGTCACGCCGAAGCGCGCCTGCTGGCCCAGCGCGTCGCCGAGCTGGTGGCCACCGGTCAGGCGGCGGCGGGGGATGTGGCGGTGCTCCTGCGCGCCGCGGGGGATCTGCCGGTGTACGAGCGCGCCCTGGAGGAGCGCGGCCTGCGCACGCTCGCGGCGGTGGGCAGCTTCTGGGGCCACCAGCAGGTCGGCGACCTGCTGGCCTGGCTGCGCGCGCTGGCAAACCCGCTGGACGAGCTGGCGCTCTACTCCGTGCTCGCCTCCCCGCTCGTGGGGATCTCGAGCGACGGCCTCGCGGTGGTGGCGCTCCGCGCCCGCGCGGCGGGCGCGGGCGCCTGGGCGACGATCGCGGGTGCGGAGGGCGCGGGTATGGGGGGTGGGGGCGTGGAGGGCGCGGAGTTGAGGGGCGCGGGCGTGGAGGGCGCGGGGTTGGAGGGCGAGCTCTACGCGTGCCTGCCCGGCCCCGATCGCGAGCGCCTCGCCCGCTTCGTCGAGCGCTTCGCCGCCGAGCGGCAGGCCGCGCCCGCGCACGGGGTCGCCGAGTTGCTGCTGCGCGCGATCGCGCATAGCGGCTACGAACGCCACGTGCTCTCCCTCGCCTGGGGCGAGCGGCGCCTGGCGAACATCCACAAGCTGCTGCGCCTCGCCCGCCGCTTCGAGGCCGCGGAGGGCCGCGACCTGCGGGCCTTCCTCGACCACGTCGAGCACCGCGGCGCCCTCGCCGAGGGATCCGAGCCCCACGCCCCGACCGGCTCGGAGCCCGACGCGGTGCGCCTGATGACGATCCACGCCGCCAAGGGCCTCGAGTTCGCCGTGGTGTGCCTCGCCGACCTCGGCCGCACCGGCAACGGGGCTCCTCCCGACCTGTTGGTGGACGGCGGCGCGTCGGCCTGCGTCTCCTGCGTCTCGACGGCGCCCCGCCGGTGGCCTGCCTGCGCTACGAGGAGCTCTGCGAGGAGCGCCGCCGCGCACAGGACGCCGAGGAGGAGCGGATCGTCTACGTCGCGATGACCCGCGCGCGCGAGCGGCTGCTGCTGAGCGGATCCTGCGACTTCGAGCGCTGGCCCGCCTCGCGGCCCGGGGGCGCTCCGATCGCGTGGCTT
Organism: uncultured Solirubrobacterales bacterium; assembly: GCA_963813765.1. GTDB lineage: Bacteria > Actinomycetota > Thermoleophilia > Solirubrobacterales > Solirubrobacteraceae > Palsa-744. The sequence continues at coordinate 1,166,387 of CAWFAB010000001.1, forward strand.
GCCCCCGCGCTCGCGCCCGAGCTGCCCACGCTCGCTCATACACTCGAGCGGCCCGTGGCCGAGCTGTCCGTGGGCGGGGCCCCCATGATCTGCCGGCTGAACGCACCCGCCACGATTGGCGAGGTTCTGCGCGAGGAGTCTCTGCGGCCGGTCGAGCCTCTCCCGGCAATGACGAGGAGTCCTGGAACCACGGGTCAGCCCGCTCCCGAGCCGACTGTGCTCGAGGCCGAGCCCACGCCGTCGCCGCCCCTGAGCTACACCGCCCTCAGCGAGCTGGAGCGGTGCGGGTACAGGTACTACCTGGAACGCGTCCTCGGGATGCCCGAGAACCGTGCGGATCGACGGGGCGATGCGCACCACGGGGATGGCCTGCGCGCCCGCGCGCGCGGCCTGCTGGTGCACCGCCTGCTCGAGTCCTTCGACTTCGCCCACCCCACCCTCCCAGCCGCGCGGGAGGTGGCGGCCACGGCGCACGAGCTCGGCGTCGCGGTCTCCCCGTCCCAGCGCGAGGAGGTTGCGGCGCTTGTGAGGGAGGCGGCGAGCACCGCGCTGGCCCAGCGCCTGGCGGTGGCCCGGCAGGTGCGCCGCGAGCATCCCTTCACGTTCGAGCTCCCCGCCCACGGCGCAGCGGCTGGGGAGGGGCCGGCGGCCGGGAGCGTAGATGCCGACCGACCGAGGAGCGGCCTGCTCGTGACGGGGGTCCTTGACCTGCTCGCGCACGACCCCGACGGGGGCTGGCTGGTGGTGGACTACAAGAGCGACCGCGTCGCTCGGGAGGAGGATCTCCAGGCGCTCGTCGAACGCGAGTACGGCGCGCAGCGTCTGCTGTACGCCCTGGCGGCCCTGCACGCGGGGGCCCAGCGGATCGAGGTCGTCCACTGGTTCCTGGAGCGTCCCGGGGAATGGGTCTGCGCTCGCTTCCCCGCGGGGGAGCGAGCGCAGCTGGAGGAGGCGCTGCGCGCCCGCGTCGAGCGTGCCCATGCGCGCGGGTTCGCGGTCAGCGAGGCGCCCCACCGCGGTCTCTGCCTGACCTGCCCCGGACGTGCGCGGCTATGCTCGTGGGATGAGGCCGACACGCTCCGCGAGCGGCCAGCCCTCGAGCCGAGCGGCGATCGTTGAGGGTGCGCGCGAGGGGGTCTCGGACGCTGAGCTGTTCGCTCGTGCGCGCGAGCACGGCGACACTCGCGCGCGCGAGCTGCTGATCGAGCGCTACCTCCCGCTCGCCCGCCGTCTCGCCCGCCGCTACCAGCACGCGGAGGAGCCGCTGGAGGATCTCGTGCAGGTCGCGTCCCTCGGTCTCATCAAGGCGATCGACCGCTTCGACGTGGGGCGTGAGGTGGTCTTCTCCAGCTACGCGGTCCCCACGATCCTCGGGGAGCTCAAGCGCCACTTCCGCGACCGCACCTGGTCGGTGCGCGTTCCCCGCGATCTGCAGGAGCTCGCGCTACGTGTGGATCACGCGGTCACGCGCCTCTCGGTGGGCGAGCGCCGCTCGCCGTCGGTGAGCGAGATCGCGCTCGCCGTGGACGCCTCCCAGGAGCAGGTGCTCGACGCGCTGGAGGCGGCCGCCGCCTACCGCGCGGCCTCGCTCGACGCCTCGCGCGCAGCCCTCCCCGGCGAGGAGGCGGGGGAGAGCGTTGCCGACACGCTCGGCACGCAGGAGGGCGGCTTCCAGCGCGCCGAGGAGCGCGCCACGCTCGAGCCGCTGCTCGCCCGCATCTCTCCTCGCGAACGCGTCGTGCTGCAGCTGCGTTTCGGCGAGGATCTCACTCAGGCCGAGATCGGCGAGCGCATCGGCGTCTCCCAGATGCAGGTCTCGCGCCTCATCCGCCAGGCGCTCGTGCGGATGCGCACCGGGCTGGAGAGCGAAGGGGAGTCCGCCGGGTAGCGCTGCCGCGGCTCCCCGGGACGGACACACAACGCCGGGACCCGAGCTGCGAACGCCGCGGGGCGCCCCGGAGGGGGGCGCCCAATCCTCCTCTCCACCCATCCGGCCGGCCGGGAGGCGTTTGACATCGAGGCGATCACGCTCGACACTGTTCCGATGCCCCGTTCGATGTGGAAGGGGACGCTCGCCTTCGGCCTGGTGAGCGTGCCGGTCAAGCTCTACAACGCGACCGTCGACCGCAGCGTGCGCTTCCATCAGCTGCATGCCACCGACCACGCGCGCATCGTCCAGCGGCGGTTCTGCTCCGCCGAGGGCGAGGAGGTCCCCTACGGCGAGATCGTCAAGGGCTACGAGATCGCCCCGGGGAGGCACGTCGTGGTCGAGCCCGAGGAGTTCGCCACGCTCGAGCCCGCCTTCACGCGCACCATCGAGATCGAGGACTTCGTGCAGCTCGACGAGATCGACCCCATCTACTTCGACCGCCCCTACTTCCTCGTTCCCAACACCGGCGGCGCGCGACCCTACCGGCTGCTGCTGGAGGCGCTGCGCGACACCGGCAAAGTCGCGATCGCGCGCGTCGTGCTGCGCTCCCGCCAGCAGCTCGTCGCGATCCACCCGCGCGAGGACGTGCTGAGGATGACCACCATGAATTTTGGCGATGAGATTCTGGGAACCGCCGCCCTGGAGGAGCTCCAGGAGGCCGACATGCGGTTGGACGAGCGCGAGCTCGATATCGCGCGCAACGAGCGCGAGCTCGATATCGCGCGCAAGCTCGTGGAGTCGGTCGCCCGCCCCTTCGACATCGCCAACTACCACGACACCTACCGCGAGGCCATACTCGACCTGATCGACCGCAAGGCCAGCGGCGAGCAGGTCGCTGTGGAACCCCCCACCCGGGAGGAGGTGCTGCAGGTTCCCGACCTGATGAGCGCGCTGGAGGCCAGCATCGAACAGGTGCGCGCCCGCCGCAAGCGGGACGGCACGCCCCCCCCAGCCAAGAAGCGCGCCAAAGCTCCCGCCAACGGCCGCGGTGCGGCGGCGAAACCCAAGAAGAAAGCTCGAACCTAGCCTCCCTCCGCCCAACGGCATGAGGCGGCGGGGAAGAGCAAAGCAAGCTCGAACCTAAACGTCGATCCCGGTGGGCGTGCGCCGGGGTCGTCTAGAAAATCAGCTCCAGCACGAGCTCCTCGCCGGCGCCGTCCGCCGCCGGCTCGATGCGCAGCCGATTCGCGGTCCGCTCCAGCACGTTGCCCACTCCGGGCAGCACGGCATCCTGCACCAGCCGGTTCGCACCACGCTCCGCGAGCTCGCCCACGCGCAGCTCGAGCTCCCCGCCGCGCGCGCTCACCGCGAAGGCGAGGTGGCCGTCGCTCGCGTAGGTGGGAGCATGGGCGCTGAGCGCGTCGCAGATCAGCATCGCGTCCTCCAACCTGTCCATCGGGCAGTTGGCGCGGGCGAGCACCATCGAGACGACCCTGCACAGCACCGGCCCCACCAGCGGTCCGTCCGCGAGGCGCAGCGACGCCGAGCTCTCGTACGGCCGCTCCCCGCCTTCCGGCTGCGCGTGGCGCTCAGGCTGTGCGCGACCGCCCGGCTGGGCGCCGCCCCGGCCGCCCTCCTCGCCGTCGGCCTGCGCGTCGCGGTCGGGTGGCTGCACGTTCACGGGCCCATCGGGGAGTCGGCCGCCCCGGAGACAGCGTGCGGGGCCGCGGCGTCGTAGTGGTGGGGGGCCTCCGTCAACGAGAAGGTCATCCGCACCTCCGTGCGCTCCTGCGGGTCGTGGCCCAGCTGCAGGCTCTCGGCGAGCGAGGCGATCAACGGCAGGCCGAGACCCAGGCCAGGGCTGTCGGGACGGGGGCCGATACCCCGGCCCTCATCGCGCACCACCACAATCAGCTCGTCCCCCAGCAGGGTCGCGAGCACCTCCATCGGCCCCTCTCCGCGGTCCGGGTAGGCATGGATGACCACGTTCGTGCACGCCTCCGTGACCGCCAGGCGAATGTCCGAGAGGATCTGCGCGTCGAGCGCATACACATCCCCCAACGCTCCGAAGGCGTGACGCACGATCGCGACGTTCTCCGCACGTGCCGGGAGGGCGAGCTGCATGTCGGGCGTCATGGTGGGTTTGCTTCTCCCAGAGTGCGTGGTGGGGCGGACCTCGTCTTGGGTGATGGTGCCCTGCGCGGGCAGTTTTCACACATCGAACGCGCCGGCCGCCTTGGTGTGCTGTCGCGTCCCCTCGTCGGGCCGCCCTGCCGCAGATGAGCATACGCGAGCGCGCAGGTGGGCGTTTGTGGGCCTGGACGGTCGGGCCAGTGGAGGTCTGGACGGTTCGACGACGATCTGCGTTCCGGGCTGGTTTGGGCGCTCTGTCCGCTGCTACGCTTCAGCCTCCGCCTCAGGTGTCCTCCACCGCCTGGGAGGCGCCGCCCTCCCGGAGCACTGCCATGACTTCGCACATCAAGCAGCCGCCCAAGGCCGTCGGTCTCTACGACCCCCGCTTCGAGCACGATGCGTGCGGCGTGGGCATGGTCGCGCGCCTCGACAACCAGCCCACCCACGAGGTGATCGCGCAGGCGATCGGGGCGCTCGAGAACCTCGAGCATCGTGGCGCCTCCGGGGCCGATCCCACGACCGGGGACGGCGCCGGGATCCTCATGCAGATGCCCGACGAGCTGCTGCGGGCGGTGCTCGACTTCGAGTTGCCCCCACCCGGCCGCTACGGGGTGCTGATGTGCTTCCTCCCGCTCGAGGACGACGAGTGCGCGCGCCTGCGCGAGCTGCTCGAGCGCACCGCCCGCGCCGAGGGCCAGCGGGTGCTCGGCTGGCGCGAGGTGCCCGTCGACACCGCGCACATGGGCCGCACCGCCGGGTCCTGCCGCCCGGCGATCTGGCAGCTGTTCGTGGGTTGCGGTGACCCACCCACCCACATGCCTGCCCGCGCGCCCGCCGCGGGGAGCGCCGCCGCGGGGAGCGCCGCCGCGGGCGCCGCCTCCACCGGCGCCGCCGAGGCCGATCGGGAGGGCGGGCAGGATTTCGACCAGGACGCCTTCGAGCGCAAGCTCTACGTGATCCGCCGCATCTGCGAGCTCTCCGACGAGAACGGCCTGTACGTGACCTCGAGCTCCTCGCGCACGATCAACTACAAGGGCATGCTGATCTCAAACCAGCTCGCCGGCTTCTACCCCGACCTGCGCGACCCGCGCTGTAAGAGCGCGATGGCGCTCGTGCACTCGCGCTTCTCCACCAACACCTTCCCCAGCTGGGAGCTCGCGCACCCCTACCGCGTGATCTGCCACAACGGCGAGATCAACACCGTGATGGGCAACGTCAGCTGGATGCGCGCCCGCGAGTCGGAGCTCCAGAGCGAGCTCTTCGGCGAGGATCTCGCCAAGATCCTGCCCGTCGTGAAGGCCGGCGACTCGGACTCCGCGACCTTCGACCGCGTGCTCGAGCTGCTGATGCTCGCCGGGCGCTCCCTGCCGCACGCGGTGATGATGATGATCCCCGAGGCCTACCGCGAACGGGAGGATCTCCCGCAGGCGCTGAAGGGCTTCTACGCCTTCCACTCCTGCGTGATGGAGCCGTGGGACGGGCCCGCCTCGGTGGCGTTCACCGACGGGCGCGTGATCGGCGCCACGCTCGACCGCAACGGCCTGCGCCCGGGGCGCTGGGTGGAGACTGTCGACGGCCTCGTCGTGCTCGGCTCGGAGATCGGCCTGCTGGACATCCCGCCCGACCGCATCAGGCGCCTCGGGCGCCTGCAGCCCGGCAAGCTGTTCCTGGTGGACCTCGAGCGGGGCTGCATCGTCGAGGACGGCGAGGTCAAGCGCGCGGTCTCCACCCGCCGGCCCTACGGGGAGTGGTTCGTGCGCAACTCCGTGCACTTCGACGACCTGCCCCCGTCCGAAGCGGTGACGATCTCCGATCAGCCCCTCCACGCCCGCCAGCGCGCCTTCGGCTACAGCCAGGAGGATCTGCGGGTGCTGCTCACCCCGATGGCGCGCGACGCGCAGGAGCCGGTCGGCTCGATGGGCAACGACCTCGCGCTGGCCGTCCTCTCCGACCAGGCCCCGCCGCTGTTCTCGTACTTCAAGCAGCTCTTCGCCCAGGTCACCAACCCGCCGATCGACCCGATCCGCGAGGAGATCGTGATGAGCCTCGCGACCAGCCTCGGGACCGAGCGCAACCTCTTCGACGAGACGCCGGAGCACGCCCACAAGCTGATCATCCGCCAGCCGATCCTGCTCAACCGTGAGCTCGAGACGCTGCGCCACGTCGCCCACGACGAGTTCTCCGCGCAGACCCTCGACATCACCTGGCCCGTCGCCGAGGGCGCCGCGGGCATGGAGCGGGCGCTGGAGCGCATCTGCGCGCAGGCCCACGAGGCAATCGCGCGGAGGGTGAACATCATCATCCTCTCCGACCGCTCCCTCGGGCCAGGGCGCGCGCCGATCCCCTCGCTGCTCGCGGTCTCCGCCGTGCACCACCACCTCGTGCGCGAAGGCACCCGCCTGCGCGCGGGGATCGTGCTGGAGTCGGGCGAGCCCCGCGAGGTGCACCACTTCGCCACGCTGATCGGCTACGGGGTGAGCGCGATCAACCCCTACCTGATGCTCGAGACGCTCGACGAGCTCGCCTATCGGGGGCTGATCGAGCGTCCCCCGAATGGAGCCGGGCCCGTCTCCTCCGCTGGGGCGCCGCTGGCTGCGACCCCCGGCGCCGGTCCCGGGGGCGACGGGCGCGCGGGAGCCGCGACGCTCACCTCCGAGGAGGCCTCGCAGAACGCGGTGAAGGCGATCGGCAAAGGGCTGCTGAAGACGATCTCCAAGATGGGCATCTCCACGATCCAGTCCTACCGCAGCGCCCAGATCTTCGAGGCCGTCGGCCTCTCGCGGGAGCTGATCGACCGCCACTTCACCGGCACCGCCTCGCGGATCGGCGGGGTCGGCCTGCGGGAGCTGGCGGTGGAGGCGTTGGAGCGCCACGCCCGCGCCTATCCCGCACCCCACGACGACCTGCTCCCGGTGGGGGGCGTATACGCGTGGCGGCGCGACGGGGAGCGCCACATCTGGAATCCCGAGACGATCGCGCTCGTGCAGCACGCCGTGCGCGCCGCCGAGGACGCACAGGTGGGCGCCGCGCTCGCGGGGGACGAGCAGGCGCACGAGTCGGTGCGCGAGAGTGCCGCGTACGCCAAGTACCGCGAGTACGCGCGTGCCGTCAACGAGGACGCCGCGCGCCGCTCCACGCTGCGCGGCCTGCTCGAGCTCGGCGCCGAGACGTGCCGGCCGATCGCGCTGGAGGAGGTCGAGCCCGCGAAGGAGATCGTGCGGCGCTTCTGCACCGGCGCGATGAGCCTCGGCTCGATCTCGCGCGAGGCCCACGAGACGCTCGCGATCGCGATGAACCGCCTCGGCGGGCGCTCCAACACCGGCGAGGGCGGCGAGGACCCCACGCGCTTCGCACCCGACCCCAACGGCGACCGGCGCCGCTCGGCGATCAAGCAGGTCGCCTCCGGGCGCTTCGGGGTGACGATCCACTACCTCGTCAACGCCGACGAGCTCCAGATCAAGATGGCCCAGGGCGCCAAGCCCGGCGAGGGCGGCCAGCTGCCGGGCCACAAGGTCGACTCCTACATCGGCTCGATCCGCCACACCACCCCCGGCGTCGGCCTCATCTCACCCCCGCCCCACCACGACATCTACTCGATCGAGGACCTCAAGCAGCTGATCTACGACCTGCGCTGCGCCAACCCCCAGGCGCAGGTCTCGGTCAAGCTCGTCTCCGAGGTCGGCGTCGGCACGGTCGCCGCGGGCGTCTCGAAGGCAAACGCCGACCGCGTGCTGATATCAGGCCACGACGGCGGCACCGGCGCCTCCCCGCTCTCCTCGATCCAGGCCGCGGGCGTGCCGTGGGAGATCGGCCTCGCCGAGACCCAGCAGACGCTGCTGCTCAACGAGCTGCGCTCGCGGATCGTCGTGCAGACCGACGGCCAGCTGAAGACCGGCCGCGACGTGCTGATCGCGGCGCTCCTGGGGGCCGATGAGATGGGCTTCTCCACGGGCCCGCTGATCGCGACCGGCTGCATCATGATGCGCGCCTGCCACCTCAACACCTGCCCCGTGGGGATCGCCACCCAGGACCCCGAGCTGCGCAAGCGCTTCAAGGGGACCCCCGAGCACGTGGTCAACTTCTTCTTCTTCGTCGCCGAGGAAGTCCGCGAGCTGCTCGCCTCGCTGGGGCTGCGCTCGCTGGACGAGGCGATCGGCCGCGTCGATCTGCTGCACGCGGGCCCCGCGATCGAGCACTGGAAGGCCCGCGGCGTCGATTTGACCCACATCCTCACCCACGTCGAGCTGGGTGGGGGGACTACGAATCAATACCACGTCGCCGTGTGCAGCCGCCCCCGCCGGTGCTCGACGACGCGCTCGACTGGCAGCTCGTGGAGCGCGCCGGTCCGGCGATCGAACGCGGGGAGCGGGTCGCCGTACAGCTGCCGATCCGCAACGTCAACCGCTGCGTGGGGGGCATCCTCTCCAGCCACATCGCCCGCGCGCACGGAGCCGAGGGCCTCCAGCCCGACTCGATCGCGGTCGACTTCGAGGGCTCCGCGGGTCAGAGCTTCGGCGGTTGGCTCGCGCCCGGAGTGACCTTCACGCTGCGCGGGGACGCCAACGACTACACCGGCAAGGGCCTCTCCGGCGGAGTCATCGCGATCCGCCCGCGGGAGGGCATGAGCAGCGACTTCGTCGCCGAGCGCAACGTGATCGTCGGCAACACCGTGCTCTATGGGGCGACCTCCGGCAGGGCCTTCTTCCGCGGCCTCGCGGGCGAGCGCTTCGCGGTGCGCAACTCCGGCGCATCCGCGGTCGTGGAGGGCGTGGGGGACCACGGCTGCGAGTACATGACCGGCGGGCGCGTGGTCGTGCTCGGGCCCACCGGGCGCAACTTCGCGGCCGGCATGAGCGGGGGCATCGCCTACGTGCTCGACGAGCAGGGCGCCTTCCCCGCGCGCTGCAACATGGGCATGGTTGATTTCGAAGCGCTCGCCCCCGCGGACGAGATCGAGCTGCGCGCGATGATCACCGAGCACCTTCGGCGCACCGGCTCCCCCGTCGCCCGGCGGGTGCTCGCGGACTTCGAGGGGCTCCTGCGGCATCGGGAATTCGTCAAGGTCATGCCCCGCGACTACAAGCGGGTACTGGCCGAGCTCGCCGAGGAAGAGGAGCAGGCCGAGGGAGTGGCGGCGGCCTGATGGGCAAGCTCGGAGGCTTCCTGCGGATCGAGCGCCACGGCGTCCCCTACCGGGACCCCCGCGAGCGCGCGCGGGACTACCGCGAGTTCATGGTGCTGCGCCCCGAGGTGGAGCTGCGCGAGCAGGGCGGGCGCTGTATGGACTGCGGGGTGCCCTTCTGCCACAACGGCTGCCCGCTGGGGAACCTGATCCCCGACTGGAACGACCTCGTCTACCGCGACCGCTGGCGGGAGGCGATCGCTCAGCTGCACGCCACCAACAACTTCCCCGACTTCACCGGGCGCCTCTGCCCCGCCCCGTGTGAGGCGGCGTGCGTGCTCGAGATTCGCGAGGGCGACGCGGTCACGATCAAACAGATCGAGTACGCGATCGTCGAGCACGCCTTCGAGGAGGGCTGGATCAAGCCCGAACCGCCGTCGCCGCGCCGCGAAACCGGCCAGACGGTCGCCGTCGTCGGCTCCGGCCCCGCGGGGATGGCCGCCGCGCAGCAGCTTCGCCGCGCGGGCCACCGCGTCACGCTGCTGGAGCGCGACGAGGCCGCGGGCGGACTGGTGCGCTTCGGGGTGCCCGACTTCAAGATCGACAAGCGCGTCGTGGAGCGTCGCGTACAGCAGCTCGTCGCGGAGGGGGTGGAGCTGCGCTGCGGCGTGGAGGTCGGCCGCGACGTCACCGTGCTGCAGCTGCGCGAGGGCTTCGACGCGGTGGTGCTCGCCACCGGCTCGCGCGTACCGCGCGACCTGCCCGTCCCCGGGCGCGACCTCGAGGGGGTCCACTTCGCGATGGACTACCTCTACCAGCGCAACCGCTTCGTCGCGCGGGAGCACGGTCCCGCGCCGACGGCGCCCGGGCACCCGGCTGTGCAGACCCCTCCCACCCCGTCCGCGCCGGTGGCGCCCGAGCGTCCGGCTGTTCAGACGCCGCCCACCCCCGCTGCGTCTACCGCCGCTCAATTGGCGGAGGGGGATCCGATTACCGCGGCGGGCAAGCGGGTGGTGGTGATCGGCGGAGGCGACACCGGCGCGGACTGCGTGGGCAACGCGCTGCGCGAGGGCGCCGCCTCGATCGTTCAGCTGGAGCTTCTCCCCGAGCCTCCCGCGCACCGGCCCGACGAGCGCACCCCGTGGCCGCAGTGGCCGCTGAAGTACCGGCTCAGCTACGCGATGGAGGAGGCGCGCGAGGAGGGCGTGGGGGAGCAGGACTACTCGCTCACCACCACTCGCTTCAGCGGCGACGCGGACGGGAGGGTCACAGCCCTGCATGTCGCGCAGGCGCAGGACGCGCCGCCGTTCGCGCCGGTGGAGGGCACCGAGCGCGAGCTGCCCGCGCAGCTGGTGCTGCTCGCGATGGGCTTCCTGCACCCCGAGCAGGGCCTGCTCGAGGAGCTCGGTGTGGAGAGGGACCCGCGCGGCAACGTCAAGGCCGTCAAGCCCTACACCACCTCCGTAGAGGGGATCTTCGCCGCCGGCGACGCCCGCCGCGGGCAGTCGCTGATCGTATGGGCGATCAACGAGGGTCGCCAGTGCGCGCGCATGGTCGACCGCTTCCTCGCCGCCAAACGCAACGGGAAGGTCTCGGCGGCCGGCGCACTGCCCGAGGACGGCGCCCTGCTCGGCCACGCCGACGCCGACGAGGGCCCCGAGGGGCCCCCGCTGCACGTCAGCGGCGGAGTCAGCGTCGAATAACCCCGAAGGCCACCGGTAGGAAGATGGTGCTACCATCGTGGTATGGCGGCGCAGAAGCTCTCCGTGGCCCTTGAGCAGCCGGTGGCGCACGCCGCCAAGCGGTCTGCTGAGCGGCGAGGGATCAGCCTTTCGGCTTGGCTGAATGAGGCGTCGCGGAATGCGCTGGCGATCGAGGACGGGTTGGCTGCCGTCGCCGAATGGGAAGCCGAACACGGTCCACTCACGGCGCGGGATCTCGCGGCGGCCGACTCGGTGCTTGACGCGGCGCGGGTCGGCCAAGCTCGGTGAGCGGCGTTACCTACGACGCCGGTGCGTTGATCGCGGCCGAGCGCGACTCGTCGTCGATGTGGGCGTTGCACCGCCGTACGCTCGAACGGAATCTGCGTCCGACGGTCTCGACCGCGGTGCTCGGGCAGGTCTGGCGCGGCGGGCGGCAGGCGCGCCTCTCCAGATTGCTGCACGGCTGTCGCATCGAGCCGCTCACCGAGGCCGACGCGCGGTCGGCCGGCGAAGCACTGGGGGCGTGTGACGGGCACGATCTCATCGACGCGGTCGTGGTGGTCGGGGCGCTCGCTCGTGGGGACCTGGTCATCACCAGCGATCCTTGAGATCTGCGGCGCATAGCCTCAGCCAGCGGTTGCAAGCTCGAACTGCATGTCGTCTGACGCGAGGTCGCCGATCGGTGGGGTGAACGGAGAACGCGACCTTTGCTCTACGCTGGGGACCGATGAGTCGGACGGTTGAGAACGGGCGCCCAGATGCGCGCGCCGACGACGGGCAGCTCACTCGCGATGCACCTGCCGGCGGCAGTTCCCCTCGCGTCTGCGTCATCGGGGCGGGCTCCTCGGGGATCACCGCGGCGAAGGCGCTGGCCGATCGCGAAATCCCCTTCGACTGCTTCGAGAAGTCCGATCGGGTGGGGGGCAACTGGGTGTTCGGCAACCGCAACGGGATGTCCTCGTCGTACTCGACTCTGCACATCAACACCTCGCGCGAGCGGATGGAGTACGCGGACTACCCGATGCCCGCCTCCTACCCCGACTTCCCCCGCCACGACCAGATCGCGCGCTACTTCGACGACTACGTTGACCATTTCGACCTGCGCGAGCGGATCACCTTTCGGACGAGCGTGGAACATGCTCGCCCTCGCGAGGAGGGTGGCTGGGAGGTGACGATCACGGGCGAGGGCGCCTCCGGCGGCCGCGAGGTGCGCTGCTACGACGCGCTGCTCGTCGCCAACGGCCACCATTGGAACCCGCGCTGGCCGGAACCCCCGATCCCGGGCTCCTTCGACGGGGAGCAGATCCACGCCCACGACTACAAGGAGCCCGGCCAGCTCGCGGGCAGGCGGGTGGTGGTGGTCGGGATGGGGAACTCCGCGATGGACATCGCGGTAGATGCGTCATACCACGCGCTCTCCACCACACTGGTGGCCCGCCGCGGGGTGCACGTGGTGCCGAAGTACATCCTCGGCCGGCCGCTCGACGCGGGGGTGCGGCCGAGCCGCGTGCCATTCCCGTGGCTGCTGCGCGGGATGCAGCTCGTCACGCGCCTGACGGTGGGGCCGATGGACCGCTACGGACTGCCCCTGCCCGATCACCGCCTCGGACAGGCCCACCCGACGGTCTCCTCGCGCATCCTCGACCGCCTCGCCCACGGCGCGATCGCGGTCAAGCCCGAGATCGCCGAGCTCGCCGGCGGCCGTGTGCGCTACGCGGACGGCAGCGAGGAGGAGGCCGACCTGATCGTGTACTGCACGGGCTACAGGATCAGCTTCCCGTTCCTCGACGAGCACGTCGTCTCGGCGCCCGAGAACCGGCTGGTGCTCTACAAGCGGGTCTTCTCGCCGGGGCGCCCGGGGCTGTACTTCATCGGCTTCGTCCAGCCCTGGGGCGCGATCATGCCGATCGCCGAGGTCCAGGGCCGGCTCGTGGCCGAGCACCTGACCGGCGAGTACGCGCTGCCCTCGCCGGCGCAGATGCAGCGCGACATGCAGGCCATGCTGCGCCGCCAGAGTCGCCGCTACCGGGCCTCCAAGCGGCACACGATCCAGGTGGACTTCTCCAACTACGTGGTCGAACTCGACGACGAGCGCCGCGCGGGCGCCGCGCGAGCGCGCGCACAGGGCTTTGCGCCGCCGCTGCCCCCGCGGGCAGCGGAGTTGGCGTCGCTCGGTTCCTAGACTGGCCCGAGTGCCGAGGTTCTGCCGCCACAACCGCTTCATCGAGCGCTGCCCGATCTGCCGGGAGAGCGTGCCTGGGCTGGCGCCGCCCGAGGGCGGCGCGCATCGCCCGGGCGCGAGCGGCGCCGAGGGGTCTGCGCGGAGCGGGCGAGCCTCCAAGGGCGGTGCGCGTCGCGGCTCCTCCTCACGAGTCCGCGGGGGCGCGGGGCTGCAGGTGAGCCGCGAGCGGCGCGCCGAGGACGACGGCTACCGCTCGCCGCTGGCCCCCGGGCTGCGCGCCTCCGAGGACGCGGTGCGCCTGGCGGAGGAGATCGCGTTTGCGGGCGGACGCCTGCGGGTGCTCACCGCGGCGCCGCCGGATCTCTATGGGGAGATGCGCGAGCAGCGGGACGCGGAGCAGGCCGCGTGGACGTGCTTCCTGAGCGCCTACCTCTGCCCACTGGGGGGCCCCGACCCGTTTGCCGGCATCCGCCGCGCCCTGGAGGCGGACTGGCGCGCGGGCGAGCTTCCCGACCTGAGCGCAATTCCGCTCGGCCCGCGCACCTCCCACGACTCCGCGCGGGGGGTGCAGACGCTGCGCGCCTACCTGCAGTGGACCGCACGAGCCGCAGAGCAGGCCGATCGATCGCAGGGCGGCCAGGGGGCGCTCGCGTTCGTGGGCGACCCCTCCTGGACTCCGGGGCGGCGCTTCGAGCGGCTCTTCGAACGGCTCACACTCCCCGGCCTGGCACGGATGGGCCGCTACGAGCTGCTCCTCACGATGGGCCGCCTCGGACTGTGCGAGCTGCGCGCCGAGGCCCTTTACTTCACGGGCGCCCCCCACGGCGACCTCGCCACGCTGGCCGCCAAGCGCGTCTTCGGGATCGGCGACCCGATCCATCTCGAGCACCGCGCGCGCGATCTGGCCAAGGCGATGTCGGCGCCGATCGAAGCGCTCGACCTGGCGCTCGCCAACTGGGAGGCGGGGGAGCGCGCGACGCTGGGCGTCCCACCCGAGACTCTGGACGCAGACGCGCTGGAGCGCGCCCGCGAGGCGCTGGAGCTCTGACCGCCGCCGTCTCGCCGGCGGGCCCGTTCGGGCACAGCAAGACAGCGAGTCGGCGCCTGCGGAGCCCGTGCATAGCTGACTGAAAAATTGCCGTCCTGTGCGGCTCTTACAGTCCGCATGTCCGCTGTCCCCAAATGCGTTGCTCGGGAGCCATGATGCCGCTCTGCTTCATCGAACCTCAAGACGCGATCCGGGTGATCGCCGAGTCGGTCGGCCGCGAGGCCCGCAGGCAGCTGGTGGGCGAGGTTGTGCGGGCGTGGGTTCGACGACATCCCCGACCAGGAGCTCTCGATCCACTACGCCAAGGCGATCGCGGACCTCGACGACGACGACCTGCAACTGCTTGCGGCCTGGCACGCCTCGCTGGAGGTGGGCCAGCCGATCGCGAACACCGAATTCCTGCAAGGCGTGTTCCACAGCCTCGGCGAGAACCGCCGCGAGGCGCTGAAGATCGCGGCGGGCTTCCGCGGCGAGGAGGCCTTTCAGGAGGGCATCGCCGAGGATCAAGTGCTCGACACGGTCCTCCACCGCCTCTCCCGCGGTCGTGCCAACGAGCTCGCCAACGAGTGCATCCAGCTGTACATGTGGGACCGCCTCGGCTGCGACAACTAGACTGAAGGGATGTCCGAGCCCGCCGCCGCATCCCCGGCTCCCACTCCGGCCGTCGAGGTCGACGATGTCTTCGATGCGCTCTCCAACGTGATCGACCCGGAGTTGGGCCTCGACTTCGTCGAACTGGGCCTTGTCTACGGGGTGGAGATCGACGGAGGGGCGGTGAGCATCACCTTCACGCTCACCACCCCCGCGTGCCCGATCGGCCCGCAGGTGACCGAACAGATGGAAGAGTTCGTGGGTGAGCTGGAAGGGGTGGATTCGGTGGAGTGCGAGATGGTCTTCGTTCCCCCGTGGTCGCCCGAGCGGATGAGCGAGGACGCGAAGTTCGCGCTGGGGTTCTGAAGCCGAACGACCGCGCCGCCAAGCTCTCCTGACTTTCTCGACCGCGCCCCTCAAGCAATGCTCACAGCGACGGTCGCCGTTGCGTGGTCGCTGGTGCAGTTGACGTAGACGCTCACCGAGGCGCGGTATCTGCCGGCTGCCTTGTAGCGATGGGTTAGACGCCATGTCTGGCGCATGGGAGCGCCTCTTCCCTCGACACAGATCAGGGGCACGGTGCTCTGAGCGGCGCTCGTCCCGTCACCGTAGCGGAGCTGATAGCCGAGAGCACCGGGAGCATGGGGCGCATACGCGGTGAGGTTGAACTCGACCGGCGAGCCGGTCTTCGCCCGCGTCGGTGTGGCCGTCAGCGTGACGGCCAAGCCCCCGGAGTGCACCGTGGCTCTCGCCGATGCTGGCTGCTTCTCTGTTCCTCCGAGCACTGGCGCGCGCTTCGCCTGAGCGGTGTCTTTGGAACCACCGCATCCAGGGAGCAGTATCCCGAGCGTGATGATCGCCAGCGCGGGCAGATGCAGCTTCGGTCCTCTCAGGTTGCAGGATATGAGGAAGACCTCCTCAGCGCCGCCGCTTCATCCGGAAGGTGACGGCCCGCACGATCGATCTGGGCTCGCCGCCTTTCGGCGTGTACGTGACCGTGACGGTCGCTCTGAGCTTGCCTCGCCTGGCAAGGGGAATCTTTGCGCCGGCTGTCGGGACGAGCGTCACGACGATCCGCCCGGCTTTGCTGACCGTGAGCCGCAGTCGCGCGATCACTAGCGTCGTCTTGCGCTTCTTCTTTGTACGCGAAGCACCGGCGAGCTGCGCCGCGCTTGCCCTGCCCACGATCTGGAGCGTGCCCGGCCCGGGGAGAGTCAGCGTGAGCTTGACCGTGCCGTGCCTCGCCACGCTTTCCATGCCGTTCAGCACGAACGTGTTGCTCACCGTGCCGGTCAGGGTGCCTGGGCTACCGCTGCTGCCGGACGAGCCGCCGCCCGAACCGCCACCGCCAGGTGCCTGTGCGGGCGGCACCTGCAACGTGTTGCTCGTCGCGCTCGCCGAACCTGCGCTGTTGGCGGCCGTGACCTGGCAGGCCAGACCGTGGCCCTCATCCGCTGCATGCACCGTGTAGGCGCTTGTGCTCGCCCCACCGATCGGTTCACCATCCCGTAGCCACTGGTAGGTGAAGGCGGGCGGCGGATAGCCCGTCCACGATCCGGTCGAGCACGAGAGCGGCGTCTGCCCAGGCCCCGGCGTTCCAGATGCGACCGGCGAGGAGGTATTCACCGGCGCTGTTTCCAACTGGGTTCCCACCATCACATTGCCCTGAGTGTCGATCACTACGCACAAGCCCGGTGCACACGACACGCCGGTCAAGTCTTCTACATAAAGTTCGAAGGGGGCATCAGGGGGTCTGACGGGGAGGCCGTACACATTGCCCTTAACCCACGAACCCGCTCCACCAGTAGGGATGGTCGAAGCGATCACGTTACCCGCCGAGCCGTTGCCTGCGAGAGCTGTCGCGACACACGGATCCGCTGCTTCACATGACACACCTGCAAGGCCATTGAGACCTTCTATGTAGCTGCCCGTCCACGCCCCAGCACCGCCCGTAGGACTGGTCGAGATGAGCACACCGTCGCTGAGGGTGACGATGACACACAATTCGGGAGAGCACGAAACACCATCGAGGACTTCTTCAACCACGTGGGTTACGGTCCACATACGTCCACTTGGTTTGTCCGGTTCCGTCAAGGTCATGACGTCGCCGCCGCTTTCGACGGCTACGCACAAGCTGGTCGATGGACACGACAAGTCCTTGAGAAACCCGAATGAGGAACCCATATCGGTCACACTCCACGCGCCCACGCCACCCGCCGGGTCCGTAGATGTGACAACGCCGCCTTCTCCGTCGATCGCTACGCATAGACTCACCGACGGGCATGAGACGCTCATGAGCCGACGTGCTTTGTCCACATCGACAACGGTCCAGGCCTTTGCGCCGCCCGCCGGATCGGTCGAGGTGACCACGTCACCAGCGCTGTCAACGGCAACGCAAAGGCTCGTCATGGGGCACGAGACGCTTTCCAGCCCGCCACTGCTGTCCACATGACTCTCGGTCCACGTGCCAGCACCCCCTGTGGGATCGGTCGAAGTCACGATGTTGCCTGCTTCGTCCACGGCGACGCAGAGACCCGCGGGAGCGCACGACACGCCCCGCAGGGCACTGGAGCCAACTTCCAGATTGCTCACCGCCCACGCGCTCGCACCCTTGGTCGGTTCGGTCGAAGTCACCACGGCGCCGCCTTCGTCACCCAGGACACAGAGCTCCGCTGGCGGGCACGCCGCAGCGTCGAACGACGGGTCGTGACCATACTTGTTGCTGGTTTCGATTGAGGTAGAGGTCCACGCGGACGCACCCCCCGCCGGTTCCATCGACGTTATGGCTTCGTTGCCGTCCAGCGCGACGCACAGACCCCACGACGTGCACGACACGTGCTCAATCAACCCGCGGCCATCAACACTGGCAGCCGTCCATACACTTTTGCCGCTGGTCGGTTCGGTCGCGGTGAGGATATCGCCATAGCTGTCGCTCGCTACGCACAGGCTTTCAGAGACGCACGACACGTCGAGAAGGTTGTGGGTGCCGTCCACGTTGGTCTCGGTCCACGCGCCCGCGCCGCCCGTGGGGTGGGTTGAGGTCGCCACATCTCCTTCACTGGCGACGGCGACGCACAACCGCACCGAGGGACACGACACGCCACCGAGTCCATGCTGACGAGATTCCACATGGGTCGTCATCCAAGCGCCCGCGCCGCCCGTCGGATCGGTCGAGGTCACGACATCGCCACGGTCATCCGTCACGACGCACAAGCCACTCGACGGGCACGACACGGCTTCGAGACGATCGCTTTCGCCTTCAGCGTTGTAAGGGACCACTTCGGTCTTGGTCCACGTGCCCGCACCGCCGGCTGGGTCGGTCGAAGTCACCACGTCGCCCTCAGAATCAACGGCGACGCACAATTTCGTTGACGGACAGGATACGCCGGTGAAGCTCTCCACGCCGGTGGAGCTCTCGCCCGCATAAGTCTTCGCCCACGCCCCTGCGCCTCCCGTCGGGTCGGTCGCGATCAGTACATCGCCGACGCTGTCCACGGCGACACACAAGCCCGTAGATGGGCAGGACACGCCGGTGATGGCCGCCGGGGATGCGAACGGCGGCTGGTCATCGGCGCGGACCGGGCTCGCCCAGCCCAGGGGCGAGGCGGCCAGTGCCGGCCTGGCGCTGGATAGAAGGCTGCCTGCGAGCGTCATCGCTAGGAGTCCGGCTAGCCACAGCACCCTGCGCTGCGCACTGCGAGCCACGGGCTGTCTCACCGTCGCACCCTCGCACCTGCGCACCCATAGCATGAAGTTCATCAGCCTGGACTATATCCGATACTGATGGGCCAATACAAGGCCAGACCCCCGAGGACGAAGCCATCCTCGGGGGTCATCCAGACGAACGAAGCTCTCTCTACGGAGTGATCTTCCCCACCTTGTTGGTGCCTTCGTCTGTAAACCATATGTTGTCGTCAGGACCTACGGTAACACCGTTTGGTCGGCTCCCCGAAGGCAGGGAGTATTCGGTGACCGTGCCGGATGTCGTGATCCTCCCGATCTTGTTGGTACCCCGATCCACGAACCACAGGTTCCCATCTGGACCTGCAGTAATCCCCCGCGCGTCGCTTTCTTTGGACAGGGAGTATTCGGTGATCGTGCCCGACGTGGTGATCTTCCCAATCCTACTGAAGGTTTCACCTGCGAAGGGGCCGCTTTCGACTGCGTACCACACGTCACCATCCGGACCAGCAGTGATCCCCTTTGGTACGCTGTTCGAGGAAAGCGAGTAATCGGTGACAACGCCCGCCGTAGTGATCTTCCCGATCCTACAGGTACCGGGATGATTGATGCCGCAGTATTCATCGGCGAACCACAGGCTCCCGTCCGGGCCTGCAGTAATCGCTCGCGGCAAGCTTTCTGCGGGGAGAGCGTAGTGGGTGACCGTGCCCGACGTTGTGATCTTCCCGATCCTGTCGGCTGTAGCCGTAAACCAGAGGTTTTCGTCGGGACCCGCGGCAATTCCCCCACCTCGCCACCTTCGGGTGAGGAGTATTCGGTGATCGTCCCCGACGTGGTGATCTTCCCCATCTTGCCTGAGTTCGCCTCTACGAACCACAGATCTCCGTCCGGACCCGCGGTAATCCCCTGCGGGCCACTGAGTTTGGGAAGGGAGTATTCGGTGATCGTCCCCGACGTGGTGATCTTCCCAATTTTACTGGCTGCGGGGTCTGTGAACCACAGGTTGCCATCCGGACCCGCCGCAATCTGATCTGGTTCGCTTTTCGAGGGCAGTTCGTATTCGGTGATTTCCCCAATTGGCTTGACCTTATTTGTCGCTTTCGAGCGCGCCGAGTTGGACCCTCCACTGTTTTTTGCCGTTACCTTTACAACAAGCGTGTGGCCGACATCCGCTTCGACCGGCGTATACATTGAGCTGGTTGCACCAGAGATGGCTGCGCATCCGCCGCCGGTGGCGTTACAGCGTTCCCACTGATATTCGTAGCCGGTGGGACTATTGGTCCATGTACCCGTGGTCGTAGACTCAGGAACCGCCCGATCGGGTGTTTCCGGTGAGGCTACAGGCAGCGCAGTGTTTTCAGGCGCGTTTGGCAACGTGCCGAAAACCTGATTAGACCCTTCGCTCGTTTCTTTGCTGCTATTCGTCGCGACGATCCGGAAGTCATACTGTTTGCCAGCCGTAAGGCCAGTGATGGCTTTACTCACTTCCACATTGCTTGTGCCCGAACCAGCGCTCACTTCGGCCGTCTTCGTCCCGTACGATGTCGTAGTACCGTATTCAAAATAGTATTTCGTTTCAACGCCGTTTGGGTTCACGGTTCCGTTTAGCGTCGCTCCTGTTTTCGTTATACTTGTCGCCGACCCGGTAACTGCGGAGGGGCCTGTACTAGAAAACACGCCGTCAGGGGTACCCCAGCCGGTCGGACCATCGTAACCTACCTCTGCAGTACAAAGATATTCGTCTTCAGTAGGAGGGGTGCATGTGCCATTTTTTCCCGAGGTTGTGTCAAATAACATGCTCGGCTTTTTGTAAAAAGCTTCAGCGCCAAGAGATTTTGTCGCAGTGGTCGCGTGCGCCTCGACCCCGGCGATAAACGGCGAGCTCACGCTTGTGCCACCGACGTTGAACCATCCACCCGCGTAGGGCGTGTTATAGATGGACACAGGTGATGCCTGACTGGCGACCGCGGCGATGTCATTGCCGGTACGTTTGATGCAACCTTTGTCGGTCTGCCAGGTCGGCTTGGACTCGTACAGGCTGCAACCGCTGCCACTGCCTTCCCACACCGTCTCCGACCAGCCACGCGAGCCTTCGGCTTTTTTGAGCTTGGTCCCTCCCACCGCGATGACATTAGGTGACGTAGCGGGCCAGCTCGGGGCACCTACACCGTCATCGTAGCCTGAATCTCCAGAAGATACCGTCACCGGGATGCCCGCCTGGTTGTAAGCCGCGAGGTATTCTTTGCACCCTTTTTTAGAAGGACACCACGTTTCATTGTTCTCGGCGTAGCCGTAGCTGTTGCTGATCTCTGTCGCTTTGAGTTTTGCGGCCTCTTCCACCGAAGCAGCGGTATCGGCTGGCCCTTGTGTGGTTGCCTCGACGAGCAGTATTTTACAATTTGGACACGCGGCAGAAACCATATCGATGTCCAGAGCCGTCTCCAGCGACCACTCTTTTTCGAGTCCTCCTTCTTCTGGTGGATAGTTTGCTTCTTCGCCTTTCTGGTTGACTTGTTTGAAGCAGCCGGTACTTTTTTTGCATGCTTCGAGACCATATTTTTCACGATATTTAGCAAGGTCGGATTCGGCAGATTTATAGCCATACGCGTTGACCAGCGCCACGGTTTCCCCTGAGCCACCTGATGTTGGAATTTTGTACGCTGACTGTAGGTCTTTCGGATCGAACCCACCTTTTTCACCGCTGCCTTCCAGTAGCGGCCCGCCACCGGGGAGCATATAACCAGACGGCGTTTCGACCGCGGGGGGATCAATGACGATGTTGCACTCGATCATGCGACCACCGGGCGGACACGGCGTGTACGGCTTCGTCGTGGAGGGGGTCAAAGATATTTCGGGTTCGGCACTCGCTCCGAGTTCGGTACTCGCCCCGAGTCCCGTGCTCATTTCCGGTTCCGCGCTTGCGGCCTGCGGAAGAACACATCCCAGCAGAGCAGCAACGAGGACCATCAGACAGGCCAACCGGCCCGTGCTGCGCTCGTGTCCCAACAGGCAACTCTTCATGATGTCTCCTTTTCGTGCATGGCGCAAGTACCGGACAGACCAACTGTTGTGACCAACCGTACCCGGTCGCTGGTGACTTGTCTATCCCCCGAAAGGGGTGATCTTTGTCCCCCGAAAAGGGGGACCCGCCGGGGATGCGACTATGCCTACGGCAGCCTCGGTCAACGCGTCTGTGCGTCAGATTGGCCGTGGATTGGCAGGCCGATCAATTCGCGCTTGTTGCGCGCTCCGAGCTTGTGGCGGATGCGAGCGGTATGCGTGCGGACGGTCTCCACGCCGATCTGCAGGGTATGGGCGATTTCGGCGCGAGACTGACCTGCTCGTAGGCACTCAAGCACTTCCACCTCGCGCGCAGTAAGCGCTGCCACCTCCACCGGGTGCTTGCCCTCTGCCACAAGGCGAACCGTGGCAAGGATGTCCCCGGCGCAGGCATCCTTGGACAGGCAGGTAGCTCCGGCGGTGAACACCCGTGCCCTGTATGGACGAGTGGGACAATGGGCGAGCACAACAATCCCGATTGTCGGGCGGACAGCCCTCACACGCTTGAGGATCGAAGGGCCGGCCACGCTCGCCTCATCGAGAACCACAACTTCCGGCGCCCACCTCGTAACCATGCGCTCAAGAGCGGCACCATCCAGATTGTCGCCAACGACCCGAAAGCCCTTGTCCTCCTGCAGGATCTGCAACAGCCCGCGGCCAACCAGCGCATCGAATTGGCCCAGCACGACGGTGATCAACCTCCCACCGTCAGACTCCATGCGCGATCTCCTCGGCCTGGCCGTCGAGGCGCAGAGACAGACAATCGGCCGCCAAGCACAGACTCGGGCCGAGCTTGCCAACCAGATCGTCCAACGAGATCATCGATGTATGAGCTCCGACGCACAGCGCCGCGATCACCGTGTCCGACACGTCGCGCACATGCGCTACGATCAACAGCAGTCCCTCGTGCAAGGTTTGGGTTGCGCGAACCTCCTCAAGTGGGCGACCACGACCGCGTCCGTTCCGGCTCAGAGGATCCGCCCTCCCTTGATCGCTCTACACGCGGCCAACGCCAGTGTCCTCCAGCGCGCGTAGATGGCAGCCGCGGCGGGGGCGAGGTTGGGATGTGGAGGGCAGTGGCAGCTCGATCGCCACGAGCATCTTCTGATCGGGCACGGGTACCCTGGAGGGGTCCTCGAACTCGCCCATCACGGCCGCCGCCTTTTTACGCACATTCGCGAGTGCCTCGGGCACGTTGGCGCCGATGGTCGAGAAGCCCAGCTCATCGAGGTGGGCGATGATGAAGTGTCCGTCGCTGATGAGAACGACTTTGTAGCGCCGTGTCGGCATGTCACGTGCCGCCCGTGATGTGGCGGGTGAGCCAGTCCAGTGCGTCCCGGGCGCTCACGCGGGGTGAGTCGATCGGGTAGATGACGTGGGCGATGCGGCCGCGGCGGGCGATGAGAATGATTGGCCGGTATTCGACCCTTGCGTTGACGACCGTGAATGAGAGCCCCAGGATATTCGCGAGCACGAGGTCTAGATCAGAGAGAAGTCGCTGGGTGAAGAGTTCGCTGTCGGCGAACTCTTGTTGCTCGGCGATGGGCTGGGTGCTGATACCCACTGTGTGGACGCCGAGGTCGTGCAGGGCGTCTTGAAGGTCACGCAGAGCGCGACCCATCGTGTCGGCTGTCGGGCTGGTGGCCCCTTCGGCGGGGGTGAGGTAGACGAGGAGGGTCTGGCGGGCAGCGAGTTGCGCGAGGCTGATTCGCGCGAGCGGGACGTCCGGGTGCTCGTGGGTCCATGTCAGGCCGGTCGTCGGTAGTGGCGCCCCGGTCAGACGCGCGATGAGCGCCTCGGGATCCGGCTCGGCTCCCCACGGGTCATGCCAGGTGATGTCTTGGCCCGGGTTGACCATGCAACCGTGCTGCTCGGTGCTGTCGTCGTCTTCTCTACTCACGCCGTGCTCCCCTGCCGCAGGCTCCTTCATCCGGCATCGAGGCTCAGCGGGCATCCGCTGCGCGCTCGCACTCGTCCCTCATCGTGTGGAAGATGTTGCCTGGAATGACGGCCCGTGACTAGAGGCGCTGACACTAGTGTCAATGCCCCTAGTCATCCCTTGACATTCCGAGATCGGTCGTGTATAGGGCTCGCTGGTGGCAGGTGACAGCGAGCGCCAGCGTGCAGGTTATCCGCCCGTGGGTTCGCCACCCGCGATCCGTTTCCGGCGCGGCACGGCCGGCTCGGTCAGGCGAGCCGCGCCGCGGCGGGCCTTGAGGATGAGGACACTGGGCGTTGCGAGGTGGCCCATCGTGTCGATGATCCCCTGCGTGGCGAGGTGGATGTCAGGCGAGGATGCCTGCGGGGAGCAGTGGAAGAAGCTCGCCATCGCGGCGAGGATCATCGTGTGGTGTTCTCCGCCGGCGAGCGCCCGGGTGCGGCGCAGGGCCTGGGCGGCGATCAGCTGCAGGCGGCTCGCTGTCTCCTGCGGTGAGGAGTAGCAGTCGATCAGGTTGCGCTGGCCGTCAGTGGTGTCTTCGTGGTGGTCGACGAGGCTGTCCAGCAGTGTGCTCAGGGAGGCGATCCACGGGAAGTAGGCGCTCTCGATCGCTGCAGCTTCGTCTGGCTGGACGTTTGGGTGGGCGGCTGCGGCGATCAGCGCGAAGACTGGGAGTGGTGAGCCGGCGGCGGCGCCGGTCTCCCACCACCGCAGGCCCGTGCTCGGCGTCGTTTCTGCTCGGGCCCACCGGGCGAAGGCGTCGTGTGAGCCGTTGCCGTCGCCGTGGTTGAGGCTCTGGTAGGTGACGATGCGCGTCGTGGCTCGTCGCGCGGGCTCGGCGACCGCGGCGCGGGAGGGGAGCGTGGCGATCGCGGCTCGGCTGGCATCGATGAGGTTCTCGAGGTAGCCCGCGTCGTCGCACTGGCGGTGGTGGGCGTAGTAGTCGAGATGGGCGACGCCGGGTTCGAGGGCTGTGCAGAGCGCCTGGTTGAGATGCCGTCCGTTGGCGACGGGGTTGGTGTTGGGCTGCTCGGAGATCGTGTCGATGTAGTCGAACGCCACCTGGTAGGCGGTGAGCGCTCGCACGACGCTCGCCCGGCGGGCGAGTGGGACGAACGCGGCGAACGCGGCGACACCATCGAGGTTCTCTCGCTTGGTGCGCTGCGCGTCGAATGCCAGCTTGCGCAGCGCCGGGTCGGGGATCTCGCCGGCGCGCAGGCGCCAGTTGCGAGCTTCACGGCATACGCATGGGAAGACGCTGAGCCAGTAGCGCCGTGCCGCGCCCACGAACGCCGACCCCAGCGCCCCCGGGTTGCAGGCTGGTCCCGCCATCGGTACAGCATTCCGCAGGTCCCTTACGCTCCACCGTCACTCCTGGAAGCTCACGCTCGGCGGCACCTGCGCCGCGGCTAGTCCTGGCAGCGCAATCACCGCCAGAGCGATGCCGGCGACCACCGCCAAGGGGATGAGCACCTGTGGCCCCCCGATGGCGAACGGTGCGGGGAAGTCGGTTGTCAGCCTGAGCCATCGATCGGCGAGGTCGTGCCCGTACACGCCGAGGATGGCGCCGTTGGCGCAGCCGACGGCAAGCACGATCGTGCTCTCCAAGAGCAGCGAGCGCCACAGCTGCAGGTGATCGTACCCCCAGGTCTTCATCGCGGCGAGCCGGCTGCGGCGCTGCCAGATGGCGGCGCTGAGCGACGCGGCAATTGCGAGCGCGCCGGTTATCAGTAGTAGGGTCGATATCTGGCCGAGGCTCCTCAAACCCTGGCGGGCGCTCGCGTCGGTCTGGGCTTCGCGTTCGCGGAAGGTCTGTACCTGCAACCCGGAGTCGCGGCCGAGCGCGGCCTGTACCACCCGCCTGCCCACCGCAAGGCTCATACCGGGCTTGAGATCGACTTCCAGCGCGGTGGATTCGGTCGTCTGCCAGCCGCGGAGGTAGTCAGCAGTCGAGAAGGTGACGGCTCCCGGCGGCCATCCCAGGTTCGTCGTGATCGCCGCCACGCCCAGACGCAGTGCGCCTGATGGTGTGGGCAGCGTGAAGGAGTCGCCCACCCGCAGATGGCGCTCGCTGGCAAAGCCTTCAGAGACCGAGGCCCAGCCGCCCCGGCGGATCAGCGTGGTGGCCTGTGCGAAGTTGCCTTGCAGCAACTGGCTGGACTGGAGCATCTCAGGGGCATCGGGCTGGTGAGCGCGGATCAGCAGGCGGCGGTCGCCAACGTCGAGCAGTCCACCTTGGTAGGTGCGGACCGAGGCGATACCGGGAGCACGGGTGATCGCGGCCACCGCGCTGCTGGCCGGGAAGCTGGTGGTGTTGAACACGTTCTCGCCGGTCGTCACCCAGATGCCGGTTGTGCTCTCGTACTGCGCGATGGCTGTTTCCAGGCCGCGTGTCAGGTCGCGGCGAGCGCCCCCGATCGCGAGGCTCCCATAGACGGCGAGCGCCGCGATTGCGGCCAGCGCGATCGAGCGGGTCGCGGTCGCCTCCAGCTCGACCACGGCGTGGGAGAGCATTCCCCGGGAGCGTTCGCTGAGCGGCGTGAGCGCCGCGAGGACCGCGGTGTAGGCGAGGGGGACCAGACAGACCGCGGCGAGCGCGAGCAGGACGCCACCTACGATCGTCAGGCGCGGCACGGCCAGCGCGAGAACGGTGGTGAGGAGGACGAGTGCGGCCCCCGTGAGCGCGAGTGCGACTGTCACCCGTCGTGTGATGCCCTGCCCCGCCTCGCCCTGCTCGTGCATGACCGCGTCGAGTGCTCGCCCGGGGCGCAGGTCGAGAATCGGCCGCAGCGAGGCGAGCATCGCCGCGAGCACGCCGCATCCAATCGCGATCAGGATTGTGCTCGCGCTGACGATCCTCTGGGCGCCGATCGGGAACGCGACCGTCAGGTAGCTGGGGACCTGGCCGAACAGGGTGTGGGAGAGCGCGTAGCCGAGCGCGATCCCGGCGGCGGAGCCGATCAGACCGAGCGCGATCGCCTGCACGGCGAGGATCAGGGTGATCTGCGCGGGGTCGTAGCCGAACGTGCGCAGCTCGGCGATGAAGCGGCGCCGTTCGGGGACGGTCAGCAGTATCGCGTTGAGCGCGAGCAGGAACCCGACCATGCCCGCGATCGCGGCGAACAGGGTCGTGGACTGCTCGTTGGGCTTCGCCGCCGTGTCCAGCACACGCAGTTCCTCATCGGCCGGCGTGACGTCCACGCGGCCGGCCGCGAGCCCTCGGAGCTCGCCGGCCACCTGTTGATCCGCGCCCACCAGCGGCTTGACGAGCACGTTGGTCACGAGCCCGCGTTTGCCGGTAAGCATCTGAGCAACCGGCAGCAGCGCGATCACGACGGGGCTTTCCGCTACCGCCCCGATCGTCTGGCTGCCCAGTGACGCGCGGACCCGCACCGTATGGAGCGTCCCGCCGACGCGCAGCGTCACGCTTTCTCCCGGCTGCGCGCCGACCGTATCCGCGACGCTGGAGGGGAACCCGAGCCCTCCCGAGATCAGCAGCTCGCCCGCCCCGAGGTTGCGGGTCGCCTTCGCGCCCAGCCTGAGCAGGCTCGGGGCCACGCCGAGGAGCTGGACCTGCTCGCTGCCCCTCGGTCCGAACACCGTCGCGTTCTCCCGCAGCACCGGCGAGGCGACCTCGACCCCGGGCAGCCGCGCCGCGCGTTCGGCGAGCTGTTCGCTGAAGCCCTCTTCCGAGCGCGCCGCGAGCTGCAGCCGCGCAGAGCCGACGAGCTGGTTGACCAACCGGCCGGCGGAGCCCGTGATGCTTGTGTTCGCTACGAGCACCCCGAACACGAGCGCGACGCCCACCGCGATGCCCGCGGCGGCGAGCAGCTCCTGCACGGGGCGCTGGCGCACCCGCCACACGTACAGGGTCAGCGGCAGGCCCGCGCTGAGCCCGAGGATCTTTGGCGGGTGGATCGCCGGCGGGCGGATCTTCATGCCAGGACGCTCTCGAGGTCTGCGTCGAACCCGTCCACGAGGTTCCCGTCGCGCAGCGTGTAAACCCGGTCGACGAACCCCTGCGCCCGAGGGTCGTGGGTGACGAGCACCCCCGGGATGCCCTGCTCGTGGCAGATATCGCGTAGCAGCCCCAGGGTCTCCCGAGTGCGCCGTGAGTCGAGGTTGCCGGTCGGCTCGTCGGCGAGCAGCAGTCGCGGCTCGCCCGCCAGCGCCCGGGCGATCGCGACGCGCTGGCGCTCCCCCATCGACAGCTGCGCGGCCTTCTGGTCGATGCGTTCGCCCAGGCCGACACGCTCAAGCCACGGCCGCACCATCCGCTTTGCTTCACCGAGGGTGTACCCGTCGCAGAGGAGCTTCAGCGCGGCGTTGTTCAAAGCGGAGGAGCCGGCGAGCAGATGAAAGGACTGGAACACGAAGCCCACCTCGCGGCGGCGGTAGCGCGCGCTCTCCTTGACCGAGAGACCCGAGACCTTCCTGCCGTCGAACAGCACTTCCCCGCTGTCCGGGGCAAGTAGCGCAGCCGCGATCAAAAGCAGCGTCGTCTTTCCCGACCCACTCGGTCCGTACAGCGCGACCAGCTCGCCCGGGGCTACGCTCAGCGACACCCCGTCCACGGCCCGCACAACCTCGCCGCCTGCCGAGTAGTGCTTGACGACATCGCGCAGCTCGAGCGTCACAGCCCCGAATCGCCCGCCTTCGCCTGACCACCGCCTTCAGCGGCGGTGCCCCCGATCTTCGATCGGTCAGGAAACGGGACGATGATCCCGGGCTCATCCATCGAGCGCACGGCGCCACGAGAGACCGCCATGATCCGACGCGCGCCGTGGATCGCAGCCAGATCCGCGGAGGCGATCACCACAGCAAGATCCCGGCTGCGGCCAAACGAGCGCAGCAGCTCATACAGCGCCTCGCTCTCCGATGGGCTGGACAGCACCGCCGGCTCGTCCACGATCAGCAGCCGCGGTTCGCGCACGAGCGCCATCGCAAGGCCCACCCGAACCCGCTCCCCGAGCGCAAGCCGGTCGGCCTGCATGTCGGCCTGCTCTCCGGCGCCCACCCGGGCCAGGGCACGCCGTGCACGGCGCCTCGCCTCTCGTAGCGGCGTACCGTCACCCATACACGCCGTCGCGACCAAGTTGACGGCTACGCCGTTGACCTGCGAGCGCCACTCCGAGGAGACGAGCGCGACCCCGCCGCTGCGCAGCAGCCACGAGCGCTCCCTGCTCGACATCGCCGTGACGACGTGGCCATCGAAGCAGACCGTACCCTCATCCGGCGGCTCCATACCCGCCGCGATCTTCAGCAACGTGGACTTGCCCGCGCGCCGCGGACCCCACACGCCGACAAAGTCGCCAGGGTCGATCTCCAGCGAGACGCGGTCGAGGACGACGACCTTCCGGTGCCCATCGAGATAGCACTTGGTCACCTGGGTGAGCGAAAGCAGAGGCGCCATGATGCCCGAAGAGAACGCCTACGACCCGATGAGATCGAGAATCTTCCCGCGCACCACATCAAGCCACAACAGGCTCGATTCGCTGCTGAAAAGCTCCTCTTCACGCGCCAAGTACATCAGCGCACCGACCAGCGACTGCTGGGGCGGCAGATTGACTTTGATCTCCCGCTGCATCGCGAAGCACCGTCGCTCGCACTCGTCCACCGCGACCAGCAGCCGCGGCAGATCCTCACGGCGCGCGACCACGAGTTTCGCCTGCAGCTCCCTCAGAACGAGCCTCGACCCGATGCTCCCCATCCACTCAGCGACCACCGGCTCCGCCGCAGGGGTCGGGTCGTACATGATCCGTTCCGAGCTCGACCCCTCAGAGCGATCGGAATACGCCAAGTTGCTCCTCTCGAGCGACTCCAACATCCGGTAGAGACTCTTACGGTTGATGTTCCAGCCGGGCCCCAGCCGCCGCTCCAACTGGTTCGTGAGGTCATACCCATAGCCCCGCTGCTGCACCAGCAAGCACAGCAACGCGCCCTTCAACGGCGACGACCTCAGCACACGGCTTGCATCGGTGCTCACGCGATCCCCACACCTCGATCGACCATGACCGCGAACACTACCGAAAACGCGCCCAACGCATCCATGAGGCGAATAATCCGGTCCGCTGGCATTTCCGTCTAAGCGTAGGCTCCTACCGGTCAACCCCCACGGCAGCCGCGGCGCCCTTGCGCGCGAGCGATACCAGCGTGGCGAGTTCCGTGGCGATGCTCTCCCCGAACAGATCGAGGTCGTACATCGCGTCGAGGTCGCCGAGCAGGCCGAAGTTCATCTGGCCGTTGTAGGACATGATCGCGATCGCCAGGGCGTGGTGCTGGGGCAGGAAGGCGACGGGGTAGGCCTCGAGCATCTTGCGACCCAGCACGTACAGCGGGAACTGGGGGCCGGGGACGTTGGTGACGATCAGGTTGAAGAGGCGCGTGGAGAAGTTCAGCCGCGAGGCCTGCGCGAGGATCGTGGGGGGAGCGAAGTTCTGCGCGTTCGCGATCACCTCGGCGCCGAGCGCCTGCTTGGACTCCTTCAGCCCGTCCATCTCCCGTTTGACGAAGCGCAGGCGCTGCAGGGGGTCGGCCATATAGACGGGGAGCGGCCCGCGCATCACCACGATGCGATTGCCCATCTGGTCGTGCTCGTCCTCGGCGCGCACTGACACCGGCACCAGCGCCCTCAGCTCCAGGCCCTCCGTGCGCACCCCGCGGGAGATCAGGAAGGTGCGCAGGGCGCCCGCCACGACGGCGAGCACCACGTCGTTGACAGTGCACCCGAACGCCTTCTTGACGAGCTTGAAGTCATCCAGCGGGCTGCACACCCCGACGAAGCGCCGGTGGGGCCCGATATCGACATTCAGCGGCGTGGGGGGCGCGGGGTTCATCACCGCCCAGGCGAACTCCCCCAGCCCCTCCGCCACCTCGCGCGCGCTCGCGAGCGCGTGCTCGGGGTGCGCCAGCGCATCGGCCGCGCCCGCCGCCAGCTCGACCCCCGCGCGCAGCGCCCCGCGCGCCACCGCAGCCAGCAGCTCGAGCGTGCCGGGCTCGCGGTGGGGTTGCCACGCTCGGCCGGAGTGTCGGACCGGCGGGGGTTCGGGGGAGAGGTCGAAGAGCACCGTCGCCAGGTCGACCCCCGCGATCCCGTCGATCAGCGAGTGATGTGTCTTCGAGATCAGCGCGAAGCCTTCGCCTCTCTCTGAGCCCTTCGATCAGCCACATCTCCCACAGGGGCTTGGAGCGGTCGAGCTGCTGGGAGAAGATGCGTGCGGTGAGGTTGCACAGCTGCTCCCAGTCTCCCGGCGCGGGCAGCGCGGTGTGGCGCACGTGGTACTCGAGGTTGAAGCTCGGATCGTCCACCCACACCGGCCGGCCGCTGTCCAGGGCGGTGTGGGTGGAGGCGAGCTTGTGGCGGTAGCGGGGCACGAGGTGCAGGCGCCGGCGGATCTGTTCCAGGAACTCCTCGAGCGGGGGCGGGGGGCCCTCCAGCAGGGTGAGCCCGCCCACGTGCATGTGCGAGTTTGGCCCCTCCTGGTGCAGGAAGGAGGCATCCACCGCGGTGAGCCTGTCCAGGTGGCGCTGGGGCATGGGTGCTTAGCGTACCTGGCGCCGGCCATAGTGGGATGGGCCCGTACAATGAGGGTGGTGGCCAATACCGTCGAGAAGATCTTGCTGGCCGCCCCGCGGGGGTACTGCGCCGGGGTGGACCGCGCGGTGCAGACGGTGGAACGTGCCCTGGATCTGCATGGGCCGCCGGTGTACGTGCGCAAGGAGATCGTGCACAACAAGCATGTCGTGGAGCAACTGCGAGCGCGCGGGGCGATCTTCGTGGAGCAGGAGACCGAGGTCCCCGAGGGCGCGGTGACGGTCTTCTCCGCGCACGGGGTGGCGCCGAGCGTGCGCGCCAACGCACGGGCGCGCCGCCTGCAGACGATCGACGCGACCTGTCCGCTGGTCACGAAGGTGCACGTGGAGGCTCGGCGCTTCGCGGAGCAGGGGTACACGATCGTGCTCGTCGGCCATGGGGGCCACGAGGAGGTCGAAGGCACGATGGGGGAGGCGCCCGAGCAGATCGTGCTC
Source organism: uncultured Solirubrobacterales bacterium (assembly GCA_963813765.1). Classification (GTDB taxonomy): domain Bacteria; phylum Actinomycetota; class Thermoleophilia; order Solirubrobacterales; family Solirubrobacteraceae; genus Palsa-744. The sequence continues at coordinate 1,197,744 of CAWFAB010000001.1, forward strand.
GTGCAGAACGAGCGCGACGTGGACGCCCTGGAGGTGCGGGACCCGGAGCGCGTCGCCTACATCACCCAGACGACGCTCTCGGTTGACGAGACCGCCGTGATCGTCGAGCGCCTGCGCGAGCGCTTCCCGAGCATCACGGGGCCCCGCACGGAGGACATCTGCTACGCCACCACCAACCGGCAGGCGGCCGTCAAGCAGATGGCGGGCGACTGCGATCTGGTGCTGGTGATCGGCTCGCGCAACTCCTCCAACTCGGTGCGCCTGGTGGAGGTGGCGCGCGACTGCGGCACCGAGGCCCACCTGGTGGACAACACTCACGAGGTGCGCGAGGAGTGGCTGCGGGGCAAGCGCGTGGTGGGCGTCTCCTCGGGGGCCAGCGCCCCCGAGGACCTCGTACAGAACCTGCTCGACTTCTTCCGCGCTCGGGGGGTGCACGACGAGGACATCTCCGAATTCCAGGTGATCCGCGAGGATGTCCGCTTCATGCTCCCCAAGCCGATCCGCGAGGCCGTCGCGGCCGGCGGAGCTGCGTAGGGCTTCTTGCGCACGCTGATCGTCTCAGACCTGCACCTGGGGAGTGCCGGCGGCGCGGATCTGCTGCGCCGCCCCGAGCCGCGCGCGGCGCTTCTGGAGGAGATGCGGGACGTGGACCGAGTGGTGCTGCTGGGCGACGTGCTGGAGCTGCGCCACGGCCCGCGTCGTGAGGCGCTGGCTGCCGCGCGCCCTTTCTTCGAGGGCCTTGGCCGGGTGATCGGAGCCCCGCCCGCCCGCGAGGTGGTGGTGGTGGCCGGCAACCACGACCACGCCCTGATCGAGCCGTGGCTGGAACGGCGCAGCGAGCTGCCCGCCCCGGCGTCGCTCGGCGCCGAGCAGCGCGTTGACGCCGAGGCCGCCTCCCCGATGATGGCGCAGCTCGCGGAGTGGGCCGCCCCCGCTCGCCTGAGCGCCGCATATCCCGGTCTTTGGGTGCGCCCTGACGTGTACGCGACTCACGGCCACTATCTCGACTGCCACCTCACGATTCCCACCCTGGAGCGGCTGGGCATCGGCGCGATGGGCCGGATGTTGCGCCGCCGGCCCGACTCGTTCGCGGGCGTCGAGGACTATGAGGCGGTGACCGTCCCCGTGTTCGCCTGGATCGACGCGATCGCCCGCCAGGCCCCCACGGGCGACGCGCTCAACGGCGGTACGACTGTCCGCGCGTGGCACGCGCTGGGCGGCGGGGGCAGCACCGCCGCGGCGCACGGCGATGATCGGGAGCCCACCCGCCCGGGCTGGCGTCGCAATGGATACCACCGCATCGGGGGCCTCGGCCGCGCGCTGCGCACCCGCACGCTCGCCGGCGGGTTCACGCTCACAGTGGCGGCGCTGAACCGCGCGGGCCTCGGCCCGTTGAGCACCGACCTCTCGACCGGGGAGCTGCGCCGGGCGGGCCTGCGCGCGATGGGCGAGGTGGCGGAGCGCCTTGATTTGAGCCCCGCCCACCCGGCGTACGTCGTGTTCGGTCACACCCACCGCGCCGGTCCCCTGCCGGGAGACCGGGAGAGCGAGTGGTCGACTCCGGGGGGCGGACAACTGGTGAATACGGGCTGCTGGACGTACGACTCCTACTTCCTCACCCCCACCCCGGGCGAGAGCCCCTACTGGCCGGGCGGCTGCGTGCTCGTCGAGGACGACGGCCCGCCTCTCCTGCGACGTCTGCTCGAGACCCGCAGCCACGCAGAGCTCACGCCAAGCCTGGCGTGAAGCAGGTCGCCAGGCACTCGACGTCGGGGCCGATCTCCAGCCGGAGCACCCCTGCGGTGTGGCGTTGGTGCTCGATCAGGAGGAAGGCGCCCGGATGCGAGACGGTCAGCTGGGCGCCGTTGACCAGTACGGTTCCGTTCCCATCGAGCACGGCCCACACGCCGCCGGCCTCATAGGGTCCGGAGTAGGCGCCCTCCCGGTCCTCGCTCTGCGGCAGAAGCCGGGCGCCGGGAGCGTCCTCGGGGCGCAGCGCGTGCAGCGGCTCGCGCTCGATCCCCAGCAACTCCTGGATCGCGAGCTCGGTCTCCTCGTAGGCGCCCTCCCCGTAGTGGTAGTCGAACAGTGTTCCCCGTTGATCGAACAGGTAGCGCACGGGCCACCCCGCGTTCTCGTACTCCCGCCACATCTCGAGGTCGGGGTCGAGCAGCACGGGGTAGGGGATCCCGAGCCGGGCGACGGCCGCTTCGACCGCGCCGCGCTCGCGCGCGGGCGCGAATCCGGGGGAGTGGATGCCGACGACCCGCAAGCCGCCGGTTTGGCCGTCTACAGCACCCGCATAGCGCTCGTGCCAAGCCTTTAGATAAGGCAGCGTGCGCAGCGAGTTGGGCCGGCAGAAGTCCCAGAACTCGATCAGCACGGGCCGCCCGAGCTGGCGGTCCATGCGCAGGGACTTCGCGTTCACCCACCGCAGGTGGGCGAGGAACGGCGGCGCGGCGATGGTGTCTACGGGCGCGCGCAGCGGCGGTTCGGATGCTCGGGGTCGAATGCGCTGGCGATGTCCCACTCGATATCGAGCGGCTTCATCAGATCCTCCTCGCAGACGTTGAACGCAACCGATCCGAGCAGGCTCTTCGACTCACTTGCGGCGAGGACATCGACAACCGTGCGGTCTCGCCTGGTCACCCGATCGAGCCGACCATCTCCAGCTGTATGAGCCGGTTGAGCTCCACGGCGTACTCCATCGGCAGCTCCTTGGTGACGGGCTCGATGAAGCCGTTGACGATCATCGCGGCGGCCTCGTCCTCGGTGAAGCCGCGGGAGCCCATGTAGAAGAGCTGGTCGTCGGAGATGCGCCCGACGGTGGCCTCGTGGGCGACGGATACGTGGGGGTTCTGGATCTGGATGTCGGGCCAGGTGTCCGAGCGGGAGATGCCGTCCATCATCAGCCCGTCGCACTGCACGCGGGCTTTGGAGCCGGCGGAGTGGGGGCCCATCTTGACCAGGCCGCGGTAGCCCATGATCCCGCCGTCCTTGGAGATCGACTTGGCGAGGATGTTGGAGGTGGTGTTGGGGGCGAGGTGGACGACCTTGGCGCCGGTGTCCTTGTGGACGCCCCCGGAGGCGACGCCGACGTTGAGGTGGTCGGCGCGGGCGCCCTCGCCCATCAGGAAGGAGCCGGGGTAGAGCATCACGTACTTGGCGCCCATCGAGCCCCCAACCCACTCGACGGTCCCGCCGGCGTCGACGACGGCGCGCTTGGTGTTGAGGTTGTAGACGTCCTTGGACCAGTTCTGCACGGTGGTGTAGCGGGCCTTGGCGCCCTCGTGCACGAAGATCTCCACCACCGCGGAGTGCATCGAGTTCACGGAGTAGGTCTGCGCGGTGCAGCCCTCGATGTAGTTGACCTCGGAGCCCTCGTCGGCGACGATCAGGGTGTGCTCGAAGGTGCCCTCTCCTGCCCCCTCCATGCGGAAGTAGGACTGCAGCGGGAGGTCGCACTTCACGCCCTTGGGGATGTAGCAGAAGGCCCCGCCGGACCACACAGCGCCGTGGAGCGCTGAGAACTTGTTGTCCTGCGCGGGGACGCATTTGTTCATGAAGTACCTCTGCACGAGCTCGGGGTACTCGGTGATGGCGGTGTCCATCGAGCAGAAGAGGATGCCCTGCTTGGAGTACTCCTCCTTGAGACCCTCGTACACGGGCTCCTGGCGCCAGACGCCGACGACGCCGGCGAGGTGCTCGCGCTCGGCCTGGGGGATGCCGAGGTCCTCGTAGGTCTGCTTCATCTCCGCGGGGACGTCGTCCCAGGAGTTGAAGCGCCCGGCGGTGGGGGGCGAGTAGAGGACGAGGTCGTCGAGGTTCAGGCCGGAGAGGTCGATGCTCCACGTCGGCATGGGCTTGCGTTCGAAGATCTCAAGCGAGGAGATCCGTTTCTCGGCCATCCAGTCGGGCTCGCCCTTGATCTTCGAGAGCTCGCTGACGACCTCGCGGGAGATCCCCTGGCGGGCGCGCAGCTGCCCCTGCTCGTCCTCGACGATCGGGCTGGGCTTGGCGATCCTGACTGTGTCCGTGGCGGCCATGGCGCTCCTCGGTTGAAATCCCGTGCTCTGAAGTAGGGATTCTATCGCGTCTGCCCGGCGGGCCGTCCCGATCACTTTCTACTCGAATCTACTCTAAAAATGTTAGAGTAGTTTTATGTTGACGGTGGCGGTGGAGCAGTCCCTCAAAGCACCGGTAAAGGAGCGCGGGAGCCAGCTGTTGGCGATCTCGGAGGATCAGTGGTTCGATCGCAAGTCTAGGCGAATCGCTCCCAAGGACCTCGCAAACGACCTGATCGGCATGGCGAACGCCGACGGGGGGACGATCGTGGTGGGCCTCTGGAAGGGGACGGTGGAGGGCGGAGATGACAACGTCGAGCGGCGCAACGCACAGATGCAGGCGGCGATCGACTTCGCCCAGCCGCCCGTCGGCGTCAAGCACCGCCTCGTGCTCTGTGTCAACGCGAAGGGCGGCCGCGATCACCTGCTGGTCATCGAGGTTCCCACGAGCGACGTGGTGCACGCCAACTCCAGGGACGAGGTCTTCCTCCGTGTCGGCGACGAGACGCGGCGCCTGAGCTTTCACCAGCGCCAGGAGCTGCTGTTCGACAAGGGTCAGGCGAGCTACGAGGCGCGGCCGCTGAAGGGCGTTGGCCCGCAGGCGCTCGACGGGCCGCTGCTGGAGGAATATGCCCGGGCGGTGGGCCACCCAAATATCTGGCGCCTGCTGCGAGCGCGGGGGCTGGCGGCCCGGGGTGAGGAGCTGACGATCGCAGGCCTGCTGCTGTTTGCACGCGAACCGCAGGCCGTCCTGCCCGAGGCGTTCGTGCGGATCCTGCGCTACCGCGGACGCGAGCGCGGGACGGGAGCCGGCCAGCATCTGCTCGAGGACATCCGGATCGAGGGCTCCATCCCGCGTCAGCTCCACGAGGCGCGCGGCGTCATCCAGTGCCTGCAGCCCGTCCGCAGAGCGCTGATCTCCGCCACCGGCCGCTTTGGCGAAGTTCCGTTGATTCCCGAAGACGCGTGGCTGGAGGGGGTGGTGAACGCGGTTGTTCACCGCTCCTACAGCCTCGCCGGCGATCACATTAGGGTCGAGATCTTCGACGACCGGATCGAGATATCGAGCCCGGGACGCTTCCCCGGACTGGTCGATCTGAGCGATCCGCTGCGCAGCACCCGCTTTGCCCGCAACCCGCGGATCGCGCGGGTCTGCTCCGATCTGCACTTCGGACAGGAGTTGGGCGAGGGCATCCGGCGCATCTTCGAGGAGATGCGCGCGGCCGGACTGGTGGACCCGGTCTACGGGCAGACCGCGGGCAGCGTGCTCCTGACGCTCTCCGCCGAGTTGACCGACAGAGCCCTGGAGGCGCGGCTTCCCGATGAGGCCCGCGCGATCACGGCGGCTCTCCGGGAGGCTGGGCGGCTCAGCACGGGCGAGGTCGCCGAGGTGCTGGGGCTCTCCCGACCGGCGACCATCCGCCGGCTGGAATCGCTGCGGAGCGAGGGTCTGATCGAGTGGGTCGGCAAGAGCACCAGAGACCCGCGCGCATATTGGCGGCTGCCGCCAACTTGAGAGCGGGCGTGCGCGGTGGGCGAGCTTTGCGAAACCCCGGTTCCACTTGAATCTACTCTAAACTTTTTAGAGTAGTTGCGAGTACGCGATCCGCTGATGGTCTGCACGAGACTCGGCTCATCACGATCGCCGGCTGGGCCGGCCGGGGTCAGGCCGGCCAGTCGTGATCGCCGCTGACGGCGCCGCGCACGACCTTGAGGTTGAGCAGCGCGCACTTGCGCCGGGTGGCGGAGACGGGGATGCCGAGCAGATCGAGCATCCAGTCGGCGCCGAGGCGCTCCACCTCCTCGAGCTCCATGCCCTTGAGCTCTTCGGAGGCGATCGAGGCGGCGGCCTGGGAGATCGCGCAGCCGTGGCCGTGGAAGCGGAGATCCTCGATGCGCCCGTCCTTGACGCGGATCTGCACGCTGAGCTCGTCGCCGCAGAGGGGGTTGTGCTCGCTGGCCTCCAGGTCGTGGGGCTCGAGCTCCCCGAAGTTGCGGGGGCGCTTGTAGTGGTCGAGGATGTAGTCGCGGTAGAGGTCGTCCATCACAGCTCGAACACTTCGCGCCCCGTGCGCAGGGCGTCGATCAGCGCGTCGATCTCCGCGGGGGTGTTGTAGATCCCGACGCTCGCCCGCGCGGTGGCGGCCACGCCGAGGTGGCGCATCAAGGGCTGGGCGCAATGGTGGCCCGCGCGGATGCACACGCCCTCGCGGCTCGCGAGCTCGGCGATGTCGTGGGGGTGCATCCCCTCGATCGTGAACGACGCCAGGCCCCCCCGCTGCTCGGGGCGCGAGGGGCCGACCACGCGCAGCGCGGGGACCTCCGCGAGGCGCTCCAGCAGATGGGCGGTCAAATGGAGCTCGTGGGCGCGCACGCGCTCCATCCCCAGGCCCCCCAGGTATTCGACGGCCACGCCCAGCCCGACGGCCTCGGCGATCATCGGGGTGCCGGCCTCGAACTTGTAGGGCAGCTCGTTCCAGGTGGCGCTGTCGAAGTCAACGGAGGCGATCATGTCCCCGCCGGTGAGGAACGGGGGCATCTCCTCCAGCAGCTCGCGGCGGCCGTGCAGCACCCCGATCCCCGTGGGCCCCACCGCCTTGTGGCCGGTCCACGCGTAGAAGTCCGCCCCCAGCGCGCCAACGTCCACGGGCATGTGGGGGACGGACTGCGCGCCGTCTACCAGCGAGAGCGCCCCCGCGGCGCGGATGCGGGGGATCATCTTCGACACTGGGTTGATCGTCCCCAGCACATTGGAGACGTGCGTGAACGCCACGAGCTTCACGTCGCCCCGTTCGAGCTCTGCGTCCAACTGCTCGGGGACGAGCAGCCCGGACTCGTCAACTGCCAGATAGCGCAGCTGCGCTCCCTGCTCGCGGCAGAGCACCTGCCAGGGCACGATGTTGGCGTGGTGCTCCATCTGCGTGATCAGCACCGCGTCTCCCGGCCCCACGTTCGCGCGGCCCCAGGCGTAGGCCACGAGGTTGATCGCCTCGGTCACGTTCTTGGTGAAGATCGTCGTGGCCGGCTCGGAGCCGGCGAACGCCGCGACCCGCTCGCGCGCCCGCTCGTACGCTGCGTCAGCCTCCAGCGCGAGCGCGTACACCCCCCGGTGCACGTTGGCGTTGTGCGCACGCAGATGCTCGGACATCGCGTCGATCACGATCTGCGGCTTCTGGGCGGTCGAGGCCGAGTCGAGGTACACCAGCGGGTGCCCGTCGAAAGACCGGTCGAGGATCGGGAAGTCCCCGCGCACGTCGAGCCTCGTGATGGTGGCGCTCATCGGCTGGCCGCGTACGCCTCGATGTCCGCGCTCGCCGCCGCCAGCTTCGCCGCGATCTTCGCGCGCACCAGCTCTTCCAGCGGCTCGTCGCGCAGCTCGGAGAGGAGCGGCTCGAAGAAGCCCTCCACGATCACCCGCACCGCGCTCGCGCGATCGAGGCCGCGGCTCTGCATGTAGAAGATCGCGTCCTCGTCGAGCTCTCCCACGGTGCCCCCGTGCGAGGCGGAGACGTCGTCGGCGGAGACCAGCACCGAGGGGATCGCGTCCAGGCGCGCCTTCGGGGAGAGCATCATCGTGTGGATCTGCAGGTAGGTGTGGGTCCGCTGCGCCCCCGGGTCGATCTGGATCAGCCCCTCGAAGCTCGCGCGACTGGAGCCCGTGGCGGCTCCGCGCCAGTGCACGTCCCCGCCGGAGGGTCCCGTCTCGTGCAGGTCCACCGCGAACACGTCCAGCAGCTCCTGCGCCTGCGCGAAGAAGAGGCCGCGGAAGGCCATGTCCCCGCCGGGCTCGCTCACCGCGAGCTCCAGGTGGTGGCGCACCAGGTGGCCACCCAGCAGCGCGGGCAGCCAGTGGCAGTAGGCGTCGCGCCCCACCCCGACGAAGCGCGTCGAGGCGTCGAAGACTTCGCCCGAGCCCCAGTCCTGAACCTGCGCGAGGCGGCAGCGCGCCCCGTCCTTCAGGTACAGCTCGAACGCCCCCGCGTGCAGCGCCTGGCCCTCGAAGTCCTCCGCGAGGTCGTACTCGTGTACGCGGAACTCCGAGGCGTGCTCGCCCACGATCAGCGTGCGCCCGTACTGAGCCACCCCGGGCCCCTCGATCGCGTACACGATCTCGAACGGCTCCTCGATCGCGAGGCCCGCGGGGACGTGCAGGAAGGCCCCGCCCGTCCACAGCGCCGCGTTCGCCGCCTCCAGCTTGTGGCGTTCATACGTCAGACGCTTGGAGTACCACTGTGCGAACAGCTCCCCATGATCGCGCGCCGCTTCCTCCAGCGAGCAGAGGATCACCCCGCGCGCGGCCAGCCCGGGGTCGAGCTCCACGTGCACCACGGAGCCGTCGAGCTGCACGATCCGCCCCGCCCGGGGGCGCTCGGGGAGGGTGCTGCGCACGATCTCCGGGAGCGCATCCTCGCGGGAGTCGCCGACGCCCCCGCCTTCCCTCGCGGCTCCGCCGACGCCGGTGGCCCGTTCGGCGCCCGGGGCGTGGTGGCGGACCTCGAGCGCGTCGAGGTCGAGCCCCTCGAAGCTCGTGGTCCAGAAGCCCGAGCGCCGCCACACCGGCAGCTCCGTGGACTCGTAGACCCTCAGCGCCGCCTCGCGCAGCTGCTCGAGCGTGCGCCCGTCGCCCGCGCCGGCCCCGTGGAGGGCGTGGTAGAGCGTCGCCTCGCGATGGCGACCGGGCTTGACCGCGACCTCGCCGCTCCCGTTCGCGCCGGCCCCTCCCGCGTCAGGCACGCCCGCCTCCAGCGCCGGCGGTCGCCGCCTGCTCGCCGAACTCCTGGCGGATCTGGTCGTAACCCTCGCGCTCCAGGCGCTCCACCAGCTCGACCCCGCCCTCGAGCACGATCCGCCCGTCGAGCATGATGTGCACGAACTGGGGCTTGATGTAGTGCAGGATGCGCTGGTAGTGGGTGATGATCAGGGCGCCGAGGCCCTGCTCGGAGTGCAGCTTCTCGACGCCCTCCGCCACCGTGCGCAGCGCGTCGATGTCGAGACCCGAGTCGGTCTCGTCGAGGATCGCGATATCCGGCTTGAGCATCGCCATCTGCAGGATCTCCGCGCGCTTCTTCTCCCCGCCGGAGAAGCCGTCGTTGAGGTGGCGCGAGGTGAACGAGCGGTCCACGTCGAGCAGCTCGATCGCGTGCTGGAGCTCGGTGCGGAACTCCTTCACCTGGATCGGCTCCTCGCGCTTCGCGTTGATCGCCATCCGCAGGAAGTTCGCCACCGACACGCCCGGGATCGCGACGGGGTACTGGAAGGCGAGGAACAGCCCCGCCTTCGCGCGCTCGTGGGGCTCGGCCTCGGTGATGTCCTGGCCCTTGAAGACGATCGCCCCCTCCGTCACCTCGTAGGCGGGGTGTCCGAGCAGGGTGTTCGCGAGCGTCGACTTGCCCGACCCGTTGGGTCCCATCAGCGCGTGCACCTCCCCGCGCTCGACGCTCAGGTCGACGCCTCTGAGGATCTCGCGCTCCTCGATGCGCACGTGCAGGTTGCGTATCTCCAGGTCGGCCATGGTCTCCTTCGGTTCAGGGTGTGGATGCGATCGGTACTGCTTCGGATGGTGCAGGCAGGAGGTCCGCGAGCGTGGTCTCCATCAGGGTGCTCACGATCGCGAGGCGCACCCGTGTCCAGAGCAGCTTGGTTGGGCACACATTGGATTTGGATCCCACCCGCCCCGACTCGCGCGAGCACACGATGTTCCCGTCCGGGCCCTGCGAGATGCACTCGATCGGCGCGATCGACCCCTCCAGCGCCTCCACCACCTCCGCCATCGTGATCTCCTCCGGCGCTCGCGCCAGCATGTACCCGCCGCGAGAGCCCCGGCGGCTGTCGATCAGCCCCGCCTTGCGCAGTCGCGCCACCAGATGCTCCAGGTAGGCCAGCGGCAGTCCGTCGTGCTCTGCGATCTCCGCGAGCGGGACCACCGGCTCCTCGCCAGCAGGGCTACGCGCCGCCCGCTGCGCCAGGGCGACCATCACGCGCACGCCGTACTCGGCCTTGGTTGAGAACATCATCGCTCGAATACCTACCTCGCAGGTAGGATATCAGGGCCGACCGATCCCGCCCATGCCGCACCTGGATGGCGCATCCCGTCGGATGCGGGCGTGGCGACCCGCTCATGCCGCACCTCGGTCAATGCGGCCTATTCGCCCTGGAGCTTGCGGATGTCGTGTGCGAGCGCTTCGGGGGTGAGCTGTTCGAGGGGGAGCTCCACGCGCGGGGCCCCCGCCCGGTCGAGCAGCAGCACGAACGCGGCGCGTTCGTAGGCGAGTGGGCCGGCGCGGGCGGGGGTCACCGCGTAGGCGCGCCACACCGCGCGCAGCTGGGCCGGGGTGCCGGTGAGATACTCCAGGCGCCCGCTCAGCGAGGTCTCCCGCAGGAAGGTGCGCACGCGCGCGCCGCTGTCGACGGCGGGGTCGACGCTGACCGCGAGCGCGGGCACGGGCCGCCCGAGTTCGTCCAGCGCGCCGCGGATCTGCTGGGCGATCAGCGGCGCGGTGGTCCCCGAGGCGGTGTACAGGAACGCGAGGATCGCCACCCGCCCGCGCGCCTCGCGCAGCGAGACGCGCCGTCCGTACTGGTCGGTGAGCGTGAATTCGTGCGGGCGCAGGTTCGCGGGCAGCAGCGCTCCGTCGAACCCGGTGGCGGATGGGGCGCCGGCGGAGCCCGCTTCGGTCGTCGCGCCGCCCGAGGTGCGCCCGGGCTCTTCCGAGGATGCGCAACCCGTCAGCGCCGCAAGCGCGAGCGCCGTCGCGGCGAGCGCGACGGGGAGGTATCTGGGCCTCGAGGCCGGGCGGAGGTGGGGACGCATCGGGCAGCTTGGAGGGTAGGAGACGGAGCGTTCACCCGCTGTGGGCGAGGTTGTGTAACCCGATGAGCGGTATTGTTGGGAACCCCTGGCAGACTGACTCATGGAAGAGGTGCTCCAACGATGCGCGTCGCATGCTGCCCCGGCGTCGCTGCGCTTGCGCAGGGCGTGCTGGGCAACCTGACGGTCCCTGCGTTCGCCCCCGCGGTGGTGTCCTCGGACGGTGCGGGGGCGTCCGGAGTGGCAGAGCCCGAGCGTGCGGTGATCCTGCGCGGCGGGCCGATCCTGACGGTGGACGAAGCCAACCCGGTTGGGGAGGCGCTGGCGATCCGTGGCTCGGAGATCCTCGGTGTGGGCTCCCTCACTGAAGTCAAACGTCACTACACCCCCGGCACCGAGATCGTCGATCTCGAAGGACACGCGGTGCTGCCGGGGTTCGTGGAGCCCCATGTGCACGTGGCGAAGAGCGCGCTGGCAGCAGTCGGGGGACCCGCCCGCCCATCCGGACCTGCCGGCCCCATGGACCCGGCCGACGCCCTCAAAGACGCCCCTGGGCGTGTGGCGGAGATGGGAGCCCGCACGCTGCGCGAGTTTGCGATGCGCGGATGCACCACGGTGTACGACACCGGGATCGGTCTGGTTGCGGGCGCGGCAGAGCATGAGCTGCTGGGCTCGCTCGCCCGCGCCGCGGACGCCCCGGTCCGCGTTCGCGGGGCCTTCACCCCCGAGCTCGCCGCCTCGCTCGGCGCGAGGCCCGGCGGAGGGGACGAGTTCTACGACGTGGTCGGAATCGCCTACTGGGCGGATGGCTCGATCCAGGACTTCGCCGCCGCGGTGGGGGAGCCCTACCTGAACGGTCGCGGAAGCGGCAGGCTCAACCATGAGGAGGTCGAGCTGCGGGAGGCGATGCGCGCCTGGCACCGCGCGGGGTGGCAGCTGGTGGTGCACGCCAACGGCGACCGCGCCATCGAGCAGGCGCTGGACTGCTACGAGGCGCTCTTCGCGGAGGATCCACCCGCACAGGTGCGTCACCGCATCGAGCACTTCACCGTCGCCCGCGACGAGCAGATCGCCAGGGCCGCGGACCTCGGGCTCTCGGTGAGCCACACGATCAACCAGGTCTACTTCTGGGGGGAGAGCTTCCGCGACGAGGTGCTCGGCCCCGAGCGCGCCGCGCGCATCCACTCGCTGCGCCGGGACCTCGAGCAGGGCATCGCGAGCTCCTGCCACAGCGGCTCCCCCGTCTCCCCGGTTGACCCGTGCCTGGCCCTGCGCACCGCGACGACCCGTCTGATGCGCGACAGCGACGACGTGCTCGGGCCCTTTCAACAGCTGAAGCTCGAGGAGGCGCTGCGCACGGTCACCTGCAACGCCGCCGAGCATGTCCTGCTGGGAGACCGTGTCGGCTCGCTGCGCCCCGGGATGCTCGCCGATCTTGTCGTGCTCGACCGCGACCCCCGGGAGGTGGCCCCCGAACGGCTGCACGAGCTGCGGGTGCTCGAGACCTGGCTGGGCGGGCGCCGCCAACGTTGGGCGTAGGCCAAGATCCCCCCGGTCCTCGAGGCCTGATTCGGCGGGCGGCGGGCCGAGATCGGCGGGCGTTCGAGACCTGGTTTGGCCGGTGCCGGAAGTGGGCAGAAAGCCGAAATCAGCGCTATACTTTCTGAAGTCCATGAAATCCGACCACCGTTCGGGAGTTTTCAGATGAGCGTGTCCTCGGCGGAGCTGCTCCGCCAGATCAAGAGCAGGATCGACGAGGTCGACCCGTCAGAGGTCAAGGAGCTGATCGGGGAGGGCGTCGCGATCGTGGACGTGCGCGGGAGCGAAGAGTTCGCCACCGGGCACCTGCCGGGCGCCAGGAGCATCCCCCGCGGCCATCTGGAGTCGCGCATCGAGAGCGCGGTCGCCGAGATCGCTCCGCGGAGATGATCCTCTACTGCGCCTCGGGCGCTCGCTCGGCCTACGCGGCGCGCACGCTGATGGAGGACATGGGCTACGAGCACGTGCGCTCGATGACCGGCGGGTATAACCCTCTGGAAGGACCGCGGCTACGAGGTCGAGATTCCGCGCGCGCTGAGCGCGGAGCAGCGCGAGCGCTACTCGCGCCACCTGCTGATCCCGGAGATCGGCGCGGAGGGCCAGCAGAAGCTGCTCGACGCGCAAGGTGCTGCTGCTCGGCGCCGGCGGCCTCGGCTCTCCCACCGCGCTGTACCTCGCCGCCGCCGGGGTGGGCACGCTGGGGATCGTGGACGACGACGAGGTCGACCTCTCGAACCTCCAGCGCCAGGTGATCCACTCCACCCAGCGGATCGGGATCCCCAAGGTCGACTCCGCGGAGGAGACGATCCACGGGCTGAACCCCGACGTGGAGGTCGTCAAGTACCCCGTACGACTGGGCGCCGAGAACATCATGGAGATCATCGAGGGCTGGGACGTGATCGTCGACGGGGTGGACAACTTCCCCACGCGCTACCTGCTCAACGACGCCAGCGTGCGCCTGCGGATCCCCGTCGTCTCGGCCTCGATCCTCGGCTTCGACGGGCAGCTCTCGGTCTTCAAGCCCTACGAGGGCCCCTGCTACCGCTGCCTGTTCCGCGAGCCCCCGCCCGCCGAGCTCGCGCCCTCCTGCGGGGCCAACGGCGTGCTGGGCGTGCTGCCGGGCACGATGGGCCTGCTGCAGGCCACCGAGGTCGTCAAGCTGGTGCTCGGCATCGGCGAGCCCGCGATCGGGCGCCTCCTGCTCTACGACGCGCTGGGGGCGACGCTCACCGAGGTCAAGGTCCACCGCGACCCCGAGTGCCCGATCTGCTCGCGCGCGCCGGAGGAGATCCGCGACGAGGAGCTCGGCGTGTTCCCTGATTACGAGGCATTCTGCGCCGCCGCAGGGTAGTCTGCTCGTCCGAGATGGCCACGATCAAGATCCCACCCGTCCTGCGCGCCTCGGTGGGCGGCGAGAAGGAGGTGAGCGCCTCCGGCGGGAACGTCGGCGAGGTTCTGCGCGACCTCGCCTCCAGCCACCCCGCCACGCAGAGCCAGCTGTTCTCCGCGGAGGGCGAGCTGAACCGCTACGTCAACGTCTACCTCAACGACGAGGACGTGCGCGTGCTCGACGGCCTCGACACCGCGGTGGGCGACGGCGACACCTGGTGATCCTGCCGGCGATGGCCGGCGGCCGGTAGCCGAGCGCCCGGTTTTTCCGCCGCAGCCTCTTCTACGCTCCGCGTCCAAGTTTTATGTCAAAGCTAAATCGTTTCGTGCTGCCGAACGATCTGATCGGACGTCTGTGGGAACCAGCGGCACCCTCATATCCGGATTCAGCGCCTCAAAGCAGGCTGTCGGGCGCACATCGTGCCTGGCGCTGCTGATCCTCGGCATCGCAGCCGCCGCTGCGCCGGTGCCCGCGGCGGCCTGGAGCGAAGAACCCACGGCCCCCGAATACTCCCTGTCGATCGTCGAGGGCGAGACAACGCTTCCCGGAAGAACCGATCGCTCTCCACCAGCGGCTACGTCCGAGCCGCGGGCTGAAGTCGTCGCTGAAGATCATTCCACAACGGCGCGCTCGTGGCAACAGGGCACGGGGTCAAATGGCGATGTCTGGCTCTCGCAGGTGCCGCAGGTGGGTGACGTGGTCGACGCTCGAAACGCCGTCCGGACACCTGGTCGGCTCGGTCGTCTACGACGGCCTGCCCTCGATGGACCCGACGGTCTGCGCCGGCTCGACGAACTTCTCCGGACAGCGCTCCCCGGGAATGGAAGTCGAAGGCGAGCGCCTACACGCTGGTGTCCCACCCCTACGGCTACACGGCGAGCGCGTCCGGGCGGAGAGGCGCAGGTGACCGCGCTGTCCGGCCAGTCCTTCGCGCGGCAGCTTCCTGATGCCCCTGGCGTTCGGCAGACGGTCCAAGCCGTCGAGCGCTGCAAACGCCCCTCGCCGGCGGGGCGACCTTCACCTACTCCAGCGGAACGAGCGCCCCGTGGGCGCCTGTCCCGCCGCCCCCGGCGCCGCCCCCACCTCCGCCGCCGCCCGCGCTGCTGGGCTCGATCCTCAGGCTGCCGCGGACCACGATCGCACGGCTGCTGCGGTTCGGCTGGACCAACCAGGTGACGATCAACCAGGCTGGAACCGTGATCGAGGATCTCTACCTGCAGGGCGGGAGCGTGCCGGCGTCGGCGTCATCGGCCAGGAGCGCGCGGCATCGTCACCGGCGCAAGCCCGCGCGTGCTGCTCGCGCGGGGGTCGGCGACGGCGAAAGCCGCGGGCAAGGTCAATGTGAAGATCAAGCTGACCGCGCAGGGCCGTCGCAGGCTCAGGCACGCCCACAGCGTCAAAGCGGTGCTGGTCACGACGCTGCGCAGCGCCTCCGGCGCGAAGCTGAACCTCGGCCGCCGTTCGGTCACGCTCCATCGCTAGGGCCGGCGCCCGGATGGCGCGAGCCCTCAGGTCGCCGGCGAACGCGCTCGGCACTCGCGCTGAGCGCGGTCGCCTGGCTGCAGCCCCCGCCGGTCCTGCCGCTCCCTCGCGCAGCGGCCCGGAAGGCCCGCCGCGGCCGTTCGGCGCGGAACCCTCGCCGGGGTCCCGGCCGGCGCCCACCAGCCCGCGGCTCGCCCTGGCCCAGAACCACGCGCTGCTCTACGGCCCCTTCCCGCGAGGCGGGCTGGTCCGCGGCATCTCCGACGGCGCGCTGCTGATGAGCGGCGATGCGCGGGTCCGCGAGCTGGCGCTCACCCGCATCCGCGCGGCGGGCGCGAGCGTGGTTCGCATCCCGGTCGACTGGCGCTACACCGTGGCGCCCCGACCCGCCGGCCGGGTTCGACGCGCGCGATCCTGGCGAGTCCCGTCTACCGGCTTCGACCCGATCGACGCGGCCGTGCGCGACACCGTCGCGGCGGGCCTGAGCCGCTGCTCGTGGTCTCGCACGCGCCGGCCTTCGCGGAAGCGCCGGAGCGCTGGCCGTACGCGTACCCGGGCAGCTGGGCGCCGAGCCCGGCGGCGCTCGGGGAGTTCGCCGCGGCGGTCGCGCGCCGCTACGACGGCTCCTTCCCCGACCCCCTGGCGCCGAGCGGGCGCTGCCGCGCGTGCGGCTGTTCCAGGCGTGGAACGAGCCCAACCTCGCGCGCTACCTGGAGCCGCAGTGGGTCGTGGAGCGCCGGCGCTGGAGCGCCTTCTCGCCGCTGCTCTACCGCCGGCTGCTGAACGCCTTCTACGCCGGGGTCAAGTCGGTGCAGCCGAGCGACATGGTGGTCGCGCGCCGGCGTGGCCCCCAACGGCGAACCGGCCGGAGTCGGGCGGATGGCGCCGCTGCACGTTCCTGAGCGGGCTGCTCTGCCTCGAAGGCGACGCGCGCACCCGCGGGGGCGCTCCACGTGCGTCGTGCCCCGATCCGCCGCACTTCGACGTGCTCGCGTTCCACCCGCTGTCCGTCGGGATCCCCGACCTGCCGGCGCGCTCCTCGCTGGACGTGGCGATCTCGGACGCCGCCAAGGTCACGGCGCTGCTCGCGCGGGCCGAGCGCGCTGCGCACCGCGCTGCCGCGCGGGCCCAAGCCGGTGTGGGTGACCGAGCTCAACTGGGAAAGCGCGCCGCAGCCGCGCACGGCGTGCCCGGCCGTCTGCAGGCGCGTGGGTCTCGCGCGCCCTGCACCGGCTGTGGGTCGCGGGCGTCGGGCTCGTGGAGTGGCAGTTCCTGGTCGACCCCTACCCCGGCGTCTGACGCGGGCGACGCCGACGGGCGGCATCATCGAATACGAGCGCCCCGCCGGCCTCTACAGCGCCGGGCCGTGGGCGGCCGCTCGACCGCGGCCGCCCGCCCGAAGCCGTTCCTGCAGGGCTTCACGCTGCCGTTCGACCCGCTGCGCGTGGACCGCGCGGCGCGTGCGCGTGTGGGCGCTGCTGATGCGCGCCGGCGAGCCGGCGCTGCTGCAACGCCGGCATGCGCGGCGGGCGCGTGGCGGACGATCGCGCGCCTGCGCGCCGACCGCGACGCGGTGCTCAACACGCTCGTGCGCGCTGCGCGGCGCCGCGCGGCTGCGCCTGCGCGGCGGCGCGCTGCAGAGCGCCTGGGAGCGTGCCGGCGTCGCAGCGGCGAGCGTCGGTGACTGCGCCGGCGTCGGCCGGCAGGCCGCGTACGCCGCCAGCGGGCCGCGGCCGCCTGCTCGCCGTGCCCGCCGGCGCGGCACGAAGCTCATCGCGTGCTCGGCCAGCGCGGTGATCGTCAGCGACGGGTTCACGCCGACGTTCGCGGGGATCACCGAGCCGTCGCAGACGAGCAGGTTCTCGTAGCCGAAGACGCGCTGGCGGGCGTCGACGACGCCCGGCGAGGGGTCCGGGCGCGATCACGGCGCCGCCGAGGATGTGGGCGGTGGAGGGGATGTTGAAGAGCGCCTCCGTGAGCGCGCTCTGGGCGATGCCGCCGGTGCGCTCGCGCGAACCATTCGGCGGCCTGGTTGGCGACCGGGATGAACGTCGGGTATGGGGCGCTCGGGGTCCTGTTCGGTCTGCAGCCAGCAGGCTGCCGAACGGGCCTTTGGCGGGGCGCAGCGCGATCGCGTTGTCGAGCGTCTGCATCACGAGGAGGATGATCGTGCGCCGCGACCAGTGCTTGGCGAAGAGCACCTTCGCGAGGCGCCGCGGGTGCAGCAGCGATCTGCGCGAGCAGCTTCAGCGGGCGCGTGAGGCGCGTGCCGTCGCCGACGAGCAGCGTGTAGAGCATGCGCATCGAGTCGCCGTCGTCGCCGTAGGTGACGGTCTCGATGTGGGTGTGCGGGTCGGGGTAGATCGAGGAGGTGATCGCGACGCGTTTGATCAGGTCCGTCGGGGTAGTCCTCGGGGACGGTGACGGTGAGGATCGACTCGCAGTTGGTCCGCACGAGCTCGCCCAGGCGGGCGGAGATCGCGCGGCAGCGAGCCGCCCAGGCGGCAGCGCTGCAGCAGCTTGTTGGTGCCGAGCGGGCCGGCCGCGACGACCACGCCGCGGGCGCGCTGGACGCGGCGTTCCTTGCGCAGCCACGCGCCGGAGCGGACGCTTTCGACCTCGTAGCCCTCGCTGCCGTCGCGCCGGCGCCGAGCGGGCGGATGTCGAGGACGGTGCGTTCGGGCATCACCTGCGGCGCCGCGGCGCTCGGCGAGGTAGAGGTAGTTCTTGACGAGCGTGTTCTTGGCGCCGTGCGGGCAGCCGACCATGCAGCGCCCGCACAGGTGGCAGCCGGTGCGGTCGGGGCCCTCGCCGCCGAAGAAGGGGTCGGGAACGGTCTTGCCGGCCGCTCGCCGAAGAAGATGCCGACGGGCGTCTTGTTTGTAGGTGTCGGCGACGCCGAGCTCCTCGCCGAACTCGCGCAGCAGCTGGTCGGCGGGGTCGTCGTGCGGGTTCTGCACGACGCCCAGCATCCGCTGCGCCTCGGCGTAGTGCGGGGCGAGCGCGCTCTCCCAGTCCTCCATGCTCCGCCCACTGGCGGTCTTCGAAGAACTGCTTCGGGGGCACGTAGAGCGTGCTGGCGTAGCCGAGGCTGCCGCCGCCGACGCCGCAGCCGGAGACGACCGAGACGTCGTTGAAGGTCGTCAGGCGGAAGATGCCCTTCATCCCGAGGCGAGGGCTCCAGAAGTAGCGCTGCAGGTCGCGCCGTGATCTCGGGAACTCGTGGTCGGCGAAGCGCCGGCCGCACTCCAGCACGCCGACGCGAGTGGCCCTTCTCGGACAGGCGCAGCGCCGAGACGCTGCCGCCGAAGCCCGAGCCGATCACGAGCCAGTCGTAGTCGTAGCCGCGACCCATCGCCTCGCATCGTACTGGTTGCCCAGCCGGCAGGCGACGCGCCGCTATATTCCGTGAAGTAATGGCTGCGGAGGCTCTGCGCAACAAGCCCTGCGGGGGTCGCTACGGCGACATCGTGCAGTCGATCGGCAACACTCCGCTGATCGAGCTGCCGCGGCTGTCGCCCAAGCCGGGGGTGCGGGTCTGGGCGAAGCTCGAGTCGCGCAACCCGACCGGTTCGGTGAAGGACCGGGTGGCGCGGGCGCTGATCGAGGACGCGGAGGCGAAGGGGGCGCTGAGCGCCGGGGCAGACGATCTTGAGCCCACGTCGGGCAACACGGGGATCTCTCTCGCGATGATCTGCTCGCGCAAGGGCTACCGCCTGAAGGTGGTGATGCCGGAGAACGTGACCCCGGAGCGCACGCAGCTGTTGAAGATGTACGGCGCGCAGATCGTCTACTCCGAGGGCTCCAAGGGCTCCAACGGAGCGGTCGAGAAGGCGCTGGACATGGCGCAGGCGGACTCCTCCTACTACATGCCCTACCAGTACGGCAACCCGGCGAACCCGAACGCCCACTACAACGGCACCGCGCTGGAGATCCTGGAGGAGCTCGACGAGGTCTCGGCGTTCGTGGCCGGCCTCGGCACGGGCGGCACATTGATGGGCAACGGCAGGCGCCTGAAGGAGACCTTCGGGGACGCCGTGAAGATCGTCGCGGCGGAGCCGATGCAGGGCGAGTCGGTGCAGGGCCTGCGCTCGCTCGACGACGGCTTCATCCCCCCGATCATCGACCTGTCGCTGCTGGATCGCAAGATCTTCGTGACCAACCGCGACGCGATCCTCTGGACGCGCAAGCTGCTCGACGAGGAGAGCGTGTTCGCGGGGGTCTCCAGTGGCGCGATCGCGCGCGTGGCGGTGCGGATCGCGGGGGA
Source organism: uncultured Solirubrobacterales bacterium (assembly GCA_963813765.1). Taxonomy (GTDB): domain Bacteria; phylum Actinomycetota; class Thermoleophilia; order Solirubrobacterales; family Solirubrobacteraceae; genus Palsa-744. The sequence continues at coordinate 1,217,294 of CAWFAB010000001.1, forward strand.
GCTCGACGAGGGCAACGTCGTGTTCATCGTCGCGGACGACGGCTGGAAGTACCTCTCCAGCGGGATCTACACGCTGCCGGTGGACGAGATCGAGAACCTCGACTCCACCGTCTGGTGGTGAGCGCGCGCGCCGGCGGTGGGCGCATCGACGTCAACACCCGCACCGTCACCCGCACTCTCAGTACCCGCATCCAGCATCCCGCCGACCCCCGCCCCCGGCGATGGTCATAGCTGCCGATCTGCTTGAGGATCTCGTCGCGCACGCGCGCAACGAGGACGACGCGGAGTGCTGCGGGATGGTCGCCTACGAGCGGGCCGAGCCGGCCGACCGAAGCCGGGAGACACTCGCCTCAGGCTCGCATCCCCGTTTCGACCAGCCGCGCGCGGTCCGCGTGCACCGCGCGAAGAACATCTTCGCGACCATCGGAGATCGGCCAGCAAGCGCTTCGAGATCGACGGCAAGGAGGTGCTGCGGGTGATGAACGAGCTCGAGGACGCGGGTTGGGAGCTGGGGGCGATCTACCACTCGCACACGCACACCGCTCCCTACCCCTCGCAGACCGACATCAACTTCGCCGCCAAGTGGCCGGGCGTAGAGTGGGTGATCGTCGGGCTCGCGAAGGCCGAACCGGAGGTCCGCTGCTATCTGATCGAGGACGGCGAGGTGACGGAGGTCCCGGCCGAGGTGACGGTGGAGCCCACCGCATGAACCTCGTCAAGGTCGCCTGGGCGCAGCACCTGCCCGAGGCGGAGCTCCTGCAGGAGCTTCCTGCGCGACGAGGGCATCCCCTCGATGGCGCGCCGCTCGGCGGGCTTCGACGTGCCCGACTTCCTCGCGGGCGGACCGCGCGAAATCCTCGTGGCGGAGTCCGAGGCCGAGCGGGCGCGGGAGGTGCTGGCTGGGCGCCCTATGCCAAGACAGGCTGAGGGGACCCCGACCTCGCGGGTGATGGTCTCGATTTCCTCGGAGGCGCGCTCGAACTCGTCGTCGGAGAGCACGGGGGTGCCCTCGAAGGGGAGTTCGCGCTGGAGCTCGAGCCAGGAGTGGCAGCCGAGGTACTCCTCGCGGACCTTGACGGTGACGGGCCGGGGGATGCGGTAGGTGCGCAGCAGCAGCACGTGCAGGGGGTGGCGGGGCTTCCAGGCGAGGCGCTTCTCGGCGTAGTCGGTGCGCCACACGTAGAAGGGGGAGAGGGCGTCCACGCAGCGGGGATCGGTGATGGTGAAGTGCCCGGCGACTTCGGCCCACGCGCGGATGCGGACGCGGTCGGGCTGTTGGAGGCCGTCGTCGTCGGCGGCGAGCGCCTGGAGCGTGGGCTCGCCCTCGCTCCACACGCCCTCCTCGAGCGCGCGACGCAGCTCGGGCTGGTGGGACTCGCGCACGAGGTCGTTGCGTCTGGTGGTCGAAGGTGGGGTAGAGGAAGAAGCGCTCGTGCTCGAGCCGGAAGTGCTTGTCGGCCTCGCGGATGCCACCCTTGCGCAGGGTGATGAGCTGCTCGCCTTCGGCGAGCGCGCGGACGGTGACCGCCCATTCCTTCAAAGCGATTGGCATAGCGAATTCAGGGGGAAAAGAGGCTCTTGGGAAGATGATGCTTACAACGGCGGCGCCCGGAGGGACGGGCAACTCGTCCACTTAAAGATACGAAATCCTGGCGAAAATGCCAAATCCCCTGCAAATGGGTGCCTTTTTTGGTGCTTTTTCGCGCACGAAGTCGCCGTGTCGCCCTCCGGCAGGGGTCTCAGGGGCGTCCGTGGCCGCCTCCGCCGGGGGTTTCGATGCGCAAGCGCTCCCCCGCGTGCAGGATGCCGGTGACCTTGCCGGGAAGCTCGCGGTCCGCCGAGCAGGTTGCGCCCGCGTGCGCCAGGCTCGCCCGCCGTGCGCGCCGGGCGGAGGATGGCGGCGGCGCTCGGTGATCAGCGAGAAGGTCATCGGCTCGCAGCGCCTCGAGCTCGCGCACGACCCCGTCGCCGCCGCGGTGCGCGCCCGCGCCGCCCGGAGCCGCGGCGCAGCGCGTAGCGCGGTCACCCGCAGCGGGAACTCGCGCTCGAGCGCCTCGATCGGGCGTGTTGAGCGTGTTGCTCATCGCCACGTGCACGCCGCTCGGGCCGTCGGCGTCCGGGCAGGCGCCCTGGCCGCCCCCGAGCGTCTCGTAGTAGGTGAAGCGCTCGTTGCCGAGCGTGAGGTTGTTCATCGTGCCCTGGCCGAGCGCGCGCCCGAAGGCGCCGAGCACGAGGTCGGCGACGCGGGAGGAGGTCTCGACGTTGCCGGCGGCGACCGCGGGCGCGGCCGGCGCGGGGCAGTGCATTGAGCAGCGACCTCTCGGGCGCGCGCACCTCGATGGGGCGGTAGGCGCCGGCGTTGGGCGGGATGTCGGGGTCGGTGAGCACGCGCACGGCGAAGTAGCACGCGGAGCGGGTGACGGCGAGCGGGCAGTTGAGGTTGCCGGAGTGCTGGGGGGCGGTGCCGGCGAAGTCGAGAATCAGCCGCTCGCCCTGCACGGTCGCGCGCAGGCGCAGCACGAGGTCGCCCTCGATCGCCTCCAGCACATCCTCCGTGGTGCGGGTCCCGTCGGGCGAGCGCGGCGAGGCAGGCGCGGGTGCGCCGCTCGGCGTAGTCGAGCACCGCGTCGAGCGCCTCGCGCAGCCGTGGGAGCCCGACGCTCTGGCGCGAGCTCCGAGCAGGCGCAGCGCGCCGATGCGGTTGGCGGCGAGCTGGGCGCGCAGGTCGGCGCGGCGCTCCTCGGGCTGGCGCATGCGCGCGACGATCTCCTCGATCGCCGCGGCGGGTGAGCGGGGCGGGGTGAGATGACGACGCCCTCCTCCTCGAGCGTGCGGCAGTCGGCGGGCATCGACCCGGGCATGCGCCCGCCCACGTCGGCGTGGTGGGCGCGGGTGGCGGCGAAGCCGATGCGGGCGCTCGGCTCCCGGATGCGGGTGCGGCCGAACGACGGGGGTGATGACCGTGATGTCGGGTAGGTGGGTGCCGCCGGCGAAGGGGTCGTTGAGGATCCAGGAGCGGCCCGGCGCGTGATCGCTCGCCGAGCACGGCGGCGACGGCGGCGGGCATCGAGCCGAGGTGCACGGGGATGTGCTCGGCCTGCATCACCATCTCTCCGCGCGCGTCGAACAGCGCGGTGGAGGCGTCGCGGCGCTCCTTGATGTTGGGCGAGTGCGCGGCGCGGATCAGCGCGCGCCCATCTCCTCGCAGGCGGCGTGCAGCGCGCCCGTGACGAACCTGCAGCTCGATCGGGTCGAGAGTCATTCTGCGGCCTCCATGTCAGCCTCCAGTCATGCAGGTGCACGGTCCCATGGGCGTCGACCTCGCCGGCCCAGCCGGAGCGGCACGAGCAGTGTGGACTCGGGCAGCGCGCAGATCGCAGGGCCCGCGATCTCGGTCCCGGCGGCAGCTCGCCGTGCAGGCACTCGGCCTCGAGCTCCTGGTCATCCAGCACGAAGCGCCGGTCGCCCGCGTTGGTGCTGCGGCCTCGCCGCCTTCCAGGCGCGGCCGATCGCCGCTCTGTCGGGGGCGGCGCCCCAGGCGGAGACGCGGATCGTCGACGAGCTCGACCTCCACGCCGTCGTCGCGGTAGCCGTATCGCGCTCGTGGATCCGGGCGAACGCCTCGCGGAGGGCGTCCGGGCTGGGCGGACCGCCGGTCGCTGTCTGCTCGGCATCCCGTCCACCGCAAGCTCGAAGGACTGGCCGCGGTAGCGCAGCTCGTAGCGGATCGCCACGCGCTCGGTGCTCCACCCCCAGCTCCGCGCGCGCCCGCGCCACCAGAGCCTCGCGCTCCTCGGCGAGGCGCTGCGCGGTCAGGGTCTCCCCGGCGAGCATCACCGTGCGCGCCGCGTCCCGCCGGGGCGCGGCGGCGGCGAGGCCGAGCGCGCAGAGCACCCCGGATGCGCGCGGGCAGAGGATGCGCCGCATCCCCAGTGCCTCCGCGAGCGCCGCCGCGTGCAGGGGGCCGGCGCCGCCGAAGGGCATCAGCGCGAAGCCCCGGGGGTCGATGCCGCGCTCGACGGTCATCGTGCGCAGCGCCCGCAGCATCTCGGCCTCCGCGACCCGCACGATCCCCTCGGCGCAGCGCATCGAGTCGAGACCGAGCTCCGCGGCGAGGCCCGCGACCGCGCGCTCCGCGGCGTCGCGATCCAGCACGAGGCCTCCCGCGAGGGGCGCGTCCGCGGGCAGGCGCCCCAGCAGGAGGTTGGCGTCGGTCACCGTGGGATCACCCCCGCCGCGCCCGTAGCACGCCGGGCCGGGGTCGGCGCCCGCGGAGCGCGGACCCACGCGCAGCGCCCCGCCGGGGTCCCGCCACGCGATCGAGCCCCCGCCCGCGCCGACCGTGTGGATGTCGAGCATCGCCAGCGCCAGCGGCCGGCCCGCGACGACGCCCTCCGCGGTCTCCGCCACGCGGCCGCCCTCGATCAGGCACACGTCGCAGGAGGTGCCCCCCATGTCGAAGCACAGCACGTCGCGCTCCCCCGCGAGCTCCGCCAGCACGAGCGCGCCCCGCACGCCGCCCGCGGGGCCGGAGAGCACCGTGAGCGCCGCGTGCGCCGCGGCCCCCGCCGCGTCGGCGAGGCCCCCCGAGGACTGCATCACCGCGGGCCGCGCCAGTCCCAGCGCGTCGGCCTCCGCGCCGAGGCGGCGCAGGTAGGCGCCCAGCAGCGGGGAGAGCGCGGCGTCCACCTCCGTGGTCGCCGCCCGCTCGTACTCGCGAAACGTCCCCACGAGCTCGTGGGAGAGCGACACGTGCGCCGCGGGGAGGCGCTCGGCGATCAGCTCCCCCAGCAGGCGCTCGTGCTCGGGGTGGACGTAGGAGTGCAGCAGCGCCACCGCCACCGCCTCCGGCTCCGCCTCCGCCAGCTCCTCGATCAGCGCTCGCGCCGCCCCCGGGTCGAGCGCGCGCAGGGGCCCCTCCGGGGTCATCCGCTCCGGTGCCCCGAAGCGCCGCTCCTCCGGCGCGAGCGGGGCGGGGCGGGCCTCGCACAGCCGGTACAGGTGCGCCCGCGCCTGGCGGCCGAGGGCAACGATGTCGGTGAAGCCCTCCGTGGCGATCAGCGCCGTGATCGGAGGCCCGCCCGCCCCCGGGTGGGCCTCCGAGAACTCCAGCAGGGCGTTCGTGGCCACCGTCATCCCGTGCGCGAAGCGCTTCACCTCGCCGGGCCGGGCGCCAGCGGCGGCGAGCACCGCGCGCACCGCCTCCAGTACCCCGCGGGACTGCTCCGCGGGGGTGCTCGGGACCTTCGCGGTGTGCACCGCCGGCGGGCGGGTGGGGAGCCCATCCACGATCAGCACCGCGTCGGTGAAGGTTCCCCCGACATCCACGCCCAGCAACATCCCCCAAGCCTACGGACTGCTTCAGGCCGCCAGCGGCTCCCGGTGCTCGGTGTCCGCGAGGTGCTGGTGCGACGGGCAGTAGCCGTTGTGCGGCAGCGGGGTGCGCTGGCAGGCCGCGCCCTTGCGGGTCGTCGCCCGGCACTGCGGCGGCTTGCCGCTCACCGCCGCGTACGCCGCGTGCGGGTTCTGGGCGAGGTAGCGCTGCGCGAGCTCGATGTAGCTGCACACCACGCGGTACACCCGCGTCTGCGCGCTCATCGGGAAGTACATGCGGATGTCCCAGAACAGCGTCCGCGCGGGCCGCGCGAAGTAGTGGCGGTCCGTCGCCAGGCGCTCGATCGCCGCCTCGCACGCGCGCAGCACGTGCCCGTGGTTGCTCTCCCCCGCCGCCGCGGCCGCGCTGCCGGGGCTGGGAGCGGCGATATAGGGGGCCAGCTCCCTGTAGATGGCTCGACTGAACTGATACATGGCGACCCCCTCGCCTCCTTCTCTCTCCGTATCGACCAAGGCCTTCCGACTGCCGCCGCGCACCTCCGCCGATCTCAGGGACTCCGAGAGCTCCCGAGACCTTCCACCTCGATCAACACCCCTGCCACCCCAAAGGACCGAAGATCTTTCATAAATCTTCTGGTCCTCTCGAAGTTGCCGAGTATCCGCCCCCCACCTAAAGCGCAGGAAAGCGGATTGTTAGAGGCCCCTTAATCCCACGTCTCCCAGGTGAGCTCCCCCTCGGCGCCCACCACGACGTGGCGGCGCTCGAGCCTCGTGTCCGCCTCGGGGTATTCCAGGCGCCGGTGCGCCCCCCGGCTCTCCCTGCGCTCCAGCGCGCAGCTCGCGATCATGCGCGCCAATGGATGGGGGTCCTCCGCCAGGCGCTCGAGGCCCTCCGCGGAGCGCTCGATGCCCGCGTCGCGCCACAGCGCCGCGCGGGTCTCGGAACCCACCCACCCCACCGCGGGCGGCGCCTCCAGCTGCGCCGGCGCCGCCAGCTCCCCCTCTGTGGGCGGTGGTGAGGCGGGCTCGTGCAGCGCGCTCGCGGCGGCGCGGCGCGCGAACACGAAGCACTCGCTCAGCGAGTTCGACGCCAGCCGGTTCGCCCCGTGCAGGCCCGTGCACGAGGTCTCGCCCACCGCGTACAGCCCGCTCACCGAGGAGCGCGCGTGCAGGTCGGTCACGATGCCCCCCATCGTGTAGTGCGCCGCCGGCGCCACCGGCACCAGCTCCCGCGTCGGGTCCACCCCCGCCTCGCGCAGCGAGCCCACCACGTTGGGGAACAGCGCCGTGTCGATCCCCCGCATGTCGAGGCCCACCGACTCCGCTCCCGTCTGCTCCATCCGCGCCCAGATCGCCCGCGAGACCTCATCCCGCGGGGCCAGCTCGTCCACGAAGCGCTCCCCCTGCGCGTCGTGCAGCGTCGCCCCCTCCCCGCGGATCGCCTCCGTGATCAGGAAGCCCTCCCGCCCCCGCACCCCCTTCACCGCGGTGGGGTGGAACTGCACGAACTCCAGGTCCGCCAGCCGTGCCCCCAGCGCGTGTCCCAGCAGCAGCCCCGTTCCCTGCGAGCCCGGGGGATTCGTCGTGCGCGACCACAGCGCCGCCGCGCCCCCCGTGCTCAGCACCACCGCCCGCGCCGCGATCGTCCGCCCATCCTCGCACGCCACCCCCCCGCAGCGGCTCTCCTCGCCCTCGCCACGCCGCCACAGTCCCCGTGCGCGCACGTTCTCGAGCACCGCGATCCGCCGCTCCTCCACCGCCAGCGCCGAGAGCTGGCGCAGCAGGCGCCGGCCCGTCGCACTGCCCCCCGCGTGCACCACCCTGCGCACCGAGTGCCCCCCCTCCAAGCCCAGCGCCAGGCGTCCGAAGCGGTCCGCGTCGAAGCGCACCCCCAGCGCCTGCAGGTCGCGCACGCACTCCGGCGCCTCCGCCACCAGCACCTCCGCGGCCGCCCGGCGCACCGCGCCCCGCCCCGCGCGCTCGGTGTCCCGCAGGTGCAGCTCCGCGCTGTCGTCGTCCGCCAGCGCCGCCGCCAGCCCCCCCTGCGCCCAGTAGCTCGCCGTCTGCGCCAGCGGAGCCGCCGAGATCAGGGCGACCCGGCCCCCCGACCGCGCCGCGCACAGCGCCGCGTACAGACCCGCCGCGCCGGCCCCCACCACGACCACGTCCACCTCCAGGTCCACGCCCCCCCGCGCCGCCTGCACCGAGCGCTACCCCGCCCGGGCGCGTTGCCCAGTGCGATCCGGGCACGCGCCACCGATCGAATACCGGCCGGCGTCCCCCGTTCCGAAAGCCGCTTTCACCTCTACCCCGACGGCGAGCCCGCCACCTGGCCGTGGCGGCGTTCATATGCCTGGATCAGCTTTTCGATCGGGTTGCCTTTGGAGCTTGCGCCGCCCTGCGTGCTCGTGCCCGTCGTGGAGGTCCCCGGAGCGGTGCTCGTGGGCGTCGCCGCCGGGGCGGTGCTCGTCGGTGTCGCGCCGGCGCCCCCCGCCGCGCTCGGAGCGCTCGTCGTGGAGCCCACCCCTCCGCGCGCACCGGGGAGCGTCGCTTTCGAGGTGCCCTTCGCGGAACCCGCTGTTCCCGGAAGCGTCGCCCCCGGCGCCGTGGACGCGCCTTTGCCCAGGAGCCCCTTCGCGGAGTTCGCGGCCCCGCTCTTCGCGGAGCTCGCTCCCGCGACCGTCGTCCCCGGGGCGCTCGCTCCGGGCACGCCTGTCGCGGAGCCCGCTCCAGCCCCTGCGCCCGCCGCTCCGAGCGCCCCCGCGGGCGTCGTGGCGGTCCGCGACACCGTCACCGTGCCCGCCGGCGAGCGGGGCGGCGGGGTGGGCGGGGTCCCAATCGACCCCGCCAGCGATACCAGCGCCGCGGTCAGCGCGCCGAGGGAGAGCACGATCACCGCGCTCAGCGCGATCACCGGGCCGCGCCAGCCGGGGGTCGCCGCCAGGCGCGTGCGCGCCGCCGCGCCGCACCGCAGGCACCACTCCTGCTCCGCGCCCAGCGGCGCTCCGCACAGCGGGCAGCCCTCCGCGATCGGCCCCGGGCTCGCCTCCGTCGCCGGGGTCGGGGGCGTCGCGGTGCTCATTTGACCCCGTCCGACGGGCGGATGATCTCTGTGGGCCGATCTTCCTCCGCGGCCTTGGGCGCCGCGACCGGTGGGTTGGCCGTCTGCGGTGGCGGGGGGGCGGGATTGATTGGGACCCCACCCACCCCACCCACCCGTGGAGCTGGAGCGGTCGGCGGCGGCGTGGGAGAGGGCGCGGGTGCGGGCGGGCTCGGTTGCGTGTGAGCGACCGCCGGTGGAGCCGCGGGCGGTGGGGCTGGGGTCGCGGCGATCGGCCGGTCCGCGTGGCGGCCCATCGGCAGCCCGCACGCCGGGCAGAAGCTGTCCGCGCTGCCGTGGATCGCCGCGCAGCGGGGGCACGCCGCGATGCCCGCCTCGCGCAGCACCGTGATCGGACGGCGCTCCCGGAGGGCCACTTCCAGCGCGCGCAGCTCCCCGTCGAAGCGATCCAGCATCCCGAGCTTCGCCGCCACCAGCTCGTCGTGGCGCTGACCCAGGCGGTGCATCTCGAACACCAGGCCTCCCAGGTCGCGGTACGCGAGCTCCCGCGCCTTGCGCAGGAAGCGCATCCGCCGGCGCATCCGGCCGCGCTCGCGGAAGCCCGGCGCGCGCTGGCCGATCTCCGATTGACCGATCTGAGATCGGCCAGCGGAGAGGAGCGCACCGGCCGGCGTCTCGGTGGCCGGTGTCTCGGCGATCCCTCCCTCCTGCGCTGTGCTTCCCTGCGCCGTCGGCGTCGGGGGCTCCGGATCGATCGCGGATCGGCCGGTGGGACTCGTGGCTTGAGCGTCCATCACCATCAACCAACCCATGCTACCTCCCGGGCCCCTCGTCTTGCGCGGCCTCCCCCTCCAGCAGCGCCCGCCAGGCCTCCGCGAGGCGCTCCGCCATCCGCGTCGCGGAGAACGGCTCGGCGTGCGAGCGGCCCGCGATCCGGGGGTCCGGGGTGCGCAGATGGGGCTCCACCGCGGCCCGCCAGCGGTCCAGGTCGAAGGGTGCGCACAGCGCTCCCTCCACGCCCTTCAGCGCCTGCGGGTGCACACCCACCGGGGTGGCGAGCACCGGCACGTCGCACGCCAGCGCCTCCAGCACCGCCAGGCCGAAGCCCTCCGCCTCCGAGGGGACCACCACCGCGTTGGCCGCGTTCACCCACAGGGGCACCCGCTCCGGGGGGACGCCGCCGAGGGTGTGCAGGGGGACATCGGGGGCCAGCGCGAGCGCGCGGTCGTAGCGCTTGCCGGCGCGTGCGGGGTCGGCGGGGAACAGAAGATTGGCGGTCTGTGGGTCTAGATCCAGCTCGGCGCGGGCCTGCACGCGGGGGATCGGGTGGAAGCGCTCCATGTCAACCCCGCACGGCAACACCTGCGTCCGTCGGCGGGCAGCTCGCCCGGGAAGCTCGCTCGCCAGCTCCGGGGTGGGAGCGGCGAGAAGGTCCATCAGCGGCAGGACTGCGCGCGTTGCCAGACGGGTGCGGGGGTGGCGCACGTCGGTGCCGTGCACCGTCAGCCCCCGTGTCCGCGCGGGCACTGTGAGGGCCGTCCAGGCGGTGAGGCCAAAGTGGGCGTGCACCACATCCAAGCGCTGTCCGCCGTGGTGCTGGCGGCGCAACGCGTGGGCGGCAGCAATCAGCGCGGATGGGCCGGGGGGAAACTCGTACAGTTCAACCTCCAGGTCAGGCAGCCGGCGCAGGGCATCGACCTGGTCGCGCACGAAGCGCCCCCGCTCGGGCCGGCGGGCGTCGGGCAGCATGTTGGAGACCACCAGCACCCGCAAGACCCGCGCACCGTAGCGCTCTGGGACGATGGCCGCGTGGCGCCGGACCGCGGCGCTCTGGGATGATGGCTCGTGTGGCGCAGCTCTCCGCAAACCACCGCGCGCGCCCGGTCGGGGTGTTCGACTCGGGCGTCGGCGGTCTCACGGTGCTGCACGAGCTGCTCGTGGCGCTGCCCCAGGAGGACTTCGTCTATCTCGGCGACACCGCTCGCTTTCCGTACGGCGAGCGCCCCCCCGAGGAGCTCGAGCGCTTCTCCGCGGAGATCGCCGAGGAGCTCCTGGGCAGGCGGGTGAAGCTGCTGGTGGTGGCCTGCAACTCCGCGACCGCCGCGGCGCTCGATGTGCTGCAGCGGAGGATGATGGAGACCACGCTGGGCGTGGACGTGCTCGGGGTCGTGCGCCCCGAGGCCGTGCAGGCGGTGGCGGCGACGCGCACCGGGCGCATCGGGCTGCTGGCGACGCCGACCACGGTCTCCAGCCGCGCCTACGAGCGCGCGGTGCGCGCGGTCGACCCCCACGTCACCCTGACCGCCGTCGCGTGTCCCACGCTCGCGCCGATCATCCAGGCCGGGGAGCAGTTCGACGAGCGCGCGGTGCGCAGCGTGCGCGAGGCGTGCGCCCCGCTGAAGGAGGCCGAGGTGGACACCGTGATCCTCGGCTGCACCCACTACCCGCTGATCGCGCCGATGCTCCAGCGGATGCTCGGTCCGGCGGTGACGCTCGTCAGCTCCGGAGCGGCGCTCGCGCGCCAGGTCGAGCACGCGCTCAGCACCCGTGGCCTGCGCAACCCGCGCACCGGCGAGGGGGACTACAGCTTCCTCTGCACCGGCGATGCCGAGACGTTCCGCAAGCAGGGCACGCGGTTCCTGCAGATGCCCCTCGGCCCGGTCGAGCAGGTGCGGCTCGCCGCGGTGGGGGCGATCGCGTGAGCACGAACCCCCCGAACAGCTCGCCGAACCCGCCGGAGGGGCGCGGAGGGGGCGCCGGCTCCGCGCGCGAGGGCCGGCCGGATACCGGCGGGGACGCGCCTGCGCGCAGCTACGACCGCGCGCCCGACGGGCTGCGTCCGGTGGCGATCGAGCCGGGGTTCGTGCGCACCGCCACCGGCTCGGCCCTGATCTCGATGGGGGAGACCCGCGTGATCTGCACCGCCTCCGCGCAGGAGAGCGTGCCGCGGTGGCTCGCCGGCAAGGGCCGGGGCTGGGTGACGGCGGAGTACGGGATGCTGCCCGCCTCCACCGGCGAGCGCAAGCAGCGCGATGCGACCCGCGGGCGCCTGGACGGGCGCTCGGTCGAGATCCAGCGCCTGATCGGGCGTGCGCTGCGGGGCGTGATCGACTTCGACGCGCTGGGGGAGCGCACGATCTACCTCGACTGCGACGTGCTGCAGGCCGACGGGGGCACGCGCTGCGCGTCGATCACCGGGGCCTACGTGGCGCTCTCCCTCGCCTGCGCGCGGCTGCAGGTGGGGGGCGCTGGAGCGCTCCCCGTTGCCTGGTTCGGTGGCGGCGGTCTCGTGCGGGATGGTCGCCGGAGCGGCGCTGCTCGACCTCGACTACTCCGAGGACTCCACCGCGGAGGTCGACGCCAACGTGGTGATGACCGGCGAGGGGGACCTGTTGGAGGTGCAGGCCACCGCCGAGCGCACCCCCCTCTCGCGCGCCAGCCTCGACGAGCTGCTCGCGCTGGCCGCCGGCGGGATCGAGCAGCTGCGCGCCGCGCAGGAGCGCGCGATCGTCCCCGCCGCGGGCTGATGCGGCGGGCCGTCCGCGCGCGGCGCACCAGCGGCTCCGTTCACGGGTGGAGCCCGGAGGCGGGGGTGGCGCTCCCGTGAGGCTGCTGCTGGCCACCCACAACGAGCACAAGCGCCGAGAGATCGCGCGCCTGCTGCCCCACCACGATGTCGCGCTGTTGCCCGATGCCGTGCGGCTCCCGCCGGAGGAGGGGGAGACCTTCGCGGAGAACGCCCTCGGCAAGGCGCGCGCGGCAGCTGCGGCGACCGGCGAGCCGGCGATCGCGGACGACTCGGGGATCGAATCCACGGCTCTCGGGGGCGCGCCGGGGGTGCGCTCGGCGCGCTACGCGGGGGAGGGGGCCACGGATGCGCAGAACCTCCAGAAGCTGCTGGGCGAGGCCCCCGCGGGCAGCGCGCTGGCGTACGTGTGCGCGCTGGCCTATGTGGACCCCGCTCGAGGTGTCGAGCAGATCTTCGAGGGCCGCTGCACGGGCCGCCTCGCCGCTGAGCCGCGCGGGGAGGGCGGCTTCGGCTACGACCCCGCCTTCCTCCCGGATGGCAGCCCGCCCGGGGATAAGAGCCCGCCCACCCTGACGATGGCGCAGCTGAGCGCGGAGCAGAAGGACGCGATCAGCCACCGCGGCCGCGCCGCGCGGGCGCTGGAGGATTGGCTCGCATCGGCGGGCTCGGCCCCGGGCGGGGCGCCCGCGGCTCGCTGACCGCTCCGGGGGCCCTGGTCGCTTCGCTCAGAAGAGGTTGATCGCCGCGGACGCCCCCACCGCCACCGACAGCGCGGCGTAGCCCGTGTAGCCGGCGAGGAGCAGCATCGCGGCGGTGAGCAGGGCGATCAGCACGGTCACGATCCAGGCGAGGCGGGGAAGGTCCATCCTGTGGGTATTCTCGCGGGCGGCGCGGCGCTCTGCCGTGCGACCGGGTGAGGGCGATCACGAAAGCGAGGAGGCGAGGTGACGAGATCGGGGTTCGGCGACATCCTTGCCAAGCGCGTGGCGGAGCGGGAGTCGCAGATCGTGCTCGGCCTGGACCCCGATCCGCAGGCGCTGTGGCCGGGGATGCACGACGCGGCGCGGGGCCTGCGCGCGGACACCTCGCCGGCGTGGCGCACCGCGGTGGCGGTGCACGTCCACTGCTGCGCCCTGATCGACGCGGCGGGGCCGGCGTGCGTGGCGGTGAAGCCCCAGCTCGCGTGCTTCGAGCGGCTGGGAGCGCCGGGGTGGGAGGCGCTGGGGGACGTGATCGAGCACGCGCACACGCGCGGCCTGCTGGTGATCGCGGACGGCAAGCGGGGAGACGTCGCCCTCAGCGCGCAGGCATACGCCCAGGCCCAGTTCGAGCGGCGGTGGGGGGCGGACATGGCGACGGTCAACCCGCTGCTGGGCAGGGACGCGGTGGAGCCGTTCGTGACGGTGGCGCGCGCCTCGGGGGCGGGCGTGCTGGTGCTGGTGCGCACCTCGAACCCGGGCGCGGCCGACGTGCAGGATCTGGAGCTCGCGGCGACCGATCGGAGATCGGCCGGCACCGTGTGGGAGCGTCTGGCGGTGCTCGTGGACGAGATGGGAGCGGGGGGGGTGGGGGAGACCTCGGGCCTGAGCGACGTGGGCGCGGTGATGGGCGCCACCGAGCCGCGGCGCCTGGCGCGGGCGCGCGAGCTGATGCCCCACGCGGTGCTGCTGCTGCCGGGCGTGGGGGCGCAGGGGGGCCGCGTGGAGGAGCTGGCCGCGGCATTCGCGCCGGGCAGGGCGGGCGGCCTGATCACGGCCTCGCGCAGCATCGCGGGCGCGCACCTCGCCGGGGGGGGACCCCGCGGGCTCTGCGCGCGCCGAGGCGGAGCGGTTGCGCGGCGGCGGCATGGAAGTTGGGGGTAGTGTGAACCCGGGATGATCATCACGGTCACGCTCAACGCGGCGATCGACAAGTCGCTCTCGGTCCCCAACTTCCGCCTCGGGCGCCGGCACCGCACAGTCGAGCAGCGCACGATGGCGGGGGGGAAGGGCGTCAACATCGCCCGCGCCCTGAAGGCGCTGGGGCAGCCGGTGATCGCGACCGGGATGGCGGGGGGAGCGACGGGCACCCACATCGTGGAGCAGCTCACGGAGGAGTCGATCCTCAACGACTTCGTGCGGATCCGCGAGGAGTCGCGCACGAACACCTCGGTGCTCGACCCCACGACGGGGGAGCAGACCGAGATCAACGAGCGCGGCCCGAAGGTGAGTGAGCGCGAGGTGGAGCTGTTCCGCGACAAGCTCCTCTACCTCGCGCGGGGCGCCGCGATTGTGGTGTTCGCGGGCTCGATCCCCCGCGGGGTGGAGCCGGACGTGTACGCGTCGCTGATCCGCGAGCTGCAGCGCACGGGGGTCACGACGGTGATCGACACCGACGGCGATCCCCTGCGCCACGCGGTGCGCGCCGAGCCGGACGTGGTCTCCCCCAACGTGCTGGAGGCCGAGGAGCTGGTGGGCCACGAGTTCGCCGACGAGCACGAGCGCTCCCTCGCGGTGCGCGAGCTGGTTGCGCTGGGGGCGCGCGAAGCGATCATGACGCTGCCCGACGGCTGTTTCGCGCAGGTGCAGATCGACGGCCAGCCCACGGTCCTGCGCGCCCGCATCAAGCCGCGCGAGCCGGTCGCCAAACGCGGCTCCGGGGATGCCTTCCTGGCCGGCTACGTGGCGGCGCGCTACGCGGGCAGCCCGCCCGCGGAGTGCCTGCGTTTCGGGGTTGCCTGCGGGGCGGAGTCCACCGGACGCCTCGGCGCGGCCCTGATCGAGCGGCGCGAGGTGCACCGGCTGGAGCATGAGGTGGAGCTGACGCCGGTGGAGCTGGGGGCAGCGGCTACGGGGTAGCCCGTTCAGCCCCCCGCCACGTCGCGGCGGAGGAACACGAGGTACCCGGCGAGGAGCGCCGGCCCCGCGTACAGCGCACAGACCCAGGCGGAGTGCCAGATCGGCGCCCAGTCCGTCGGCGTGCGCATGAGGCCCTGCCACGCCTGGAACTGCTCGGTGAGCAGGTACGGGTGGATCGATTCCAGGCCGGGAATCGCCGTGACGATGTAGAGCACGATCGGGACGGCGATCGTGCCGACGACCGCGGCGGCGCTGTTGCGGGTGGCCGTCGAGAGCAGCACGCCGATGCTCGCCACCGTCAGCAGCGGGATCAGATAGGCGGCGTCGGCGGCGAACACGAGCAGCAGGGCTTCCGGCGCGGAGACGACGGTGTTCGAGAGGGTGATGATCCGATGAAAGCCCCACGCGGCGACGCCGGCCGTCGCCGATACGGCCGAGCGAGAAACACGGCGATCGCTGCGTACGCCATCGCCGCGAACACCTTCGCCGCGAACACCTGGCCGCGCTCCGCCGAGCGGGTGAGGATCGTCTTGAGCGTGCCGTTGCCGTCCTCGGCCGCGACGATGTCCCCGGAGACCAGCGCCGCGATCAGCGGCAGGAAGAACGCGGACAGGAACAGCAGCATCAGTATCGGCGTCGCGAGGCCCGACTGCGTGAGCTCCTTGGCGAAGATGCTGTCGGCGTGGCGGTCGGGGCGGTGCCGGAGGATCTCGACCAAGACGAAGATCAGCGGCAGGAGGACCGCGAGCCCCAGCCCGAGGTAGGTCCGCTTCTGGGAGAGGAGCTTGCGCAGCTCCCAACGGTAGACGGTGAGCGTCGAGGGCCGGCGGGTGTGGACGGCGCCGGGACCCGGCGGGGCGGGAGAGGCGGGTGAGGCGGGGACGGCGCTCATGTCGTCGCGGCCTTCTCGGGGGCCGGCACGGAGCCGTTTTCCTCGGTTAGCCGGAAGAACAGGTCCTCGAGCGTCGCGAGTTCGGGGGTCAACGCGAGGATCCCCACACCCCCCTGCGCGAGCGCGAGCGAGAGGGCGCCGACGTCGCTCTCCTGCGCCTGGAAGCTCACCCCGTGCTCACCGCTGGAGGCGTTCTCGACTCCGGGCTGGGCGCGCGCGATCTCCAGTGCGCGCGCTTCGTCTGTTGTGCACAGCCGGTATCCCGCCCCGCCCTGGCGGCGCAGGTCGGCAAGCGCGCCCTCGTAGACCACGCGCCCGCGGTCCACGATCGCGACGCGGTCACAGAGCTCCTGCACCTCGGGGAGCTGGTGGCCGGAGAGCAGCACCGTGATGCCCTCGTCGGCGAGGCGGCGGATCAGGAGGCGCATGTCGCGCATCCCCGCGGGGTCGAGGCCGGTGGCGGGCTCGTCGAGGATCAAGAGGCGCGGGCGGCGCAGCAGCGCGGCGGCGATCCCGAGGCGCTGGCGCATCCCGTGGGAGTAGCCGCCAACCTTGTGCTTGGCGCGCGGCGCGAGCTCCACGATCTCGAGCACCTCCTCGATCCGCCCGTCCCGGCCGTGTGCCCCCCGTCGCCGTCGAGCGCGGTGAGCAGCTCGAGGTTCTTGCGGCCCGTGAGGTAGGGGTAGAAGCGCGGCGCCTCCACGAACCCCGCCACCCCCTCCAGGGCGCGCGCGCCGTGGCGCATGGGGTCGCGTCCGAACAGCTCCACCGTGCCCTCCGTGGGCATGATCAGGCCGAGCGCCATCCGCAGCGTCGTCGTCTTGCCGGCGCCGTTGGGTCCGAGGAAGCCGTAGACGTCTCCCACATGGACGTTCAGGTCGATGTGATCGACCGCCAGAACCTCCTTGTAGCGCTTCACCAGCCCCCGTGCCTTGACGGGCAGCGCCTCGTCGCCCCTGGCGGCGTCCTCCCCTCGGGGCACGCTAGAGGCCCCGGGCGAAGGCCTCGATCGCGGCCGGGGTGACCGAGCCGACGAGCAGGTAGCGCACGCCGGAGCGCTCGAAGCTGAGCAGCGTGCCGAGCGCGGTGGGCAGCTCGGCGGCGCCGATGCCGTTGATCTGCACTTTCTGCAGCCCTTCGGGGAGGGCGGGCGAGGGCTTGCCGGCGCCTTCCTTGACGGGGCTTTCGATCACGGCGATCCCGTCGAGGCCGTTCCCGTGGGTGGTGAGCTTCGGGTGGCTCCCGTCCCCGCCACCGCCACCGCCGTTTTCCGAGCTATTGGAGGAAGGCTTGGCGCCTTCATTGGGGGCGCTGACTTCCTGCACCTTCGTGCCGGGGGGCGGGGAGATTTCGAAGACCGAGTCGGGCACCGGTTCGTAGGAGACTTCGGTGGCCGCCAGTTCGATCACGGGGGAGGGGCTGCTCGTGGAGTAGATCGCCGCGCGCAGGGGCGCCCCGTGGACGGCGTCGAAGGAGAGCTCGGCGCCGCCGATCAGACCGCCGTTGTGGCTGGGGGAGACGCGCACGGTGTAGGCGGGCCGGCCCGCGACGTCGGTGGGCGTGGCGCCCGAGAGGGTGGCGTGCTGGGAGACGTGGGCGATCCCTTCCTGGATCTGTGCGACCGTGGGGATCTTGTGGCCGTCGGCGGAGGAGCCGGGCCCGCTCGCGCTGGACCCGGTGGACCCGCCCGTGCTCGAGCTCCCAACGCCCGAGCCCTGCGGGGGCGTGTAGCGGTAGAGGGTGTTCGAGGCGGCGTCGTACAGCGTCACGGTGTGCCCGTCGTAGAGGATCTCGGTGTCTCCTTTTTCGGCCTGCAGCTCGAGGCGCACGCGACCGTCCTTGGCGATCCACAGCCGGCCGGAGGCGCCGGTGACGAGCGGGCTCGAGGCGAGCTGGCCGGCTGCGCTGCCATCGCCGGCGAGACTGGCGCCTTCGAGCAGGTGGTTGGTGAGCTGGATCCGCGCGCTCACGCCCTCCGGCGCCGGCGCGGAGATGGCGTCGTGGACGGCTTCCGCGAGCGGCTTGGGCGGGGGCGTGGCGCCCACGCCGAGGGCTGCCGCGAGCGCGGTCGCGCCGGCGCCCACGCCGATCAGCACCCCGCAGAGAAGCAGCAGGCGGGAGAGGGGCAGGCGGCGCAGTAAGTTGCTCATGGGGGCCTCGCGCTTCGTGTTGCGGTTCGACGTCCACACCAAGGCTAGCGCGATAGATCAAGAGTTCCTGAAGAGGATGGTGGGGAAGTTCTCATCCTCGGCCGGGGTAGCCCGGCCGCCCCCGGCCGGGGCCCCCGCCGGGCGAGCGCTCCGACGCCGTCAACCGATATCGTCCCGGCCGGCATGGTGATCGGCTTCGTCATCTTCTGGGTGGTGCTCGGCGCCGGCGTGGTCCTCGTGGCGATGCGCGGGGGCCCGCGCGGTGCGCGCAACGCGCTGCACACTGACCGATCGGAGATCGGCCAGCAGGCCACCCAGCGCGCGCTGAGCGCGGTGATCGTGGTGGTGTGCGCGTTCGGCCTCGTCGTCCCGGCGCTCGTGCTCGCCTTCAACGGCGCCCACAAGGCGAGCGTGGGGCTGGGGGACCTGCACCTGAACGCCCAGCAGCAGAAGGGCCGCGAACTCTTCTCGCACGCGTGCAACCTCTGCCACACACTGGGCGGCGCGAACGCGGTGGGCCGCACGGGCCCGAACCTCGACGTGCTGATCGCCGGTGTCGGCGCGGCGCCGGGCACGACGCCCAACGAAGCGCAGGCCGACCGCGAGGCGTACGTGCTGAGCGCGATCCTCGAAGGCCGCGCGCGCGGCAAAGGCCAGATGCCCGCGCTGCTCTACCAGGGCAGGGAAGCGGAAGACGTGGCCGACTTCGTGGCGGCCGTGGCGGGCCGCTGAGCCTCTGAAGTTCCGTCCGAACGCGCTGTTAGCTTCGGAGGATGTCCGAGAGGACGTTGCGCCACCGGCGCAGGCCGCGTCGAACCCCGATGGAGTGGGTGGGCCCCCACCCCGACCGGATCGCCTCGTGGGCGGTGGTGCTCGGGCTCATGATGGTGCTCGCGGCGATCGTAAGCGCGCACGGTTAGGCCACCCGTCGATACCGGGCGCGCAGGCCATCGTCTAAGGTCCGCCCGGGATGGCTGAGCTGCCCGACATGCCGAGGACCGCCGCCGACGTGAGCGCGCTCGTGGAGGAGCGCAGGATCCGCTTCATCCGCTTCTGGTTTACGGACATCCTGGGCCAGCTGAAGTCGTTTTCGATCAACGTGGCGGAGCTGGAGGATGCGTTCGAGGCGGGGATGGGCTTCGACGGCTCGTCGATCACGGGGTTCAACGCGATCGAGGAGTCCGACATGATCGCGCTGCCGGACCCCACCACGTTCGCGGTGCTGCCGTGGCGCCCGGAGGCGCAGGGGGTGGGGAGGATGTTCTGCGACATCATCACCCCCGAGCGCACCCCCTACGAGGGCGACCCCCGCCACGTGCTGCGCCGCGCGGTGGAGCGCGCGCGGGGGATGGGCTTCGACACGTTCAACGTGGGGCCGGAGCTGGAGTACTTCCTGTTCCGGGACTCCCGCTCCACGGAGGTGCTCGACCGGGGGGGGTACTTCGACCTCACGACCCTGGACGCGGGCTCGGACGTGCGCCGGGAGACGGTGCTGGCGCTGGAGCAGCTGGGGATCCACGTGGAGTACACCCACCACGAGGTGGGGCCCTCGCAGCACGAGATCGACATGCGCTACTCCGACGCGATGAAGATGGCGGACGACTGCATGACATACCGCATCACGGTGAAGGAGTACGCGATGAAGTACGGGTGGCACGCGACGTTCATGCCGAAGCCGCTGTTCGGGGAGAACGGCTCGGGGATGCACACCCACCAGTCGCTGTTCCGGGAGGGCCGCAACGCGTTCTTCGACCCCGAGGACCAGTACTTCCTCTCGGACGTGGGCAAGGCGTTCATCGCGGGCCAGCTGAAGCACGCGCGGGAGATCTGCGCGATCTTCGCGCAGTGGGTGAACTCCTACAAGCGCCTCGTCCCGGGCTTCGAGGCGCCGGTGTACGTGGCGTGGTCGCGGCGCAACCGCTCCGCCCTGGTGCGCGTACCGCTGTACCACCCGGGCCGCGAGCGCGCGACGCGGATGGAGCTGCGCTGCCCGGACCCGGCGTGCAACCCGTACCTGACGTTCGCGGCGCTGCTGCAGGCGGGCTTGGAGGGGATCGAGAAGGGGTACGAGCTGCCGGAGCCGATGGAGCAGAACCTCTACCACCTTTCCGGGGAGGAGCGCCGGCGCCTCGGAGTGGAGCAGCTGCCGGAGACCCTGGGGGAGGCGATCGAGCTGACCGCGCAGTCGGAGCTCGTGCTGCGCACCCTCGGCGAGCACATGTTCAACCGCTACGTGGAGATCAAGCGCCAGGAGTGGGAGGACTACCGCGTGCAGGTCTCCCAGTGGGAGCTGGACCGCTACCTGTCAATTTTATAGGGATGAGCCTCCGCCCCTGAAGGGGCTCCGGCGGGCGGCTATGTGGTGGCGCTCCCGGGGCCGGTGGCCGCCGATCGGGCGGCGGGCGTCGCGCACGCGAGGCCCTGGGCGGGTGAGAGGTGCAGCTCCAGCGCCTGCAGGAGGTGCCCGAACGCGGTGGGGTGGCGGGGGGCGATCTCGTGCAGCAGCCTCAGCACGCCGAGCGCGTGATGTTCGTAGTGGGTCTCGCCGGTGATCTGCGCGAGGCGCAGGAGCCCGAGGGCGGCGGAGGAGGCGCCGGAGGGGATCGGGCTGTCATCGAGGTCCTTGCGCCGCGCGATCAGCGCCTCGCCGTCGGAGGGCGTCGAGAAGAAGCCCCCGCGCTCGTGGTCGGCGAAGCGCTCGATCGTCTGCTCGGCGAGCGCGCGGGCCTCGGTGAGCCAGCGCTCATCGCAGGTGGCTTCGAAGAGCACGACGAGGGCCTCCAGCAGGAAGGCGTGGTCCTCGAGGTAGCCGCCGATCCGCGCCTGGCCCTCGCTGTAGGTGCGCAGCAGCCGGCCGTCCCCGTCGCGCAGCTCGCGCAGGACGAACTCCGCGCAGCGCTCGGCGGCGTCGAGGTAGCGTGGCTCCTCCAGCACCGCGCCGGCGTCGGCGAGCGCGGCGATCATCAGCGCGTTCCAGCTCGTGAGGCGCTTGTCGTCGAGGCCCGGCCGCACGCGTCGCTCGCGCTCCTCCAGCAGGCGCGAGCGGATGCGCTCGCGGGTGTCCGTGTCGGGATCCTGACCGCTCCTATCCGTGAGCACGTTGAGGCCTGGCTGGGGATGGTGAGGGTCCACGAAGTTGCCCTCCTCACTCACCCCAAGCCAGCGGATCGCGGCGTCGGCGTCCTCGCCGAGGATCTCCTCGATCTCCTTGACGCTCCACACGTAGAAGCGGCCCTCGACGCCCTCGGAGTCGGCGTCGAGCGCGGAGTAGAAGCCCCCCTCTGGCCCCCGCATCTCGCGCAGCGCCCAGTCGAGCGTCGCGCGGCAGACGCGGGCGTACGCCTCATCATCGCTGAGGCGGTAACCGTGCAGGTACGCACGCGCGAGCAGGGCGTTGTCGTAGAGCATCTTCTCGAAGTGGGGCACGGTCCAGGAGGCGTCCACGGAGTAGCGGTGAAAGCCCCCGCCGAGCTGGTCGTGGATGCCCCCGCGGGCCATCGCGCGCAGCGTGGCGAGCGACATCTCGCGCTCGCCGTGGCGCAGCAGGAACTCGATCACGGGGGCCTGCGGGAACTTCGGCGCGTGGGTGGGCGGGCCTCCAAAACCGCCGTTGGCTGTGTCGAAGGACTCCCGCAGCCGCGCCACCGCGGCGTCCAGCGCGCCCGTGTCGAAGGGCTCCGCGGAGGGCTCGAGGCGCGCCCCGCCGGAGAGCTGCGCGCGGATCCGCTCGCCCCCGGCGCGGATCTCCGCGGCCTGCTCGCGCCAGCTCTCGGCGATCGCGTGCAGCACCTGCGTCCACGAGGGCATCCCGTGGCGGGGCTCCGGGGGGAAGTAGGTGCCGCCGTAGAACGGGAGCTGCTCGGGGGTGAGGAAGACGTTCAGCGGCCAGCCCCCGTGACCGGTCATCCCCTGCACGGCCTCCATGTAGAGGGCGTCGACGTCGGGGCGCTCCTCGCGGTCAACCTTGACGCACACGAACTCCTCGTTCATCAGCGCCGCCACGCGGGGGTCCTCGAAGGACTCGTGCTCCATCACATGGCACCAGTGGCAGGAGGAGTAGCCGATCGAGACCAGCAGCGGCACGTCGCGCTCGCGCGCCGCCGCCAGCGCCACGGGCCCCCAGGGGAGCCAGTCCACGGGGTTGGAGGCGTGCTGGCGCAGGTACGGGGAGGTCTGGAGCGCGAGCGCGTTGGGCACAGGCTCAGCGTAGCCTGGCGAGCGCGGGCAACGGGAAGTGAATCCCGGGCGCCGGCCAGCCCGCGGGCAGCCCGCCCATGCGGGAGAGCCGCGCCCGCGCGATGCTCACGTCGAAGCGCCTGCCGCCCAGGGCGCCGATCGCGCGCCCGCCGGAGGCGATCGTGACGGTGCCGTGCACGGCGGCGGAGCCGCCGACGCGGACGGTGATGCTGTGGAGTCTGCCCCCGCTGGAGGGGAGGGTGCCGCTGAGCGCGACCCCGGGCACGAAGGTGAGGTCCGAGAGGCGCACCGCGGAGGCGCTCAGCTTCGCGTAGCCCCCGTGCAGGCCCCCGAAGCTCGATCCGCTGGGCAGTTCCTGCTCGACCTGGAGCGTCGCCCCGATCACCTGGCGCTCGAGGTCCACAAGCGTGTCGAGCACCGCGGTGAGCGTGCGGCCCGCGTTGCCGTGCAGGCCGGGGACCGGCTGGACGGCGGCGAGCCGGGTGGGGGAGACGGGGGTGGGGCTGAAGATGTCGGGGGCCGGCTTGCACGGGGGGATTGGATGCCCGCCCACCCCGCCGGCGAAGAAGGCGCTCACCGCGGCTTCCGCGCAGCCGCTGAAGTCGCTGCCGAGCACGGAGTGGCCGGTGTAGGGGACCACGAGCAGCTGGGCGTCGGGGATCTGCGCCGCGAGCGCGCGCGCGCCGGAGGTGGGGGTGCGCAGATCCTGGGCTCCGGAGAGGATCAGCGCGGGCACGTTCGGCAGCGGGCTCGGGGCGGGCGGGGCGGGGGAGGCGTCGGGCCAGCCCAGGCACGCGGGCACGAGGCTGTTCGCCCACGCGGTGGCGGCGTCGAAGGGGTAGAAGTCCGCGCCCGGCAGCGCGTGCAGCGCGGCGAGCGCTTCGGCGCGGCGGGTGGCGGGCGGCGCGGCGCGCTGCCAGGGGAAGGGCCTCTCCTCGCAGGAGGTGGCGAGGAACAGCGCGTTGTCTTCTTCTTCGCTCGCTTCCCGTTCGGCGCGCGATCCCCGGGGAAACGTCGGCACGTTGGGGATCAGCCCTTCGGAGAGCAGTTTCAGGCGCAGCAGCGGATCGGGGTCGTGGCGCAGCGCCGACTGCACCGCGGCGGGCAGCAGCGCGCGCAGGGCCGGGTTGAGATCGCCGGCCTGGAGGATGCCGAGCAGGTCGGCCTCGCCGAGCGTGGCGGCGTGGCGGCGCCCGGAGCCGTCGTACACCGATCCGCTGAGCGAGTGGCGGCGCAGCCGCGCGTCCAGGCGCGCGATGTCGCCGAGGGCGTTGGCGGTGACATGCGCGCAGGCCCCTTCCGCGCAGAGCTCTCCGAGCACCGCTCCGAGCGCCTGGAAGGTGGGCAGCGCGAACGGGTCGGGGCCGTCGGGGGCCACGACGGAGTCGAGCACGAGCGCTTCGACGTGCTGGGGGTAGCGTTCGGCGTACTCGAGCGCGACCTTGGTGCCGTAGGAGGTGCCGTAGAGCACGAGCTTTTCGTAGCCGAGCGCCTGGCGGATCGCCTCGATGTCCTGCACCGATTCCTGGGTCGTGAACGCCCCGCGGGTGGGCCCGAGCTGCAGGGCGCACTGTTCCGCCAGGCGGCCGATCGTGGTGAGGCTGGCGGCTTCGAGCGCCAGCGGATTCTGCAGCGCCCGGCAGTTCAGCGGCTCCGAGCGCCCGGTGCCGCGCTGGTCGTAGACGATCAGGTCGCGGCCGCGCAGCGCGGGGGCGATCGCCTTGGCGACGAAGCTCGCGAGCGGGTTCGCGGCCTGGCCGGGCCCGCCGGCGAGCGCGAGCACGGCGCTCTGGGTCTGGGTGGCGCCGACCGACAGAGGATCGGCCGGCAGGCGCTCCACGCTCAGCGGGATTGTGCCGGGCGCCGCTTCGCCGCGGTCGAGTGGGACGGTGAGAGTGGCGCAGGAGAAGCTCAGCGCGCGCGGGCAGGCGGAGAAGCTGAGATCAGAGCCAGGGGAGCCGGCCGAGGGCGCCGGCCAGCTCGCGAACAGCAGTACGGGCAGCAGAGCCGCCAAGACCGAGATCGGGGCTGGCCTGCGCATCGGCACCGACAATAGCGGCAGTGGCCGTGGCTCTCGGGCTGATGTGTACGTGCTGCCCGCCCAGCGTTCCGACGAGCGCCCTGTGGGATCCAAGCCGCAGCGTGCCATGCGCCGCCGCGGATCCGCCGATGCGCAGCGCGATGCTTTCGGCCTTGATGGCGCCGGAGATCGTCACGCCTGGGACGTAGGAGTAGCCGTGGAACCGCAACTCGTCCCTGGTGAACCGCGCCCAGCCGGCGCGCAGGCCGCCGCTGCTCAGCGAGGAGAGGTTGAGACCTGAGCGCCCGCCCGACCCGCTCGCGGTTTCGAGCAGCTGGAGCACGAACTGGCGGGCGAAGTCGGCGAGCGTGAGCGCCACGGCCTGCAGGGTCCGTCCCGCTCGGCCGCTGTAGCCGTGGGTGGGCGGGACGTCGGAGAGTCGCTCGGGGGGGAGGGGGGTGGGGCTCAGGATGGACGGGAGCGGCTTGGCGGAGCAGGGTCTCAGAACCCCGCCCACCCGGCCCGCCCCGCCGGCGAACATCGCGCGCAGCGCGTCGCGTGCGCAGCGGGTCGACTCGCTCTCGAGCACGGCGTGCCCGGTGTTGGGCACGACCAGCAGGTGCGAGCCGGGGATCTGCGCGGCGAGGGCGCGCGCGCCGGAGGTGGGGGTGCGCAGGTCGTCGGCGCCGCTGAGGATCAGCGCGGGGACGTTCGGCGGGGGCGCCTGCACGATCGGCGGCGCGGGGGTGGCGAAGGGCCAGAAGGCGCACGTTGGGACATCGCTGAAGTCGAACATGTTCGCCCGGGTGAACGGCGCGATCGAGCTCGGCGGCAGCGCCCCGATCTGAGCTCTCGCCTGCGCGATGCGCGCCCGCGGGGTGGCTGTGCGGCTCCACGGGAACAGCTCCTCTTCGCAGGTGGTGGCGAGGTAGAGCGGCACATCGATCCCTTCGCCTTCTTCGCCTTCGCCACCCCCGCCGCGCTCGAGCAGCCGCGCGAGCGCGGCGGTGTCGCCGCCGGCCGCGGCGCGGACCGCGGCTGGGAATTCGGCGCGCAGGATCGGGTCGAAGTCGCCCCCGAGCAGGATCGAGAGGAGCTCGTCGGAGGAGATGTGGATGGTGTGGGGATGGCCGTGGCCGTCGATCACGCGCCCCCGTACCGGCCCACCGCCGATGCGCCGCACGAGCCGCGCGAGATCGTGGACGGGGTCGGCGGTGATGTGCGCGCAGCGGCGCGCGGCGCAGAGCTGACGCAGGATGCGCGGCACCGCGGCGAACGTCGGCCGCTCGAGCGGGTCGGGCCCGTTGGGGGGCACGACGGAGTCGAGGATCAGCGCTTCGACGTGCTGGGGGTACTGGAGGGCGTACTCCTCGGCGACCTTGGTGCCGTAGGAGGTGCCCCACAGCACGAGTTTTTCGTAACCCCCGGCGCGGCGGATGGCCTCGATGTCGGCGACGGTGTCGGGACTCGTGTAGAAGGCGCGTTCGGGCCCGATCTGATTGGCGCAGGTCGCGATCAGCTGACCGGCGGAGCGGTAGGAGCCGGGGTGTTCGAAGCCGTGGCAGGAGAGCGGGTGCGAGTAGCCGGTGCCGCGCTGGTCGAAGACGATCAGATCGCGCGTGGAGAGGATCGGCCCGAGCAGTTCGGTGAAGGTTTCGGCGAACGGGATCGCGGCCTGCCCGGGGCCGCCCGCGAGCGCGACGACCGCCGAGCTGGCTTCCCCCACGGGAGCGCGGTGGCGGCGGATCGCGAGTGTGATGCTCCCCGGCGTCGCCCCGCTGGGGTCGAGTGGGACGGTGAGATGGGCGCAGGCGAAGTCGTTCGTGCCCGTGCAGGGAACGAACGCGATCTGGGCCCCGGCCGGCGCGGGGAGCGCGCACGCGGCGAGAATGGGCGCCGCCGCCAGGAACGCGACAGCGAGTTTCCTCACGGATGGTCGCACCAGTTGGAATCTAGCGGATCGGACACCACGCACGGTGCATCACCGCGGCGTGTAGGGTCAACACATGGATCGTCCACGCCAGACCGTGACAGCCCCGGGCGCCCCCGCGGCGATCGGGCCGTACAGCCATGCGGTACGGGCGGGGGAGCTGCTGTTCTGCTCCGGTCAGATCCCGCTGGATCCGGCGAGCGGCGAGCTGGTGGGCGCGAGCGCCGCGGAGCAGGCGCGCCGCTGCCTGGAGAACCTGCGTGCGGTGTGCGCCGCCGCGGGGACCACGCTCGAGCGCGCGGTGCGGGTGACGGTCTACATGACCGACCTGGAGCGCTTCGGGGAGGTGAACGAGGTGTACGCCGGCTTCTTCGCCGCGGACCCTCCGGCGCGGGTGACGGTGGGGGTGGCGGCGCTGCCGCGGGGGGCGCAGGTGGAGATCGACGCGGTGGTGGCGCTCGGGTAGGGGCCGATCGCGGCGCCGCAGCAAACGCGAGATGCTCGCTGGAGAGCCGATGGCGACCCCACCGTCCGCACCCACCGAGTCCGAGCGCGTCTACCACCTGGAGCTGCGCCACTTTCCGCGCAACGTGTGCCGCTTCAACCTGAGCGGGGCGGAGCTGCGGGCCACGGTCCTGGAGCCGTGGGCGGCCGAGCGGATGTTCGAGCTGGGGGAGCTCAGGTGGGACCCGCGCCAGGCGCGACTCACGGTGCTCGAGGGCTCGCGAATCCCGCCGGCGGAGCTCTCGATGGGCCGCGGCTGGCGCACCGCCCAGCGCCGGAGCCGGGACGTGACGGCGCAACTGCTCGCCGAGGCCGCGGAGGCGCTCGCGCGCAGAGCGGGCGAGGCGCAGAGGGCGTGGGCCCCGCCGGGCGGGGTGCGTGCAGAGGCTCCGGCGGCGGGGGCCAGCGAAGCATCGGCGCCCGCGGCGGCGCGGAGCCCCGCGGGCGCCGGGAGCGGGGCGGCGGACCGATTGGATGACGGCACGCGGGCGGCGGATCTGATGGCGGATTCGCTCGGCCTGGAGCTACTCTCGAAGCTGGGAGCTCACCCGGCCCCGCTGTGCCGCGCGTGGGATCTGGCCGCTGCTCGCAACCCCGGCGGTCCCGCGAGCGAGGCGCTGGCGATAGCGGAGCGCGCGGTCGCCTCGCTGTTGAGGGCGGGGCTGCTCGTGCTGTTACGCGCGGATGCCCCCGGGGCGGGCGCCGACGCCGCGGAGGCGGCCACCGCCGCGGGGGCTGCTCTTCGGCCCGTGGGCGAGCCCGACGCTGGGCGGGTCCTGCGGGCGGTCGAGAGCTGGACCGGCGACGAGCAGACCGCACGGGTCTGGCTGCGCAGGGCTTGAACGGCACTGCGGCCGGAGGACACCCTCCGAGCCGGCGGACCGGCTCGGGTCCGCACACCCGGTGAGGGAGACCGGCGTCAGGCGCGGCGTCCCCCGGGCGCCGCAGACCCACCGCTACACTTCGCTACCCACCTGGTGGGCGTAGCTCAGCTGGTAGAGCTCCGGGTTGTGGTCCCGGCGGCCGCGGGTTCGAATCCCGTCGCTCACCCTCAGGAATTGCCTGTAAATCGGCACCTTTTGTTGTCGTGGGGCTTGAGGCGGCCAGCAGACGGGGAACGGACGGGGAACAAGACTTGGCGCAAATCGCGACCGTCGACACGCGTAGCGCCGTCGAACTCCGCGAGGTGCGTCTCTGGGATTTAGGTGCGGCCGCGCTGACGCGGGGGACGGTCAACCTGCTGTTGCTCGAGTGATGCGAGCGCGGCGAGGAATGCGCGTAGTGCGTGCGCTAACCTGGATTATCGGCAGGGGGTAGCGTCCACTCGTCGGGCTGAGGTTTGGGACTCGCGCGTGGGTCGGGATGCTTGGTGGTTGGGGGTGCGTACGCGGGTGGCCTGCGGAGTGCTTTAGCGGGATTAGTGGACGGGTTGCGCCCGTGTTCATGGTGGTCCGGTGGGGAGCGTCCTTGCTATAAAGGGCGCGTAATCATGGTCAGGGCATCTTTCCGTCCGGGGAGTGCGCCATCATATCGGGAAGGATGTCCACTAATCGCGTTGAGTGATGCCGCCTCGCTCCGGACACGAGCGCTTCACCGCGCCGGTGCTGCCGGCGCAGCGCCGCTACGAGGCGCTGCGCGCCTATTTTGTGGAGGAGCTCTCCGCGGGCGAGATCGTCGAGCGCTTCGGCTACGGGAAGGCGAGTGTGCAGACGCTCATCTCGCAGTACCGCAAGGACGATCTTTCGGGGCTGTTCGCACAGGCCCGCCCGGGACCCAAGCGCCAGCCCAAGAAGGACGCCGCCAGAGACCTGGCGATCAGGCTGCGCCAGGGGCGTCACGGTCTCGATGAGATCGTTGCTGAGCTCGAGCGGGCCGGTACGCCGCTGTCACGCACCGCGCTCTGGGAGGTCTTGAGGGAGGCGGGGCTCGCGCGCATAGGAAAGCCGGCCGCGCCACCGCCGTCCTCACCAGAGCCCGAGCGGCTCCGAGCAGCGAAGGTCCATGTCCTTGGCGAGGACGAGTGGCCGCAGGCCGGCAGCGTGAGCACCGCACACGCCGGCCTGTTCCTACTGCTGCCCGAGCTGCTCGAGCTCGATCTCCCGGGGCTGGTCAAGGCGGCCGGCTGGCCGTCGACCAGCCAGCTTCCAGCGCTGCGCTCGGTGCTCAGCCTGCTGGCGCTCAAGCTCTCCGGCCGCCGCCGGCGCAGCCACATCCGCGATGTCGTGCACGACCCAGCGCTGGGCCTGTTCGCCGGCCTGAACGTGCTGCCCAAGACCTGGCATCTGAGCACCTACTCATACCGCACCAAGCGCGCCCAGCAGCTTGCGTTCTTCGAGGCGCTGCAGCCCCGTCTCTGCGACGCCGGGCTGCGGGGCGAGTCAGGGCTGAACCTCGACTTCCACACGATCATGAGCTACGGCGAGGACACGATCCTCGAGAAGCACTACGTTCCCCGCCGCAGCCAGCGCACCCGCTCGGTGCTCACCTTCATCGCCCAGGACGGCTCCGAGCGCACGATCATCTACGCAAACGCCGAGCTGACCGCGCGGGCGCAGTCCGGCGAGGTGATCGAGTTCGCCCGCTTCTACGAGCGCACCCACGGGCAGCTGCCAAAGCTCTTGGTGTTCGACCAGAAGCTCACCACCCAGGAGCACCTCGCCGAGCTCGACGAGATGGGTGTCGGCTTCATCACGCTGCGCCAGCGCTCCCCGAAGCTGATCGCCACGCTCGGAGCGCTTCCTGCCGAGGCATGGACCAAGACCCGGCTCGACCGCGCCGGCAAGCATCGCAACGTCACCTACCACGAAGACCCCGTGACGATCAAGGAACGCCCATTGCGCCAGATCGCCGTCAACGGCCTCGGCCGCGAGCAGGCCACCCTGATCCTCACAAACCAGCAGCAGCTGACCGTCAAGCAGCTGATCGAGCGCTACGGCCAACGCTGGGGCATCGAGAACCAGCTCGCCGAGCAGATCCGCGCCTTCCACCTCGACTCGCTCTGCTCCCAGGTCCCACTCGCCGTCGACTTCGACGTCGCGCTGACCGTCCTCGCCGACATCGCCTACCGGCGCTTCACACGGGGACTCCACGCCGCCTACCACAACCAGACCCCAGACACGATCCGCAGCCACTTCATCGACAGCATCGGCGAGCTGCACTTCACCCCCCGCCACGTACAGGTCCGCCTACGCCGCCGCGCCCACACCCCCGCCCTACTAGACGCCAGCTACGAGGACCGCCGCATCGAGATCCCCTGGTGGGGCGGACGCACCCTCAGCTACAGCTTCCCCGCCCGCTGACCCCAAAAACTCAGTCGAATTAGTGCACCGATAATCCAGGCTAAAGCGCCGTGTCGCGCGAGCCTCACCCGACCATCCGGCAGTGCCTCCAGCACTCCGAGTGGCCGTAGCCCCCGCAAGATCTCGTGGGCAGTGGTGCGCCCGCATCCCAGCTCCTTGCTGAGCTCTGCGGCGGTCCAGCCGTGCCGACGCTCGCTGGACGCGAGGGCGGCGAGCACGCGCCGCTTGCGGTTGCCGCCGAAAAGCCAGTCCGGGACGGCGTGGTCGGGCCGACTGTTCGAGCCGTAGCTGGGCGACATCCGACTCACAGGTTTGCGATCTTGGCTGCCTTGCCTGTGGGGGTGATCTGCTGGGCGAGGAGCGCTGCGATCTGAGCCTGAATCCACCGCATAACCTCGTGGAGGGCGTCGATCGAGGGATTGACGGCCTGGATCGGGGGTGAAACCGCTGGGCCGGGGTGCTGGTGGCTGTTGAGGGGCGATAGTGGTGTGTCAGGTGCCCGCAAAGTGTCGTTTTCGCTCAGCCGGAGTTGGCCGGGGCTGCCGGGCGGGACGCTGCGGGGTATTCGGTGTGGCCGGGGGTATTCAGGCGGCGGCTGGGAGCGCGCGGATGCGCTCCAGCGCTTGGGTGAACTGTTGCTGCCAGGGCCAGCGGGCGGGTAGGTGAAGCGTCCACTGGCGGGCGGTGCGGGTCAGCCGGCCGGGGATCTGGAACAGCCTGCGGCGCCGGGTGGCGGCGGTGCGCGGTACTTGGTCGGGCAGGCCGATCATGGAAGTCCAGCGGCCGAGGTTGTGCGCGAGCACCGCGATCACGCACCAGGCGCTGTTGGCGTGAAATTTGCCGGATGGGAAATGCGCGAGCGCCTGGTCCTTCAGGTCGCGGATCGCGAGCTCAACGACGGCGTGCTCGCGGTGCTCTGACTCCACGAGGGCCAGTGGCTCGATGCGGTTGGTCGCAAACGCGAAGTGCTGCCAGGTGTCAAACAGTTGACCCTGCTTGCCCAGTGTGCGCACGCGGCGCACGATCAGCCGCCACTGCCCGTAGGTGCTCTCGGCGATCTGCGCCTCGCCCGTGTCGGGATAGTCCTCCAGCGGCTGCCACTGATCCCCTGCGATCTGATCGATCGCGTCGCGTACGCCCTTGTGCTGCTTGACGCCGATCGAGAACTCGACCCCGTGCTCGTCAAGCTTTTTGAAGACCTTCTGGTTCTCAAAGCCCGAGTCGGCGCGCACCAAGATCGTCCCGGTCGCCCCGGCGCGGCGCACCCTTGCCAGCAGCTCACCCAAGAAGCGCTGCTGGCCGCGCTGGGTGTTCGCCGAGCCCTTGCGGTTACGGATGTGCAGCACCTCGCCGCTTCCCGCGCGTGTCGCAAGCAGCGGGTGATAGCCAAGCTTTTTCGTGTACCCGTAGCCGGTGCCCTGCTTCTTATAGCCGCACACCTCGCCGATGAAGGAGTCGATATCGATCACCAGACGCTGATCGCCGGGACCCGCGCCCGCCGCCCACGCCCGCGTAAGCGTCTGCTCCAGCACGCAATCGAGCTGGCGCACATGCCCGAAGGTGAACGCGCGCAAGAACGTCCCCAGCGTCGAGGGCGCCATCACATCGTGTCCGAGGACCAGTCCCGTGCTGCCCGCGCGCAACACGTCCATATCATCGATGCAGTCCCCGCCGGCGAGCATCCCGGAGACCAGGCTCATCACCTTGCGGCCCGGGGACACCCCGCCCGTGCGACCAGACAGATCGACCGTCTCGTTGACCAGCGCCTCGACCCCAAGGCGCCCCGCCAGGCTCGCCGGCAGCATCAACCCCGCATCAGAAACCAACCGCTCATCATCAAACGCGACCCGCAACGAATCGACCTTTACAACCGGCTGCTCATCCATCACCATGTGAGTGACCTCCTGACGGGGCCGCGGTTGCCCTATACAACCGCTGGAAAGCCCTGCTCAGGAGGTCATTAAGCAGCTTCACCGGACGGAACAACTCCCACTTATGCGGTGGATCCAGGCTGAGCCGAGCTCACGGTCGCGGAGCCCTTGCCGCTCGTGGTGCCGCCTCCGCCTGTACTACCTCCACCGCCGCTCGTACCGCCGTCACTACTCGACGGTGGCGCTTGGACCACTGCGGTCTGTGCCGAGGTGGCGGGCGCCCCCGAGCCGGCTGCGTTGCTCGCCGTCTCCTGCACACGGATCGTGGAGCCGACATCCGCGACGGTTACCATGTACGTCTGCCTTGTCGCGCCAGCGATAGGCGTGCAATTGTTGCCGGAGCTGTCGCAGTCTTTCCACTGGTAGTCGTAGCTGGTGGGGCTGTTCGTCCACGACCCATTACAGCGGTCAACATCTGGCCCTGCTGAGCGGTCCCGGAGATCGTCGGCGGTGCCGTGTTTTCCGGCGGCGGCTGCGGTACGAACACCCACGCCGCCCCGGCGCCGCTGTTGTCGAAAACGCCGCCGATCAGCGCGGTGCTGGCGTCGGAGGATGTGCAGCAACCAGGTGTCCTCATAAAGCACCACGCGCACACCATCCGGTGTCCTCGCCTGCACCGAGCTTGCGCAGCGGTGCCGCTGACTCGCGCAACCCCTTGCGGTGTCGCGCGAGTCGCGGACTGCAGAGGCGACGCTTGACTGCAAGGCGTCGGCCACTGTCCGGCGAGGTGCTATTGCGTGTCCTTCGTCCAGGTTCCAACCGGTGTCGCCACGATCGACCCGCCGCTGGCGTAAGACGATCCGCCGGCGTTTGTGTGGTTGCACCAGACAGCGATCTGATCGCCTGGCTTCGTGGTCTTCCAGACATCTACGGACGCGGCGTTGGCATACACGCCGGCTGCTTCAGTGCCCGACTCGGTGGCGCCGTTACCCGCACCGCCGAAGATGCCGTCGTTACCGGGACCGCCGCTGAGAGGAGCCGCCTCGCAGACGATGTTGTCCTTCGGGCCGATCACAACGCCGATGCTGTAGCGAACCAGATAGGTGCCCACAGGCAGCGCCGGGGTGTCGAGCACGTTGGTCGTGTTCGACTGCAATCCGAGCGGAATGTTCTTTTCCCTGGCAAAGCCCTGATACACATCCTGGTAGACCTCCGGATGACCGGCTGGCGTCACGGTCGTCGTGCCGTTCGTGACCGCGATGGCTGTCGTTGCTCCAGCCGCCACCGCGCCAACCCCAGCGAGCAGACCGAGCAAGCGTGCGTATCGTTTCTTCATGTCGTCCTTTCGTAGTAGACGTCCCGTGCGCTGCCAAGCGAGGCATTGAGGGCAACCTAGTGAGCAATTCGGGGGCCGGCCAGCGATTGTTGGACTGAGCCGAGTCCAACACTGGACAAGCGACGCGAGCGGGTCCGGGCGAGGATCAAGCTCGGGCCTGAGCTGCTCGGGTCGTCCGGATGAATCACCGAGCAGGGCGCGTGGTGGCAGACCCTGTTGCCACGCGATCTTGCTTGGTGGCCAGGTGGTTCTGGTAGCGAGGATGGGATAGCATCCGCTGTCGATGACAATGATGCGCGCCGTCCAGATTGCGTCGGATCGCTCGCTTCAGCTCGTTGAGCTGCCGGAGCCCGAGCCAAGACCGGCTGAGGTGCGCGTCCGGGTCGCCTTCTGTGGCTGAATGATGCCAGCGGAGCCCCCAAACGATCTGGTCCCGGGCACCTTTCTAGCGCTGCTGGATGGGCAAGAGCGTGACGCGCTTTACGCTCTCGGCGTGCGCCGCAGCTTCCCTCGCGGGGCGGTGCTGATGTTCCAGCACGAGCCTGGTGAACGAGTGATGCTGCTGTTGACCGGCAGGGTGAAGGTTACGCGTGCTGGACCGGACGGGCGCGAGATGCTGCTGAGCATCCGCGACCCAGGTGATGTTCTAGGCGAGCTCGCGTTCATTGACGACGAGCCCCGGCTCGCAACCGTTACCTCGCTCGAGGCTGTTCACGCGCTGATGGTAGCTACCGCGACATTCCGCCGACATCTCGAGACCACGCCCCGCGTCGCGGTCGCGCTGCTCGAAGCGGGTACCCGCCGTTTTCGTGAGACGACGCTCAAGTGGTCGCAGACCACCGAAGCGGACACGATGGGTCGTCTGGCAGCGCGGATCTTGGAGCTCGCCGAGCGCTACGGCCAACCATCGGGAGTAGCGATCACGGTCGTCTCGCCGCTGTCTCGGGAGGAGTTGGCGGCGTGGACGGGAGCATCGCGGGCTGGTGTCGCCCACGCGCTCCAGGGATTCCGCGAGCTTGGCTGGGTGCATACGGAGCGCAGGACGCTGATCGTGCGAGACATCCAAGCGCTGCGGGCACGCGCCGCGTAGGGCTCCTCTCTACGGTCATTGCGCGGCGTCCAATATTGGACTCTTTTCCAGCCAAGGAGTAGGTAGGGTATGCGCAGATGGCTCACTCGATTGCGCCTCTAATATAACTCGCAACTATCGCGTTCGACTCGACACCGGCGCAGCTCGCGGGCACCTTTCTGCGCAACAGCGCCAAGGGAACCCGCGTTCAACAAAGACAAACGGAGGAGGAGACCTCGTGATCACCACCCAGCCCGCACTCGCCTCTCAGCCCGCACTCGCCAATCGCTCGCTGGGCATGTGGCCGGTGGCGTTGACCGGGCTGCGGTCACGGTTTGGGTTTGGTTGGCGCGCTGGCGTGTTTGTGGCGCTGCTGCCGGTGATTGTCGTCGCGGTGTTCGTGTTGGCGGCGTCGCCGTCGCCGGTTGGGTTGGGTCGCGCGGCGGGCCACGATCGTGCGGCTGGGCGAGGGCTGGCTGGGCTCCCGGTGGCCGCGCAGGGCGCTGTTTCGCGTGCGCTGGGGCGCGACGATCCCTCCTACCGGGCGCTGGTGCTCGCCGGCGGGTTCAGGCTGCGTAACCCCGGCCAGGGTCTTGTGGCGCTCCTCGGCGCACGCGGCGTCGAGGTTCGCTCGGGTCGCGCTTGGCTCGGCCTGCGCTTGAGTGGCTATGGGTATGGCGGTGAGCTGCGCGCCCTCGCCGCGGCGTCACCGCGGGCGCAGGGCAACCGCGTCGTGTACGGGCGCGGGGGGCTGCGCGAGTGGTACGCGAACGGGCCGCTGGGGCTCGAGCAGGGTTTCACGCTGGCCGCGGCGCCGATCGGTCGGCGCACCGGCGCGCTCGAGATCGCGCTGGCGCTGTCCGGCAACGTGCGCGGCTCGCTCTCGCGGGGCGGCGGGGTCACATTCGCCGGTCCGGGCGGCGCGGCGCTCGCCTACGGCGGCCTCATCGCCCGCGACGCGCGCGGCAGGACGCTTCCTTCCCGGATCGAGCTGCGCCGGGGGAGGCTGCTGCTCCGGGTCGATGACGCGGGCGCGCGCTACCCGCTGACGATCGACCCCCTCGTCCAGCAGGGCGCGAAGCTCACCGGCAGCGGCGAGAGCGGCTACGCCGGGTTCGGTGATTATGTGGCGCTCTCGGCCGACGGCAACACCGCGCTGATCGCCGCCCCTAACGACAACAACAACTTCGGGGCGGCGTGGGTATTCACGCGCTCGGGCTCGACCTGGACCCAGCAGGGCGAAAAGCTCGTTGGCAACTGCACCAGCAGCTGCGCCAACGAGGGTACCGGCGAGAGCGGCCAAGGCCAGTTCGGCAGCTACGTGGCGCTCTCCTCCGACGGCAATACCGCGCTGATCGGCGGCCAGACCGACAACACGAACTTCGGGGCGGCGTGGGTGTTTACGCGTTCGGGCTCGACCTGGACCCAGCAGGGCGCGAAGCTCGTGGGCAACTGCACCAGCAGCTGCGCCAACGAGGGTACCGGCGAGAGCGGTGGAGGCGAGTTCGGCTTCAGCGTCGCGCTTTCCGGCGACGGGAACACTGCGCTGATCGGCGGCCCTACCGACAACAACAACGTCGGGGCGGCGTGGGTGTTCACGCGCTCGGGCTCGACCTGGACCCAGCAGGGCGAAAAGCTCGTTGGCAACTGCACCAGCAGCTGCGCCAACGAGGGTACCGGCGAGAGCGGTACCGGCTGGTTCGGTACCAGCGCGGCGCTCTCCTCCGACGGGAACACCGCGCTGATCGGCGGCATCTGCGATGGGGGTACCACCACCTGCCCTGAAACAAGCAAGGCGTTCGGCGCGGCGTGGGTGTTTACGCGTTCGGGCGGAGTCTGGACCCAGCAGGGCGCGAAGCTCGTTGGCAACTGCACCAGCAGCTGCGCCAACGAGGGTACCGGCGAGAGCGGCGAAGGCCTGTTCGGCCTCTACGCGGCGCTCTCCTCCGACGGCAATACCGCACTGATCGGCGGCCCTTTCGACAACGGCGAAGTCGGCGCGGCGTGGGTGTTCACACGCTCGGGCTCGACCTGGACCCAGCAGGGCGAAAAGCTCGTTGGCAACTGCACCAGCAGCTGCGCCAACGAGGGTACCGGCGAGAGCGGTACCGGCTGGTTCGGTACCAGCGCGGCGCTATCCTCGGACGGCAGCACCGCGCTGATCGGCGGCCATGGCGACAACGAATACGTCGGCGCGGCGTGGGTGTTCACGCGCTCGGGCTCGACCTGGACCCAGCAGGGTGAAAAGCTCACCCCGAGCCCGAGTAGTTATAGCGGCCTCAATCCCAACTTCGGCGACGGTGTGGCGCTCTCCTCCGACGGCAGCACCGCGCTGATCGGCGGCGGCGGCGACAACGCACCAGCAGGACAGGGCACGGGCGTCGGGGCGGCGTGGGTGTTCGTACCGCTCGCTCCACCCGCCAACACGGCACCGCCGACGATCTCCGGGACCGCTCAGCAGGGCCAGGCGTTGACCGTGGTAGACGGGTCGTGGGCGAACAGCCCGACGAGCTTCACCCACCAGTGGCAGCGCTGCGACGCGTCCGGCAACAACTGCACGCCTATCGCTGGCGCGACAAGCCAGACGTACACACTGACCGCCGCGGACGTCGGCTCCACGATCCGCGTGCAGGAGACAGCGAGCAACGCGGCCGGCGCCGGCACTCCCGTGAGCTCAGCGGCGCTGGGACCGGTCATTATTCTGAAGGCACCCGTCAACACGGCGCCACCGTCGCTGTCGGTGTCGGGCAGTGCGATGGAGGGTCAGGCGTTGACCGTGGTAGACGGGTCGTGGACGAACAGCCCGACGAGCTTCACCCACCAGTGGCAGCGCTGCGACGCGTCCGGCAACAACTGCACACCGATCCCGCAAGCGACCGGGCAGACCTACACACTGACCGCCGCGGACGTCGGCTCCACGATCCGCGTACAGGAGACGGCGAGCAACGAAACAGGCGCCGGCACTCCCGCGAGCTCACCAGCCGTCGGACCGGTCATCGCGCCGCCCGCCAACACGGCACCGCCGACGATCTCCGGGACCGCTCAGCAGGGTCAGGCGTTGACCGTGGTGAACGGGTCGTGGACGAACAGCCCGACGAGCTTCACCCACCAGTGGCAGCGCTGCGACGCGTCTGCCAACAACTGCACACCGATCCCGCAAGCGACCGGCCAGACCTACACCCTGACCGCCGCGGACAGCGGCTCCACGATCCGTGTGCAGGAGACGGCGAGCAACGTGGCCGGCGCCGGCACTACCGTGAGCTCACCAGCCGTCGGACCGGTCATCATGCTGACGGCGCCTGTCAACACGGCGCCACCGTCGCTGTCGGTGTCGGGCAGCGCGGTGCAGGGCCAGACGTTGACCGCTCTAGACGGGTCGTGGACGAACAGCCCGACGAGCTTCACCCACCAGTGGCAGCGCTGCGATACCTCGGGGAACACCTGCACACCGATCCCGGAAGCGACCGGGCAGACCTACACACTGACCGCCGCGGACGTCGGCTCCACGATCCGCGTGCAGGAGACGGCAAGCAACGCGGCCGGCGCCGGCACTCCCGTGAGCTCAGCAGCCGTCGGACCGGTCATCGCGCCGCCCGGGTTCAGCCCACCCCACGGAACTAAGATCACGAGCTCAAAGGTCAAGCAGAAGAAGCGTTCAGCGAGCTTCAGCTTCAGTGCCCAGGGCACGGTGGTGGGTTTTCAGTGCGAGCTGCAAAGACCCAAGCCGAAAGGCAGGCATAAGAAGCTTCCGAAGGCCGCCTTCGGCCCCTGCGGCTCACCCAAGAGCTACAAAGTACTACTAAGGCCAGGTACGTACACCTTCTTGGTTCGTGCTTTCAACGGCGCCGGTGCCGATCCGAGCCCGGCGAGCAGGAAGTTCAAGCTCAGGTAATCACTACGGTTGCCAAGCGGCTATGAGGCCCCCTACGAAGGCGGCCCGTTCAGCCTGGGTGTTGGGTGGCGTGGCTGCGCGGCTGCCGCGGCGGTTCGCGCTCGGCCTGGCTGTGAGCGCGGCGTTCGTGCTCGTCGGGCCGTCGATGGCGTTGGCGTCGAGTGGCTGGTCGGCGCCGGTTCCGGTAGATCCTACGTTTTTCTCCTACTCGGTGTCGTGCCCCTCGGCGTCGTTCTGCGCGGCGGTGGGCGGCAACGGGAAGGCGCTGACCTACAACGGCAGCTCGTGGAGCGCGCCCGCCAGCATCGACGTCACCAACTCCTATTTCAGTTCGGTGTCGTGCCCCTCGGCGTCGTTCTGCGCGGCGGTGGGCGGCAACGGGAAGGCGCTGACCTACAACGGCAGCTCGTGGAGCGCGCCCGCCAGCATCGACGTCACCAACTCCTATTTCAGTTCGGTGTCGTGCCCATCGTCGTCGTT
Organism: uncultured Solirubrobacterales bacterium; assembly: GCA_963813765.1. Lineage (GTDB taxonomy): Bacteria > Actinomycetota > Thermoleophilia > Solirubrobacterales > Solirubrobacteraceae > Palsa-744. Next base: position 1,255,695 of record CAWFAB010000001.1, read on the forward strand.
CTGCGCGGCGGTGGCCAGCAACGGAAGCGCGCTGACCTACAACGGCAGCTCCTGGAGCGCACCCACCAGCATCGATGGTACGAACTTCCTCACCTCGGTGTCATGCCCGTCGTCGGCGTTCTGCGCCGCCGTTGACAACAACGGGCACGCGCTGACCTACAACGGCAGCTCCTGGAGCGCACCCGCCAGCATCGACGCCTTCCCGCTCCTGAACTCGGTGTCGTGCCCGTCGTCGGCGTTCTGCGCCGCCGTTGACAACAACGGGCACGCGCTGACCTACAACGGCAGCTCGTGGAGCGCGCCCGCCAGCATCGACGCCTCCCCCTTCCCGCGCCTGAACTCGGTGTCATGCCTGTCGGCGTCGTTCTGCGCGGCGGTGGACCTCGAAGGGAACGCGCTGACCTACAACGGCGCCTCCTGGAGCGCGCCCGCCAAAGTCGACGGCCTGTACCATAATCTGGACTCGGTGTCGTGTTCCTCAGTGTCCTTCTGCGCCGCCGTGGACGCCAACGGGCGGGCGCTGACCTACAACGGCAGCTCGTGGGGGCTACCTGTTGCGCTCGGCGGCGGCTCAGCGAAGCTGTCGTGTCCCTCGGCGTCGTTCTGCGCCGCCGTTGACAGCAACGGGAACGCGCTGACCTACAACGGCAGCTCCTGGAGCGCACCCGCCCCCATCGATGGCACGGCCTTACTCTCCTCGGTGTCGTGCCCGTCGGCGTCGTTCTGCGCGGCGGTGGACACCGAAGGGAACGCGCTGACCTACAACGGCAGCTCCTGGAGCGTGCCCGCCCCCATCGATGGCACGAATCCCCTGGTCGCGGTGTCGTGCCCGTCGGCGTCGTTCTGCGCCGCCGTTGACAACAAAGGGAACGCACTGACCTACAACGGCAGCTCCTGGAGCGCGCCCGCCAACATCGATTCAACGCCCTACCCGAACTCCCTCTGGTCGGTGTCATGCGCGTCGTCGTCGTTCTGCGCGGCGGTGGGCGGCAACGGGACGGCATTGACCTACAACGGCAGTTCCTGGAGCGCGCCCGCCCCCATCGATGGCACGTACCCCCTCACCTCGGTGTCGTGCCCGTCGGCGTCGTTCTGCGCCGCCGTTGACAACAACGGGAACGCGGTGACCTACAACGGCAGCTCCTGGAGCGCGCCCGCCAGCATCGACCCCTTCCCCTTCCCGCTCCTGAACAATGGCACGGCCTACCTCTCCCCAGTGTCGTGCCCGTCGTCGTCGTTCTGCGCAGCGGTGGACTACTACGGGCACGCGCTGACCTACAACGGCAGCTCCTGGAGTGCGCCCATCCGCATAGTCTTGGCCTTCAGCTCGGTGTCATGCCCGTCGGCGTCGTTCTGCGCAGCGGTGGACTACGAAGGGAACGCGCTGACCTATTCCCCACCACCCCTGGCCAACGTATCGAGCCCCACGGTGTCTGGCAGCGCTGTGCAGGGCCAAACGCTGAGCGAGGCTCCGGGCACGTGGACGAACACCCCGACCTCGTTCAGCTATCAGTGGGTGGAGGACTGCAACGGCGCAGGCAGCAACTGCACACCGATCCCCGGCGCGACCGGCAAGAGCTACACACTCACGTCGAGCGATGTGGGACATACGATTCGGGTGCAAGAGTCGGCGGTTAGCGCTGGCGGGAGCAGCGCTCCAGTGACCTCGAACCCGACCGCCATCGTGCAGGCACTGGCGGTTGCGCCCGCGAACTTGTTTTTGCCGGCGCTCTCGGGCGCCCCTGCTGTCGGGCAGTCCCTGACGTGCTCGCCCGGCTCCTGGTCTGCTAGCCCCACACCGGCGTTCGGCTACCAGTGGCAGAGCGACGGCGCCCCCATCGCGGGCGCCATCAACTCGACCTATGTCGTCCAAGCCGCAGATCAAGACCACACGCTGACCTGCAAGGTCACGGCCACCAACAGCGCCGGTCAGACAAGCGCGAGGAGCGCCGAACTGGCGGTCTTCGCTAGTCCTCGAGGCAGTCCTCGGTTTGGAAACTCAGCCAACCTCGAACCGGTCAGCGGCACGACGTTCGTCGAGCTGCCTCGATCGAACACGTTCACGCGGCTGAGCGCCCCCGTTCAGATTCCGCTCGGCTCGACCATCGACGCCACGCACGGCCGCGTCCGCATCGTCTCGGCAAGGAATAGGAGCCGCTCGACCGAGGCCGCCGAGTTCTACTCCGGCGAGTTCAAGCTGCTCCAACCCAGGCACGGCAAGCCGATGACCGAGCTCGATCTGATCGGCTTCGACCCGAGTGCCTGTAACAATGTCCCTCAGCGCCGAGGTCGCCTCGCCCGTGCTCACCACTCAAGCAGCGTCCGCCTCTGGGGCAGCGGCCATGGCAACTACCAGACCACGGGGCGTCACGGCTCGGCCACCGTGGGGGGGACGATCTGGCTCACCGAGGACAGCTGCGCCGGAACCTTCTTCAAGGCACAGCACGACAGCGTGATTGTCCGTGACTTCACGCTGAAACGCACTGTCATCCTGCACACCGGCCAGCACTATCTGGCAAGGCCCTGATGCGCTTGCAGCGGCTGCGCCGCCGCCGCAGCGGCGCCTTGGCCCTCCTCGCGCTCCTCTGCGCGGCGATCGCGCTGCTCGCCTACGAAACCAACCTGTTCAACCGCCAGGAGCTCAGCACGGTCGATACCCGCTTCTCGATCCGCGGCACCCAAGCGGCGCCCGGCGACCTGGCGGTCGTGCAGGTCGACGCCACGACCTTCGATCAGCTCGGCCGCCAGTGGCCGTTTCCGCGCCATCTCCACGCCCAGCTGATCGACCGTTTGCGCCGTGACGGCGCCAGGGTAATCGCTTACGACGTGCAGTTCACCGAGGAAACCGTGCCGCGCGAGGACAACGCCCTGATCAGGGCGGTGGACAGGGCCTACGGTCGCGTCGTCCTCTCCACCACCGAAGTCGATGCGCATGGCCACACCAACATCTTTGGCGGCGAGGAGGTTCTGCGGCGGGTCGGGGCGCGCGCCGGGAGCACGATCATCCAGCCCGATCCGGACGGGGTGCTGCGAGAGATACCCTTCGCCTTCAACGGGCTCGTCGGCTTCGCTGTGGCGACGGTCGAAGTCGCAGCAGCTCGGAAGGTATCCGCCGCCCCGCTGGCGGGGGCCCACTCCTTCTGGATCGATTACCGCGGGCCTCCCGGCACGATTCCCGCCTACTCCTTCTCACGCGTGCTGCATGGCCAGGTACCGGCCCGCGACTTTCGCGACAAGATCGTCGTCGTTGGCGCTGGGGCTCCCTGGCTGCAAGACGAGCACACGACGCCGACCTCGGGCGAAGAATTGATGTCGGGGGCGGAGGTCGAGGCGAACGTGATCTGGACGGTGCAGCACGGCTTCCCCCTGCGTTCCACTCCCGTGGCGCTGGACATACTGCTGATCCTGCTGATGGCCGGCGCTCCGCCACTTGCCAACTGGCGTCTGAAGCCGCTGGCGGCGCTGGGCACGGCGGTCGGCCTCGGAGTCCTGTATGCGGCGATCGCCCAGCTCGCTTTCGATGCCGGTCGCATCATGCCCGTCTTCATCCCGCTCGCCGCCCTGGCCCTGTCCGCGATCGGAGCCCTGGCGGTGACGGCGATCTTCACCGCCTTCGAGCGCCAATGGGTACATGACACATTCTCGCGCTTCGTGCCGGAGGCGGTCGTCAACGACGTCCTGGCGCGGACCGATGAGAATCATCGCCTCGGCGGCGTTCGCCGCGAGAGCACCGTCCTCTTCAGCGACCTGCGCGGCTTCACCACCTACTCGGAGTCCCGTCACCCCGACCAGGTCCTCGAGTGCCTCAACCACTACATGACCGCGATGAGCAACGCGATCATGGACCACGGCGGGACGCTCGTCAGCTACACGGGCGACGGGATCATCGCGCTCTTCGGGGCACCGATCGAGCAGCCCGATCACGCCGACCGCGCCCTTGCGGCGGCCCGCGAGATGCTCTTCGAGCGGCTCCCTAGGTTTAACGAATGGATGCGCGAGCAAGGGCTTGGCGAAGGCTTTCAGATGGGAATCGGCATAAACACCGGCGATCTCATGTCGGGACAGGTCGGGTCGGAGCAGCGCATGGAATACACGGTCATCGGCGATGCGGCGAACACCGCTGCCCGCCTCGAGGGGATGACCAAGGGGACACCACACTCCGTATTCATCGCCGAGTCAACCAAGGAGCTGCTGCACAGCGGCATAGACGGGCTGTGTTACGTCGATGAGCTGCCCGTGCGCGGGCGTGAGGCAACGATCAGGATCTGGACCATCTCTGCGGAGCAAGAGCAAGCCAATGGAGACGTGGCTTGAGCGGTTTCATATGGAGGTTGAGTTGTCAACTGTGCAGGGGTGGTGGACCGCTCGGCTCGCGGGCCGGTTGCATTGCTCACGCGCGCATGACCTCTTCGCCCGACGCGAGTGGGATGTGGCTTGGTATAGGCCGGGTGTGTGAGCTGCTTGCGGCGCTCCCGCACCCCACCGTGACGGGCCGCGAGCAGCCGGTAGAACGTGCGCTCGGACGCGAGATAACGCCTCTCGTCCAGCAACGTCGCCCAGACCTGAGCGGGCGAGCAATACACCTCGACAGATAACCCCTACTCCGAGGCGCACTTCAAGACGCTGAAGTACCGGCCCGAGTTCCCCGACCGCTTCGAGAACATCGGCACGCCCGCGCGTTCTGCAGACGGTTCTTCGACTGGTACAACCACCAGCACCGCCACTCCTGAAGCCTTCTCGACAGCGGCAGAATAGCCTGCAAAATCGCGTGCTGGCAGAGCAGCGTGCCGTGCAACCTGCCGCGTCCACGGGGATCCCAACCTCATCCAGCGCGCCGCGCGCCGGAAAGCTTTCCCTCGCGGTGGAGGTGGCCCTTGCCTGGCCGGCATCGACCTTCACGCTCTGTGCGAGATCGTCCACGACAGCGAGGCGCAAGCGCATGCCATGATAATCCGATACATCACAACTTGAGAAACGCCGGTTAGACCGGCGTTTCTATGGCTATGATATGGCAGTGATGGCTGTGGCTGGCCTCTCCGGTGCGAATCGAGCGTTCGTCGCGCAGCTCAATCGTGGGCTGCGGGGCCCTTTCACGCCGGCGGACGCCGCAGCGGCGACAGGTGTGGATCATGCACGGGCTGTGCGGTTGCTGCGGCATCTCGCCGAGGAGGGTTGGGTCGCTCGGCTGCAGCGAGGGCTTTACACGACTGTACCGTTGGAAGCCGAGGACCCGGAAACCTGGGGCGCGGACCCGTGGGCGGTGGCGATGGCCGCTCTCGCCCCCGGGTACGTGGGGGGCTGGACGGCGCTGCATCACTGGGATCTCACCGACCAGATCTTCTCCACGACGGTCTTCATCACCGCTCGGCCTGTTCCTCGCCGCCGGCGCACGATCGGCGGCGCCCGCTTCGAGCTTCGTCATCGCTCCGAGTCGGCTCTGTTCGGCACGCGTCGAGCTTGGCGTGAGGGAATGCCGGTGCAGGTCTCTGACCGAGAGCGGACTCTGGTGGACTGCCTTGACGATCCGTCGCTGGGCGGGGGCCTGCGCCATACGACCGAGGCGCTCGCGACCTATGCCGAGAGGCCAGACGTCTCGTGGCAGCGGCACGTCGAATACGGTGATCGGCTCGGCAACCGAACTGTGTTCAAGCGCCTCGGGTACATCGCCGAGACGCTTGGGCTTGCCGACGACGAGCTGATCGAGGCGTGCCTGCGACGTGTGAGCGCTGGCATCGGCCGGCTTGACCCCGGGCGTCCGGATGAGGGTGCGATCACGACACGTTGGGGTCTGCGGATCAACACGAGGGTCGATGCGTGATTCCCCGCGCGGCGTTGCAGGTGCGGGCACGGGAGTGGGGTCTGACCGAGGAAGTCGTCGAGAAGGACTACGTGCTCGGCTGGCTTTTGTGGGGAATCGGCTCCCAGCCTGCTCTGCGCGATCATTGGGTGTTCAAGGGCGGGACCTGCCTGAAGAAGTGCTTCGTGGAGACTTACAGGTTCTCCGAGGATCTCGACTTCACCGTGCTCGACGACGGTCCGCTGGAGCCCGACGATCTGCTGCCGGTTCTCACGGAGATGCTCGACGTCGTGGAGCAGGAGACCGGCATCACGCTATCCAGCCGCCCACCGGCCGTCAGGCTGCGACCCGACGGCCGCTCAGCAGAAGGCCGCATCTACTACCGCGGACCCCGCGAAGTGTCCGGCGAGGCACGGGTCAAACTCGACCTCACCTACGACGAGACGATCGTTGAGACCCCGGCTCGCCGGGAGATCGCTCACGCATACGACGAGACGCTTCCTGGCGACGGTGCGGTGCAGTGCTACGCGTTCGTCGAGGTCTTTGCCGAGAAGCTGCGCGCGCTCGGACAACGCACTCGACCGCGAGACCTCTACGACGTCGTCAACCTCTACCGTCGTGCCGACCTGCGCGAGAACCGCGACGTCGTCCTGGCGGTCCTCGAGCGCAAGTGCGCCTACAAGGACGTGCCCGTCCCGACGCTCGCGGCGGTCACCGCAACCGAGAAGGCAGCTGATCTACGGGCCGACTGGGGCGCGATGCTCGCCCACCAGCTACCCGTGCTCCCGCCGGTGGATGAGTTCATAGATGCTCTTGAAGATGTGTTTGCATGGCTCAGCGGCGAGGAGCCCGTTCAGCCGGGGCCGACGCCGGCCGTCGGAGAGGAGATCGACGCGACGTGGGTCGTTCCGCCCACGCTGATCAGATGGCCCGACGGTGCTCCCCTCGAGCAGATCCGCTTCGCCGGCGCCAACCACCTTCTCGTCGAACTCGACTACCAGGCATCCACGCGCCTGATCGAGCCATACGCCCTGCGGCGCTCCAAGGCTGGCGACCTCCTTGTCTACGCAATCAAGGCTCAGACGGGAGAAATCAGGGCCTACCGAGTTGACCGCATCGAAGGCGTACACATCACCGACCGGGCCTTCACGCCCCGCTACGCGATCGAACTGTCGGTAGCGCTTCCCGTAAGCACTGGCCGGCGTGGTCCCCGGTTCGACGGCTCGGCGCCACGCGCGGCGCCGTCTATAGCTCCTCCCAACGCTGGGAGAGCGGTCACCGGTGAGGAGCACATACCGCCGAGTCATCAGCGCCTCATGCCGCGAGGTCGGCGAGCAGTTCCTCGAGCACGAGCTCCTCCTCGATACGCCGTCCAACACGGCGCATGGTCTCGCCGAGGCGCGGATCCCAGCTTGCGGGCGCGGGGGCGCCGACGAGCGGCTGAGGCGATGTCACGGAGTCCGCTGCGCGTAGGTATGCCTCGGTGTCGAACCGCCATGGGACGAGCGGCAGGCGGGCGTGCAGCACGTTGGCGATGCGCACACCGCCCCAGTCGAAGTCTCCGTGGTGGGTCAGCCGTGCCCCGGCTGCTGCGAGCGCGCGCAGCAGCAGCATGGTGGCGGCGCCAGGCTGACCGCTGGTGCACACAAGTGGCGGGCACTCCGCCCCGAGACGGTCGCCGGCGAGCGCCACGATGACGGGGTTCTCGCAGATGTGCACCGTCCGCTCCGAGAGGCCGCCACTGGATGCTGGCCGCTTCGAAAGGCTGCCGCTGTAGGTTGTCCGCCCCGAGGGGCCGCCCCTGGCTGCCATCCACCCGGGTGGATCGCGTACTAGCTGACGCAGCGTCAGCCACACAGGCTGCCCGGTTTCCCGCGCGACCTGCAGGATCCGGCCCGATCCCGTCTCCTCATCGCCGGGCAGCCCGAGCGTGAGCACAACGCTGGAGAGCTCGTCGCACAGCAGTCCGGCGGCGGCCCACGCCTCGCGACGCGACTCCGCCGGCGACTCGTCGGGATTCGGATCCTGGAGACCACCGAGCGCCCGGGCGGCTCCCAGGGCGAGCGTGGCGAGCGGCTCACCGTCGTCGAGCGCGTGGGCGCCACCCGCGAGGCGCGCGGCGAAACCGCCCAGTGGCTCGCCGTCGGAGGGTAGCGCGGCGAGGACCGTGACAAGCCGTTCGAGCAGCGTTCGAGCCTCTGCGGGGTCGGGCTCCAGGCGCTTGACCACCCCCGAGCGACGCAGCCGCGCGAGCCAGCTCGCCAACTCCTCACATCTGTCGGTCTTCGCCTGCGCACGCTCGTCAACCAGATCCTCCAGCGGCGCGAACGCCCGCTCCCACGCAAGCCGCTCAGCCGCGCTCGTCTCGGCATGCACGACCACCGGCCCTGTGAGCGTAACGACCGCGGCCGCGAGTCCCTCCGGACTGGCCCGGGAGCGGCGCACCAGCTCGTCCACCGCGCCCAGCGGCACGCTGAGCGCCCGCCCCGCGCGTGGTCGCCGGCCGAGCAGCCGCTGTACCGCTCGGCGTTGGGCGGCAGAGGCATCTGCGAGCGTGACGGTGCCTTCGAGCGGCTGGCCAAGCTTGAGCCGCCGGCGCACCCGCGCGAGCAGCCACTCCAGCTCAGGGTCTCCGAGCAGCCGGCGGAGTCGCTCGACACCCGCCGCGGAGTCCCTCAGCCGCTCGTGCTCGGCGTCTCCCACGTACCCTCCCCACCGTGGGGGTGGCCATTGCCCGACGAACCCACGTCATCCCCACCAGACTGGTTCTCGCCTGACCCCACCAGGCCATTCCCGCCAGAGGACTGCACATCACCTGCCTCCCACAGGCCACCTCCCCCTGGGGTCTGGTCCTCCCCCGACCCGGCTGACACAGACGCGAGGGCAGCCACGGGGCGCTCGACGCGCGTACGTGTCGCCCCGTCCCACTCCCAATGGCTGACGAGCACCGCTTGAACATCATCGACCCGCGTAAGTTGCGCGATGGCCAACCCGGGGACCTCGCGGTAGCAGCCCCACTCGCGCTCGCTGGTCATGACGACGTCGAGATCGAACGCCGTGAGCAGGCCGAGGCACTTGGCGCGCGCGTCGTCGTCAACGCCGGCGAACGCCTCGTCGAGCATCATCAGGCGCGGCGCATGGGTATTGCCCGCCGAGGCGTAGTAGGAGGACGCGGCGGCGAACAGTGGCACGCTCGCCGTCAGGACCCGCTCTCCACCCGAGGCCGGGCCGGTCGCGGTGCGCCAGCGGCCGCCCTGGTGGCGCTCGATTGCGAAACGGTGCCAGGCGCGATAGTCGAGCGCCTCGGTGAGGTGCTCGATCCAGGTTCCCGCCGCGTCGCGCGAGCGCACCTCCTGGATCTGCGCCTGCAGGAACGCTCCGACCGCCGCGCGGTCCTCCTCCGACCACGCGTCCGCGGCCTGGCGCAGGAGTCGCTCGCGCGCCTCGGGGAGTCCCTGCGGGCCGTCCTCGACCACCCGCCAGCGCAGCCGCAGCTGCATGCCGGTGCTCGTCGGGCGCTCGGCCAGCTCGGTGTTGGTGGCGGCGACGTGGTGCTCGGCATCGGAGATCAGTTCCTGCAGTGTGCTGGCGACCTCGTTGACCAGGTGGTTCTCGAGGATCTCGCGCTCGCGCTCGTCGAGCAGCCGCCGGCGATCCGCCACCTCCTCGGTGAGCGCGCTCACCAGCTCCGGCACCGTCGTCGCGCGGCCGCGGAAGACGACCTCGACGGTGATCCCCTCCTCTCGCATGGTCGCCGAGGCGTTGTTGCCGTGGCGGCGCAGCGCGTCGCCCAACGTGCTCAGCTCGTCTGTCACCCGCCGCTGAGCGCGCTGCCAGGCGGGCTCGTCCTCGGCGGCATCGACGAGCGCCTGCTCGATCTGGCGCGCGAGGCGCAGCGCGGCCGTCACCCCCCACTCCTCCTCGCCCTCGGGGAGCTCGACCTCGCCGAGGGCAACGGTGATCAGACCGGTGCCCGCAAAGCGTCGCAGGGTGTCCACGTCTGCCCGGCGCCGCTCGGTCGCCTGCTCGAGCTCCACTGCGAGCCGCTGGCGCTGGCCGTCCTGGTTGCCCTCCTCGCGCTGGGCCTGCGAGCGGCGGGCGTCGGCCTCGCGCCGGCCGTGCTCGTTCTCACGCAGAGCGCGCGCCACGTCGGCCAGCCGTCGCTGCAGCTCGGCGACAGCCGCGCCCACCGTCTGAGCGAGCGTCTCGTGACGCTCGGAGCGCTCGGCCGCCTCACGAGCGGATGTCTTGAGGCGCTCGGCCTGGTCGGCGAGCTCTCGCACCGCGGTCTCGACATCCCTGCCGACCACCGTGGCCGCATCCCGCGCACGATCGAGCGTAAGACACGCCGGCCACAGCGCGGCGAGCGCGACACGGAACGCCTGCAGGCCGGCGCGCATCGCGTCGAGCTCTGTGTCCTCGTACGGTAAGCCCAGATCCTCGGCGCTCGCGCGCGCGCCACTCTCGGCTTGCGCCCGCTCCGACTCGGCCTGGGCCAGCCGCGCCGCCGCGGCCGCGACGCGCTCGGTGAGCCGCGCCCGCTCGGTGTCCAGGCTGGCGAGGGTGTGGTACGCCCCGCGCAGGGCCTCGTTGGTGGGCATGCCCCGCAGCTCGCTCCTCCAGTTCCGCACGGCGCTCGCCGAGACGCTCGCGGGCGTCCGCCAGCTCCTGGAGCCGCCGCTGCGCCTGCTCACGGCGCTCGTGCAGCTCGGCCAGCCGCGCGCGGCGCGCAACCTCGCGGGCGCCGCGACCGATGAACGTCGCCGCCGGCTTGCGCCAGGCGCCGCGCAGCACGCCGTTGCGAAACTCGCCCGCCGGCGTGACCCACACCGTGCCCTGATCCTGTGCCAGGGCGACCGCGGCGAGCACGCGGCGCACCGCCTCCGCCTGCACCCGACCCGCGCGCGGGTCGTCACGGTCGATCGCGGGCTCGAGCACGTCGTGCAGGCGCGCGCCGCCTGCTGGATCCTGCGCGTCGGGCGTGAGCAGCACGTCCTGGGTGCCGGGCGCGAGCAGCTCGCCGGCGGGGCTCACCCACGCGTCGAGGATCCCGGACGCCTCCAGGGCGGCCTCGATCCCGGCCCGCTGGGTCTCCGGCACGCCGGAGCGGAAGTTGACCAGCAGCCACAGCGGCGCTCCGGCGCGCTCCTCGCGGGCGGAGTGCTCGCGGGTGTGTGGGATGGGCGGCGTCTCGTGCTCGCCGGCCTGCAGCCGCTCGATCGAGGCGTCGAGCTCGCCGGCGAGCTGGCGGACCTCGCGCTCCTGCACTTCGAGCTCAGCCTCCTGGTGCGCGAGCCCTGCGCTTGCGGCACGGCCCGCGGCGGCGGTTGCTGTCACGAGCGGGTTGGGGCCGTCGAGGGTCTCGACCCACAGCTCGAGCGCCGCGAGCACCTCCGCGGGATCGGCGAGCGTCAGCGCGCTGGCCGCCTCCACGTACGCGCGGGCCGCGCGAACCAGATCGCGGCCCGTCTCGGCCAGCAGCGTCGCCGCTTGCTCACGCTGCTCGGCGAGCGTCGCTGCCTCGCTTGCGAGCTCCTCATGGCGCTCCCGCGCGAGGATCAGCGCACGCCGCCGAGCAGCAGCGACAGCGAGCAGCGCCCCCAGGTGATCGATCGCCCGCTCTTGGCGATCGGCGAGCTCCTCGGCGCGCCGGCGCAGCTCCGTCACGTCCGTTGTCTCTTCGATCACGCGATCCACGCGCTCGGCGAACGACTCGGCGATGCCCGCCGCCTGCGCCTGCTCGGAGGCCACGCCCCGGGCCTGCGCCAGCTCCTCGTCCGCCCCAGCTCTCCGGGCGTCCGCGTCGGCCAGTCGCCGCCGCTGTTGATCGAGCCGCTCGGCGCCGCGGTCGTGGGCCAATTGGGCCTCCTCGGCGTGCTCGGCGGCCCGGCGAGCCTCCTCGGCGGCGCGCTCGAGCTCGCGGGCGCTGCGGGCCTCGGGGCTTTCGCGCAGCGCTCGTTCGCGTGCGCGCAGGCGCTCCTCCTCGGAGCGCAGCTCGACCAGCGCCGCCACAGCGCTTTGAAGCTCAGCCTGTGCCTTCTGGTGGGCGGCCTCGGCGTCGGCGAGCTCGCGGCTGACGCGGTCGAAGTGGGTCTGTGCCTGGCGTGGCAGGGCGGCGCGACGGCGGCAGGCGATCCGCGCGTAGTGGCGGTAGGTGTCGAGGTACCTGCCGGCGGCGTCGCGTGCCTCGACCATCGCGGTGAGCGCATCGCGGTCCTCCTCCAGCCCCCGGAAGGCCTCCGCGACGTCGGCGATCAGCGCCTGGTCGAGCGGCGCCAGCGCCCCGGTGAGCGCATCGGAGAGTGCGCGCTCGTTCGGGCGCTTGGAGAGCTGCGGCGCGCGAACCTTGATCAGCAGGTCGAGCAGCGCGCCGTAGCGCAGCTCGCCGAGGCCGAACAGCGTCTCGTTGACCGCGCGCCGGTAGGTGCGGGCGGTGCGGTGCACCACGCCACGGGTGCCAAGGGCCTCCTCCAGCCGCTCGCGGGTCAGCGCGATGCGGGCTCCATCGACGAGCGCGAGCTCATCGCCGACGCGCTGGTCGGTGAGGAAGAACCAGTGCGAAGCGATGCCGCGGCCGCTGACCGCCTTCAGGCCGCATCCGAGCGTCCAGAACAGCGCGTTCCCGTCCGCGTCGCGGCGCCCGAGCTCCAGCCACGTGTATCCGAGCCGCTCGGGGTTGGGGTGCTCGCCGCCGAGCAGCAGGTTCCACTCCATGCGCTTCTTCGGGTCGGCGTCCGGCTCGACGCGGTGCGGGGAGAGCTCGCCGTCGAGCAGGAACGGGAGCGTGAGGGCGAGCACCTTGGACTTGCCGGTGCCGTTGTTGCCGCGCAGCAGCAGCCGGCCGTCGCGGAAGCGAAACTCCTCCTGGTCGTAGTAGAAGATGTCCACCAACCCCGCGCGCAGCGGTTGCCAGCGCTCACGCTCGGGCTGCGGGAGCGGACGGGTGCTCACGCCTGGAGCTCCAGCTGCGAGAGCTCCCCGGCGATCGTCGGGGCGGCAAGCGCGTAGCGGGCGAGGGCGGGCAGCGGCCTGACGCCGTCCGGCCCGCGTCGTATGAGCCGCAGCGCCGCGAGCCGCTCGAGCGCCGTGTTGACGAGCACGACCTCGGCGCCGGGCTCGCGCGCGCTGCGACGCCAGTACGCCCGGTGCTCCTTCGCGAGTCGCCGTACGAGCTCGTGCAGATCGACCTCGGGGATCGACACCGAGCGGCCGGGATCCTCGACGCCCTCGCACCCATGCGCGTCAGCGCTATCCAAACCTCCACCGATCGATCTCCGGGCAGCCGGGGTGCCTGCGGTCTCGCCCGCCCGCCGCGCAAGGTGTTCGGCCAGCAGCAGCGTGACGTGGCCGTCGGTGCCCGTGTCCGGCATTCGCACATCCGTCAGGTCATCGTCCGGGTCGACCATCGCGATCCCCTCGGCGCGCACCTCGGCCACGAGCCCCGTCAGCTCGGAGATGCGCCGCGTGAGCGCCGCCCGCTGACCCGTCAGGTAGGTGGCCTGCGCGGGATCGAGCTCGTCGTTGTAGAGCACGGGATGGTCGAGCAGGCGCCGTGTGAGGTGATGGCGCAGCGCGCGGTTGCGCAGCTCCTCGGCTTCGGGCAGCGGGTCGGCGGCAAGCTGGGCGAGCCGCTCGGCAAAGTCGTGAGCGGCGATCGTCGAGGGCCCGCGCGGCGCGGCGAGCACCACCGCGAGCACGCGTCGCTGCACGTCGTAGAGCGCGTCGCCGGTGTCGCGCACGAACGCCTCCTCCTCGCCGGCCACGCGGGCGAGCACTCCGAGCTCGAGCAGCAGCCGCACGACCGCCACGAGGTCCGCGCGCTCCTTGCGTCCTTCGAGGCTGAATGCGATCCCCGCCCGCGCGAGGCGCTCGTCGGTGGCTGCCAGGATCACGCCTTCGGCGAGGCGCCCGAGGGTGATCTGCGCATCGGAGCGCTCGAGCACCGACAGGGCGAGGCACGTGAGCACGTAACGCCGGCGGCTGAATGGCAGGCGCGAGCGCGCCTCGCGCGCGGGGTGGGTCGGGTCGTCGATCGTGGGGGCGAGCTTGACCAGTCTCGCGACCTCGCTGTCGACGATCAGCCGCCAGCCGGTGTTCGCGTCGAACCACGAGCGCAGCTCGCCGGCGTGACGCCGGACAAGGCGGAAGTCCTCCACGTCAGCGCCCCCGGCGCGCAGCAGCGGTCGGCGCAGCAGCGCGCGGGTTGCCCGTCGCAGCTCCGCCGATCGCGCCTGGTCGAGCGCGCTCTTCGAGCGCGTGGCTCACGCCAGGACCGTCGCGGTACTGGCCGGACGGGGAGCGAGGTCGGCGATCTCGACCACGTGATCGGGCCCGCGAAAGACGCCGGCGGGCGTGCGGATCTCGACCAGCGCGGCGTCCGCAAGCGCGAGGAGCCGGATGTGGAGGGTGCCGTCGGTGGTCGTGGTGGCGACCTCGCGCTGGCCCGGGCGGCGGGCGGCGAGGGCGTCGCCCAGCAGCGCGAGGAACAGGCCGAAGGCATCGCGGTCGAGCTCCCCCAGCTCACCGAGATTGGTCGGCCGGCCCGTGGCGAGACGGGCTCGCGCGGCGGCCGTCTGCTCGGCCTGCCGCGCGGCGAGCTCCGCCAGCAGACGGCGGCCGTCCCCGCGGTCGGCGATGCGGTTGGGGTGGCCGCGGCGCTCGTAGCTGCCGGTGCGCCGCAGCCGTGGGCTGATGTGCAGAGGAGGCGCCTGCCGCCAGGACGTGGACGCCGGCACGGGCTGCTCCTCGCGCGCTCTGAGCGTCTCGTCGTCGAGGACGAGGTGTCGCGACCCGTATACGCCGAACGCGCTGCGCCACAGCCGGTGCAGGGCATCGTCGTCGGGCGCCTCGGCAAACCACAGCGCGAGCGCACGGAAGTCGGCCGAGCGGTCGGAGCGTCCGGAGCGGCGCTCGTTGAGCGTCGCCACCACCGCGAGCAGATCGGGGATCGCCTGGCGCGCGCGGCTGCGCAGTAGCTTGGCCTGGCTCGGGTGGTCGGGTTCTGAGACGAACCACTGGCGCAGCCCCCGCCAGCGCTCCTCCCAGGCCGCCAGGCCGGCGAGATAGGCGGCCTCGCGGGGGTCCTCGCCGTCGATCTCGCGCTCCTCGCCGCCCGGTGCGGCGTCCTCGGCGTCGCGGCGTGCGGCGATGCCCAGCAGACGCGACACCTCGGCGTCCTCGAGCTCGCCGAGCAGCCCGGAGATCTTCCCGCCCACGGTGACGAGATCCTTGATGAAGCGCTCGAGGTAGTCGACGAGGTGGTCCTTGTAGGCGCGGAAGGCGTCCACGTCGGCGTCGTAGAGGTCGATCGTGCGCTGCAGCGATCCCATGAACGCCTGGGCGTTGTCGGCGAGGTCGGTGAAGCGGGCGACGAGGTCGCGCAGCAGCAGCCCCACACGCCCGGGATCGGGCTGAGCCTGGACGGCGAGCTCGCGCAGCGCCCGCAGCTGGGTCGCGATGTCCGCCAGCGCGACCGCCTGCAGCGCGCCGCGCCGCCCGAGCTGCTCGTCGTAGACGGCGAGCGCTCGCTCCGCGGCCTCGCCCGGACGGGTCAGCTGATAGAGAAAGCGGGCGCGATGAAAGTCCTCGACCGTCGTGACCCGGCTCGTGTCGGGGTCGGCGCGCAGGTTGCCCCACTCCACGAGCTGCCCGAGCGCGTCGGCGATGGCCTCCACGGGGACGTGCTCACCGGACTCGAGGCGGGCGCGGGCCTCGTGGAGGTCCTCGGCGCGCAGATGCACCACGAAGCGCCGCTTCGCGGCGACGAACTCTCCCATCACCCGCCTGTACAACACCGCGTTCGGTGTCGCGAGGTGGGCGAACGGTCTAAATCCGGACGATTCCACACTCGGGCACGTTAGCCTCCGAAGGGGACCGACGAGCGCAGTGCCGTCCGTAGCCGCCCGCGAACGATGCCCTGCTCGGCGCGGTTCACGGTCCTGGCGACCAGCCAAAAACAACCGCTACTTGCGGCGGACCGAGCGGTTACGGCGACGGGCCTGCTTGGCGGCGGTGCGCTTCACACGAGTGGCGCCTGCCGTGCGTCGTCTGGCTGGTGGGGTGTGTCCGTGGGGATCGTCACCCGCGGCAAGCTGTCTCATGTCGTACGCCGCGATCCACGCTTCGCCAGACACCGGATCGGCTGGGTCCACGCCGTCCGCGATCATCTGCATCGCGATCGACTTCGCAATGCCCCAATGCGAGGGGTCCTGGCAGGCCGCGATGCTCTTGCGGCGAAGGCGCTCACAGGTTTTCCTCAGCGCATCGACGCTGTCGCCTTCGAGCTTGCCTGCTCGATCGAGGAAGCCCATGAACGCGGCGAGGCAGTCCGGCAGTGTGTGGATCGCCTCGTCGTCCATCGTCATCTTGCGTGGCGCGAAGTCGAGCATGAACTCTTCGACATGGGCCACCGTCCATCGGGCCGGGTGGCCGTCGTGGTAGTCGCGCTTCCAATCGAGCAGCGCGCACGAGACGAACTCTCCGTGGCGCCACACTGCGCTGTCGTAGCCGTACTCGTCGCACACGTAGCGCCCGTAGTCTCGCACCAGCGCGTCGAGCAGGGCCTCGTCGGCCATGTCGTTGACCGGGAAAGGCTCCTCGTCTTCCTCTTCCAACTCGGGGTAGGTGATCACGTGGCCCAGCGCTCCGGCGTCGCCGCTGATCGCACGGGCGAGAATGGGCAGGCATACGCCGGCCTCCATCGGCGCGGCGAGCTGCGCCTCGTTCATGTAGGCGATCGTGGCACGCAGACGCTCGGTCAGATCCTGCACGGTTCGACCGCTCGGCTCCTTCGGCGAGCAGGGCCAGCGCGGAGTCGAACTCGCTCGCCGGCCCCGTGCCGGTCAGCAGCGCATTGACCACGATCGAGCCTTCGCCGCTGGTCTGGAGCGTCACGCAAGCCGCCTGCGGCGCGTCGCGTCCGGGACGGTTCAGGACGGCGACCCAAGCCTCGCCAGAAGGAATCGCACCGCGCCAGACCTCTCTCACGGTGAGCGTGCCGACGCCGTCAGCGGTCTCCTCGGAACGAGTCGCGAGCCCACGCGCCGCCTCCGCCGCAATGTGCGCGGTGGCCTTGCGCCCAAACGCGGCAAGTACCGCCAGTACACCAACGGAGGCGCCACAGCCGCGATCGGCAAGTGTGTCGATGAGTGCCTTCCCCAGCTCCGGGGGTGCCTGCGGAGCGTCGAAGGCGGCGAGCAGCGCGACCCCGATGCGCTCCAACGCGACGACATCATCGGCGATCTCCGGCTCCTCGAAGAGTTCGTCGAGATGCATCCGCGTCGACGCACGAATGGCCGCAAGCTCATCGTCGGTGAGGATCGCTGACATGAGACAACCGTAGAGCCCGCGTCGGACGATGGCGTCGAAGACCGGGGCACATCCCCTCGGCTGGGGAACAAATTGGGGAACAAATTGAGAGGAACTCAGGGGTACTCAGAGGCAAGAATACCCAGTAAACACGGGGTTTGTAGCCTGAGCGGCACCCGGTCCACGCAGGAGATTATCGGGCGCTATTCAGCCGAACCGGCAGCGTTCCAGCACAAGGCGCTGCTGATCAGCGTTAACAGGAGCGCGGCAGAGACATCACTCTACGAGGCGACTCGTTATGCGTGGAAGATCAGTCGCCGAAAGGCGATGCAGGCCGAACTGATTCTCTCGACGCTGCAAGGGCTCATCGTCGGCGCGTTCGTTGCAGAGGACTGGCTTGAGGCGACCGCCGAGAACTTCCCAGGTCATACCGACGCTCCTGGGCGGCTGGGCTTCGTGGGCCGCGAGGCGCCCGCGGCCTTCCAGACGCTGTACGTTGGCAAGCGCGTCCCCGACGAGTATCGAAAGCGCGGCGCCGCAAACCCGATCAAGTACACGTGGTCCGCATGACCAGCAACGGCCCTTGTCCAACGCCTGTGGATGCAGAAGAACGCCGAGGACGTGAAGGCGGGCGCCGGACAGTACTTCACGCCACGGCCCCTGATTCGGGCGATCGTCGAGGTCATGCGTCCGCAGCCGGGCATGACGATCTGCGATCCGGCCTGCGGCACCGGCGGGTTTCTGCTGGCGGCGCACGAGCACGTCGTTGACAACAACCCCAACCTCGATCGGGATCAGAAGCATCGACTCCGGTTCGAAGCGCTCCGCGGCAGCGAGATCGTGGACAACACCGCGCGCCTGTGCGTGATGAACCTGCTGTTGCACGGCATTGGCGCGGAGGACGCCGACAGTCCGATAATCGTCGAGGACTCGTTGAAGGGCGACCCGGGGAAGCGCTACGACATGGTGCTGACAAACCCGCCGTTCGGGAAGAAGTCCTCGATGACGATCGTGAGTTCCGAGGGCGACACCGAACGCGAGGATCTCGTGATCGTCCGGGACGACTTCTGGGCCTCGACCTCCAACAAGCAGCTGAACTTCGTCCAGCACGTCAAGACGCTGCTCAAGATCAACGGCAGCGCCGCGATCGTCGTTCCCGACAACGTGTTGTTCGAGGGCGGCGCCGGTGAGACGGTCAGGCGGAAGCTGCTGCACGAGTGCGACGTGCATACGCTGCTGAGGCTGCCGACCGGAATCTTCTACGCCCAGGGCGTCAAGGCCAACGTGCTGTTCTTCGAGCGCAAGCCGGCGTCCGAGAATGCGTTGACGAAGAAGCTGTGGGTATACGACCTGCGGACGAACATGCACTTCACGCTCAAGCAGAGTCCTCTCGGCTACGAGCACCTGGAGGACTTCATCCGGACGTACCGCCCCAAGGACCGTCGCAGGCGAAAGGAGAGCGAGCGGTTCAAGTCCTACACCTACGAGGAGGAGGTGTTCACGTTTGAACGCGTCTTTTGTTCACGTTTGGGTGGCGTTGGCGGTCTGGGTCCTGCCTGGGCCGGGGGCGCAACGCTGGCGGTGGCGTGGTGGGCCTGCTTGGGTGCTGTGTGCAGCATGGTGGGGTGGGCGGATGGACTTCCGGGTGCTTGAGGGCGTCGGGGACCGTGTGGTGTCGCCGGCGTTGTTGGAGGGTTCTTCTGGGTGCTGGCGATGGCCGGGTCGGCGGCTTTCAGGCCGGTGGTGCGTTGGCCTCGGCGAGGGGGTCGTGTAGTGTGCCTCGCCGTCGTCGGCGGCGTCTGCGTGGGGGCAGCCCGCACGCCTGCCGGCGGGCGTGCTCGGCCTCGCGGGCGTTGAAGGCGCCGGCCACGCGCTCGTTGCGCACGGTGAACAGGCAAGCCAGGAAGAGTGAGGGGCCGGTGAGCCTCATCAGCCGGCACCATCCCCGCGAGATGTCGTTGGTGGCGGGGTCCTTGACGGTGGAGAATGTGCGCTCTGCGGCAGAGCGGCGGTTATAGGAGTGGCGGTGGGCCGCCGAGGGGTAGTCGTGCTTCTGCTGTGTCTTAGCGTTCACGGTGGCGGGCACGGTGATCGTTTGCTGCTGGCAGCACTTCGGCGGATGCTCGGGCGCTTGGAGTACCTGTGGGCGGGTGTGGGGCAGCTCCATCGATGAGGGGCGTAGTGGGCAGCGCAGCTTGCCCTGGGTGGCCGGGCAGGCGACGCGGTGGTAGCCGTCGTGGTCAGCGCTCGTGATCGGGCTGAGCTTGTAGCGGGAGAGCTCGGCGGTCTGCTGGTCGTGCGCTGTGGTCTGCTCGGTGCTCGCGCCGGGCGAGAGCGGGCCGAGCTCCAGCAGCGCCTTTGGTGTGGCCGGGCAGTAGAGGTTGCCGTTTGTGAGGGTCGCCCCGTTGTGGGTGCCCTTCAGGCCGCGGTCGTTGGGGTGCAGGTCTTGGATGAGTGCTGCGCCCAGGCGCCGCAACGGCAGCGCCCAGCTCTCCGCTACGCGGTAGGCGTAGCCGGAGTCGGCGAGCACATCGGAAAGGGTGATGCCGGCGGCTGCCACGCGCTCGAGCACTCCCACGAACGCTGCCGGTGGGTCCACGTGGCAGGAGCTCAGGAGGATGCGCCGGGTGAGCTCTCCGATCTCGGGGCCATGCTCTTCTTTGACGATCGTGGCGGCCTGCAGGTAGTAGCCGTAGAAGGCCTCGTCCTTCTGGCCCGGCCCACCTGCGCGGCGGTGCCCCCAGGAGGCCTCCGGGTCGGCGCAAACCGTGTCCTTCTCTGGCGTGTCTGCATCTGCGTTCTCTGAGAGCCCTTCAGCACCCTCGGCCTCGGCGCGTCTTTTGCGTGGGGGGCGCGACCATGTCTGGAGGTCGGTCTAGTCGACGGCGAGCGAGCTGCTCTCGGGAGCGCCGAGTGTTTGGACGCT
Organism: uncultured Solirubrobacterales bacterium; assembly: GCA_963813765.1. Taxonomy (GTDB): domain Bacteria; phylum Actinomycetota; class Thermoleophilia; order Solirubrobacterales; family Solirubrobacteraceae; genus Palsa-744. Next base: position 1,275,725 of record CAWFAB010000001.1, read on the forward strand.
TGCCTGCAGCAGTGCGTCCATGACTTCGCAGAGCGCCTGGGAGGGCTCTCCGTCGGGCTCTGCCTTGCGGAGCGCCCTGACGATAAGCATGAAGGTGCGCTCGACTTGGCGGTAGGTGAGCAGGTGCGGGCCGTTCTTCCACTGGGTGAGCACGCCGAGCTGCCACTGCTGTTGTTCGGGCAGGCTCCTGAGTGCCTCGTGCACGCGGCGAAGGTGCGCCGGGCGGCCGTCTGAGAGCGCGGTGAGCATTCCCAGCAGCAGTGTGCGCACCGACAGCTGGCGGGGGCGCACGCCGATAGGCAGCATCGCCTCCACACGCGCGGGGACGCCTGAGGCGTCGATGATCGCCTGCAGGCGCCGTAGCCGATCACTCGCGTTCAAGGCGCCCCTCCCAGCAGTCTGAGGATCTCCCGCTCTGAGGGGTCGGGCAGGCAGGCCGCGATGTCACCCAGGCGCTGTGAGCAGCGCACGCCCGCGGCGGCCATGAACGCGTGAAGGCCGATCAGCCGCGCGGCCTCGGTGAGCCAGGTGGATCGCAGGCGCCCGGTATCCAGGCGTGGCAGCGAGGAGTCGCAGAACAGGGCCGCGATCTGAGCGGTCAGGTTCTTGCGCAGAGGATTCTCCCCGCCGAGCAGGTAGCCCTCCCCGGCGAACGCGGCGGCGGCGAGCAACGGCTCATGGAAACGCCCAAGCACGGGAACGGCGCGCGCCCGGCGCCCCGAGACCTCCACCAGCACCCCGCCGGAGCGCTTCAGCACGTCCTCTCCGCAGACGTGGCGAAGCTCGGAGCCGGTAAGCCCCGCACCGGCGCCCAGGCAGATCAGCGCGCCCCCGTGCATCCGCCGCGAGAGCGTGGACTGCGCCCGGGCGCAGTCCAGGTAGGCGGCGATCTCAGGGTCGCTGTAGGGGGGCTTGGCGCGCTCGCGGGGCAGCGCCCTCGCCGCCGGCTGCGGATGAGCCTCAAGCGCACGGGCCAGCGCCCGCAGGTTGGTTCTGAGCGTTCGTCTGGTCGCTGGCGAGAGCGTCTTGGGAGCCGCAAGGACAAAGCGCTCGATCACCGAGGCGTGAAGCAGCACCTCGGCCTCAAGCTCAAGGCCCACCGACTCCCCGAACGCCGCCAGACGCGACGCGGCGAACAGCAGCGCCTTCGCCCGTGCCGGCGTGGAGGGCCGAGCCTTCGCCACGAGGACGCGCGCGAAGGCGCCGGCCGCCTCGCTCACCGAGCATGGGCGGTATGAGGCGATCGCCGCCTGGGCCTTCAGGGCAGGATCACTTGGTGTCCGAGTGCTCATCGCGATCCCTCACCTGTCCAACAGTACGACTACTATCGGACAGAATGAGCGATCATCGCCACCATGCCTGAGCGCACCCCGGAGAACCCCCCCACGCCGCAGCGCCGCCAGCGCAAGCTCAAAGCGCAGATCGCCGAGATCGACCACATCCTGCCCGGCAGCATCAACGTCGTGATGAACCGCTGCGGCAAGCCCAGCTGCGCCTGCCACGCAGACCAACCGAAGCTGCACGGCCCCTACCACACCTGGACACGCAAGGTCGCCGGCAAGACCACCACCCGCCGACTCACCCCCGAGCAGCTCGAGCGCTACCGGCCCTGGTTTGAGAACAACCGCCGCCTGCAAGCACTCGTAGGCGAGCTCCAAGCGCTGTCCCTGGAAGCATTCGAGCAGGCCGAGGGCACCCAGCCAGCGAGCCGGACAAGCCAAAGACGACCCCAGCCGCGCAACCGCTGACACGAGACACCCACAGTGTGGTCAAACGCCGCTTAAGCCGTGGTCGGGCCGTTCAGCGTCCCCGAAAGGCCCCGCCCGCAAAGGGCAAACCCCAAACGTGAAGACCTCAGGAGCTGACACAACGGGACAAGGTCAGCCTCGATCTCACGTGGCTGCGCGACGAATCCCTGGAGGACTCCGAGAACCTCCCCCCGCCCGACGTGCTCGCACAGGAGATCGTCGAAGACCTTGAGGCGGCGATCAGCGAGTTCGCCCAGATCGCGGAGAGTTTGCGGGGCGCGCGCATGTGAGTATCAGCGCGAGGGCCCGATCAGATGCTCGGGCGTGCCGATCCGGCGTAGGAACTGCGCCTCGGTGGCTTCGCGTGGCTTGTCGCGTCGGATCGGTCCAAGGCGCGCGAGAACCTGTGCGCTCCGTGCCCGTCGTTGGGGCGCTTCGCGGCGCCACTGCTCAAGAGGGATCGTCTGCGTCTTCATGGCTTGCCTTGAGAGTACTCGGCTTTGAGCGCTGTACGGGCGATGTCGTGCAACTCGTCGCTCTCCGGCGGTTCGCGGCCGGCGGCGAGGTCATCGGCGAGGTCGCGCATGGCCTTGAGAATGGTTCCCACGCGATGGCTGGAGGCCCGGGCGTCGAGGTCTTGTGCCGCGCCGTCGGAGAGGCCGGATAGGAGCATGAGCACCTGCTGCCCGATGATCTGGTGGCCCATTGCTTGGAACTCGGCGAGGCGGTCGATAAGCACGTCGACATGCGAGAGGATCTTCGCCGTTCGGCCCGACGGCAACTCGACCTCGGCTACAACGACATCTGGATCCAGATTGGCGCTTGGCGCCTCGAAGAAGACTTCGGTGCCTGGGAGTTCCCAGTGCCTACCGTCCGGGGCGCGCACGAACCCGAGTTCGGCCAGCTTCGCGTCCAGCTCGGCGGGGACTTCCATCACGACATCGATGTCGTAGGTCAGGAATGCCTCGCTCTCAACCCAGAAATAGACGGCCATGCCTCTAACAACGACCGGGTGGATGCCGAGCGGCGCCGCAACAGCCTCGATCAAGGCGACGACCTCAAGCGTGCGTTCAACCACGTCGGTCGTCTGTGCTGCGCGGGCAAGATCGGCGCGCAGATCGGGGGCTGCGGGTGCGTCGCTGTCGCTCATGCTCGCCCGCCGACGCCTTCCAGATCGAGCTCGCGCACGAGCGCGGCGTGCTCATCGGCGCTCAGCAGTCCGCGGCTGCGGCCGTGCCGCGCGGCCTGCTCGAGCAGATCGCGCGCGAGGTGGGCCTGCGCGCACTGGTGCAGCGCACGCGCGAACTTCACGACCGGGACCCCCTCGATCGCGGTGATCTCAGCTGGGCTGAGGTCTTCGCGGTGGATCACGTACGCCTTGGGGACCTGCCGCTGGGGGCGGTGTGTGCGCGGGACTGCGATGTGGATCTTCGTGGGGTTGACGTCGCTGACGTCCCACAGGTCGAGTGCGGTCTCGTGTGTGAGCACCCCCCGGGCGCCCTGGGGCCACAGCGCGGCGGCCATGTAGGGCGCCATCTGCCCGCCGGGCAGGAACGGAACCCGGTAGACCCCTCGGCTGACGTGCTCCAGCTGCCCGCGACTGGCGAGCTTGGCGAGCGTCTTTGGCTGGTAGCCGATCCCCTGGGCGTCATCGATCGTGACCAGGCCGAACTGGTCTGCTGCGATTTCCGCCAACTCGATGAACCGCCCGGTAGGCATGCGCTTAGTATATCCCAAAATGTCTACTTTTGAGCGGGCTGAGAGTTGCAGAGCGGTCATCGTGTTGAACGCTCCGGCCGCAGAGTCGGGAGCAATCCGCGGAACCTTGGGACGAGCTCAGCCGCAATTGGCGTGATCCCAGTTCGTGGACCGGGAGGGGCTGGTCAGCGGAGTCTGCCCTCGCCTGATACCGTAGTGGTATGAATGGGGGGGATTTGATTCTGATGGCTCGCCGCCGTGCGCAGTTGACTCAGCGCGAGTTGGCTGAGCGACTCGGGTGCCGTCAGGCGACGATTGCGCGCTGGGAGCGCGGTGATCGCCTGCCCTCGTACGAGGATGTGCAGAGCGCGGTCGCGGCGTGCGGGCTGCAGCTCGACGTCCACCTCGTGACGGAAGATCGTTCCTGGTGGCCGCAGGTCGCGATTCAGCTCGGTGATGATCCGCTTGGGCGAGTGCGCCGGCTGACAGCACCGGGGGGCCCCGATGCGGTGGCGGTCCTCGAGGCGCTTGCCGACACCGGGGCGCCTGCGATCGTGATCGGTGAGCTTGCGGGTGCGATTCATGGCTGGCCGCTTGTGCTGGGCGGTACGGTCGAGGTGTGCGCGAGGATGCACACGATGGATGCCACGCTCAAGCGTCTGGGGGCTCGTGAGAGCACCGGGGACGTCTATGAGCTGCCCACCGGTGGGCAGCTGATCCTGACCGACGTTCCGCCGGGTACGGCCGGCTTTGGCGATCTGGCGCGCGGCGCTGAGGAGGTCGTCGTCGGCACTGGCTCTGTGCAGGTCGCTGGGCTGCTCGATCTTCTGCGGATCGCCGATGCCTCCGGGGATCTGGACGCGGCTCGCCGCGCACTGGCCTACCGCGCCGTGCTCGACGTTCAGCGCATACGGTGCCAGAAGCGAGTGGCCGAGGCTCGCAGTGATGATGAGAGGATCGCCGCGTGGCTGAGTCGGCAGACACCGGTGCGATAGATCCTGAGCGTGAGGCGCTGCTCGGGATGCTCGCGCGTCATCGCGTGGCGTTCGTGCTGATCGGCGGCGCGGCGATCCAGTCTCACGGCCACCGCTACGACACCTTGGACATCGACCTGGCCCCGGACGCCGAGCCGGACAATCTGGCCAGGCTCGCCGCTGCGCTCAACGAGCTCGACTGCCGCCTGGTCACCGATCCGGCCGATGCCGAGAGCTGGGTGGCGCTCCCGCCCGACTACTTCAACGCACGCAGTCTGCTCGCCGCCAGCGTATGGAACCTCGCGACACGCCACGGGCAGCTCGACCTGACGTTCGCGCCCAGCGGCTTCCCGGGTGGCTACCGCGATCTCGCGCCGCGCGCAAGCCAGCGACGGGTGACGGGGACGACGATAGTCGTATCCGTCGCCGCGCTCGATGACGTCCACGAGTCCAAGCGCCAAGCCGATCGGCCGAAGGATCGCGAGTATCTTCGACAGGCCACGTCACACCGGCCCATATGAGGATGGCGAAGCCAAGCCCTGGCGGCGGTCTCTCACCTGAGGCTGTTATGCGAGGACCAGGGCGGTGTTTCGTCCTTGGCGGCCACGCAGTCTGAGCGCGTCTTCGGCTCGCTGCACGAACGGGAGGGGCCACGGCTTCAAGATTTCCACCGGCCACCTCAGTCTGTTCTGATGGGGAGCGTACTCATCGCGCTCCTGGCCGCTGTTGCGCTCGCCGCTGCCTCGCCCCCGACCGCCTTGGCGGCCACTGCTTGCGGGAGCGTGAGCTACACGATCCCGGGCACCCATGACCAGGGCCACGCAGCGCTGAACAACCTCACGGTCTCCGGCGTCTCGTGCTCGACCGCCCGCGCCGTGGCCAGGGCGTTCCTCGCCGGCCACATGCCACCCCAAGGCTGGCATGCGATGTCGAAGACGGTCGTGAGCCGCGGCAACACAATTGGCGAGGAGATCTTCACACGCGGCTCCGCGCGCATCATCGGAGACGTCGCCAACTGACGTCGGCGCTACCGTACGCCTGTAGCCGCTGCCGAGCCCACGAGCTGGAGAACAAGATGGCCGAGACCCCGACACTGTTCGTTTGCCACGGCGATGACGGCGGCCCGCGGATGCATCCGTGTTGCCGCGTGCAGGAGGCGCTCCGCGCTGCGGGCATCGAGTACGAAAAGGTGATCGCGGGCCACGGCAGTCCGTTCCCCTTCCTGCGCAAGGGCTCGCGTGAGGAGCTGCGCGATGCGACGGGAGCGACGAAGCTGCCGGCGCTCAAGCTGCCCAACGGGACGGTCATCACTCACTCCCGCGCCATCCTCTCCTGGGTCGGCCAGCAGAAGTGATCACCGCGGTGCGGGTCGGTGCTGCGCGTCAGGCCTGATTACGCGTAGTCCATCGCGCCACCGCAATCGCCTACAGAGCAAGCGTGATCCGGTTGAGCACCGCCAGTCGCTCCTCCTCGTCCAAGGCGTAGGGTGCCCCGGTTCGTGGCCAGGAGCGCTTGGTCCGTGGTGGTTGTGTTGGAAAGGGTCAGCCGTTAACGGTCCAGGCGAGCAGCCCGGTGGGGATTGCCCAGATGTTCTCGTTGAGATCGAGGATGTCGCGTGTGGCGAGGATGCCGTGTCCGTGGTGCTCGTCGAGCATCCTGCGCCCGCCTCGCCATTTTTGGCTGACGTACTTGGACTCGATCGGGGTCTGAAGGAGGGGTCCGACGAAGTCGATCTCCGAGCCGGTGTCGGGGTTGCGCTGCACCAAGAGGGCGGCCTCGTCGAGGATCGCGAGATGCTCGGTTTGCGCGATGCTGCGCAGCAGGCAGACGCCGAGCTGCTGCTCGGACATGTGGGTGATGTCGGGTGCGGCGAGCGAGGGGTCGCGTAGGGAGGGGAGTCTGGCGATCAGGGGGTCGATGAAGTAGAGCTTGCTCTGTGCTCCCTGAACTGGTGCGACTCCGTTATGGGTGGTGGTGGCCCGCCATGCGTAGAACGAGGCGCATAGCCGGTCGATGCGGCTCTCGACGGTGTTGCGTGCGCCGATGTTCAGCGTCTTCGTGACGTTGGCGACGTTCAGCGGTGAGCCCATCCCGAGGACGAGGCGTTGCAGGAGGGCCTTGACGTCGCGGTCGCTCATCGAGCCGACGTGCAGTACGTCGCCGACGAGGATGTTCCACAGGCCGTTGGCGGTGGCTGCTGCGACGTCTACGCGCCCGAGCGCGTCTGCGACGGCGCGCGGGAAGCCGCCGATGCTCAGGTAGCGCTCCCATGCGAGGGCGAGGTGGTCGAGATGGATCGCGAGCGGCTCCAGGTAACGGCGGGTGGTAGCGGATTGAAGGTCTCCCGAAGCCACGGTCTCGCGGGGGAGGTTCTCGGCCAGGGCGGGGTAGAGCTCGTGCACGAATGCACGGAATCCCATCGGCAGGAGCAGCCGCACGCCGCCGTCCTGGCCCTCGCGCCCCCCGAGCTCTCCCTGGGCTTCTCTGAGCTTCGCGCCAGAGGACCCCGTGGCGACGACGCAGCCCGTGCGCAGCGAGGTCTGGTCGCGTAGCTGCTTGAGCGTGGTCGCCCAGCCTCCGACGTAGGTGATCTCGTCGAAGAACCAGTAGCGCCGCTCGGGCTGGATCCCCGGCGCCACCAGGGGTTGAAGTCGAGCAGGTGCTGGCGGCGCTCGAAGTCTCTCATCGCCCGTCTATGCTACCAAGCACGCACGCCAGAATGCTGCGCAAAACCAATGCTTATGGTGGATAGTTACTGAATAAAGCCTGTGCTTTTTGGGCATGTTGCTGCACAGAACCAAGGATAGTACGCATTGCCGGGTCCCGCGGCTGGCGCCATGATGGTCGATGCTGGCGAGGTCGCTCCGGCCGGGCCGACCGGTTCGGTCCGGGCCAGCAGTGATCCTTCGCGGGCAATGAGCAAACGCTCTGGTCAACGCGGACGCACCCAGCCACAGCTGTAGGCACCACAGTCCGCGACCGCCACGCCCCCCGACGCCGAGCCCGAGCGTTTGCCCTCGCTTCCCTGACCTCCTCGGCGCGCCCGGGGGCTGAGCCGCCAGCGTCCCGGTTGGTCACGGTCACCGAGTTCCCGGGCGGCGTGGCATTCGGCTCATCCGCCGCTGCGGCTGTAGAGGGCGATGAAGTCGCGGTCGTCGGGTTCGAGGTAGCGGGTTGCTTCCCGGGTCATTTCGGGCAAGAGCTTCGATGGTTCGCTTGCGCCGGGAGCGCCGTAGAAGTCGAAGGTGACCCACTCTGAGTTGATGTCGAGCTCCATCGCTCGTACGGCCCCGGCGTGCTGGAGGATCAGCGCGAGGCTTTCTGCTGTCTGGTTGTCCGCGGCTGCGTAGAGCAGGTCGCCGTGCGCGTCCACGCCAAGCCCGGAGCGCCAGACACGGATCGCGTTACCCAGCGTGGCGCCCCACTGCGAGCCGTCGCTGAGGTTCGGGTTGAGCTGCCCGTTTTCCACGATCAATGGAAGGTTCTGGCGTGCGAAGAGCACCGACGGTCCCGGCTGCGGCCCGCCGGTCCAGGTGCGAACGTCGACGCTGCCATCGCGAAAACCGACGAAAGTGGCCAGTCCGTCGCGAAGTGGCGCATAGACCTGTCCAAGTGCTGCGAAGCCTCCCCCGGAGTCCTCGAGCTTGAAGCCGCTGTTGAAAGTCGCGAGGAGTTGCCCGCGCAACTGTGGAGGGACCTCCATTGGTCCTCGGAAGCTTCCGGCCGGCGGCTCGTAGCGGCCCGGGTAGAGCTGGGGGGAGGTGCGTGAGCGGTCGATCCAGGCGACGCCCGCGACCATCTCGGGATAGTCGGGGTCGGGACGGAATGTCGTCACGAGCAGGGGCGGCGCGCCGCCCACCAGTGGCCCCGTTCGCCGCCACACGCCCTCGCCGGGGAGTGAGGGGCCGATGACGGGCGCGATCGGCGGCGGCGCATAGGGAGTCGCCGATTCGCTGCCCCGAAGTCCAATCTTGGGCAGAGACCTCAGCGGCGACCCTCCCTTTTGCGGGGCATTGATGGAGTAGTAGACGCGCTCGATGTCCGACACGAGCCACGCGCCGCCGTTGTCTCGCAGCCACTCGATCGAGCGGACACCAAAGCCAACGTTGGACGGTGCGAGCATCGCGCTCGTGTAGGAGACCAGCTTCGTGCTCACAAAGATCAGAAAGACGAGTGCGACTGTCCTCCGAAGGGCAAACCGTCGCCGGCTGGGCCGGCGCCGCCGGCGAGCAGAGCGGGGATTGCGCTGCGCCGCTGCCCTGGGCGTGACGGCACCCGAAGCGAAGGCTCCGCCGCGCGCCTCATAAGCTGCGACCCGGGCCTCGTAGCGGGCGATCCTCCCCCGGTCGATCGCCCCCATGGTCGTTGCGCGGCGCGGGGCCTCCGACGAGAGATGCGGGCGCCGGGTCGTTGTCGCCTTGCGATCGCCGTCGCCGAAATCCCACTCGGCCGCACTCGCCGTGGCGTCACCCGGAGGATCCCGCCTGCGCGAGGATCGAAGCTCTCGCTGGGCTCTAGCGCTCATCGCCGCTGCATGAGTCGGTGCCCATGTACGCCCGACATCGCCTTGGGAGCGGGCGGTGGATGTGCGGTGCAAACGCCAATACTCAGCGTCCATTCGTCCTCGGGCAGAGGGAACCTCCACCGAGATTCGTTATCGGGTCACTATGAAGAAAATCTCATCTATGGCCTGCCATTTGAGGACTTCCCAGACGAGCCGGATCGGCCCAGGCCGCTAGTTCGCGACGATCGCCGAGACACCCCTCGGGGAGAACGGCGTGGGCCGCCGCCGGGAGATTCAGGGCTCGGCGAGCACGGAGGCTGTCCCGGGGACGCTGCCAAGCGAGACCAGTGTCCGGAGCGCCCCCGATTCGTGCTTGAGATAACCATCGAGGAACGTGATCGTTACGCGCTCGACGATGGTGAGCTGTGGCTGCTGATCGGAGTAGGGCGGCAGGTGTTCGGCTCCGAGCAGGCTGAGTAGGTACTTTGGCCGCTGCGCGATGTCGAAGAACGCGTTCGTCGCGCTTGGTGGGTTGACCGTGTCGGCGGTCCCCTGTATCGCCAGGAGCGGGGGGCCCCCGGGAGGGAATGTGAACCCGCCGACACCGGGCATCTCCGCGCCCGAGAGGATCACGGCGGCGTTGACCCGTGGGTCGCGGAAGTAGGGGTTGTAGGCCACTGCGAGGGCCGTGTCGCCGCCGTCTGACTGTCCCGCGACCGCGATCCGCGTGGGATCGACGAGTCCGGCGAAAGGCCCCGTGCTCGCTCTGCCGGCTGCAAGCATGTGGGAGATCACAAAGCGCATATCGGCGGGCTGATTGGTCAAGTCCGACTCATCCGGTCCACCCGGGGCGTCGGCGTTCTCGAGCGGGAACACGGGCGCGGCGACGACATACCCCGCCCGCGCCCAGCTCTGCAATAGGCGGGCATAGAGCGCGGGCGTGACGGCAAAGCCGTGTCCGAAGACGACGAGCGGAAACGGGCCTTCAGAATGCGCCGCCGGCGCGTTGAGCAGATCGGTCCGGCCGGGCGCTCCAAGCGCCGGATAGCGGACATACGTGAGGAGCGTCCGTGGCTCGGTCCTACCGTTCGGGAGCACGATCGTGCGACTGGTATCGACCAGGCGCAGCACGCGTAGACCAACCGCAAATGAGGACAGGTGCGGCTTCGCGACCCGGCCGCGGGTAACGCTCGCGCTCTGACCGGAAGCCGTGCCGGCGGCGCCGTGACGCCGCGGTGACGTCCCACCGGGCACCAAGGCGACACATAGCGCAACTGCCCCGCCGACCAGCGCGAGAAGCCCAAACGCCAACAGACGCCGGCGCCTGAGGACCCGCATGCGCCTGGCCCGGTCGCGCTCGGCGGCCCTTCGCCGGGCGGCTCCCTCGCCTGCGAGATCGGACGGGCGTTGGGGTGTAGACGACATGGAACCTCGCGGCGACGATGACTGACGCGGTAGGGCTTAGCGCGCCCGACCACTGCAACGAGCGTTCGCGAAGCCTGTGGCCAACCCTACCCAAGACCCGCTCAGCTCCTAACAGGTCCCCGAGTAGGCGGAGGCGCCCCCTTCCAGCTACGGGCACTGGATTGGCGTGGCGGCCGCGACCGTCTCGAACTGCATCCTCACATGCTGGGGCGCCACGATCGGCTCGCGCTTCGTCGTCGCGCGCTCAGGGATCGGGATCACCGCGAACGGGCAGCTCGTGTGGGCCGCCGGCGAGCAACTCCTACCCGCAGACCTCGCCGCCGCGCTGATCGCCGCTGGCGCTGTGCGCGCGATCGAGCTCGACATCAACCCCGACTGGGTCGCCGGCTACCTGTACGTGCATCACCCCAGCGGCCCCTCCCCCGTGCCGGTGGTGCCCGGTCAGCTCGGGCTTGCCGGCAAGCTGCTCGCACTCTACAGCCGTGACTTCCTCGCGACCGCGATGCCGCCCTCGTGAGCCAGCATTTCGATGCTGACGCAATGAAAGCCCGATCGCTTCAATGCCTCATGCCACCAGGCGGCGTTGGCCGGATACTCCCAGCGTCCGATGGCCAGCCGGGCGGCGTTCTTCAGCAGCCGCCACCCGCCGGGGAGACCTCGACGTGCGATCTCACGCAGCTTGCCCGTTACGACGCGACGATCGCGAGAATGCCTGGGGTTGAGCGAGAACATCATGTCACCTATCACGATCCGCCCGCCGGGCTTGAGAACCCTCCTGGCCTCCGCTAGCGCACGATACTTCTCGGCGTGACGCAGCTCGTGCAGGCAGTAGTTCGAGACTACGAGATCCGCGACATCGTCGACGAGGGGAAGGCTGACGGCAGAGGCCAACACGCTCTCGACGTTTGCGAGCTCTGCACTGGCGGCCTTGGCGTGTAGATATTCACACATCGCGGGTGAGCTGTCGATCGCCCACACGCGAGCGGCGCGCGCGGCGAAGGCCAGAGACAGCAGACCCGTACCAGCGCCCACATCAACCACCGTGTAATCCGCGTGTGGCTCTGCGAGCTCGATGATGCGCTCGCGCAGCGCGCGAAACCCAGCGCCGCGCGCGATTAGCTCAGCGTCGGCGACGCGCGCATCCCAGTTCTTGGAAGGAAACAATCCTTCATCTTCTACACGGGCCATCTAAGTTCAGGTTATGTACTCCAATAGAGTTAGCTTATTATAGCACTCGAAACGAGCCTGACCATCGCAACCATTGACGCCCGGCCTCCATGTCCGTCGGCGGACGCCTGGCCACCTCCCTGCTTCGGAGTGGCGTTCGATTGGCTTCCACAGCCGCCCACCGCCGCCGCCAGCAGCATCGCGATCACGCTCGCAGGCCGCAGCTTCATCTTGCAATTTTCCCTGGCTGGTGTATGCGGCATCTCGTGCGCAGCGTCGCACGCCTGCTGGCGCCACCCGCCAAGCCAGGCTACCTGATGACAATCGTCGGGGTCTATCGCGAGCATCGAGACCGGCCGGATCAGCGGCGTCATCAGGGAAGATTCCGACTACGCCGGTGCGGCGGCCGAGCTCGCGGTTGAAGCGCCCCCAATAAGTGGTCTGCTCGGACCGTGCGACGCGCGGCGTTCGAGGGGATACTACGTAGCGGTGTGCGGTCATTCCCCGATATGCCGTGTGTGGCCGCTGAGTAGCGTCTCGCGATTGCTTCCGGATCGACCACGATGACTACCAATCGACTGACACGGCGGACATTCGTGAAGCGCGCTGTGGTTGCGGGCGGCGCCATGGCGGGCGCCGGGGCGCTGGCGGAGCTCTTGGCGGGCAAGGACTCGACACCCGCGAGGGCTCCCGGGCCGGGGGGCCGCCAGCGTGCGCCGAACATTCTGGTCGTGATCGTCGACCAGCTGCGCGCGCCGCAGTGGTTTCAAGCCGGCGCGCTGGTGGCAGGCTTGATGCCCAACCTTGCGCGCCTGCGCAACGGCGGGGTTTCCTTCGATAGCCATTACACCGCCGCGAACGACTGCACGCCGGCGCGCAGCACGCTGTTGACTGGCCTGTACAGCCACCAGACGGGTTGCCTGGTGACGGGCGGGAGCACCCTGGCGCCGCCGTTCCCGACTTGGGGGACGATGTTGCGCGAGCACGGCTACACGACGGCGTGGTTTGGCAAGTGGCATCTGACCAGCCACGACAACAAGTGGACCGTCTCGCGGAACACCGGGCGCACTGGAGCCGTACGGATTCTCCGGCGGCACCTACCCGTCGCCGGACGGCGAGCCCGGGCAGGGCTGGCGCGTGGATCCGATGATCGCCGCTCAGTTCAAAGCGTGGTACGCGAAGGCGCCCACGAACCGGCCGTGGTGCACGACCGTGTCGTTCGTGAACCCGCACGACATCGCCTGGTGGTATCGCTGGAGCGCCCACGCCGCCCCGGAGGCGTCGGCGCCGAGCCGCGTCCACGCGCTGCCGGCGAACTTCGAGACGCCCGCGCAGCTGATCGCCGGACGCAAGCCGCGGCTGCAGCTCTCGCTGCAGCAGACCGCCGCGAGCGGCTTTGGGCCCGTTTCGTACACCGGCGCGAACGGCGGTCAAGTCATGGCTGCCGTTCATGGATCTCTACCTGAAGCTGCTGGGCGAGGTGGACCGCCAGATCGGAGCGGTGATGGCGGCCTTGCAGAGCCGGCCGCAGGTGGCCGCGAACACAGTCGTGGTGTTCACCTCCGATCACGGCGAGTACGGCGCCTCGCACGGCCTTCGCGGCAAGGGCGGCGGGGTCTACGAGGAGGCGATCAGGGTGCCGCTGATCGTCAAGGATCTGCGTGGCCGGCTGAACGCGGCGCCGTCGATCGAGCGCACCGGGCTCGACCTCGAGCGTCGACGTCGCGCCGCTGCTGCTGACGATCGCGACCGGCTCGAACGCCTGGCGGCAAGACTCCCACTACGCTCACATCGCCGGCCGGCACGACATCGCGCGGATGCTCTCCGATCCCGCGGCACCGGGTCGCGCGATGGTGCTGCACGCCACCGACGAGATCGTGAGCGAGTTCGCGATCGAGCCCTACGCGATCGAACGCGCCGCTGCACGTGGTCGCGATCCGCACCCCGACAGGCAAAGTACGCGGTGTACTCCAACTGGGAGTCCAAGACCAACACGGTGCAAAGCGCCGGCCAGGAACGCGAGCTCTACGACTACTCGTCCCGCAACGGGGTGATGGAGCTGGACAACGTCGCGGGAGCGAGCCATCTCGAGCCGGCGTTGGACGCTCAGCTTGCGAGCGCGGTGCGCAAACGAGCTGCGCGAACCGCTGCCCACGCAGCCTGCAGGCAGCACAGCGCGATGGCTACGCCGACTACTACGTAACCGCAAAGACGACCGCGCTCCGGGCGGCCAAACTGCGGCGCAAGCTCGAGGAGGGCGAGCCCGCGTCGCGTGCAGCCGAGAAACTCGGGTCACAGTAGCGGACGACCGGAAGACGTCTTGCGCGGCGGCCACAGGCCGGTGGTCTAGCGCCTCTCGCTGGGAAAGCAGGCGTGGCCGGTCCTTGGACCATGCGCTCGCAAGTCGTCCGAAGCAGGTCCGTACTCGGTGCCACGCGAGACGCCTCCCTTCACGCGGAAGCGACAGCGTGGGTACGTCTGATAATGAACTCGACTCCGGAGGGTCGGTTTCTCCGTTCCGATGCTGGGGGTTTTCACGGTTTCGCGCGGAGTTCCGGCTGGCTACGGTCGGTGCACATGTCGAGCGTTCGAAATCCACTGGCCTGCTTTGCGCTGACGTTGGGCGCTGTCGTTGCGGCGCTGGCAGGCTGGGCGCCGGCGGCGCGGGCTGACTGGTCGGCGCCGCAGGTGGTCGCATCCGCCCCGCCCTTGCACTTGGGTAGCGGCCACGTGTCCGCGATCGTCGGTCGTGTGGCCGTTGACTCGCGCGGTGATGTGGCGGTGGCCTGGTCGAGGACCGGGGCGCGGCCGGCCGAGTATCAGGGCCGCCGCTGCTCGTGGGGGCCGGGGAAGCCGGAGCCGAAGCGGTTGGGGTGCTACCCGGTGACCACGGTGCATCTCACGGTGGTGATGGCGAGTGGGCAGACGGTCACCCGCGTGGTGACGTCTGCGCGAGCCGAGCAGCTGATCGCGGTCGTGCTGAGCCCTGCGGAGGCGACGGTGTTGCTGGGGTACACGAAGCCCCGGATCGACTCCCCGGGCGGCGTGCGTGTCGCCTACGGCCCGCTGATCGGGCGCTGGTCCGCGCCGCAGACGATCAGTGGACGCTGGAGCATCGGGTGGACGAACGGCTTCCCGTGGGCGCAGCCGCGTCTCGCGCTGTCGCCGGATGGCACCGTGCTGGTCGCCTGGAACGGGTGCCTGACACAACATGCGTGCGATGGCATCATCGGCGAAGGGTACGCGGAGCAGCGGGTCGTGGTCGCGTGGCATCGTCCGGGACGTCCGTTCGGCCCGCCGACGGTGGTGCGCGCGGCGCCGCTCGGGTCGGTGCCGCAGTTCGACGCAGCCGGGACCGCGTACCTCTCTGGCAGGTGCGGCGGGACCGTGGCGATCGCACCGGCGCACAGCCGGCGCTTCAGCCGCACGATCGTGACCAGCGGGGCCGCGAAGTCATTCACGCTCGCCCTGTCCGGCGCCGGACAGGGCCTCGCGGCATGGGTCGCCGGAGCCTGTTCCTATGATGAATTGACGCCTCCCCAGCCCGGGACCGTGTTCGTGAGCCTCCTGCGAGCGAGCGGGTTCGATACGCCGTTCGCGCTCACGGCCGCGCCAGCGGAATCAGCCGATGCGGTCGCGACTCCCGCCGGTGTCACCGTCAGCTGGTACGTCCGCGCAGCCAACGGCGTCGAAGAACCGTTCAGCGCCCAGATAGGCGCCAACGGCCTCCCGGGCGCGACGCAGCAGGGCGCCAACGCAGTCATTCCCATCACCGCCGACGGTCGCGGCGATGTGGTGCTGCGAGGCGGGCGAGCAGCGAACACCTATGGACCCGGAGCACCAGGCCCCGGTCCACTCGCCGACAAGCTGTTCGTTAGACCTGCTGGCGGTGGTCCCGATCAGCCGGCACCCGCACCCTTCGGGGAAGCCGCCGCTGCCCCAGCCAGGCGCGCGATCGCACTGATCTGGTCCCCGGACATCACGAAGCTGGACCTGTCGATCTGGCGCCCGTGACAGGCGCTGGTCGTAGCGACCGCCCTGGCCGCTCCAGATACAAACGGAGCGACGACCCGCGTCATCGAGAGTGCCGCTTAGCGCGAGGAGCAGCACTCTCGCGTTGACCGGGCGAGACGACCGCCTTGGACGAGGTCCAGGCATCAGGCGCAACCGGGCCGCGCTTGCGCTTCGCCCCCGAGCAGCGAGCGTGAGACGGGCCTCGGGTAACGCGCTCGAAATCGCCCCCGCTTCCACGGAACGGTCTACCGGCATGCTCGCGTAGGCTGTGGCGGCCGTGCCGTTGCCGCCGTTTCCCGTACCGAATGCCGCGATACGCGCCGGGCTGGCGCTGCGCAGCGGCGTGCTGGGGCTCGCCGACCGCCTGCTGCCCGCCGAGGCGGCGCTGTGGGACTTCACCGCCGGGATGCAGCGCACCATGCTCGCCGGGGTGCTCGTCACCTCCGGGCTCGCGGATGTGCTGGGCGCCGGCACGCGCGACGCACGCGAGCTCGCCAGAGAGCTTGGCCTCTCCGAGGAGGTGACGCTGCGCGTGCTTGGCGCCGCGGCGGCCTCGCGCCTGGTTCACCTGGACCGCAGAGGCCG
Source organism: uncultured Solirubrobacterales bacterium (assembly GCA_963813765.1). Classification (GTDB taxonomy): domain Bacteria; phylum Actinomycetota; class Thermoleophilia; order Solirubrobacterales; family Solirubrobacteraceae; genus Palsa-744. Next base: position 1,291,840 of record CAWFAB010000001.1, read on the forward strand.
GGCGCGCCTCACGCGGCTCGGAGCGCCGCTGCGCAGCGATCACCCCTGCTCGGTCTTCTCATGGGTCGCCTACCAGGCGGCGCCGGCGAATGCGGCCGCGCACGCCGAGATCGGGGGTCAGCTGCGCGAGGGAGCACAACCCTCCGGTCACCGTCGCGCGTTCGGCAACTCGCTCTGGGAGCACTTCGGCGAGCACCCCGAGGAGGGAGCCCGCTTCGGAAACGCGATGCGGCAGCTGACGGCGATCGATCTCGCGGCCCTCGCCCGGGCGTACCCGTGGCCGCGCGAGGGCGTGATCTGCGATGTCGCCGGCGGGATCGGGACCCTGCTCGCCGCGATCCTCGAGCGCCGCGAGGGCGCGCGAGGCATCTTGGTGGACGCCCCGGAGGTGCTCGCCGAGGCCGAGGGTTTCCTGCGCTCGCGTGGCGTCGCCGACCGGGTGCAGCGACGAACCGGGGACCTCTTCGGCGAGATCGACGCACGCGCCGACGTCTACGTGCTCAAGTGGATCCTGCACGACTGGAGCGACGACGCCTGCCGTGACATCCTGCGCCGCGTGCGGGCCACGATGCCCGCGGGATCAAAGATCGTGGCGATCGACCAGCACCTCGAGCGCAACCGCCCGAGCTCCGTCAGCTCGATGGTGGACCTGCTGATGCTCGTCGAGTGCGAGGGCGGACGCGAGCGCTCGCCCGAGGAGGTACACGGCCTGATGCGCGACGCCGGGCTCACCCCCGGTCGCGTACGACACGCCGGACTGCACATGGTGCTCGAGGGCATCGCGGAGTAGACGGCAGACCAGTCTGCGGCGCTTGCGCGCGTGAGCCGATCGCCCCGGTACAGAACCTTCCAGTGGTCCTACGGGCATAGAAAGACCCCGCGTTAGCAGGGTTTCCTGAAGCCCCCGGCAGGACTCGAACCTGCGACCCTCGGATTAGAAATCCGACGCTCTATCCAGCTGAGCTACGGAGGCGGATGGATGTTTCTATCTCCACAGTGTGGCGATCGGCGTCGCAATTCGCCGCCTCGGTCGCCCCCCGGTTGGAGGCGGCCTTAAGCAAACTTGATCCAGAACCGGTAAAAGATGCTCCATGACTCCCATATCGGGCACCGACCCCGACCTCACCCGCAAGGAGCGCCGCGAGCAGGCTCGCACCGAACGCAAGGCGATCGAGGCCGCCGCCGCCCAGGCCGCGCGCCGCAGGCGCATGATCCAGCTCGGCGGCGTGATCGGCGCCGCGGTGGTCATCGTCGTCGTGATCCTCCTCGCCACCGGCGGGGGCAAGAAAGAAGGCCTCGCCACCGGTGGCCAGAAGAGCTCGGAAGTCGCCGCGGTGAGCACGCTGATCGGGGGCATCCACCAGTCGGGCAACGTCCTCGGCAACCCCAACGCTCCCGTGACCCTGCAGTACTTCGGCGACCTCGAGTGCCCCATCTGCAAGGAGTTCACGCTCAGCGTCCTATCCACCCTGATCCCGAAGTACGTGCGCACCGGGAAGCTGAAGATCGAATACCGCTCCATGTTGACCGCCACGCATGAACAGGAAACATTCAACACCCAGCAGATCGCCGCGCTCGCCGCAGGCAAGCAGAACCTCGCGTGGGACTACATCGAGCTCTTCTACCGCGAGCAGGGGCAGGAGGGTAGCGGCTACGTCACCGAAGGCTACCTCCAGGGACTCGCCCAGCAGATACCCGGGCTGAACCTCCCCAACTGGAGCGCGGCGCGCAACGACCCCGCCCTCGCCGAACAGATCACGCACGACGCGCAGACCGCCACCCAGCAGGGCTTCACCGGCACTCCCTCCTTCATGATCGGCAAGACCGGCGGGACCCCGCAGCCGTTCAAGCCCGAAACGTTCACCGAACCCTCGGCGTACGCCGCGGCCGTCGAAAAACTGCTGCACTGAGCGAGCGTGAGCAACGGCATGCGCGAGCCCCAGGCGCAGCGAGCCGTCAGGGCGGCAGAGGCGCCTCCTCACAGCACGAGGAGCCCCCTATGAGCACACGCGCCGTCCGAATCGCGATGATCGCGATCGCCACCATCGGCCTCGGCGTGGCCAGCTACCTGACCTACGTCCACTACGCCGGCGGCCCGATCTTATGCCTGCGCGGGGGAGGCTGTGAGACGGTGCAGCACTCGACCTACGCCAAGCTCGCGGGCGTGCCCGTCGCGCTCATCGGGCTGATCGGCTACATCACGATCCTCGCCTCCCTGCTCGCCCCCGAGAGCGAGTCCACGCGACTGGCAACGATGACCTTCACCGTGATGGGCTTCGGCTTCTCGGTCTATCTCACCTCGCGCGAGCTCTTCTCGATCCACGCGATCTGCCCGTGGTGCGTGAGCAGCGCCGTGATGATGACCTTGCTCGCCTGCCTCGCCGTCTGGCGCTTTCTGCGCGGCGATGAGCCCGCCGTGGGCGCCACCTCATCCACAGCCGCCGAGCCCGACTCCGCCGCCCCGCTCACCGCGGGCTCCTGAGCCCACACCCCGCCGCGCCGCTCGAGCCCGGAACGGTAAGGTCGCCTCACCGTGGCGCCCCCCCGCAATCCGCCCGCAAACCCCGTCCCGCACGACGCCGTCGAGCACAGCGCAAGCGAGCGCCAGAAGCGTGCCGCCGCACACGCCGCCGCGGAGCTGGTCGCCGAGGGTGCGCGCGTGGGGCTGGGCACGGGATCGACCGCCGCACACCTGCTGCCCGCGCTCGCCGCCCGCGGTCTGCGTGGACTTCGCTGCGTGGCGACCTCCCCAGCAACCGCACACGCCGCACAGGCGCTCGGCCTCGAGGTCGTGGAGCTCGACGAGCTCGGGGTGCTCGACATCGCGATCGACGGAGCCGACCAGATCGATCCACGCGGCTGGCTGATCAAGGGCCGGGGCGCCGCACACACGCGCGAGAAGATCGTCGCGGCGGCGGCCCGGCGCTTCGTGGTGATCGCCTCCGCCGAGAAGGCCGTCTCCAAGCTCGCGGCGCCCGTGCCCGTTGAGATCCTGCGCTTCGGAGCGCACACCACGCTCGGTGCGATCGCCCCCGCGGCGCTGCGTGATGCGCCGCCCAGCCCCGATGGCAACCTGATCGCGGACTACCTGGGGACGATAGGGAATCCCGAGTGCCTCTCCATCCGGCTGTCCGGCACCCCGGGCGTCGTCGAGCACGGCCTGTTCGCCCCAAGTCTCGTGAGCGACATCCTGATCGCTGGCGAGGGTGGGGTCGAGCACCGCCGCGGCGCCAAGGACTCCTGAGGTGGGTTGGCGCCGGCTCAGATGCTGATCAGCTCCAGCTCGTCCAGGCGCCGCGCTGCACGCGTTGCCCACACCGAGTCTCCCTCCCGATGGAGCACACCGTCGCGCTCCATGCACACCAGCGCCTCGTCGAGCACCGCCGGCTCGAAGTCCGGGATCTCCTGCGCCAGCTCCGCGCGAGTCCAGCGCTCCTCGTGATCGTCCCTGAGGATCTGCAGGACGATTGCTCGTTCGACCATCCACACATCCCCGCTCGGCTCCCGCCCTTCGGGCCGTCCCTGCATGGAACACACCTCCTCGTGCACCGCGTTCTGCCTGCCCGCCGGCTTCGCGGGAGACTCGATTTCAGATCGCAACGAAGTTACTCGGCGCTTGAGACGGGAGAATGCCGCCCGGGTCATCCTCGCCCGACGGGCGCCCTGCCCGGCTCGGGTCGGCTCGCGGCTCCATGCACCGCCGATCTGCGTGTAACTTTGCTCCGTGGCCCCCCGCTCTCGCATCCTGGCGTTCGGGTCGGCCGCCGCGCTCGTCATCGCCGGCGCAGCGTGCGCCGTCCTCGTCGGAGGAGTGACGGGCCAGATCCTCACAATCGTCCTGGTATCGGCCGGGCTGGGCGGAGCGGTGCTCCTCGTGTTCCTCGAGGTCGGCCTCAGCGAGGACCGTGAGCGCGCGAGGGACGAAGAGCGTCGGCGCAGGCGGAGGATGCCGCCACTCGGCCCACGACGGCGGCGCCGGCTGCGCCGCCGCCCGCGACGCCCCAGCTGACCTGCCGGGCATCCCCAGCCGTCCTCGGTACCGCGCAAGCTAAGCTCGGGTGTCTCGTCCACTCTCGACTCACGGATGGTCTTGGATGTCGTTCGAGCATTTTGATGTGCTGATCGTTGGGGCCGGCCTGTCCGGTATCGGCGCCGGCTGCCACCTGCAGGCCAACTGCCCCGGGAAGACCTATGCGGTCCTCGAGGCCCGGGACTGCATCGGCGGGACCTGGGATCTGTTCAGGTACCCGGGCATCCGGTCGGACTCGGATATGTACACGCTGGGCTACTCCTTCCAGCCGTGGAAGGAGACCAAGTCGATCGCCGACGGGCCATCGATCCTCAGCTACGTCCGGCAGACCGCGAAGGAGCATGGCATCGATCGGAAGGTTCGCTTCCACCATCGCGTGGTGCGCGCCGAGTGGTCGACGGCGGATGCGCGGTGGACGGTGGAGGTCGAGCGCACCGACACCTATGAGACCGTGCACCTGAGCTGCAGCTTCCTGCTCATGTGCAGCGGCTACTACCGCTACGACGAGGGCTTCACGCCGGACTTCAAAGGCGCCGAGCGCTTCGCCGGGCGCATAGTGCACCCGCAGCATTGGAGCAACGACATCGACTACGCCGGCAAGCGCGTGGCGGTGATCGGCAGCGGTGCGACCGCGGTGACACTCGTCCCCGCGATGGCCCGTAGCGCCGCGCACGTCACGATGCTGCAGCGCTCTCCCACTTATGTCGTCTCGTTGCACGCGGAAGACCCGGTCGCCAAGGTGCTGCGCCGCATTCTGCCGGCCAAGGCCGCCTATTCGGTGGTGCGCTGGAAGAACGTGCTGCGCACCCTGCTGAGCTTCCAGCTCAGTCGACGCCGGCCCGGCGTGATGAAGGCGCTGCTGCGAAAGGCGCTCGAGCGGCAGCTCCCGCCGGGATACGACATCGACACACACTTCAACCCCCACTACAACCCATGGGATCAGCGCCTGTGCGTGGTGCCCGACGGCGATCTCTTCAAGGCCATCCGCGAGGGCCGCGCGTCGGTGGTCACCGACCGCATCGACACATTCACCGAGCGGGGGCTCCAGCTCGCTTCAGGCGCCGAGCTGGAGGCCGATCTGATCGTCACCGCCACCGGCCTCAACCTGTTGGCGTTGGGGGGCATGCAGATCGCCGTCGACGGCCAAGAGGTCGAGCTCGGCGAGACCATGAGCTACAAGGGCATGATGCTCAGCGGCGTACCCAACCTTGCGCTCGCGCTGGGCTACACCAACGCCTCGTGGACGCTCAAGTGCGACCTGACCTGCGAGTACGTCTGCCGGCTGCTCATGCACATGGACGAGCACGGATACCGGCAGTGCACCCCACAGAACCGGGACCCCTCGATCACCGAGCTGCCCTTCATCGATTTCACCTCCGGCTATGTGCTGCGCTCAATCGACCAGTTCCCAAAGCAGGGTTCCAGGGCGCCATGGCGGCTCTACCAGAACTATGCGCTTGACATCCTCAGCCTCAAGTTCGGCTCGATCGAGGACGGCGCAATCGAGTTCTCCCACACCGGGGCGGCTGTCCACACCGTGGAGCAGGTCGCCGCCTGAGCGCTCAGGTGGCTGGGTGTCTGTCACCGAGTGGCTGCTGAGGCCCGACGTAGCTCGCAGCTCGAGTCCTGCCGGGGGCTCTACGAAGACACTATGTCGCAGCCACGTCACGAGATTGGACAAAGTAGGGGAATCTGTAAACTATCCTGGCAAACCTGCCCTGCTGGATCCCGGAGGAGACGGATCGTATGCCTGCTGTACCGGCGCCATCGAAGGAAGGTTCTGTCCCCACACGAGAGAAACCGTTGGGCGCGGGCGGGGGTCTGGCGCAGGAAGATGGAGACCCGCCTACGCCTCTCCCGCCAGACTCGGCCTCCGCGGAGTCCCTGACTCCGGCGAGGTGGCGGGACCCGAAGCGCTATGCGTGGCTGCTGGGGCTGATCGTGCCCACTCTGCCGTTTCTCTCCTACGGCCTGGTGCAGGCGACCGGGATGGGCCTCTTCTGGTTCTACGGCCCGATCCTCGTGTTCGCGATCTTCCCGCTGCTGGACCTGCTGATCGGGGTGGACGCCGCGAACCCCCCGGACAGCGTGATCAAGTGGCTGGAACAGGATCGCTACTACCGCTGGTGCACGTACCTGTTCATCCCGATCCAGTACGCCGGCCTGGTGTTCGCCTGCCGGCTGTGGTCGAGCGGCAAGCTCTCGACGGTCGATGACATCGGGCTGACGCTGACGGTGGGGGTGGTGAGCGGGATCGCGATCAACACCGCGCACGAGCTCGGGCACAAGCGCGCGAGCGTGGAGCGGTGGCTGAGCAAGGTGGCGCTCGCGCAGAGCGCGTACGGGCACTTCTTCATCGAGCACAACCGCGGGCACCACGTGCGCGTCGCCACGCCGGAGGACCCCGCGAGCGCGCGGCTGGGGGAGAGCTTCTACGCGTTCCTGCCCCGCACCGTGGCGGGCAGCCTGCGCTCCAGCTGGGAGCTCGAGCGCACGCGCCTTCAGCGCATGGGTCGCTCGCCGTGGACGCTGCGCAACGACATCCTGGGGGCGTGGGCGATGACGATCGCGCTGTTCGCCGTGCTTACGGTGGCGTTCGGTCCGGTGGTGCTGCCCTACCTGCTGGCCCAGGCGGTCCTCGGCTTCTCGCTGCTGGAGGTGGTGAACTATCTGGAGCACTACGGTCTGCTGCGCGGCCGCCGCGAGGACGGGCGCTACGAGCGCACACGCCCGGAGCACAGCTGGAACAGCAACAGCGTGGCCTCCAACGTGCTGCTCTACCACCTGCAGCGCCACTCCGACCACCACGCCAACCCGGTCCGCCGCTACCAGGCGCTGCGCCACATGGAGGAGGCCCCGCAGCTGCCGACGGGGTACGCGGGGATGATCCTGCTCGCGGCGGCGCCCCCGCTGTGGCGGCGGGTGATGGACCGGCGGCTGCTGGCCCACTACGGGGGGGACCTCGCGCGCGCCAACATCGCCCCCCGCAAGCGCTCCCGTGTGCTCGCGCAGCACGGAGTGCCCTTGTGAGCCGCTACCGCTGCCCGGGCTGCGGATACGTGTACGACGAGGAGCGGGGCCATCCCCGGGAGGGCTTTCCGGCGGGGACCCCGTGGGGCGAGGTACCCGACGATTGGGCGTGCCCGGACTGCGGGGTGTGCGACAAGGTCGACTTCGAGCCCGGTGGGCGGAACGAGGTCAGCCCCGAAGCTGGGCTCGCTTGATCTTGCCGCTTGCGGTCTTGGGCAGCTCGGGCGCGAAGTCCACGATACGCGGGTACTTATAGGGGGCGGTTTCGCGCTTGACGTGCTCCTGTAGCTCGCGAGCCAGCATGGGGGAGGGGGCGTGGCCGTCGCGCAGCACGACCACCGCGCGCACCACCGACCCGCGCTCCTCGTCGGGAGCGGACACCGCGGCGGCCTCGGCGACGGCGGGGTGGGCGACGAGCGCGGACTCGACCTCGAAGGGCCCGATGCGGTAGCCGGCGGAGACGATCACGTCGTCGGTGCGCCCCTCGAAGTAGAGGTAGCCGTCGTCATCCTGGCGTACGCGGTCCCCGGTGCGCCAGATCCCGCGGGCGCGGCGGTCGGCGACGCTCCACGGCGACGATTGCCGCGGCTGATCGTCCGGGTGGGGCGCCTCGCGCGGCGTCTGCTCGCGCTCGATTCCCTCGCCGATGTACCCGAGGAAGAACGTCGGCACGCTCGCGGGGTCCGCGACGAGCTCGCCGTCCACCACCCCAAGCTGAACCCCCGGCAGCGCGCGCCCCATCGAGCCGGGACGGGGCTCCTCCTCGACCGAAGCCGGGTGACACGCGCCTGCGGCGCTGGCCGATTTGGGGATGCGAGCGGAGCGAGTGTCTCCCCAATCGGTCCCCGTTTCGGCCAGCATCCCGGTGAGCTGCCCGGTCTCGGTCTGCCCGTACCCGTCGCGGATGTAGAGGCCGGTAGCCTCGTGCCATGCGTGCAGCACCGCGGGGTTCAGGGCCTCCCCGGCGGCGACCATCCCGCGCAGATCGGGCAGCGCTCGGAGGGTGGCGCGCTTGGCGATCACGCGGTACTCGGTGGGGGCCATGCAGAGCACGTTCACGCGCTCCCGCGCGAGCAGCTCCAACCGCTCGGCGGGATCGAAGCGAGCGTCGTGCAACAGCGCGGTGGCGCCGGAGAGCCAGGGGGCGATGAAGACGTTGCGAGCGGACTTGGACCAGCCCGAGGAGGCGGTGCACCAGACGAGCTCCCCGCGCGCGCCCCGAGCCAGTGGGTGGCCTGGAGACGCTGGCCGAGAAGGTAGCGCTGGCCGTGGAGCACCGCCTTGGGCTCCCCGACGGTGCCACTGGTGAACGTGATCAGGCAGGGATCCTCGGGGGCAAGCTCCGCCGCCGGGGCGGGCTCGGCGTCGAAGAGGGAGTTGTCGGGCACGAGCACTCGATGTCGTGCGCGCGGGGAACACGTCTCCGCGGCTACCGGCTTCGGCGAGCGCCGAGCGCCTCCTGGAGCTCGGCGCGGTTGCGCTCGTCGGCCACGACCAGCCGCGGCCGGGCGACGGCGAGGCGCAGGCGGAGGTCCTTGGCGCGCAGCTGCTCGGTGCAGGGCAGCACGACGGCGCCGAGGCGCAGGCAGGCGAGCATCGTGAGCACCCACTCGGGGCGGTTGCCGATGAGCGTCATGACGACGTCCCCGCGGCGCACGCCGCGGCGGGCGAGCGCCCCGGCGAGGCGGGCGCTGCGCTCGGAGACCTCGCCGAAGCTCCACTCGTGCCGGCTCCCGTCGCGGGCGAGCTCGATCAGCGCGAGCTGCCGGGGCGGCAGGCGGTCGAGGACGTCGCGGGCGAAGTTCACGCCGGTATTCTCCCTGTACACGTTGACCCCCGACCATCTGGAGTGCCCGAGACATGGCTGTAGCCCCCGCGCCGTACACGGAGAAGACCGACGAGCAGAAGGCGATCACGGAGATGGTGCGCCAGTTCGCGGACGAGCAGATCATCCCGAACGCGGAGCACTACGACCACGAGGACGCCTTCCCGGAGCCGATCGTGGAGCAGATGCGGGAGCTGGGGCTGTTCGGGGTGACGATCCCGGAGGAGTACGGGGGGATGGGGCTGGACCTGACGACGTACGCGATGATCGTGGAGGAGCTCTCGCGCGGGTGGATCTCGATCTCGGGGATCGTCAACACGCACTTCATCGGCTCCTACCTGCTGATGAAGTTCGGCAGCGGGGAGCAGCGCCAGAGGTACCTGCCGCGGATGGCGACGGGCGAGATCCGCGCGGCGTTCTCGCTCTCGGAGCCGGAGCTGGGCTCGGACGTGCAGGCGATCAAAACCTCCGCGAAGAGGGGGGAGGACGGGCGCTACGAGATCAACGGCCAGAAGATGTGGGTGACGAACGGGCTGCTCTCCTCGCTGGTGTTCGTGCTGGTGAAGACCGACCCGGAGGCCGAGCCGCGCCACCGGGGCTTCACCTGCTTCATCGCGCGAGAAAGAGCCGGGCGCGGGCGAGAACACGGGGGAGTACGCGGGCCTGAACGTGCCGCCGAAGATCAGGAAGATGGGCTACAAGGGCGTGGAGTCGACGGAGCTGGTGTTCGACGGGTACCGATGCCCCGCGGAGAACGTCCTCGGCGGGGAGGAGGCGGGCCTGAACAGGGGCTTCTCGCAGATGATGGACGCGCTGGAGGTGGGCCGCGTGAACGTGGCGGCGCGCGGCGTGGGCATCGCGCAGCGGGCGCTGGAGCTGGGGCTGCGCTACTCGCAGGAGCGCAAGGCGTTCGGCAAGCCGATCTCCGAGCACCAGGCGATCCAGTTCAAGCTGGCGGACATGGCGACGCAGGTGGACGCGGCGCGCCTGTTGACGCTGCGCGCGGCGCGCCTGAAGGACGCGGGGGAGCGCTCGGACCTGGAGGCGGGGATGGCGAAGCTGTTCGCCTCGGAGGCGGGGCGGTTCTGCGTGGAGGAGTGCTTCCGCATCCACGGCGGCTACGGGTACTCGAAGGAGTACGAGATCGAGCGCCTGTACCGCGACGCCCCGCTGCTGCTGATCGGCGAGGGCACCTCGGAGATCCAGCGGATGGTGATCGGCCGCAAGCTGCTGCAGCGCCACAAGATCTGTAGTCCGTGTAGCCTACGCGGGGAGCGGGAGCGGCGGACAGGAGGAGCTGTATGGCAGATGACGCCAAGGGGCTGATCGAGCTTGCGGTGCGCAGGTTCATCCGCGAGGTGCCGGCGCTGGAGCCGATCAAGCTGGTGGTGGGGGTGGAACTGCGGGGACGCGGGGACGTGCAGCACTTCCGCCTGGAGATGCCGGAGATCAAGGTGACGAAGGGCCCGGCGGCCGACGCGCGTCTGCGCGTGGACATGCGCCGCGAGTTCTTCAACGTGATGGCGCGCGAAGCGAAGGTGGCGGACTGGATCGAGGCGTTCACGTATGGCCAGGCGAAGGCGTCGGGGCCGGAGCAGTTCCTGAAGCTGATCGTGAACGTGGTCGATCGCCAGCAGGAGCGCCAGCGCACCCGCCGCGCGCGCACTAGACGCTGCGCGGACTCAGCGCGGTCTAGTGGTACGAGAGGATCTGGTCGGCCAGGAACAGCCAGCGAGGCAACCAGGAAGAAGCACATGACGATCAGGGAGAAATTTTCGTTCATGACGCTCTCCACACGATAGTGGATCCGGCTCGAGGCCCACGCAGGCTGCAGCGCGTCGCGTCGTATAGCTTGATGACCTTGACGCGTGGATCTTGAGACCCCACCCACCCGCGGCGTCGAGGCAGAGGCGGCAGAGGACGCACTCGTCGAGGTTGCTCTCGACTATCTCGAGGGAGCCGCCGTCCTGCTGGGCGAAGATGTCCACCGGGCAGGCCTCCGCAAGCTTGCGCGCGAGCGCGGCGTCGGCCGCGGCGGCGTCGTCGACTTCGACCGCGATGAAGGTGCCGTCGCTTCCTCATGCGGGGCTCCCCTCGGCGGCCCGGCGCGCTCTGCGATCTTGGCCTGGATCAGTCCGGGGATCTCCTCGATCCGCTCGGCGACGGTGATCCCGGCCTGGGCGAGGCGGGCGATCTTCTCGGAGGCGGTGTCCTCCTTGCCTTCGACGATCGTGCCGGCGTGGCCGAAGGACATGCCGGGCATCTCGTCCATGAAGCGCCCGGCCATGAACGCGACGATCGGCAGCCGGGAGTGGTGCTCGGTGACCCAGCGGGCGAGCTCGGCCTCCATGCGCCCGCCGGGCTCGGTGTAGATCACGATGCCCCGGGTCTGCTGGTCGGCCTCGAAGAGCGGCATCAGCTCGGCGTAGGTGGAGCCGATGATCGCGTCGCCGCCGATCGATACCGCGGTGGACTGCCCGAGGCCGGCGGCGGAGAGCGTGGAGGACATCTCGGTGGTCATCCCCCCGGAGCGCGAGATCACGCCGATCGGCCCGGGGGTGTAGGCCTGGGCGGCGTTTTTCGCGGGGCCGCCGATGCCGCCCATCTTGATCACGTCGGGCACGATGATGCCGAGGCAGTTGGGGCCGATGATGCGCGCGCCGCGGAGCGCGGCGAGCTCGACCATCTGCGCGACGTCGCGGCGGGGGATGCGCTCGGTGACGATCACGATCAGCTTGATGCCGTTCTCGATCGCCTCGAACACGGCGTCCTTGGTGAAGGCGGGGGGGACGGTGACGACGGAGCCGTCGATCGGCGCGCCGTGGTGGGCGACGGCCTGCGCGACGGTGTCGAACACGGGCACCCCGTGCACCTCGCGCCCGAGCCGCCCGGGGGTGACGCCCCCGACGACCTTGGCGCCCTTGCCGTAGTCGAGGCACTCGCGCGTGAGGTTGACGGCCTCGCGGCCGGTGATCCCCTGCACGATGAAGGTGGTGTCGGCGTCGATCAGGATGGACATGAGGGCCGGGCCTCCGGCCGCGTATGCGCGGCCGCAGGCGATTCCGGCGCGCCGTCCGCCCGGTGCGAGCCTCAGGCCCGAGGCGCTCACGCGGCCGACCCCCTGGATCTTCTCGACGGCCCGCCGCGCGGCCTCGTTCAGCGAGACGCTGCGGTCGGCGTAGTCGACGCCGTAGCTCTCGAGGATCTTGAAGCCCTCCTCCTCCCAGGCGCCGGGGATGCGGAAGATGGCGATCTTCTCGGCGGGGTCGTGGCCGAGCTCGAGGCAGGCTTTGATGACGCCGCGGGCGACGATGTCGACGCGCGTGTTGGAGACGATCGACATCATCACCGCGATCTTGTCGACGCCGGGCTTGGAGAGCACGAGCTTGGCGAGGCCGCAGGCCTTGGCGACGGAGGGGTTTCCGCCGATCTCGCAGTAGTTGGCGGGGCGGCCGCCGTGGGCGCGGACGGCGTCGAAGAGCGTCAGCGAACCGCCGCCGGCGCCGATCACGAGGCCGAGGTTGCCGTCGAACTCGGTGACGTTGCCGGCGACTCCGCGGTGGTCCTGCGCGTCGACTGCCTCGCCGGCGATCTCGAAGGGGGTGGCCTCGCGCGCCTGGCGGGTCTCCTCCTCGCCGACGCCGAGCTCGGCGAGCAGCTTGCGGTGGCGTCCGCGGGCCTCGTTCTCCATGTCCATGTGGGCGTCGAGCGCGACGAACGAGCCGTCGGCGAGCCGGCCGAGCGGGTTGATCTCGGCGAGGACCATGTCGTTATCGACGAACAGCCGCGCGAGGCGGGTGAGGATCGGCACGAGCTTGTTCAGCGCGGAGCCGGTGACGCCGGTGGCGGCGATCACCTCCTTGGCCTGGAAGTCGCTGAGGGGGAGGATGTTGGAGAAGTGCCGGCGCCCGACCTTCTCGGGCTGCTCCTCGGCCACCTGCTCGATGTCGATGCCGCCGACGGGGGAGAAGATCATCACGGGTCGCTTGCGAATCCCGTCCCAGACGACCCCGGCGTAGTACTCCTGCTCGACCTCGGCCCTGGGGTCCACGAGCACCCCGCGGGGCATGTGTCCGCCGATCTCCAGGGCGAGGATGTCACGGGCGTAAGCTTCGGCCTGCTCGGGGGTGTCGGCGAACTTGACCCCACCGGCCTTCATGCGTCCGCCGGTGAGCACCTGGGACTTGATCACCATCGGCCCCCCGATCCGCCGCGCGATCTCGCCCGCCTGCGCGGGGTCGGTGGTGAAGCCGTAGTCGGTGACGGGGATGCCGGCGCGCTTGACGATCTCGCGCGCCTCGAACTCGAAGAACCTCATCTTGATCTGGTCGTGGCGGGGGGCATCGGCGACGGAAGCCTACACGCTCGCGGGCGCGGCGGGCGGCGCGCGGCGGCCTGCCGGGCGGCCGGCGGTCCTACGCCCCGGCGGGCGCGAACCCGTACGCCTCCGCGAGCTCGGGGTCCTTGCGGGCGAGCATCTCGGCGAGCTTGACCATCACCTGGCACTGCTTCCAGGTGGCGTCGTCCTGCATCTTGCCGTCGATCATGTGCACGCCGCGGCCGTCGGGGATCGCGTCGATCACCTTTTTGGCGAACGCGACCTCGGCGGGGTCTGGCGAGAAGACGCGCTTGGCGATCCCGATCTGCGCGGGGTGCAGCGACCAGGCGCCGACGCAGCCGAGCAGGAAGGCGGCGCGGAACTGGGTCTCGCAGCCCTCCACGTCCTTGATGTCCCCGTAGGGCCCGTAGAAGGGGAGGGCGCCGACCGCGGTGCAGGCGTCGACCATGCGCGCGATCGAGTAGTGCCAGGGGTCCTGCTGATAGCTGGGCCGGGGGGCCTCGGGATCGTCGGGGTCGGGGTCGGCGATCGTGCGGTAGCCGGGGTGCCCGCCGCCGACGCGGGTGGTCTTCATGCGCCGTGAGGCGGCGAGGTCGGCGGGGCCGAAGCTCATGCCCTGGATGCGGGGGCTGGCGGCGGCGATCTCCTCGAGGTTGGCGACGCCCGAGGTGCGTCTCGAGCAGCGCGTGCACGAGGATCGGGCGCTCCAGGCCCGCCTTGGCCTCGAGCTGGGCGAGCAGGCGATCGACGTAGTGGATGTCCCAGGGACCCTCGACCTTGGGGACCATGATGACCTCGAGCTTGTCGCCGATCTCGCCCACGAGTTCCGTCAAGTCGTCGAGAAACCAGGGCGAGGCGAGCTCGTTGACGCGGGTCCACAGCGCGGTGTCGCCGAGGTCCATCTCCCTGCCCACCTTGATCAGGCCCGCGCGGGCGGCCTCCTTGCGGTCGACGGGCACGGCGTCCTCGAGGTTGCCGAGCAGGATGTCCACGGTGGGCGCGATGTCGGGCGACCTTCGCGACCATCTTCTCGTTCGAGAAGTCCAGGAAGTGGATCATCCGGGAGGGCTTGAAGGGGATCTCGCGCGCCGGCTCCGGGGCGTCGATCGCAAGGGGCTTGAAGAAGTCGCGGGGGTTGCGCAAAGCTGGTCTCCTGGTGTCGTCTGGGGGCAGAACGGTAGCGCCTCGGCCGTCCCCATTAGAGTTCAGCGTCCAGGAAGGCCCGCAGACCCCATCGGCGGCTGGCCCCGGACGGGTGGGCGCCGACACTAAAGGAGATCATCGAGACCCATGAGCGACACCCAGACCGTCGAGACCTTCGAGACCGAGCAGGCCGCGCGCGAGGCGAGCGGCTCCCACCCCTACGGCCGCTACCTCGAGGAGTTCGAGGTGGGAGCCGTCTACAAGCATTGGCCCGCGAAGACCGTGACCGAGGCGGACGACCACCTGTTCTGCCTGATCACGATGAACCACCACCCGCTGCACATCAACGACGTGTACGCGCAGCAAATCCCAGCAGGGGCGCAACGTGGTGGTGGGCCCGCTGGTGTACTCGCTGGCGCTGGGGATGTCGGTGAGCGACGTGAGCGGCAAGGCGATCGCGAACCTCGCCACCGAAGAGCTCAAGCACCCCGCGCCGGTCTTCCACGGCGACACGCTGTTCTGCGAGTCGGAGGTGCTGGAGAAGAAGGAGTCCCAGTCCAAGCTCGACCGCGGCACCGTGAAGGTGCACACCCGCGTGCTCAACCAGGACGGGGTGCTCGTGGCGGAGTTCAAGCGCCTGGTGCTTGTTCCGCGCCGTAGCCCAGGCCGATGACCGGGGGGTGGTCGGGAGGGGGGCCCGCCCCCCTCCCGGATGAAGTCATGCGCCTGGTGCTCGTGCCGCGCAGGCCCGAGGCACGATAAGCTCCCCTAATGGATACGACGAGCCACCACCGCCGCCCCCACCGCGAACAAGCGCCTGCTCGAGTGGGTCGAGGAGACCGCGGCCCTCACCGAACCGAAGACGATCCACTGGTGCGACGGCTCCGCGGAGGAGTACGACACACTCTGCGAGCTGCTCGTCGAGGCGGGCACCTTCCGGAGGCTCTCCGACGCGAAGCGCCCGAACTCATACCTCGCCTGCTCCGACCCCGGGGACGTGGCGCGCGTGGAGGACCGCACCTTCATCTGCTCGGCCGCCGAGGAGGATGCGGGCCCCACCAACAACTGGTGCGACCCCGCCGAGATGCGGGAGGCGCTCACGGAGCTGTTCACCGGCTCGATGAGGGGCCGCACGATGTACGTCGTGCCCTTCTCGATGGGGCCGTTGGGCTCGGACAAGAGCCACATCGGCGTGCAGATCACCGACTCGGCGTACGTCGCGGTGAGTATGCGGATCATGACCCGGATGGGCCCGGCGCCCTGGAGGTGCTGGGGGAGGACGGCCGCTTCGTGCCCTGTCTGCACTCGGTGGGGATGCCGCTGAACGAGGACGCCCGGGACGTGCCGTGGCCGTGCAACGCGGAGAACAAGTACATCGTGCACTTCCCCGAGAGCCGGGAGATATGGTCCTACGGCTCCGGCTACGGCGGTAACGCGCTGCTCGGCAAGAAGTGCTTCGCGCTGCGCATCGCCTCGGTGATGGCCCGCGACGAGGGCTGGATGGCCGAGCACATGCTGATCCTCAAGCTGACCTCGCCGGAGGGCGACGTGAAGTACATCGCCGGAGCCTTCCCGTCGGCCTGCGGCAAGACGAACCTCGCGATGCTGATTCCGACGCTCGAGGGCTGGAAGGTGGAGACGATCGGCGACGACATCGCGTGGATGAAGTTCGGCGAGGACGGGCGGCTGTACGCGATCAACCCCGAGGCCGGCTTCTTCGGCGTGGCGCCGGGGACGGGCGAGAACACCAACTCCAACGCCATCCACACGATCGAGCGCAACACGATCTTCACCAACTGCGCGCTGACCGACGACGGCGATGTGTGGTGGGAGGGCATGACGCCCGATCCGCCTGCGCATCTGATCGACTGGCACGGCAACGACTGGACGGCGGAGAGCGGTACGGCCGCGGCGCACCCCAACGCGCGCTTCACCGTGCCTGCGGCGCAGGACCCCGCGATCGCCCGGGAGTGGGAGGACCCGGCGGGCGTGCCGATCGACGCGATGCTGTTCGGCGGCCGGCGCTCGACGGTGGTGCCGCTCGTGACCGAGGCGCTCGACTGGGAGCACGGCGTCTTCCTCGGCTCGGTCATGAGCTCCGAGAAGACCGCGGCGGCGACCGGCACGGTGGGCGAGCTGCGCTTCGACCCGTTCGCGATGCTGCCTTTCTGCGGCTACAACATGGCCGACTACTTCGCCCACTGGCTCGAGATCGGCCGCACCCCGGGCGCGAAGCTGCCGAAGATCTTCTACGTCAACTGGTTCCGCAAGGACGAGACCGGCCGCTTTTTGTGGCCGGGCTATGGGGAGAACTCGCGGGTGCTCTCGTGGGTGTTCGCGCGCTGCGCCGGCCACGGCGCCGCGCGGGAGACACCGATCGGCCTGGTTCCGCCGGTGGGAGTGGAGGGCATCGACACCAGGGGCGTCGACGTCTCCGAAGCCGACATCACCGAGCTGCTGCGCGTGGACATCGAGGAATGGCGCGCCCAGCTGCCCCACTTCCACGAGCACTACGGCAAATTCGAGAAGCTGCCGGACGAGCTGCACGCGCAGCTGAAGGCGCTGGAAAAACGCCTGAGCTAGTCGTGACTGTGGGCCTCGCCGCCCGTTGAGGCCGGCGGGCGGGACTCCTCGGCCAGCGAGGTGATCGTGAGCGCGCCGCGGGCGGCCTGCTCGAGCACCTCGGTGGCCTCCTCCAGCGAGCGGGCGTAGAGCTCGACGAGCAGGTGCACGACGATCCGGGCGTCGTCCTCGTGCTTGTGGAAGCGCACGTGGGTGAAGAACTCCCGCACCCCGTGGTCGCCGAAGGCGGCGTAGGAGAGCGCGTCCCCGGCCTCCGGCCCCGAGCAGGTCTCGACGTCTTCGGCGTCCACCGCCACGGTGCACGAGGCGACCCAGGGGGTGCCCGCGATCATCCGTTCCCAGCGGTCCTCGATCGGCTCGACGCGGCCGTTGTTGAAGCCGAGGTGGGGCTGGTCGTGCATGCAGTCCAGGCACTGCACCACCGCCTCCTGCAGCTCGTCCACCACCTCCGAGCGCTCGCCCGTCTCGGGGTCGATCTTGTGGATGCCCTCGTAGTGGACCTGGACCTCCAGATCCTGCGACCAGCAGCGGTAGCAGCGCAGCCAGCTGCGCGCGGTGGTCTCGGCGAGGCGGAGCTCTCCATGGGCCCATTGTATGCAGGCCGGTCGGCGGGAGCCGGGCGAGGAGCGCTTCGGCGCCGGGGCGCGGGCGTAGGCGACAGCTGACGGGGCGCCCGCGGGCGCCCCGTCGTGAGCGTCTGGCTGTCGTTTTGCGCGGGTCTAGCGCTTCTTGTGGTGATGCGGCCGCTTGCCCTTGACCGTCACCTGATAGATCTGCACGGTGGCGGCTCCGCCGAGCGACGATTGGTAGGTCAGGGTGGCCGTGAGGTGGACCGTCTTGCCTTTCTTCAGTCGCGCCTTGATCTTGCTGGACAGATGGACCGTCAGCGTCAGCGGTACTCCCGCCGTCCCTTTGCCGGAGGCTTTGCCGGCCACGGTCGTGGAAGGACGGCACCTGCGTTTGATCTTGACCTGGCCGTGCTTGCACTTCTTCTTTGCCTTGGCGGCCATGGCCGAGGTGCTGGCGATCGATGCCGTGGGCACCGTCACCACCAGCGTCCCGGTGCCCGACTGGACCGGGACGAACGTGATCGAGACCGTCCCGTTCGAGCCTCCCACGATGCTTTTGATCGTGAAGCCGCTGTTGGGCGGCGGTGGGGGGGGCGGCACCGCGGCGGTCAGCACCTCGCCGCCGCACGTGCTCTGCGCCGGGGCGTGGGTTTCGTCTCCCGAGTAGGTTGCTCGGAAGTAGTAGGTACCGAGCGGCAGCGCCACCGCGCCAGAGGCCCCGGCGGATCCCCCGGCGACTGCACGGACGTCGGTTCCCACGGTGAACGCCCGGATCTGCTGGGTGCAGCCCGCATCGGCGAACACGGTGTAGGTCACGACCCCGGTGGCCGTGCTCGCGTTGGTGCCGGTGATGACCGCAGTGTCGGTCACCGGTGTGTTGGGCAGCACCGTGATGCTTGGCCCGCTCTGCCCGCCACCCGCGAGCGTCGTGCTGACCCCGATCGTCGGCCGCGTCGGGGGCGTGCCGAAGCTCATGGTCTCCGCGCCGCAGGCGGTCACGGCGTTCGAGTTGTAGTTGGGTTCGGCAGGTTCGTGGTGGCTGCTTTCAAACGTCGCCTGCCAGTAGTAGATGGCGTTGGTGGTCAGCGCCGCGCCCACGGGCTTGGAGGCCGGAACGGCGCCATTTTCGAAGGTCGCGACGGTAGGTGTAGCATCGGCTACCAGTTTGCTGCAGGCCGGGTCGGAGTAGACCTTGTAGGAGATCGCGCCGGCGGCTTCTGCCGCGTTGGGTCCCACGATCGTCGCCTGATCGGTGATGTCGGTGGGCGCGGGCGCGGCGACCGTCGGGGCGCTTTCGATGGAGGTCCCGCTGAGGATTGTCGTGAGGTAGTCGTTGCCGCCCACCGGAATCACGACCTGTTCAAACGGGGCGTCGAGGCCGAAGTACGCGTACTGGCCCGTCTGCAGAGCCGGCGTGAATTCGACGGTGCCGTCGTTGGAGCTGTAGCCCGGGGCGAAGGCCATCCCCGGTCCGTAGTAGTCGTAGGGATCTTCGTTGTTGCCGCCCGGGCCAAAGGGGCAGCCGCTGGGCACGGCGCCGACGCCAGGGTTGCACAGCCCGTCGCCCTCGAATCCAAAGAGGTTGTCACCAAACCCGGTGACCCCGGACCCGGGGACCCCGATATGGATGGAGGCCAGCGGAGTCGAGGAGTCGTTCTGCACAGCGACCATCTCGTCATCGCCGCCGAGGTCATAGAACTCCTGGCTGCTGTCCTGATAGACGGTTGTTTTGCTGTTGGTAACATCGATGAGGAACGCACAGCTTGTGCTTTTGCCGACGGCCGGGCACTGCCAGAACGGCGGTGAGGTCGGTCCTCCGGGTGGGCCGAACCCCGCGCTCGCCAACGGCGGGGCGAGGCTGGCTGAAAGGACTGCGAGCCCTCCCACGCTCAGCGCCAGCGATAGCACGTTTCTGAACTTGCTCATCTGTACATACCTCCTCGTGCTCCGTTGCTCACAGGGATGGTCGGGCATCGATTGTTGCCTCCAGAACCCGAACAGGCTATACGGTCGTGCGTACGGATCGATTTCGTGCCTTTTTGGAGGGCTTGTGCGGGTCTAGCGCTTCTTGTGGTGGTGCGGCCGCTTGCCCTTGACGGTCACCAGATAGGTCTTTACGGTGGGGGCTCCACCGAGCGACGATTTGTAGGTCAGGGTAGCGGTGAGGTGGACAGTCTTGCCCTTCTTCAGCAACGCCTTGATCTTGCTGGACAGGTAGACCGTCAGCTTCAGCGGTACGCCCGCCGTCCCTTTGGCGGAGACCTTGCCGGCGACGGTCGTGGACGGACGGCACCCTGCCTTTGATCTTGACCTGGCCCTTCTTCTTGCACTTCTTGGCCTTGGCGTCCACGGCCGAGGCGCTGGCGATCGACGCCGTCGGCACCGTCACCACCAGCGTCCCGGTGCCCGACTGGACCGGGACGAACGTGATCGTGACCGTCCCATTGGAGTTCCCCACGATGCTCTGGATCGTGTAGCCGCTGTTGGGGGTGGGAGCTGGTGTGGGCGTGGGGGCCGGCGTGGGCGGCGGCGTGGCGTCGCTCGCCACGAACTGCTGCGCGAAGACGGATTCCCCATCCCTCCAGACCGCCCAGCCCTGCCCGCTCGCGCCGACAGAGCTGGCCAGTTCATGCGCCCCTCCGTCCGTGTTGGGGTTCAGCGTAGCCGGACCGGTCCAGCTCGCGCCGCCGGTCGAGCTGTAGGCGAGGCGAATGGTATTGCTGGCGTTGCCGAGGTAGGTCACGTAGATGCCGCCGGCCCCATCCTGGGAGACCGACGGATACAACCCGCCTTCCTGGGCGATCGTCACCGTCAACGGTTCGAAGCTGTCGCTTGTCTGGTTGAACTGGTGGTAGACCGTGTAGCCCCTCGTGAGATCCTTCTCGACCACGCCAAGCCCGCTGGGGCCACCGCCGACGGCGGCGTACTCGGCTTCGCAGTCGCCCGGCGATAGGGCCACCTTCCAAGCGCTGTTGGGTTCGCCGGGGGAGAGGTCGTAGCTGTTGCTCGGGCTCTGTTCGCCACTTCCGTACACGTAGGCGGTGTCGAAGGTGCCGCTGGCGCATCCGGGCTTCCCGAGCGTTTCATACACGCCGAGCACCCCAGGATTCGCACCGAGCCGCGACGCGACCGAGCCATGGGGGTTGCTGAGGGGGTGAAGGGTGAGTTCTGGTTCCAGCTGAAGCGTCGCAATTCTCTCACCGCGGGGCATTCCTTGCGGGAGCACTGTGGGGGCGAGGCGAACGGGAACTCGTCGAACGTCGGTGGTCCGTCCGCCGTCACAAAAGGCGTATCCGAGCGCATCGGCCCCGGGCACCATGAGTGCGTTCAGAGACCCGGTGTCAGCGCTGAGTTTGGCGTCGGCCACCGACTTGAGGCCGCCCACAGGTAGGAAGGTCGCCCCGCCGTCCGTCGAAGTCCACTCCTGGACCGGTTCGTATTCCAAGCTCACACCGTAGACTTCGGCGAGCAGGACCACGGTCGCGCCGTTGACGAGGATCTGCACCTGCCCGACGACGGGGGTCGCGCCGCCTTCCGCGTGCAGCGTACCGTGGTGTGCGCAGGCGCTGGCGCCGGCCGGGAGCGTGCAGTATTCGATCGTGTCGCCGGCGCCTCCCAGGCCCGTTTCGTTCGGCCAGGCGATGTACGCCGTGCCGGCACCGTCCACGGCGACGGCCGGGTGTCCAAACCTCACGGGTTCGGCGAGTTTGAGCGGAGTGCCGCTGACGGCGAGCGCACTTGCCGCGAACATGAGCGTCGCGGCGGCCGCGAGCGCACCGACCAGCGCGGTGCGACGAAGCGCTGGGCGCATCGATCCGTTCCCAACCGTAGGCGTCTGCCAATGGATGCGAACATGCTTCCCCCGTCTGTTCGTGGCCGCGCGCCGCCGTTCACCGGCGCTTTGCGCGGTCGAGTCTAACAGCGGCCCTGTGGTGTCCGCGCCGCTACTCGATCCCCGCCCGGAGCGTCGCCTCGAAGTCCGTCTTCGGGATCGGCCCGACGCACGGCGTAGGTCGCCCCGACTGCGCGGTAGCGCTCGATTCCGGAGCGCACTGCGGAGGCGTCGCCGACCGCGGTGAGCTGGCCGAGGAAGCGCTCGGAGATCGCCGCTTCCATCTTCTCGACCTCGCCGGAGGCCGCGTCGTATGCCTCGATCTCCGCGCCGAAGCCGGAGCGCTCGAGCATCGCGCGGTAGAAGGGGAGGCTGAAATAGGGGAGCAGGTCGCGGCGCATCGCCGTGTAGGCGCTCGCCGGGTCCTCGACCAGCGCGGCGGGCACCGCGGGGACGATGTCGAAGCCCTTCAGCGCGTGTCCCGCGCGTTCGCGTCCCGCGGTCACCTCGGGATGACCACGTCGCGGATGTAGTCCGGGCAGCACAGCCAGAGCAGCACCCCGTCGGCCACCTCGCCCGCGAGGCGCAGCATCGCGGGGGAGAGGGCCGCGACGTAGATCGGCAGCCGCGGGCGCGGATCGAGGCCGACGGGCGAAAGCCCGTGCGCCACTTCTCGCCCGCCGGCGGGTCCTCGCCCCGCAGGATCGCGCGCACGATCGCCACGTACTCGCGCATCTCGTGCACCGGCCGGTCGATCGTCTGTCCATGCCAGCTCTCCACCACCACGCGGTGGGAAACCCCCAGGCCGAGCGTCAGGCGCCCGCCGGAGAGCTCGTCGATCGTGGCCGCCGTCTGGGCCATCGTCGCGGGGGTGCGCGTGTAGATCGGCACCACCCCGGTGCCCACCCTGATCTCGCTCGTGGCCATCGCGTAGGCCGTCAGCACCGTCAGCGACTCCCTGCCCGCGATGTGGGTCACGTACACCGACTCGTAGCCGAGCGACTCCGCGAGCTCGCACCCGCTCATCGCGCCCTCCATCGAACGGCCCGGTCGAGATGAAGCAGCCTGTGCTCACGCGCTGAGCATATGCAACCCTGTGCTCAAGCGCATACCTCAGCGCTTCAACAGCACATACAGGAGACTGATCGCGAAACCGATCTGCCCGAACGCCAGCGCGGTGCCGAGGTTCACCGCGCCGAGCGCCCCCGCGAGGGCGCTGGCGGCGACGAACGCCCCGAGCATCGTTCGGCCAGATCGCGCGCCATCAGCCGCGACATCTTGCCTTCGAGCGCGGCCACGAGCGCCGCCTCGTCCAGCGCGGGGTCCTGCTCGGCCAGCCACCGCTCCGCCGCGCGGCGCCCGCCGAGCGCGCGCACGCCGCGCTCGCCGTGCTCCACGAGGAAGTCGGTCGCGCGCCCGCGCGCCGCGCGCGCAGGCGGCGGGCGGG
>CAWFAB010000002.1:0-397683 GCA_963813765.1 uncultured Solirubrobacterales bacterium
ATAATTCGTGCAACGTTTGGACCGAAAATCCTTCCGGCCAGTCCGTTCAGCGCTTCAGGAACGGAGGGGGAGAGATTCGAACTCTCGGTACGCCAATCAGACGCACAACGCCTTTCGAGGGCGCCGCATTCAACCGCTCTGCCACCCCTCCAGGGTGACGCACATAGAGGCTATTAGATCAATGCGGTCCGAGAGGTACGGCCGAACTGCTGGCCGTAGGCTGGCGATGTCGAGCATGGATCTCCCACGGGTCGCGAGGGAGGCCAGATGCAACATCTTTCGAGCAAGCAGACTTCTCCGAGCCCAGCGGCGGGCCTATGGCGCATCGTCGGCTGCCTGACCCCGGAGCAGACCAGACGGTTCACGCGCGAGATCAAGCTCGTGAGCGGCGCGTTGGCAAGCGAGCGGCCCCGGACGGGGATAGCAATCGAGGCCTCCGGACTCGACCACCCTGCCGTGCCCGTGGCGCTCGGGCGCTATGCCGTTGGCGCCCTTGCAGGCGCAGTGGGACTCGACGCTCGGTTGGCGGCGGACATGCTTGCGACCGGCGTGGATGCCCGCGCGGAGCTCGCCGCGACGGTCGTGCGCCTGATCGGCAACACGAACGTCTTCACGACCGAAGCTGAGACGAACTTCCGTGACAGTTGCCGCAACGCATGGATCGCGGAGATGCTCATGCACGCGATCCTCGTCGTGCGAGCGCATCGTGACACCGACTGCCTCGTGGGACCGGTGCACGCCGTGAGCTTCCCTCACGACTACCCGACGATCCAGGGACTCGATGCGGTCGCCGTCTACGTTGACGCTGATGATCCTGTGGTTGCCATCGGCGAGAGCAAGGCATCGCGGCAGTACGGCTCCGGGCACCTGAGCTCGGCCTGCGACATCTTCAGGGACGTGGACTCGGGGATCTACGGTACTCAGCTACGTCAGCATCTTGGAGCGCTTCGTGCGGTTATCGACGGGGACATCGCCGACCGTATATCGGACGCGCTGTGGCGAACGGCGCGGTGTTACGTCCCCGCCGTCGTGCATGAGACGCGGTTCGACCCCGATGCCCACCGCGATCGTCTGGCGTCGCTCGATCCGCCCGTGTCACGCCGCCGCGTCCTGGTGCTCTGCGTCGCCGATTTCCACGCGTTCTTCGACACCACCGCAGACGCCATCCGCGTCGCCGTCGACGAGGTCGTTGTCTGATGTTCGGGCGGGGGACGCAGCAGTTGCTCGAGGCACTACCCGAGCTCACTGAGCTCGACCAGCCCAGCGTTCGCCGCCTGCTCACTGCCGCGTGGCTCGATGCCGCCGATCGGCGCGATCTCGGGGGCGAGGGTCTCGAAATCGCGGCGGACGCGGCGCTCCTCAGGCGCCTCGCTACTGCCTTGGAGGTCCATGCGCTCGTGGCGCCCAACGTCTCCGCGGCCACGATCCGCGCGTGCGCCTTCGTTGCCGCCGAGGCTCTTGAGATCGCCCGCGAGATCGCCGCGACCCCGGTTGAACCCGGAGACGCACGCCCATGAGGAGCGTCTGGAGGCGGGGCTTCTCTACTTGGTCGCGGGCTACGACGCAAACGCCGCCGTCGCCGTTCGGGACCTCGCCCTTCCGGAGGATCTGCCGCCAGACGAGCGGTATGCCCGCGAGACCGTTGTCGCGCTTCTGCGCCTCTCAGCGCCCCCCGCCGCTCCGCCAGACGATGTCGATGCAGAGGCCTTGTTGGGCGAACGCGTCCGGGGCGCCTTGTGGCGCCATGTCGCGGGCACGCTTGCCGCCTACCTGCGCTGGCTGCGCGATCCGGCTACCGCCGACCCCCGCGCTGCGGACGCGTTGCGCGCGCTTGCCACAGGACTGACCGACCGGGATGGCACGCCTGCGCCGGCACGGCAGCGGCCTCCCAGAGCGGCCGGCCCGGCCCGACTGCGACGAGCTGGGAGTGCGCCCAGTCAAGCAGCGGAATGCCGTCGTGGTCGGCGGCTACCTCCCACGCGAGCAGCGTGTGATACGGGACCAGCAGGGTCAGGCGCGTCGTTACACCGGCATAGTGCGCCGGGGCGGGCGAGTGGCGCAACGCGGCCGCATACGCGTCGAGACGCGTGTCGCGGCGAGGCTCTAGGACCAACAGGCGAGCTGCCGAGTCAAGGCGGCGGCAGAGTTCACGGCGAGCCCAATCTGTAGGTGCAGCAGCGCATAGGGCGCGCTCGGACTCGATCGCGATCACTGCCCACAGCGGCGACGGGAGCCCATCGCTCGTTGCCTCGCCGGCGAGGCGGCCTGCGGCTGACGAGTCCAGCACGAGGTCGAGTTCCTCGTGGGCGAGTCCGGGTCGTCGCGAACGCATGTCGAGACGCATCGGGCCCTGGGCCCCACGGACAGGGCGGCTCTCACCAGCGATCAGTCGGAGCGCAGTCATTACGGTTGAACCGTAATCTACGGACCGGATGTCTCCTAACTACGGCGGCAACGAGCAGCCCTCTGACGGGGTGCCAGACTGGCTTCTCGGCGGCAACCGCAAGCGGCGCGTACTCGCGACGCTTGCGCGCAGTGATCGTAAGCGCGGCTGGACCGCAGCAGAGCTAAGCGACGAGCTTGGATGTGGTCGCACCACAACTCACGAGATTCTGCGCGGACTACGGCCGCTCGGTCTGCTCGAGACGCTCCCAGGGGGCCGGGTGAGGCTCGCACGCGGGAGTAGCCTGGCGCGGGCGCTGCGCGCTCTGCTCACGGCGCTCACTCCGTTCGAGGGCCAGGGGGTCGAACCGGCCCCCGCGCGGACCGCGACGCCGCGCATGACTGGCGGCTCATCGCTGGCGCGCAGCGTGGCGCGAGTTCCAGCGAGCACGGCCTACGATCAGACCTGCAGCACAGAGCATCCGTAGCTTAGGCGCACCGACCGACCTCAAGGCTCAGTTGCGTGACATTCCCACTCCCAGAGCCAGATTCCGCCCGATGATTGGGGTCAGCGCAGGACACCAGACAACCGCCCGAGACCGCCCGAGACCGCCTGAAACCGCTAGAGACCGCATTGGTCTCGAAAACCGTTTCGGGGGAGATTCCTCCGACGAGGGTTCGAATCCCTCCCCCTCCGTACCCACCCGATTTTGGCTCTGTGAAGCCCAAAATCGGACTCCAGGTGCGCCTGTGACAGCAGCATCGTGTTTCGAGAGTCGTCCCGTCAGCCCATGCTGGCCAGCTATGGTCGTCTTGACCTGGGAAGCCGAGAACAGGCGCCGATCGGAGGTCGCATAGATGGCTCTGACTGGCACACACACCTGCTTGGACGAGCCTGTCAATTGGCGACGTCCACCGCGATGTTGCTGCGGCGGGTCAGGCCGACGAGCAGGTTGATGTCGTGCGGGTCGCCGGTGATGATGGTCACCGCGCATGTATGGCTCAGTTCCTCGGCTATCGCCACGATCTGCGCATCGGTGGTCGAGATCTCTCGACGCGACTGATGCGATGCTTCGGCGCGCAGGACACCGGCGCGCACGGCGGCGTCAACGGTGAGAGGAGCGTAGATGTCGCCTTCGGCGTCGATCGCCTTGACCAGGCGGTCAACGAGCACGTCGGAGGATCGATGGCCGGATCGCACCTCGGTGAGAACCGGGACCGGCACCAGAAGCGCTCCATCGAAGCGGAGCCTGAGCAGTTCGAGATACCCGGCGAGTAGGTCTCGGTCGGCCGCAAGGGCGCTGACGCCGCCGCTGTCGAGCAGGAAGTCGCGCCTGGGAGGGCTGGTCACTCGGGCCAGGCGTCGGCGCGGCGCTGCAGCTGGGGTAGGTGCTTGGAGGGATCGGCGCCTTCGGCTACGAGCTCGTCGCGCAACCGCTCAAGACGAGCACGCTGAACATCGCGGAGCTTGGGATTATCCGCAGGGTGCTGCTCGACGTGGGATGCGGCGGCGGCCTCCATCGCTGCCATTGTAGCCACCATGGAGGAGAAGTCTATGACCGTGCCCGGAAGCGCTTGGCGTGGAGCCCCCTGATGCGCTGCCAGGCAGCATATGCGCGGCGACTCCTGATCGGGCGCACCGACGCGAGTCGCATTCTTACGCCTCGACTTTCGTGGTTTCAGGCAGCGACTGATGTCGGCGGCTGCTGGGGTTGCGTGAGTTTCGGGTTGGTGGTCATCGGGGGTGCTTGTGACCAAAAGTCCTGGCGGATGAGTTCGCGGCGTAGCGCGGCGAGCATGTCTGTGTAGCTGATGGTGTGCTTCTGGCGGTACCAGGGAGCTTCGCGGCGGCGCTCATCGAGATCCGCTTGGGGGTCGCCGTGAAGCGCGTACCAGGCAACGGTGATTGTCTGGGCCAGGAATCCGAACGGGACGGTCCTCTGCACCGCTTTCTGGACGCGGTTGCGGGCCTCGCCGACACCGTGGGCCTTGGCCTCTTGGTGAGCGGTCTCGATCGTCCAGCGACTGTCGTAGCGCGCGATCAGCTCAGGCGCGGGGACCTTGGCGTCGGTGCCGGCGATCGCGATGTCGAAGTTCTTCCTGCTGCCGGCGTTGCGGATCAGGACGACCTTGACCGGGCGCGTGTAGAAGGGCGTGTACCACAGGCACACGAACTCGTGGATGTGCGCGGTGCGGGTGCGCCCGTCGGGGCCGGTGATCGTGACGGCCTGGAAGACGGCGGTCTTGGCGATCTCGGCCAGGCTCGGAAGCTTTTTGCCTTTCAACGGGGTGCGGCCCATCTGGCCTGCTCGCCGCTCGGCAGCTGGGAGCTCGTGCACGGCGGCGTTACAGCGCATCCTCGTGGTCACGCTCACGCGCTCGGGCAGGCCGCGCCACGCCTTGCTGGCATACGCCCCGTCCATGACGAGCTCCACGATCCGGGCTCCGAAGCGCTCGAGGACCATGTCGATCAGCGTCCTGCCCAATTCGGGCTGTGATGGCCGGTCGAGGTCGGGATGCTGATCGTCCTTGGGCCGGAACAGCCTGAAGAGGACCGGCAGGCCGACCGGGCGCCCGCCCAGGCACTGGAGCTCCACCACGAGCACGACCACCACCCAGCAGTTCCCCCATCGCGTGCGGCGCCCCGAGCCCTCCGGCTGGGCGCCGTCGTGCAGGTAGTGAGCGCCCCACACCCGCCGCCCGGAACGCCCGAATAGCGTGTCATCGACGGCGAGGCGAATCGGCGCGCCCGCCGCCACGAACACCGACACCAGGAAGTCCAGCAGCAGCAGCCCGAGCTCATCGGGATCCCAGCGCCGATAGGCGAAGAAGTCGTGCGCGCGGCTGTGATGCCACTCGCCGGCGAGCCCCGCGGCCTGCAGCATCCCCGTCACCGTGCAGTCCCGGATCCGCCCGACGAACCCGACCATCAGCATGCCGAACGTCTGAAACGACGGTTGCGTGAAGCACGGTCTCAGCAGGGACAACAGAGCAGCGAGCGAACTGGGAACCTGATACATGGCGGCGACCTCCCGGTGGAAGGGCCACGGGAACGCTGACTACGCCCCGCGGCCGATGGGCTTTACGCCCACCGGATTCGGGGTCGCCGCCAACCCTCCTTGTGCCTGCTCAAGCGCCCAGACGACGCCCGCCAGCACCAGGCGCCCAGACGATCACAACCGCTTCCTCAGCCTGAGAAAACCCCGAAACTCGAGTTACGCTGGTCATCGAGGAAACCATCGATCTAAACTAACCACGTGGCTGCTTATCACCGGCTGGGACTCGACGCGCGCGGAGCGTATGATCTTGGATAGGTCATGACGCATCCTGAAGCCGACCCGCTGCCCGGTGACTTCGATGAGGAGTTCAGAGAACTGCGCCCTGCCGATGTGCAGGTCGTGGAGGCTTCCCGCGACCGTAGCCTCGTCGTTCAGGTGGCGCTTGACGCAGACGACGCGGCGGCGCTGCAGCGGATCGCGCACGACCAGGGCGAGAGGCCGGGCGAGGTCGTCAGGTCGCTCATTCGAGAGGCATCGCGCCGGGCGGCGTAGCGATCGACTCGGCCGGTACGGCTACCGCCGCGCGGCGAAGAACTCGCTCAGCAGCGCGCCGCACTCCGCGGCCAGGAGGCCCCCCGCGACCTCGGGGCGGTGGTTCAGACGGGGCTCCCCCAGCACATCCAGCACGCTGCCCGCCGCCCCCGCCTTGGGGTCGGCCGCGCCGAACACCACGCGGGGGACGCGCGCCAGCACGATCGCCCCCGCGCACATCGCGCAGGGCTCGAGCGTCACGTAGAGCACCGTGTCCAGCACCCTCCAACCGCCCACCCGGCGGGCGGCCTCGCGCAGCGCGATCAGCTCCGCGTGCGCCGTAGGATCCTGGCGCGCTTCCCGTTCGTTGTGGCCCGCTCCGATCACCTCCCCCGCGCGCACCGCCACCGCGCCGATCGGGACGTCGTCGTGTTCGGACGCATGCTCCGCCTCGCGCAGGGCGAGGCGCATGAAGCACTCGTCGCGCGGAAAGAAGCGGTCGCTCACGAGCCACCTCGCGGGGCCCGCCGGTCGGAAGTGCGATCGTGCGGGGACACGGGGCATCATCATTACCAAACCCATGCCCCGCCGCCCCCCACCCACTCAGCCCCGGCGCTCCCGGCGCGCGCTCGGCCTCGCCTGCGCGGTCCTCGCGCTCGGCGTGGCGGCACCGGCGGCGCAGCCCTTGCAATCCGCCCACGCCGCCCCCCCGGGCCGCCCCCCGGGCGGGCCCGCAATCCCAACCAGCAACGCCCGCGCACCGCGGCGCGCGCACGACCCGATCGCCCACATCGCCGCTGAGCCCTTCCCCGACGACCCCGGGCTCGCCGAGGTCCCCGGGGGGTGGCGCGAAGTGCAATGGAACTTCGCGGGCCCCTTCGGGGTGCAGGCGCCCGGGGCGTGGGAACACCTGATCGCCGACCACGCCCCCGGGGGGCGCGGGGTGATCGTGGCGGTGCTCGACACCGGCGTCGCCTACGCCAACCGCGGGCGCTTTCACATCTCCCCGGACTTCTACCGCTACCAGTTCGTGAAGGGCCACGACTTCATCGCGCGCAACGCCCGCCCCAACGATCGCAACGGCCACGGCACCGACGTCGCGGGCACGATCGCGGAGGCCACCAACAACGGCGTCGGCCTCACCGGGCTCGCCTACGGGGTGCGCATCATGCCGGTGCGTGTGCTCGACAGCGAAGGCAACGGCAACGCCTCCGTGATCGCCCGGGGGGTGCGCTTCGCGGTCAACCACGGCGCGCGCGTAATAAATCTCTCTCTCGAATTCCCCGGGGGGGTCACCGCCTCGGACATCCCCCAGCTGATCTCCGCGCTGCGCTACGCCGAGCGCCACCGGGTCGTGGTGGTGGCGGCCGCCGGCAACGAGTCCCACGCCGCCGCCGCCTACCCCGCGCGCACGCGCAGCGTGATCGCCGTGGGCGCCACCACCGAACACGGGTGCCTCGCCTCCTACTCCAACTTCGGCGCCGGCGTCACCCTCGTCGCCCCCGGGGGTGGACCCGACGCGAGCCTCCCCGGGGACCCCAACTGCAACCCCGCGCTCCCCTCCGGGCGCGACATCTTCCAGGTCACCTTCCTCGGCGCCTCCCCCCGCCACTTCGGGATCCCCGGCGGCTACGAAGGCACCTCGATGGCCACCCCCCACGTCGCCGCCGCCGCCGCGCTCGTGATCGCCTCCCGCGTGCTCGGCCGCCACCCCACCCCCGCGCGGATCGTCGCCCGCCTGCGCGCCACCGCGCGCCCCCTCGGGGGGCCCTCCGACAGCCGCCTCTACGGCGCCGGACTGCTCGACGCCGCCGCCGCCACCGCGCCCGCGGGGCCGGGGGCCGTGGGGGGGGTAGGGCCGCTCAAATCGTCCGCTGCTCGACGAGCCGCCGGCGCAGGAGCGGGTTGAGGATGCGGTACTCCCCACGTCCGAGGCGCTCGATCAACCCGGCGTCCAGCAGCTTCTTGAGCGCGCGGTCGGCGTCCCCGCGGTGCATGCCCTCGGTGAGCGTCCCCCCGACGGCGACGCGGCGCGCGATCTTGAGCGCCTGGCGATGGCTCGCGCGGATCTTCTCCGCGAGCTGGTCCAGCAGCGCGCTGTCCCCGTGGTAGGCGCCGTCGTAGCCCTGCAGCGCCAGCGCGTGGTCGATCGCGCGGCGGTTCAGCAGCACGCTGAGGAAGTGGGTCTGCTGGGCGATCAGCATCGTCACCCGGGGGTGCCCCTCTCCGAGCTCCACGATGCTCTCCAACGCGTCAGGCGCGATCTCGCAGTCGTCCGCCACGAAGCGCTCGCGCAGACCCTCGCGCCAATCCTCCGCGGCGATCGGGCGCAGGGCGTAGAAGCTGCCGAAACCGCTGAACGCACGGTCCTGGGGGGCGAAGAGGTCGCGCATCACGTGCTCGAGGCTGCCCGCGAATAGGTAGGAGACCTGGGTCGCGCGCTGGAAGGTCGCGCGCATCCGCTTCGTCAGCGCATCCGGGTCCCCGTAGGGGTGTCGCTCGCCCGCGACCTCCTGGAACTCGTCGAAGAACACCACGCAGCGCCGGCCATCCGCGAGCGCCGCGCGCTGGGGAAGCTCCAGCGCCTCCGCGAGCGCCCGCTGCGGGTCCTGCGCTGCGAGCCCCGGGGTGAGCGCCAGCTCGACCGCGTCCCCGAGCTGGCTCT
Organism: uncultured Solirubrobacterales bacterium; assembly: GCA_963813765.1. GTDB lineage: Bacteria > Actinomycetota > Thermoleophilia > Solirubrobacterales > Solirubrobacteraceae > Palsa-744. The sequence goes on from CAWFAB010000002.1 coordinate 8,578, forward strand.
TCAGCTTCATCACCGCCGCCCCCTGCGCCGCGCTCAGCGCCTGGCGGCCGAAGCGGCGCGCCCTGGGCAGCAGCTTGCGCAGGGCCGGGCGGTTGCTCAGCACCGCCCTCACCAGCGCCTCCGCGAGCTCGGCGTCGTCGGCGATCGCGAAGAGGTCCACCGCCACCACGTACAGCCCGCGCGAGCGCACCCGCGTCAGCGCCGCCTCGCACACGCTCGTCTTGCCGGTCCGCCGCGGACCCGCCATCACCAGGCTCGTGCCGTTCTCCAGCGCCGCCGCCACCTCTCGCACGTCCTCGGAGCGGCCGATCATCTGGCTCGCGGGGATCGGCTCGTCGGTTGGGAACAGCTCGCCGCTCGCCTGGCGGTGCTCCAGCTGTACGCGGTTCATGTGGGCATTGTACACATCTTCTGGGTACTCATGCGGCTTTACACTTTTCTTGTGAGCAGAGTACGCAGTTTATGTGTACTGGTCCAGGCACCGACTGCCCCCACATCAGGACACCCGGGGAGGACGAGCAGTTCTGGGACACCTTCCACGCGCTCGCCACGGAGGGGCGGGTCCGCGGGGAACTCGCGCGCGGTGGGGAAGCGCGCCACCTACATCTCGAACGCGGTGCGCCCACCGCTGTCCACGAGATCCCGCAGCAGCTCGCGCCCGTCGCCGATCACGGGGCCGCCGTGGGCGAGCAGGAGATGGACGAAGTCGCGCCGCTCGAGCAGGCGGGCGCACGCCGCCAGCAGGCCACGCTTGGTGGCGGGCGGGTCGTCCATCAGGGAGTCGGGGACGAAGCCGAGCGGGCCCGGCTGTCCATGCGGGCCGCCGCGCACCACGCCGTCGGCGAATGCGACGGCCCGGCTGCCGGGCAGGTGCAGGGCGGTGTCGTCGGGACAGATCGCGTCGAGCTCGCACGCGACCACGCCCCCGGGGAGCAGATCGCCGACGTCGAAGCCCTCGACGACCTCGCCGTGGGAGAACTCGTGCAGGCCCGCGCGGTTGCAGTGCACCGAGCAGCCGAACCGCTCGGCGAAGCGCCCGGACTCGCGGTAGTGGTGGCGGTTGGACAGCAGGACCGCGACGGGTGGGGCCGCGCGCTCGGCGAACCACTCGAGACCCTCGTGCGGCGGCACGAGCGGGTCGATCAGCACGCCGGGCTCCTCCAGCCAGTAAGAGGACACCTCGATGTGAATCCTCGGATGAGGAGCCGTCCAGTGGAAGACGCCGGGTAGCACCTCCTGCATGGCCATCACAGTACCGCGAGCGGTGTTTGCCGGAGGCGCGGTCGATCACCGCGGACGGGACTTCCGCCGCTTCGACGGTGTCCGGGTGCGCGACCCCTTCGCCTGAGCCGGGATCCACCCTCTGGTAGCCTTCGATTCCAATGCCCCGACTGCCGCAGCGGTCTACCAGCGCAACGAGCCGGGGCGTGTCCGCAGGGCGGTCGAGGCGCGCCTTCAAGCGCGGGCTCGGCGTCGTCGCCGTGGCGACGCTCGCGTTGCTCGCCGCCGGCCCGGCGTCCGCCGACGTGACGGGCGCGGCCGACGATCTGCGCACGGGCTGGTATCCGGATGAGCCGTCGCTGACGCCTGCGCTGGTGAGAGGCGGCAGCTTCAAGCAGGCCTTCGACCGTACGCTCCCGGGTCAGGGTCAGATCTATGCCCAGCCGCTGGTTGCAGACAACACGCTGCTGGTGGTGACCGAGGACGACCGGGCCTACGGCCTCGACCCCGTCACGGGCAGCATCCGCTGGGAAAGAAAATTCGGCGCAACCGGCGGAATCTGACGACCCCGAAATAGCATGCGAAGACCTCAGCCCGCACATCGGCATCACGGGCACGCCGGTGATCGACACGGAAACCAACGTCGCGTACTTCACCTCCAACAGCTACATCGACAGAAGGAACTGGCCGGCCCCATCGCCTGGTACATGCAGGCGGTCGAACTGGGCAGCGGCGAAAGAGGTCGCCGGCTTCCCGGTCAAGATCGCCGGCGAAGCGCAGAACCTCCCGGGCGTGGAATTCGTAGCCACCCAGGAGCTGCAGCGACCGGCGCTGCTGTTGATGAACGGGGTCATCTACGCCGGGTTCGGGAGCCACTGCGACAACACGCCCTTCCAGGGCTGGGTGGTCGGCGTCTCCGCCGCTGGGCATCGCATCACGACGATGTGGGCGACCGCAAGCGACGGCGGGTCGATCTGGCAGTCCGGCGGCGGGCTGATCTCAGACCGTCCCGGGCAGATCCTCTTCAGCACCGGCAACGGCCCCGGTGCCAGCGCCGAAGCCTTTCCGCCGCCCGGCCCCGGGAACAAACCGCCCGAAGGACGGCTCGCCGAGTCGGTGGTCCGGGTGGAAGTGCAGAGAGGACGCGAGCCTGAAGGCCACCGACTTCTTCTCGCCGTACGACAACGCCCTCCTCGACGAAACGGATCTCGATCTGGGCTCGGCGGCGCCGATCGCGCTTCCCTCTGCATACTTCGGCACGGAAAAGGCGCCCGACCTGCTCGTCCAGGCCAGCAAGGAAGGCAACATGTACCTGCTGAACCGAGACGAACTCGGCGGGGTGGCCAAGGCCGAAGGAAAGGACGCCGTCGTCCAGACGCTCGAAGGCTACGGCGGCGTGTGGGACGGCGCCGCCGTGTGGCCCGGCGACGGAGGCTACGTCTACATACCCTCGGTCTCGCCCGGCGGTTCGAACGGCGGGAGCAGCGGCAATCTGCGCTTCTTCAAGTACGGCGTCGAAGCGGGCGACACCCACCCTGTCCCTCGCGGCGACGAGCCCTGAAGACATTCTGGTTCGGGTCGGGCTCTCCGATCGTCACATCCAACGGCACCACCAGCGGCACGGCGGTCCTGTGGATCACGCGGTGTCCGAAGCGGGCTGCGGCAACGAAGCCGAGCTGCGCGCCTACAACCCGGTGCCACTCGGTGACAAATCGCTGCAGGTGCTCTGGGAAGCGCCGATCGGGCCGCGAACAAGTTCTCACGCCCCGATGCCGAGCAAGCGGCCATGTCTATGTCGGCAACCGCGAAGGCCACATCTTCGGCTACAGCGCTCCGCAGCTGACGCCCTCCAGCGACGTCGCTGGACCTGGGCGCGGCGCCCACCGGCGCTCAGCTCACCGGCGAAGTGACGCTCACCAACACGGGGTCGACCAACCTCACCGTCGGCGCGGTGCGCCCGCCATCGGCTCCCTTCGAAGCGACCGGCCTGCCGAAGGAAGGCGCCGTCATCGAACAGGGCCAGACGATCACGGTGCACGTCGCCTTTCGGTCCGCTGCGCCCGGGAACTTCACAGGGTCGCTTGGCCTGAGCACCGCGGCGGGAGCAACGGACATCGCCCTGTCGGGCTCCGCCGAAGCGCCGCCGCCTTCGGAAGAATCCACCACGCCTCCTGAATCGGGCGGGACCGCACCTCCCGAACCGGGCGGGACCGCGACGACGGCGAGCCTGACCACGCCCGCCCCCAACCCGCTGAGCACGTTGCCCCCCATCGCCGAACCGCTGGTGAGCCTCACGCATCTGCACCTCGGGTATCCGGCATCGAAGCACGGGCGGGGCAGGCACGAGATCCGTCTCACCTACACGCTCTCGGCGGCGGGCACGGTGGAGATAACGATCGACCGCCGAGTCGTCAGCCACAGCTGCCGGCGCGGCGCGCGCACGTGCATTCACGACGTATCCACGAGCATCAAACTCAAGGTGTCGGGACACGCGGCGACGAACGTGATCACGGTCAACCTCGCCAAGCTGTCCGCGGGCGACTATCGCCTCGCCGCCACACCGATCACACGGTCGGGCGCCGCCGGGATCACTCGATACGTCCATTTCAGGGCCGTCCGCTAGACGGCCCGCGGCCCCGCGACAGCGAGCGGCGCTCGCCGGAGGCGCGGTCGATCACCGCGGCCATCTCGCGCGCGGAAGCGCTCACGGCCGAACCGCCGCGCGTTCTCACGCGCGTCCCGCGCGTCCAACCGCAGGCCCTCGAAGCGCTCGATCCCCGCCGCGAGCGCGGTCGCGCTCTGCTCGCCGAACAGCACCCCCGTGCGGCCGTCGAGCACCGTCTCCGCGGCCCCGCCGACGCCGTAGGCGATGACCGGCACGCCGGCCGCCTGCGCCTCGACCGGCACGATCCCGAAGTCCTCCTCGCCCGGGAACAGCAGCGCGCGCGCTCCGCCCAGCAGCCGGTCCCGCTCGGCTTCGGGCACCTCGCCGAGGAATTCCGTACCCTCGCCCGCCGCCCGCGCCCGCACCGCGTCGAGCGCCCGCCCGTCGCCCGCGACCTTCAGCCGCCTGCCCAGGCGTGCGCACGCCGCCACGGCGAGGTCCACGCGCTTGTACGGGACCACCCGGCCGAACACGAGGTAGTAGTCGCGCGGCTCGCGCTCAAGGCCGAGGAAGTGATCGACGTCGACCGGCGGGTTGACGATCTCGGCCGAGCGCCCGTAGTAGCGCTCGATGCGTTCGGCCACGTGACGGGAGTTGGCCACGAACACGTCGGGGCCGTCCGCGCCCGCGAGATCCTCCCGGCGCAGCCGCGCGAGCAGCCGCGGCAGCAGCAGGCGCGTGGCGCGCCCGACGTCCTCGCCCTCCAGGAACCCCTCCTCCCAGGCGTAGCGCATCGGCGTGTGGCAGTAGCAGACGTGCAGCGCGTCGGGCGGCGTGCGCACGTTCTTGGCGCACGCGTGGCTGCTGGAGAGCACGAGGTCGAAGCCCGACAGGTCGAACGAGCGGAACGCCCCGTTCATCAGCGGCAGCAGCTTCGGATAGTGGCGCGTGGCGCCCGGGATGCGGTTGAGGAACGAGCTGTGGACTGTGCGCCCGGTGATCTGCGGCCGGCCACGGCGACGGGTCGTAGACGGACGTGAACAGCTCGGCCCGCGGGAACATCTCCAGCAGCTCCAGCACCACCTGCTCGGAGCCGCCCGGGATCGTCAGCCAGTCGTGGACGATCGCGACGCGCGGGAAGCGCTCGCGAAGTCGGTCCAGCAGCGAGACGGTCATCGCTCAGAACGTGTTCTTGCGAACAGACGGTGCGTCCGGGAGAGACGGTCGATCGCTCGGGCGCCCGGCTGCGCTGGATCGCGCCGTGGAAGTCCTCCCAGCCGGCGGCATACGGAGCGATGCGATCGGCCAGGCGTTCCAGATCCCCGCAGCCGGCCTGCATCTCCCACCCCCAGTGCAGCACCACCGGCACCCACAGCCCGGCGGCCCGCTCGACCGCCCGCTCGACCGCCGGCAGAACGTCCGCGGCGCGGCCGTAGACGGGAGCGTAGGACGGCAGGTACACGGCTTCCCCGCGCCACTGGGGCGTGCTGCTGGAACCCCATCGTCCCGATCGACTCCGGCCCGCCGCAGACGATCTCGAAGCGCCGGGCGAGCGCCTCGAACTGGCTGGCGTCGAAGCGGTTGTACGGGGGCACGAACACCTCCGGACGGATCTCGTGGCGGGCGAGCTCTCCGAGCGCGTCCTCGAGCAGCTCCTCGGTCGCGGCCGGGCTCAGCCCGCACAGCTCGGAGTGGCGGCGCGGCGAGCTGAAGCGCGTGCGGTGGTCGCGTCCGTGCAGGCCGAAGGAGACCCGTTCGCAGGACAACCGGCGCAGCATCGCCACCTCGTCGCGCTCCAGCGGGCGGGAATCGCTTGCCGATGGCGATAGCGGCTCCCGACCGACACGTGGGAGCACCGCCACGAGATAGGGCACGCCGGCGCCGGCCATGATCTCATGGAAGCGCTCGAACCTCGCGGTCCCAAAGCGCTCGGGATCGTCCCACGCCCGATAGTGGGGAAACTCGTCGACTCGTAAGAGAAAGCGCGGCTTCGCCGCGCCGCTCTTGCCGAGCGCCGCGCGGCGCGCCGCCAGCAGAGGCCCCGCCACGGCCGACTCGAAATCGAGCTTGCCAAGCTTGTAGCGCACCTGCTCGGCCAGACGCACCGGGCGCGGAGGGACGCTGCGGACGCGCGTCGCGAGCCGCACCGTGGAGGCCAGCAGCGCCCCGGGCGCGAGCGTCCCGGCGGCGAGCTCGGCGTCGAACAGCAGCCGCGCGGTCCGCAACTGGTCCCGAGCATGGGCGCCCGGACCGCCTCGCGGGTCCGCTTCCACGCTGGGGATCACCGTCACGAGACTACCCAGCCTGAGATGATGGCGCCGATGGGCGAGCATCCACGCCTCCACGGCCGCGACATCGTGTGCGTCGGGTTCGCCGACTGGGACACGGAGCTGTGGACCAACCAGCACCATCTGATGTCGCGCCTGGCACGTGAGAACCGCGTCCTGTTCGTCGAGTCCCTCGGCCTGCGCCGGCCCCAACTCGCCGGCCGCGACCTGGCGCGCGTCTGGCGGCGGCTGCGGCGGGGGCTGGCGCCGGCGCGCGCGGTCGACGGGGCTGCACGTGCTCTCGCCGCTCGTCCTGCCGCTGCACTCCTCGCGGCTCGCGCGGGCGCTCAACGCCCGCCTGCTCCCCGCGCTGGTTGCGCCGCGCGGCCCGCCGGCTGGGCCTGCGACGGCCGATCCTGTGGGCCTACGTTCCCCAGGCCGAGGTGCTGGTCGACGCGCTCGACCCGTCGCTGGTCGTCTACCACTGCGTCGACGACATCGCCGCCCACGAGCGCATCGACACCGCGAGCTTCCGCGCGGCCGAGACGCGCTTCGCCGCGTGCGCGGACCTCGTGCTGGCGAGCGCGCCCGCCCTCGCGCAGCGGCTGAGGACGATCTCGCGCAACGTCCTCGACGCACCGAACGTAGCCGACACCGAGCTCTTCTCGCAGGCCCTTGAGCCGAGCCCACCCGCCCCGCTGGACCCCGACATGGCCGCGCTGCCGGCGCCCCGGATCGTGTTCACCGGCGCGATCGTGGCCGTCAAGCTGGACATCCCCCTGCTGGTCGAGCTGGCGCGCCTGCGACCGTCCTGGTCGTTTGCGCTGGTGGGCCCCGTCGGGCCGGGCGATCCCCGCACCGACGTCTCGCCGCTGGCGGCCGAGCCGAACATCCACCTGCTCGGCCCCCGCGCCTACGGCGAGCTGCCCGACGTGCTGCGGGCGGCCGACGCCGGGCTGATCCCCTACGCGCGCAACACGCTGACCGAGAGCATCTTCCCGATGAAGGTCTACGAGTACCTCGCCGCGGGCCTGCCGGTGGTCGCGACGCCGCTGCCCGCCCTCGCCGGCGTCGCCGACGTGGCGAGCCGCGCCCGACGCGCAGGGCATCGCCGTCCTGCTCGATCAAGCGCTCGCCGACGACGGCCCGGACCGCCGCGCCGAGCGCTCCCGTGCGGCTGCCTCCAATTCATGGGAGCGGCGCCTGGAGGAGATCGCCACGGCGATAGCCGCCCTGTGAAGGATCTGCTCGTCACCACGCACACGCCCGTGCTCGGCTCCGGTCAGGCGGTGCGTACCTACGGCGTCGCCCGGGCGCTGGCCGCACACGGTGGCCTGACACTGCTCTACACGCGCTTCGGCGCGAGCGAGCCCGACGCGCGCCTTCAGGGCGATCGACGGGATCGAGCTGTGCGAGGTCGTACCCTCGCGCGGCCCGCGCCGGCTGCGCACCTATGCGGCGGCCCGCTTGGCTGGGGTGCCCTGGGGTTTCGCGCGCGGGGTCTCGAGCGAGCTCGCCGCCGAGGCCGCCCGCCTCGCGGCCGAGCCGGGCCGCGGACGGGTGATCGCCGACGGGCCGATCGCCGCCGCGGCTCTCGCTCGCCTGGCACGAAAGCGCCCGGTGATCTACAACGCGCACAACATCGAGTCGGGCTTCCGCCACGAGCTGACCGCGCGCGGCGCTCGCGAGCGGCGCACGATGCGCTCATTCGAGCGCAGGGTGCTGGCCGACTCCTGCTGAGTCCTGGATGGTGAGCCGGGCCGACATCGCGGCCGCCCGCGAGCTGTGCCCCCGACGCGCGGCTGCGCTACGTGCCCAACGTCGTCGACGTCGCGGCGATCGTGCCCGTGAGCCCAGCGGTGGAGGAGAGACGGGTGATGTTCGTCGCGAGCTTCGCCTACGAGCCCAACCGCGGTGGGCTGCGCTTCCTGCTCGAGGAGGTCTTCCCGCGGGTGTGGGCCGAGCTGCCCGATGCCCGGCTGACGCTCGTCGGCACGGGCCTCGAGCAGTCGCCCTCGCAGCGATCCGCGCGTGGAGGCACGTCGGCTTCGTCGAGGATCTCCGGGCCGCCTACGCCGGCGCGTCCTGCGCCGTCGTCCCGCTGCTGCAGGGCGGCGGCACGCCGCTGAAGTTCATCGAGGCGCTCGCCTACGGCCTGCCCGTGATCGCCACAGCCTCGCGCCGCCGCCGGCCTGGAGGTGCACGACGGCGAGCACTGCCTGATCGCCGAGGACGGCGAGGCAGTTCGCCGCGGCGCTCGTGGGCGTCCTGCGCGACGGCGCGCCCGAGCTTGGCCGGCGCGGCCGCGAGCTTGCAGCGGAGCGCTACTCGATCGAGGCGCTCAGCGCACTGCTGGCTCCGTAGCTCTGTCAGCATCGTGCCCCGCGGCTGCGCGCGGACGTCAACCGCGGGCGGATGGCCAACACCCCGCTGGGCGCCCCCGCAGCCGCGTTCACGTTCGCTATGCACTATGCTATATGCATGAAGCGCACGACCATCATGCTCCCCGACGACCTGGACGCCCGCCTGCGCCACGAGGCCCGCCGGCGCGGAGTCTCGATCGCCGATGTCGCCCGGCACGCGATCGAGGAGCAGTTGCCCGAGCCGACCCCCGACGGCGCCCTCTCCTTCTTCGCCATCGGCCCGGGCGGCCCACCCGACGCCTCCACGCACGTCGAGGACTTCGTGGGGCCCGCCATCAGCGATCGTCACCCCGCCTCCCCGGCAAACACACACCGAACTTCCGACTCGGACCACTAGCGGTGCTCATCGTCGACGCCGGGCCGCTCTACGCCGCCGCCGCCACACAGGACGACCACCACAGCCGCTGCCTCGAACTGCTCGCCCACGCCCCGCGGCCGCTTCTGGTACCCGAGCTGGTCGTCACCGAGGTCTCCTACCTGCTCAGCGACCGCATCGGCCCCCACGCCGAGCTCGCCTTCGCTCGCGCCATCGCCGCTGGCGAGCTCCTCGTCGAACCCGTCCTCGACCCCGAATGGGAGCGCATCGCGGAGCTCATGGAGCAGTACCTCGACCTCCCCCTCGGCATCGCCGACGCCTCGCTCATCGCGCTCGCCGAGCGCCACCGAGCGACGGAGATCGCCACCCTCGACCACCGCCACCTCGGGGTCGTACGCCCCCGGCACGTTCCCAGCTTCACCCTGCTGCCCTGAGGGTGCCCGCCCGGCGGAGCATCTCGCCTCCGATCAGGCATTCCGCGCAGTCTCGAAGAAATCGGGCACGCCGCCGTTGACCTCATACACGGCGGCGCAGCTCGAGCAATGCAGCGTCTGGGAGCCCTGCTCGAGCTCTCCGTAACACGCCGGGCAGCGCCACCGCGGCGGTCCCTCGCCCCTGCCCGCACCCGGAAGCAGGATCAGCCAATCGCGGTTGCGCAAAGGCTTCAGCCGGTGATCTGGTGACCCCCAGCGCTGAGAGACGATGTGATCGAGCTTGTAGAAGACATCTCGGAGGCGTGCGGGCATGTGACGGCCGATCCCGACGATCAGTGCCAGCGTGATGTTGCAGCGGAAGCTCCCAAGCTCTGCATCCGACCCGAACAGCCTCCTGACGGTGGCGGGATCGAAATTGTTGATGTGTCCCTCGGCCTTCAAGGCGAAGTCGGGCTCATGCTCGTCCTCCGTCTGACTCACGGGGGTTGTAAAGAGCACTGTGCCGCGCGAGACGCGTCGCATCTCGGTGATCATCAGGTCGGGGTCGAGTACGTGCTCGATCACCTCCGTCGAGTAGACCAGGTCGAAGCTCCCGTCGGCGAACGGCAGCCGCGTGGCCTCCGCCGCCGCCACCTTGAGCCCGTGCTTGTCGTGCGCCTTTGCGAGCGCCGCGGTGGACAGGTCCACGCCCCATAGGTCCGCGCCAAAGCGATCACGGATCGCCTTCATGAAGTACCCCTCAGCACAGCCAACGTCGAGCGCGGTTACGAAGTCAACCGACTGGAGCGCCTCCAGCAGTGCGATCTCACGGATGTAGTGCCTGAAGGCAGCCGGCGTGTAGCCGGCATGGGGGTGGTGGTCGTAGGTGGCATGCGTGCTGTTCGCACTCTCGCGCACCGCGTGGGCGAACTCCTCACGTGACAGCCCCTCGCGATCGGTGGCCACGCTGATAGCCTAGCCGATCGCACTGCTGGCGCCGTAGGACCCACCAAGGCTCGGCCCGGTGCGATCAGCCGTCGGCGGTCAGCGGGCGGGCGAGCGTCCAGCGATCCTGACGATCAGCGCGAGCAGCCCCACCTGGGCGGCGAACAGCACCGTGAAGCGAGGTTCCACGCCGGTGAAGCTGGCCGTCGTGTCCATCACGAGCAGACCCGCGATCCCGCAGAGCGACGCGAGCCCGAAGGCGCGCAGCAGCGGCTCGCTGCTGCTTCGCCACGCCTGCCAGGCGCAGCCCACATGCTGCCGAGCATCACGCCCACATAGGCGCACAGCCCGAGCATGCCGAGCTTCAGCCAGAACCACAGCGCGGCGAAGTGAACGTACTGGCGGCCTTCCTCCGTTCGTGTTCCACCGGCAGCGTCTGCGGCGGTCGCCGCCCACGGGATCGTCACACCCAGGCCGGTGATCGGATGCTGCCCGATCTCGGCGAGCACGTTGGCGCGCTCATCCAGCCGGTAGCGATCCTGCGCGTTCGCTTCCAGCTTCGAGGGAGCGAGCGAGGCGACACGCTTCACGATCGGAGACTGGACTTGGAAGTGGATCGATCCGAGCAGCCAGATCGCCATCACCACGCCCAGGCCCGCGGGCACCAGCAGGCGCCGGCCGACCGGCGAGGTGCCGAGCAGGAGCACCAGCAGCAGTCCGAGCACGGCGGCGATCCAGAACGAGCGCCGGTAGGAGAGCACCAGGCAGGCGACCAGCAGCGGGCTGCCGAGCAGCATCCACAGCGGCGGCTTGGCACGTGCCAGGACCGCGGCGAAGACGCGCCAGGAGCGCGATCATGATCAGCCAGTTGGCGGTCGGTTCGTAGTAGGTGAGCGTGCGCCACGCCTTCGATCGGTGAGCCGAGATGCGCAGCGACCTCGATCAGACCCAGCACCGCCTTCACGATCGCCAGCGCAAACGCGCCTGCGAGCAGCCGCGTGATCTGGCGGCGATCGAGGTCCAGGTTGGCGACGGCGATCGGCAGGAGCAGCAGATAGGCCAGCACGTGCTCTGATGTCACCGCAAATCTGAGGCTCGCGCCGGCGGCGTGCCCGACGACCACGCCCACGACCATCGCCAGCGCAAGCGTCACGAGCGGAACGACCAGCGGCCGCGGCACATCGCGGGCGCCGCCGAGCGCGCATCAGGTCGAGGCCGACGGACGCGACCGCCAGCGCAACCAGCACGTCGACCAGCGAGATGTCTTTGTACACCACTTCGTAGAGCTGCGAAGTGAAGGTCAGGAGCCCGAACGTGGGTCCCTCGCAGAGGACGACGAGCACGACGACGAGCGTCACCGCGGCACCGGCCGGGCGAGCAGGATCGCGGCGAGCACCACCGCCAGCGGGGCCAGCAGGCCCGCCGTGCCGAGCTTGTGCACGCCCGCGAGAGCGATCAGCGCGGTGGCCCCGGCGGCGACGGCGCGCCGAGCAGCAGCTCACGGCGGGGGAGCGCCGTCAGTGGCAGCCGTCGACGCGAGCACCGCCACGCCGCTCAAGGCCGCAGACCCGCCGCGGCTTGACCTCTTCGCCGACGGAGGCCCTCCGGCCGAGGTCGACGTCCAGCGTGGGGGCCCTCCCGCTGTAGGCGGCGTAGCCGTAGCGACTCGCGTCGCGCAGGCCGGTCACGACGATCCCGATCGGGCTCGACCATGTGACGGTCGAGGATCGCGCGAGCACGACGGACCTCATCGCGCGTGGTCTGGTCCACGCGCGCGACGATGAGCGTGGCGTGGATCGCGGGGTTGTTGAGCAGGACCTGCGCGTCGGCGACCGGGTTCAGCGGCGGCGCGTCGATGATGACGATGCCATCGTCGGTGGTGAGCTCGGAGATCATCTCGGCGATGCGTGGAGAGCTGAGCAGCTCCGAGGGATTGTGGGGCAGGCGTCCCGACGGGCAGCACGGACAGGTTGGGCAGATCCGCGAAGGGCTCGACGAGCAGCTCATCGAGCGACCGCGGCGCCGACGAGCGCGGTGGTGACTCCACGGCTGGCGTCGAGATCGAAGTGCTCGGTGAACGTAGGACGGCGCAGGTCGAGCTCGATCAGCACGGTGTGACGTCCGGTCAGCGCCACGGCATGGGCCAGGTCGACGGCGACCGTGGTCTTGCCCTCTCCCGAGACCGCGCTCGTGACCAGCAGCGTGTCGAGCTGATGGGTGACGGCGGCGAAGTCGAGTGCGCTGCGCAGGATGCGGTAGGGCTCGAGCAGCTCCTCGCGGTCCGCGGCGCGGTCGAGGCGAAACGCCGACTGCGGAACGCCGGTGAGCACCGGCAGCCGGTACTCGCGCTCGAACTCCTCGATCGACTTGATGCGGCGATCCAGCGATTCCAGCAGGAACACCAGCGAGAACGCGAGCGCCAGCGCCGACCAGGACGCCGACCACGAGCGTCGTGGACAGGCGCATACCCGACGGTGGGCTGGGACGGGACCGCCGTGCCGATGATGTTCGCGCCGCCACCCGCGACCGCCCGCAGCGCGCCGAGGCGCTGCAGCGACTGCTCCAGCGTCGCACGTTCGGGGACACCGGCCGGGAAGTTCTGCTGATCTGCTGCTGGAGCTTGTTCTCGGCCATGCTCGATGCCCGAGAGCTGCGAGCTTGCCCTGAAGGCGATGTACTGCTGGGCGAACGCGTTGGCCAGGCGCGCCGACTGGCGCGGGTCGCCGGTCGTGGCGATGATGTTGAGGACGTCGGCGTTCGGGCGCCGCTTCGACCTTGACTTCTTCCAGCAGTTCGCTCGCCGGGGCCGACAGGTGCAGCTGCCGGCGCACGCCCTCGGCGACTTCGGGCGAGTGGGCGATGAGCACTTCGGTGTCCGCTTCGCGCTGTGGTTCGCCGCTGCCAGAGGGGGTGACCTGCAGCGCGGCGTCTGAGAGCGTGCCGCTCTGGAAGGCGACGCTGGCCGTGGCTTCGTAGTGCTTGGCCGAATGGGTGTGCTTCAGCACCGCCACACCGACGCAGGCGATCAGCACGCCCGCGATCACCAGCCAGCGCCGGCGGACGATCCGCAGGGCGCTCGCCAGAGCGTCGCCTTCGTCTCGGGCCTGCACTCGACCGGGCTCAGGCGAACTCATACCGCTCACGCCTCCTCGGGCGGATCTGACGAGGTCATCTCCAGAAACAGCATAGCCACGGCTGCGCTCACTGGACCCTAATCGTCGTCGCGGCCCGCGCACTTGAACCGATGCCCGGACCCGGGCCGCGGGTCGCGGAGCGCTGGCGCGAGCGCCCCCGTGCCGTGGCCGGCGGACATGTGTCCAGGACCTCGGCCGCCACTCACGGCGAGGGCGAGCGAAACCGAAAGATTCCATGCAGCCCTAAAGAACGCGAGCTTCAAGGACTCCAACCCTACGCACGCTCGCCACCCCGACAAAGGCACACCCGTCGCGAGACGGGCTCGCAAAGCCAGGGGTCTCCCAGCGGAGACAGCCCAGCTGCCGAAGGAGATGACGCGCATGTTGACACCCAACCCCCGCCGCCGCTGGGCATGGGTTTCACCGCTGACCGCCCTGATCGTGGCGATCTGCATGCTCACGGTGGCCATCGACGCCACCGCGGTAGCCGCTCCCCGGCGACACGCTCGCTCCACCGCCGCGAGCAGACAGGCACACCACAGACAGGCACGCGCCAGCAGACAGGCACGCGCCGGCAGACAGGCACGCGCCGGCAGACAGGCACGCGCCGGCAGACAGGCACGCGCCAAGCGACACCTTGCGCAGGTCGCTCCGGTGCTCTACTACCCTGCCGCGCCCACACCTCCCAAAGAAGAAAAATCCACACCCCCCAAAGAAGCATCTCCCACACTCCCCAAGGAATCTCCGGCGCCCCCCAAGGAATCGCCCGCACCAGCCCCCACCGCCGTCCAGACTGGAATGAACGCCGGCTGGATCTACGGTGGACAGCTCGACCTGCCGGCGGCCGTGCAGCTCGGCGCCAAGCTCGTCCGCGTGGAGTTCCCGATCGAATGGACTCCGGCGCAGATGGAAAGGACCATCGCCGGCTACGCGGAAAAGGGAATCCGTGTAGACCCGCTCGCGACCTTCGAAGGCAGGATGCCGACACCCTCTGAAGCTCGGAGCCTTGCCAGCTGGGTAAAGGCGTACGGTCCCGGCGGCACGTTCTGGGCCGGCCGGTCCGACGGCCGGCTGGCGATCCAATCGATCGAGTTCGGCAACGAGACCTCCGCCGGCTACCAGTACGACGACAACGCCGGGGAACCCTCCTACACCGCCCGCGCGGAAACCTACGCCGTGCGGCTGAAGGAAGCAGCCGAAGCGATCTCCGCGACCAACATCAAGGTCGGCATGCTGGCAGTGACCGGCGACTGGACGGGGGACTGGTTGAACGACATTTACTCGGCTGTGCCCAACTTCAGCAGCTACGTCGCGGGCTGGGTCAGCCATCCCTACGGCACCAGCTGGAGGAAGACGCTCGAAGAAGTCATCAGCCAGACAGCCGCTCACGGGGCCCCCTCCACGATCCCCATCGACATCACCGAGTGGGGGCTGGCGAGCGACAACGGTCAGTGTCTGACCGCAAACTACGGCTGGAATCCCTGCATGACCTACGGGGAAGCCGCCGCAGTCCTGCGCAAGACCTTCGCGGAAATACGCCAGATGCTCGGCAGCCGACTCGGCATGTTCATCCTCTACCAGGTGCGTGACCAGCAGCCGAGCGGTGCGACCAACGACCGTGAGGACTACTTCGGCCTACTGCAACACGAACTGCAGCCAAAGGGGGAATACACGACGGCTGCCGAGGAAGTGCTGGCCGGCTGATCGAGCTGAGATAATCGCTCAGGTGAGCATCCCTGTAGCGGGCCGGCCCGCCGCGTCAAGCGCTCGCGGCGGGCCGGCTGCCGATGTGGATCGTCGGGTCGCGTCCCTGCCGCGGCTGGGTCCGACGGAGATCGTGCTCGGGCTCACCATCCTGGGTGCGGCGCTGCGGTTCGGGACGTTGAACGTCCAGAGCATCTGGCTCGACGAGTCGGCCACGATGATCCTCGTACACAGAGGGTTCTCGGGCATGCTCTCGCATCTCTCCTCGAGCGAGTCGACGCCGCCGCTCTACTACATCCTCGTGTGGGCCTGGACCAAGGTCTTCAGCGCCGGCCCGCTCGGCTTTCGCTCCTTCTCGGCCCTCCTCGGCACGCTGACGATCCCCGTGCTGTACGCCGCGGGCAGGGAGATCTCGCTTCGGGTCGGCCTGTGGGCGGCCGCGCTGGCGCTCGTCAACCCCGCCATGTACTACTACTCGCAGGAGGCGCGCGCCTACGGGCTGCTGATCCTGCTCTGTGCGGCAGCGTTCATGCTGTGGCAGCGTGCGTTGCGGGCGCCGGACGGGCGCCGCCTGGCGCTGTGGGGCGGCGTCTCGGTGCTCGCGCTGCTCACGCACTACTTCGCCGCCTTCCTGTTCCTGCCCGAGGCCGTCGTGCTCGTCAGACGCCTGGGCTGGCGCCGCGTGTGGGCGCCGATCGGCGCTGTCGTGCTCACCGGGATCGCGCTGCTGCCGCTGGCCGTCAGCCAGCGCGCCGACGGCAAGGCCAGCTGGATCGAAGCAGCGTCGCTGAGCTCACGCGCGGGCGAGACGGTCAAGCAGTTCCTGGTGGGCCTGTACGGCCCGGTGGAGATCCTCACCGCGGTGCTCGCCGGGCTGCTCGCGGGCGGCGCGGTCGTGCTGCTGCTGCGACGCGGGGACGAGCGCGAGCGCAGCGTCGCGCGCGACGCGGCGATCGTCGGCGCCACGGGCCTCGCGCTGCCGTTGCTGGTGGCGGTGACGCACCTCGTTCGACGTGTTCGACGGGCGCAACGTGATCGCCGCCTGGGTGCCCTGCGCGGTGCTCGTGGCGGCGGGCCTGGGCGTGCGCCGTGCGCCGCGCGCCGGTGCGCTGCTCGGCACGGCGCTGTGCGCGCTGTCGCTCGCGGTGATCGTAGCGATCGACGTGCTGCCCGCCTACCAGCGCGACGACTGGCGCGGCGTCGCCAACGCCATCCCGACGTCTGCGAGCGCCCGTGTGATCGTCGGCGAACGCTACTCATCTGCGCCGCTGTCGACCTACCTGAGCACCCTCACGGGCGTCACCGACGCGAGCGTCGCGACGCGTGAACTCGACTTCGTCGGGCTGCGCATCAAGCGCACGGGCAGCTCGCCGTTGCCGGCGATCGTCCCGCTCGAGCCACCGCCCGGCTTCAGCCTGGCCGAAGTGCGCCGAGCCGAAGCGTTCGCCGTAGCGCGGTTCGTGGCGCCCAGCGCCGTGCGCGTGAGCACCGCCGCGCTGCGCCGCCTGATCGGCGAACCGAACGCTGAAATCGACCTCGAGCGCTGAGGCGCTGCTCACTCGGGCCTACATCCAGTCCGGTCGCCAGGAGAGGTGGTAGCGAAGATCGCGCGAGCGCTGGCGGATAACCTGAGCGGGAACGCCGCCGACCACGCTGAACGGCTCGACGTCCTTCGTCACAACTGCGTTTGCGGCCACGACAGCGCCTTCGCCGATCGTGACCCCGCCGAGCACGACGGCGCCCTCGGCGATCCATGCCCGGTCGCCAATCACGATAGGCGCGTAATGGTGGGCGAAGTCCGGGTCGTCGATCAGGTGCTTGGCAGTCTGCAGGCGCGTGTAGCTCGAGATGTTCACGTCTCGCCCGATCGCTATTCCCCCGCGAGCATCGATCACACAGCGCCTACCAATCGCGGTGTTGCGCCCGATCTGCAGTCGCTCCGGTGAGCTGATCTCGCTCCCGAGCATGATGATGCCGGTGCGATGATCCTCGAATGCGACTCCGCTGCGCGCATACCATGCCATCCGGTGACGAGCCAGCGGGATCCTGCAGATCACGTTTGTGAGGATCCAGTGCGGGGGTGGCGGAACCATTCGCCGGATGCGCCTGAGTACCGCCTTCACTGGCGACTGTCGCATCGCGAGGTGAGCTCCTAGCGCTTCTTTCCTGCGCCAAAGCGATCGACTGCATGCTCGATCGCCCTGGCAGGAACGCCTCCAACGACAGTCGCTCGCGGAACATCCTTGACAACGACCGCTCCCGCTCCGATCACCGCGTCGTCCGCGATCGTGATCGGTCCAATCACGATCGCGCCGGCGCCGATGCGCACACGATCGCCGATGGTCGGCGAGCCGCCGCGGTCGTCATAGCCCACGGTCACCTGCTGGGCGAACAGGCAGTCCTGCCCGATGCGTCGGGCGGTGATGATCGTGGCGAAGCCGTGGTAGGAGAACATGCCCGCGCCGATGTCATCGCAATGGATCTCCAGTGCCACAGCGCCCCGATAGACGACGGAGAGTAGCCGCGCAGCCACCACCCATGGCAGACCTGCACCGCGAAGACGGGCATAGAGGATCGAGCGGAGCGGAGGGTGGCGCAGGGCTTCGACGATCTCTCGCCACGCAAGCACTGTTGGCAACGGCAGATCCATGCGGGGCTGAACGAAGCGCTTGATGTCCCGCTCGACCGCAGGCCATATGGGACTCGTGCGTACCGTCACGTACAGACTCAGGTTGAGCACGCCTCGTGTGACCCAGATCAGATTCCACAGGGGGGATCGGTTGGCAGACACGCTCTCCAAGCTGTGTCCAATGCTACTACGGCGGCAGGACAGTGGGCGCACGTGACAGCAGGCGCTCCACACTGACGCGATCCGCAACGCTCACTATCTTCCACCAGACATGACTCAATCCGATTCGCAGCCACCGCCCGAGCAGCTTCCTCGATGTGGGGCAGGCTTCAGCGCCGTAGTCAGCGCGAACATCGCATGAGGATGCTCGTCGTCTCAAATTTGTATCCGCCGGTTGTAAGGGGTGGATATGAGACGGGGTGTGCGTTGGTCGTTGACTATTTCCGTGAGCGCGGTCATGACGTGAGGGTGCTGTCGAGCTCCTTTGAACGTGAGTCCGCGCCGATCGAATCCGAAGTGGAGCGAACGCTCACCCTGCTGACCCCCGACGCACGCGGTGCTCTACGCGCGCCGCTGGAGGCACTGCGCGGGGTCGCCGTGGCCCGGCGAGCACTGGCATGGGACCCCGATCTCATCTACATCTGGAATGGCGCGTCAATCCCACACGCGGCGTTGCGGACGCTCGCCGACAGCGGAGCTCCGCTCGCCTTTCGCATTGACGCGCCCTGGTTCGCGACCATGTTCCTGCACGACCAGTTTCTGCGCGAGCTGCTGCCGGCCCACCGCGGCCCGGCACGCGCTGTCTGGGCCAGCGGCTGCCGCATGCTCAATGCCTGGCCAGGGCTGCATCTCAGTCCGACAGCACCGCTACGAGCTGCGATCACCTGGAATTCGCAGGCCACGAGGCGCATGGCGCCACCGCCGCCGTTCGTCGAAGCCGTACTCGAACGGGTAATCCATCCGGCGCCCCCCGCCGGAGACCTGTTTGCGGCGGTCGGGCGCGCGCCCGACTCCCAGCCGCGAATCGCGTTCCTCGGACGGGTCACGCCATCCAAGGGGGTCGCGGTTGCGATCGAAGCGCTGGCGCAGTTGCGCGCCGAGCTGGGGAGGCCGGTCATCCTGGACATCGTGGGTCCCGAGGAGGGAGCCTGTGGTGCAGAGATGCGCATGCTGGCGGAGCGTCTGGGGGTCGGGCAGGACGTGATGTGGCACGGACAGAGGACACCCGCAGAGGCAGCCCAGCTACTCGCGAGCACGCATGCGTTGATCGTCCCCTCTATCTGGGATGAGCCGTTTGGGCTCGTCATGATCGAGGGCGCCCTGGCGCGCGTGCCGCTCGCCGCCTCCGATGTGGGGGGCATAGGCGAGGCGATGCACCACGAGCAACACGCTCTGTTGTTCCCGCGCGGGGACGCCGACGCTGCGGCTGCCGTCCTGGCACGGATACTGCGTGATACAGAGCAGACAGCCGCGCGCGTGCAGCGTGCCTACGACCGCGCGCAGGCGTTTCGAGTGGGTCCCTATCTGGAGGAGCAGGAGCGCTTCGTGCACGACGCGCTGGACGCCCTGCGCGTCGCCTGAACTCGGGCCCACCCGAGCCCCCTGTCAGCATTGGCGGCTTGATGCGTACCCCCGTGGAGAGTGACGCCCCTCCTGCGGACGCCCGACCGGGGTTCGTCGGCGACATCCGCCCGGCCCGAGCCGCCCTCGACGTGGCGGTCCAGGTCGTGGGTCGAGTGGGCAACCTCGCGCTCGGGGTCCTCGCCACCGCTGTGCTCGCACGTGGGCTGGGCGATTACCGCTACGGCCAGTGGACCACGATCCTGCTGATACCCGCGCTGCTCGGGCCCCTGAACGAACTCGGCTTTCTCCAGGTGGCCGTGCGCCACGCGAGCAGCAAGGACGACCCGCGGTGGCTGGGCGCGCTCGTGACCGCTCGGGCGGCGCTGTCGATCCCGGTGACCGCTCTGACGATCCTCGTCCTCATACCCTTCGCGCACGGCTCGACCATGTTCTTGGCGGGTGTGATCGTGGCCCTCCAGGGCCTGCTGGCCGCCCCCAGCGCCATGGCCAGCGTGTTCCAGGTCAGAGTTCGCAACGACCTGGCGATTGTCGCGCTCACCGTCAACAGCGTGCTGTGGACGTCCGCGATCATCGTGATCGCCCTATCCGACGGAGGCCTGCTCCCCTACGCGGTGGCCATGACTTCGATCGCCGCGCTGAGCACTGCGCTGCAGGTCGTGATCGCGGGACGTACGGTGCGCGTGCCGTTGCGCGGAACGCGGACACTGTGGCGGCGGTTGGCGCGGGAGGCCGTCCCGTTGAGCATCGGCAGCCTGCTGATCGTGGCCTACGGCCGCGTGGACGGGCTGATCGTCTACAGCTCGGTCGGCCCGGCCGCCGCGGGCCTGTACAACTCGGTCTACCGCTTCGTCGAACAGGCCGGGGTCGTCCCCCTGTCGTTGGTGATCACCCTGACGCCAATCGCGTCTCGACTCATTCCCTCCAGGCCCGCGGAGGCCCGCGGCCTGCTCCAGCTTGCGCTTGACCTGCTGGCGATGTTCTCGCTCCCGGCGCTGGCGTTCGCCATCGTGGCCTGCGAGCCAGTCATTCGCCTGCTCTACGGGCCTGAATACCACGCGGCCGCCCCGGCGCTTCCGGTTCTGATGGGAGCCTTCACGGTCATCTGCTGCGGGTACGCGTTCGGACTGTTCACGCTGGTGCTCGACCTGCAGCGGAAGTTCGCCCGCTTCGCCGTCGTCGCCCTCGTGTTCAACGTGATCTCGAACCTGCTGCTCGTGCCTCGCTATGGCTTCATGGCGGCGGCCTGGACCACCCTGGCAACCGAGACTCTGGTCGTCGGCCTGATCGGGAGGGCGGTGTTCGAGCGGCTTCAGATGCGCCTCTCCCTGGGCAGGGTCGGCCGCACCGCGATCGCCGCGACAATCTCTGGGGCAACCGCCTTCGCGCTGCTTCAAGCCGGCGTCGGCGTGCTGCTGCTGCTGCTCGCGGCCTCCCTGGTGCACATCGCCGGCCTGTTCGCGCTGGGCGCCTTGAATCTGGACGAGATTCGCGCCATCCTGCGCCGAGAACCCCTGCGGGCGCTCTGAGTGGCTCTACTCCGATGAGCGCGTCCTCGCACTCCCCTGGCCCCTCGAAGCCGCGGATCGCCGTGACCTGCGCCGGCGACCCCGCAGACGTGGCGCTCCTCTCCGGTACTCCCGCGGCACTGCTGAGGGCGTTGGGCGAGTTGGACGTCGAAGCGCTCGCGCTTCGCGGGGACCTCGGTCCGCACGGACAGGTGTGGGTCGAGCGCGCGCTGCTCGCCCTGCACCTGCGTCCCAGGCACCTGCGCCACCCCCGCGCTCTGCGCGAGACGCAGAGAGCCCTACGTGCCGAGCTCATCATGAGCCCGCTGCTGCCTCCACTCCGCGCCCGCGCGGTCGCGCGCAGGGTCAGCCGCATCGCCCCCCTCGACGGAGTCGTCCAGTTTGGCGTGGCCTTCGATCTCCCCACGGCCCTCCCGGCGGTGACCCTCAAGGACGCCACGTTCCACCAGGTGCGCGACGGGCATCCGTGGTGGTGGATCGAGCGGCAGCCGACGTCCGTGCTCGATCTCATCGAACGTCAGACAAGGGCCCGCTACGAGCAGGCCCGCGCCTGTGCATTCATGAGCCATTGGGCAGCCGCGTCCGCGATCCGCGACTACGGCATGCCCGCCGGGAAGGTGTGCGTGGTGGGCGTCGGGAGAAACCACGTGCCTCCGTGTCCCGATCGCGACTGGTCTTCCCCGCGCGCGTTGTTTGTGGGGATTGGCTGGGAGCGCAAGAACGGGGACGCGGTGCTGCGCGCTTTCGCGAGGCTGCGCGAGCAGCGGCCAGATGCGCGACTGGACGTGGTCGGAGACCACCCGCGGCTGGACATGCAGGGCGTTCACGGCCACGGGCAGCTCTCGCTGGCCGATCCCACTCAGTGCCGCCGGCTCGAGGAGCTGTTCGCGGCGGCGACCTTTTTCGTGATGCCAACGATCGAAGAGGCGGCCGGGATCGCCTATGCCGAGGCCCAGGCGGCGGGAATCGCCTCGATCGCGACCTCCTCGGGGGGCTCGGCGACGATCGTGGGGAACGGGGGCATAATCGTTGACCCGCACGACCACGATGCGATCGCCGATGCCATGTCCAGGCTGGCTGAGCCCGAGGTGGCGGCCCGCCTGGGCGCGCTGGCCCGTGAGCGCGCGCCGCTCTTCACCTGGCGCGCCGTGGCCGAACGGCTGCTGCGCGCACTGGCGCCCGCGGGTCTCGAGGTGGGGCATCTTGCCCCGTTTCTCCCCGATCACTGAAACGATCGACGAGCTTCAATCCCAGGTGACCCCCTCGCGCACCGCTCGCACACGATTTCCAGAGCGGCACCCGAACCGTCGATAGGATGACCACGCAGGTTCAACATGCAAGCGTCGCGAGCCGTGGTCGATCTTAGGTCAGACAGCGCTTCGAGAGAGGAACGCCGGGTGAGCAACACGACCTTGGTGACGGGCGGCAGCGGCTACATCGGTGCGCTGCTCGTGCAGGAGCTGGGCCAGGCCGGCCGCGAGATCCGCGTGTTGGACGGCCTCGTGCACGGCCAAGAGGACATCGCGGCCGAGCAGGAGCGGGCGGGCGTCGAGGTCATCCGCGGGGACGTGCGCGATGCCGAGGCGCGGGGACGCGCGCTCGACGGCGTTCAGGAGGTCGTGCACCTCGCAGCGATCGTCGGCGATCCGGCGTGTGCGCTCGACTCTGCGCTCTCCGATGAGGTCAACGTGCAGGCCACGCGCGCGCTGGTCGCCGAGGCGGGCGCCGCCGGTGTCGAGCGCCTGGTGTTCGCCTCCACCTGCTCCAACTACGGCCGCATGGCCGATCCGTCGGTTCCGATCACCGAGGAGGGGGAGCTGCGGCCGGTTTCGCTCTACGCAGAGCAGAAGGTCGGCATGGAGCAGCTGATCCTGGGCGGCGGCGCGAACGGCGCCCAACCCACCTGCCTGCGTTTCGCGACCGTCTACGGCGTCGGCAGGCGGATGCGCTTCGACCTCACGGTGAACGAGTTCACGCGCGACCTCTGGGCCGACCGCGAGCTGGAGGTCTTCGGCGAGCAGTTCTGGCGCCCGTACATCCACGTGCGCGATGCGGCCCGTGCGGTGCGGACGGTGCTCGAGGCCCCGCGGAGAAGGTCGCCGGCCAGGTCTTCAACGCCGGTCGCTCGGGCGAGAACTACCGCAAGCTCGATCTCGTGCACGAGATCCAAAAGCAGACCGACCGCGGCAGCGTCTCCTACGTGCACCGCGACGAGGATCCGCGCGACTACAAGGTGAGCTTCCAGAAGATCCGCGCGCAGCTCGGCTTCGAGACGCTCATGACCGTCCCCGACGGCATCGCCGAGGTGATCGCCGCGCTCGATGCCGGCGCGTTCGGCGACCCCTTCGACGGCCGCTACCGGAACATACCCTGAGCGTCGCTGCGCTTGCGCACGCCACCACCGATGGCCGCGATGACCGAGACGTTTCCCGAGCTGCCGCTGTTCGACCTGCGCCTGGAGGAGCAGGATCTGGAGGCGGTCGCGCAGACGCTGCGCTCCGGCTGGCTGACGCTTGGCCCCCGCACCGCCGCCTTCGAGGAGGCGTTCGCCGCGCACCTCGGCGCGCGCCACGCGATCGCGCTCTCCTCCTGCACCGCCGCCCTGCACCTCGCCTACCTCGCCGCCGGCGTCGGCCCCGGCGACGAGGTCGTGGTGCCCGCCTTCACGTTCGCCGCTACCGCCGCCGCCGTGCTCTACTGCGGGGCGACCCCGGTGTTCGCGGAGATCGTCTCGCGCGAGCGACCCCTGCCTCGACCCCGAGGACGTCGCACGGCGCATCACGCCCCGCACGAGGGCCGTGTGCGTCGTGCACTACGCCGGCTACCCCGCCGCCGCCGACCGCCTGCGGGAGCTCTGCGACGCGCACGGCCTCGCGCTGATCGAGGATGTCGCGCACGCGCCCTCCGCCACGCTCGCCGGGCGCGCGCTCGGGACCTGGGGGCTCGCGGGCGCCTTCAGCTTCTTCTCCAACAAGGTTCTCTCCGTCGGCGAGGGCGGGCTGCTGTGCACCGACAGCGACGCCGTCGCCGCCTTTGTGCGCTCACGCCGCTCGCACGCGATGACCAGCAGTACCTGGGAGCGCCACCGCGGGCGCACCGACACCTACGACGTTGTCGGGCTCGGCTACAACTACCGCCTCGACGAGCCCCGCGCCGCGCTGCTGCTCTCGCGCCTGCAGCGCCTGGAGGCGGAAATCACGCGCCGGCGCGAGCTCACCGTGCGCTACCGCTCACTGCTGGCGCGGGTGGACGGGATCATCGTGCCGTTCGATGACGCCGACGTGGCCGGCTCCTCCTGCTACGTGATCCCAATCATGATCGAACAGGACGGCCGCCAGGCGCGAGGTCAGCAGCCGTATGCGCGCGCGCGGAATCCAGACGAGCATCTTCTATCCGTCGATCCACCGCTTCACCGCCTACCGCGAGCGCTTCCCCGGCGTGTCGCTGCCGATCACCGAGCTGGCGTCGCGAACCGAGCTCACGCTTCCGTTCTACCCGCATATGACACACGAGGACCAGGACCGGGTCGTCGCCGCCTTGGCCGAGGCGGTCGCGCGATGAGCAACTGGCGCGTTCCGCTGACCGACATCGCCATGCCCGAGCGGGACGTGCAGGCGGTGATGGAGTGTCTGCAATCGGGCTGGTTGACGATGGGTCCCCGCACGCAGGCGTTCGAGCAGGCGCTTGCCCGCCATGTGGGCACGCCCCACGTGGTCACCGTCTCCAGCGGCACCGCCGCCCTGCACCTCGCCTTGCTGGCAGCCGGGATCGGCCCGGGCGACGAGGTGATAGTGCCGGCCTTCACCTTCGTGGCGAACGCCGCGACCGTCCGCTACACCGGCGCCGAGCCGGTGCTGTGCGACGTGCGCGGCGCGCGCGATTTCAACATCGACCCCGACGACGCCGCGCAGCGCATAACCCCCCGCACGCGGGCGATCGTGGCGGTGCACTTCTGCGGTTACCCTGCCGATGTGGCGGCTCTGCGGGCGCTGTGCGACGAGCATGGTCTGTTGCTGATCGAGGATTGCGCGCAGGCGATCGGCGCACGCATCGACCCCAGCGGACGCCAGGTCGGCACGATCGGCGAGCTCGGGGCGTTCAGCTTCTTCTCCAAGAAGCAGCTGTGCGTGGGCGAGGGCGGGATGGTGACGACGGCGGATGAGCGACTCGCCGAGCGCGTGCGGCTGCTGCGTTCGCACGCCATGACGAGCAGCACGTGGGACCGTCACCGAGGCCACGATCCGGCCTACGACGTAGTCGACATAGGCTTCAACTACCGCCTCGACGAGCCTCGGGCCGCACTCGGGCTGAGCCGGCTGGAGCGGCTGGAGCAGGACATCGCGAGCAGGCGCGCGATCGTTCGCGCCTACCGCGAGCGGCTCGCGGAGATGCCGGGAGTGGAGCTCGCGTTCGATGAGCAGGCAGTCGAGCGATCGTCGCACTTCGCCTTTGCGGTGCTGCTTCCCGACCGTTCCTCGCGCGATCGCTTTCGCGAGGAGCTCAAAGCAGACGGCATCCAGACGACGTGGTATCCGGCGCTGCACACCTTCGCCGAGTACCGCCGCTTCGCTCCGAGCGACGGGCTGGCGGGCGCCCTGGAGGCGGCCGATCGTCACTGTGCGCTGCCGCTCAGCTCGACCATGGACGAGGCGGCGGTGGACGTGGTCGTAGAGGCTGTTCGCGCGGCCCTGTATTAGTGTCCTGAGTCGTTGATTGGCGGGAATGGGCCGCCGCGCTTGACATGGGTTTACGGTACCTCGTCGCGCGGAGTGCAACAGACGATCTGCAGGAACCAGAGTGGCGTAAAGATCCGCAGCAGCGTGTCTGTGTATGCAGGAAGGTGGGGGCAGTCCGGTTGCAACAGCATCATCACCCGGCCGCGATCGATCAGCCGCCAGATCTCTGAGTCGGCGTTGTCCGCGACTTCGGCCAGGATCTGGGTGTGCGCCGCAAGCCAGCGGCTCGGGAATGGAGGATCCTGCCCGGTCGCCGTCCCACCGCCACCCCCATGCCGCTCGCCGGAGCGCAGCGTATGCCACAGCTGCCGCGTCGCCAGCGGCGCGGCCAGCCAGCTGTGTTGGGGCGGAAACGGGCTCTCGAAGCGGTGGTCCCGCAGTGGCGGATCGATACAACTCAAGAGTCGGTAGTGGGGCGCCTCCAGATAGCGCTCGCCGGGCGACAGGGAGAAGCAGTACCGCATGAATGGTCTGGTGCAGTAAGGGCTGAACAGATCGCTGACCCCGGCCGCCCGACGCACCCCGCCTGCTCCCCAGCATGCGACCCGCTCGAAGGTGTAGAAGGCCTCGGATAGCTCCCGTGTAGGCCATCCCTCGCGCAGGCGCTCGTCGGCGAAGCTGCGCAGATGCTGGGCCACGAGCTCACGACCGTCGTCCGTGAGCAGCCCCTGGTCGTCGATCTTCAAACCGAGCAGCCGCTGCTGGATGAGGGACAGGTGCGATAGGAGGGGGAGGTTGGGTGAGATCTTGCTGAGGGCGCCGGAGCCGGCGCGGCCAATCTCGCCTCCAACACCCCACAGCGTTACGCCAAGGCGATCGATGGGCTTATCAAGCTCGATGTAGTCAACCAGCTGGACCAGGCTGGAGAGTCCGTCGGTCTGGCGTATGAAGCGGGCGGCCGCCCGCGTCCAGTCGCGCTGGGACTCGCGCACGTGCTGCACTTCGTGATCCAGGCCGAAGCGGGCGGCGAGCTCGCGGGCGAGAATCACATCCATCGAGTCCGGCTCGCCCGCGGTGTAGAAGGTGGTCGTGGCGTCGATGCTGCGCAGGATCGCCGCCATGACGCGCGTGTCACGCCCGGCGGTGAGAGCGCAACGAACAGGCCCCCCCGCCGCCACGGCGGCGCTGGTCAAGCGCTCCAGCTGTTCTGCGAGGGCGGCCGCGGAGAGAGATCTACTCTTGAGGCGGACGAGTGAGGTCGGTCCAAAGTGTTGGCTGGAGTGCAGACCTTCGGCATCGAGACGGTGGACGCGGCCACCCGGCAAAGCTCGCATGTCGGCGAGGAAGGTGCGTCGCCCCATTGCCCAGCCAAGCGCGACGAACGAGGCGATGGCCGGCAAATCCGGACGGCGCAGGCCCAGTGCCGAGGCGACGATGTACGCGCTGGTGCTGATCACGGCGCTCTGACCGTCCTCGGCGTGAAAGACGGGCAGCATCCCAAGGGGGTCCGGGAGGATCTCCGCCGCATCGCCTGCGAGGTTGATGCGCGCCGCGCAGAACTCGCCCTCCAGCAGCTCTGGCAGTGACCTCCAGCGCTGGAGAAGCTGCTCGGCATCGTGGGCGGTCAGGCTGCCCGAGCCATCCACAGGGAGGCCGTCGTAGAGGGCGATCTCCTCACCCGAGAAGGCCACATAGCGACGCTTGCCGATCGACCTCTCGCTGTGATGCAACCCCGCGGCGGTCAGCACACTCGTTGGAGAACGCGCCTCCCAGAGTGTCTGGGGATCCAGTTGAAACTCGTGCCCAACATCGATCACGCCCCGACGCAGCCGCTCGGCCGCCTCGTGATCGAGGCCGATCCCTATCGCAAAGACATGCACAGCCAGCTACTCCTCCGGCGGGATAAGCCGGTGGCGGACGGACTCGAACTCCTCCTGGGCCTGCTCGTAATCGTCGTGGCGACCGATGTCCAGCCAGTAGTCGTCGCTGGGCCAGGCGCGCACCGTCTCCCCGGCCGCGATCAGGCGCAGGATCAGGTCGGGGAAGTCCAGGCGCTCCCCCGGCTCGATGTGCGAGAGCGCGCGCGGCGCGAAGCAGTACACGCCCATGCTGGCGATGTAGTCCAGCGCCGGCTTCTCGTCATAGCCGGTCAAGCGGGTCGAGTCGCTCCCGTCGCCGAAGCGCAGCACGCCGAGCGAGATTTGGATGTTGCGCACCTTGGTCGCAATCGTCGCGGCGTCGTCGCTCGCGCTGTGACGCTCGAGCAGGGCGCCGTAGTCGATGTCCGTGAGCACGTCGCCGTTCATCACCAGGATGTCCTCGTCCGCGAGACCCTCGATCAGGGCGAGCGCGCCGACGGTGCCGAGCGGCTCCTGCTCGCGGTGGTAGTCGATCGGGATCCCGTAGGCAGCGCCGTCGCGGAAGAAAGCCTCGATCAGCTCCGCCAGGTAACCGGTGGCAACCGTGATCCGCTCGAAGCCGTGCGCCTTCAGCTGGCGCACGACGATGTCGAGCACCGGGCGATCCCCGATCGGCATCAGCGGCTTGGGCAGCACGGTCGTGTAGGGCCGCAGCCGCGTGCCCTCGCCGCCCGCGAGAATCACCGCGCGCCTCATCGCCGCAGGTTCAGGGCGAGCCCGATGCCCGCACCCGGGTAGATGTGGCGCCGAGGGCGCTCGGCGAAGTAGCGGTACTCACCCTGCAGCTCGGCGGCCAGCTCCGGCAGGACGGTCGTGCGGTCGCCGTTGCCGGCGATCAGGACGATCCCCGGTGCGGTGTGGCGCAGGGCGGTTCGCATCTCGAAGGACTCGATCTCGTAGTCGGGAGGCGTGTCGCAGATGAAGAGGTTGACCTCCTCGCCGGCGAGCGTCGTCTCGAGCGCATCGAAGGTCGAAGCGAATACGGGTTCCCAGTTGTAGCGCAGGCGGTCCGGGACCACCCAGCCGCTGAACGGGTCAACATCGAATGAGATGAGGCGTCCCTCGCTGCCTTCGCGGGCGTTGCGCTGAGCGCCACGAGCAGCACGAGCGCGCCCAGTCCGTGCTTGATGCCGGTCTCGACCACCAGACGCGGCTTCAACGCCCGCACCACGGCATACCACGCCACGCGTTGAGCCAAGCCGACTCGGCGCTTCATGTCCGGACGCCAGCGGACGCGGGCGGCCAACTCCCGCGTGAGCGCGGGCTCGGCGCGTATCTCGGCGAGATAGCCCGCGATCACCGCGGGGTCAAAGGCGAGCGAGCGCGCGAGGAACTCCACGAGCTCCCCCTCGTTGTCGAGCTCGTAGGAGAAGTCGCCCACGTCGGGGGCGAACAGGACATAGCGAGCCACCAGGAGCGGGTCGGCGCGGAGCGAGACCCCATAGAAGCGGACGATCCGCGCCTTCTCGAGCCACCGCAGGCGAGAGAGGCGTCGAAGTCGATCCTGCCAGGCGGGAGACAGGCGCTTGAGGCGGGACTTGATCATCGGGTGGCGATCGCTTCGCCGAGGAGTCCCTCGATCATCTCGGCCACCACCGGCGCGGCGTACGTCCGCTCGGCGTACTCACGCGCAGCCCTTCCCTCGCGCTCGAGGAGCTCTGGGTGATCGATGTAGCGCTCGAGCAACGCCCGCAGCGAAGCGGGGGAGTTCTCCGGCGAGGCGATTGCCCCGATCTCGTCAGAGATCATGTCCGAGACGCCCTCGGCGCCCGTCGCCAGGCACGGGCGGGAGGCGAGCATTCCCAGGATCACCGCCCGTGGAGCCCCCTCGGTCGGGCTCGGGCAGAACACCGACACGTCGAAGGCCGACATCACATCGGGGATGTCGGCGCCTGGCGTGGGAATGAAGTGCGCACGCTCGCCCAGCGGCGCCGCGAGCTCCCGTAGCTGGGACTCGGTTTCGCCCTCTCCGGCGAGGATCAGGTGCACCCGCGGATCCTCCAGTTCGCACACCGCGCCAACTACCACGTCGTTGCGCTTCTTGCGGTGAAAGCGGGAGACGCAGCCGACCACAAAGGCATCCTCGGGGATGCCGAGCTGCTCACGGACCCGCCCGCGGCCCTGCTCGGTAAAGCGGATCTCATCGGTGCGCAGCACGTTCGGCACCACCACCATCTTGGCGGCGACGCCCACCTCGGCCAGCGAGCGACGGGTGCCCTCGGAGATGGCCATCACCAGCGCGGCCCGCTCGGCCGCGAACAGATAAGCGAGCCGCGGCGCGCCGCTTCGCAGCGGTATCGGCACCGGTCCCCACTCGGCCCAGACTGTGGTCGCGCGCAGGCGCCTGGGGAGCATCCCGGCCATCAGCTGCTCCTTCTTGTAGTGAACGAGCAGCACGTCGTAGGGCAGCTGCTCCTCCAACGCACGCGAGAAGCGCCTGAGCAGCAGCGGCCAGCGCCTGGCCAGCCGGGTCCACGTGCGCGTGGAGAGCTTCGGGCCGGTGTCGATGTTCACCACGGGCACGCCCGTGTCCCTGGCGATCCCGGGCATGTCGCTGAGCATCACCGTCTCGTGGCCGCGCAGCCGCAGCGCATCGAGCATCTCCACGGCTGCGAACTCGGCGCCGCCGCTCGAGTTGGTCGTCATTACGCTCACGATCTTCATCGATCTAGCCGGCTCGCCCTCCGGGGCAGAGGAGCCGTTCAGCTCCGCGCCACCATCCCCCGCCGATGCCCCGGGAGGCTCGAGTCCGAGCGCACGTTCGACCGCGCCCAGCGTACGCCGCGGGTCGTGACTCTCGAGCATCGCGCGGCGCGCGAGCTCACCCTCGCGCCTGCGTCTATCCGGGTCGTCTCGATACGCCTCGATCACCGCAGCCAGCGCACGCGGGTCGTGCGACGGCGAGACGATCATGCCGCCGCCCGCTGGGATCAGCCCCTTCGCCCCCTCGGGATCCGTGGAGATCACGGGCAGGCCGACCAGCTGCGCCATCACGATCACCCTGGGCTCACCCTCGGTGGGGCTGGGCGTGAACACGAGCAGGTCGCAGGCGGAGAGGAACGACTCCACATGCCCGCGCACGTTCGGCACAAAGCGAACGCGATCGCCGAAGGGGGCCGCGCGCTCGCGCAGCGCCTCCTCCTCCTCGCCCTCACCGGCGAGCACGAGGCGAACGTCACCGTCCAGGTGGGTCATGGCGTCGATCGCCACATCGTTGCGCTTGCGTCGCTGGAAGCGTGAGACGCAGCCCACCACCAGGGTTTGCTCGTCGACCCCCCACGCCTGCCGCAGCTCCTCGCGGCCCGCTGGATCGAAGGTCACACTGTCCACATCGACCAGGTTCGGCGCCACCGTCACCTTCTCGGCGGGAATGCCGGTGGCCACCACCGTGCGCCGGGTTCCCTCCGAGACAGCGATGATCCGGCTGGCACGTCGTGCCGCGAGCGCATACAGCCACCGAGGCGCCCCCCGGCGCATCGGCGGCGGCACGGGCCCCCACTCCGCCCACACGATCTCGCCCGTGAGCCGACGTGGCAGCAGCGAGCACAACAGCTGCTCCTTCTTGAAGTGCAGCAGAACAGCCCCGACCGGCCGCTCGGCACGCAGCGCCCGCGCGATGCGCAGGAGCGTGCGGGGCGCCTCGAGCAGGACGAGCGCGACGCTGCCCCGGGCGAGCTTGGGGCCGATGTCGATCGCGCGGACGGGCACACCGGTATCGGCCGTGATGTCCGGCACGTTGGTTAGAAGCACGACGTCGTGACCGCGACTGCGCAGCGCCTGCAGCAAATCGACGTTCGCGTACTCGGCTCCACCACGTTCGTCGGTCGTCTGGATCGAAACTATGCGGTGGCCGGCCACCGGGCAGTCATACCAGCTTGCCGGCGGCCGCCACCAGACCGGCGGGCTCACTCCCAGCCGCCTGGACGCTGCGAATCCCAGCTGGGCTTGGGATGGGGCTCAGACGCCGGCGAGCACTTCGCGATAGACCTCACCGGTGCGACGGGCTATCCCCGGCCACGCGAAGCGCTCTTCAGCGAGCCTGGCCCCGGCCTCCCCGCGGCGGCGACACTCGGGCCAGCCGGCCTCCTCAGCCGCCCCGAGCGCGCTGACGAGCGCGTCAACGTCGGGCCGTGAGCAGATCCACCCGGTCTCGCCGTCGAGCACCGCCTCGAGCAGCCCACCGACCGGATAGACGACCACCGGCCGGCGGAAGCCGTACGCGAGCAACAGGACGCCACTCTGGCTGGCCACCGCGTACGGGAGCGCGACCGTGTCGGCGGCGGCGAACAGCTTTGCCGCCTCCTGCATGTCGAGGTACCCCTCACGCACCGTCACACGCCCGGCGAGCGCCGGGTTCGTGAGCTGCCCGCTCGCCGCGGCGAGCGCGCCGTCCTCCCGGCCGCCGACGAGCAGGTGCAACCGCGGCAGCCGCTGCAGCGCAGCGAGCAGATCGCCCAGGCCCTTGTCCACCCGCAGCTGGCCGAACAGCAGCGTGACGGGCGCCTCGGGCGCGATGCCCAGCTCCGCCCGTGCCGCCTCGCGATCCGCCGAACCTCCCCTGCGGGCAAGCGCCCCGTACTCGCCGTGCGGGATCACCGCCACGCGGCCATCCGCAGTGCTCGGCACCCGGGCGAGATCGGCTTCGGTATGGACGATCGTGCGAGCTGTGAGCCGCGCCAGCCAGGCATGGGTTCGGTCGAGCGACCGGCCGCGCTCGAACGTGTTGTGCGACGTCTGCACGATCGGCGCCCCGGCCAACCGCAGGCAGGCGACCGCGACCAGGCCCAGCGGGGCGAACTCCCATCCCTGCGTATGGACCAGATCCGAGTCGCGACCGAGGCGGATCAACCGCGGGATGGCGAGCAGGAAACGCAGCCCGTTGGCGATCTGACCGAGCCCCAGACGGCGCACGGCGCGCCCGAGTCGCGTACGACCGCGCACATAGTGGAAGAGGCCGTGGATCGTGACGCCGCTCGTCGGCTGGTAGCGATGATCGTCCGCCGTCGCGAGCACCATCTGCCATCCCTCCGCGGCGAGAGCACGCGTCAACTCCGCCGTGTAGTCGGCGACGCCGCCACGTCCTCCCTGCTCGATCATGAGCAGCCGACCCGCTCCTGGCCGTTGCTCGAGGATCTCACCTGCCCGCTCCGCGCTCACGCCGACGAGGGTATACACCCCGGCATCCGGGGCCGACGGCACTCGACCCGCCGGCCTCACCTCACACGTGAGACGAGGCCGTCACGAAGTCGTTGCGTGGCCAGCCAGCCGTCGTCGCGGATCCGACGAGGCCATCCCGCCCCCACGACGTTGAATCTCTTCAGGGCGCGCGAGGGAACCTCGAGGTCGCGCACCAGCCTCTCGGCGTGACCAGAGGCGATCGTGCGGGCTGCGCGACGAAATCCCAAGCCCTTCTCGCTCGGCAGATGCCACAGGCCGAGTGACGCCGGATCGCTGACAGAGGGGGCGCCGTGACGGGGACCGGTCCAAATCCGCTGTGCGACGGTCGAAAGATCGTGGAACTGGGCACGCCCGAGCGTCCCGGCGAGCGACAGGAGCTGCTCCTCGGTCGTGAGCACCTGATCTTGTGCCGCCACCTCCTGCTCGAGCTGCTCACACGTCGATACGAGCGTCCGCAGATCACCGGCTGCACCCGCCAGCAGCTCGCCGCCGACCCACCGCAGGGAGGCGTCGGGCGCTCCCATTCGGCTGGCGAGCTCGCCCATCGTCCGCGGGGTGAACCCGTAGAGCTCCCAGTCGGGAGGGTAGGGAATGTGAATGCAGCCGATGCCCGGCGACGGGGGAACGGCGGCGAACACCTTGAGCGCGTCGAACCAGATGCAGTCGACGTCCACCAAGCAGAGCCGCCTATCCAAATCCCCTTTGCCACTGGCCGCCAGGATCGCGTCGAAGACATACCTGGAGGACGCGAACGTCGCCACCTCCACCGGCGGTCGATGCAGGTAGTCGGCGAACACGATCTCAACCCCGAGCAACTCGATCTCCTCCAGCAGGCGTGCCCCGCGGCCTCCCAGAGATCGCCTGTCGGTCAGGTTGGTGACGAGCGCCAAGCCACAGTCGACCCCTCGCAGCCGCAGCGATGCGGCCTGCACGAGCACGCACTCCAAATAGCGTGCAGCCAGCCGCCCGGAGCCGCCATGCGAGCGGCTTGAGGGGTAGTCGAACGCCTCGCCCGGCCCATGCACGTACAGGTATTGCACGACGAGCGGCCTCGGCCGCCCATCCACGGACGCCGCTTCGTCTGAGCGCGAGGTGGAGAGCATGTCAGTCGGGCCCGTTTGCCATCTTAAGCGTCTGTCCTCGGGTCGCGTCCAGCGGCGCGAGGACGCCGTGCCGGGCCGAGCCGCGGCGACTCAGGTCGTCCTGATGATCATCACCGAGCACGGCGCGTGGTGGGAGACCTTGTTGGGCACCGAGCCCAGCAGGAAGCGCTTGGCGCCGGTCATGCCCCTGTTGCCGACCACGATCAGGTCCGCTCCGCGCTCTTCCGCCACGTCGAGGATCGCGTCCGCCGGATCTCCCTGGCGGGCGGAGATGTTGACCTCGACGCCCGCGTCGCGCGCCGGCGCGGCGGCGGCCTCCAGGGCGAGGTCGACGTCCTCGCGCGGGTTGATCGCCCACTGCAGGTCCTCCGGAGCGTCGCGGCGTTCCACGCGCAGGCGTTGCGCCGGCACGGGCTCATATGCGCACACGATCTCGAGCGCCGCCCCCAGCGTGCGCGCCAGGTCGGTCGCCTGACGCACCGCCTCGCCCGCCGTCTCGGAGCCGTCGGTGCCCACCACGATCGATTTGAACATGACTCTGACTCCTCGCCTGCGTGTGTTGTAGAGCTCTAGCCGCGCTGCCCGCCGCGTCGATCATATCCGGGCTCGCCCCCGTGTAGATCCCGATGGAGCCGGCGGCCTCCGCACACGCAGGCCGGCCGAGCATCCGCCATGGAAGCTGGACACGCGGGGTAACGTTCGCGCCCTCAGTGATCGACCTGCACTGCCACGTGCTGCCCGGCATCGACGACGGGCCCGCCACGATCGAGGGGTCGCTGGAGATCGCGCGCCTCGCGGCGGCCGGCGGCACGCGCGTGCTCGTGGCCACCCCGCACGTGAACTGGCGCTACCGCAACGACGCCGGCACGATCGCGCGAGCTCGTCGCCGAGCTGAACGAGCGCCTGGCCTCGGAGGAGATCCTGACGACCGAAGGCCGCGTGCTCGAGGTCCGGCCCGGCGCCGAGATCGCGCTGACGCTGATCCCCGAGCTCCAGGACGCGCAGCTCGAGACCCTCGGCCTCGGCGGCGGCCCCTGGCTGCTGGTCGAGCCCCCCTTCACCCCCGTCGCGCCGAACCTCGACGCGATCCTGCTGGAGCTCCAGCGCGGCGGCCATCGCATCGTGCTCGCCCACCCCGAGCGCTGCCCCGCCTTCCAGCGCGACCCGCCGATGCTGAGGCGGCTCGTACACGCCGGCATGCTCACCTCGATCACCGCCGGATCCCTCGGGGGCCGCTTCGGCGGCGAGGCGCGAGAGCTGGCGTTCGCGCTCGCCCGGGAGGGGCTGCTCCACAACGTCGCCTCCGACGCCCACGACGCCGTCAACCGCCCCCCCGAGATCGCCGCCGAGCTCGAGCGGGCGGGGCTCGCCCCGCTCGCGCAGTGGCTGACCGTCGCCGTCCCCGCCGCGATCCTCGACGGCGGGGAGATCCCGCTCCGTCCCCCCGCCGCGCCTGTGGGCGCCGAGCCCGCGCAGCGACGGTGGTGGCATCGCTGAAGACCGAAGCGCCGAGGGTCCCTACGCGAGCTTGGTCACGGCGATGATCATCCCGATCACCACGAACACCACGATCGCGACCTGCATCCATATCCACGTCGGCGACATGACGCCCGACAGCGTACTGGCGGCGGCTAACGTGTATTGATGGCAGGATGCCGAAGCAACCCCATGGCCGGACGCCTACTCAAGCTCACCTCCGTCGCGCTGCTCTTGCTGCTCACGTCGGCGTGGCTCGTGCCCGCGAGCAGGGCCGGACGCGCCGCGAGCGCGCAGGACTCCTCCCCACTGGGCGGGTTGAACATCTTTGGGGTCACTCCCGGTGCTCGGTTGGTCGCCGCGGACCGCGAGATCGCCGCCGCGCGGGCACTGCACGCCCACGTGGTGCGCGTTGACGTACCCTGGTCGGTGCTGGAGCCCCGCGGCCCGGGTAAAGTCGAACCGAGCGTGCAAGCCTTCCTCGACCGACTCGTCGGCGATGCGGCGACAGGCGGCATTCGGGTGATCGTGACCGCCGACAACACACCCTGCTGGGCCTCCTCCGCGCCGGCGTCTCTGCTACGCAAATGCGTCCCCGGAGGAGTGAGCAAGGCCAACGCCTGGCCGCCCCTCGACCCCTCCACCTATGCGAGCTTCGTCGCCTACGTGGCCGCACGCTACGGCACGCGCCTCGCGGCGATCGAAGTCTGGAACGAGCCCGATCAGGCCAACGAAGACTACTTCGCGGGTCCGGAAAAACCGCGGCGCTACGCCGCAGTGCTGCGGGCCGCCTACCCCGCGATCAAGCAGGCGAACCCCGAAGTTCAAGTGCTCGCGGGCTCGCTGGTCGGCTCCAACGGCGTCTTCCTGCGCGCCCTCTACGCGGCCGGCATCAAGGGCTACTACGACGGCTTGGCCGTGCATTTCTACAACCTAACGCTCGGCTCGCTGCGCGCGATTCGCGAAACCCAGCTCGCCAACGGGGACACCAAGCCGCTCTGGCTCGACGAGTTCGGTTGGAGCAGCTGCTGGCCCCGCCAGAAGATCCAACAGGAACAGGGTTGCGTGACCCAGAAGGTCCAGGCGGCCAACATCATCAGCATCTTTCGCTCGCTGTCACGTACCCCCTATATCGCCGCCGAGGTGCTCTACGGGCTGCAGGACGGAGCAAGCGAAGACTTCGGCGTACTGAACGCCAAGGGAGCCCGCAAGCCAGCCTTCGCGGCGCTCGCCCGGGTGCTCGCCTCCCCCTTCGCCACCCCCAGCGGCGCGACCCTGAGCCTGCGCAGGCACCGTGGCGCGGTGGTCGCCAGCGGCTCCGGCCCCGTCGGCGACTACATGCAGCTCGAAGCGCTCCAGGGCGGTGTACCGCGCTACAGGGCCCTCTTCACGCTCAACCGCTTCAACCGCTACTCGATCACGCTGCCACGGGTGCTGGGCACCCACGGCCTGACCGTGCGCGTCTACCAGTACTGGACGGGCAGCGGCCACGACGCCCAGCGCGGCATCTGAGCCCCGATCCACCGATCCCAGGGCCGCCTCCACACCAACCCGACTCCTCCGGTACTGGACCTCCGCGATCGTGTCCATCGACCCGATCGGCCAAGGCAAGCGCTCACCGCAGGAGCAGCCGGCAGCGGCGCAGCAACTCTTCCATGGTGGTCGGCCGCAGGCGGCCGAGCCGGCGAGAGAGCCGCTCGTGGGAGATCGCACGGAGTTGCTCGGGCATTGCGAAGCTCTTTTGCCGTAGACCACCCTCGGGTGGGGAGATCGCCACGTGCAGCGGGTTGGCGAAGTCTGTGCGTGTCAGCGGAGCGGCGAGCGACAGCTTCAGCGGCGAGCGGTTGAGCTGGTTGACGGACACGATCACGAAGGGTCGCGACTTCGCCTGCTCGGAACCTCTGGTCGGGTCGGGGTCGGCCCAGTAGACGTCACCCTGC
The DNA here is from genome assembly GCA_963813765.1 of uncultured Solirubrobacterales bacterium. Taxonomy (GTDB): domain Bacteria; phylum Actinomycetota; class Thermoleophilia; order Solirubrobacterales; family Solirubrobacteraceae; genus Palsa-744. The sequence continues at coordinate 45,637 of CAWFAB010000002.1, forward strand.
GCGGGATGAACGCTCACCACTCGGGCGCTGGAGCCTCGAATCCGGCTTCGATCCGGCGAGTCTCGGAGCGGTAGAGGGCGAGCGCGTCGGGCCTGCCGGCCAGGCTCTCGAACGCGGCCTCTGCGTCCGCGAGCAACAGCTCGTCGTCGGCGACATGGACGAGCCTGGCCACGATCTCGCCGGCCGAGCTTCCCTCGCGTGCGCTGAGTGCGTTGAGCCGGTCGCGCGTGTCGGCCGAGACGCGAATAGTCGTGGTCCTCGTCATGTAGACGATCAGTATACAGCCTGCCGGCTCACTCCGCGCTGCGCAACAGCGCCCCAAGGTGAGCGCGAGGATCTTCAGGTCCAGCGCCAGCGACCAGTTGGCGATGTAGTAGTTGTCCCACTCCACCCGTTCGGCCAGGGAGGTCTGGCCGCGCAGGCCGTGCACCTGGGCCCAGCCGGTGATCCCCGACTTGACCCGGTGGCGGTCGCCGTAGCGGATGACGTCCTGGCGGAAGAGCTCCACGAACTCCGGGCGCTCCGGGCGGGGGCCGATGAGGCTCATGTCCCCGCGCAGCACGTTAAGAGCTGGGGCAGCTCGTCCAGCGAGGTGCGGCGCAGGAAGCGCCCGACGGGGTGCGGCGGTCCTCGCCCTCGACCCCGCCGGGGGCGGTGTCCCCGCCGAGCAGGAAGTCGAGGCGCGCTTCTCGTCGTCGTCGCTCAGCTTCGGCTCGGTGTGCTCGCACGCGCATCGAGCGGAACTTGTAGAAGTCGAACACCTTGCCGTCGCGGCCCACGCGGCGCTGGCGGAAGAGGATCGGACCGGGGGAGCTCAGGCGTACCGCGATCGCCGCGCACAGCAGAACTGGCGAGAGCACGAGCAGCAGCAGCGCGCAAACATGCGGTCGAAGGCGTGCTTGAGCGCGAACTGCACGCCCCTCGGGTTCGACGGTCGTGAAGGACATCAGCGGCAGTCCGCCGACGGTGTCGTATCCGACGCGATTGTTGATCGTGTCGAACATCCGCGGCACCACCGAGACCTCGATGCCCAGCTCTTGGCAATGCTGGATCAGGCGGCTGACCCGCGCATCCGCCACGGAGGAGAACGCCACGATCAGGTTCCTTACGCCACTACGCCCGGCGATCTCGTCGATGTCCTCCGCGGTGCCCAGCACCGGCACGTCCCGTCCGCCCACTTCGGCGAGCGGGCGGGGGTCGTCGTCGAGGAAGCCCACCGGGCACAGGCCGTACTCGGGGTGGTCCTCCAGGCGACGCGCCACCTGCGCCCCCACCAGGCCCGCGCCCATGATCAGCACCGGCCGGCCCACCAGCCGGCGGCTGCGCGCCCACCGTTGCGCGAGCGCCAGCGCCGCGCGGCCGCACGCCAGCGCCAGCAGCGCGAACAGCCACCCCCGCACCCAGGCGGACTGGGTCGGAACACGCCCGTTGAGGAACAGGCCGATCATCGCCACCGTCATCGCCGCGACCGACACCCCCGCGACCACCGGCGCCAGCCCGTCGAGGACCAGGGCGCGCAGCCGCGTGCGGTAGAGCCCCCGTAAGTAGAGCGCCAGCATCGTCAGCGCGGGCAGCGCCAGCAGCGGCGCGCGCACGGCGGGAGTGTTCAACGCCGCGTGCACTCCGCCGAGCGCGAGCACCACCGCGACGCACAGCAGCACGAAGTCCACCGCCGGGCGCAGCACGCTCCAGCCCGGCTCCTCCAGCAGCAGCTGGAGCGGCCCGCGGAAGCTCCCCGCGCGGGCAGAGCGCGGCCCGTGCGCGAGCCGTCCGGGGTGGCGGTGGGTCAGCGGCAGACTGGGGGTGGTCGTCTGCTGACTGAGGCGAGGTCCGTTCACGGGTGGGTCCTCCCCAATCGCACGGTCGCCAGGGCCATCAACGCCAGCACGCCGGCCGCGAGCACGATCGCCAGCAGGTCGGCGCCGGAGAACCACGAGGTTCCCGCCCCGGTTGAAGCACCAGCGGGCGCTCCCGCCCGTGACGAAATTGGACTTGCACCGGAGCTCCCCGCGCGGCTGGAGCCGCGAGCGCGGCCGGAGCGGGAGCCTGGTTTCGCTTCCCGGGCGCTCCCAGCACCGCTTGAAGTTGTGCCGGCCCCGTTCTGAGAGCCCGAGGCGGAGCCCACGCCGGGGGAGCCGACGGCGGAGTTACCCCCCGATTCGCCACCGGAGGAGTTGCCGCCAGAGCCTCCCCCGGGACCGTTCAGCAGCGTCGCGCCGATGATCGCCTGGGCGCCCGCGCCCGGGGCGCCGTAGCCGCTGAGCAGCGGCCCGCCCGCCGCCGCGGCGGCGGGTACGAGCACGGAGGCGACCATCGGCAGGGCCAGGGTGCGGAGGATGGTGCGATGGCGTTTCATACTTCCCAACCTTGGGGGTCCTTTCGGCTCGAGCGACTCTACGTCGTCTCTCCTTGCCCTGCCGTCATAGCCTCGCCAGCCCCGTGCTGCAAGCCGTAGCCCACTGCCGCGGCGCCAAGACAGGCGAATCGATCAGGCTTCACAACACAACCTAGCGAAGCCTAGAAGTATTGTCGAGCGACCAGCCCGACTTCTGACCCGTAATTTCACTCATCGCCCATCTCCTATTAGGAGAACTGATGAGCGTTGCGCAGGATCGAGCGGTTCAGTTCCCCGATGTCCACTCTCTGGCCGTGCCGTGCAAGTACGAGCGCCTCGCGGGTGAGCGGATCGCGCGGGTTCAGGCGCGCCGCCCGCGCGAGCAGCTCGAGCGCTCTGCCGCGTTCCCCTCGCGCCGATGCGATCGCCCCCCGCTCGAGCGTCGCGTAGGCGCCGTCCGGGGTGCGCCGCAGCGCCAGCGCGAACTCGCGCTCGGCCCGCTCCAGTTCGTCGCGGCGCAGCGCGATGCTGCCCGCCACCACGTACGGCTCGTCGCTCAGCGGGTTCAGCCGCGCCGCGCCGTCCAGGCGCGCGTACGCCTGCCGCGGCGCCTCTGTCCAGATCCTCGCCGCGCTCTGCACCTGCAGGCTGCTCGGCCACGGCGCGGTGAGGGAGGCCGTGGCCGCGAGGGCGAAGATCGCACCCAGCAGGATCGGCGATCGGCGGCGCCATCCGCGGGACACCACACGCGCGCCCTGGACCGCCTCGCGCGGCGCCGGCGCATATGCAGCCGTAGGGCTCCCGCGCGGCGCCAGCGCGCACGCGAGGCCGAGCAGCGCAAACGCCGGCGCCCCCAGGCCGGCGAACTCCCAGAACCAGTCGAACGAGCCATGCACCACCCAATACGCAAAGCCCCCCACCGCCGCCGCCGCGACCGACCGTGCGAGCGGGTCGGGGTGGCGCGCGAGCACCCGCCGGCTCGCCACCAGCGCCGCGCCCAGGCCGAGCACGGCCAGCGCCGCCCCCACGAGGCCCGTCTCGGTGAGCGTTCGCAGCTCCACGCTGTGCGGGTAGTGCGGGGTCTCGTCGCTGCGCCCGTGCGCGAGGTACTGCTCGGCGTAGTTGTCCGCCCCGATCCCCACCACCGGGTGTGCCGCGAATTCATCGAGCGCCACCCGGTAGAAGTCGTAGCGGTTGCTCCCCAGCCCGCCCGTGAGGCGGCTGCCCCCGCCGCTGTTCGCGCCATACCCCTTCGGGCTCTTGAACGTGTCCCACGCGTGGCGCGCCCGCGCCACCGGGTCGCCCGCCGCCGCCCAGCCGCCCGTCAGGAGCGCCACCAGCACGGCCACCGCCACCGCCACCACAGCCCGATGCACCCGCGCAGCCGCGGCCGGCGCGAGGGCCCGCCGGCTCTCCAGCGCCGCTCCCGCCGCCACCACCGCGCCCACCGCGAACGCGCTCAGCAGGATCGCCGCCGTCGCCCCGTGGACCGCCGCCGCCGCGCTGTGAGCCGCGGCGGTCGCGCTGTTGCGCGCGGCCGCGCTCTGAGCGCCGCTCCCCAGGGCGCCTTCCAGCGCGCTCACCCGGTCGCCCACCCGCAGCACCGCCGGCGCCGCCGCGCCGATTCCCGCCGCCACCGGCGCCAGCAGCGCGAACGTGCGCACCCGCCCCGGGAGCAGCGCGAACACCAGCACCAGCATCACCGGGGTCGCGTACAGCGCCCCCCGGCTCTGGCTCAGCAGCGCCACCTCCGCCAGCAGCACCGCACCCCCCGCGAGCGCCCCCCGCAGGCCCCAGGGCAGCCGCGGGCTGCGCGCCAGCAGCAGCGCCGGCCAGAACGCGATCAGCCACTGCGCCGCGTCCGCGTTCGCGTACCCCGCCGGGTAGATCAGCCGGCCTCCCGGCAGCAGCGCCTGCAGGCGCGCCGCGCTCCCCGCCGCCGCGTTCACGTGCAGCGCCGCGAACAGCGCCACCCCGATCAGCGCGAGCGTCCACGCGCACAGCAGCAGCGCCGCCGTCACCCCTCTCTGCGGAGGGCACGCGAACAGCGCGAACACCAGCAGGTACAGCAGCGTCCGGTTCGCCCCTTCCCACGCGTCCCCCGGCGCCCCCGCCCACAGGATCGAGAGGAAGCTCAGCGCCGTGTACACCGCCAGGCACCCCACCGCGATCCACACCGCCGGCGGGATCTCCCGCAGGCGCGGGCGCGCCGCCGCGAGCGCCATCGCGAGCAGCGCCAGCACGATCAGGCCGCCCGGCGCCCAGTGGGTCACGGGGTAGCCGGCCTGGTCCGTGGCCCACACCGCCATCAGCGCGAGCGCGCCGAGGGCGGGCACCGTGGCGGGGGCTTCGCGCAGAGGCGCAAGCACTCTCGCTCTCATCCAGGCTCAGAGCCTACCGATCGCTCCGCCCACGCGCTAACGTTTGCCATCCGTTTCGCGGCTCGTTCGTCGCCCCGCGGGCACGTTCCGCGCACACGCCACCTCCACCCGAACCCCGCCGCACCCCGCACCCCGCACACCCGCCACCTCCACCCGAACCCCGCCGCACCCCGCACCCCGCACCCCGCCGCACCCCCCGGCGCCACCAAGAAGTCCCCCCACGGACACCACGAGGAGCAGATCAACATGGCGAGCAGCGCGACCCCCACCACCCCCGGCTCCACCCCCAACGGCGACGGGCCCCCCGCCACCGCACAGCTCGGCAGCCTCCCCGCCGACGCCATCTCCTACGAGGACCTCTACGCCCGCTGGGAGCGCGGAAATTGGAGTGCCACGGAATTGGATTTCACCGAGGACGCCCGCCAGTGGCGCGAGGAGTTCACCGAGTTCGAGCGCCAGGCCGCGCTCTGGAACTACGGGCTCTTCTTCTGGGGCGAGGACGCCGTCGCGGACAACCTCTCCCCCTACATCGACGCCGCGCCGCGCGTGGAGCAGAAGTACTTCATCGCCACCCAGCAGGTCGACGAGGCCCGCCACGCCGTCTTCTTCAAGCGCTTCATGCACGAGGTCTGCGGGATCGGCGACGGCTCCATGGCCAGTGGGCTGAACGCGGTCAAGCCCCAGCTCACCCCCGGCTTCCGCAAGATCTTCGAGCGCCTCGACACGATGGCCGACGAGCTGCGCGCCGACCGCTCCCCCGCGAAGCTCGCCGCCGCCGTCGCCCTCTACCACATCGTCATCGAGGGCACCCTCGCCCAGCCCGGGCAGCACCTCATCTGCAGCTACCTCGAGGAGCGCAACGTCCTCCCCGCCTTCCGCGAGGGCATGGAGAACATCCAGGCCGACGAGCAGCGCCACATCGGCTTCGGCGTCAAGCTCCTCGCCGACCTCAGGCGCGAAGATCCCGTCGGCGTCCCCAAAGCCGTCGCCCGCATCCTCCAGGAAGTCACCCGCTACACCGCCCAGGTGCTCATGCCCCCCGGCTGGGACGAGAGCTATCTGACCTGCTTCGGCTACACCTTCGACAGGATCGGCCCCGAAGGCGTCAACTCGCTGATGACCAAGCTCCGCTCCGCCGGCCTCCCCCCCGAGACTTTGCCCGGCCCCCCGCTGATGCCGCCCGGCCTCACGCCGCTTGAGATCTCCCAGCGTGGGCGGCGGCTCGCCCAGGCCGGGGTCCTCGGCGTGCGCGAAGGGCCCACCATGCGCGACCCCGAGACCGTCGAGCTGCTGTTCGACACGATCCGCCGCCAGGTCAACCCCAACCACGGGCTGCGCCGCCCCACCACCTTCCAGTGGGAGTTCACCGACCACGACGTCCCCACCTGGCACCTCACCGTCGACAACGGCTCCTCCACCGTCCACCAGGGCGCCGCTCCCAACGCCGACGTCCGCCTGCGCATCTCCTACCAGGACTTCGTCGACATCATCGGCGACCGCCTCACCCCGCTGCGCGCGATCGCCACCGGACGCATGCGCCCCCGCGGCAACCCCCTCGCGCTCACCCGGCTCGCCAAGGTCTTCCCCCGCGCCTGAGGCAGGCCGGGGACTATTCCGGGCCGAACTCCCGTTCCCGCGGGCGATTGGAGCCCCACCCGCCCCCGCCAGGGACTCTATTCCGGGCCGAACTCCCGTTCCGCGTGGGTCGGTGGGCCCGCGGGAGCGGGGGAGCCCTGTTCGCCCGCCGGAACGGCTCCGGACGATTCGCCGCCGCCGGTGGAGCCCCCGCCTTCCGTGGAGCCGGCGCCGCCGGTAGAGCCGCCCGTCGCATGACGAGCGGCGGCGTGTGCGCCAACCCTCGCGCCGCCCCGCGCCGCGCCCGCCGAGGCGGTGCCCTGGGCAGGCTGTTCGGGGCCGAACTCGTTCTGCGCCTGCCGCGCCGAGGCCCGGTGCTCGGCGGCGGCACGCGCTGCTCGCGAGATTCGGGGCGCCACGGGCGAGGACGAGCGCCCCGAGAGGGCTCCGGCGAGCGGAGTCGAGCCCGTGATCGTCGCCGGGGCGTCCGCAAGATAGGCGCTCGCCACGTGGCCCGCACGTGGGCGCCGGTGCGGGTGCGCCGCTCCCGTGTGGTGGGGAGCCACCGTGAAGGCCACGCAGCCCACGCTGAGCGCCAGCACGCAGCTCACCGCCAGCTTCGCCCCCATCGAGCCGCCCAGCAGCCAGCCTCCACCGGCGGCGCCCCCTGCGCCGACAGCGCCCGACGCCGAAATCGTTCCCGCTCCGGCGCCGGCGCCCGCGGCTCCAAATCCAAGGCCCCACGGGAGCGGCAGCGGGGGGAGCACCGCGGCGAGGCCGCGGAGGGAGAGGATGTAGGCGCGGCACGCCGGGCACTCCCGCTGGTGCAGGCGCGCCATGCGGTAGCGCTCGCCGCCGGGCTCGAGGATGCCGAACGCGAGGGCTCGCATCTGCGAGGCCTGCTGCTCGCACCACTCCCCGCAGCGGATCGCCTCCAGCAGCTCCCCCACCTTGCCCGCCACCCCCGGCCGGCCCGGGCCGCGGCCCTCCATCAGCTTGCCCATTCGCGCCTCGCTGATCCCCATGCGCGCGGCGGCCTGCGCGCGGGTCAGGCCCTGCAGGTAGCAGAGGGCCGCCGCTTCACACTCCCGCGGGTTGAGACGGCCCCGCAGCGCCTCGAACAGTTGGCGCAACCGCGCCCGGTCGTCGAGCTCCGCCGCCAGGTCCGGTTCGCTCGCGGCTCGCTCCGCCGGCGCCCGCCCCGCGGGGGCTGAGCGGTGCTCGTCGATCGCGCGGCGGAACGTCACCACCGTCAGCCACCCCGCCGGATTGGCGACCTCCTCGCCCGCGGCGATCGCGGCGTAGAGGCCATGCCACGCCGCCGCGTAGCACGCTTCCAGATCCCCCCGGTCGAGCAGCACGCCGCGGGCGCGCAGGCGCGCGCGCACGCTCTGGAGCACTCCCCCGCGCAGCCCCTCGAACTCCTGGCGAAGCAGGCGCTCGGCGCGGTAGCGGCGCAGCGTCGAGGGGCTCATGCCCCGGGAGACTACGAGCTAGCTTGCCGCTCTGTCGAATCGTTCGATTTGGCTGACAGTTGTCTGCCGAACGTCCTCGCCGCGGCGGTGCGCCTCGTGCCACTCCACCACGCCCTCCAGCGCCTCCTCCAGACCCCACGGCGGGCGCCACCCCAGACCGCGCTCGGCCTTGCTCGAGTCGAGCGCCAGGTGGCCCGCCTCCGGTGGATCGAGATCCCCACCCGCCCCTCCATCCGCCTCCCACCGCAGCGCGCCTCCCCACAGGTCGGACAGGCGCTGCACCACCCAACCCACCGTGCGCACGTCCTCCGGAGCGGGGCCGAAGTTCCACGCGCCCGCCGCCTCCGATGTGCGCCATAACGCCTGGGCCAGGTTGAGATAGCCGCTCAGTGGGTTGAGCACGTGTTGCCATGGACGCACCGCCTCGGGATTGCGCACCCTCACCGACTCCCCGACCTCCACCGCTCGCACGATGTCCGGGACCAGGCGATCCGCGCCCCAGTCGCCCCCGCCGATCACATTGCCCGCGCGCGCACTCGCCACATGCGGGCAGTCGCCACCTGAGAGGAAGGAGCTGCGGTACGCCGCCGTCACCAGCTCCGCGCACGCCTTGGAGCTGGAGTACGGGTCCTCGCCCCCGAGGGGGTCGCCCTCCACGAACCGCCGCGCTCCGCCCGGGGGGTTCTCGTAGCACTTGTCGGAGGTCACCACCACCACCGCGCGCACCTCCCCTCCGGCTTGGCGCACCGCCTCGAGCACGTTCACCGTGCCCATCACGTTCACCTCGTAGGTGTGCGCCGGCTCCCGGTAGGAGCGGCGCACGAGCGGCTGCGCCGCGAGATGCAGCACCACCTCGGGGCGCTCCTGGGCGACCGCCTCCAGCAGCGCGCCCGCATCGCGCACGTCCGCCGTGCGCTCGCGCATCCCCTCGCCGACCCGCGCCAGCTCGTACAGCGACGGCCTCGTGGGCGGCCCCGGCGGCGCGATGCCCGTCACCCGCGCGCCGAGCTCCTGCAGCCACAGCGCCGTCCACGCCCCCTTGAAGCCCGTGTGGCCCGTGAGCAGCACGCGCCGCCCCGCCCAGAAGCCTCGATCGATCGTTGTCATGAGGCGGGTATCTTCACCCAATCGCCTCCTCCCCCGCATCCACCATCCCGGCGCCGCCTCCCCGCGCAGAGATCCTCGGCATCCCGCTCGCGATCTCCGACTACGAGCAGGTCATGGATTGGATGGAGGCGATGATCGCCGCCGGGGAGCGCGGCTACGTCACCGCCGCCGCCGTGAACCTCGTGATGAGCGCCCGCGAGGAACCCGCCACGCTCGCCGCCACGCTGGACGCCACGCTCGCCGTGCCCGACGGGATGCCGCTCGTGTGGGCGCTGCGCCTGCTCGGCCACTCCCGCGCCACGCGCGTCTACGGGCCCGACCTGATGGCCGGCTTCTGCGCGCGCGCCGCCCGCAACGGGACTCCCGTCTACCTCTACGGGGGCCGCACGCCCGAGGCGCTCGAGCTGCTCAGCCGCCGCCTGCGCGAGCGCTTCCCCGGTCTGGTCATCGCGGGCGGCCACTCCCCCCCATTCCGTGAGCTCACCCCCGAGGAGGAGCGGCGCACGATCGCCGAGATCGACGGCTCCGGCGCCCAGGTGGTGTGGGTCGGCACCGGGCAGCCCAAGCAGGAGCGCTGGATGCAGCGCATGCGTCCCCACCTGCGTGCCCCGCTGCTCGTGGGGGTCGGGGCCGCCTTCGACTTCCACGCCGGCCTCGTCCCCCAGGCCCCGCCGTGGATGCAGCGGAATGGCTTGGAGTGGAGCTACCGGCTCGCGCGCGAGCCGCGCCGCTTGTGGCGTCGCTACGCCCGCCACAACCCCCGCTTCGTGGCAGGGTTCGCGCATCAGTACCTGCGCGAGCGTCGCGGCTCCACCTGACCCAGCACCGCAGCCCAACCTGCCGTTCGCTCTGTGGGCGCCGCTAACCTCCCCTCCGATGACCCCGCTGGAGCACCAATGACCCCCCTGGAGCACACCGCTGACGTCTCCGTGATCGGCCTCGGCCGCGTCGGGCTGCCGCTTGCGCTCTCCTTCGCCGACCGCGGCCTGCGGGTGGTGGGGATCGACAACGACCCCGCCCGCCTCGGCGCCGTGCGCGAGGGGGTCATGCCCTTCCAGGAGACCGGCGCTCAGGAGCTGCTTGAGCGGGTCCGCGGCGGGCCGCCGCGCGGGGGGCTGGAGCTGTCCGAGCGCGTCGCCGACGCCGCGCGGGCGCGCCACATCGTGATCACGCTCGGCACCCCCTCCTTCTCGCACATCGAGATCGACATGCGCGACATCCGCTCCGCGCTCGACGACCTCCTCGGGGTGCTCGCCCCCGGGCACTCGCTCGTGCTGCGCTCCACCGTCGCCCCCGGAACCACCGACTTCGTCGCGGGCTATCTGGAAAAGCACCGCGGCTTCCGTGTCGGGGAGGATGTGTTCGTGGCGCACGCCCCCGAGCGCATCGCCGCGGGGCGCTTCCTCGAGGAGATCGACACGCTGCCCTGCATCGTCGGCGGCGTCGGCAGGGTGGGCGGGACACATCATCCCGGGGAGGCCGCCGCGGAGCTGTTCGGGGTGTTCGGAGCCCCGATCGTGCAGACCACCCCCGTGCAGGCCGAGCTCGCGAAGATCTGGGCCAACATCCTGCGCTACACCAACTTCGCGCTCCCCAACCTGCTGATGATGGACTGCGAGCGCCACGGCGCCAACGTGTTCGAGGTGATCGACCTCGTCAACCGCGACTACCCCCGCGGCGGCATCGCCCAGCCCGGGCTCACCGCCGGGACCTGCCTGCGCAAGGACTTCGCCTTCTCCGAGGAGCGCTCCAACGCGCCCGGGATGCTGCTCGCGGTCTCGCGCGTCAACGAGTCCGTGCCCCTCTTCCTCGTCGAAGGGATGCGCCGCCGCCTCGGGTCGCTCGCGAACCGCAAGGTCGCCGTGCTCGGCCTCGCCTTCAAGGCCGACACCGACGACGAGCGCGACTCGCTCGCCCACAAGCTCATCCGCCTGCTCGAACGCGAGCTCGCGGACGTGGCGATCCACGACCCCCACGTCGCCACCCCCACCGCGCCGCTGGAGGAGGCGCTGGAGGGCGCCGCCGCGGTCGTGGTGGCCGCCAACCATTCGGTCTTCCGCGAGCCGCGGACGCTCGCCGCGATCTCCGCGCTCGCCGCCGAGGACTGCCTGGTGGTGGACCCCTGGAACTGCTGGGGCGCCGGCCAGGTCTTCGCCTACGCCGCCGAGCTCGCCCCGGTCGGCCGGCAAGCATGAGCCGGGTGCTCGTGACGGGCGGCGCCGGGACGATCGGCTCCGCCGTTGTGCGCCGGCTGCTGGCGGACCCCGCGTATGAGGTGCGGGTCTCCGACCAGCGCCCCGCCCCGCAGTGGATGCGCGAGGGCTGCGCGGTCCACACCGGCGACCTGCGCCTGCTCGCCGAGGCGCGGCGCGCGAGCGAGGGCTGCTCGCACGTGATCCACCTCGCCGCGATCGTCGGGGGGATCGCGAACTTCCACCGCCTCCCCCACACGCTCACCGAGGTCAACAACGCCCTCTACAACGCCGTCGTCCGCGCCGCCCTGGAGGCGGAGGTGGAGCGCTTCGCCTACGTCTCCTCCTCGATGGTCTTCGAGCGCGCCACCGAGTTCCCCACCACCGAGGCCCACCTGCCGGACTGCCCCGTCCCGCTCTCCGCCTACGGCTTCTCGAAGCTCACCGGCGAGGTGTACTGCCGCGCCGCCCACGCCGAGCACGGCCTCCCGTACACGATCTGCCGCCCCTTCAACGCCTACGGCCCCGGCGAGGCGCCCGACGCCGAGCCCGGCATCGCGCACGCCGTTCCGGACCTGATCCACAAGGTGCTCTCCGGCCGGCGCCCCCTGCAGATCTTCGGCTCCGGCGAGCAGACCCGCACGCTCACCCACGTCGACGACATCGCCGACGGGATCGTCACCGCGATGGGCTCCGAGGCGGGGCTCAACGAGGACTTCAACATCTCCGCCGCCCGCGAGCTCACCGTCGCGGAGATCGCCCGGATCGTGTGGGACGCCTGCGGGGAGGACCCCGAGGCGTTCGCGCTCGAGCACCTCCCGAGCTTCGCCGTCGACGTCCAGCGCCGCTGGCCCTCGGTGGAGAAGGCCCGCACCCTCCTCGGCTGGGAGGCCCGCATCGGCGTGGAGGAGGGCATCGCCGCGACCGTCCGCTGGCTGCGGGAGCGCGAGGCGACGGTAGGGTCCCACACGTGAGCGTCCCCCTCTTCGACACCTCCACCCCGCTCGCCCCGCTGCGCGATCAGCTGCGCGCGGCGATCGAGCGGGTGCTGGACTCCGAGCGCTACATCCTTGGCCCCGAGGTCGCCGCCTTCGAGCGCGAGTTCGCCGCCTACTGCGGGGCGGCGCACGCCGTGGGGGTCGCCAACGGGACCGAGGCCCTCACGATCGCGCTGCGCGCGATGGGCGTCGGCCCGGGCGACGAGGTGGTCGTGCCCTCCTTCACCTTCTACGCCTCCGCCGAGGCGATCCCCCCCACGGGCGCCACCCCCGTGTTCTGCGACATCGACCCCGATACGTACTGCCTAACCCCCGACACCGTGCGCGCCGCGCTCACCCCCCGCACGAGGGCCGTGATCGCGGTGCACCTCTTCGGCAACCTCGCCCCCGTCGCCGAGATCGAGGCGCTCGGGGTGCCCGTGCTCGAGGACGCCGCCCAGGCCGCCGGCTCGCGTATCGGCGCCGATCCCCGCACAGCGACGGCCGGGGCAGATCGCGGGGCGCCTCATGCGTCCGGCAGGCGCCCCGGCGCGCTGGGGACCGCCGCCACGTTCTCCTTCTTCCCCTCCAAGAACCTCGGCTGCTTCGGCGACGGCGGGGCGATCACCACCTCAAACGCCGGGGTCGCCGAACGCGCGCGCATCCTGCGCTTCCACGGCTCCCGCGACAAGGTGAGCTACGAGCTCCTCGGCTGCAACTCGCGCCTGGACGAGCTGCAGGCCGCGATCCTGCGCGTGCAGCTGCCCCACCTCGACGCGTGGGCCGACGGCCGCCGCGAGGCGGGCGCCCACTACGAGCAGGCCGGCCTCGGCGAGCTAGTCGCGCTGCCGCGGCCCACCGAGGGCTCGCAGCCCGCCTGGCATCTCTACGTGATCGGCCACCCCGATCCCCCGCCCCTCGAAGCCGCCCTCGCCGCCGCCGGCATCGGCCACAGGGGCTACTACCGCACCCCCATCCACCGCCAGGCCGCGATGCGCGCCTGGGGGAGGGCGTGGAGCTGCCCGGCACCGACCACGCCGCCCGCACCCACCTCGCGATCCCGATGAGCCCCGTGCTCACCCCCGCGCAGGTCGAGGAGGTCGTCGCGGCCGTGCGCGACCGCTAACGCCAGCGCTCCAGCAGATCCTCCGCGGGGACCTCGCGCGCGACGCGGGCCGGAACGCCCATCACCACCGCGCGCGCGGGGACGTCGCGGGTGACCACCGCGCCCGCCGCCACGAACGCCTCCTCGCCGATCTCCACGCCCGGGGTCAGCACCGTGCCGCCGCCCACGCGGCAGGCGCGGCGCAGCGTGGCGCCCCGCAGTTGCATCGTCGCGTCGTGGCGAGCCATCGTGTCGTCGTTGGTCGTCGTGGCGCCCGGGCCCACGAACACGTCGTCCTCGATCACCGTGAAGGCCGTGAGGTAGACGCCGGTCTGCACCTTCACCCGCGCGCCGACGCGCACGTCGTTGTCCACCACGCTGCCCCGGCCGATCACCGAGCCCGGGCCCACCTCGGAGCGCTCGCGCACGAAGGACTGGTCGCCGAGGATCGCCTCCTCGCCGATCGTGGCGCCCGCGAAGACGACCGCGCCCGCGCACACTGTCACCCGCTCGCCCAGCTCCAGGCGGCCCACCTCGCCCTTCGCGGAGGAGCTCCGCGCCAGGCGCGGGCGCTTGCCGAGCACCGCGTGGTCCTCGATCACGCAGCCCGCCCCGACGACCGTGCCCGCGTGCACCACCACGTACGCCCCGAACGACACCCCCTCGCCGATCTCCACATCCTCGCCCAGCAGCAGACCCGGGGCGCGCGGATCGGGAGCGAGACGGTCCGGCTCGCCGGTCGCGCTCACCCTGTGGCCCTCGCGAGGGCTCGGTCGGAGGCGGCGGAGACGCTCGCCCTCACAGCCGCACCGTGTTCGCCACCGGCGCTCCTCGCGTGACCCCGCGCAGGTCCACCACCACGCGGGCTCGCTCGGCGGCGAGCGCGTGATCGACCGTGGGGTGCGCCGTCACGATCAGCGCGAGGTCCGCGTCCCGCAGGGCCTCCTCCAGCGGGAGGCTGCTCAGGCCGAGGTCGGGCAGCTCGGGGACGTGCGGGTCGTGGTAGGCGAGATCCGCCCCCAGCCCGCGCAGCAGCCCCATGATCTTCAACGCCGGGGACTCCCGCACGTCGCCCACGCCCGGCTTGTAGCTCACGCCCAGCACCGCGATCCGCGCGCCCCGCGCCGGCAGGCCCGCGTCGTTCAGCGCGCGCTCCACCTTCATCACGCAGTGGTAGGGCATCTGCTGGTTGACCTTGCCCGCCAGCTCGATGAACTCCGTCGCCATGTCGAACTCCCGCGCGCGCCAGCTCAGGTAGAAGGGGTCCACCGGCAGGCAGTGCCCGCCCATCCCCGGCCCCGGCTCGAAGCGCATGAACCCGTAGGGCTTCGTCGCCGCGGCGTCCACCACCTCCCAGATGTCGATCCCCATGCGGTCCGTCAGCATCGCCAGTTCGTTCACCAGCGCGATGTTCACCGAGCGGAAGATGTTCTCCAGCAGCTTGCTCAGCTCCGCCGCCTCCGGGCTCGAGACCCGCACGATCCGCTCGCACACCAGCCCGTAGAGCGCCTCCGCACGATCCGCGCACCCCTCCGTCAGGCCGCCCAGCACCTTCGGGGTGTTGCGCAGCGTGAAATCCGTCCGCCCCGGGTCCACGCGCTCCGGGGAGAACGCCAGGTGGAAGTCGCGGCCCGCCGCGAGGCCCGACTCCTCCAGGATCGGCAGCATCCGCTCGCGCGTCGTGCCCGGGTACGTCGTCGACTCCAGCACCACCAGCTGGCCCGCCTGCAACACCTCCGCCAGCCCCCGCGTGGCATCCAGGAGCGGGCCGAGGTCCGGCTCCCGGTTGCGCGTCAACGGCGTCGGCACGCACACCAGCACCGCATCCGCCTTCGCCAGCCGCGCGTAGCGCGTGCTCGGATGGATCAGCTCCCCCAGCTCCCCCAGCTGCGCCGAGGGGACGTCCTCGATGTAGGACTCCCCCGCCTCGATCGCCTGCACCTTGCGCGCATCGACATCGACCGCGATCACCTCGCAGCCCTCCTGCGCGAACGCCACCGCAAGCGGCAGCCCCACGTAGCCGAGCCCAACGATGCCCACGGTCGTCATGACGGCCGTAGTGTAGGGGCGGTAGGGGCGACACGGGCCGCGCGGGTAAACGATCTGAGATTCGATCGTGAGAGTCGGCGTGAGCGGCCTACGACGCCGTGGCCGCCTCGTACACCTCCGCCAGCCTGCCCGCGACGACCTCCGGAGCACACAGGGCGCGGACCCTCTCCAGCGCCCGCTCGCCCGCGCGCGGGTCCGCACGCAGGCGCTCGATCGCCGCCGCCAGCGCACCCGCGTCGCCCGGCGCCGCCAGGCACTCCTCGCCGAGGAGCTCCGGGAGCGCTCCCACGCGGCTCGCCGCCACCGGCAGGCCCGCCGCCATCGCCTCCGCCGCCGCCAGGCCGAACGTCTCCGCCGAGCGCGAGGGCGCCAGCGCCAGCGCCGCCCCCGCCCGCAGCTCCGCGAGGCGCGCATCGTCGACGCGGCCCACGAAGCGGACCGCTCCTCCGTCCTCGACCGCGCCGCCGCTGCCATCCGCCGGACCCTCGCCCGCGACCACCAGCGGGATGCCAACGCGGCGGCACGCCTCGATCGCCACGTCGATTCCCTTCTCCGGGGAGAGGCGCGCCACCACCAGCGCGTACCCCTCCGAGGGATGCTTTGCTGCGGGACCGCCCTCGGCGAGCGCTCGCACCGGGGGCGCCAGCACGTGCACCCGCTCCCACGGCAGCGGCGCCCGGAGCTCCCGCAGCCGCTCCCGCGCGAACTCGCTCGGGACGATCACCGCGTCCGCCTGCTCCACCACCCGGCGCTGCCACAGCGACAGGCCCGCCGCGTAGGCCAGCGCCTCCCCACGGCTCCCCCGGCAGCCCCGCAGCAACCCCGGCAGCGTGTTGCGCCCGTGGCAGCGCACGCACTCCTCGCCCCGCGTGAAGCACACCCCCACCGCGCACACCAGCCGGTACTGGTGCAGGTGGAGCACCACCCGCGCGCCCGCGCTCCGCGCCGCCGCCAGCGCCCGCCAGCCCAGCGTCGGGTGGATGTTGTGCGCGTGCACCACCCGCGCTCCCTCGCGCCGCACCGCGGCCGCCACCTCGTCGGGATCGAGGCCCCCGCGCAGCAGCCCCGCCGCTGCTCGCGTGCGGCCCCCCGCTGCCCGGGTGCGGCCCCCCGCCGGGGTGCGGCCCCCCGCATCCGATCCTCCCCGCGTCAGCAGTTGCACCGGCTCGCCCAAGCGCTCGCGCACCAGCCACATCAGATCCTCCACCACACGCTCCTCGCCCCCCGCCGTGCGGTAGCGGTTGTGCACGAACAGGACCATTCCCCGCACAAAACTAGAATGTTCTCTTGGCGAATGCTCCCCTTGCGAGTATTCGCACCCCGCGGAAGGTGACGCAGTCGCCCGGAGGCCGGCGAGCCGAGCCCCTCTTCTTGAGTCAGCACCCCACTTTGCAGCCAACCGTATCGATCGTCATCCCCACTCGCGAGCGCCCTGAATATCTCGAGGTCGCGCTTGCCTCGATCGCCCCCCAGGCCGCCGCGGCTGGGGCCGAGCTGCTCGTCGTACACGACGACCCGCCCTCGCCCGCGATCCGCGCGCTCGCCGAGCGCTTCGGCGCCGCCTACATCTCCCACGACCGGCCGCTCGGGCTGAACGCCGCCCGCAACACCGGCATCGCGCCATTCCAACGGCGAGCTTCTCGTGTTCGTCGACGACGACGTCGAGGTCCGGCCCGGCTGGCTGGACGCGCTGTCGCTGCCGCCGCGGCGAGCACCCCGACGGACGAGGTCTTCACCGGCCCGATACGCCCCCGCCTCGAGGGCCGTCCTCCGCGCTGCTGCGGCCGTGAGGGGCCGCCGATCACATCCCTCGACCTCGGGCCTAAGGACACCGACCGCGTGCGCTACGCATGGGGCGCCAACATGAGCGATCCGCCGCAGCGCCGCTCGAGCGCGTCGGGGCCCTTCGACGCCGCCGCTCGGCATCGACGGCGACGAGCAGGAGTGGCAGGACCGCCTGCTCGCCGGCGAAGCCGCATGACCCGCCCGGCGCTCTACGTCGCCGCCGCCGCGCTCGACCACCGCCGCGCGCCGCGCCGACGCGCGCCTGCGTTCGCTCGCCCGCGCCGCCCGCGCCCGCGGCCGCGCCAGCCGCCGCTACAACAGCCTGCAGGGGCGGCGCCCGTCGCTGCACGCCGAGCTGCGCACGTTGGCCGGATGCCTCGGCCACGTCGTTCGCTACCGCTGCCCCGCCGGGCTCACGATGGTCGCGCACAGCCTCGGCCGGCTCGCAGCAGGGCATAAGCGCCGACGAACGGCGGCCGCCCACCGGCGCGTCGCGAGCGCGGAGGACTTCCTCTCCGGGGAGAGCGGCACCGTCGGGGGTCTCGACGCGGCTGCGGCGCGGGATCCAGGACGAGCTCGATCGACGCCCGCGAGCTGGTGGGCGGCCGGCGCCTGCGTCTCGCTCTCGCCGCGCCGGCGCTCCCCTCCGCGCCGGCGCGTGCTCGTGCTCGGCGTCGTGCGCCCCGAGCGGGCGTGCGCTGGCCACGGCGATCCGTGCCGAGCTGATGCGCTCCCGCCACCACGTCGAGCTGCACACGCGCCCGCCCGAAGGGCTCGGGAAGTTCGAGAACCTCAACCGCCTGCTCGCGGCCCACCCGCCCGAGGAGCACGACTGGCTGCTCATGGTCGACGACGACGTCGTCCTCCCGCGCGGCTTCCTCGACCGCTTCCTGTTCCTCGCCGAGCGCTTCGACCTCGCAGCTCGCCCAGCCCGCGCATCGCGCGCGCTCCCACGCCGCCTGGCGCGTCACGCGCGCCGCCGCGCCGGCGTCGTGCGCGAGACGCGCTTCGTGGAGATCGGCCCGGTGACCGCGTTCGCCCGCGCCACCTTCCCCGCGCTGCTGCCCTTCCCCGAAGCTGCGCATGGGCTGGGGTCTCGACCTGCACTGGGCCGCGCTCGCCCGCGAGCACGGCTGGCGCTGCGGCGTGCTCGACGCCGTCGCGATCCGCCACTCCGCCGCGCCCGCCGGCGACGCCTACTCGCGCGCGGCACGCGATCGCCGAGGCGCGCGCGCTTGCTCGCCGAGCGGCCCCTACCTCACGGCCCGCGAAGCCCAGGTCACCACTCGCCACCCACCGCCGCTGGTGAAGGTCGCCGTCGTAGCCGAGTTCTACCCCCGCCGGCGCGACCCCGTGCTGGGCGTCTGGGCCCACCGCCAGGCGCTCGCCGCGCAGCGCCGCGGGCGCGGAGGTGCACGTGCTCGTGCTGCACCGCCTGGTGCCGCCGCGCGCCTCGCTGCGCGCCGGACCGGCGCGGGCGCCGCGCGCGAGCTGCTGCGCGGCTGCGCGCGCGGGCCCGCACCAGGAGCGCGACGGCCTGCCGGTCACCTACGTCCCCTACGTCTCCCCGCCCCGCGAGCGCTCCTACCCGTCCTGGGGGGCCTGGGCGGCGCCCGCGCTGGGCGTCGCCCTGCGCCGGCTGCGCCGCCATTCGGGTTCGAGCTCGATCCACGCCCACAACGCGGTGCCCGCCGGCGACGCCGTGCGCCGCGCCGGGCTCGACGTGCCGCTCGTGGTGTCGCGTGCACGGCGGCGACGTGCTCCACACCGCCCCCCGCTCCGCCGCCGGCCGCGAGGCCGTCGCGCGCGGGCTGGGCGCCGCCCGCCTCGTGCTCGCCAACAGTCGCGGCATCGCCGAGCTCGCGCGCGCGTCCACGGCGCCGGGGAGACGCGCGTCGTGCATCTCGGCGCCGACCTCCCGGGCGCCTGCGGCTCGCGGCGGGACGAGCGAGCCCACGCTGGTCACCGTCGGCGCACCTCGTCGCCCGCAAGCGCCACGCCGACGTGCTGCGCGCGCTCGCGGTGCTCGCCGCCCGGCACCCCACGCTGCGCTACCTGATCGTCGGCGACGGACCCGAGCGGGTCGCGCTCGAAGGGCTCGCCGTGCGCCTCGGGGTCGCCGAGCGGGTGCAGTTCTGCGGGCAGCTCGCCCCCGCGGAGGCGATCGAGCGGGCGCGCCGCTGCACCCTGTTCGCGATGCCCTCCACCGAGGAGGCCTTCGGGGTCGCCTACATCGAGGCGATGGCCGGCGGCCTGCCCGCGATCGGCTGCCGCGGCGAGCCCGGGCCCGAGGAGATCGCCGCCGCGGGGGACGGCTTCATGCTCGTGCCCCCCGGCGACATCGAGCGCCTGACCCAGCGCATCGACGAGCTGCTCTCCGACCCCCACCGCCTGCGCGAGGCCGGCCGCCGCGCGCGCGCCACCGTCGCCGCCCACTTCACCTGGGAGCGCTGCGGCGAGCAGACCCTCGCCGCCTACGAGGAGGCGCTGCGATGAAGCCGGTCCTGTTCGTCACCGGGCACGCCCCGCCTCGACCGCGTTGGCGCCTTTACCCGCTTGCACGAGCGCGAGGACGTCGAGTTGCGCTCTTCGGCGGACGCTCCCAGCACGGCGGGACCGCCGGCGGGCGCAGGAGCTGCCCTTCCCCCACCGGCGCCTGCGCCAGCGCGACGTCGCGGCGCTCGCCGCGTCCGGGCGCTACCGCGCGGTCGTCGTCTCCAGCGGCGGGCGCCTCGCGCTGCCCGGCGCCTGGGCCGGGCGCCCGCCGGGCCCGGGTGCCGGTGATCCTCTGGACCTCGCTGTGGGCCCATCCCCGCACCCCCGCGCACGCCCTCAGCTACCTCGCGCTGCTGCGCCTCTACCGCTCCGCGGACGCCGTCGTCACCTATGGGCCCGCACGTCAGCGCCTACGTGCGCGCCCGCGGCGCGCGCAACGTGCACGTGGCGCCGCAGTCCGTCGACAACGGCTTCTGGGGCGCCTCCGACTTGGGCCCCCCCGACTTGGGCCCCCCCGAGGCGGGCGCCTCCAAGCCGGCCGCCGGCGCGGCGCCCCCGTGGCCGGCCGATGCCGCGGTGAAGTTCCTGTTTGCGGGTCGCCCCGTCCGGGAAAAGGGAATCGAGGTGCTGATCGAAGCCTGGAGGGAGTCGGGCCTCACAGCTCCCTCCGCCGCGCTCGTCCTCGCCGGCGTGGGATCCATCCCCCCTTGGGTCTCCGCCGGCGGCGCGGCGGGGAATGAGGTGGTCTGCACGGACCCCCTCTCCCCGCTGCAGCTGCGCAGCGTGTACGCCGCGGCCGACGTGCTCGTCGTGCCCTCGATCCCCACCCGCACCTTCCGCGAGCCCTGGGGGTTGGTTGTCAACGAGGCGATGAACCGCAATCTCCCCGTGATCGCGAGCGACGCCGTGGGGGCCGTCGCCGGCGGCCTGGTGCGTGACGGGCGCAACGGCCTGGTCGTGCCCGCCGGAGATTCCCGCGCGCTCGCCCACGCGCTGCGGCGGCTCGCCGCCGACGCCCCGCTGCGCGCACGCCTCGGCGCCGCCGGCGCGGAGGATGTGCAGGCCTTCACCCACGACGCCTGGGCGGAGGGGTTCTCAAGCGCCCTTGACAGCCTCGGTCTTTCCCGCGGGGAGCGCTGGTAGCGTGCGTCGCTTGCGCACGACGAGGCTCGCCCCACTCCGATCGGCGCTCGCCGTCGCGGCGGCGCTGCTGCTCCCGCTCGCCGCCGCCGCGCCCGCGCGCGCGAGCGAGGCCACGAAGATCCTCGAAGCCTGCAGCAACGGGACGCTGCCCACCGGCTACAGCCAGCAGGCCTACAGCCAGGCGATCAGGCAGATGCCGCCCGAACTCTCCGAGTACACCGACTGCCCCGACCTCGATCCACAAAGCCCAGCTCGCCGGCGCCGCCGGCTCCCACGGGGGGGGCGGCTCCACCAGCTCCGGGGGGGCCAGCTCCGCCCCGGTGGCGCCCCCCACCCCCACCGAACAGCACACCCTCGAAGGCATCCCCCACGCGAGCTCACCGCCCGTCTCCGTGGGCGGCGAGGTGATCCACCCCGGCGTCGTCCACGTCAACATCGCCTCCGCGCTCAGCGCGCTTCCCACGCCGCTGCTCGCGCTGCTCGCCTTCCTGCTCGCCTGCGCCCTGCTGCTCCTCGGCCGCGCCGTCCGCAACCGTGTGCGGGCGGGCGGGCACTCCATCCCCGGGCCCTTCACTCCCGGCGACTGAGATGTCCACAAAGGTGGCCGGACCCACGCTGCTGATCGCCGGCATCCTCTGCCTGGTCACCTTCCTCGCGGGAGGCGGCCTCAACCTCGGCACGATCACCCCCGTCGAGATCGGCCTCACCCTCGGCTGCGGCGCCGGGATCGCGGCGGCGATCCTGCTCACACCGGCCGGGCGGCCCGCCTACGGGCTGTGGTCGGCGGGTCTGCTGCTCGCCTTCGCCGCGCTCTCCGCGCTGTCGGTGATCTGGTCGGTGAAGCCCGACAGCAGCTGGGAGGCCGCCGCGCGCCTGTTCGCCTACAGCGGCGTGTTCGCGCTCGCGGTGCTGGTCGCCCGGGCCGCGCCCGCGCGCTGGTCGGCGGTGCTCGGCGGGGTGCTGCTCGCCGCCGTGGCGGTGTGCGGCTACGCGCTGCTCACCAAGGTCTTCCCCAATGCGCTCGGCTCCGAACAGGCCTACGCGCGCACCTACGCGCGGCTGCGGGAACCCTACGGCTACTGGAACGCGATCGGCCTTGCCGCCGCGCTCGGCGCGATCGGCTGCATGTGGTTGGGCGCCCGCCGCGCCGGGCACGCGCTGCTGAACGCGCTCGCCTACCCCGCGATGGGGATCGTGCTGAGCACCGTCATGCTCGCCTACTCCCGCGGCGCGCTCGCCGCGCTCGTGCTCGGGCTCGCGCTGTGGCTCTGCCTCGTCCCGCTGCGCCTGCGCGGGGTCGCCGTGCTCTGCGCCGGCGCGCTGGGGGCAGGCGTGGTGGTCGCCTGGGACTTCTCCCAACACGCCCTCACCACCGACAACACGCCGCTCGCCGCGCGCGTCGGCGCCGGGCACCAGCTCGGTGTGCTGCTCGCCGCTGTGCTCCTCGCACTCACCCTCGTCGGCCTGGCGGTCGGCTTCCTCACCGGCCGGCGCGCCCCTTCGCCATTGACGCGCCGGCGCGTGGGCACGGTGCTGCTCAGCCTCCCCGCGATCGCCGCGATCGCCGTCGCCGGGATGCTCGCCGTGAGCCACCGCGGCCTGTTCGGCAGCATCTCCCACACCGCCGGCACGCTCACCAATCCCAACGCCGCCGTCCCCGCCAACGGCCCCGGGCGCCTCACCGCGATCGGCAGCGTGCGCGCGCGCTACTGGAACGAAGCCCTGGAGATATTCCGGGACCACCCCCTGCTCGGCGTCGGCGCCGAAGGCTACGAAACGGCCCGCCTGCGCTACCGCACGGCGATCCTCAACGTCGGACAGGCCCACGGCTTCGTCGTGCAGACCCTCGCCGACCTCGGCCTCCCCGGGCTGCTGGTGGTGCTCGCGCTGCTCGGCGCGTGGACGTGCGCCGCGGGGCGTGCTGGCCGATCTTCGATCGGTCACCCCCTCAACCGGCACTGGAGCGGCTGGCGCCGGCGCCCAATGTCCGGATCGGATTCCCCGCCCGCCCACCTCTACACCGCCGAGCGCGTCGGGCTGCTCACGATGGTCTGCCTCGTCGCCACCTTCGGCGTCCACTCCTTCGTGGACTGGACCTGGTACATCCCCGGCGTCGCCTGCGCCGCCCTGCTCTGCGCCGGCTGGCTCGCCGGGCGCGGGCCGCTGCCCGCTTTATCGGACCCCCCCACCGCCGGCGCCCCCGCGGGCAGCCTCGATCCAAGCCGGCGGGAGTCCGCCGGACGGCTGTGCCTGCCTTCGCTGCGTGAGATCGGTCCGCTGCGTGGGGGGATCGCGGCCGCCGTGCTCGTCTTCGCGCTGCTCGCCGCCTGGGCCGAGTGGCAGCCGCAGCGCTCGGTGGACGCGTCCAACGAAGCGCTCGCGCTGGTGGCGCGCGATCCCGCCGCCGCGCTCGGCGCCGCGCACGCCGCGGTCGGCCGCGACCCCCTCTCCGCCGAAGCGCTGCTCACGCTCGCCGCCGTCGAGGAGGGCGCCGGGCAGCCCGCCGCCGCCGCCGCGACCTACGAGCAGGCCGTGCACCTGCAGCCCTCCAACTTCAAGACCTGGCAAGCGCTCGGCGAGTACGAGCCTGCACACCGGGCAGGCCCAGGCCGCGCTGAACGCGCTGCGCGCCGCCGTCTACCTCAACCCCGAGGCCGTCGCCCCCCACGCGAGCATCGCCGAAAACGCCGAACTGCTCACGATCCAGGACGACTACCTCGAAGCGCTGCGCGCCGCCGGGAGCAACGGCGGAACCGCCGCGTCGGCCGGCGCCGCGGCGGGCAGTGCCGCCGTGGGCAGTGGCGCATCTGCGAAGCGGGCGGTGTTGCCCGTCGGCCGCCGCCGCGCGGCGGCGAGGCATTAGAAGCGCCTGCGCCGCGCCGCCGCCAGCAGCACCCGCCGGGGTGGGAGGGGTCCGATCAATCCGCCGAGGCCGCGGGTCTCGATCCGCTCGAAGCCGAAGTCCTCCAGCAGCGCCGCCAGGGAGCGGCGCGTGTAGAAGCGCAGGTGCTCCGAGCGGGGGTCGAAGCGGTTCGCGAACGCGCGCCCCGAGAGGCCCAGGGCCAGGCGGGTGAGCGGTCCGTGCGCGGGGGTGCTCAGCACCAGCGCGCCCCCCGAGCGCAGCACCCGGCGCACCTCCGAGAGCCACCCCGCCGTATCCGCCACGTGCTCGATCACCTCCCCCGCCCACACCGCGTCGAAGCTCACGTCCGGTAGCGGCCACGGCCCTTCGGTGGGGACGAGCCGCAGATCGAGCCCCTCCTCGCGCTCGCGCGCGCGGCGCAGCGGCTCCTCCGCCACGTCGATCCCCACCGCCTCCCTCCCCGCCCGCGCCAGCGCGGAGGTGAAGCGCCCCTCGCCGCAGCCCACGTCCAGCACCCGCGCACCCACCGGCGCGTGGTCGAGCAGGAAGGCCAATCGGGCCGCCATGTGCGGCGGAGAGAGTCCCTCGGGGATCGCCTCCCAGAGGCTCTCGTGATACTCGCGCGCGGGCACCCGTGCAGGCTAGAGGGAGAGGCCACCGGTGAGGCTCTCGGGGGAGAGGTAGGAATAAAGCGGCAACTGCGCTGTCATCGCTGTCCTTCCGTCCACAAACCCACTAAGGTCCCCCGCATGCACCTGTGGGGGAGCATCGAGAGGGACCCCGAGCGCCCGTGAGGGTCGCGTTCGACAGCCGCCCCACCTCAGACCCGCAGGGTCTTGGGCACTACGCCAGCTGTCTGCTGCAGGCGCTGCGCGACACCGCCGGCGAGCAGGACGAGGTCCACGAGAGCCACCGCCCGAGGGAGGCCGACCTCTTCCACACCCCCTGGATGCAGGGGGCGATGCTGCATAGCCCCTGTCCGATGGTCGTCACCCTCCACGACCTCGCCGCGCTCAAGCGCCCCAGCGAACGGCTGCGCTCCGGCGGCATGCACCTGCGCCTGCGCCACCTCGCGGTGCAGCGCGCTGTGCACGTGATCGTCCCCAGCGAGGCCGTCGCCCGCGAAGCCGTCGCCGAGCTCGGACTCGAGCATGAGCGTGTGGCCGTGATCCCGGAGGCGCCGGACCGCTGGGAGGACGCCGCGCGCGAGACCTGGAGCGTCTACCGGCGGGCGCTCGCCCACCCCCACCGGCCGTGCGTCACCGCCTGGCGCCGGCAGGGACTCAGTAGGCCCCGCGCCGCGAGAGCACGGCAGGGATCGTCTTCAGCAGGATCGTGATCGGAACGGGAAGGGGGCAGGCCCCCCTCCCGACCTCCCCCCGGGGCTCAGTAGGCCCCACGCCGCGAGAGCACGGCAGGGATCGTCTTCAGCAGGATCGTGAGGTCCACCGCCAGCGACCAGTGCTCGAGGTAGAGGAAGTCCAGGTGCACGAGGTCGTCGAAGTCCAGCTCCGCGCGGCCCGAGACCTGCCACAGGCCCGTGATCCCCGGGAGCACCAGGTAGCGCTTGCGGTGCCAATCCGCCAGCCTCTCGAAGTCCCGCTCCGGCAGCGGGCGCGGCCCCACCAGCGACATCTCCCCCCGCAGCACGTTCACCAGCTGTGGCAGCTCGTCCAGCGAGAAGCGCCGCAGCAGGCGCCCCACCGGCGTCGTGCGCGGGTCGTCACGGATCTTGAACAGCGCCCCCGACGCCTCGTTGAGCGCTTCCAGGTCCGCCTGCCGGTGCTCCGAGTCCACGTACATCGTGCGGAACTTCAGGCACGCGAACGGCCGCTCCCCGATCCCCTGGCGAATCGAGCGGAACACCGCCGGGCCCCTCGAGGTCGCCCGCACCGCCACCCAGATCGCCGCCAGCAGCGGGCTCAGCAGGAGCAGCAATACCGTGGCTCCCACCACGTCGAACGTACGCTTCAGCGCGAAGTCGATCCCCTCGAAGACCGGCGGCTTCAGCTCGAACAGCGGCACCGACTCCCCCGGCACGAACTCCGCGCGGTGGATCAGGATCTCCATCGTCGAGGGCGCGATTCGCACCCGCACCCCCCGCTGGTGGCAGCGGTCCACCAGCTCCACAGCCTCCGCCTGGGGAAAATCGGGGTCCGCGATGATCACCTCGTCGACCCGCTCGGGGTGGGCGGGGCTCAATATATGCTCCAGGTCTCGCGGAGTGCCCAGCGAGCGCAGGCCGTTGGCGGGCAGCGCCAGCGGCGAGACGTACCCCACCACCTCCACGCGCGAGTGGGGTGCGTCCGCGAGCGCGCGCGCGACCTCGCGGATGTGCGAGCCCGTGCCAACCAGCACCGCCCGCCGCTGGCGGCCCGTCGCCCGCAGGACCGCACCCGTGGCCCGCTCGTACATGTAGCGCAGCAGCGGCACGTACAGCAGGGCGAACGCCAGCGAGCCCCAGA
Organism: uncultured Solirubrobacterales bacterium; assembly: GCA_963813765.1. Classification (GTDB taxonomy): domain Bacteria; phylum Actinomycetota; class Thermoleophilia; order Solirubrobacterales; family Solirubrobacteraceae; genus Palsa-744. The sequence goes on from CAWFAB010000002.1 coordinate 71,585, forward strand.
AGATGTAGTAGCTCTGGAAGTGCTCCCCGCTCACCAATGCGAAGAGGAGCGCCACGAACGTCACCTGGAAGAGCGATCCCACGATCCGCGTCATGCCCGGCCGCTGCGAGCGCGTCGCGTACAGCCCCGAGCGCGCGAACAGCAGCGCCGTCAGCAGGTACGCGAACGCCAGGATGCTCCGCGTCTCCTCGTACGCGCCGTGCACGCTCACTTCGCTCAACACCGCCGCCTTCAGCACCAGCGCCGTGAAGATCGCCAGCGACAGGCCCGCGAAGTCGAGCGCCAGCAGCGAGAGCACCCGCGCCGCCCGCCGCGCCGTCTCCACCCGCAGCAGGAACGAGATCGCCGGGGAGCGCTTGCGGCGCATGTCCCGCTCCGAGGGCTCCCTGCGCACCGTCGCCTCCGAGAGCACCGGAATCTCCACGGGCCTCGCCTCCCGGGACGCGGCCTCGCGGGGGGGGGCGCCGAGGGAGGGGACCTCCGAGGGAGGGGTCTCGAGAGGGGATGCCGACATCCTGGTGGCGTGTGCCATCTCGCCCTTCACAACGCCTCAGACTCGCAGATGTAGCGGTCGCGTGTCAGCCGCCCGCGTCCGCCGATCCCGCGCGGCGGCCATCAGGCCGATCTTCGATCTCCTTCAACCCACCAGAACTTCGACGCCCGACTCGCTGATCGTGCGCTCCAGCCCCTCCCGCAGCGCCACCTCCGGCGACCACCCCAGCAGCTCGCGCGCCAGTGCGATGTTCGGTCTGCGCTGCTTCGGATCGTCCACCGGCAGCGCCTCGAACACGATCTCCGAGCTCGACCCCGTCACCTCTTTGACCGTCTGCGCCAGCTCCAGCAGCGTGAACTCGTCCGGGTTGCCGATGTTCACCGGCTCGTGGCAGCCCGACTCCGCGAGCGCGATGATCCCCCGGATCAGGTCGCTCACGAAGCAGAACGAGCGCGTCTGGCCGCCGTCGCCGAAGACCGTGATCGGGCGGTCCGCCAGCGCCTGGCGCAGGAACGTCGGGATCGCCCGGCCGTCCCGCGGGCGCATGCGGCTGCCGTAGGTGTTGAAGATCCGCACGATCGCCGTGTCCACCCCCTGCTGGCGGTGGTAGGCCATGCTCAGCGCCTCCGCGTAGCGCTTCGCCTCGTCGTACACCCCGCGCGGGCCGATCGGGTTCACGTGGCCCCAGTAGGACTCCGGCTGCGGGTGCACCTGCGGATCCCCGTACACCTCGCTCGTCGAGGCCAGCAGGAAGCGCGCGCGCTTGGCCTTCGCGAGGCCCAGCGTGTGGTGGGTGCCGTAGGAGCCCACCTTCAGCGTGTGCAGCGGCAGGCGCAGGTAGTCGATCGGCGAGGCCGGCGAGGCCAGGTGGTAGACGAAGTCCACCGGCTCCTCCACGAAGTACGGATCGATGATGTCCACTCCCAGGTGCACGAACCGCTCCGGGTCGCGGATGTGCTCGATGTTCGCCAGCGACCCCGTCTCCAGGTTGTCCACGCAGATCACCCGGTGGCCGCGCGCCAGCAGCTCGTCGCACAGATGCGACCCCAGGAAGCCCGCGCCGCCGGTCACCAGGCAGGTAGCCATCGGCGCAGGATACCCTGCCTGCATGACCCAGTCCGAGGAGCGCCTCACCGTCGCCCCGATCGTCGGGCCCGACGATCCCCGCCGCTTCACCGACTCCGGGATCGAGATCGCCGAGCTGTACACCGAGGCCGACCTCCCCGAGGAGCTCGATCTCGGCGAGCCCGGCGAGTACCCCTACACCCGCGGCGTGCACCGCGAGATGTACCGCCGCCAGCTGTGGACGATGCGCCAGTACGCCGGCTACGCCTCCGCGAAGGAGTCCAACAGGCGCTACCGCTACCTGCTCTCCAAGGGCTCCACCGGGCTCTCGATGGCCTTCGACCTCCCCACCCAGCTCGGCCTCGACTCCGACAACCCCCGCTGCCTCGGTGAGGTCGGGCGCACGGGCGTGGCGATCGACACGATCGACGACATGCGCACCGCCTTCAAGGGAATCCCCCTCGAGGAGGTCTCCACCTCGATGACCATCAACGCCCCCGCCGCCTGCCTGCTGCTGCTGTATGAGCTCGTCGGCGAGGAGCAGGGCGTGCCGAGCGAGCAGCTGCACGGCACCACCCAGAACGACGTGCTCAAGGAGTACATCGCCCGCGGCAACTACATCTACCCCCCGAGCCCACGATGCGGTTGACGACCGATCTCTTCCAGTACTGCCACGAACGCGTGCCCAAGTGGAACACCATCTCGATCTCCGGCTACCACTTCCGCGAGAAGGGCTGCTCCGCCGTGCAGGAGGTCGCGTTCACGCTCTGCTCCGGGATCGCCTACGTGCAGGCCGCGATCGACAAGGGCCTCGACGTCGACGACTTCGCCCCCCGCCTCGCCTTCTTCTTCAACGGCCACAACAACGTCTTCCAGGAGGTCGCCAAGTTCCGCGCCGCCCGCCGCATGTGGGCTCAGATCATGCGCGAGCGCTTCGCCGCCGTCAACCCCCGCTCGCTGATGCTCCGCTTCCACACCCAGACCGGCGGCGTCACCCTCACCGCGCAGCAGCCCGAGAACAACATCGTGCGCGTCGCCCTCCAGGGCTTCGCCGCGGTCTGCGGCGGCACGCAGTCGCTGCACACCAACGGCTTCGACGAGGCCCTCGCCCTCCCCACCGAGCGCGCCGCCAAGATCGCCCTGCGCACCCAGCAGATCCTCGCCCACGAGTCCGGCGCCGCCGACACCGTCAACCCCTTCGCCGGCTCCTACCTCGTCGAGTCCCTCACCGACGAGATCGAGGCGCGCGCCCAGGAGCTGATCGACAAGGTCAACGCGCTCGGCGGCTCCGTCGGCGCCCTGCACTTCATCACCGGCGAGATCGACGAGTCCGCGTGGGGCTACCAGGAGCGCTACCGCATCGGCCAGGACGTCGTCGTCGGCGTCAACTCCTATCAGGAGGACGACATCGAGGTCACCGACCTCCTGCGCGTCAACCCCCGGTCCGAGCGCGAACAGGTCGCCCGCCTCACCGCCTTCAAGGCCGACCGCGACCACGCGCTCGTGGACCGGCGCCTGGAGGAGCTGCGCGTCCTCGCGCGCGGGAGCGAGAACCTCCTGCCCCCCATCCGCCAGGCGCTCAAGGACCGCTGCTCCCTCGGCGAGGTCTGCGGGGCGATGCAGGACGTCTTCGGCTCCTACGCGCCCACGTTCTGACCTTCCCCGCGGGTAGGGTCCTGCCGGTGATCCCCGCCGCGTCGCTCTACGAAGTCGTCCTCGCGATCCACATCATGGCCGTCGTCGTCGCCTTCGGCGCGATCTTCGCCTACCCGATCGTGTACGCCGTCGCCGTCCGCCGCGACCCCCGCGGCCTGCCGCTCGTGCACGGCGCCGAGCACACCGTCGAGCGTTGGCTCGTCAACCCCGGACTGCTGCTCGTGCTGCTCTCCGGCATCTACCTCGCGAGCAAGGGCCACCTGTGGGGCCAATTCTTTGTCCAGTGGGGCCTCGGCGCCGTGCTCGTGATCGGGGGGCTCGTCGGCTCGGTCACGATGCCCGCCGCCAAACGGGCCGAGCAGGCCGCCGCCCGCGATGTGGCCGCCGCCGGGGACGGCGACGTCGCGCTCAGCGACGAGTACCGCGCGCTCGTCCGCCGCCTCTCGATCGTCGGCGCCCTGCTCAGCCTGATCGTGCTCCTCACCATCCTCTTCATGGTCATCCAGCCGTAGAGCTCCCGCGGTACCCTGACGCCGTGAGCGGTCAGGGCTATCGCGTCGCAGTCGTCGGCGCCACCGGCCAGGTGGGCTCGCTGATGCTGCGCCTGCTGCGCGAGCGCGAGTTCCCCGCGAAGGAGATCGTGCCCTTCGCCTCCGAGCGCTCCGCCGGCCGCGAGCTCGAAGGACGGGAGCGTCGTGCGCGCGCTCAGCGAGGAGGCGATCCAGGGCTTCGATCTCGCGCTCTTCTCCGCCGGTGGGTCCGTCTCGGGCGAGTGGGCGCCGCGCTTCGCGCAGGCCGGGGCCGTCGTGGTCAACAACTCCTCCCGCTGGCGCATGCACGAGGACGTGCCGCTCGTCGTCGCCGAGGTCAACCCCGACGCGCTCGCCGAGCATCACGGGATCGTCGCCAACCCCAACTGCTCCACCATGCAGATGGTCGTCGCGCTGAAGCCCCTCCACGACGCCGCCGGGATCGAGCGGCTCGTGATCTCCACCTACCAGGCCGTCTCCGGCACCGGCCGAGGCGCCGTCGAGGAGCTGCTCGAGCAGTCGCACGCGCTGCTGCACGAGCGCGAGATCGAGCCGCCCGCCGCCTACGCCCACCGGATCGCCTTCAACGTCCTTCCCCACGCCGGCTCCTTCCCCGAGGGCGACGACCACACCGACGAGGAGCGCAAGCTGATCGACGAGACGCGCAAGATCCTCGCCGACCCCTCGATCCGCGTCAGCGCCACCTGCGTGCGCGTCCCCGTCGTGACCGGCCACTCCGAGGCGGTCAACGTCGAGCTGCGCAAACCCCTGTCGGTCGAGCGGGCGCGCGAGCTGCTCGCCGCCGCGCCCGGCGTGGTGGTCGTGGACGACCCCTCTTCGGCGCTCTACCCGCTCGCCGTCCACGCCGCCGGCCGGGACGAGGTCTTCGTCGGCCGCATCCGCCGCGACCCCGGCCACGAGAACGCGCTCGACCTGTGGATCGTCGCCGACAACCTCCGCAAGGGGGCGGCGACGAACGCCGTCCAGATCGCGGAGGTTCTGCATGAGCGGGGGTTGATCCAGCCCGCGCGGGATCGTGTGGCCGTATAACACTTCAGGGCGCCGGCCAGGCGTCCAATAGGTCCTCAGGCGACAGCTCGACATCGAGCCCGGCGTCGGCCTGGAAGCCTCCACGGGAGACCCCCACCAAGCGTGCCTCGGCGGCGCCCGGCACATGGCCGCGCTGTTCAACCAGGCGGCGGGTGTCGCGCACCGAGAACACACCGCGCTCACGCCACTTGGTCGAGCCCACGAAGGACACTGTGCTCGGCTCTCGCTCGGCGGCCCCCACGAGATCCACCTCGGGGACGTTGGTGCGTGTCCAGTAGCCCCCCACGTAGCGCGCGTCGCCGAAGCGCTCATCTGGCAGCAGGCGCTCCACCGACTGCCTCACCAGCGGCTCGATCGCGACACCTCGGAATGTCAACCAGTCGCGCTCGATGCGCGCCAGCAGCAGGTCGCTGCGGCCCCTGTCCACCTCCTCCACTCCCCCGGGCGCGACGAAGCGCAGCCAGAAGCGCAGATATGGATCGTCCACGACATAGCGCTTGTTCTTGCGGCCGGGTGGCGCAGCATACGGCAGCCGTGCCTCGACGATTCCCTTCGCCACCAGCGCATTCAGCGAGGTGGTGAGCGCTGAGTGGTTGGCGACGCCGCTGCGAGCGCCGATCGCGCCGAACGTCCGCTCGCCGTGACCGATCGCTTCGAGCACGCCGCGGGCCTGCAGCTCCGCGGGAAACTCGGCGTCGAGGATGCGCATGCCATCCACCACCAACGGGCTGGATGAGTTGGCGAGCGCTTCTCTCAGATACTGCTGCCGGCCGGCGCGATCCGGCCATGAGCGGGCAAGCATCGGCAGCCCCCCGACGATCAGGTAGCGATCGAATGCCTCCGCCGCCGCCAGGCGGCTCAGCGCCGCGAGATCGCGGGGGCTGAAGGGCTGCACCACAAGCTCGCGCGTAGGCCTGCCGAACAGCTCCGCCGGGTGCTGCGTGAGCGCGCCCATCATGCGCGCATCGCTGCCGATGCACACGAGCAGCACCGGACGGCGTCGCAGGTCTCGGTCCCACGCCTGCTGAATGTCCGCTGGAATCCCCGGATCGGATTCGACGAGGTAGGGCAGCTCGTCGATCACGATTACTGCGGGGTGCTCGGGGGTGGCATCCGCGGACGCCAGTCGCAACGCGGCCGGCCAGCTCTGAAAGCGAGCCCCCTCGCGCACCTGCTCGGCGGCGGCCAGCATCGACTCCTCCAGCGCCTCGCGGAAGCGCTCCAGCCCGTCGGTACGTGATCGCCGGGGGGCCTGGTAGAAGACATACCGCTCTTCCGAGACTTCAACGAACTCCTGCACCAGCCGCGACTTGCCCACGCGGCGCCGGCCGGAGATCCAGACGAATCGCCCCTCGCCGCTCGACTGCACGCCGGAAAGCTCGTCGCTCAAAGCCTCGAGCTCGATCTTGCGGCCAACAAATGATTCGCTTGACTTTTTCATTTAACAAAAAGTATATCCAGAAAAACTATATAGAAAAATACTTTTTCTAAGACGTGACGACCTTTGCCACGCGCGGCTGCCCGCCGCAGCCTGAAGGAGTCCTGCCATCGCCCTCGAAACATGGGGCAATGCCCTCTGTTGAAGCCCAACGCACCCTCGTGAAGTCCCCGCCCGAGCTGTGGGCCGAGCTGAGCGATCCCATATCCCTGGCGCGGCATCTCGGCGAGTTCGGCGAGATCCGCATCGCCCGCGTCGAGGCCGAGACCAGCGTCGAGTGGGAGGCCGAGTCCGCAAGCGGAACGGTCGAGCTCAAGCCATCCGGGTGGGGTACCAAGGTCACCCTCACCGTCGCTCGCGAGGCCCCAGAGCCCGTGGTCGCAGAACCGGAGCCAGAGCCCGAGCCGGTCGCCGACGTCCCGGAGCCCGAGCCCGAGCCTCCCCGTCGCAGGCTCTTCGCCAAGCTCTTTCGCCGCCGCAAACCGCAGCCGATCCTCGAGCCCGACCCGGCACCCGAGGCCGATGAGCAGGAGCCACCGCTCGACCTGGCCGCCGAGCTCGCCGCCGAGCTGGCGCGGGTGGAGGAGGCGATGGCCGAGCAGGACGCGGCGCTGCTGAGCGCGGTGCTGGACCGCCTGGGCGCCGCGCACCACCGGCCGTTCTCGCGGGGTTAGCGCGGTTCCCACTGAGGTTGTCCATCCGACCTTCCTGGATGCGGGGGTGCGCAAGCCCCCGCGGCGCGCGGGGTGTCCCGGCCACTTGTGAAAAAATCTTGCGTCCGCGGGGGGCACGGGAGGGTCTGGAGGGGTGTGGCGCGGATAACATCGAGCGCCCCATGATGCGCGCAAAGGCACCGGAGACCTACGAGGAGAAGCTCGCCCAGCTGCAGGAGCTGCGCATGGCTGCGCTGCACTCCGCCCCGAAGGCGGAGGAGAAGCAGCACGCCCGCGGCAAGTACACCGCGCACGAGCGCGTGGAAAAGCTGCTCGACCCGGGCTCCTTCCAGGAGCTCGACACCTTCGTGCGCCACCGCACCTACGAGTTCGACATGCAGAAGAACCGCCCCTGGGGCGACGCCGTGGTCACCGGCCACGGCACGATCGACGGCCGCCAGGTGTGCGTGTTCAGCCAGGACTTCACCGTCTTCGGCGGCTCCCTCGGCGAGGTGATGGGCGAGAAGATGTGCAAGATCATGGATCTCGCCGCCAAGATCGGCTGCCCGATGATCGGCATCAACGACTCCGGCGGGGCCCGCATCCAGGAGGGCGTCGTCTCGCTGGGCTCCTACGGGGACGTGTTCCTGCGCAACGTCCGCAGCTCCGGGGTGATCCCCCAGATCAGCCTCGTGATGGGCCCCTGCGCCGGCGGCGCGGTGTACTCGCCGGCGATCACCGACTTCGTCTTCATGGTCGCCGAGACCTCCCACATGTTCATCACCGGCCCCGACGTGATCAAGACCGTGACCGGCGAGGAGGTCGGCTTCGAGGAGCTCGGCGGGGCGATGACCCACAACACCAAGTCCGGCGTCGCCCACTTCGCCTCGGTGGACGAGGACGCCTGCCTGGAGGACTGCCGCTACCTGCTGAGCTTCCTGCCCTCCAACAACCTCGGGACCGCCCCCCGCGTGCAGCCCACCGACGACCCGCTGCGGATGGACGCGGAGCTCGACCATGTGGTCCCCGACAACCCCAACAAGCCCTACGACATGCGCGACGCGGTGCGGCTGATCGTGGACGACGGAGAGTTCCTCGAGGTCCACGAGCACCACGCCAAGAACATCGTCTGCGGCTTCGCCCGCATGGACGGGTGGACGATCGGGATCGTCGGCAACCAGCCCAGCCAGCTCGCGGGGGTGCTCGACATCGACGCCTCCGCGAAGGCCGCCCGCTTCGTGCGCTTCTGCGACGCCTTCAACATCCCCCTGCTCACCTTCTGCGACGTCCCCGGTTTTCTGCCGGGAACCGCGCAGGAGTGGGGCGGGATCATCCGCCACGGGGCCAAGCTGCTCTACGCCTTCGCGGAGGCCACCGTGCCGAAGGTCACGATCATCACCCGCAAGGCCTACGGGGGCGCCTACGACGTGATGTCCTCCAAGCACCTCGGCGCGGACTTCAACTTCGCCTGGCCCACCGCCGAGATCGCCGTGATGGGACCCGAGGGCGCCGTCAACATCATCTACCGCCGCGACATCGCCGGCAGCCCCACGCCCGACGAGCGCCGCCGCACGCTGATGGACGACTACAAGGCCCGCTTCGCCAACCCCTACACCGCCGCCGAGCGCGGCTACATCGACGACGTGATCGTCCCCGCACGAGACCCGCCCCCGGCTGATCACCGCGCTGCGCACGCTCGAGACCAAGCGCGAACCCGGTCCCAAGCGCAAGCACGGGAACATCCCGCTTTAGCGCCGCCCCTGCCTATACTCGTCGGCGATGGACAATTCGCTGACGTTGACCGCCGTGTTCACTCCCGACGAGAACGGCTGGACCATGGCACAGCTGGCGGAGTGGCCTGCCGTGGTGACCTGCGGCCGTACCGTCGCCGAGGCGCGCGAGATGCTCCTCGACGCCGCCCACGAGATGATCGCCTCCTACCGCGAGGAGGGCCGCGAGGTTCCGATCGGCGGCGGGCACGTCGAAGCGCTGACGATCGACCTCGCCGCTTGAAGCGGCGCGACCTGGAAAGCCACCTGCGCCGGCACGGCTGCCGGCCGCTGCGCGAGGGCGCCAATCACGCGGTCTGGAGCAACCCCGCACGCGACCTGCGCTCGCCGCTTCCGCGCCACCGCGAGATCCCTGCCGGCACCGCCCGAGCGATCTGCCGTCAACTCGGTGTTCCGCCGTCCGTCGGAGGACGCCCCTGAGCTGCGCCACCGCGCTCATCGCACACCGGGGCGCAACCAGGCTTGCCGGCCGTGCGTCCGAGGCGACCGGGGTTTCGGTTCTGTTCCGGACCACGCGCGTAGCCGGAGGCCAAGCGCAGGCGTGGGAATATTCCGCTTTTTGGCGGCACTCCGCTTTCGGAGCAACCCCACCGAGCTACACTGTGGTGGGATGCCGAGCAAGCACGCGCGAATCGCGGTGACGTCCGACCCCGAGCTCGGGGATGCGCTCGCGCGCGTGCGGACCGCCACGGGTTCGCATGAGGCCGACGCCACCTTGGTGCGCCGGCTGGCGCTTGTCGGAGCAGAGACGGAGTTGAGGGCGGGACCCAAACGCCGTCAGATGGCCGAAGCGCTGCTCGCCGCGATGGACAGCGGCGGCTTCGATCTCGACCTGGACGCCGTCGATCGCCTGAACAGCCCCGGCAGCACCGCGTGAGCCTGAACAGGTGGGACGGGCAGGGCGCGGTGCTGGCCGACACTTCGGCCTGGATGTTCGCCCGCCGAGACCCCGCGGCGCGTGAGCTTCTGTTCGCCGCCGTCGAGCGCGGCGACGTGGCGTGGTGCTGGCCGGTGCGCTATGAGCTGACCGTCAACGCGCGCGGTCCGGAGAGGATTGCGGCGGTTGACCGCGCGCTCGAAGGGCTGCGTGAGATCGCGGTCAACCGCACGGTTCAGCGTGGGGTGCTGTCGGCGATGCGCGAGCTTGCCGGCAGCGGCTCCCACGGCGCTCATCGCCTGCCGCTCACCGATCTGACGATCGCGGTGGCCGCGCAACGCTCCGGTTTGGATGTGCTCCACCACGACCACCACTTCGAGCGTCTCGGCGAGCTGCTCGCGATCCGCGTGCTTTGGATCGGCGATCCTTCCGCATGAGTGCTCTGGACCGGGCCGCGCGACCGCCTTCTGAAGCGGGCGGCCCTGGGTCCCAGGGCCGCCCAACGAGGTCAGGCGCATCTAGTCGTGTCGCGGTCCACCCGGCTCATTGGTATGTCAGTTGCGATGGTCAATGGTCCTGAGCCGGTGGTTTCGTTTCCCGGCCTATCGGCGCCACTCGAAGGCTCCACCCGGACCCCGCGCGGTCCGCTCGCAACTGAGAAAAGGTGATGCATAAGACCACCTCCTTCGCCCACCACTCTACAGCTCTGGAGCCGCGATCGGGAGCGCGTGGCGAGCGCTCAAGTACGGGCCTCCACCGTGTTGACGACGGGCAGTGGGATCGCCCTGGTCCTCGCCGCCGACCAGACGACCACCACGATCGGTGCTGTGATGGTCACCCGCGGCGGCGCCCCCGCCGTTCGCCGAGCGCGAGCCAGAGCGGATAGGTGGCGAACAGCAGCGCCGAGACGAGATGCGTGCGCTGTCCGGCGCGCCGGAAGTCGAAGCGGAACACACCGGAGTTAGCATCCAGTCGCGGCCGCTCTGGGCGCGGCAGCCCTCCCAGATTCTCCGCGTCCAGGGGCGGTCGAGATAGAGCGAGATGCTGGTCGCGAGGAAGACCCCGGCGGTGGCCCGGCTCACCGCCCGCGCCGCGGGGGTGCGCTCGGGCATCAGCCGGCCGTAGGCACGGCCCGTCGCGTACAGCCAGGGTGGGTCGATCAGGAACGACATTGAACCTCCTCGTCGGTTGCGGCGCCCGGCACGCTCCGCCCGAGCAGATGGTAGGCCAGGCGGGTGGCGAGCGCCATGATCGTGATCTGCGGGTTGACCCCGAGCGAGCTCGGCATCACGCTGCCGTCGGCGACGTACAGTCCTTCGACGCCGTGCACCCGCAGGTCGCCGTCGAGCACTCCACGCGCGGCGTCTCTGTCCGCGCGCGCCGTTCCGAGCGGATGGAAGGCCATCAGCTTCAGGTCGCCCACGCGCGCGCGCTCGGGGGCGACGCCGCGGGGCAGCGGCAGGTGGACCTCGCGGGCGCCGGCGGCGCGCAGAAGCTCATCGAGCCGAGCGAGGCCCGTCGCGGAACTTCGCGACATCGGCCTCGACGAGGTCGTAGCGGATCAAAGCCTGCCCGCCGAACCGGCCGCCGACGGCGCGCACCGAGCCGTGCGAGCTGTCGCTGACCATCAGCCCGAACTGCGCGAGGTGTCTGTAGTCGGCCATCGCGGCGGCGTGGCGGGCGCCGGTCAACGGCAGCGAGAGGGCGACGTAGGCCGGGGGGCCGGCGACGCCCTCGAACATGATCCCCTCCGAAGCGAACTCGTCCACGTAGAAGCTCTGCGGCACCCCGCGCGCCATGTCCACGACCTCGTCCATCACCCCGAACGCCGCCGTGGCGGGGTGCAGCACGAGGTTGCGCCCGAGCGCTCCCGAGTCCGCCCCCACCCCGCTGCGGGCGAGCAGCAGCGGGGTGTGGATCGTGCCGGCGGCCACGACGACGCGGGGGGCGCGGACCTCCAGCGCGACTTGCCGCCGCCCGTCGCCGACGGCCCGCGCGACTCCCCTCCCTTTCGCGCGAGGACCCCCGCGCACACCCGCCTTCCACCGAACCCGCCGCACGTCGGCCCCCGTCAGGACGGTCGCGCCCAGCCGCCTCGGCGCGCGGCAGGTAGGTGATGCCGGTGTGCTGCTTGGCGGAGGTGGGGCAGCCGAAGGCGCACACCCCGGAGCCGACGCAGCCGCGGGCGTTGCGGCGCAGGTAGCCGTGCGACCAGCCCAGCCGCTCGGCCCCGCGGCGCGCGACGGCGGCGTTGGCCCCGGCCAGCTCGGGGTCGACCTCGGCGACCGAGAGAGCCCGTTCGACGCGCTCGAAGCACGAGTCGAGCTCGCCCCCTCGAGCTCCAGCCCGTGCTCATTGCGCCAGCGTTCGAGCACGTGGGGCGGCGTGCGAAAGCAGGTGCCGGAGTTCACGAGCGTGGTTCCCCCCAGGCCACGGCCGAGCGGCAGCAGGATTGGGGGGTTGCCCAGCGTCGTCGTCTGGCCCCCGTCGCGGTAGAGGCGGGCCATCATCTCCATGGGCTTCGCGGTGAAGGCGTCGGGGTCGTGGTGGGAGCCCTGCTCGAGCACGACAACCCGCGCCCCGCCCTCGGCGAGCTCGGCGGCGACGACGGCCCCGCCGGCCCCCGCGCCGATCACGCAGACGTCGGCGTCGAGCCTCTGGACGCCGCTCACGGCCGCCCCTCGGCGCGGCGCAGGGCGCGCCCGCGGGCGACGACCGCGGCGGCGTCCCAGCCGAGCGCGCGGGCGAGGGCGGGATCTTCGTAGCGCTCCATCCCGAGGAGCGACTGGGCGAGCTGGTCGGCGGGAGCGAGACGCCTGAGCAGCCGCACCCCGCGAGGGCGTCAACCGAGCGCGACCAGCGCGCGGAGCCCAGCGCGCTGGGGCCACGGGGCGGCGGCGAGGAAGCCGTCGAGCGCCTGGGACACATCGGCGAGGGTATCAGCGCCCTGGCTATCCGGCCAACAGTCTCGGGCACCTACACTGTGAGCCGACGATGGTCAACCGCCGCCCTCAGTTGGAATTGATCGCGCCAACGGCCTCCCCCCAGGAAGCCGCGGCGATCGTGGCGGCGCTGGAGCGGTTCATGAGAGACACCGCGCCACGGCTCGCGCCGGCGGCCGAGCGCCGGGACATGTGGACCAGGATGGCGATGCTCGAATGCGTTGGGCGGGAGGACGAGTGGCCGTCGGACTGGGGCGATCCGCACCCCTGGGAATGAGCGAAGCCGTGCTCGACCGAGGATCTTTCGCCGCCTTCGTCTCCCAGTCCTGAACAAATACCCAAAAGCCGCTAGCCTTTAGGGCCAAACCAGCTTCCCGCCCGCCGTCAAACCGCAAGCAGCCCGAGCCGAGAAGGATCAGGAGGTCTCGTCGATGGAGCCAACCGCCGTACCCCCCGCCCCCCGCGGCACCCTGGAGGACCCGGAGATCCTGCAGAACGTTCCGGGCCACGTGATCCCGATCCTGCAGCGGGAGTTCGACGACTTCAAGACCGAGGCGACGAAGTTCCTCGAGGGGCGGACCCCGGAAGACGAGTTCATCAAGTTCCGCCTCAAGCAGGGGGTGTACGGCCAGCGCCAGCCCGACGTGCAGATGATCCGGGTGAAGCTGCCGTTCGGGGGGATCACGCCGGAGCAGCTGGAGAGGTTCGCCGATGTCGTCGAGCGGTACGTGCCGCTGAACAAGGGCCACATCACGACGCGCCAGAACATCCAGATGCACCACATCCCGCTGCCCGACGCGGAGCGGGCGATCCGCGAGCTCGGCGAGGCGGGCCTCTCCAGCAGGGAGGGCTGCGGCAACACGGTGCGCAACGTCACCGGCGACCCGTGGGCGGGGGTGGCGAGCGACGAGCTGTTCGACATGACCCCCTACGCGGGCGCGTACGTGCGCTACTTCGTGCGTCACCCCACCACGCAGGCGATGCCGCGCAAGATCAAGACCGCCTTCGACGCGAGCGAGCCGGGCCGGGCGATCAGCGAAATCCACGACATCGCGTTCCGGGCGCGCCTGCGCAAGTCCGAAGACCCCGAAAATGGCGGCCCCGGGGGTGGGGACCTCATCCGCGGCGCGCAGATGCTGGTGGGCGGGGGCACTTCGATCATGCCGCGCAAGGCGCCGGTGCTGTACGAGTTCGTGGAGCTCGACAACGGCGAGTACCTGAAGATCGCGGAGGCGGTGTTCCGGATCTTCGACCGCCAGGAGTGGCTGCGCGTCAACCGCGCGCGGGCGCGGATCAAGGTGTTCGTTGACAAGTACGGGATCGACGAGCTGCGCCGCCAGGTGGAGGAGGAGCTGCGGGGCGAGTGGGTCTCCGAACGGGACTTCTCGGTCGAGGATCGGCTGTTCCTCGACGACGAGCGCGAGAGCGCGCCGGCGCCCCCCGCGACGTACGGGAGCCCCAACGGTGACGTCTCGGAGTTCGAGCGCTTCCGCGCGTCGAACGTCCAGGCCCAGAAGCAGGAGGGCTTCGTGACGGTGGAGGCGAAGGTGACCCGCGGCGACCTCACCCCGGAGCAGTTCCGCGGCCTGGCGGCGATCGTGCGGAGGTTTTCGGGCCCGCCCGCGCGCGTAACCGTGCAGCAGAACTTCGTCCTGCGCTGGGTGCGCGAGGAGAGCGTGTACGACGTTTGGCGCGCACTGGGCGAGCTGGGGTTGGGAGAGCCGGGGTCGCGGGAGATCGAAGACGTGGTGTCCTGCCCGGGCACGGACTCGTGCAAGCTCGGGATCACCAGCTCGATGGGCCTCAACCAGGCCGTGCAGGAGCGGATCGAGGCGCTGGGGATCACCGATCCGTTGACCCGCGCGATCCACATCAAGATCAGCGGCTGCCCGAACGGGTGCGGACAGCACCACGTGGGCAGCATCGGCTTCACGGGAGCGTCGATCAAAGTCGGCGAGCACACGATCCCCGCGTACATCCCGCACGTCGGCGGGGTCTTCGAAGGCAAGGAGATCGAGTTCGGCCAGCGGCTGAAGGCGCGCCTGCCGTCCAAGCGGGTGCCGGACGCCGTTGAGCGCTGGATCCGCCACTACGAGTCCCAGCGCGAGGACGGCGAGCCATGGGGGGCGTTCGTGCAGCGCATCGGCACCTCGGAGCTGGAGGGCCTGGTGAAGGATCTCTCGCTGCCTGTGGAGTTCGGCCTGGAGACGATGGGCCAGTTCATCGACTGGAACCGCGACGTGCCCTTCCAGGTGATCCGCGGAGAGGGCGAGTGCGCGGTCTGAGCGACATCCACTCCCAGGCGCCGGCTGGCGCGGGCGAGCGGTCGCCCGACCCGGCACGCGCTCTGAGCGAGACCCTCGGCGAGGCAGTGCGGCGCCACGGCGGCGGGGCGGTGCTGCTGTGCTCCTTCCAGAAGGAGGAGTCGGTGCTGATCGACGAGCTGCTGCAGATCGAGGACGGCGCGCGGGTGAGGATCGTGACGATCGACACGGGCGTGCTGTTCGAGGAGACGCTGCGAACGTGGAGGGCCTTCGAGGAGCGCTTCGGGATCGCGGTGGAGGTGTTCGACGCGAGCGCGCCCGAGGGCGATCGGTGGACAGGCCCGGAGCACTGCTGCTCAGCGGCGAAGGTGGCCGCACTGGAGCGGGCGCTTGCGGGCGCGGAGGGCTGGATCACGGGCATCCGCCGCGAGCAGGGCCCGACGCGCGCGCAGGCGGAGCTGATCGAGCGCGACGAGGGGCGGGGGCTGTGGAAGTACAACCCGCTGGCGTTCTGGACGGAGAGGGATCTGTGGCGGCGGATCCACGAGCGCGAGCTGCCGTACAACCCCCTGCACGATCGCGGATACGCCTCGATCGGGTGCGCCCCGTGCACCCAGCCGGGCAGCGGCCGCGAGGGCCGCTGGGCAGGCACGGAGAAGACTGAGTGCGGTTTGCACGTTGAGGCAGTGAGTTGATGAACAACGTGCGAATCGAGGGGGTTCTCTGATGCTGGGCATCTCGGTCGAGGTGATCCTGTTCGGGCTGGGCGTGGGCGTCCTGATCGGCCTGACGGGGATCGGCGGGGGGTCGCTGATGACGCCGCTGCTGATCATCGTGCTGGGCATCTCACCGGTGGTGGCGGTGGGCACGGATCTGACGTACGGGGCGATCACCAAGACGCTCGGCGGCTACAGGCACCTGCGCAAAGGCACCGTGGACCTGGGGGTCTCGCGCTGGCTGGCGTACGGGGGGGTCCCGGGGGCGCTGATCGGGGTGCTGCTGGTGGACCGCCTGCACAGGGCGTACGGCAAGGACTTCGACCACGTGCTGATCGGCTGCGTGGCGGCGGCGCTGCTGATCGTGGCGACGGTGGTGCTGGTGCGGACCTTCCTGCTGAGCCACCTGGCGGCGCGGGAGCGGGAGACCTTCGAGTTCACGACCCGCACGAGCGTGGCGGCGATCGCCCTGGGCTTCGTGCTGGGCCTGATCCTGGGCCTCACCTCAGTGGGCAGCGGGGCGCTGATCGGGGTGGCGATGATCGTCGTGTACCGCCTCACGCCGCGGCGGGTGGCGGGCTTGAGCGTGTTCCTGGCGGCGGTGCTGCTGTGGGTGGCGGGGCTGGCGCACGTGATCAGCGGGAACGTGGACTACAGCCTGATGGGAAACATCCTGATCGGCTCGATCCCGGGGGTGTGGATCGGGGCGCACTTCATCGACCGGGTGCCGGCGGATGCGCTGCGGGTGACGCTGGGCGCGGTGCTGCTGGGCTCGGCGCTGGCGATGGTCAAGAACGCGGGCGGCCAGATGCCGGTGTGGGCGATCTTCGGGGCGCCCGTGGCGGTGGGGGCGGTCGGCTGGCTCACCCATCGCCGCCGCCCGCACGCGGCGGGCACCGTGGACGCCGGGGGCCCCCCGGCCGGCGCAGAGAACGCCCCGACCGTGGCGGCGACCCTGTCGACGACGACTCTGCCGGCGGCGGAGGCGGCGCCATGAGCGTGGCGGCGCGCCCTCAACTGAGCCACCTGCGAGCGCTGGAGAGCGAGGCGATCCACGTGATGCGGGAGGTGGCGGCGGAATTCGAGCGCCCGGTGCTGCTGTTCAGCGGGGGCAAGGACTCGATCGTGCTGCTGCGGCTGGCGGAGAAGGCGTTTCGCCCGGCGCCGTTCCCGTTCCCGCTGATGCACGTGGACACGGGCCACAACTTCGAGGAGGTGATCGAGTTCCGCGACCGCCACGTGGCGGAGCTCGGGGAGCGGCTGATCGTGGCGAGCGTGCAGGAGTCGATCGACAGCGGGCGGGCGGTGGAGGAGACCGGGCCGCGGGCCTCGCGCAACCGCCTGCAGACGGTGACGCTGCTGGACGCGATCACAGAGCACGGCTTCGACGCGGCGTTCGGGGGCGCGCGCCGCGACGAGGAGCGGGCGCGGGCGAAGGAGCGGATCTTCTCCTTCCGCGACGACTTCGGCCAGTGGGACCCGAAGAACCAGCGCCCGGAGCTGTGGAACCTCTACAACGGGCGCATCCGCAAGGGGGAGAGCGTGCGGGTGTTCCCGCTGTCGAACTGGACGGAGCTCGACGTGTGGGAGTACATCGCACAGGAGCGGCTGGAGGTGCCCTCGATCTACTTCGCGCACGAGCGGGAGGTGTTCAGCCGCGACGGGATGCTGTACGCGTGGCGGGAGGGGGTGGAGCTGATCGACGGGGAGGGGGTCTTCTCGGAGATGGTGCGCTACCGGACGGTGGGGGACATGAGCTGCACGGGGGGGGTGCGCTCGCTGGCGGCGACGCTCGAGGAGGTGGTCACAGAGATCGCGGCGACGCGAATCACCGAGCGCGGGGAGACGCGCGCGGACGACCGTGTGTCGGAGGCGGCGATGGAGGATCGCAAGAAGGCCGGGTACTTCTAGTGGTTTTCGATTTTTTGATTAGGCCCCCCCGAGGGGGCCGGGATGGGTCGCGTCGTGATGTGACGGGGGTGCGTCCATGACCCTGGACCTCCTCCGCTTCACGACCGCGGGCTCCGTGGACGACGGCAAGAGCACGCTGATCGGGAGGCTGCTGTACGACACCAAGCAGGTCTTCGAGGACCAGCTCGAGCACGTGGCGCAGGCGAGCGCCCGCCGCGGCGGGTCGGGGACGCTGGACCTGGCGCTGCTGACGGACGGCCTGCGGGCGGAGCGCGAGCAGGGGATCACGATCGACGTGGCGTACCGCTACTTCGCGACGGCGCGCAGGCGGTTCATCATCGCGGACTGCCCGGGCCACCAGCAGTACACGCGCAACATGGTGACGGGGGCCTCGACGGCGGACCTCGCGGTGATCCTGCTGGATGCGCGCAAGGGCGTGCTGGAGCAGTCCAAGCGCCACGCGTTCATCAGCGTGCTGCTCGGGATCCCCCACCTGGTGGTGGCGGTCAACAAGATGGACCTGGTGGAGCGCTCGCAGGCGCGCTTCGACGAGCTGGTGGTGGAGTTCGCCGGCTTTGCCGCGAAGCTGGGCGGCAGAGCCAAACTCGTCTACATCCCGATCTCAGCGCTGGAGGGCGACAACGTGGTGGAGCGCTCCCCGCGGATGGATTGGTATGACGGACCCACCCTGCTGGAGCTGTTGGAGCTCCTCGAGGTGGCCTACGACCACCCCGACGACACCCCGGCGCGGTTCCCGGTGCAGTGGGTGATCCGCCCTTCCAACGGCACGAGCGAGAGCGGCGACTACCGAGGCTACGCGGGCCAGCTGGCGAGCGGGTCGCTGCGCGTGGGCGAGGAGGTGGTGGTGCTGCCGAGCGGCCTGCGTACGCGGATCGCGGCGATCGACACGTTCGATGGAACGCTCGAGGAGGCGCTGGCGCCGATGTCGGTGACGCTGCGCCTGGAGGACGAGCTGGACGTCTCGCGGGGGGAGCTGATCTGCCGTGCGGAGGAGGCGCCGGTGGTGTCGAGGGAGCTGCGGGCGGATGTGTGCTGGCTGAACGAGCGCCCGCTGCGGGCGGGCGGGCGGTACGTGATCAAGCACAGCACGCGCAGTGCCGTGGCGATCGTGGAGGAGCTGCAGAATCGGGTGGACGTGCACACGCTGGAGCGTGCGCCGGCCCCGGCGCAGCTGGCGCTGAACGACATCGGCGCGGTGCGGCTGCGCACGAGCTCGCCGCTGGCGTTCGACCCCTACCGCGTCAACCGCCGCACGGGCAGCTTCATCCTGATCGACGAGGCGACCAACGAGACGGTGGGCGCGGGGATGGTGGGCGCGACGCCGACCTAAACTCGACCATTCGGCCACGCGCGGCGCCCTCCGGTGAAGAGCGGTTCGACGAACATTCTACTGCGGTTCGATAAATAGAACCCCCAGCCTTGAAACGCCGATAGTCCAGCTGGTGGGACGGTTTTTTCACAGCCGTCCACCCCGGCAGGAGGGCGCCGAGCGCGATAGCGCGCCAGGGCGGCGCCCGAAGCCCGCGCCCGGGGCCTGTGGAGCGCTTGCCTCGGGCGCGGGCGCCTGCCAGACACGGTAATCTGCCGGCCCTCGATGTTCACGAAGGTACTTGTTGCCAACCGCGGCGAGATCGCCGTGCGCATCATGCGAGCGCTGGAGGAGCTCAGATCGCCTCGGTGGCCGTGTACTCCGAGCACGACCGGGACGCCCTGCACGTGGGCCGCGCCGAGGAGGCGTACAACCTCGGAGGCGGCCCGGCGGCGGAGAACTACCTGAGCATCGAGAAGATCCTCGACGTGGCGGCCCGCTCGGGGGCGGAGGCGATCCACCCGGGCTACGGCTTCCTCGCGGAGAACGCCCCGTTCGCGCAGGCGTGCGCGGACGCGGGGGCGGTGTTCATCGGCCCGCCGGCGAGCGCGATCGAGGCGATGGGCTCGAAGACGCGGGCGCGCGAGCTGATGCAGGCGGCGGGGGTGCCGATCGTGCCGGGCACCACGGAGCCCGTCGCCACCGTCCGGGACGCGCTGAGGATCGCCGGGAGGGAGATCGGCTTCCCGGTCGCGGTCAAGGCGGCGGGGGGCGGCGGCGGCAAGGGCTTCCGGGTGGCGCTGAGCGAGGAGGAGCTCGAGGGGGCCTTCGAGGGGGCGAGCCGGGAGGGGGAGAGGTTCTTCTCGGACCCGACGGTCTACCTGGAGCGCTACCTGCCCGACCCGCGCCACGTCGAGGTGCAGGTGCTGGCGGACCGGCACGGCAACGTGATCCACCTCGGCGAGCGGGACTGCTCGATCCAGCGCCGCCACCAGAAGGTGATCGAGGAGTCCCCGGCGCCGGGGTGGGTGGTGGACGCCGAGATGCGCGAGCGGATCGGCCGGATCGGGGTGGAGGCGGCGCGGGCGGTGGACTACGTGGGCGCGGGCACGATCGAGGGGCTGCTCGCCGCGCCGGCGACGGAGCGCGACGGGGCGAGCGGCGCGGGCGCGGAGTATTTCTTCCTGGAGATGAACACGCGCGTGCAGGTGGAGCACTGCGTGACGGAGATGACCACGGGCATCGACATCGTCAAGGAGGGGATCAGGGCCGCCGCCGGGGAGCCGCTCTCATACCGCCAGGAGGACGTGGCGCTGCGGGGCCACGCGATCGAGTGCCGCATCAACGCGGAGGACGCCTCCAAGAACTTCGCGCCGGCGCCCGGGGAGGATCGGCCGCTACCCCGAGCCGGCGGGCCCGGGCGTCCGCGTGGACTCGGGAGTCGGCGAAGGGGGTGAGGTCTCGTCGATGTACGACCCGATGGTGGCGAAGCTGATCGTGTGGGACTCCGACCGCGCGCAGGCCACCAGGCGGATGCTGAGGGCGCTCGCGGAATACGAGATCGAGGGTCTGAAGACCCTGATCCCGTTCCACAGGGCGCTGCTGGCCACCGAGCAGTGGGCCCGCGGGGAGACCTGCAGGGATCTGCTGGAGGACCGCGCGTGGCTGAAGACGCTGGCGTTCGAGGCCCCGGCGAAGCCCGCGGCGGACCCGGCGGCCGAGGAGGAGGGGGAGCGCGCGGAGCGGTCCTACACGGTGGAGGTGTCGGGCAGGCGCTTCGACGTGAAGGTCCTCGGCCCCCCCCTCGCGGGCGCGGGCGAGGCGGGCGCCGGGGCCGGGGCGCTGAACGGATCCGCGGCGGCAGGCGCGCGAAGGCCCCAGCGGCGCGAGCGGCGCTCGGCGGCGGCGGGAGGGCCGGACACGCTCTCCTCGCCGCTGCAGGGAAACATGTGGAAGGTGCTGGTCAAGCAGGGAGACACGGTCGCCGAGGGTCAGCTGCTGTGCATCATCGAGGCGATGAAGATGGAGAACGAGATCACCGCCCACAAGGCGGGGACGATCGCGGAGCTGCCGATCGTCGAGGGCGAGCCGATCGCGGCGGGCGCCCCGATCGCCACGATCACGAGCGCGCGCTCCGAGGGCTGAGGGGCCGAGCCAGGGGCCGGGGAGAGCCCGAGCCAGGGGCCGGCCGGAGCCCAATCCGAGACCCAGCCGGGGCCGAGCCTGGGGCCGGCCGGAGCCCGATCCGCGACTCGATCGGAGACATCGCGGACCGACGAATCGGCGCTTGCGCGGGCCGTCGAGCGCTGATGCTTGACGTCCCCTGGGGGATTCGTGAGGTTATGGACTCCCACCCTCCCCCGTTCGTCCATCCGCCGCGACGCACGCCCCGCCCAATCGTCACCCCCGATCGACCATGCCGACGAGCGCAAGCACCCCCGGCCCAGTGCTCGCCCCATGACGCGCATCGGGGCGGCGCTCGCCGGCGGACTGGCGCTGATCGCGATCGCCGTCGCCGTGGCGCTGTCGCGTTCGCCGATGGTGACCGCCAGGGCGAGGGGCGCCCCGCCCGAAAAGAAGCTGGTGCTCACGACCGAAGAAGCCTCCGGCTGCCAGCGGGGCGAACTGCTGCCGCGAGGCACCACGGCGATCCGCCTCGGCCTGTTCGCGGTCACCACCCCGGAAGTCGCGGTGAGGGTCTTCGCGGGCTCGCGCACCGTCACGGAAGGCGCCCTCGCGCCCGGCTGGACGGGCGAGGGGGCGACGGTGCCGGTGAAGAAGGTCTCCCGAGCCGTGTCGCCTGTCACGGTGTGCTTTCGAATCAAATCCCTGACCGGGGAAGTGATGATGGTGGGGGTATCGACGCCTCCGGCGGAAGCGACGGTCGGAGGCGGACGGCGGCTGCCGGGTCGGATCAGTATCGAGTACCTGCAGCCGGGTAATCGGTCGTGGTGGTCGCGCGCCGCCTCGGTCGCGCGGCGCCTGGGCCTCGGTCGCGCAGCCAGCGGCACCTGGAACGCCCTGCTCGTGATGGTGCTGGCGGCCGCCGTCCTCGCGCTCTCGTCGTGGCTCGTGGTGAGGGATCTGAGGTGAAGAGGCTGTCGCGCCGCCCGAGCGACGCGCTGCGCCGGATCCCCACGACCGCGCGAGTGTGCGCCCTGATCGCCTCTCTGAACGCGGTGTGCTGGTCGGTGATCTCACCTCCCTTCCAGGTGGTGGACGAATCGTCTCACTTCGCCTACGTGCAGCGCCTGGCGGAGACGGCGAGCCTGCCCACGGGAGGTGGCGAAAACTTCCCCCTGGCGGAGGAAATAGCTCTCTTCGACCTGCACAACGCGGAAGTGCTCGAGCACCCCGCGGTCGGCACGATCTCCACGGAGGCCGAACAGCGCAAACTCGAACGCGATCTCGCGTTTCCCTACAAGCGCACGGGGAGCGCGGAAGCGGGAATCGCCACCTCGCAGCCGCCGCTGTACTACGCGCTCGAGACGATCCCCTACGATCTGGCGTCAGGGGGCACTGTGCTCGACCGGCTCGCCCTGATGCGTCTGCTCTCCACCCTGATGGGCGGCCTGACCGCGCTCTTCGCCTACCTGTTCCTGCGCGAGGCGCTCCCCGGAGCGCCGTGGGCGTGGACGGTCGGCGGGCTTGGCGTCGCGGTGGCGCCGCTGCTCGGAGTCATGTCGGGCGCGGTCAACCCCGACGCGCTGCTGTTCACGGTCTCGGCGGCGCTCTTCTACTGCCTGGCGCGAGGATTCAGGCGGGGAATCACACCGCCCCTGGCGATCGCGACAGGCGCGGTGCTCGCCGTCGGGATCCTGACCAAGCTCACCTTCCTCGCCCTGCTTCCCGGCGCGCTCCTCGGCCTGCTCGCGCTCTGCGTCCGCGAGGCGCGCGCATCCAGGCGGACCGCCTTCCGCCACCTCGGGATCGGGCTCGCGGTGGGAGCGAGTCCGATCGTGCTGTACATCCTCGTCAACGTGCTCTCGGGCCGGCCCTCCGGCGGCATAGTCGCAAGCGCCATCGCGCTCAACGGCAAAAGCGGATCGATCCTCAAGGAGCTCAGCTACATCTGGCAGCTCTACCTCCCGCGGCTTCCCGGCATGAGGCCATACTTCCACGGCCTCCTGACCACGCGCGCGTTCTGGTTCGACGGGCTGGTGGGGATCTACGGCTGGCTGGACACGGCGTTCCCACGCTGGGTCTACGATGCCGCATTCCTCCCGGCGGGGCTGATCGCCGTGCTCTTCGCACGCGCGCTCTTCATCTCCCGAAACGCGCTGCGAAGCCGCCTGGTCGAGCTCCTCGTCTACCTGACGATGAGCCTGGCGCTGCTGCTCGCAATCGGCGCCGACGACTACATGCACGAAATCCCCGGGGAGTACGCCGAGCCCCGCTACCTGCTGCCGCTGCTCGCGCTCTGGGGCGCCGTGCTGGCACTCGCCGCGCGCGGCGCCGGACGGCGCTGGGGGCCGGTCGCGGGGGCGTTGATCGTCACCCTCGCGCTGGCCCAGAACATCCTCGGCCAGCTGCTGGTCATCTCACGCTACTACGGCTGACCCGCCCACAGTCCGCTGGAGGCCCTCAGCGCGGTGCGCACCGGCCGGAGACGCCGGCGGGGGCGCCGGTCTGGGTCGTGTCCGGCGCCCCCGCTCAGCGAGCCCGAGAGGCGTGGGAGAGGAAGCTCACGCTCTCGGGGTCTCTACGAGCGGCCGGGAAGAGGTTCGATCGGACGCTCGTGAGCTTTTATGCAAGGGCTCTATGGCTGCTACTTCTTCTTCTTGCCTTTCCCGCCGGGCTTGTTGATCGCTTTCCTCGACTTGGCGCCGTAGCGCTGGCGCGCCCGCTTTTCACACGTCGCCCGCTTGCGCTTGGAACGCAGCTTCTGACATGCCTTGAGCGCGTTCGCGAGCTTGGTCGTCGTCGTGCCCGTCGTTGTGGGGAACGCCACCGCGGTGAACCCCACGAACGGGGGGCTCGGGGGGCCGGTGAGAACGGGCGGTTCGACGGCGATGGTCGCGGCGGTCGTGAACGTCTCATCAGGCCCGAGCTCGGTTTCGCTGCCGTTGCCCGCGAGCAGGCGGTAGTGGTAGGTCGTGCCGGGCTCGAGGCCAACCAGGGTGAATGTGACCGTCACCGGTTCAGCGCTCGACCCGGCGTCGCCGGGGTAGGTCGTGCCATAGGCGGTGCTCGTGCCGAGGTCGAGCTTGTAGGTGGTCTGCAGGCCGCCGGGGTCGATCGTCGCGGTGATCGTGGCGGTGCTCTGCGTGACTTCGCTGACCGTGGAGGCGCCCAGCAGCAGCGGCTGCGTCGTGAACGTTTCGGTCGGCCCGCAGCTGACGCCCGTGGCGTTGTACGCCACGACCCGGTAGCTGTACGTCGTGCCCGGTTCCAGGCGTGTCAGGCTCACGCTCGCGCCCTGGGCTTCGAAGACCGCCGGCAGACCGGTCCCGGCCTGTGCGGGGGTTGCCGGGCAGGCGCCCAGCCCGCTCGTGCTCTCTTCGAAGTAGTAGCCGCCTGCCTGCTTCTCCGGGTTGACCTGCGCCTTCAGCGTCGCTTCGCCGGAGCGGACTTCGCTGGTCCGCTCGCTGAGCGCTTCGGGTGCCGCGCCGGCGGTCGTGAACGGCACCGCGGGGCCGCGGACGAGTCCGAACTTGCTTGCCACGACCATGCAGAAGGCGTACGGCGTGCTGGGTTCCAGCGCGGAGGCGACCGCTGACTCGCTCGCCTTCGCCGCAGCGTGTTCGATGGATGTCGTGACGGCGCCCGTGCCGGTGCAGCTGGCGCCCTTGGCGTAGGAGAAGAGGAATTCCGTTTCAGCGCCCTTGGGGTCCACTTCGCCTTGCAGATGCTCGGAGACGGGCGTTACCGTGCTCGCCTGCTCGCCGCTCACGGCAGGCGGGTAGCCCACCACATCGGGCCCGAAGACGTTGACGGCCGCGCCGTCGGAGACGTACACGTCCCCCTTGGTGGGGGTGAGCCCTTCGTGGGGCTGGACCGCGACACCCAGAGGACCACCGAACGGGCTTCCGGGAGCGGACAGGCTTTCGGGCGCCGTTCCGGTGATCTGGCCCTGATATTCCCCTGAAGAGCTGAACTCGTCGATGACCCTGTTGGCTTCGTCGACGACGTACAGCTCGCCCGTGGATTCATCGACGGCGACCGCGACCGGGGAGCCGAGCGAGCTGGCGGGCGTTTCAGAGCCCCTGGGAGCCAGCGATTGCTGTTCTACGCCTTTGTCGTTGAACACGACGACAGCGTGATTTCCCGGCTCGGCGACATACACGTTACCCGTGGCCGAATCGACCGCCAGGCCGTCGTTCGCGCCGTTGCCACCCACTGACAGTTCATCACCCGTCAGCAGTTCGCCTTCTTCTTTTTCTTTGGGTCCCGGCGGCTTGGGCTTGACGACATAGACCGTGCTTCCGGCCATGACGTAAACGTCGCCCGCTCGTTCGTCGGAGGACGAGTTGTTGACCGCCACATAGTCGTATAGATTTCCGCTCCCGAAGGCCGGGTTCGTCCATTCAGAGAGCAGTTCGTACCCGCCCGTCCCGTTGGGCTTGAACACGAACACATAATCCTTACCGGCGTCCATGACATACACGTCGCCCGTGGAGGCAACCGCGACACTACGGTTGTAGCCCCCACTCAGAACACCACCACCGATCTGCTGCGCAAACACGTTTTCCGAGCTGAACTCATCCACGATCGCGCTCACCGGATCGGCGACAAAGAGGTCCCCGCTCGGATCGAACGTCATGCCCCACGGCTGCTGCAGGGCGGTACCGGGGGGAGCTTCGCTCAACTGCTGGCCTGTGTATTCGTGAATGACGACCGCGAGCGCGGGGGCGCCCGCGAACGCGAGTCCCCCCGCCAGCACGCCAAGCGTCAGGAGCCCGGCCCTCAGCAACCTGTGAACGCGCATCATGACTTCCTCCCCCTGACGTAACTGGACCTTCGGGCCCTGCTCGACTTACGGGCCTTCCTGGCTGTCCTGGCCTTTGCGCAGCCCGTGACGCTGACCTTGGTGCTCTCGTGGATTTCCGCGCCGTTCTGCGCGACGAACGCCGTCGGCATCTGAAGCCTGCTCTTACAGAGGTCCCCGTTCGCCGCCAGCGCAGAGTACGGCCCCTCCGGCAGATACAGCTCGAACGAATCGACCGGGACATCCGGGACCGTCTTGAACGTCGAGCTCGTGATCCCCGCCTTGCTGATGAACGTCGCGCCGACCAGATCGACCCTGACCCCATCGCCCTGCAGGACCACCACCAGCGAGGGGAACGCTTCCCCGCCGTGGGAGACGAAGTACACCGGCCCGCTCAACGCGCCCGTCAGCACCGGCGTTACCGCCCTCGCGACGCCCACGACCGACGCCGCCGAACAGCCCGCGGGGTTCGCTTCAAACGTCGCGGCCGGACAGGCCTTCTGCAGCGTCTTCAACCGCGAGGGCAGCTGCTTGGGAAGTTCGACCTCGACCTTCGCGATGTTCGCGTCCCTGCCGAACGCGCCCGCGGGATAGGAGAGCTTCGCGTCGAGACTCGCCCCGTTCGCGCGGCTCGTCTTCCCCGAGGTCGAGACCTTGAACTGCGGCTTGAACGCGAGCGCCGCGCAGTTGGTCACCTGGAAGGGCGCGGAGACCTGCGCGCTCTGACCCTGGGTGCTCAACAGCGTCCCGGTGATCTGAAGCGGGTTGCAGTCGGTCGGGTTGAACGTGAACCCCGGACGGTCGATCACGGCATTGACGACCCGCAACTGCAACGGGATGCCGTCCAGCACCGCCGGCAGCGGGTCCGCGGTCACCGTCAGCTGCGCCGTCGCCGGGTCGATCGCGATCGCGGCCCTGACGACGACCGTCCCATTCCCCGTCGTCCCGGAGAGGGTGTACGGGCCCGCTTTCGCAGGGACGACGATCGACAGGCCATACGGCGCGCCCTTGTACGGGCCGGTGATGAACACCTGCCCGCCCGTCACGAGAAACGGGTTGGCGCCCGGGCCGGTCAGCACCTGCGTATGCCCGATCAGGCTCTCAGGGCCGCACGTCCCCTGAGCGGCCTGCGGTTCCCCGCACAGGCTCACGCTCGAGAGCATCCCGAGCAGGCCGGGGGGCATCTTCAGCTGCACGCCGTCGAGGAAGCCGTCGGCGTCGGAGCGCCCGAACGCGAGCGTGAACGGGCTGAAGCCGCCAGCCTGGTTGCTCGTCGTCCCCGTCACGAACGACGGCGAGAACTGCGCAGGCGGACACCCCGTCACTTCAAAGGCGCTGCTCGGCGTCGAGTCGAGGTTGAACGGCGAGCTCCACGGCACCAGGTCGGCGTTCGTGACCGCCGGCCCGCAGGCCCTTGGGTTCGCGAGCGTCGCCCTCGGGCCGCCGACCAGTTCGAACTTGATGTGTTCCCACGGCAGCTGCGGGTTTTCCTGAAACGTCGTCGTCAGCCGGCCGGTCCGCTGGTCGATCGACTCCGTACCCGCGAGCTTGAGCGTGATCCCGTCGCTGCCCTCCCCGATCGCCTGCAGATACAGACGCACCATCCGCCCACCCTGGGCATCCGCCGGGCTGCACGGTTCGCACAGCGGCGCGCCGAGGAAGACCTCGCCGTCCAGCGGCAGCGGCAGATCCGGCGAGGTGATGTGCAGCCGCCCCACCAGCGAGCTCGGTTCGCACGAGGCCGGGCTCGCCGAGCCAGACCCGAACTCGTCCGCCACGCTCCGCGGGTTGACACCCGGATCGTCATGACATACCCCCAACCCCTGCGCGGCCGACGGCGAGATCACCATCCCCGCCGGCAACGCGACCGTCACGTCGCGCACATGCGGCGTGGCCGGCACTTCCGGGCTTGAGGTCTGCGGAACTTCCAGTTCGACGCCCAAGCCCACGGGCTCACCCGCGAGCGTATTGTCGGGCTGCACCACGAGCGAGGAGCCGAAGATCAACTGCCCGCAACCCGTGACCGGCGGCATCGGCGGGTACGCGAGCGCGCTCTTCCAATTTTCATCCCCACGCACCGAGTTGCCGTTGGCGTCAAGCGCCCCGGGATGCACCCACGAGTCCGTCACGATCTTGGCCGTCAGCGGCTGTCCCGAGCACTCCGTCGGCAACGTCACGAACGGCGCCAGCGAACCACCGGCCGACTCACCACCACGGTAACATGCGCCCGGTTCCGGCGGCGCACCAATTATCCAACTACATTTCTGGCCCCGCTGCGGATCGTGACGCGGATCGGCCGGCACACCCCACGTCGTGATCGAGGCCGAGGTGATTTCGGTCTCCGGGATGTTCGAGGAGGTCGCACTCAACGTGTAGCCTTCGCCCGTGTTCACACCACCGGCGATCACGAAGTTCAACTGGTTGTGGAAGCCGAACTCGGCGGGACGACCAGCCAGCGGCGTGAGATTATAAAGAGGAGTCTGCTCCAGGTTGCCGTACGGACTTGTGAGAATGGTCCCGACCTGGCTGCTCGACGGACATTTTTCGCCGTCGCTCTGCGTGAAGACCGCGAGCGAGCATCGCGTCACCGCCTGCGGATTGAAGACCACCCCCGGCGGGAGGTTGACCCTGATGTCCTTCGGTTCCTCGACGGAAGTAAACACGGGACGCCCGACGTTGCTCAGGGATTCATGGAGGTTGAAATGGAACGTGGTCGTCAGGTCATACGGAATGCCACCCGCCTGGATGTAGGGGGCATCGCACGGCAGGCCGTTCTCCGAGCTCGCATCCGCGCAACTGGAGAGCTGAAAGCTCGAGATGCCGAACTGGGGTTCGGCGCCCAACGCGCCGACGGGCGCCACCACGAACTGCATTCCGAGCAACGACACCGACAGCGCCAGCTTCAAGGCAGTAGGAATCCTCATGACTTAGCCCCCCGGTCTGACTTGGCGGCCTTGTGCTTTCTCTTGGGCCTGACGCACCTGCCCTTCCTCTTCACGTAGCCGTTCCTACATCTCTTCGGCTTCGACTTGGCCTTCTTCGCGTTCACAGCCGGCTTGGACACGGCCGGCGTGGGGTTCCCCAGGCCGGAGAACGTCGCGCTCGCGGGCGCGCTGAGTAGCTCAGGCACGCTCGGGGGGCCCTGACAGGAATCGCCCGAACAGCCGCCCGCCGGGACCAGCGCCGCGGGGAACCCGCCGCCGATACGCGCGTCATAGAGACTCTTGAGCCCGTCGCTGTCCTGCGGCAGGATGCCTTCGGTCGAGGTGAAGAAGATATCCCGGCCTGACGGCGTGATCACAGGCGTTTCATCGGGTGTAAGCGAATGCCCGGTGGAGATCAGGCTCACCTGACCGTCGTGCCACTC
Organism: uncultured Solirubrobacterales bacterium; assembly: GCA_963813765.1. GTDB lineage: Bacteria > Actinomycetota > Thermoleophilia > Solirubrobacterales > Solirubrobacteraceae > Palsa-744. The sequence continues at coordinate 100,595 of CAWFAB010000002.1, forward strand.
ATAGATGTCCGGCGGGCCCGGCTGCTGCTGCGTCGAATTCAAATCGTTGCCCGCACGCGGCGAGAGCGCCGCCGAGGTCGTAAACACGACAGTCGAGCCGTCGTCGCTGACGGCACGTGTGTTGGTCTCGAACAGCTGCGCCAGGGCTTCTTCGTCGTTAGCGCCATATTCGGGGGCGGCTATGGTCGCGCCGAGGGCGTTGTCGTTGCCGTTGTTGGCGTAGCCGTTTTCGCCGGTCGAGACGCGCACCAGCCGCCCGCTGCTCGCGTCGTACTCGTACACGTCCGCTGCTTCATTGGTGTCGTCCGGCGTGAGCTTTGCAGTGGTCGTAAACACGAAGAACCGGCCGGCTTCGCAACCCGGTTCTTCGGGTTCTTTGAGTTCTTTGCTCGGACAGCCGTTGACCTGCGCTTCAATATTCCCGGTGCCACTGAAACCGGGCAGCGCCTGCGCGATGAACACGGTCCTATACTGTCCCGGGTGTTCGGGGTCGGGCTCGTAGACGTACAGGTTGTATTGGCCTTCTTCCGGTGAATGCCCTTCCACGTTTTCACCCGAGAGCTTACCGGTCGAGAGAAAGTACACGTGCGACCCATCGCCGCTGGAGCGCAGATAGAGGTTGAAGGGCTCGACAGGGGCGACAGGGACCGTTTTGGTCACTTCCTCATGCCCGGATTTGCTGCCGATGCCGATTTCATCCATGTAGAGTTCGCCGGCGGCGCCGCTTAGGAACACCTTCGAGCCGTTTTCCGAGGCGCCCTGGAACAGACCGCCACCGAGTTCGAGCGTCTTCGACCCGTTCACGCGCACATACGACACTTTGCTTTCTGGATTGGTAAAGAAGATCTCCGTGCCATCGTTGGAGATCGCGTGGAAGATCGACCCTCCCGGCCCTTCTCCCCCTCCAAGCACGCCGGTGATTTCATTCCCTCCGGGATCAACGGTAATCGGTCGCAGCACTGTCGCGGGGCCACCTACCCCGGCGAGCTCATATAGCTCGTATTCGCTATGATGCACTCCCAGTACGTTGGGACCGCGGACGACCACATGTGAGAAGTCCGGAGACTCATCCGTAGGCCCTTCGATTCCGCGATGTTCGTATTCTGGAATTTTCGTATATTCCGGTACTTCTGTGAAAGAGAACGCCGGCGCGTCGGCCAGATTCTCGCTCAGGAGCAAACCAGGGGAGCCCGCCTTTTCGCCCTTCAAGAACTGGACCTGCATCAACTCCTTGGTCAGATCGGAAGAGATGACCGTACCAAGCTGAGTCCCCCCCAGCGTCGCGGGCACACCGACCCACGACGTTGCCCAGCCCACTTCTTCGCGCCGAGCGATATACCAGCTGAACGCGTAGTCGCTCCTCGCACCGGCGAACCCACCGACCGAGAGGAACTCCGCGGCTTCGCCGTCGGGAGCCGCACCCTTGAAGGGGGGCACACCGTGGAGGCTGCCCAAGCCGCTGTCCGCCGTGTATACCGGGCTGACCAGCTCATACGCGCGACACTGCGGGAGCTCCGTGGAGCGCGCGTCGGAGCGCAGCTGTTCCTCTTGCTTGCGCTTGGGTTCTTCCAGCTTGGCGCAGGAGGGTTCGGCGGCCTGCGCGGTCCCCGCGAGCCCTGCCATACAGGCAAGCACCATCCCCACCAATGCCATGAGCTGGACAGGCCTCCTCCAACGCCTCCCCCCACCACGACAGACACTCCACACACACAAGTTCACATGGATGACCCTGCCCCTCCACTGCCTCATGGACTCCCTCCACTCCCTAATATATTTACGATCATACGATCATCCTGGAAAACGATCCCTGCCCAGCCACCACTGCACTACAACCACACCACGATGCCCAATGCTCGGGTGGGACCAGCGTAACGCCAGCCCCACCCAAACCTCTACAGACTGCTACTCAGATGCCTTATTGCACCCGGATAGCCCAGCCTTCTGTCGAATGGAATTGGACGAGGCCTCTCACTTCACCCTGTCCTGCCCCTCCTATGGAGCATTTTGCTTTCCCAGACTTTTCGTCAAATTCCCCGAGCGCAACACCGGTTGCCTGTTCGTTTGACTCCAATGTACTACCTTCTTTTCCTGCTTCAGTTAGACATTCATCTTCCACGCCGGAACATTTGACTTTCCATCCCGGCTCACCGTTGCCAGTTTCGGTGATCTTGTCTCGTATTCTACCTTCTGTTTCGAATAGTTCCGTTTGCCACGGCAAATGTCTTGCTTCGACTGCTTCTACGGTTATACAGAGACCAGCTACTCTTTTGCAGTTTGATGCTTTTACTGAGATCGAGGTTATCTGATCATACTTGTTGGGACCAATCCATCCATTGTCGGTACCACCACATTGAATTTCTGATAAACCTCCAGTTGCTTTTTTATCTATCAGCCTCAACGTAGCTTGAGAGCTCACTTGCTCCGTCGTTTTGAGTTCCTCCCACTGCCAGCTGCCCGTTGAACTCGCTACCGAGCACTTACTGTCTGACCACCTGGTAGGGGGTTCTTTTGGTTCTTTTTCTGTTCTGCATTGTTCCCATGTTGGTGCCACCGCTGAGGCGCTCGCCGAGACAACCATGCCCATTACGAACACGGCGACAAGGCAGAGCCCCGCGATCTTTAGATGCTTCATGTCGTACTGCTCCTTCTCTTGAGGGTTGGCAGCCGATCCCAGGGCGCCCGCCTTCAAACGCAAAGACGCTCCGGTGCCAGCTTCTATGTCTGCTTCGCAACCCCTCCTCGAACCACCGAGCGCACCGCGATCAACGGCCGATTTAGGATTGCGAGCATAAGACTAGCGGACTGTCAAGAGAAAAAAAAGGGCTGTTTCTGACTCGGACAAAAGCTGCCCGAAGAACCGAAGAATGTTTCCAACTGGGTCGCTTGAGGCGCCTTCCGCCCCACGCGGAGACCGCTGTCCGCACCGCAAACCGACACCAGGCCTCGCCTACGCGCCGTGAGACCCCTCTTAGCACCACCACGACCCCCGGTCAAGCAGCTCGAGCGCGTCCCCGGCACCGCCCAGGAGCCGCAGCCGAGTGCCTGGATCGACGCCGGAGATCGCGGGCGAGGCGGCGAGCGCTCCGAGGCCTGCCAGGCCAGGGCCGACCGAGACCCGATCCGAGGCCCGGCCGGATGCAGAACATCCGTCCCGGCGCGATGCCATGGCACCACCGCTACATCGGCAACCCGCTGCTCTCGCGCCTGCTGAACCTCCGCTACTACGGTTGACCGCCGGCCGGGGACGCCGGCGGGGGCGCTCAGGCCACGTGCGCTGTCTCGGACGGGGCGCGTACCGTGTGTTCGGAGGCTCGTTCGTACAGTGTCTCGGGCGCCATGTCGACGCCATTGGGCCAGACGATGGTGCCGATCTCCGGGTCTACGCGGACCTGGGCAAAGAAGGCTTGGTCGGCAAGGGGCTCGAACACGCGGCGCCAGTTGCGCCCGGCGAAGTCGATGTCGCCCACGAGTCCGTCGTCGAAGGTCAGGCGCAGCTGGTGGTCGCCGATGACCTCGACGCCGGTGACATCGATGAGCTTGTCCATCCTCGCCATTCTATAGCGCAGTGGGTCGATCGGGTTCAGCGGGTATTCGCCGGCGGCGAGCTCCCAGTCGGCTCGCAGCTCCTCGGGTGGGACCAGCGTAACGCCAGCCCCACCCAAACCTCTACAACTCAGATGCCCTATTGCACCCGGATAGCCCAGCCTTCCGTCGAATGGAATTGGACGATGCCGCGTACTTCACCTGATGCTGCCCCTCCTATTGAGCATTTTACTGTCCCGGATTTTGCGTCGGGTTCACCGAGCACAACGCCGGTTGACTGTTCGTTTGACATCAATATGCTTTGTTCTTTTCCTGCTACGGTTTCACATACATCTTCCACGCCGGAACATTTGACTTTCCATCCCGGCTGACCGTTGGTGCCAGTTTCGGTGATCTTATCTCGTATTCTACCTTCTGTTTCGAACAATTCCGTTTGCCACGGCAAATGGATCGCTTTGATTTCTTCTACGGTTAGACAGAGACCAGTTACTCTTTTGCAGTTTGATGCTATTACTGAGATCGAGGCTATTTGATCAAGCTTCCCGGGGCCGATCCATCCATTGTCGGTACCACCACATTGAATTGCTGATTCACCTCCAGTTGCTTTTTTATCTATCAACGTCAACGTAGCTTGAGTGCTCACTTGCTCCGTCGTTTTGAGTTCTCTCCACTGCCAACCGCCCGTTGAACTCGCTACCGAGCACCTACTGTTTGACCACCTGGTAGGGGGTTCTTTTGGTTCTTTTTCTGTTCTGCATTGTTCCCATACCGGGGCCGCCGTAGCGGTGCTCGCCGAGACGACCATGCCCATTACGAACACGGCGACAAGGCAGAGCCCCGCGATCTTTAGATGCTTCATGTCTCTCGTTCCGCACTTCTCGCGGCCAATATCTTCCCCCGGTCCGGCGAGCGGTGAGTGGGCTGGTCAGGCGTTGGTGGTCGTGCTGAGGTAGGCGTCTTCGGGGACGCTGAGCAGGTCGAGGACTTGGCGTTGGAGGTCGTCGAGTTCGGGCTCGAAGACCTGCACGATCTTGCCGTCCTGGCTGGTGAGGTGGTGGCGAGCCGTCTCGGCGTATAGGTCGAACACGCGTGCGGCGGTCGGTGCTTTGGAGGTGCGGTCCTCGTGGTAGAGCGGCGAGCTCGGTGATGTTCTGGCGGGTCATCGCGGCGCGCAGCTCGCGCTCGATCAGGCACTGGCAGAGCAGCGCGATGAACTCGCAGCGCGAACGAGGCCCTCGATCCGGACGGGGACTTCAGCTCGACGGGGGCGGCTCTCAGGACGCTCTTGAGCTGGTGGTGGCGCTTCTCGAGGTTGGGCTGGTAGCGGTAGGCGCCCAGCAGCTCGGGGTCGGTGAGCTCGCGGTCGTTGATGATCGAGCGGGAAGCAGCCGTCGGTGGCGGCGTCGTAGGCGACCTGCTCGTCGTCGATGTGCACGGTGAGCTGTGAAGCGTGGTCTTGGTCGGTCTTGCGGTAGCGGGTGTCGGTTGCCGGGTCGGCCGCGCTTCTCCTGGCGGAAGCTCTCCTGGGTCGGTCTCGGTGACGTCGTAGGCGATCCAGCGCTCCGCGCCGGTGCTGCCCAGCGCGGCCTGAGCGGCCTCGTCGGACGGCGACGCGCGTCTGTGAACCGCGCAGCGCGGGCCCGGCGAGCCGGCCTGGACGGCTTCCAGGGCGAGCAGGCCGCGCTCGATCCTCGGCGCGGCGGGTCTCGGCATCGCGCTGCGTGCTTCTGGCGTGGAGCGCACCCAGACGATCCGGTGACCCTCGGAGGTCGGGATCGGCGCGGGCGCCGATCCGCCAGACCTGAGTCGGGGTCGCCCTGGCGCTTGCCGTGGCCGGCGGCAGGCCTCGGTCCACTCGAGACGCGTGGGTCTGTGCCCATTCGCCGGAGCTGGCCGTCCTCGCCGCGTGAGCGCGGCAGGACGCTGAGAACCGGCCGCCATGGGAGTCGATGTGGGTCATCTGCTCGCGCGTGGCGAGCTTGCAGTCGGCGACGTAGAGGAAGCCCGGCTGCCGAGCGAGCGCACGAGCCCGTCCCAGGTGGCGATGTGCGTCTGATCGTCGTTGATGTTGCCGTCCAGCGAGGCGGTGCGCGAGCGGGACCGCCCCGTCGGCGACTGACGGTCAGCGATCAGCACGAACTGCTTGAGGTCGGGCCGGTGGTCCTTGGAGTGACCGCGCGCCGCCGCCGGCGGTCGGCTTGCCGGCGCGCTGCCGGCCGTCAGCGCGCTCGTAGGCGCCGTGCAGGCAGATCGAGGTGGAGTCGTTGTGCAGCTGGCGGCAGTCGATCTGAAACTCCGCGATCACGCCGAGCATCAGGTCCGTCAGCAGCGACGCGCGATCGCAGTCAAACAGCTGGTCCAGCGCGCGGCCGACGCGGTCGTCGTTGAGCAGCCCGCCTCGCCGGCGCCGAGACCCAGCAGCGCCGGGTCGAAGCGCTCGGCCCACTCGCGCCAGGCCGTAGAGCGGCTCGCGCGCCAGGCACAGGTTGCGCACCAGCAGCGCCGATCGCCGTGGCGGCCGGGAGCGCGACTCGCCTATCGGCGGGCGGCAGGTAGCGCGAGAGCACGCGCTCCACTCCTGCCCGTGTGAGGAACAGATCGATGACCGGCAGCGCGCCGAGCCGCTGGGAGTGAAGCTCGAATGGTGGGTCGGTCGGCCATAACAGGGTCCGTCCGCTACCTACGATATAGATACCGTAGGCAACGGACGGAACAACCACACGCCCAACGAGATGAGCCAGCACACCGATCAGCACGAGCATCGCCGAGCGCAGATCCACGCCGAGATCGCCGCGCTGGGACCCTGCCTGCCCGGCACGATCAGCGCTCGGCGCCTGCGCTGCGGCAATCCCCGCTGTCGCTGCCGCGACGAGAACCGCGACCAACGTCACGGCCCCTACCACTACTGGACGCGCAAGATCTCCGGCAAGACCGCCAGCAAGCTGCTCAGCGCCGAGCAAGCCGAGCGCTACCAGCCCTGGCTGGACAACGACAAGCGCCTACACGACCTCGTGCGCGAACTCGAGACACTCTCGATCCGAGCCGTCCAACAGGCCGAGGGGTGGGGGAAGAAATAGCGACCGAGAAGTGCGGAACGAGAGTCATGTCGTACTGCTCCTTCTTTTTAGTTGGTGGCCGATGCCAGAGCGCCCATCTTCAAACGCAAAGACGCTCCGGTGCCGGCTTCCTATGTCTGCTTCACAGCCCTTCCTCGAACCACCGAGCGCACCGCGATCAACGGCCCGATTCAAGATTGCGAGCACAAGTTTAGACGACTGTCAAGAGAAAAGATGGGGCTGTTTTTTACTCGCCAAGGAGCCGCCCGGAGAACCGGAAAAATGTTTCCGACAGGGCCGCCGAGGGGCCCCGGACCCGAGCCAGGGGCGAGCCCGGGCCCGGCCGGAGCCCGATCCGCGACTCGATCGGAGACACCGCGGACCGACGAATCGGCGCCTGCGCGGACGCTCGAGCGCGGATGCTTGACGTCCCCTCGGGGACTCGCGAGGTTATGGACCCCCCATTCCATCCGCCGCGACCACACCCCCCGCCCAACCACGCACCCCCGATCGACCATGCCGACCAGCGCAAGCACCCCGGGCCCAGCCGCCGTGGAGGAACCGAGCGAGCAGACCTGCCTGGTGTCGGTGGTCATCCCCTGCCTGAACGAGGCGGAGAACATCGAGCAGTGCGTTCACACCGCGCTCGCCGCAATGGCGGCGGCGGGGATACCTCGGGCGAGGTGATCGTCGCGACAACGGGTCCGACGACGGCAGCGCCGAGCTGGCGCGAGCTCGCGGGCGCGCGCGTCGTCCACGAGCCGCGGCGCGGCTACGGCAACGCCTACCTGGCGGGGTTCGCGGCGGCGCGCGGCGCGTACATCGTGATGGCGGACGCCGACCTCACCTACGACTTCAACGAGATCCCGCGGTTCCTCGCCGAGCTCGAGGACGGCGCCGACATGGTGATCGGCGAACCGGATGCAGCAACATCCAGCCGGGCGCGATGCCGTGGCATCACCGCTACATCGGCAACCCGCTGCTCTCGGGCTTCCTGAACCTGCTTTTCCACACCGGCGTCAGCGACGCGCACTGCGGGATGCGCGCGCTCCGCCGCGACGCTCCTGGCGCGCCTGGACCTGCGCACCACCGGGATGGAGTTCGCCTCCGAGATGGTCGATCCGGGCCGCGAAGGCGGGCCTCGAGATCCGCCAGCTGCCGATCGAATACCACCCGCGCGGCGGCGAGTCGAAGCTCGTCGAGCTTCCGCGACGGCTGGCGGCACCTGCGCTTCCTGCTCGTGCACTCCCCGAAGCACCTCTTCATCTTCCCCGGCGCGGTGATGGCGACGATCGGCGCGCCTGATCTCGCTGACGTGCTCGCCCACGTCGGCGTGTTCGGCCGCCGCTGGGACATCCACGCCCTGATCGGCGGCTCGCTGCTGCTGATCGTCGGCGCGCAGGTCGTCGCCCTCGGCCTCTGCGCCCGCGCATACGGCGATCTACTTCATGGGCGAGCACGACCCCTGGTTCGAGCGGATGCGCGCGCGCTTCCGCCTCGAGCACGGCCTCATGCTCGGCGGAGCCATCGCGTCCGTGGGACTCGCGATCATCGCTCGCGATCGTCATGGAGTGGATCAAACGCGGCTTCGGCAGCCTCTCCGAGGAGCGCCTCGCGATCCTCGCCGCGACGCTGCTCGTCTCGGGATCCAAGTCTTCTTCACCTCGTTCCTGCTCAGCATCCTTGGATTGCGACGCAGGTGAATCTCGAACGAGCGGCCGGGAAGAGGTTTCGATCGGGTTCAGCGGGTATTCGCCGGCGGCGAGCTCCCAGTCGGCTCGCAGCTCCTCGGTGTGCAGCTCGGTCCAGGCCTGCACGAGGCGCAGTTGCCTCTTCGGGAGCTCACCGGCAATGATCCTGCCCTACGGCGAGTTTTCGGATAGTTTCTAAGTTAATTATCGACGGCTCCTAATCGATCGATCCTGGAAACGATCCTTGCCCAACCACCACTGCACTACAACCACACCACGACGCCCAATGTTCGGGTGGGACCTGCGTAACGCCAGCCCCACCCAAACCTCTACAACTCAGATGCCCTATTGCACCCGGATAGCCCAGCCTTCTGTCGAATGGAATTGGACGAGGCCTCTCACTTCACCCTGTCCTGCCCCTCCTATGGAGCATTTTACTGTCCCGGATTTTGCGTCGGGTTCACCGAGCACAACGCCGGTTGCCTGTACGTTTGACATCAATATGCTTTGTTCTTTTCCTGCTTCAGTTTGACATTCATCTACCACGCCGGAACATTTGACCTTCCATCCTGGCTGACCGTTGCCAGTTTCGGTGATCTTATCTCGTATTCTACCTTCTGTTTCGAACAATTCTGTTTGCCACGGCAAATGTCTTACTTCGACTTCTTCTACGGTTATACAGAGACCAGCTATTCTTTTGCAGTTTGATGCTTTTACTGAGATCGAAGTTATTTGATCAAACTTCCCGGGGCCGATCCATCCATTGTCGGTACCACCACATTGAATTTCTGATATACCTCCAGTTGCTTTTTTATCTATCAACCTCAACGTAGCTTGAGAGCTCACTTGCTCCGTCGTTTTGAGTTCTCTCCACTGCCAGCCGCCCGATGGGCTCGCTACCGAGCACTTACTGTCTGACCACCTGGTAGGGGGTTCTATTGGTTCTTTTTCTGTTCTGCATTGTTCCCATACCGGGGCCGCCGTAGCGGCGCTCGCCGAGACGACCATGCCCATTACGAACACGGCGACAAGGCAGAGCCCCGCGATCTTTAGATGCTTCATGTCGTACTGCTCCTTCTTTTAGAGTTGGTGGCCGATGCCAGGGCGCCCATCTTGAAACGCAAAGACGCTCCGGTGCCGGCTTCCTATGTCTGCTTCACAGCCCTTCCTCGAACCATCGAGCGCGTCGCGATCGAAGCCCGATTTCTGACTGCGCACATGACCATACCTGAATCTCAAAGGAATCCGGCAGGCGGCCGCATGCCGCCAGTGTTCATAGGCCCGATTTGAAGAAAAATGTTTTCTACTTCGGCTTCAAGAGGGTCGGTAGGGCACGGCGCGCACCGGCCGGAGATGCCGGCGGGGGCGCCGGTCTGGGTCATGTCCGGCGCCCCCGCTCAGCGAGCCCGAGAGGCGTGGGAGAGGAAGCTCACGCTCCTCTCGGGGTCTCTACGAGCGGCCGGGAAGAGGTTTCGATCGGACGCTCGCGAGCTTTTCCAAGACAAGGCTGCCGGCAGGCCCCTACCTCTTCCTGCCGTTCGCGCCGGTCGAGCGGGGCGCCTTCCTCGATTTGGGCGTCGCCTTCTTCGACCTGGCGCCGTAGCGCCTGTGAGCCCGCTTTTCACACGTCGCCCGGTTGCGCTTGGAGCGCAGCTTCCGGCACGCTTCGAGCGCGCGCGCGAGCTTGGTCTTCGGGCCCGTCGTGGGAAACGCCGGCGCGGTGAACCCCACGAACGCGGGGGCGGCGGGCCCGGTGAGCACGGGCGGTTCGACGGCGGCGCCCGCGGCGGTCGTGAACGACCGGTCGGGGCCGAGCTCGGTTTCGCCGCTGTTGCCCGCGAGCAGGCGGTAGTGGTAGGTCGTGCCGGGCTGCAGGCCGCTCAGGTTGAACGTGACGATCACCGGTTCGGATCCTTCCCCGGCTTCGCCGGGGAAGGGCGTGCCGTAGGCGGTGCTCGTGCCGAGGTCGAGTTCGTATGCGGTCCGCAGGCCGCCGGGGTCGATCGTCGCGGTGATCGTGGCGGTCCTCTGCGTGACTTCGCCGACCGTGGAGGCGCCCAGCAGCAGCGGCTGCGTCGTGAACGTTTCGGCCGGCCCGCAGCTCACGCCCGTCGGGTTGTACGCCACTACCCGGTAGTTGTAGGTCGTGCCGGGTTCGAGGCCCGTCAGGTCCACGCGTGCGCCCTGTCCTTCGTAGACGGCCGGCAGACCGGTCCCGGCCTGCCCGGGAGTGGCCGGACAGGCGCCCAGCGCGGCCGGACTCGCCTGGAAGTAGTAGCGGCTTTCCTGCTTCTCGGGGTTGACCTTTGCTTTCAGTGTCGCTTCGCTCGAGCGCACTTCGCTGGTCCTCTCGCTGCCCGCTTCGACGGCGGGCAGCGCACCGGCGGTCGTGAACGGCACCGCGGGGCCGCGGACGAGTCCGAACTTGCATGCCACGACCATGCAGAAGGCGTACGGCGTGCTGGGTTCCAGCGCGGAGACGACTTCTGACTCGCTCGCCTTCGCCGCGGCGTGCCCGATGGGCGTCGTGACGGCGCCCGCGCCGGTGCAGATCGAGCCTTTGGCGTAGGAGAAGAGGAATTCGGTTTCGCTGCCCTTGGGGTCCACTTCGCCTTGCAGATGCTCGGAGAAGGCCGTTTCTGTGCTCGCCTGCTCGCCGCTCACGGCAGGCGCCGAGCCCGCTTCGTCGGGCCCGAAGACATCGACGGCCGCGCCGTCGGAGACGTACACGTCCCCTTTGGTGGGGGTGGCTCCTTCGTGGGGCTGGACCGCGACACCCAGGGAAGCACTGAACGGGCTTCCGGGACCGGACAGGCTTTCGGGCGCCGTTCCCGTGAGCTGGCCCTCGTATTCCCCTGAGGGGCTGAACTCGTCGAGGACCCTGCTGGCTTCGTCGAGGACGTACACCTCGCCGGTCGATTCATCGACCGCGACCGCGGTCGGGGAGCCCAGCGAGCCGGCGGGCGTTTCAGAGCCCCTGGGAGCGAGCGAGGGCTGTTCTACGCCTTTGTCGTTGAACACCGCGACAGCGTGACCTTCCCGCTCGGCGACATACACGTCGCCAGTAGCCGAGTTGACCGCCAGGCCGTCGCGCGCGCCGACGCCGGAGACCGGCACTTCGCCCACGACTTCGCCTTTCTTGCCTTCTTCGATGGGCTTCAGCACGAAGAGCGTGCCCGCGCTTGTGAGGACATAGACGTCGCCCGCTCGTTCATCGGACGGTCCGACCGCATGGTTGTTGACCGCCACATACAGGTATCGACCAGCGAATTCCGGGTTCGCCCAGGTAGAAAGCAGTTCGTATCCGCCCGTCCCGTTCGGCTTGAACACGAACACCTGGTGGCTAGTATCCGTCGCGAGATACACATCGCCCGTGGTCCCATCGACAGCCACCGCAGGCGCTCGCTTTCCCAATTCTTCTTCCAATTCGCTCAGCGCATCCGGGCTGATCATCTGCGCCTTGAACACGTCTTCGGAGCTGAACTCGTCCATGCCCGCGACACCGGGATCGGCCACAAACAGGTTCCCGGACGGATCGAACGTCATCCCCCACGGCGCCTGCAACGCGCTGCCGGGCGGAGCTTCGGTCAACTGCTGCCCGGTGTACGTATGCGCGACCACGCCGAGCGCCGGGGCGATCCTGAGCGCAAGCCCCCCGGCCAGCACGCCGAGCGTCGAGAGCGCTATCGATGTCAGCCTGTGAATACGCATCTCAGTTGCCTCCCCTTCCGCCGGTGTGACCATGACCGGCTCTCCCGGCCTTCAGAGCCCTGCTCGACCCTCGAGCCCCACGGGCCGCCCTGGCCGTCTTCGCCTTCGGGCAGCCCGTCACGCCGACCGGTGTCAACTGGTGGATGACCGCGCCGTTCTGAGCCGTGAAGATGGTCGGCATCTGGAGCTTGCTCTTGCAGAGGTTCCCGTTCGCCGCGAGCGCGGAGTACGGCCCCTCCGGCAGGTACAGCTCGAAGCTCTCGACCGGCACGTCGGGGACCGTCTTGAACGTCGAGCTGGTGATCCCCGCCTTGCTGATGAACGTCGCGCCGACCAGATCGACCCTGACACCGTCGCCCTGGAGGACCACCACGAGCGAGGGGAACGCTTCCCCACCGTGGGAGACGAAGTACACCGGCCCGCTCAACGCGCCCGTGAGCACCGGCGTTACCGCCCTCGCGACGCCCACGACCGACGCCGCCGAACAGCCCGCGGGATTCGCTTCGAAGGTCGCGGCCGGACAGGCCTTCTGCAGCGTCTTCAGCCGCGAGGGCAGCTGCTTGGGAAGTTCGACCCTGACCTTCGCGATGTTCGCCTCGGTGCCGAACGCGCCAGCGGGATAGGAGAGCTTCGCGTCGAGGCTCGCCCCCTTGGCGCGGCTGGTCTTCCCCGAGGTCGAGACCTTGAACTGCGGCTTGAAGGCGAGCGCCGCGCAGTTGGTCACCTGGAAGGGCGCTGAGACCTGCGCGCTCTGACCCTGCGTGCTCAGCAGCGTGCCGGTGATCTGAAGCGGGTTGCAGTCGGTCGGGTTGAACGTGAACCCGGGACGGTCGATCACGGCGTTCACGACCCGCAGCTGCAACGGGATGCCATCGAGCACCGTCGGCAGCGGATCGGCCGTGACCGTCAGCTGCGCGGTCGCCGGGTCGATCGCGATCGCGGCCCTGACGACGACCGTGCCCGCCCCCGTCGTCCCGGAGAGGGTGTACGGGCCGGCCTTCGCCGGGACCACGATCGACAGGCCGTAGGGGGCGCCCTTATACGGGCCGGTGATGAACACCTGCCCGCCCGTCACGAGGAACGGGTTGGCGCCCGGGCCGGTGAGCACCTGCGTATGCCCGATCAGGCTCTCGGGGCCACACGTGCCCAACGACGCCTGCGGTTCCCCGCAGAGGCTCACGGTCGAGAGCATCCCGAGCAGCCCCGGGGGCATCTTCAGCTGCACGCCGTCGAGGAAGCCATCGGCGTCCGAGCGCCCGAACGCGAGCGTGAACGGGCTGAAGCCGCCGGCCTGAATGCTGGTCGTCTCGGCCGTGAACGACGGCGCGAACTGCGGCGCCGAACAGCCCGTCACCTCAAAGGCGCTGCTCGGCGTGGAGTGCGGCACGAACGGCGCGCTCCACGGCATCAGGTCGGCGTTCGTGACAGCCGGCCCGCATTCGCGCGGGTTCGCGAGCGTCGCCCTTGGGCCGCCGACCAGTTCGAGCTTGAAGTGTTCCCACGGCAGCTGCGGGTTTTCCTGAAACGTCGTCGTCAGCCGGCCGGTCCGCTGGTCGATCGACCCCGTACCCGCGAGCTTGAGCGTGATCCCGTCGCTGCCCTCCCCGATCGCCTGCAGATACAGACGCACCATCCGCCCGCCCTGCGCATCCGCCGGGCTGCACGGTTCGCACAGCGGCGCGCCGAGGAACACCTCGCCGTCCAGCGGCAGCGGCAGGACGGGCGTCGTGATACGCAGTCGCCCGACGAGCGAGCTCGGTTCGCAGGAGGCCGGGCTCGCCGATCCCGACCCGAACTCATCCGCCACGCTCCGCGGGTCGACACCCGGATCGTCGTGACACACGCCCAGCCCCTGCGCGGCCGACGGCGAGATCACCATGCCCTGCGGCAACGCGACCGTCACATCGCGCACGTGCGGCGTGGCCGGAACTTCGGGGCTGCTCGTCTGCGGAACTTCCAGTTCGACGCCTAGGCCGACCGGCTCACCCGCGAGCGTGCTATCCGGCTGCACCACGAGCGACGAGCCGAAGCTCAACTGCCCGCAGCCGGTGACCGGCGGCATCGGCGGGTACGCGACCGCAGTCTTCCAGTTCGCGTCCCCACGCGCCGGGTTACCGTTGCCATCAAGCGCCCCGGGATGCACCCACGAGTCCGTCACGATCCTGGCCACCAGCGGCTGTCCCGAGCACTCCGTCGGCAACGTCACGAACGGCGCCAGCGAACCACCGGCCGACTCGCCTCCAGGATCACATATTGGATTCCCCGGCCCCGGTTTTGACGGCGTACCGCTTAGCCACGTGCACTTCTGGCCGCGCTGGGGGTCGTGGGACGGATCGGCCGGCACACCCCACGTCGTGATCGAGGCCGAGGTGATTTCGGTCTCCGGGATGTTTGAGGTCGTCGCGCTCAGCGTGTAGCTTTCGCCCGTATTCACACCACCGGTGATCACGAAGTTCAACTGGTTGTGGAAGCCGAACTCGGCGGGACGACCAGTCAGCGGGGTGAGATTATAGAGCGGGACCTGCTCCAGGTTACCATACGGGCTTGAGAGAACGGTCCCGACCTGGCTGCTCGGCGGACACTTTTCGCCGTCGCTTTCTGTGAAGACCGCGATCGAGCAGCGCGAGGAGGCCAGCGGGTCAAAGACCATCCCCGGCGGGAAGTCAACCCTGATGTCCCTCGGTTCCTCGACAGAAGTGCGCACGTGAGCACCGTTGACGTTCAAGGATTCATGCAGGTTGAAATGAAACGTGGTCGTCACGTCGAACGGGGTGCCGCCCGCCTGGGTGTAGGGAGCATCGCAGGGAAGACCATTCTCCGAGCTCGCATCCACGCAACTGGAGAGCTGAAAGCTCGAGATGCCGAACTGGGGTTCGGCGCCCAACGCACCGACAGGAGCCACCATGAACTGCATTCCGAGCAACGATACCGACAGCGCCAGCTTCAAGCCAGTAGGAATCCTCATTACTTAGCCCTCCGGTCTGACTTGGCGCCCTTGTGCTTTCTTCTGGCCTTGACGCACCTGCCCTTCCTCTTCATGTACCCGTTCCTGCATCTCTTCGGCTTCGACGTGACCTTCTTCGCGTTCACTCGCGGCTTGGACACGGCCGGCGCGGGGTTGCCCAGACCGGAGAACGTCGCGCTCCCGCTCGCGCCGAGCAGGGATGGCACGCTCGGCGGACCCTGACAGGAGTCGCCGCTGCAGCCGCCCGCCGGCACGAGCGCCGCTGGGAACCCCCCGCCGATACGCGCGTCATAGAGGCTCTTGAGCCCGTCAACGTCCTGCGGCAGGATGCCCTCGGTTGAACGTGAAGAAGACGTCCCGGCCTGACGGCGTGATCACAGGCGTTTCATCGGGCGTGAGCGAATGCCCGGTGGAGATCAGGCTCACCTGACCGTCGTGCCACTCATAGATGTCCGGCGGGCCCGGCTGCTGCTGCGTCGACTTCAAATCGTTGACCGCACGCGGCGAGAGCGCCGCCGAGGTCGTAAAGACGACAGTCGAGCCGTTGTCGCTGACGGCCCGGGTGTTGGTCTCGAACAGCTGCGCCTGGGCTTCTTCGCCTACTTCGCCATATGCGGGGGCGGCTATGGTCGCACCGAGGGCGTTGTTGTTGCCGTTGTTGGCATAGCCGTTTTCGCCGGTCGAGACGCGCACCAGCCGCCCGCTGCTGGCGTCGTACTCGTATACGTCCGCCGCTTCATTGGTGTCATCCGGCGTGAGCTTCGCAGTGGCCGTAAACACGAAGAACCGGCCGGCTTCGCAACCCGGCTCTTCGGGTTCTTTGAGTTCTCTGCTCCGGCAGCCGTTGACCTGCGCTTCGATATTCCCGGTGCCACTGAAACCGGGCAGCGCCTGCGCGATGAACACGGTCCTGTACTGTCCCGGGTGTTCGGGGTCGGGCTCGTACACGTACAAATTGTATTGGTTTTCTTCCGGTGAATGCCCTTCCACGTTTTCACCCGAGAGCACGCCGGTCGAGAGGAAATACACGTGCGACCCGTCGTCGCTGGAGCGCAGATAGAGGTTGAAGGGCCCGACGGGGGCGATGGGGACCATCTTAGTCACTTCCACATGGCCGGATTCGCTGCCGATCTCATCCATGTAGAGTTCGCCGGCGGCGCCACTGAGGAACACCTTCGAGCCGTTTTCCGCGGCGCCCTGGAAGAGACCGCCACCGAGTTCGAGCGTCTTCGACCCGTTCACGCGCACATACGACACTTTGCTTTCTGGATTTGTAAAGAAGATCTCCGTGCCATCGTTGGAGATCGCGTGGAAGATCGAGCCTCCCGGCCCTTCTCCTCCTCCAAGCACGCCGGTGATTTCATTCCCTTCGGGATCGACAGTGACGGTGCGCAGCACGGGCGCGGGGCCACCTACCCCGGCGAGCTCATATAGCTCGTATTCGCTATGATGCACTCCCAGTATGAGGGGACCGTGGATGACCACATGTGAGAAGTCGGGGGGCTCATCCATGGGCCCTCCGATTCCGTGATGTTCGTATTCTGGAATCTTCGTATATTCCGGTACTTCTGTGAAGGAGAACGCCGACGCGGTGGCCAGATTCTCGCTCAGGAGCAAACCGGGGGAGCCCGCCTTTTCGCCCGTCAAGAATTGGACCTGCATCAACTCCTTGGTCAGATCGGAAGAGATGACGGTACCGAGCTGGGTCCCGCCCAGCGTCGCCGGAACACCGACCCACGACGTTGCCCAGCCCACTGCTTCGCGCCGAGCGATATACCAGTTGAGCGCGTAGTCGCTCCTCGCACCGGCGAACCCACCGACCGAGAGGAACTCCGCGGCTTCGCCGTCGGGAGCCGCACCCTTGAAGGGGGGCACACCGTGGAGGCTGCCCAAGCCGCTGTCCGCCGTGTAGACCGGACTGACCAGCTCATAGACGCGGCACTGCGGGAGATCCGTGGAGCGCGCTTCGGAGCGCAGCTGTTCCTCTTGCTTGCGCTTGGGTTCTTCCAGCGTGGCGCAGGAGGGTTCGGCGGCCTGCGCGGTCCCCGCGAGCCCTGCCACACAGGCAGGCACCATCGCGACCAATGCCATGAGCTGGACGGGCCTCCTCCAGCGCCTCCCCCCGCCACGACAGACACTCCACACGCACAAGTTCACGTGGATGACCCTGCCCCTCCGCTGCCCCATGGACTCCCTCCACTCCCTAATATATTTACGATCATACGATCATCCTGAAAACGATCCCTGCCCAACCACCACTGCACTACAACCACACCACGATGCCCAATGCTCGGGTGGGACCAGCGTAACGCCAGCCCCACCCAAACCTCTACAGACTGCTACTCAGATGCCCTTATTGCACCCGGATAGCCCAGCCTTCTGTCGAATGGAATTGGACGAGGCCTCTCACTTCACCTGATTTTGGCCCTCCTATGGAGCATTTTACTTTCGGGTATTTTCCGTCGAATTCGCCGAGCGCAACGCCGGTTGCCTGTTCGTTTGACTCCAACGTGCTACCTTCTTCTCCTGCTACGCTTTCACATACATCTTCCACGCCGGAGCATTTGACTTTCCATCCCGGCTGACCGTTGCCGGCTTCCGTGAGCTTGTCTCGTATTCTACCTTCTGTTTCGAATAGTTCCGTTTGCCACGGCAAATGGATTGGTTTGACTTCTTCTACGGTTATACAGAGACCAGCTGTTCTTTTGCAGTTTGATGCTTTTACTGAGATCGAGGTTATCTGGTCATACTTGTTGGGACCGATCCATCCATTGTCGGTACCACCACATTGAATTGCTGATTCACCTCCAGTTGCTTTTGTATCTATCAACCTCAACGTAGCTTGAGAGCTCACTTGCTCCGTCGTTTTGAGTTCCTCCCACTGCCAGGCACCAGTCGAGCTCGCTACCGAGCACTTACTGTCCGACCACCTGGTAGGGGGTTCCGTTGGGTTTTTTTCTGTTCTGCATTGTTCCCATACTGGTCCCGCCGCTGAGGCGCTCGCCGAGACAACCATGCCCATTACGAACACGGCGACAAGGCAGAGCCCCGCGATCTTTAGATGCTTCATGTCGTACTGCTCCTTCTCTTGAGGGTTGGTAGCCGATCCCAGGGCGCCCGCCTTCAAACGCAAAGACGCTCCAGTGCCAGCTTCTATGTCTGCTTCACAGCCCCTCCTCGAACCACCGAGCGTACCGCGATCAACGGCCGATTTAGGATTGCGAGCACAAGGCTAGCCGATTGTCAAGAGAAAGGAAAGGGCTGTTTCTTACTCGCCAAGGAGCCGCCCGGAGAACCGGAAAAATGTTTCCGACAGGGCCGCCGAGGGGCCCCGAACCCGAGCCAGGGGCGGGCCCGGGCCCAGCCGGAGCCCGATCCCCGACCCGATCGGAGACATCGCGGACCGACGAATCGGCGCTCGCACGGGCGCTCAAGCGCGGATGCTTGACGTCCCCTCGAGGACTCGTGAGGTTATGGTCTCGGATGAGCTGGCGCACCACACCAAGGACGCCTGAGAAAGGGGAAACGGCCAGGCGCCGAACGGGACGAACGAAGGCGGCGCAGCCATCCATCAGGGAGTCGCGATCGCTCACGGCGCGGACGCCGCCCGGGCGCAGGAGCGGCCCCGGGCCGGCCGCTCGGGTGGGGGCGAAGCTGGCGAGCCGCCTGCGCGGCGCGCTTCGCGGAATCCCGGCGACCGCCTGGATCTGTGCCCTGATCGCCTCTCTCAACGCGGTGTGCTGGTCGGTCATCTCACCTCCCTTCCAGGTGGTGGACGAACCGTCTCACTTCGCCTACGTGCAGCGCCTGGCCGAGACCGGACGCCTGCCCTCCTCGGCGGGCGAAAGCTTCCCCGCGGCGGAGGAAGTGGCTCTCCACGACCTGCATTTCGCACGGGTCGCCAACCATCCCGCCGTCAACACGATCGCGGAGGCCGAACAGCGCAAGCTCGAACGCGACCTGGCGCTTCCCTACAGTCGCACGGGCAGCGGAGACGCCGGCAACGCGGCCTCGCAGCCGCCGCTGTACTACGCGCTCAAGACGATCCCCTACATCGTGGCGTCGGGCGGCACGGTGCTCGACAGGCTCGCCCTGATGCGCCTGCTCTCAACCCTGATGGGCGGCCTGACCGCGCTCTTCGCCTACCTGTTCCTGCGCGAGGCGCTCCCCGGAACGCCGTGGGCGTGGACGGTCGGCGGGCTCGGCGTCGCGGTGGCGCCGCTGCTCGGAGTCATGTCGGGCGCGGTCAACCCCGACGCGCTGCTGTTCGCGGTCTCGGCGGCGCTCTTCTACTGCCTCGCGCGAGGATTCAGGCGGGGAATCACACCCCGGCTCGCGATCGCGATCGGCGCGGTGCTCGCCGCCGGCTTCCTGACCAAGCTCACCTTCCTCGCCCTGCTCCCCGGCGCGATCCTCGGCCTGCTCGCGCTGTGCGTCCGCGCGGCGGGCACCTCCAGGCGGACCGCCTACCGCTGCCTCGGGCTCGCGCTCGCGGTGGGGGGGTGTCCGATCCTGCTGTACACCCTCGTCAACGCGCTCTCGGGCCGGGAGGCTGTCGGCGCGGTCGCCGGCGCCGTGGCGCTCAACAAAAAAAGTGGATCGCTCCTGCGGGAGCTCAGCTACGTCTGGCAGCTCTACCTGCCGCGTCTGCCGGGCATGAGCTCCTACTTCCGAGGCTTCCTCACCACGCGCGTGTACTGGTTCAACGAGCTGGTGGGGGACTATGGCTGGCTGGACACGATGTTCCCACGCTGGGTCTACGATGCCGCGCTCATCCCGGCGGGGCTGATCGCCGTGCTCTTCGCGCGCGCTCTCCTGATCTCCCGCGACGCGCTGCGAAGCCGTCTGATCGAGGCGCTCGTCTACATGGCGATGAGCCTCGGGGTGCTGCTCGTCATCGGCGTGGACGACTACATCAACAGGGTGCCGGGGGAGTACGTCGAGCCCCGCTACCTGCTGCCGATGCTCGCGCTCTGGGGCGCCGTGCCGGCACTCGCCGCGCGCGGCGCCGGACGGCGCTGGGGGCCGGTCGCGGGAGTGCTCATCGTGACCCTCGCGCTCGCCCACGACATCTTCAGCCAGCTGCTCGTCATCTCGCGCTACTACGGCTGAGCGCCAGTCGGAGACACCGCGGTCCGCCGGAGTCCCTCCGGCGCCGGGTTTGCGGCGGCCGGCTTGGCGAGCGCCCGGAGATCGGCGACAGTCCCGCGATGCGTGACTGGAAAAGAGGGGCCCGGCCGACCGAGGAAGAGGGGCCCGGCTCGCCAGCCTCCGGCCGGCTGCGCCACCCTCTGAGCGGCCTCCGGCCGGCTGCGCCACCCTCTGTGCGGATCGCGCTGGCGGCGGGGCTGGCGATCGTCGCGGCAGCGCTCGTCGTAACACTGTCGCGCTCGCCGCTCACGGTCGCCGCAGGAGGCACGTCCCCGGCCGGGATCGGCCGGCTTGTGGAGACCAGCCAGCCCGCCGGCCTCTGCCAGGCCGGGGAGGCGCTGCCCGCGGGCACCTCGGCGATTCGCCTGAACCTGTTCGCCGTGCTCGGTCCGAAGGTGACGGTGAGGGTGCTCTTGGGCTCGCGCGTCGTCACGCGGGGCGCCCAACCGGCGGGGTGGTCGAACCGGCTCGGTGACGGTCCCGGTGAGGCCCGTGGCACACGCCATCGCCCCGGTCACGGTCTGCCTCAGGCTCAGCTCCATGAACGGGACGGTCTCGGTCCGGGGATGGGCGACGCGCCCCGCCGTCGCCGCGAGGTCCAGCGAAGGCCCCCTGCCCGGCAGGATGGGCATCGAATACCTGCGCCCGAGTCACCGCTCGTGGTGGTCGTCGGCCGCCTCGGTGGTGTGGCGCCTGGGTCTCGGCCACGCGGCGAGCGGCGTGTGGTACACCCTGCTCGCGATGGCGCTCGCGACGGCGCTCGTCGCGCTCACCTCGTGGCTGGTGCTCCAGGAGCTGCGATGAGCAGACGCACCGCTTCGAGGACACCCGCGAAGAGCGGCGCCAGCGCTACGGAGGCGGCCCGGGCGCCCGCGGCGAGAAGAGGCGCGACCGGGAGCGTCCTCGGCGCGCGCCGCCGTGCCGGGGGCGGGCGCGCGGCGCGGGCGAGGCGGGGGCGCGGGATCGGCCTGCGAGCGCGGCTGCGCCGGGTCCCGAGGGCGGCCTGGGTGTGCGCGCTGGTGGCCTTCGTCAACGCCGCCTGCTGGTCGGTGATCTCCCCCCCGTTCGAGGTCCCCGACGAACCCTCCCACTTCGCGTACGTGCAGCGGCTCGCCGAGACGGGGCGGCTGCCCTCCTCGAGCGAAGAAAAGTTCCCCCCCGCGGAGTACGCCGTGCTGAAAGACCTGCACTACAAGGACATCCGCTTCCATCCGGAAGAGGGCACGATCTCCACGCAGACCGAGCAGCGCACCCTGGAGCGCGACCTCGCCAGGTCGCTCGCCCGCACCGGAGCGGAAGGGGGGGCCGGCGTGGCGGCCTCTCAGCCGCCGCTGTACTACGCGCTCAAGACGATCCCGTACGGCCTCGCGTCGTTTGGCACCCTGCTCGACCGGGTCGCCCTGATGCGGCTGCTCTCCGCGCTGATGGGAGGGCTCACGGCGCTCTTCGCCTATCTGTTCCTGCGCGAAGCGCTTCCCGGCGCGCGGTGGGCGTGGACGGTCGGCGGCCTCGGAGTGGCGCTGGCGCCGCTGCTCGGACTGATGTCGGGGGCGGTCAACCCCGACGCGCTGCTGTTCGCGGTGTCGGCGACGCTCTTCTACTGCCTGGCGCGAGGCTTCCGCCGGGGGCTCACGCCGAAGCTCGCCGCCGCCACCGGCGCGGTGCTCACGATCGGCCTGCTGACCAAGCTCAACTTCATCGGCCTGGTCCCCGGCGCGATCCTCGGGCTCGCCGTGCTGTGCGTCCGCGAGGCGCGCATCTCCAGGCGCGCCGCCCACCGCTCGCTCGCGCTCGCCGCCGCCTTCGGGGCGGGTCCGATCGCGGTGTATGTCATCTTCGAGCTGCTCTCCGGCCGGGCCGGAGTCGAGGTGATCTCCGGCGCCCTCACATTGAACGGCAGGAGTGGCTCGATATTCAAGGAGATCAGCTACATCTGGCAGTTCTACCTGCCGCGGCTGCCGGGCATGAGCAGCTACTTCCACGGCTTCCTCACCACGCGCGTGTTCTGGTTCGACGGGCTGGTGGGGCTCTACGGCTGGGTGGACACGACATTTCCGGACTGGGTCTACAACGCCGCGCTCGTTCCGGCGGGCCTGATCGCGGCCCTCTTCGCGCGCGCGCTCTTCACGTGCCGCGAGGCGTTGCGAGGCCGCCTGATCGAGCTCGCCGTCTATCTGACGATCGGCCTGGGGGTGCTGGTCCCGATCGGCGTGGACGACTACATCCACCACATGCCCGGAGAGTACGTCGAGCCCCGCTACCTGCTGCCGTTGCTTGCGCTCTGGGGCGCCGTGCTCGCACTCGCCGCGCGCGGCGCCGGACGGCGCTGGGGGCCGGTCGCGGGAGTGCTCATCGTGACCCTCGCGCTCGCCCACGACATCTTCAGCCAGCTGCTCGTCATCTCGCGCTACTACGGCTGAAGGCTCAGGAGACGCCCAGGAGCTTGGCGGCCTCGCGCAGGCTGGTGGCCTCCGCGGTCGGCTTCCTCTGAGCGGGGTCGAGGGTCTGCTTGTTGCGGTTGACCCAGATCACGGGGACGCGCTGCTTGAGGCAGGGCTCCACGTCGTGGTGGTAGCTGGAGGCGATGTGCACCCACCCCCTCTTGCTGCCGATGCGCCGGGCGCACTCGGTGAAGTGGGCGAGGTCGGGCTTGTACGAGCGCACCTGCTGGGCGGTGACGACGAGGTCGAAGTCGATCGGGATGTGGCGGCGAGTCTGCCCGAGCAGCTTGTCGTCGACGTTGGAGAGCAGCCCGAGCTTGTACTTCCTGGCGAGCTTCTGCAGCTGGGGGATGGTCTCCTTGAAGGGCTTCCAGCGCTGCACGGAGTCGGGCAGGAAGCCCGAGCGCGAGGTTTCCAGGGGCCAGTCGAGGCGTTTGGCGATCTCCAGCGCCGTGCGCCGCAGAACCTCGGCGTAGAGCTCGTAGGAGCCGGCCTCGATCTCGCGGGAGATCTCGTGGAAGAGCGGGAGCAGCTCGGCGCGGTCGATCGCGATCCCGTCGCGCGTAGCCTCCTTGGCAAATGCCTCGTGGATGCCGGTCTCCCAGTCGATCAGCGTGCCGTACACATCGAATGTGACGAAGGTGACGTTCTTGGGGAGAGCCATCGCGCGGGCATTATGCCCTGCGCAGGGATCACCGCGCGGTCCGCCCGGGTTTCCAACGCACCCCTAACACACGGGGCCACGCGGTCGGCTCGCTTCCATTAGAGTCCCGCGCCGCCAATGGACCTGCTCGAGTATCAGGGAAAGCAGCTGTTCGCCCGCCACGGCCTGGAGGTCTCGCCCGGAAGGGCCGTGAGCACCGTGGAGGACGCGGTGGCCGCCGCCGAGGAGGTCGGCTATCCGGTGGTCGTCAAGGCCCAGGTGCTGATCGGCGGCCGGGGCAAGGCGGGCGGGGTGAAGCTCGCGGCCGACGCGAGCGAGGCGCGCGAAGCACGCGGGCGCCATCCTCGGCATGGACATCCGCGGGCACACGGTTCGCAAGCTGTGGATCGAGCACGCGAGCGACATCGCGACCGAGTACTACGCCTCGGTGCTGCTCGACCGCTCGGCCAAGCAGCCGCTGGTGATGTTCAGCACGGAGGGCGGCGTGGACATCGAAGAGGTCGCCGAGAGACCCACCCGGAGAAGCTGGTGCGCCACCACGTGGACGCGCTGGAGGGCCTCTCGCGCGCGGAGGCGGTGAGGATCGCCACCGACGGCGAATGCCGACGCCGACGTGGTGGCGGGCGTCGCCGACGCGCTCGTGGCGCTGTACGAGGTGTGGCTCCAGGAGGACGCGACGCTGGCGGAGATCAACCCGCTGATCGTCACGCCCGGAGCGGCAGGTCAAGGCGCTCGACGCGAAGGTCTCGCTGGACGGCAACGCGCTCTACCGCCACCCCGAGAACCAGGGGCTCTCGGACGTGGAGAACGAGGATCCGATCGAGCGCAGGGCCAAGGAGCAGGGCGTGCAGTACGTGGAGCTCGACGGCGACATCGGCATCCTCGGCAACGGCGCGGGCCTGGTGATGTCGACGCTCGACGTGGTCGCCCAGGCCGGCGGCAAGCCCGCGAACTTCCTCGACGCGGGCGGCGGCTCGGACGCGGCGAAGATCAAGCAGGCGGTCGAGCTGATCCTCTCCAACGAGCGCGTGAAGGCGGTGCTGTTCAACATCTTCGGCGGGATCACCCGCTGCGACGAGGTGGCGAAGGGATTGATCGCGGCGTTCGGAGAGATCAAGGCGGGCGGGGTGGCGGGCCTCGATTCCGTTCGTCGTGCGCCTCGACGGCACCAACGACAGTGGAGGGGCGCGAGCTGCTGAGCGAGGCGGCGCTGCCCAACGTGCACCCCGCCGCGACGATGAACGAGGCCGCCGAGAAGGTCGTGGCGCTCGCGGCGGCAGACGTGGAGCGCGGCCTGATGGCGGTTCTGGTCGACAGGGACACGCGCCTGGCGGTCGCGGGGATCACCGGCCGCGAGGGCTCGTTCCACACGCTCAACAACCGCCGCTACGGCACCAACGTGGTGGGCGGCGTCACGCCCGGGCAAGGGCGGCCAGGACGTCGAGGGCATCCCGGTGTTCGACAGCTGGGCGGACGCGGTGGAGGCGACGCAGCCGAACACGGCGATGATCTTCGTCCCCCCGCGGTTCGCGGCCGACTCGATCCTCGAGGCCGCCGCGGCGGGGGTGGAGCTCGTGATCGCGATCACCGAGGGGATCCCGGCGCACGACGAGCTGCGCGTCTACAACACGCTCGAGGCGCGACCATCCGGGCACGCGCCTGGTGGGCCCCAACTGCCCGGGCATCCTCTCGCCGGGGAAGGCCAACGTCGGGCATCATCCCGGCGTCCTTCTTCAAGCGAGGGCAACGTCGGCGTGGTGTCGCGCTCGGGCACGCTGACCTACCAGATCGGCAACGAGATCGCCCAGGCCGGCTTCGGCTACAGCTCGATCGTGGGCATCGGCGGCGACCCGGTGCCGGGCTCCTCGTTCGTGGACGTCATCGAGCTCTTCCAGGCCGACGCGCAGACCGAGCTGATCGTGCTGGCCGGGGAGATCGGCGGCTCGGCCGAGGAGGAGGCGGCGCGAGTACATCGCCGAGCACGTCACCAAGCCGGTGGTCGCCTACATCGCGGGCTTCACGGCGCCGGCGGGCAAGCAGATGGGCCACGCCGGGGCGATCGTGTCGGGAACCTCGGGCACGGCCGCCGCGAAGGCGCAGGCGCTCGAGGCGCAGGGCGTGCGCGTCGGGCGCACCCCCACCGCGGTGGCGGAGCTCGCCGTGGAGATCCTGCGCGCCTAGAGGGGCCCGGCTCGCAGCCGCAATATGCGGCCCAGGGCTCGCGTGCCCGTCGATCCCGCCCGAGTAGGATGGAGGGTAGGCCCGTTCCCTGGACACCGATGACCGACATCTTCGCCAATGGACCCGGCGCTCCCGCCGGCGCCACCCCGAGCACGACCCAGCAGACGGGTGACGTGACGGGCACGCTCGCGGAACTGGAGCGCAAGCTGCGAGAGCTCGAGCGGGAGCTGACCTCGATCGGCAGGCGCCGCGAACTGGGCGGCGCGAACCTCGCGCCGGAGGCGGCGGCGACCCCGGCGCAGACGAGCGGGAGGCTTGTGGACGAGGCGATCGAGCCTCCGATACCCGGCGAGCCCCCCGATTCGATACCCGGCGAGCCCCCCGATTCGATACCCGGCGAGCCCCCCGATTCCGGGCAGCCGGTCAAATTCGTGAGGCCGCCCGAGTCCGCACGGCAGTGGGCCTCGCGGGGGCCCGCCCCCCGCGTCGAGCCGCGCACCCCGAGCGAGGCGCAGGGCGTGAGCGAGCCATACACGGTGAGCGAGGCGCAGCCGGCGTTCGAGCAGCAGGAGCGCCCGCGCCCGAGCGAAGCGCAGCTCGCGAGCCTCGCGGAGCTGCGGCGCTTCCGCGATCGCCTGGAGCGCCTCGCGCGGGATCTGGCGACGGAGTACGACGCGCTGCTCGGCCGGGTGATGGCGGGGCTCACCTCCGCATCTCCCTCCCCCGCCCATGCCCCGCCCGCGGCGCCTCTGCCGGCTCCACCGCCCCCGCCGGCGCCGGCATCTCCAGAGGACGCGCTGTTCGAGGGTCGTGTCGAGCTGGGGGTGGGCCCGTTCTACGACATCGCTTCGCTGAGCGCGTTCGAGCGACAGCTCGCGAGCCTGCCCCACGTGGGCGAGGCGTCGGTGCGCCGCTTCGAGGCGAGCCACGCGGTGGTCGACCTGCGGCTGGCGGCCCCGGTGGCGCTGGTTAGGGAGCTGCGCCGCAGGACGGAGACCGACTTCAACGTCCGCGAGGTGGCCGACGGGCGCATCCTGCTGACGTTCGACGACGGCTGAGCCTCCGCCACTGAAGCTTCGCGGCGATGGCGGACTCCACGATCTCCTTCGCCCGCGGCGCCCCGTCGCTCGACATCATCGACGTGGAGGGCCTGCGCGAGGCGGCCGTCGCGCGCGTTCGAACGACCCCGCGGGCACGACCGCGTACGGGACCTCGGTCGGCTACCCGCGGCTGCGCGCGTGGATCGCCGAGCGGCACGGCGTCGAGCCCGAGCGGGTGCTCGTCACGAACGGCTCGATGCAGGCGGACGCGTTCCTGTTCGAGCACCTCGTGCAGCCCGGGCGACGACGTGGTCGTCGAGCGCCCCACCTACGACCGCACGCTGCTCTCGCTGCGCCAGCGCGGCGCGCGGGTGCACCCGGTCGAGCTGCAGCCGGACGGCATCGACACCGACGCGCTCGCGCGCGCTGCTCGGCGAGCGCGGCGCGCGAGCCGAAGCTCGCGCACATCATCCCCAACTTCCAGAACCCCGCCGGCTACACGCTCTCGCTGGCCAAGCGCCGCGCGCTGCTCGCGCTGGCCGCGCGAGCACGGCTTCGTGGTGTTCGAGGACGACCCCTACGTGGAGCTGCGCTTCAGCGGCGAGCCGCTGCCGACGATGCTCTCGATGGACCCCGAGCGCGTGGTGTACGCGTCGTCGTTCTCGAAGACCGTCTGCCCGGGCATCCGCGTCGGCTACCTCGTCGGGCCGCCCGAGCTGATCGCGGCGATCGCGAAGCTGGCGACGAACACCTACATCTCCCCGAACATGGTCGCGCAGTCGATCGTCTACGAGTTCTGCGCCTCGGGCGCGATCGAGCGCTCGATCGAGACGGTCAGGACGGCGCTCGCCGAGCGCGCTCGAGACGCTCGGCGACGCGCTGCGCCGCGAGCTGCCGGAGGCCGAGTTCGTCGCGCCGGAGGGCGGCTACTTCATGTGGGTGACGCTGCCCGAGGGCACCGACGTCGCACGCCCTGCACCGCGCGGCCGCCGAGCGCGGCGTGGCGTTCGTGAAGGGCACGGACTTCCTGCTGGAGGGCGGCGAGAACACGCTGCGCCTCGCCTACTCCGGCGTCACGCCCGAGCAGATCGAGGAGGGCGTCGCGCGGCTCGCCGCGGCCGTACCGCTCGCTGCGGTCGGCGGCGACATAGCTCGCCTAGCCCCGTAGCGCTGCTGGCCCGAGCACGAGCTGCTCGGGCAGCGCGGTGCGCGGCGGCGGCGAGGGGTCGGCGACGACCGAGACGGTCTCGGCGACGCTGGGGGTGAGCGCGCAGCGGCGGCCGTCGGCGGCCTGCACGACGACCTGCTCGTCGTCGCGCTCGGCGAGGGTGCCCTCCAGCCCGGGCTCGAGGCCCGACGCCTTCAGGTAGTGCAGCAGGTCCTCGGCCTCGTTCTCGAAGCGCAGCACCCGCACGGAGGCGCCGACCTCGACGTCGGCCAGCGGCACGCCGGCCAGGCGCGCGCCGGCGACGATCGGGTGGCCGTGGGGGCAGGTCTTGGCGTCGCCGATCGCCGCGAGCATGCGCTCCTCGAGCACCGGCGACATCGCGTGCTCGAGGCGCTCGGCCTCCTCGTGGACCTCGTCCCAGGGCACGCCGAGGACGTCGGTGAGGAAGCGCTCGATCAGGCGGTGGCGGCGCACGATGCCCTCGGCGTGCTCGGCGCCGCTCGTCGGTGAAGGCGATCGCGCGGTCCTGAGCCGCGCGTGATGTAGCCGTCGCGCTCGAGGCGGCCGACCATCTCGTGCACGGTGGGCGCCGAGAGCTGCATCGCGCGGGCGACGTTGGCGCCGGTCATCGGCAGCCCGGCCTCCTGCAGCCAGAACAGGATCTGCAGGTACTCCTCCTCGGCGACGGTCGCGCGTGTCGGCGCTCACTGCGCTGATCTAGACGACGCTCGATGCTCAGGACGGCGCCTCAGCCGAGCAGCTGATCGAACGTGCACTCGCGCGGGGCCTTGTCGTCGCGCCAGCGGCGCAGCTTGGCGCCGTGGCGGATGCGCCCGGCGGAGACGTGGTCGAAGTCGATCTCGACGACCAGCTCGGGGCGCAGCGCGACCCACTCGAGGTCCTTGCCCGGCGCTCCAGCGGCTCGGGTCGGCCGAGCCGCGCTCGCCCGTCTCATAGGGCGCGAGGAAGCCGACGAGCCGCGCTTCTCGGCGGCGCTGAGGCCCGAGCAGTGCCCCACCACGCGCAGCTCGCTCGCCGTCGTAGAGGCCGAGGATCAGCGCGCCGACGGTGTCCGGCTCCTTGCCGGGGCGCCAGCCGACCACGACCGCGTCGATCGTGCGCACGCGCTTGACCTTGGCCATGCCCTTGCGCTCGCCCGGGCGGTAGGGCGCGGAGCGCTCCTTGGCGATCGCCCCCTCGGCGTCGCGCAGCCAGCGCTGCGGCCTCCTCGGCGTCGTCGGCCGTCTGCATCAGCTCGACCGGCGCCGCGGCGAACGCGCTCGCCGCGCGAGCAGCCCCTCGAGCGCCGCGCGGCGCTCGGCGAAGGGGCGCTCGAGCAGCGACTCGTCCTCGCGGGCGAGCAGGTCGAACGCCACGTACACGGCGGGCGTCTCGCCGGACAGGCGCTCGATCGCGCGAGGCCGCCGGGTGGATGCGCTGGCCGAGCGCGTCGAAGTCCTCGCGCCCGTCCGCCGTCGCGCACGACGATCTCGCCGTCGAGCACGTAGCGCCCGGCGGGGAGCACCAGCTCGGGGAAGTAGCGCCCGAGCGGCTTGCCGTTGCGCGACTGCAGGAAGACCTCCTCGCCGTCCACGAACGCCAGGCAGCGAAAGCCGTCGAGCTTGACCTCGTAGCGAGTACTCCTCGCCCGTCCGGCAGCTCCTTGCGCGAGAGCGCCAGCTGCGGCTTGAGCGGCGGCTGAGCGGCAGGCGTCATCGCCGCTCGGCTCGCTGCGCGCGGGCCCGGCTCGGCTGCACGCGCGGCGGCTCGCCCTTCTGCTTGCGGAAGTGCGGCGGCCAGGGCGCGTCGCCGAGGCCCTCGCGCTCGTCGCGCGCGGCCAGCTCGAGCAGGCGCGTCGAGGCGCCCGGCGTGCTCGTCGATCGTCGGCCGAGGGGTCGCCGCGCTCGCGCAGGCGCGCGGGGACCGTCTCGCAGGCGTCAGCTCGGCCGGCTCGACGTCGGCGACCTCCTCCCACTCCAGCGGGCAGGAGACGCGCGCGTCGGCGACCGCCCGCACCGAGTAGGCGGAGGCG
This sequence comes from uncultured Solirubrobacterales bacterium, assembly GCA_963813765.1. Classification (GTDB taxonomy): domain Bacteria; phylum Actinomycetota; class Thermoleophilia; order Solirubrobacterales; family Solirubrobacteraceae; genus Palsa-744. The sequence continues at coordinate 130,238 of CAWFAB010000002.1, forward strand.
ACGGTGCGGTCGCGGGCGTTCTGGTTGTAGTCGATGAACACGCCCTCGCGCTCCTCCTTCCACCAGCGGCTGGTCGCCCGGCCCGGCATCCGCCGCTCGACCTCGCGCGCGAGCGCGAGCGCCGCGCGGCGCACTTCTTCGAAGCCCTCGCTCGGGCTCGATCCGCACGTAGACGTGGATGCCCGCGCGAGCCCGAGGTCTTGGGGAAGCCGCGCAGGCCGTGCTCCTCGAGCACCTCGCGCACGCCCAGCGCCACCTCGCGCACCTCCGCGAACGGCACGCCCGGGCAGGGGTCGAGGTCGACGCGCAGCTCGTCGGGATGGTCGAGGTCGGCGCGGCGCACCGGCCACGGGTTCCAGTCGATCACGCCGAGGTTGACCCCCCAGACGAGGTGGGCGGCGTCGTTGGGCACGAGCTCGCGCGCGTGGCGGCCGCTGGGGAAGGTGACGGTGGCGGTCTGCAGCCACTCGGGCGCGCTGTCGGGCACGCGCTTCTGGAAGAACGGCTTGCCCTGGACCCCGTCGACCCAGCGCTTCATCACCGTCGGGCGCTCGCGCAGGTGGCGCACGACGGCCTGCTCGCACTCGACGTAGTAGTTGACGAGGTCGAGCTTGGTCAGGCCCGCGCTCGGGGAAGAACACCTTGCCGGGATTGCTCACGCGCAGCTCGTGGCCGCAGACCTCGACGATGGCGTGCTCGCCTTTCTTCGCGGCCATTGCTGGAAGGATGCCCGATCGTGATCCCCGAGACACGGTGCTCATCGCGCTGGACCCTCGGCGGGCGCGTTCGACGGGCTGAGCGGCCCGGCTGCCGTCCGGCCGGCTGCGCCGCGCTCGAGCGCGGATCGCGCGGGCGGGCGATCGGCGGGGCCTGCGGGCGGGCCGACGCCGAGCTGGAGCTGTGCGCCGATCGAGCCTGCGGACGGCCGCGCAGGACGTGCGCGAGCTGCTCGACGCGCTGGACTTCGACGCGCGCATGCGCGCGCGCGCGCGGTGGTCCTCGCCGAGCGCGCGCCTCGACGAGCGCACGCGCTGACCGCTCGGATCGGCAGCGCGACGTTCGAGATCGCCACGCGCGCGCGCCAGGCCGGCGTGCCGGCCTACGCGGTGGCCGGCGAAGAACGACGCTCGAGCCCTTCGACGCGCGCATCCTCGACCTGCAGGTGATCCTCGAGGCGCGAGCACGCGGGCACCGCGACGCTGGCGGCGGCCGAGCTGCTGTAGGCCGGCGGGCGAGATCGACCGCTAGGCTCGGTCACCGACATGGTCGAGCCGAGCCCTGAGCCCACCGCGCCGCCCGCGACAGCCGGCCGTCGCGCGCCCGCGCGCTCGCGTCGCGCCCGGCAGCGCGGCGCGCACGGTGATCGGGGCGGGGTCGTTCGGCACCGCGCTCGCGGTGCTGCTGGCGCGCGGCGGGCTGCGCACGACGCTGCAGGCGCGCACCGCCGAGCAGGCCGCGCAGCTGGAGGAGGAGCGCGAGAACCGCGTCTACCTGCCCGGCGTGGAGCTGCCGGCGCAGCTGCGCATCGAGCCGGCCTCGGCCGGCGTGGCGCGCGCCGACTACGTGTTCCTGGCGGTGCCCTCGCAGCGCGCTGGGCGAGGTGATCGCGGCGCTGCGGCGCGGCCGGCCTCGGGCGCGCGCACGGCGGTCGTGTCGGTGGCCAAGGGCCTCGTCCCGCCGGACGGGCTGCCGCCGACGACGCGTGCTCAGCGCGCGCGTTCGGCGCCGCACCGCGTGGCGTGCCTCGGCGGGCCGGCGCACGCGCAGGAGATGGTGCACGCGGGCGCCGCGCTCGTCGCGGCCTCGAGCGACGAGGAGCTCGCGCGGTCGCTCGCCCAGGTGTTCACCCGCGCGGGGGTCGTGTGCGAGCAGTCCAACGACCCGCTCGGGGTCGAGCTCGCGGGCGCCGCCAAGAACGCCGCGGCGCTCGCGGCGGGCGCCACCGAGGCGCAGGGCCTGAACGCCGCGGGCGCCGCCGCGGGGCACATCTTCGCCGAGGTCTGGCGCTACGCCGAGGGCCTCGGGCGCGCGGCCGGAGTCGATGATCGGCCTGGCCGGCGCCGGCGACCTCGTGGCCACGGCGCTCGCGCGCGAGAGCCGCAACCGCCGCGCCGGCGAGCTGCTCGCCGCCGGCGTGCCCGCCGCGGAGATCCCCGCGCCGCGTCGGCCAGGCGGTCGAGGCGCTCGAGTCGGTGCCGCTGCTGGCGCGCGCGCTCGAGCGCGCCGGGTGCGACGGTCGGGAGCGAGGGTGCGGGAGGGAAGGGAGATCGGGCGGCGGGCGCCGGTGACGACGGCCCTCGGCCGGCTGATCTCCGGCGAGCTGCCGCTGGAGGAGTGGGTCGCGCTGGTGCGCGCCACCGTCCCGCCGCCGCGCGCGCTGGCGCCGCCGCCCGCAGCCGGGCTTCTGGCGGCGGCATGTGGCGGCGAGTGTGGCGGCCCGAGAAGCGCGCGGGCATCATCGACTCATGAGCGTGCTCACCACCGCCTCGTAGACGCCCGCGCCGTGGGCCGCCTCGGCGACCCGCACGTTCTCGTGCGCCGCGATCGCCTCCCGCATCGTGGGGTCGCGCTCGAGCGCGTTGGCGACGAGCCAGAAGGTCCGCACGTGCTCCGCGCAGGCGAGGTCCTCGCGCGAGTCGCCGACCGCGAAGGTCTCCTCGCGCGCGTAGCCCCGCGCGCGGCGGTGGAAGGCGACGGCCGCCGCCTTCGAGACCCCCGCCGGCACCAGGTGGTAGCCGCGCACGTGCGGCAGGCCGGCGAGCGCCGGCGAGCGCCGGCTGACCGACGCCGTTGTCGACGAGCCGCAGGTCCTCGTGGCCGTGCTCGCGCCAGCAGGCGGTCCGCCTCGCGCGCGTCCACGAGCCCGCGGAACAGGTGCGAGACCTCGCGCTCGGTGTGCCACGGGTCGTGGTACTCCAGGCGCCCCGCGTAGTGCTCGAGCAGCAGCGCCGGCGCGCCCGAGCGCTCGATCTGCTCGGCGATCGTCTGCTCCCCCGGCAGCAGCGCGCCCGTCAGCCAGTGCTCCTCGCCGTCGAGCACCACGCACGCGCCCGCCTCGTAGATGTAGGAGCGCTGGCCGAGCAGGCGCGCGTCCTCGGCCACCTGGGCGCGGCGGCGGCCGGACATCAGCACGACCTCGACGCCCGCGCGCAGGCACGCCTGCACCGCGCGCACCCCCTCGATCGAGACCTCCCCCTCGCCGTCGTGCAGCAGCGACGCGCCGCGCCCGAGCAGCGTGCCGTCGAGGTCGAGGTACAGGCAGCGCACGCTCACCTCACGCGCACCCCCGCCCATGCTCCATGCGCCCCCACCGCTCAGGCAACTCCCACACGCACCAGCGGCGGGCGCTCGCGGCGCCGGCTCGTGCTCGAGCCCAGCAGCCGCCCCTCGCGCTCCAGGCGCCGGGCGATCGTCGCCAGCACCGTGTACGCCATCGGCGTGAGCGCGGCAGCGGCTGGTGGCGGTTGCGGTGCACGTCGAGGTCGACCTGGGCCATCCCCTCCAGGCCGACCTCCCGCCACACGTCGATCAGCATCGCGATCTCCACGCCGTAGCCGGTCGCGAACGGCAGGCGCTCGAGCAGCTCCCGCCGCGCCGCGACCTCGCCCGCGAGCGGCTGGCGCACCTCGCGCCAGCTCCGGGTAGAACAGCGCGAGCGCCGGGCGCGCCGTCAGGTGGTTCACGCGCCCCCCGCCCTCCGGCAGCGACACCCCGCCCTGCTCGAACGGGCGGCGGTAGAACGCCTTCACGAACGCCACCCCGCGCTCGCACACGAGCGGCCCGAGCAGGCCGGTCGCGAAGTGGGCCGAGAACCCTCGCGTGTCCGCGTCCAGGAAGCAGACGAGCTCCCCCTCGAGCACCGACAGCGCGCGCCACATCGCGTCGCCCTTGCCGAGCACCGGGCCGTACGCGGCCATCAGCTCCGCCTCCTGGTGCACCACGGCGCCCCGCGCGCTCCGCCGCCTCCGCCGTCCCGTCCGCGGAGGCCGCGTCGACCACCACGATCTCGTCGATCGCCCCCGCCTCGCGCAGCTCGCGAGCTCGCCCACGATCGCGCCCGACCGTCCCTGCGCACTCGCGCGCCGGCAGGCACACCGACACGCTCTCCGTCGCGCTCGGCCGCGATCCGCTCCGCGGAGTAGAGCGAATGGTGGAAGGTGCGCGCTCGCGCCCAGCGCCGCGCCGCCGCCGCCGCCAACCCGAGCGGCCCCACCGAATCTCGGTGGTTGCGCCCGTCCTCGCGGTGCTCGCAGGTGAGTGGCCATCGCCTCTACTATCGCAATCCGTGGCGATAGAGCGCACGATCGAGCCCTGGAGCGCGCTGCTCGACGAGGGCCGCGCCGACGGGCGGCTCGTGCGCGAGGCGCGCGAGGAGGGGCCGGGCCCCGGGGCGGGCGGGCTCCCGTCCAGTGACCCCCCCGCGGAGCTCCACCCCGAGGTGCTCGCCGCGCTGGAGCGCGCCGGCATCGAGCGGCTCTACTCCCACCAGGCCCGCGCGCTGCACGCCGCGTGGGAGGGGCCGACGATCGTCACCACCGGGACCGCCTCGGGCAAGTCGCTGTGCTTCAACCTCCCCACGCTCGACGTCCTCTGCCGCGACGCCCAGGCGCGCGCGCTCTACCTCTACCCGACCAAGGCGCTCGCGCAGGACCAGGCCCGCGCGCTGCGCCGCGTTCGGCCTCGGCGAGCGCGTGCGCCCCGCGATCTACGACGGCGACACCCCGCGCGAGGCGCGTGCCCAGATCCGCCGCCGCGCGAACGTGGTGCTCACCAACCCCGACATGCTCCACCTCGGCATCCTGCCCCACCACGCCGCGTGGGCCGAGCTGTTCGCCAACCTCGCCGTGGTCGTGATCGACGAGGCGCACGTCTACCGCGGGGTGTTCGGCTCGCACGTCGCCAACGTGCTGCGCCGCCTGCGCCGCATCGCCGCCGCGTACGGCACCGAGCCGCGCTTCCTGCTCGCCTCCGCGACGATCGCCAACCCGCTCGAGCTGGCCGAGCGGCTGACCGGCCTGGAGGAGATCGAGCTGATCGACGAGGACGGCTCGCCCACGCCGCGGCGGCGGATCGCGATCTGGAACCCGCCGCTGACCGACGCGGCGCTCGGCGCGCGGCGCTCCGCGCTGGGCGAGGCCGCCGAGCTGCTCGCGCGGCTCGTGCGCGACGGCGCGCGCGCGATCTGCTTCATGAAGTCGCGCAAGGGCGTCGAGCTGCTCAGCCGGCTGGTGCGCGAGGAGCTCGAGCGCGACGAGGCGGAGCTGGATGAGAACCGGAGAGAGCCAGGACGAGGGCGGTTGACGGATGCCGCCGGCGCAGCAAGCGGGCGGGGGAGGTCGGACGGGGCTCGGGAGAAGTCCCAGCGCGGAGGGGAGAGCCTCGCCGACCTCGTGGTCCCCTACCGCGCCGGCTACACCCCCCAGCAGCGGCGCGAGCTCGAGGGCCGCCTCGTGCGCGGGGAGCTGCGCGCGGTGATCACCACCGACGCGCTGGAGCTGGGGATCGACATCGGCGAGCTCGACGCCGCGGTGGTCGTCACCTTCCCCGGCACCGTCGCCTCCCTGCGCCAGATGTGGGGGCGCGCCGGGCGGCGCGGGCGGGGCCTCGCCGTGTACGTCGCCGGCGAGGACGCGCTCGACCAGTTCTTCTGCCGCCACCCCGACGAGTTCCTGGAGCGGCCCGTGGAGGCCGCGATCCTCGACCACGAGAGCCCCAGATCCACCTCGCCCACCTGCTCTGCGCCGCCCACGAGGGGCCGCTCTCCGGCGATGACGCCGGGTTGCTCGGCCCGCGCTGGGAGGCCTACGCGGAGATGCTCGTCAACCGGGGCAGCTGCGCCGGCGGCAGGTGGGGCGGCGCGAGGACCCCCGCGGCGGCGCGAGCGCCCGCGGCGAGGAGGCGAACGAGGAGACGGTGGCCGGGGTGGGTTCCCATACCGCCTACGTCCCCCGCAACCCCGGCGACTACCCCGCCGCGGACGTCTCGCTGCGCTCCGCCTCGCTCGATCACTTCGCGATCGTCGACGTCTCCTCCGGGGAGCTGCTCGGCACCACCGAGGCCGCGCGCGCGCACTCGACGGTGCACCAGGGCGCGATCTACCTGCACCTCGGGCGCTCCTACGAGGTGCGCGAGCTCGACCTGGAGCGCCGCCGCGCGCTCGTCGCGCCGTTCGACGGCGACTGGTACACCCAGCCCAAGCGCGAGACCGACACCGACGATCGAGCGGCTGCTCGACCGCCGCGAGACGCTCGGGGTGACGCTCTCCTTCGGGGAGGTCGCGGTCACCGAGACCGTGCTCGCCTACCAGCGCCGGCGCCTCTCCGACCACGCGTCAGATCGACCTCATCGCGCTCGATCTGCCCGCAGACCAGCTTCTCCACGCAGGCGCTCTGGTTCGAGCTCGACGACGCGCAGCGCTGGCCGACGCCGTCCCGCTCGAGGCGCTGCTCGGCGCGCTGCACGCCGCCGAGCACGCCCAGATCGCGGTGCTGCCGCTGATCGCGATGTGCGACCGCTGGGACATCGGCGGGCTCTCCACCAACTTCCATCCCCAGACCGGGGGACCGACGATCTTCATCTACGACGGCCACCCGGGCGGAGTCGGGATCACCCGCACGGCGTTCCTGCGCTTCGAGGAGCTCTGCCGCGACGCCCACCGCCTGATCGCGGAGTGTCCCTGCCGCGCGGGGCTGCCCGTCCTGCGTGCAGTCGCCCAAGTGCGGCAACCTCAACGAGCCCCTCTCGAAGGCCGGAGCGCCGGCGCCTGCTGGAGGGGATGCTGGGCGAGCCGGTGAAAGCAGCGGTGCAGCCGGCGACAGGCGACGGCGAGCCCGCCACAATGGACGATTCGTGTCCAGCGGCTTCACAAGCAAGAGCGCGGTCGCGGGCGTAGCGGCTCTGCTGGCGCTTGGGAGCACTGCGCTTGGCCTGGCCGCCCCGGCCTCTCGGGGGGCGAGCACCGCGACCGCGAACGGGGGGCGGAACAGCAGCGCGAGTCTCGGCGAAGGCCCCGGGGGGCAGACGGCGCTGAGCGATTGGACCATGAGCCGCGACCCGGGCGATCTGGGGGTGCTCGAGGGGTGGCCCGCGGGGGGCTTCGCGGGCACGGCGGTGACGGTGCCCGACACGGTGAACCCGACCCCCGTCAAAGGGCTCGTGGCGGTCCCCAGCTACGAAGGCTCGGTGGCGTGGTACCGCACGACCTTCACGGCGCCAACGGCGGGAACGTACGCGGTGAGCTTCCAGTCGGTGAGCTGCATCGCGGAAGCGTGGCTCGACGGGCAGCCCCTGGGCTCGCACGTGGGCTTCGACCTGCCCTTCGAGCTGCGCAGCGCGCTGGCCGCGGGGACGCACACGCTGGTGGTGCGCGTGAACTGGCGCGACCCCCTGGTGCAGACCCATCTGGGCTTTCACCGCACGTGGTTCAACTTCGGGGGGATCGACGGCGCGGTGAGCGTGCGGGAGGTCGGGGCGAGCGAGCTGTCGGACCCCACGATCCAGACCACCCTCACCCCGGACAGCCCCCACGCGCAGACGGCCACGGTGCAGCTGAGCGTGGACGTGCGCAACGACGGGCCCGCGCGCACGATCGCCCCCGAAGGCGCGCTCAGCCGGCCGGGCCAAGCGATCCCGGTGAGCTTCCCCGGGCAGGCGGTGGGAGCGGAACAGACGGTGAGGATGAGCGCCACGGTGACGGTCCCCGAACCGGCGGTGTGGGCCCCGGGGAGCCCCAACCTGTACGCCCTGGAGCTCGCGGTCCCCGGCGAGAGCAGCTACACCGCGCGCGTGGGCCTGCGCCAGCTCACGTGGGGGGGAGAACGGATGTACCTCAACGGGCAGCCGCTGAAGCTGCACGGGGCCTCGATCCAGATGGAGGCGCGGGGGCGCGGCGAAGCGCTGGGGCCCGCCGAAGAAGCGACGCTGGTGCGGGAGCTGCGGGAGATCGGGGCCAACGCCACGCGCTCCCAGCACCCGCTCCCCTCCTCCATGCTTGAACGCCTGGACGCGGCGGGGATCATGGTGTGGCAGGGGGTCGGCCCGAACGACCCCTCGGGGGACTGGACGGGGATCACGCCCGCGCTCTCCGAACGGGCCCAGGAAGACGTGCGCACGGCGGCGACGGCGGAGCAGCTGCACCCCTCGGTGATCGCGTGGAACCTCACCAACGAGCTCGCCGGCAACGGCCACCCCGGGGGCCAGGCGCGGTACGTGGAGGCGATGTCGCAGTGGCTGCACGCCTACGACCCCGGGCGGATGGTGGCGGTGGATGTCTGGGGGACTCACCCTCCCCGGCGCGCGGGGCCGCTGTACCGCTACGTGGACGCCGTCTCGGAGACCGACTACTCCGGGTGGTACGAGGGCATTCGCGACGGCCCCGCGCGGCTGGGCAAGCTGATCCGCACGCGCCTTTTGGCGATGCACAGGACGTTCGCGGGCAAGATCCAGATCGTCAGCGAGTTCGGCGCGGAAGGCAACGCGCTGAACCGCGCCGATCGCCCCGGCGGGTACGCCTTCCAGACACGCGTGCTCACCCGGCACATCGCCCTCTACGGGGCCGACCCCAAGCTGGGCGGGATGCTCGTGTGGGTGCTGCGCGACTTCGCCCTCACCCCCACCTACTACGGGGGCTCGGTGAGGAACCTCGCCCCCCACATCAAGCTGATCGAAGGGCTCAACGGGAAGGGGCTCTTCGACTGGTCCGGGCGGCCCAAGCCCGCCGCGCGGGCGGTGGCGAGGCTGTTCAAAGCCCTGCCGGCCGTGTGAAGACGCGAGCCATCTAGGCCCCGCCCGGAGACGTCAGCAGCCGCTGCTGGAGCGAGTTCTTGACGCGCTGGAACTTGACGATTTCGCGAGCCTCCTTGGCTAGGCGCGAAGGCTGGGGGCCGATGGGCGCCTTGTACTTGCCGTCAGGCCCGTAGCCAAGCTTGGTGGGACCGTCGAGGGCGTGGACCGCGAGCTGGGCAATGCGGGTGCCGGGATAGAGGCAGATGGGGCTGTCGCCGTCGTTGACGAGCTCAAGGGTGAGACTTCCGGTGAAGCCGGGCTGGATCATGATCGCCGTGGCGACGATCAGCCCTACGCGGCCCCAAGAGGAGCGGCCGAGGACGTAGGCGCTGAGATCCCGCGGCACGCGAAGGTACTCCAGCGTGGCGGCGAGCAGGAAGTGTCCAGGGTGCAGCCAGATGTCCCCGCCAATGGGGACGACGATCCGTTCGTGGAGGTCGTCCAACTCGACCTGGGTTTGGATGCGGGGGTCAAGGCCGCTTCTCAGGGTGCGCCGAAGCACGTAGAATTCCGTGCCGAGGCGCAGGTGAACGGTCGCCTCGGTGATCTGTGCCTCGTCGAGCAACGGCGTCAACACCAGCGCGTCGGCGACGTCGCGGCCAAAGATCGCCGCGCGGAGATCCTCGTGCTTAAGTAGCGTCATCGCTCGCGACCGCGTTCCAGGCCCGGAAGGTCGTGCTCATCTCGAATGCCTTGGCGATGAAGCGCTGGTAGTCACGTTCCCGCAGCGCCGCCGGGATCGCCTCCGGGCTGCTGCCGTGGCGCTCGATCACGTGCAGCCAGGCGACGAGCAGGATGTGTCTGTGGTCGGCAGCCGTGGACGGGTTGAGTTGTGCCGGGAGTATGTCATTCTCGAGGAGCTCAGCGATCCGCTTGTCTACGAGCGAGTAGGCCTCGGCGTCGAAGGCCCGATCGCCGATCATCTCCGAGGTGACTCGGCGAATCTCATCCTCGATGTCCTCGCACACCTTGATGAGCAGCTTTGTCACCTGGTCCGCGCCGGCCGAGGGAGTGGCGGCGGCCTCCTCGAACCACGCCCAGATACGGGGTAGGGGGTCGCTCACGAGCGTGTGCCAGTCGTTGGCTATGACCGTGTCAACCATGAAGCGGACCCGCATCGTGGCGTTTGGGTGCTGCTCCTGGGGCTCGTTCCACGTCACCGGGAGCGCCATGCCAGCGAAGCAGAACAAGAAGCTCGGGCCGAGGTAGGCGAGCGCTAGCTGATCGCACAGCAACTCCTCGATCCAGTCTTCCAAGCGTCCGCCTACATCGCCCTTGCGGCGGACGGTCGCCGCGTCGGTTCCCGTCCCGAAGATGGTGCCGAGTTCGGATAGGTAGTCCGCACCCCTCAGCACCGGGTCCGCGACGGTCGCTAGGAGGCCGTGGTGGTCAACGGCGGGATGGCCCAGCTCGTGGGCGAAGGTGCCGTGGAGCAGGGCCGAGGGCGCCTCGCGCGCCGGGTAGGCGAGTATGATCGGCCGCGTCCCGCGGGGCATCGACTGCTTGAGGTTGACGTCCCAGAGATCCTCGAACGGCCAGGACAGGGTCCAGTACATGTAGTCGTGGGACTCCACCGGGAGTACCTCCACCGGAGGGCCGATCATCGCGAGGGCGGCCTCGTCGATCAGGAACGTCGTCCCGAGGTCGAGTTGGCGGCGCGGCGGGTCGAGCCACGGCATCGCCTCGTGGATAGCCCATGCAAGGCTGACGAGCAGGCGTAGCCGCATCGCCAGCGTCGAGCGGGCGGTGTCCGACTTCGCGCCTTCGAAGCGAACCCTGTCGCGATCCACGCGCGCGCGGATCGCGTCGAGCGTCTGTTGGATGTGCTCCGCGAGCACCGCCCCCCGCCATTCGCCGGTCGCACGTGGAATGACTTCGTCGGCGAGCTGGTCGATCAGGCGTTGGGCTGTAGCGACTAGGAAGGCAAAGTCGTCGTCAACGACACCCACGTCATCGGCTCCTCGCGGGTATGGACGATGCTGTTGACGCGAGCGAGCTCGTAGTTGCCGAGACGGGAGAACACATCGAGCGCCGCTTGCAGCGGCTTCCGGTCCTCGTCGGAGATTGACCCCTCGGCGGCGTGCTCGATTGCGTCGGCCATCCATTGGGCAAACGCCGGCAGATCGCGCTCGGAGGAGGCAGTACGTATGGCCTCGACGGCGTCGAGCGCGCTGCGGGCGCTGATCAGCTTCTGGGGGCCGCGGCCGCGCGTCCCGGTGACAGTGGTCGGATCGGCGAGCAGACGGAGTATCGCCCCGCCAGCCCGCAGCGCGGTCTGCTCCTCTGCCCCCGCGGGTGTGCCCGCCAGGACGAGATCGACCGCGAGGACAACCTCCCCGGCCTGGAGCCCGGCAGCGATCGTCTCGGATAGCTCTTCAAGGCGTTCGTAGTTGCGCATCTACTCTTTCTCCGCCGACGTTCGCCCGGTGGGACAGCGTAGGACCCCACGGTAGGACGATCCTTGCAGAACCTGGACGGGGATAGATCTTTGCATGCAAAGATTATGCTTCGTCGAACCGGACGGCTAGGTGATCCCCAAAAATAAGGGCTAATGGGCCAAAAAGAGAACATTTTGGCACCATTCGAGATAGTTTGCATGCAACTTCGGACACAGCAAGCACCCAAGTTTCGCGGGTCCCGGTGGCTTGACATCGCGGTCGCCTTACGCGACGAACCGCGCACGATTCAGCGGTGCGCCCAGGTGTTGGGTGTCCACAGTGGGGCGATCTATCGGCAGCTGCACGACATGCTCAACGCCGGTCTGCTGACCGCTGACGGGCCGGCCACGGGGCGCGGGGCGCGCTTCCGCCTAGATCCCGCTCACTTCGAGGTGCTCGAGGAGGAGCTGGCCACAAAGCAGCCGCCAGGCCGCCTGCGGGCGGAGCAGCCTGTCCTACTCCTCGAGGCCGATAAGCTGCTCGACATCGCCCTAGCGCTGCAGGGGCAGGATTTGATGGCGCCGGTGATCTGGGCGGCCCAACTCGACGACGACCGCTTCGTCTTCGGGCTCGACGCGAGCGTCAGCCCTGTCCTTCGCGGACGAGTGCGCTCAGCGCTCGAGGCGGCTGGCGTGCGCTGCAGGGCCGGACGGGTAAGCCAAGTGCTCGACGCCGGCGAGCTGCGGGGGTATCTCGCAGCACTGCGGGACGCAGCGTTGTAGGGCTGCGCCCCGGTCGGGGGTGACAGCACCGTTCGCGCTTCTCGCCTGCAAGCGAGCGGACGGACAGGGGGATCCAGTGGCAGAAGCGGTTGCTACCGATTCCCCATCGCGATCTTGCCCAGGTCGATCGTGGCGTCATACAGCTTGGCGTCGACGCCCTGCTCGAGCGCGACCTCGCGCAGGGGCCGCCCGGAGGCGGTGGCCTCCTTGACGATCGCCGTCGCCTTGTCGTAGCCGATGGCGCGGTTGAGCGCGGTGGCGACGGCGAGCGTCGCCTCGGCGGAGGCGTCGGTGCCGGCCCTGTTGGCCTGGATGCCGTCGACGCACTTCTCGGCGAACGCGCGCGCGGCGCTGGAGAGCAGGTGCAGCGACTGCGAGCAGGTTGCGGGCGATCAGGGGGATGCGGACGTTGAGCTCGAACTGGCCCTGCATGCCGCCGATGGTGATCGCGGTGTCGTTGCCGATCACCTGGGCGCAGACCTGCAGGACGACCTCGGGGATCACGGGGTTGACCTTGCCGGGCATGATCGAGGAGCCCTTCTGGAGCTCGGGCAGGAAGAGCTCGCCGATGCCGGCGCGGGGGCCGGAGCCCATCAGCGCGAGGTCGCCGGCGATCTTGGTGAGCGAGACGGCGATCACCTTCAGCGCGCCGGAGAGCTCGACGAGCGCGTCGCGGTTGGCCTGGGCCTCGAACGGGTCCAGCGGCGCGGCGATCTGCTTGAGGCCGGACTCCTTCGTCAGGCGCGCGCGGACCTTCTCGGCGAACGCGGGTGGGTGTTGAGGCCGGTGCCGGTGGCGGTGCCGCCGAGCGGGATCTGCCCGACGTGCTCGAGGGCGGCGCTGCACGCGCTCCTGGGCCGAGGGCGATCTGGGCGGCGTAGCCGCCGAACTCCTGGCCGAGCGTCACGGGGACGGCGTCCATCAGGTGGGTGCGGCCGGCCTTGACGATGTCGTGGAAGCTCTTGGCCTTCCTGGCGAAGGAGCGCTCGAGCTGGTCGAGCGCGGGCAGCAGCTCGTTCTGGGCGGCGTCGAGCGCGGCGAGGTGGACGGCGGAGGGGAAGACGTCGTTGGAGGACTGGCCCATGTTGACGTGGTCGTTGGGGTGCACGCTCTCGCCGGCGAGCGCGGCGATCACCTCGTTGGCGTTCATGTTCGTGGAGGTGCCCGAGCCGGTCTGGAAGACGTCGATCGGGAACTGCTCGTCGTGCTCGCCGGCGGCGATCTCGGCGGCGGCTTTCTCGATGCGCTCGGCGCGGCGCTTGTCGAGCAGCCCGAGCTCGCCGTTGACGGCGCGGCGGCGCCCTTGATGCGCGCGAGCCAGTGCATGACCGCGACCGGCACGGTCTCGCCGGAGATCGGGAAGTTCTCGACGGCCTTGGCGGTCTCCCCGCCCCACAGCTGTGCTTCTCGCTCATGTCGTGTTCTCCTTGCCCGACGTCGACACGTGACTCGCCGGGCGAGCAACCCTATCCGCAGAACGCGACGAGCTCGCGCGCGAGCCCGACGGGGTCGTCGTAGGCCATCAGGAAGCCGGTGCCGGGCAGCACCCGCAGCTGCGCGTGGGGAAGCAGCCTAGCGTCTCCTCGGCGCCGGCGAGCGGGTGCAGCGCGGTCCTGGTCGGCCCACAGCAGCAGCACCGGCATCTCGCAGCCGCGGGTAGAGGTCGAGCAGCTGCGTCTGCGCGCCCGCGCGGCCAGCGGCGCGCGAACTTCGCCCAGGAGCGCGCGAGGCTGGCGTTGCCGCGGACGTCGGCGAAGGCGTGGCGCACGAGGTCGCGGCGCGGCGGGGTTTCCGCGCGCGGAGAGCCGCAGCCCGCGCGGCGGGCGGAAGACGAGCGGCGCGGCGTGCGCGAGCAGCCGGTCCGACGCCGGGGACGGCGCCCGCGCGGGCGGCGATCCGCCAGGCCGCGCGCAGCCGGGCGTGCTCGTCGGGGCGGTGCAGGCGGTTGGGCATCAGCACGAGCGCGGGCGGGCGCGCACGCGCCCGCTGTCGACGGCGCGCAGGAGGATCTCCGCGCCGATGTCGTGGCCGGCGAGCAGCGGTCGCGGCCCGAGCACGTCGGCGGCGAAGCCGGCGAGCACCTCGGCGAACCAGTCGAGCGTGTATGGGTGGCGCGGCCGGTCCTCGGAGTCGCCGTGCAGCGGCAGGTCGGGGAGCACCACGCGGAAGCGCTCGGCCAGCCGCCGCGACGACCGGCTCCCACTCCCTGTGGGAGAGCATCGCGGAGTGCAGCAGCGCGAGCGGCGGGCCGGTGCCGAGCTCGCGGTAGGCGACGCGCGCGCCGTCGGGGTGGTGGTAGAGGCGCAGCCTCACATCGGTGCGCGGTAGCGGACCACCCGTGCATCGTAGGCGGTGCGCCACACTGCATCGGCTCGCTCGAGGCGGGGCGCCGACCGAGCCCCACGCGCCGAGGCCGCCCTCGGTCCGCTCGGGGTGAAAGACGACGCTGCGGAAGATCAGGAAGTTGGCGCTCGCCAGGAGCAGCACGGTGATCAGGTAGACCACCTCCGCGGAGAGGCCCAGCACTCCGGGCAGCAGCGAGGTGGTGGCCGCCGTGACCCCGTACTGCGCGCCGGCGACCGCCAGGTAGCGGCGTGCCTGATGCTGGAAGGGCAGCGCGAACCCCTCCTCGTGGACCCACACGAACAGGCGCTGCAGCGTGAAGTGGACGGCGAGCCCCACCACGAACCCGATGGGGAGGGCCTCCTGGAAGGGCATGCCGACCACCACCGCGAGGAAGGTCGTGACGAGCAGGTACACCAGCGCGACGGCCACGCCCGCCACGGCATAGCGCATCCCCTGCCCGACCACGCTCGAATCGGATCCCACCCACCCGCGGAGCGTGCGGGCAGATCTCAGATCGGTCAGGCGGCTCATCGGACGCCCTGCCGCGAGCGCTCCCGCGCCTCTGCTCGAGCCTCGCGGCGCAGCAGCGCGTCGGTCTCGGCCAGCGCCGCCGGCGTGCCGATCTCGTAGAAGCGCTCGGTGGCCTCGAAGCCGCAGAGCAGGCCCGCGCCGGCCAGCCGGCGGTAGAGCTCGGAGAGATCGCGCTCCTGCGGCGGGGCCACCTCGAGCGCCCGCTGCTCCAGGCCGCCGAGGCCGTAGTCGATCCAGCGCATCTCCGGGCGGGGCGCCTGCTTGTCGTAGGCGAGCACCCGGCCGTCGGCGTAGTCGGCGTTGGAGGCGTCCCAGCGCCCCTCGTTGCGGAGCACGCTCATCATCGCGGGCAGCCCGCCGGCCCGCCAGGCGCGCCGCGGCGGCGGCGTAGTCGACGCGCAGGTAGGTGTCTCCGTAGAGCACGAGGAACCGCTCGCCCAGCAGCCCCCGGGCGCGGCGGATCGCGCCGAGCGTCCCGGTCGAGCGCGGGTCCGTCGAAGCTGTAGGCGATCCGCATGCCCGAACCGCTCGGCGCCGACGCGCCGACTCGATCCGCTCTCCCAGGTAGCCCACGCAGAGCACGACCTCGCGCGCGCCGTGCGCGGCCAGCAGCCGCAGCTGATGGAACAGGAACGGCTCGCCCGGCCACCTCGATCAGCGGCTTCGGCGTGTCGCGCACGCGCTCGCCCAGGCGCGTGCCCAGCCCGCCGGCGAGGATGCAGACCGGCGGGAGACTCTCACAGGCGAACCGCCGGACCTCGAACGGCGTTGGTGTCGCCCTCGCTCCTCTTCAGCGAGAGTGCGTCCCACCCGTAGCGGGACTCGACGATGTACTTCGGTCGCTGCCTGCGACTCGTCGTAGATACGGCCGACGTACTCGCCGATCACGCCGAGCGACAGCAGCTGGATGCCGCTGAAGAAGGCGACCACGATCACGACGGTGGGATTGCCGACGGGGAAGTTCTGACCTCCCAGCTTCAAGCCGAGGTATACGACCGCCAGCACGAAGGCGACACAGGACAGGACGATGCCCACCAGCGAGATGAGCTGCAGCGGGTAGCGCGAGAAGCCGATCACTCCGTTGAAGCCGATCAGCATCGACCCGAGAAGCGGTTGTACTTGCTCGTGCCGGCTGCTCGCGGGTCGCGGTCATAGAGGACGCTTGTCTGGCGAAAGCCCACGAGCGCCAACCAGGCCGCGCAGGAAGCCGTGGCATCTCCTTGAGGGCGACGACGTTGTCCACCACCCGGCGGCTCATCAGGCGGAAGTCGCCCGTGTTGGGGGGAATCTCGACCTCGGCGATGCGCGCGATCACGCGGTAGCCGAGCGCGGAGACGATCCGCTTGGGCAGCGTCTCGCCGGCGCGGGTGCGACGCTGGGCATACACCACGTCATAGCCTTCGCGCCAGCGGGCGACAAGCTCGGCGATCAGCTCGGGGGGGTCCTGCAGGTCGCAATCGATGACGACCACCGCGTCGCCGGCGGCGGCCTCCATGCCCGCGAGCGTCGCCATCGGCTGGCCGAAGCGGCGTGAGAAGCGCAGCATCTTCACCCGTGGGTCGTGCTCGCGCAGGGCGAGGATCAGCTCCTCGGTGCGGTCGGCGCCGGGGTCGACGCTGAAGAGGAGCTCCCACTCCAGCCCGAGCCCGGAGAGCGCCTTCGAGAGGCGGGCGTAGAGCCTGTCGATGTTGCGCTCCTCGTTGAAGGTGGGAACACGACCACGCTCAGGCGCATCACGCCTCTCACCTCCGGCCGGCGTCACCACGGTCAGGCCGCGGATGCCGAACGGCAGGCGGATCCCGGCGCGTAGCATCAGCCGCTCGATCTTGCAGGCCAGGCGGCCGACGCGCGAGTCGCGCGTAGCCGCGATGTCCGCGGCCACCCTGGCCGCGAGAGCCGCGCCCTGGAGATGCCCGCGACGGCGCCGATTGCGCTGCTTGGCCACCCAGAAGGCTGGGATACAGGATGCTCCCGAGGTGAATGTCTTCGACGATCTCGAAACCGGCCCGCCGCGCCTTGGCGGAGAGCTCGCCGCGGGCGTAGCGCCGCTCGTGCCCGAGGAAGCGGTCGTAGTAGTCGTATACGCCGGGGCCAACCGGGACGACCAACACGGCGCGCGCTCCTGGGCGCAGGACGCGATGCAGCTCGACCAGCGCCGAGACGTCGGCGGGCACGTGCTCGAGCAGGTTCGCGCTCACGACGGCGTCGACGCTCCCGTCAGCCAGGGGCAGCGCGCAGACGTCAGCCTGAAGCAGGCTCGCATCCGGGACGCTGCGGTGCGCTGCGCGCAGTCCCGACTCGACCAGGTCGACTCCGACCAGCTGCGCATCCGGCTGGGCGCTACGGAGATCTTCGAGCAGATAGCCGGTCGAGCAGCCCACGTCCGCGATGGTCGCGCCGGCCGGAAGCGGACCTCTGCGTTCGAGTATCGCTTCGCGGGTCCAGACGTCGATGTAGTGATCCCGGCTGTTCTCGGCATGCAGCTCCTCCAGCTCGACCGACCAGTTGACCGCATGGCCCTCACCGGCGTAGCGCAGATACGCATCGCGGGAGCCGTCGGGCCGCAGCCAGCCGCCGTCGAAGGCCGGGACCGCCTCGCTGCCCGGCGGAGGACGCAGCGCGAGGCGACGCTCCGGCGGGCTCACGACTCGCCCCCGCGGAGGACGGCCCTGGCGCCGTCAACCTCTCCCCCGGTCCTCACACCGTTGGGCTCTCCCCAATCGAAGCCGCGATCGCCGGGGACGATGCGCCGCAGCGTGTACACATCGGAGTCCAGGTCGGCGATGTGATCGGGCAGCCCCGACCACGGATCCCAGACGGCGCTCAACAGCTTGCCGGTGATGCCATCGCTGGCCGCCGACCCGAGGAAGACGACGAGCTCGGCGGCACGCCACAGCGGGACTCCCCCGGAGCGCCGCTGCTCCAGGGCGCGTCGATAGAAGTCCTCCCCGACCCGCTCGGGGCCCGCTGCGAGCACCTCGTCGAGCATGCGCGTGTTGAGCGCTCCGGGCGCGATGGCGTTGACGTCAACGCGGTGCGCGCGCAGTTCATGGGCGAGCGTCTCGGCGAAGCGCACCGCCGCGGCCTTGGATGCGGCGTAGGCGCTGAGCCCGGGCAGCGGCCCCGTGGCGCCGCCGCCCGAGAGCTGGATGATCTTGCCGTAGCCGCGCTGGAGGAAGTGGGACGCCACCGCGCGGGCCGGCAGCACCGACCCGAACAGGTTGATCTCGATCGCCCTCACCCACTCAGCCCAGTCCGTCTGCTCGATCGGCCCCATTGGGCCGTAGACGCCGGCGTTCGACACCAGGATCGTCGAGCTCGCCCAGGCCGGCCCGAGCGGATCTCACCAGGCGCTCCACATCCGCTGCGGCGGATACGTCGGCGAGCTCGGCCTGCACCAGCTGCTCGGGTCCGGCGAT
Organism: uncultured Solirubrobacterales bacterium; assembly: GCA_963813765.1. Classification (GTDB taxonomy): domain Bacteria; phylum Actinomycetota; class Thermoleophilia; order Solirubrobacterales; family Solirubrobacteraceae; genus Palsa-744. The sequence continues at coordinate 148,478 of CAWFAB010000002.1, forward strand.
CGCCCTCAGCTCCTCGGCGGCGCGCGCCAGAGCGGCGGGGTCGCGCCCGCAGATGCAGACACCGCGCGCCCCGGCCTCCAGATAGGCGCGCGCGATCTGGAGGCCGAGGCCACGGCTGGCGCCGGTGATCAGAGCAGCCCGGCCGGCCAGCGGCCCGTTCGATGGGGCGACCTCGCCGGCATCGGGACGTCCCGCAGGCCACGCCGCGCCCGCGCGCGAAGGTCCACCCGCCGGGGCCGCCTCCTCGCGCGGGGCCGCGCCAACCCGCACGTAGAGCACATCGCGACGAGGCTCCAGGGTGCCTGCGAGCAGGCCCGCGGGGTCGATGACCAGCGCCCGCGACAGGCTCGACAGGACGCGGTCGATGGGCGCCTCGCGGTAGTCGGGCCAGGCGGTGCAGACCACCAGGGCATCCGCTCCCGCCGCTGCCTCGAGGGGGCTCGAGCACAGCTCGACCGAACCGGGCGGGAGGCTCGGGGGAAGGGCCTTGACCGCCGGGTCGTGGGCGCGCAGCGCCGCTCCGGCGTCGAGCAGCCATCGGCACAGCTCGACTGCGCTCGAGCGCCGCAGCGTGTCGGTCCCGGGCTTGTATGTCAGCCCCCAGATCGCCACGGTGCGACCGGCGAGGCGGCGGCCGTCCGGCGTGCCGTCGCCCAACAGCTCCGAGAGCTTGCGCCGCGCCCAACGGCTGTGAGCCGCATTGCCGTCGGCTACCCCGGTGAACACGTGGGCCGGCAGGTTGTGGCGCCTGGCCAGGTCACCCAGAAAGCCGATATCGCGTGCCAGGGTTCCGCCGGCGAAGGCGTCCCCCGGGTTGAGGTAGGCGTGCGGACCGATGCGCCGCTCGCTCTTGAGGGCGTGCGCAACCTCGGCGGCGTCCGCGCCCTCGGACTCGCAGATCGAGGCGACCTCGTTGATGAACGCGATCGAAGTGGCGAGGAAGCCGTTGAGGGCGTGCTTGGTCATCTCGGCCGACTCGACCCGCATCCACTGCACGTTGCCGCCGAACGGCGCCAGCAGCTCGGCGAGCTCACGGCGATCCTCCTCGCTGCGCACGCCGGCCACGATCCGGTCGGGCGCCTGGAAGGACTCGAGCGCTCGGCCGAGACGCAGGTTCTCCGGAACACAGGCGAAGCGCAGGCCACCGTCGCCACGGGCGATGGCGCACCGCTCCCGCAATCGCGCGATGCTGCCGACGGGCAGCTGCGAGGAGACGACCACCAGTGCGTTCTCGGGGAGCGCCGCCAGCAGCCGCTCCGCACGGGTCAGCACCCACTCGACGTCGGCGCGGTCCTCCTCGTCAACCGGTGTGTCGAAGGCGACCCAGGCCCGGCGGACCCCGGCCAGCGCCGAGGGATCGGTCGAGAAGCGCAGGCGCGAGGAGTTGCGGCCCAGCAGCTCGGCGAAGTCCCGGCTCGGATACGGGTGGGTGACCGTGGGCGAGCCCTTCGACCAGGGTGTGGTCGGGATCGACTCCGAGAACGTCGCTGCCGGCCTCGGCCAGGCAGGCAGCCGTGACGCTCCCCAGATGCCAGAGGCCGAGCACCCCGATGGGCTGCCGGCGAGTTGCGGTGGTGACCGAGAGGCTCATCGCGTGACCGCTCGCGGCGAGAGGCGCTCCGCTCGCATCGTGTGGTCGCGCATCGCCGCATAGGGACCGGCGGCGTAGGCGGCCTCGACCTGGGTCCAGGCGTTGCGCGCGTCCCGCAGGTCGCCCAGCAGCGGGCGCCCGTCCGCCGCGTGGATGGCCGCGGCGAAGTGCTCCCACTCGCGCCGCCAGGAGAGATCCTCGTCGGGGTAGGCGATCTCCTCGAGCGCGGGGGGCCCCAGCTCGGGCCCCATGCGGTAGATCCGCAGCCGCTGGGGGCCGTAGGAGCGGACCAGCCCGTCCACCTGGAGCTTCGCCGTGCGGCAGTAGATCTCGAGCGAGAAGCGGTTCTTCCACTCGGTCCACGCCACGTGCAGCATCGCCCAGGGGCCCGTGCGCGAGGCGCTCTCGCCGAGGAGCAGCGCGGCGTTGTCCTCGACGGGGGTGTCCCAGAACTGGGTGCGCAGGAGCGCGGAGTGAAGCGGCAGCGGCCCCGCCAGCCAGTTGCTCAGGTCGAGCAGGTGCATCCCCTGGTCGATCAGCTCGCCCCCGCCGGAGCGGGCCGGCTGGGCGCGCCACTCGCGGTCGTAGCCCGGGCGCCCGCCGTGCCCGTAGCGCCGCGCGGAGGTGCATGAGCTCGCCGTGACGCCCGGAGTGGACCTCCTCGGCCGCGCGCGCGATCCCCGGGTGGAAGCGGTGGTTGAACCCGACCTTGACCAGGCGCCCGCCGGCTCCTCGACGCTCGATCAGGCGGTCGATCTGCGCCGATGACATCCCCGCGGGCTTCTCCACCAGCACGTGTGCCCCGGCCCCGAGCGCCCGCTCGGCGAGCGCCGCGAGCCGGTCGTGGGGGGTGGCGACGACGACGACCTGCGGCCCGCGGTCGAGCAGCTCCTCCAGGCTCGCGCACGCCTCGCAGCCATGCCGCGCGGCCAGGCCGCGCGCGGCGTGCGGCGCGACGTCGTGGCAGGCGATCAGCTCGTCGCCGGGCGCGAGCGCGGCGGCGCGCTTGTGGCCGATCGAGCCGCAGCCGACGATCGCGACGCGCAGCGGCGCCCTCATGCGTATTCCGCCCGCGTAGGCGCCGGAGAACTCGAAGTCGAACGGGAGCTCGGTCGCGTCCGCGGCGGCCATCGCCCGCCTGGTCTCCTCGGGCCGGCGGGCGTACACGAGCAGGAACCCGCCCCCGCCGGCGCCCACCAGCTTGCCGCCGAGCGCCCCGCTGCGCCGGGCGAGCTCGTAGAGGCGGTCGATGTGCTCGCTGGTCATGCCGGGGGAGCGGCGGCGCTTGTGCTCCCAGTGCTCGTGCATCAGCTCCGCGTAGCCCTCGAGGTCGCCCTCTCCCAGCAGCCGGTGGATCCGGCGCCCCATCTCCTTGGTGCGGTGGAGGTTCTCGACCATCCGCTCCTCGCCCGCCCTGGAGCGCGCGTCCTGGTCGGCGAGGACCCTCGAGGCCGAGCGCGCCTCGCCGGTGTAGAACAGCAGCAGCTGGTCGCGCATCCGCCGGAGCGTCGCGGGATCGAGCTCGAGCGGCTCGACCTCGACTCCTCCGTCGGCGTGGAAGGTGTAGGCGCAGATCCCGCCGTGGGCGGCGACGTAGGGATCCTGCTTGCCGACCGGCTCCCCGAGCACGTCGATCTCGATCTCGCACGCCGCCTCGGCGAGGTCGCCCGGGGTGATCGAGAGTGCCGGGCGCGCGCGAGGCCCTTGAGCAGGCAGACGGTGTAGGCGCCGGAGGAGCCCATGCCGGTGCCGGCGGGCACGTCGGCCACCGAGGCGATCTCCAGCGGATTGCCCCGCCAGTGGCGCAGCAGGCTCTCGCGCAGGATCGGGTGGCGGATCTGGCTGACCTCGTCGACCTCCTCCAGCTCGGAGTACTTCATCCGGTAGCGGCGCTGGAAGACCGTGTGGGTGAGCATGTAGACGTACTTGTCGATCGCCCCGGAGACGAGGAAGCCGCCGTGCTCGCCGTAGTAGGAGGGCAGATCGGTTCCGCCGCCGCCGAGCGAGATCCGCAGCGGGGCGCGGCTGAAGATCACGCTCATCGCGCCCGTGTCCTCGTCATCGAAGGGCCCTCCCGGCGAGGGCTTCGGGAGGCGAGCCCCAACCACCCTGCGCACCGGCTCTTCCTCCTCATCGGGCGACCCTCCCGGCGAGGGCTTCGGGGGCGGCCCCGGCCCGGTCTCGCCAGGCGTGCTCGTTCGCGTCGAGCCACTCCAGGGTGCGCACCGACGGCCTGCTCGATCGTGAGCTGCGGCCGCCAGCCGAGGCCGCGGATGCGCGCCGTGTCGAGGTGGATCAGGGGGCTGTCGCCGGTCCAGCCGCGCGCTCCGCCGGTGTGTTCGATCCGCGGCGCGAGGCCGAGGTGCTCGCTGATGATCGCGATCGAGTCGTCGACCACGATGGTCTCGTCGGTAGCCCAGGTTGTAGATGTGCGCGCCGGCCTCGTCGTGGTGGCGCTCGGCGGCCGTCAGCATCGCGTCGAGGCAGTCCTGCACGTACAGGTAGGACTTCTCCTGGCGGCCGTCGCCCAGCACCCGCAGGCGGGAGGGGTCGCGCTTCAGCGCGCGGTAGAAGTCGAACACGTGCCCGTGGGTGTAGCGCTCGCCGAGGATCGAGACGAAGCCGGAAGATCACGCCGGTGAAGCCGTAGCCGGCCGCATACGCCGCGATCAGGCCCTCGCCGGCCAGCCTTGGAGGCGCCGTAGAGCGAGGTCTGGATCGGGAAGGGGGCGTCCTCGGGCGTGGGGAAGACCTCGGGCTCTCCGTACACCGATCCGGTCGAGGAGAAGGCGATCCTCCTGACGCCGCGCGCGCGCATCGCCTCCAGCACACTCGAGGTCGCGATCGTGTTCTGCTCGAGGTCGCGGCGCGGGTGCTCGAGGCCCTCGCGCACGTCGGCGTTGGCCTGCAGGTGAAAGACCCAGTCGCAGCCCTCGAACGCGTCTTCGAGAGCCGCCGCGTCGAGCACGTCGCCCTCGACGAGCCGCACCTGCGGGCGCCTCAGGGCGTCGGCCACGAACTCGCGCCGGCCGGTGCGGAAGTTGTCGACAACCACGACCTCGACGCCCATGAGGCTCAGGCGATCGGCGAGGTTGCTGCCGATGAACCCGGCGCCGCCGGTGACGCAGACGCGCCTCATCGCTAGAGCGTGAAGCCGGCGGCGAGCGCGTCGCCGTGGAACATCCGGACGGTCTCCAGCGAGTACTGCTCGAGGTCTTTGCCGAGGCAGTCGAGCTTCTTCAGCAGGTCGTGGGTGATGGTGATGATGTGACACCCCACCTGGTCGGCCTGCACGAGGTTGAGGATCTCGCGGGGCGAGGCCCAGATCAGCTCCGCGCGCGGGGCGGTGGCCATGATCTCCACGGAGCGGGCCATGATCGGCACCGGGTCGACGCCGGCGTCGGCGATGCGCCCGGCGAAGACCGAGATGCAGGAGGGCGCGCCGTCCTTGACGGCCGCGGTGATCAGCTCGACCTGGGCGGTCGTGAACAGCGCGGTGACGTTGACCTTGACGCCGTCCTCGGAGAGCTCGCGCACGAGCGGCGGCCATCGACTCGCCGCTCGTCGTGGTGACCGGGATCTTGACGTACACGTTCTCGCCCCACGAGGCGATCAGCGCGCCTGGCGGCGCATCTCGCTCGGCGTCGTCGGCGAACACCTCGAAGGAGATCGGGTGCTCGTCGATGCGCTCGAGCAGGCGCTGGGCGAACTCGGCGTAGTCGGTCAGGCCGGCCTTCCACATCAGCGTCGGGTTGGTCGTGAACCCCGCGATCCGCGGATCGGCCGCGAGCGCGAGGATGCCGTCGAGGTCGGCTCCGTCGGCGAATATGCGCGTGGAGATGCTGGTCGAGCATTGGTGGATCACCTTGCCGATGACCATACGAGATTCACTTCAGCGGAATTGTTTCCGACCTACTGCTCCGAGCAGCAGCATCGACCCCGCCCGCGAGATCCTTGGCCCGGAGATCCGGCGGAAGACCGGCTCGAGCGCTTGTGGGCGCTGCCCGCGTACTCGATCAGCAGGGTCCCGCAGCCGGCGGCCCGGCCGGCCTGCACATCGGCGTCGGTGTCTCCCACCATCCAGGAGATCCCCAGCTCGATGCCCAGCGCGCGGGCCGCGTCCAGCAGCATGCCCGGGGCCGGCTTGCGACAGGCGCACGGCCCGGAGAGCTCGGGCACGACGCCCTCTGGATGGTGCAGGCAGAGGCGGCAGCCCGCGAGCGCCGCTCCCTGCAGGGCGAGCAGCTCGACCACCCGCCGGTGCACGGCGAGCAGTTGCTCGACCGTCACCACGCCCTTCGCCGCGGCGGGCTGGTTGGAGACGCACACGGGCGCGAGGCCGGCCCGCGCGAGGCGGGCGACGGCCGCGGCGGCCGCCCGGGAGCAGACGCACGTCGGCGACCGCGAGCGGGGACTCCGGGACGCCGGAGCGCGGATCGGGAACGAGCTCGTTGAGCACGCCGTCGCGGTCGAGGAACACCGCCGGGGAGCCGCTCACGCCGCCGGGCCGTCCCGTCGCGGGAGCGGCTCGCGCCGGCCGAGGCGCGGCTCCGTCGAGTTGCTCACGTCCCGGCGCGGGAGGGCTCGCGCCGGCCGAGGCGCGGCTCCGTCCAGTTGCTCACGATCCGGCGCGGGCGGCAAGCGACTCCCAGTGGCCCTGCCGGAGGGCGAGCTCGGGGTGGGAGACGAGCGCGTGCCAGACAAGGGCCTGGAAGGACTCCACCAGCGGCGTGCGCAGCCCGGCGGGGGGTTCGAGCAGGATCGCGACGTCGGCGAGCTAGCGCGAGCGTGCCGCCGGGCGCGCCGGCGACCCCGTAGATCGACGCCCCGGCCTCGCGCGCGGCCTCCATCGCGCTCACGAGGTTGATCGAGACCCCTGCTCGCGCGAGCCGCCGCCGACGGAGAAGACGAGCAGAGCGTCGGGCGCGCCGAGGCGGGAGATCTGCAGCCAGGCGCTGAACGACGTCTCCCAGCCGTCGTCGTTGGTGCGCGCGGTGAGCTCGGAGACGTTGTCGGTGGGCGCGTAGCTCTCGATCTCAGCAGAGCTTGCGGAAGTCGTTGACGGCGTGCGAGGCGTGACCGGCGCCGCCCCCGACGCCGAGGATGAACAGCCGCCCGCCGCGCTCGCGCACCTCGGCGAGCCCGCGGGCCATCGCATCCAGCCGCGCGGGGTCGATCGCGCGCGCGAGCTCCGCCGCCGCGGCGAGGTAGGAGGCGCTGTGGTCGCTGTCGTCCATCCGCACGAGATCATCGCGGGGAGCGGGCCCCGCGACCAGGGCGCCGGGATCGCGCCGCCCGTTTCTTGAGGAATCCCGAGGGGAACTGTTTTCGACTGGGCGGATCTGGAGAGGCCCTTCGGACCCGTCCTCTGCTTGCACGCCCCGATCGGGACTGTCCCCCGCACTGCCATCCCCCCTGTTTGCACGCCCCGATCGGGGTGGTCCTCGCCCGGTCGCCGATCCGTCGCGGTCGGGCGGCGAGCTCCTCCCCGCGCACGGGATCGACCGGCGTGCAGGGAGTCTTGCGGGAGTTGCCGCAAAGCTGCGCATGGGTGAGCATTCCTGCGCGATGAGCGCGATACGCACCAACGCGGCGGCGGGGATGCTGGGTGTGAGCCCGAACACGCTGCGCAGCTGGGAGCAGCGCTTCGGCTACCCCAGCCCGCGGCGGACGGAGGGCGGCCATCGCCAGTTCGACCTGACGGAGATCGAGGCGCTGCGACAGGCCTTCGAGGAGACCCGCAACATCTCCTCGGCGATCTCGATCGCGCGCGAGCGCGGGGAGGGCCTCGCCTCCCCAGGCCGCCTGCGCGGCGCGCTGGCGGGGTTCGACCACGAGCGGGCGGATCGCCTGCTGGAGGAGAGCCTGGCGGTGCGCTCGGTGGAGCGCACGGTGGAGTCGGTGCTGCTGGAGGCGGTGCGGTCGCTGGGAGACGAGTCGGCGGCCGGCGAGGGGATCTCGCCGGAGTACGGCTTCGCGTGGCGCTACGCCACGGGCTGGCTGGCGGCGGCGCTGCGGGTGGCCCCGCCGGCGAGCGCGGCCGAGGGGGTGCTGATCATCGACGCGACCCGCCCCCCCGACATCGACGCGCTGCACGTGCAGGCGCTCGAGCTCTTTCTGCGCCGCGGCGGCCTGCGCGTGCTGACGCTCCCGGTGGAGCTGCAGGCGACCCGCGTGGGCCACGCGCTGCGCGCGCTGCGCCCGCGGGCGATGGTGCTGAGCGGCCCGGGCGCCTCGCTGGATGCGCTCGGGCGGCTGGTGTACGCGGCACGCCAGAGCGCCGGAGGGAGCCTCACGGTGCTCGACCACCGCGGCGCCCTGCCGGATACGGGCGCAAGCACCGTGCAACGCCTCGCGGACGGGCCGCAGGCGGCCGCGAGCGCGCTGCGGGAGCTGCTGGCCGGCGGGGCGAGCGCAGAGGTCGGTCCGGCGGTGAGGGTCGCGGGCGCCTCGCAGGCCTAGCCGCCCGTGCCCGCGCGGGGCGGCTGGAGACACTCGCACCCAGCTCGGCGCCAGTTTGCCCTGTAGTGGAGCGGCGATGCCGACTGCGCCTTTCCAGCGGGCGGCCGCGCGACTACGGTGCTCGCATGTCCTGCTCGGTCGACGTCGTGATCGTGGCCTACAACCGGTACGAGCTCACCGAGAGCTGCCTGCACCACCTGCGGGCGCAGACGATCGGCCACCGGACGATCGTCGTCAACAACGGCTCCACCGACGACACCCGCGCCCGTCTGCGCGCGGAGTGGCCCGAGGCGCACCTGGAGTGCTTCGAGGAGAACCGCGGCTTCGCCGAAGCCTGCAACCGGGGCGTCGCGGCGGGCTCCGGCGAGGTGGTGGCGCTGCTCAACAACGACGTCGACGCTCGCCCCGACTTCCTGGAGCGCCTGGTGGCGCCGTTCGAGCGGGATCCCCGGATCGGGGCCGTGGCGGCGCTGATGCTTCAGCCCGGCGAGCGGCTGATCGACAGCGCCGGGCTCACCGCCGACGTGACGCTGGGAGGATTTCCTCGGCTGCAGGGGCTCGACGTCGCAGAGGCCGACCGCGACCGGCCGGTCCTCGCCGGCCCGGCCGGCACGGCCGCTGCCTACCGGCGCTCGGCGTGGGAGCTCCTCGGCGGCCTGGACGAGGCGATCTTCGCCTACATGGAGGACTTCGACCTGGCGCTGCGCCTGCGCAGCGCCGGCTGGAAGGCGGTGCTGGCCGGCGACGCCGTGGGCGTGCACCTGGGCTCCGCCACCCACGGACACCGCTCGGCGTGGCAGCGACGCAACGGCGGCTTCGGACGCGGCTACATGCTGCGCCGCTACGGCCTACTGCGGGGGCGAACGGGGTTGCGCACGCTGGCGACCGAGGCCATCGTCGCGCTCGGCGACCTCGCCATCTCGCGCGACCTGGCCGCCCTGCAGGGGCGCATCCGGGGGTGGAGCGCCGGCCAATGCCGTCCACGCCATCCCCCACCGCCGGCGGCGGCGATCGATCGGCAGATCGGCTTTCGCGACTCGCTCGCGCTGCGGCGAGGAGTGTACACGCGGCGCGCCGCGTGATCAGTCGCAATGCTCTTCCCACCACCCCACAGTGCCGGCAAGACCATCGGCGAGCGTCCAGCGCGGATGAAAGCCGACCTCGTCCCGCAGCCGGGCGACGTCGGCCACGAGCGACCGCGGCTCCCCGGGGCGGTCGGGCAGCGCTCCACGGCGAACCAGCTCGGGGTGCCCGATCAGCTGCACGATCCGGTCAACCATATCGCTCACCGTCACCCCGGCGCCGGAGGCGATGTTGACCGCTCCGACCACGGGACTGTCGAGCAGCGCCACCACCCCGGCGGCCACGTCCTCGACGTGCATGAAGTCGCGAACCCGCTCGCCGCTGCCGATGGCGATGGCCTGCTCCGCCAACAGCGAGCGGATCACCGACGGCACCAGGCGACCGGGGTCCTCGCGCGGGCCGTAGAGGAAGAACAGCCGGCCCCAGGCGAGCTCGACTCCCTCCTGCTCGGCGTAGGCGCCAGCGACCCGGCGCAGCGCGTCCTTCGCCGCGCCGTACAGGGTGGCGGGCGCCAGGGGAGAGCCAGACTCGACGAGCGGCCCGGCGACGGCCGACCAGTCGTACTCGGCGCACGTTCCGAGCACGAGCAGCCGTCGCCCCCCGGAGCGCACGAAGGCGTGCAGGAGCTGCAGGCTGCGCTGCACCCAGAGGACGTTCTCGGGCGCACGCCAGAGGCGGCCGTGCTCCGTGCACCAGGCGAGGTGAACGAGACGCTCAGGGGTGAGCTCGCCGATCAGCCGATCGACCGCGGTGTGGTCCGCCAGGTCAACCTGGTGCCAGCACACGCCCAGCACCTTGGGGGGGCGCTCGCGCCTGGAGAGCGCGTGCACCTCCTCGCCCGCGCTCGCCAACCGCTCGAGCACCGGCAGGCCGATGAAGCCGCCGGCGCCGGTCACCAGCACGCCGCTCACCAGGACATCCCCAAACGAATGGAGGGTCGATGAAGATCTCCGTGCTGCTTCCCACCCGTGACCGGCTGGAGCTGCTGCGCCACGCCGTGGCGAGCGTCAGGCGCATCGACGATCCCGACTGGGAGGTCGTGATCTCCGACAACCGCTCCTCCGGGGACGTCGAGGGCTACGTGGCCTCGCTGGATGACGAGCGCATCCGCTGCCTTCGCACCCCCGAACTGCTGTCGGTCACCGAGAACTGGAACAACGCGCTCGACCACAGCACCGGCGACTACGTGATCATGCTGGGTGACGACGACGCGCTGCTGAGCGACTACTTCACACGGACCAGGCGCCTGATCGCCGATTTCGACCATCCCGAGGTCATTTATCACAGTGCACTCAGCTATGCCTATCCAGGGGTGATACCGGCCGAGCCGGATGGTTTCCTGCGGGGGGAGGGATACGCGCGCTTCCTGCGAGGCGGCGCCGAGCGGCCGTTTCGCCTGCCCCCCGAGGAGGCCCGCCGGCTCGCGCGTGCGGCAGCGAACTTCCGTCTCGGCTATGGCCTCAACATGCAGTTCGTGACCATCAGTCGCGGCGCCGTCGAGGAGCTCTCCGGCGACGGGAGCTTCTTCCGCTCGCCGTTCCCCGACTACTACGCGATGAACCACCTGTTCGCGCGCGCCCGCTCGATCGTTGCGGAGCCCCATCCGCTGGTGGTGATCGGCGTGTCGCCGCGCTCCTACGGGTTCTTCTACAACAACAATCGAGAGGTCGAAGGCAGGGCCTTCCTGGAAGGCGATGAGCGGTCTGAGCAGCCGGCGCCCGGACAGTCGATCCTGCTCCCCGGCACGAACATCAACAATGGATGGCTGCGCGCGGTCGAGGAGCTCTATCGCCGGCTTGGCTGCCCCGCGGACCTGGAGCCCAACTACCGGCGCTACCGAATGTTGCAGATCCTGCACATATACAACGGCTACCACCTGCGGGGCACCGTGAGCGCGGCTCAGGTCTCGGAGCTGAAGCGGCATATGAGCAGGCCGGAGCGTCTCCTCTATGGCCTGCTCTTCTCCGCCCTCGCCGCGGTCAAGCGGGTGCTGCCGGAGGCGGTGCGGCCACAGGTGCCGCGCGTGGCGACCTTGATCTCACGCCAGTTTCCCTGGTGGGTTCCCGTGCGCGACCCCGGTCGCTATGGCGACATCAGCGAGGTGGTCGAGCGGGTGAACGGCAATCGCGACCCGCTGAGCTGGGGAGCGCAGCAGGGCTCACGGCTCGGCAACGAGATCCTTCAGCGGATCTTCCCGTGACTGTCGTGATGGATGCGGATCGGCGTGCAGGCCCCACGCCAAGCCGGACAGCACCGATCGTCGCTCGATGCCGCCCCGCTCGTAGGAGCGCGTGCGATTGTTGACGCTCAGCAGCCGCTCCTGATCGCCCTGCCAGAGCGTGCCGCTGCGATACCATTCGCCGGGCTCGTAGACGGCCCCCGTGCAGTCCACCACGAGCGTGCGCAACCCCATCTGCACCACCTGACGGGTGATGTTCAGCGATCCGCTCTCGAGCACATAGGTGTCCATCTTGTTGCGCACGACGAACAGCCGCATCGCTCTGAGGACGGCATGAGAGACCATGAACGTGGTGTTGCGCAGGTGAGGGGTTGGGAAGGGTTCGAAGGCGAAGAGTTCCTCGGGCAGCTGAGAGATCAGCCTCACGCGCGTGCGCAGGGAGTCGAGCTTCGAGCGCTCCTCGATGCGCAGCTGTTCGAAGTCGATCTCCAGCAGCAGCCTGCGCGCCTGGCGGATCGGGGGTAGAACGCTCCGGTAGAAGCTGGGCAGGCCCATCGAGTACATCACCCAGGAGTGCATGCTCGACCAGGAGCCGGCGGCGCCGACCGTGCCGACGCTGTGAAGGTGAAGCGCCGCATCGAGCTTGGCGAGCCATCCGTTAACCACGGGACGGGTGTGGGAGTTCACAAAGCAGTAGCGCCCGCGACGCAGCCGCGCGGCGGCGGCGAAGTACAGGCCCAGGTCGAGGCCGATGTCGGGGAAGAACTCGATCGTGGGCGCGAGATCCGCGACCTCTTCGATATATGGCGCCGCCTCAGCCCTGGACGCAAACCCCTTCATGGCGAGCACCAGCTCGTGCTCGACACCGGGAGGGTGCGCCCGCATCGCCGCGGCGAACTCGCGTAGCGAATCCACGCCGTTGACCGCGCGCACGAGGTGCACGACGCACGGTGGGCCGGCGGAGTCCCGCTCGAATGACTCGGGCAGCACCAGCGGCCGGCGACCCCGGTCCCAGGGGGGGCGCATCATCGTCTCACTCGCTCGCGGGCGCGCGAGCAACGAGCGCCCGCGCCCTGCTTGGGGCAATAGTCGGCGAAGGAGCTGTCGTGCGCGGAGACGATGCGAACGCCGCCGGCGACCGCGGGCCAATCGATCGCGAACACGGGATCGTCCCAGCGCACTCCACGCACCGCGGAGGGAACATACCGATGGCCCATCTGGTAGTGGAGCTCAGAGTTCTCCCGCAACGTCTGAAAGCCATGCGCGAGCCCGGCAGGCAGATAGAGGGCACGACGGCTCTCGCCGCTCAGCTCGACGCCGTGCCAGCGGCAGTATGTGGGAGATTCCGGACGCAGATCGACAGCCACGTTAAAGCTGGCGCCGCGCACGCAGCGCACGAGCTTCGGCTCTCCGTGAGGATCGGCCTGATAGTGCATTCCTCTGAGCGTGCCGCGTCGCGGGTTGAACGACGCGTTGCACTGCACTATCTCCAGCTTGAGTCCCCTCGCTCTGAACTCCTCCAAGTCGAACGTGCGGGCGAACCAGCCACGCTCGTCGCTCAGCAGGTCGAGCTCGATCACCCATAGCCCGGGCAGCGGTGCCTGCACGAACCTCATCTGCGCAAGCCGAGCAGCTCGGCCAGATCCGATGGGAACGCACCCCGCCAGAGCAGGACCGCCGCGTAGAGGCAGGTGGACAGCGCCATCCGGCCGACGATCGGGGCGCCCGTGAGCAGCATCGGGCCGGCACCGATCGCCGCGGCCAGGGCCACCTTCGGCAGCACCCTCAGGCTCGGCCTCAGATGCGCGCGACCGCGCGCCAGGACCGCCGCACCGGCGATCGCGGCGGCGATCTCCACCGAGGCGGTCGCGGCCGCGGCGCCCCGGGCTCCGTACAGCGGAGCCAGGACGGCGACCGCCGTCGCCACCAGCGAGAGCAGGGCGAGGTTGAGAGCCAGGATCGCACGGTGCAGGTGCAGGCTCAACAGCGCGTAGCTCCACACCGTGCTGACGAAGATGGCCGCGACGGCCACGCCCTGGACCGCCAGGACGGGGGCGGCCGGCAGGAACCTCGCGCCGCCGATCACCTCGACCGCGAGGCGCGCACCCACGAGGAGCGACAGCGAGATCCAGACTCCGATGATCAGCGAGGCGTCGAACACTCGCGAGATCGCGTACGCGAAGCGGGCGGGATCCGCGTGCGCCGCGTGCGCGAAGATCGGGAAGGCCGAGGCGACGAGCAGCCCGGGCAGCGTGAACAGGTTCTCCACCACTCGGTAGGACACGCTGAAGTACCCGAGCTGACGCGCGTTGCTGAGCAGCGAGACGAGCACGACGGCCACGCGGAGATACAGGGTCGCTGTGATGATCGCCGCCGAGTAGGCGAGCATCGGAGTCACGAGCGCGCGCCAGCGGCGCATGTCGAACGAGGGCCTGAGCGGGATGTCGCCGCGCACCAATGCGATCGTCGGGGGCAGCACGATCGACGAGGCGACGGCTGTCACCGCCAGGAAGGCGAGCAGATGGGCGCGGAGGAGCACGAGCAGGGCGATCGTGGCCGCGGCCGCGAACAGCCGAGCGAGGTCGAGCGCCGAGAGCCAACCGAGCCGCAGGCGTACCGCCAGCGACACCGCCAGGATCCCCTGGGTGTTCTGGATCAGCATCCCGCCGCACGCGATCAGCACCCCGAACCCCAGCAGCGGCCCGTAGGCGACGAAGGCGAAGGAGGTGATGAGGAGAATGCCCATGAGCGCGAACGTAAGGCGCATCCCCAGCAGATTGCGGGTGAAGGTGGCCCGCTGCTCGCCGCGCAATACCGAGAGTTCGCGCAGGCCAACCCCCGTGAGGCCAAGATCCGACAGGCCCGTAACCAGCGCGCTCAGCGACATCGCCGTGGTGTACCGGCCCGTGTCGATGACACCGAGGTGGCGGAACAGGAGCGCGGCGGCGCCCACGCTGAACAGCGAGCCGCCGAGGAACGACCCCATCCGCAGCGTCGCTCCCCGCACGACGGCGGGACCGGCCGCGGGGGTGGAGAGCACATCCGACCCGGCGGGCGCCCGCTCGCCGGGGGGCTTGACGGCGCTCACCATCGAGCCGCCCTCATGAGAGCAGCGCCAGCTCGGGTGTGCGTGCCGCGAGGCGGCCCCCCCACTCGCCGACGAAGCTGAGCTGTTCGGCGATCTCGTCCTTGAGGTTCCAGGGCAGGATCACCACCACGTCGGGGCGGTCTTCGCGAATCGCCTCCGGGGGGCGGATCGGAATGTGGCTGCCGGGCAGGAAGCGTCCCTGCTTGTGCGGGTTCAGGTCCACGGTGTAGTCGAGGAAGTCGCGGCGCACGCCGCAGTAGTTGAGCAGCGTGTTGCCCTTCGCCGGGGCGCCGTAGCCGACCACGCGCCGGCCCTCGTCCTTGAGGCCGATCAGGAACTCGAGGATCCGGCGCTTGTCGGCCTCCACGCGGGCGCCGTACTCGGTGTAGGTCTCCAGTCGCTCGTAGCCCGCCTCGCGCTCGCGCTCGCGCAGCTCCACGGCGCGCGGGGTATCGGGCTTCTCGGTGTCATCCGCGTGCGCCCCGTAGACGCGCAGCGAGCCGCCGTGCGTCGAGAGCTCCTCGACGTCGAACAGGCGCAGGCCGTGGGCCGCGAACACGCGACTGGCGGCCAGGAAGGAGAAGTAGGAGAAGTGCTCGTGGTAGATCGTGTCCCACAGCCCGTCCTCGATCAGCCGCATCAGGTGCGGGAACTCAAGCGTGATCGTCCCGCCGGGCGCGAGCAGGATCTTCATGCCGCCCACGAAGTCGTTGAGGTCGGGCACGTGGGCGAGGACGTTGTTGCCCACCAGCAGGTCGGCGCGGAACTCCGCGGCCAGCGACCGCGCCGTCTCGCGGCCGAAGAACTCGACCAGCGTGGGGATGCCCTTCTGCGAGCGCCACCTTCGCGACGTTGGCCGCCGGCTCGACCCCGAGCACGGGGATGCGGCGCTCGTGGAAGTACTGCAGCAGGTAGCCGTCGTTGGAGGCGAGCTCCACCACGCGGCTGTGCTCCCCCAGCCCGAGCAGCTCGGTCATCCCCTCGGCGTAGCGGCGGCAGTGCTCCAGCCAACTGGTCGAGTAGGACGAGAAGTAGGCGTACTCGGAGAAGATCTCCGCGGGCGTCTCGAACTCCTCCAGCTGCACCAGGAAGCAGCGGCCGCACACCAGCGCGCGCAGCGGGTAGAAGGGCTCCATCCCACCGACGCGCTCGGGCGGCAGGTAGGAGTTGGCCAGCGGCGAGGAGCCCAGGTCCACGAACACATCCTCGAGCGGGGCGCCGCAGAAGCGGCACGCGCCGGGAGCCGGCGCTTCGCCCTCGGCGAGCGTCGCCGACCCACGCTCAGCCGAGACCTGTGACATCCCCGACGACCCTTTACGAGACATCCTCGGCCAGCTTCTGCGATCGCGGCTCGTCGAGCCGGCGCACGACACGGGCGGGGGCTCCGACGGCCACCGTACGGGGCGGCACATCGTGCAGGACAACCGAGTTGGCGCCCACGACGGCGCCTCTGCCGATCGTCACTCCGGGCAGGATCACGCTGTGCTGGCCGAGCCACGCGTTGTCTTCGACCACCACGGGACCGATCGATTCCAGCTCCTGCTCCAGGATCGGAACGTCCCTGGCGGCGGTGCCGTGATTGTGGTCGGCGATGTAGACATTGCGTCCCAGCAGCACCGAGCGCCCGAGGCGCACGTGCTCCACCGCCGAGAGCACGCAGTGCCCGGACATGCTCGTGCCGTCGCCGATCTCCAGCAGCGCGTGCGGCCCGCGCGTGTGCAGCCACGAGTCCGCGCCGACGAACACGCCGCGGCCGATCGAGATGCGCCGCGAGCCATGGACCAGCAGCGGCATCTCGATGATGCTCTGCGGCCCAAACGCCATGAACGATCGCCGCATCGCGCGCGAAAACAGGAGGTTGCGCAGGTTGCGCAGATGGCAGTACAGGTCGATGCCGTTCATCGGTGGGACAGCACTTCGCAGTCACGGAAGCTTGCGATCTGCCCGAGCGTGACCGCGCGCATGTCCTGGCCCTCGCGCAGAGCGAGGTACCAGTCGACCACCGCGTTCAGCCCCTCGGGGAGCCCCCAGCGCGGTCGCCAGCCCAGGCAGGTGCGGGCACGCGAGGAGTCGAGCTTCAGGTATCGCGCCTCCCGCGGGTGGGGGCCGGGATCCTCGATCCAGTGCAGCGGCTCCGGCCAGAGCGCCGAGATGTGCTCGACGATCGCGCGTACGGGCTGCGCGTCCTCCTCGGCGGGGCCGAAGTTCCAACCGCTCGCGGGCTCCCGCGAGGACCACAGCGCCTGGGCCAGCACCAGGTATCCGCTGAGCGGATTGAGCACGTGCTGCCAGGGACGGACGGAGGCGGGGTTGCGCAGGCAGATCGGCCGCTCGGAGAGCACGCCGCGCATCACATCGGCGACCAGGCGGTCCTCGCTCCAGTCCCCGCCGCCGATCACGTTGCCCGCGCGAGCGGAGGCGAGGCGGGGCCCCTCGCCGGTTGAGAAGTAGGAGCGGCGGAAGGCGTCGGTGACGAGCTCGGCGCAGCCCTTGGAGCTCGAGTAGGGATCGTGGCCGCCCATCGGCTCGTGCTCGCGGTAGGCCCACTCCCACTCGCGGTTCTCGTAGCACTTGTCCGAGGTGACGTTGACCACCGCGCGCACGGGCGGGGCGGGGTGGGCGGGCCCGTAACAACCGCGCAGCGCGTCGAGCAGGTTGACGGTCCCCATCACATTGACCTCGTAGGTCAGGCGCGGCTCGGCGAACGAGCGCCGCACGAGCGACTGCGCCGCCATGTGGATCACGACCTCCGGGCGCGCGCGATCGATCGCGGCGGCGAGGGCCTGGAAGTCGCGCACGTCGCCCTCGATGCTCTCCATGCCCTCGCCCACATGGGCGAGCTCGTACAGCGACGGCTCGGTGGGCGCCCCGAGCGAGAAGCCGGTCAGGCGCGCGCCGAGCGTCTGCAGCCAGAGCGCCAGCCAGGCTCCCTTGAAGCCGGTGTGGCCCGTCAACAGCACCCTGCGGTCGCGCCAGAAGCCGGGGTCCACAATCCCATCGGGCTGCGCGGGGGCAACCCCATCGGGCCGCGCGGGGGCGCTCGGCGTGGCACCGCTCATGTCCATATCCGCCAGGGGGCGCTGCCGGAGGCCCACAGCTGCTCCAGCTGGTGGCGATCGCGCAGCGTGTCCATCGCCTGCCAGAAGCCCCGGTGGCGGAACGACGCGAGCTGGCCCTCGCCGGCAAGCCTCCGCAGCGGCTCCTGCTCCCAGGTGCTCTGATCGCCCTCGAGGTAGCGCCCGACCGCGGGAGAGAGCACGAAGAACCCGCCGTTCAGCCAGGCCCCGTCACCACGCGGCTTCTCCTGGAAGCTCCGCACGCGCGTCCCGTTGAGCTCGACCGCGCCGAAGCGGCCCGGGGGCTGCACGGCGGTTACGGTGGCGAGGGCGCCCTGCTCGCGGTGGTAGGCGATCAGTGCGGTGATGTCGACGTCGGCCAGTCCGTCGCCGTAGGTGAAGCAGAAGTCCTCCTCGCCCACGTACGGAAGGACCCGCTGCAGGCGCCCCCCCGTCATCGTCTCCTCGCCGGTCTCCACCAGCGTCACCTTCCAGGGCTCGGTGCTCGAGCGGTGGACCTCGACGTCGCCGCGGCCGAGGTCGAAGGAGAGATCGCACGTGTGCAGGTGGTAGTTGGCGAAGAACTCCTTGATGACGTAGCCCTTGTAGCCGAGGCAGATCACGAACTCCTCGACTCCGTGGGCGGCGTAGATCTTCATGATGTGCCACAGGATCGGCTTGCCGCCGATCTCCACCATCGGCTTGGGCCGGGTTGTCGTCTCCTCGCTGAGCCGCGAGCCGAGGCCCCCGGCCAGGATCACAGCCTTCATCGCATGCCGCCGGGGGCGTCCGGGAGCCCCCTCGCTGTCTCGATTGCTGACATAAGGTGGATCAAGCTAACAAGCGCCCGGTGAGCGGTCGAACGCCCGGGACCGATGTCTTTGCCCGCCTCGCACAGCGGCGCGCCGGGTGTTTCTGTCTGGCGCCAGGGCCGGCGCCTACAATGAGCCGCCCGTGACGGCCCGCCCGAGAAACCCCCTGGTCCCGCCCCGCAAGGTGGACCCGCACCGGGAGCTGCCGGCGATGGAGGAGGAGGTGCTGGCGCGCTGGCGCGAGCGGGAGGTCTTCGCCCAGTCGCTGCGGATACGCGAGGGCGCGGAGCCGTGGGTCTTCTACGAGGGGCCCCCCACCGCGAACGGCCGTCCGGGCGCCCACCATGTGCTCTCGCGCGTGTTCAAGGATGTCTACCCGCGCTACAGGACGATGCGGGGCCGGCGCGTGGAGCGCAAGGGCGGCTGGGACTGCCACGGGCTGCCGGTGGAGATCGCGGTCGAGCAGCGGCTCGGAATCAACAGCAAGCACGAGATCGAGAACGTCGTCGGGATCGAGGAGTTCAACCGGCAGTGCCGCGAGTCGGTGTTCGAGTACCTGGAGGAGTGGAACCGCCTGACCGAGCGGATCGGCTTCTGGATCGACCTCGACGATGCCTACAGGACGCTGGACGAGAGCTACATCGAGTCGGTCTGGTGGGCGCTCGCGGAGATCCACCGGAGGGGGCTGCTGTACGAGGGGCACAAGGTCGTGCCCTACTGCCCCCGCTGCGGCACCGCCCTCTCCTCGCACGAGGTGGCGCTGGGGTACAGGGACGTGGTCGATCCATCGGTGTACGTGCGGCTGCCGGTGCTCCCCCCCGGGGCGGGGAGTCGATTGCAAGAGGGGGACGCGCTGCTGATCTGGACGACGACGCCGTGGACGCTGCCGGGCAATCGCGCGGTTGCCCTCGCGCCGGATGTCGAGTACGTGCGCGCAAGGTATGGGGAGGAGACGCTGATCCTCGCCGCGGCCCTGGTTGCAAAGGTTCTGGGCGAGCAGGTCGAGATCCTCGACCGGTTCCCGGGCAGCGAGCTGGTGGGCGCGTCCTACAGAGGCCCGATCTTCAACACCGGCCCGGCGCGGGGGCTTTCCGATCGTCGCGGGGCGCTTCGTGACCACAGAGGACGGCACGGGCCTCGTGCACATCGCTCCGGCATTTGGCGAGGACGACTTCGATACGTGGACCGCGAACGGGACGGTTCGACCCCGACCGGCCGGGCACGCTCTTCAACCCCGTCAAGCCCGACGGCACCTATGACCAGCGCGTGCGCGGTTATGAGGACGGCCGCTCCTACGAGAACCGCTTCGTCAAGGACCCGAAGCTGACCGACGAGCTGATCGCGGACCTGAACGAGCGCGGCCTGCTGTTCGGAGCGCAGGAGTACGAGCACTCCTACCCCCACTGCTGGCGGTGCGGCACACCGTTGATCTACTACGCCAAGAGGAGCTGGTACATCAAGACGACCGCGATCCGCGACCGGATGCTGGCGGCGAACGAGACCATCGCCTGGCACCCGCCCCACATCAAGCACGGGCGCTTCGGGGACTGGCTCTCGAACAACGTGGACTGGGCGCTCTCGCGCGAGCGCTACTGGGGCACCCCGCTGCCGGTGTGGCGCTGCCCGCGCGGACACATCCACGCGATCGGCTCGTTCGCGGAGCTCCGGGAGCGTTCGGGGCAGGCTCTGGATGACCACCACCGCCCGTATGTCGACAATGTCGAGTTCGCCTGCACCGAAGCCGGCTGCGAGCAGCCGATGCGCCGCGTGCCGGAGGTGATCGACGTGTGGTTCGACTCCGGAGCGATGCCGTTCGCCCAGCACCACGTGCCGCTCGCCCGCGCGGAGGGAACGGCCGAGGAGCTCGCTGCCGAGGCCAGGCGTTTCGTCGAGGATCCCAGGCGCTTCCCTGCGGACTTCATCTGCGAGGCGCTCGACCAGACGCGGGGCTGGTTCTACTCGCTGCTAGCCGTCTCCACTCTCCTGTTCGACACCGCCCCCTACCGCAACGTCGTGTGCCTCGGCCTGATCCTCGACGCGGAGGGCCAGAAGATGTCCAAGTCGCGGGGGAACACGGTGGAGCCCTGGCAGGTGATCGACGCCTACGGCGCGGACGCCTTCCGCTGGTACTTCTTCACCTCCAAGCAGCCCTGGGACGGCTACCGCTTCTCCGAGGAGGCGATCGGCGAGGGGGTGCGCCTGTTCCTCAGGCAGCTGTGGAGCACGTACTTCTTCTACGTGCTCTACGCCCATGCGAACGAGGGCGCGCTGAGCCAGGCCACGGTGGAGAACCCCCCGAGCGACGACCTCGACCGCTGGGCGCTCTCGCGCACCGCCGCCACGGCGGAGCTGGTCGTGGAGCGCCTGGACGCCTACGACGCGACCGTGGCGGGGCGGGCGATCGCGGAGCTGGTGGACGAGCTCTCCAACTGGTACGTGCGCCGCTCACGGCGGCGCTTCTGGGACGGCGAGGAGGCGGCCTTCCGCACGCTGCGCACCTGCCTGCTGACGATCGCGAAGCTGCTCGCCCCGTTCTGCCCGTTCGTGGCGGACGAGATCTACGACAACCTCGACGGGACGCTGCCGAGCGTGCATCTCTGCGACTTCCCGACCGGCGATGCGCTCCCGCCGCGGGACCGCGGGCTGGAGGAGGCGATGGCGATCGCGCGCGAGACGGTGCGCCTGGGCCTGGGCGCGCGGGGACAGGCGAAGATCAAGGTGCGCCAGCCGCTGGCGGAGGCGGTGGTGGTGGTGGCGGCGGGGCGGGAGCGGGAGGCGATCGAGCGTCTGGCGGACGTGGTGCGCGAGGAGCTCAACGTGCGGCGCGTGCGCTTCGTCGCGGGCGCCGAGGAGCTCGGGCGCTACGAGGTGAAGGCCAACTACCGCCGTCTCGGCCCGCTGTTCGGCCGGGAGATGCCGCTGGTCGCGGAGGCGATCGCGGCGCTGGACCCGGCGCGGGTCGCGGCGGCGGTGCTGGGCGACCCCCGCTCGGCGGGCGCGGACGGCGGGACGGGCATCGGCATCTCGGTCGCCGGCCGGGAGCACACGCTCTCGGCCGAGGACGTGGTCCTCACGATGCGCGCGCCGGAGGGCTACAGCGTGGAGCGCGAGGGCGCCCACGCGGTGGCGCTGGAGCTGACGATCGACGAGGATCTGCGCCGCGAGGGACGCGCGCGGGAGATCGTGCACGCGGTGCAGAGCGCCCGCAAGAGCGCGGGCCTCGCCGTGGAGGACCGGATCGAGCTGCGCCTCTCGGGCGATCCCGCGCTGCTGGAGGCCGCGGGCGCGCACCGCGAGTACCTTGCCGGCGAGACGCTCGCGGTCGAGATGACCCTCGACGGCGACGTCGCGAGGAGCGCCGCGGCGGAGCATCGCGAGCGGGCCGAGATCGACGGCCTCACGATCGCGATCGCGCTCGCGCGCTCGCGGTGACGCCGGAACGCCTGGTACGGCGGCTGCGGACCGCGAGCGCCACGAACTCCAGGACCAGGATCGCCACCCCGCCAAGCGTGAGCACGCGCCCCAGCACCACGGGGAGGCTGTCTATCGGGCTCAGGGAGATCGTCTCGGTCGGCGAGCGTGCGCCTCGGTTCGTGGTGCTCTGCCGCGCCGCGCGTGCGTCGGGGCCGATTTCCAGCACGTCGTAGCCTTCGCGATTGATGCCCACGATCCTGGCGCCCGCGACGTGCACCAGGCTCGGAGGGCCCTGCAGGTTCGTGTAGACGAGCTGGCCCGGATGCAGATGCACCACCTTGGAGATGCGATTGTGGCGCACCGCGGTGGGAGTGAAGTGGACTTCCGGGGGCCGCCCGTAGGGGTCGGTCAGGAGGCGGAGGTGAACATCGACGTAGTCCGTCAGCATTTCCCCGACGCCCGGCGCCCGGGGCGTATATATATTGGCAAGGAGGGTATAGCGATCTCCTCCCGCGGGATGGGCGTCCGCCTGCTGGATGGCGCCGACCACTGACACGATCAGGACTGGGAGGAGCGTCCATGTCGAGAGCCGTGCCCCGCGTCCGGCGCTCCTGGCCAGGATGAGGGTGGCGAGGACCGTGCCGCTCAAAGCCAGCAGCACGTAGCTCTCCAGGCGGTAGCTGAACTGCAGCGTGGCAAAGACGCGCGGCAGCGCGAGTATCAGTCCGGCGTGCGTCATCAGCACGATCAGGAGGGCCGTCAGGGCGGAGCAGATCAGCAGCACCCTGATCCACGTGCCCCGCAGACCCCTCCGCAGGAAGATCGCGAGGCTCAAAAGCGCCCAGGCGATCACCAGGATGGGCAGGGAGAGCGCGAAGGCGGCGCCGGGCGTGGACGCCGAAGCGCGCGAGAGCGTGAACAGGTGCCTCGCCGAGACCAGGTACATCGTCCCCCGCAGCAGCAGTTGCCAATGCGGGTATTCGGTGGCGATGAGCGTCTTCGACTCATAGGCGGCCGCCGGCAGCAGGAACCAGGCGCTGAGGAGCGCCGCGGGAACGACCAGGCCCGCCACGCGGATCGCGCCCGCTCGCGTGAGCGCTCGACGGGCCCGCGGCACGCAGAGCACGATCGCGAGGCCGACCAGGGCGATCGTCGTGGAGCCCCAAACGATCGTGAGGCTGTGGCTTCCGAAGAAGAAGATGCTGCCGATCGTCAGCGCGAGCGCCGGCCACGCGTGCAGCCGCTCCGCGCGGAGCACGCTCAGCCCGGCGGCGACCATCAACGGGATCATGGAGACTCCGATGAACTCCGGCCAGTCCCCGCGCGCGTAGATCAGCGTGAGGTAGTAGGAGGAGGTGACGAACACGAGACCGGGAACCTGAGCCCACCAGCGCCCCAGGCCGCAGATGCGCGCCACCCAGTACCACCCCCCGTACGCGGCGGCAAAGCCCAGCAGGTACCCGAGCACGTAGGTCTCGACAGGGGCGCCGCCCAGCAGCAGCGACAGCGCGCCGGTCAGGGCGTAGAGGGTGCCGCCGTAGAAGGCGTAGTGCGGGTAGAACACCCCGTAGGGATAATTGAGGAACAGGCTGGGCATGTGATTGGCGCGAATCGCCAGAGCCTGCTGCCACATGAACCAGAGCTGTGCCAGCCAGTCCCCGTTGAAGATGTCGCTGGAGAAGATCAGCGGCCAGGAGAGCACTCCGATGAGCAGCAGCGCCGACCCTCCCACGAGGGCCGGCGACCGCGCCACAGCATCGATCGAGACCCGCTTGACGGGGCCAATCGCGATCCGCCGGATAGTTGGTTCATCCTGAATACGGCGAACCATACCCGCGCCCCGCCGCGGATCCGGGCGCTTCGCGGACGCTGCTCGCGGAGGCCCGGATCTGTGCTTGCGCGCAGGCGATTCGGCGCTCGCCCGCGAACGCGAGTGTCTCCGACCGGGCCGCCGCCTACGCCAGCGCGAGCTCCAGCTCGGCCTCGATCTTCACTCAGCGGGAGGGGGGCAGGCCCCCCTCCCGGCCTCCCCCCTTGCAATCAAACTGGCCGCCTACGCCAGCGCAAGCTCCAGCTCGGCCTCGATCTTCTTCTTGGGGTAGGCGCCGACGACGGTCTTGACGGGCTGGCCGGCCCTGAAGAGGATCATGGTCGGGATCGAGAGCACCTGGAAGGCAGCGGCCGTCTGCTGGTTCTCGTCGACGTTGAGCTTGACGATGCGCAGGTCCGCGCGCTCCTGCGCGATCTCCTCCAGCACGGGGCCGACCACGCGGCAGGGCCCGCACCAGGGCGCCCAGAAGTCGACGAGCACGGGGGTCTCGGACTCGACGACCTCGGCCTGGAAGTTGGCGTCGGTGACTTCGCTCAAAGTGCCTGCCATGGGAGCTCCTTTGCTCTGCGTCCACTCTCGTGGGGTCGGGATGCAGCCTAATACTATACAAAGTGTAGTAGGTTCTGCCCGCCGGTCCCCCAGGCCGGACCCAGCCCCGCCGGTGGCGGGCTGCCGTCCCGAGATGGACGGCCGGGACCGACTGGGCCGCGCCTCGAGGAAAGCTTGCGACGACTCCCGCCCGCCACGATCCAAGCGCTTTTTGAACTTCGAGGAAATCGTATAATACTGTCATTATGAGTCGGTTCTTCATTGCTGGTGGGGCTGGATTCATCGGCAGCCACGTCACCCATGAGCTGCTACGCCGTCCAGATCACGAGGTTGTGGTGTTCGACAACCTTGTTTCTGGAAACGTTTCTCACCTCGATGGGCTCCTCGACGATCCCCGGCTTCAGCTGATCGAAGCCGACCTTCAGGAATTCGAGAAGGTTCTCGAGGCGATGTCCGGCGCCGACCACGTCTACCTCTTTGCCGCCAACCCGGATATCGCGGCAGCCGTCGAGGATCCGGGGATCGACTTCTGGCAGGGCACCTACCTCACGCACAACGTGATCGAGGCGGTGCGCATCAACGGCGTTCCGCGCATCACCTACGCGTCGGGCTCCGGCGTCTATGGCGACCGTGAGGCGCAGGAGGTCGATGAGGAGTTCGGACCGCTGATCCCGGTGTCCACCTACGGCGCGAGCAAGCTTGGCTGCGAGGCGATGCTCGCGGCTTACGCTCACATGTTCGGCATCCACGCCGTGGTCTTTCGCTTCGCGAACGTGGTGGGCGCGAGGCAGACACACGGCGTCACCTACGATTTCGTGCGCCGGCTGCTCGAGGATCCCAGGGAGCTCCGCATCTACGGAGACGGGAACCAGAGCAAGTCCTACATCCACGTCAGCGACGTGGTCTCGGCGATGCTCACCCTGGGGGACCGGGGTTGGGAGGGCTTCGAGATCTTCAACGCCGGCACCGGCGACTACGTGACGGTGACGGAGATCGCCGACCTCGTGGTGCGGCGGATGGCGCTGGACGGCGTCCGCTACGAGTACACGGGCGGATCGCGCGGCTGGAAGGGCGACGTGCCGGTCGTGCGCTTCCGCAGCGACAAGCTCGCCGCTCTGGGCTGGCGCTGCACCCACAGCTCGACCGAGGCGCTGCTCGACTCGATCGACGCCAATATCGCGCAGGCCACACGAGCGGTGCGCCGGTGAGCACATCGGCGCTCGAGCCGCTCGCCCGCGAGACCGCGCAGGAGCCGGTCGAGGTCTCGATCGTCGTCCCCTGCCTGAACGAGGAGCTGACGGTGGGTGAGTTTGTCGACTGGTGCACGGAGGGACTCACGACGGCGGGCGTCAGCGGGGAGGTGCTGATCGTGGACTCCTCCTGCGATCGGTCGCCGATCATCGCGGCCGAGCACGGCGCGCGTGTCATAAGCGTGCCCAAGCGGGGGCTCGGGCGAGCCTACGTCGAAGCGATCCCGCATCTGCGCGGCGACATCGCGATCATGGGGGACTGCGACCTCACCTACGACTTCCGCGAGCTCGACGGCTTCATCTCGGCCATCCGCCGTGGCAACGACTTCGTGATGGGGACGCGCACGAAGGGTGAGATCGAGCCCGGCGCGATGCCTGTGCTGCATCGCTACTTCGGCTCGCCCTTGACCACCCTGATGTTCAACGTCATCTATGGCACGCGG
The DNA here is from genome assembly GCA_963813765.1 of uncultured Solirubrobacterales bacterium. Lineage (GTDB taxonomy): Bacteria > Actinomycetota > Thermoleophilia > Solirubrobacterales > Solirubrobacteraceae > Palsa-744. The sequence continues at coordinate 174,236 of CAWFAB010000002.1, forward strand.
TTCAGCGACATCCACTGCGGCATGCGAGCGATCACGCGAGAGGCCCTGCAGCGCATGGAGCTGGAGTCCCACGGCTGGGAGTACGCCTCGGAGATGATCCTCAAGGCGCGCAAGCTGCGAATGCGCACGACCGAGGTTCCCGTGCGCTTTTGGAAGGATCGCGAAGGACGCGAGAGCCATCTGCGACGGGGAGGCTGGCGGACGCCCTGGATCGCGGGCTGGGACAGCCTGCGCGTGATGTTCCTCTACGCGCCCGACTTCTTCCTGCTGCGCCCCGGCCTCGTATTGCTCGCGCTCGGCCTGCTGGTGGCGGGGGCGCTCGCCCCCGGACCGTTCGTGGCCCTGGGCATCGGCTTCAACCTGCACTGGATGCTGCTGGGGGTCGTGGCCGCCACCGTCGGTTACAGCGCGGTGCAACTCGCCCTGCTCGCCCGCGTCTTCTACGACTTCGATCGCCCGCAGACCGACCGCCTGCTCACGACGCTGACCTACAACCGCGGCATGGTGGCGAGCGGGTTGATGATCCTCACGGGAATCGTCCCCAATGCGGTGCTGCTCGCTCGCTGGCTGAGCAACGACTTTCACCTGTCGTCGATCCAGTACCCCTCGGTGTTCGGCCTGCTCCTGCTGATTCTCGGCTTTCAGACATTTGGCTTCACACTGCTGCTGCACATGATGGGCCGCCGCGGGCGGGTGCAGCGCTCGCCATGAACGTCGCGCTGGCCTCCCCCGACGGCAGCCTGCGCTACGGCGACACCGCAGACCATTTCGAGAACGGCCTGCTGCGCCTGATGAACCTGCGTCGCGAGGAGTTCGACCGCTGGCTGCACTGGCGGCGCGCAGCGGGGCGCCCGGCGTGCTCGAGCGGCTGCGCGAGGGCTGGGAGCTGCTGCGCCACCCGCCGGCGGCGCCCGCCTCCGGCCCCGTCGGGCCGGGCCCGCGGGGGCTGGAGGGCCGGCTCTGGCACGCGGCGATCGCCGAGACGCCGTCGCACGGCGTGGCCGTCTCGGACGCCGCGCGCCACGGCTGGCTGGTGCGCTGGGACGGCCGGCGCTTCGTGCGCGAGACGGAGCCGCCGAGCTACGAGGAGGAGTACTTCGAGGGCGACAAGCTGCGGGCCGGCGGCTACGGCGACTACACCGCACAGGCCGGCTGGCGCCTGGAGAAGGCGGCCCGCCAGGTTCGCGAGATGCGCGAGCGCACCGGGTTGGGCGCGGGGCGAGTGCTCGACATCGGCTCGGGCTACGGCTTCTTCCGGGTGGCGCTCGGCGAGGCCGGCTATGAGCACGACGGCCTCGAGGTCTCGGGGTTCGCCCGCCGCGTCGCCTCCGACTCCTATGGACTTCAGACGTATGGCGGGACGCTCGACGGAGCACTGGGGGGATTGGGAGTCGCGCTACGACGCGGTGACGCTGTTCGACCTGATCGAGCACCTGGTCGATCCCGAGCGCTCCCTCGAGCAGATCGCCTCCGTCCTTCAGCCCGGCGGCGTGCTCGGCGTCAAGACGCCGAACCTCGACTGCCCCGAGGCCGACGTGTTCGGGCGCCACTACCACTCGCTCAAACGCGAGCACCTGAGCTTCTTCTCGGCCGACTCCCTGACCGCCGCGGCGCGGGCCGCCGGACTCGAGCCCGTTCACGTGGCGAGCAGCTCCCACCTGCTCGTGGGGTTTGTCGGCTCGGAGCAGACGCGAACCTGGGAGCAGCAGCTGCGGGGCGCCGACCTTGTGGCGTGGTATCGCCTCGGGACCCCCTCCGTCCGGCCCTGACGGGCCGCCCGGGATCCCCGTAGGGGAGAGAGGAATGGCGCGTCCGGCCCTGACGGGCCGCCCGGGATCCCCGTAGGGGAGAGAGGAGTGGCGCACCGCTAACCCCCGACGGCGGCGGTGGCGATGCGATGCGCGTTGGCCATCACCGAGAGAGTCACCGTCGTCGCGGGCAGCGAGGGGAAGACGGAGGCGTTGACGACATGCACACGGTCCCAACCCGGGAGGCGTCCCAGCGTGTCGGTCTCCAACTCGCCGGGCTCACGGCGCATCGGCAGCGAGCCGCCGAGATGGTTGCCCTTGCCGGGGCGTCCGACCTGGACGAGGCCGGGCACCGGGACCATGCCGAGCAGACGCGCACTCGCGGTGAGGCGGCGCACGAGCCTCCGCACGCGCGCAGCCCCGGGCGCCACGTCGTCGCCGACGATGCGAATGCCCTCTGCGTCGCCCTCGACGGTGAGCCCGGGCGAATCCGCCGAGTGCAGGTAGCCCTGGATGACGATCAGGCGCCCGAGCACGGGGCGCAGGATTCGCTCGAGCCCTCGATGCCCCGAGCGGAAGTCGCCTTGCCACCGCCGAGAGCAGGATGTCGTTGTACCCGTACAGCTGCAGGTGCATCGTGTGCTCGGAGATGCGCGCGTCCTCGAGCTCCACGAACACCTGCGCGAGCGTATTTCCCTGCGTCTCCACGGTGACGGGCGCGGCGCGTGGAGTCAACACGGGGACCACGAAGTACTGGCTGTCCTGCAGCCGGCGGCTGAACTGCGCACGTCCCAGCGACTCTGAGCATGAGCCGGGTTGAACGAGATGGAGCCACACGCGACGAACACCCGGGACGCGGTCAGCTCGCCCCTCTCGGAGGGACGTCCGCGCCGATGGAAATCGACTCTCACCGAGCCGCCGGCTTCGCTCAGGCGGTTGACGTAGACGCCACCCCGGTATTCCACCCTGCCGTCGCGCACCAGCGTCTTGAGCGTGTGCGCGGCGTTGTAGATGGACCCGTATGGACAGCCATGCAGGCACATGCCGCCGTAGCGGCAATGGCGAGGATCCTCCTCCGAGGTGACGACCGCCAGCCGGGACGCCCCGAAGGCGAAACCTGCCTCACTCAGCGCCGCCGCGTGGCGGCGCAGGTTGCTCAGCACCATCTCCGCCTGCGGGCCGCGCCGCAGCGCACCGGGTGAATCCGTGTAGAGCGGCACGATCTCCGAGAGCTCGTCGCGCTCCGCCGCGACCGATACGAAGCGCAGCACGGCTTCGTAGTGGGGCGCCAGCTCCCCGAGCGAGATCGGCCAGTCCTCGATGTCCCGCCGGCGAAAGGGAAGGACCGAGGCCCCCCAGGAGTTGCTCAGTCCACCGTACGCGAGCGACGGCAGCGTTTCGGCGCCTTCGCGCGCGATCGGCAGGTCGGGATCCTTCGAGCGCGTAGGGGAACAGCGAGCCGTAGGACGGCTTGAGCGGGACGTGCTTGAGTCCCACTGGAAACGCGCCGCGCGCGCGCCGGGCGAGCTCCGGCGGCCACAGCTCGGGCTCGGACTGGGCGAGAGCCTCGAACACGTCCATCCGCCCCGCCTCGATCCTGTCACCTGCGTCCAGGACCGTCACGGTGCGACCGGCGTCGCAGAGCGCCCGCGCCGCAGCGACGCCGGCGGGGCCGGAGCCGATGACCACGACGGTCATGCCGCCACCCCGATCCTCGGGTAGAGCTGCTCGCACAGCTCGGTGACGCGCCGCGCCTCGCTCATCGTCGCCGGCTGCGGCTCGCCCGTGGGCGCCTCATCGCCGCGCCATCGAGCCACGACATCCGCGAGCTCGTCCCGGAGGCTGTCGTTGCACATCCCGAAGCTCCGCACCTCCTCGGATTCGCGCTGGCCGGCGGCGCCGGCGCGGGTCCACGCCCAGCGGCGGCCGAGCCGCAGCGACATCGGGCCGTAGTTGCCGCCGCGGCCCTCGGCGATCGCGTAGCCGTCCTCGCCAAACGCCTCCACCCGGAACGTATTGACCCAGCGAATGTGCGAGACGCGGACCGTGGCGATCAGGCGCTCGTCGCGGAAGGTTGCGACCACGTCCTCCTCGATCCCGGTCGGCCAGAATCCGCGGGTCGCCTCGATGGCCACGCAGCGTGAGGAGGGGGCGAGCCGCAGCAGCAGGTCGAGCAGGTGAACGCCGGGGTCGAGCAGCACCCCCCCACCGGCCCGCGCGGGGTCGAGCTTCCAGCCCGCGGCCGATCCGGGGTGCCCGCCGTGTCCAACGAGCAGGTCGATGTTTCGCAGCTCGCCGAGCTCGCCGGCCCCGGCTCGGCGCAGAAGCTCGCCGATCGCCGGCAGGTAGCGATAGTTGTACCCGACGAAGCTTGGCCCCGGAAGGCCCGCCGCGAGCGCCTCGAGCTTGCGCGCGTCGGCCCCGCACACGCCCAGCGGCTTCTCGGCCAGGACCGGCCGGCGGGCCCCGAGCACGCTCGCCGCGACGGAGACGGCACGGTCGTGCGGCACGGCCACGACGGCCGCGTCGTAGGCGTCGCAGGGCAGCTCTGCGAGTGTCGAATAGTGTGGCGCGCCGGTGGTCGATCCCCGGCCGATCGCGGGATCGACGGTCGCGGCCAGCGTGGCGCCCTCGATCCGGTCCAGGGCCTCGACGCGCCGGCGCCCGATCAGCCCGAGTCCGATGACTGCGACGCGCAGGGGGCTCATCGCATCCCAAGGGTCAGGTCGAGCGCCCGATCGAGCGCCCGGAGCGCCCGCACTGCATGGTGGGACGGGCGTACCATGTCGCTGTCAGTCGTGACCGGCGAGCGACAGGTTTGTGATGACCAGCGCCTGCCGCGCGGTCGGAATCGCGGGCTTGCCCCGGCTCGCCGGAGCGGGCAGCGGGCGAAGCTCGAGACGGTTGATACCGGGGCCCAGCCGTACCGGAATTCGATTTTCTCTGATGCCCGGCGGCATCGTGTAGCTGTTACTCGCATGCCCGGGACCGCGAACAAGCAACACAGCGGCACTCGTTGACGGATTGGCGCCGCCTGCGACTGCGACGGCCGGGGAAATCATCGCGACCAGCGCGGCCTTTCGGGTGTCGGGTGAGACAATGGTCAGTTCGGCCTGTTCGCCGGCGCTCAGCGCGAACGCTGTGATGGGGGCATCGATGCTGGTATAGCTCACAGGAGAGGTCTGTATCACTTTGCGTGCGTATACTTCCGCCAGCACGGGACGCTCGGCGACCGTCGCGATCGCCCTCGACAGCGGCGAGGAGATGTTTTCCAGCGCGGTCCACGTGGCTGGGTGATTGGCGGCCAGCAGGTTCCCGTAGCCGATGAAGCTGATGGCGAGGCCGGCGAAGCAGCCCCAGGCCGCAAGGAGCCCTCCGCCGATCCGCACCAGCCGGCGGCGGCGCCCGGGGAGGGCGCCGGACAGGGCGAGCCACGCCGCGAGGGCGCCGAGCAGAAACAGCGTCGCGAAGTCGACCTCATAGCGCTCGGTGGTGGCGTAGAACTCATACGAGAGGAACAGCAGGCCGACGATGCCCGCGCCCGCAAGTATCAGCAGCGGAGAGCCGAGCGACCCGAGCAGCGCTGGGCGACGCCGCCAGATCCACGGCAGCGCCGCGAGGAAGACCAGGATCGGCGTCACCGGCAGCAGTCCGCCGGTGCGTTCGAACGCCTGGTAGTTGGAGGGCAGGCCGGCGGGATACGATTCCGGTGGTGGGGGGAGGAGGACGAAGGGAAAGAGAATCGAGGGTCGCGGTGGGGCCACCACGTAGAACCACGCACCGGGCGGCACGTAGCTGAGATCGCCGAAGTGGGCGGTGTGCTGGTTGAAGCCCGCCAGCGCATATTTCGTACCGACTTCCAGGGGGCTGCCGAAGCGCACCTGGTTGTAGGCCGCCAGCAGCAGGAGGCACCCTCCGACCGGGACGATCAGGGCGATCAGCAGCCCGCGGCGCGCGCGGATCTGCCGCAACGACATGTAGACGGGGACGAGCACCAGAGCGCTCAGCGCGAGCGTCGGCCTCGAACCGGCCGCCAGGCCGAAGCAGAGGCTCATGAGCGCCAGGCGTGGCGACGACGCCCGTCGATCGACCAGCACCGAGGCGGAGAGCCAGATGCCGGCCATCGCGAAGCAGAAGCCGCCGGCGATGGCCTCCTCGTAGACTTCCGGGCGTCGCAATGTGAATGGCATCACCGATGAGAGCGCCAGGGTGAGCGCGGCAAGCGCGCACATCCACAGAGTCGCGGCGCCGAGCTGCCTCAGCACCACGCGCAACGCCGCCAGCGCGAACCCAAGCCCGGCGATCGCGAAGAGGGCGGCGGTCAGGCTCGTGGAGGGTTCGAGACCGAGCAGGTGCAGCGGCACGAGCAGGACGAGCACCGGCGCGGGCCCCCAGGTAAGAAACAATTTCCCGTGATAGAGGGCGAAGTCATGAATGTCTTTGGGTTTGAGCTGGAAGGGTGAGTTCGCCACCGGGTCGTACGGTTCCGGCAGCCTCAGGAGCCCGGCGGGCGGGCGGCCAACCGAGATGTGCAGGTGGAGAAATGCATTGGCCAGCAGGTTGTATGGATCCGTCTGGGAGCCATTGAGAACCAGCGGGTACGATGTGCCTGCAGTCCACAGATAGAACGCGGCTCCCAGCAGGAACACCACACCGAGAGCCACGCTCACCCGGTCCACCGCCAACGAGCGCGCGCGCGCCGGTAGGCGTATGGCGCTCCGCAGGTGAGTTATTCTCGCCTCCACAAGTCGAGAAGGCTATATGGTTCGGGTCCTCGGTTGTAATAGGGATACTCTCCACCCCCACGTCTATTTGGGATAATCAGCCGCGGTGTCTCCAACCCCGGGGCAGGCGACGCCCAACCCGGATCCGCCGATCCGCGGGTGGGTGGGATCTCGTCACCGGATGCCCAGGAGAGTTATCGGTGGATTCAGACTCAACGCGCGCCGACGGTCACGGTCCATCCTTCCCACTGGCGCACGATCGGGAAGTGGATGCCGGTGAGCGTCGGGAAGAGGTGCGGGGAGACGTACACCTCGATCAGGGCCGCCACCACGAGCATCGGGACGGCAACCGCGACCGTCACGAGCGTCGCGGCGAGCAACTGGTCCCACTCCCCGCGGCGGCTCGCGATGATCCAGGCGGCGAGCGGGAGGAAGAGCGCGATCAGCTCCGGCACCGCGTGGGGCAGCACCGCGAGCAGCAGCAGCGCCGGGGGGACTCGCAGGAAATGGGCGTACCCCGAGAGCCGATGGCCGAGGAGGTAGGCCTGCGCGGAGAGCGAGAACGCGGTGGCGCAGACGACGAACGCGATCGCGATCCGCCCGCCGTGCTCGTGCACCCAGCGGGAGAGGCCGCGGCGGGACGGTGCCTGCAGCGGGAGGGAGCTGCCCGCGATGAACCCCGCGACGCACGCCATCGCGTGCAGCGTGAGCACCAGCATGTTGTGGCCGAGCACCCCTGCCACATCGCCCGCGTCGCCCACCGCGAAGGGCGGTTCCGCCGAGATCGCATCGACATAGCCGCCCGAGAGCGCCGAGACAACCAGCACCGCCAGCAGCAGGCCGAACGCCGCGAGCGAGGAGCCCGCTACCCACGACCCCAGGATCCTCCAACGGCGCCGCCGCCAGGCGCGCAGGGTGCCGCGGGTGCGACGCACGCCGTGGGCGAAGGCGTAGGCGGAGGCGTCCATCCCCACCTGATCGGCGCGAGTGCGCCGCTACCTGAGCGCGTGGAGGCCTACTTCCGCGCCGAGACCTCGCGGCCTGCCGGCGACGGGGCGGCTGGGGCGGGGTCCGCGACATCTCGCGCGACTCCCTCGGAGGAGGCGGGCGCGCTCTCGGGGACGGCGGTGGAGGCGGCGGCAGCGGCAGCGGGCGCGTCCCCGGCGGGCGGTTGACGGCCGTGGCGCAGCAGGGGCACGAGCCACATCGCCTCGGCGGCGATGCGCCAGGACATCTTGCTCTGCCCGTGCCGGCGGTCGCGGAAGACGATCGGGACCTCGACGACGTCGAAGCCGGCGCGCACGGCGCGGTAGGTGAGCTCGACCTGGAAGGCGTATCCGTGGGAGCGCACGCTGTCGAAGTGGATCGCTTCGAGAACCTCGCGGCGGAAGCACTTGAAGCCGCCGGTGAGATCGTGCACGCGCAGGCCGAGCACCAGCCGTGCGTAGGTGGACCCGCCCTCGCTGATGAGGCGGCGCAGCAGACCCCAGTCCCGGACCCCCCCGCCGGGGACGTAGCGGGAGCCGAGCGCGAGGTCGGCGCCGTCCCGGATCGCTCCGAGCAGGCTGACGAGATCGGCGGGGTCGTGGGAGAAGTCGGAGTCCATCTCCAGCACGTAGGCGGCCCCGCTCCGAAGGGCGTGGCGGAAGCCGGCGAGGTAGGCGGGACCGATGCCTTCCTTGGCGGTGCGATGGAGCACATGCACCCAGGGATGCTCGGCGGCCAGTCGATCCGCGATCCCGCCCGTGCCGTCGGGGGAGCCGTCGTCGACGACCAGCACGCGGTGCTCCTCGCAGGGCGCACGCGCGAGGGCGTCCCCGGCGGCGAGCACGATGGCCTCGATGTTCTCGGCCTCGTTGTAGGTGGGCAGTATGAGCCAGGCGGTGCCGTCCACTGAGGGGAGCCTATCTTGAGGCGCCGAACGGGGGAGAATGGGGAGACATGGAGTTGTCGAATGGGGTGATCGCCGACGCCCTCGAGGAACTGGGCGACCTGTACGAGCTGGACGGGGCGATCGTGCACCGGGTGCTGGCGTACCGCAGGGCGGCGGAGACGGTGCGCGAGGCGACGGTCTCCGTGGCGGGCCTCGCACGGGCGGGGCGGGCGATCGAGCTGCCCGGAATCGGGGAGACGCTGCAGGAGAAGATCGTGGCGCTGCTGGACTCCGGCGCGATCCCCGCGGCGGAGCGGCTGCGCGCGAAGTTCCCCCCGGCGTGATCGCGATCACGCGCATTCCCGGCCTCGGCCCCAAGCGAGCGCGGCTGCTGCATGAGCAGCTCGGCATCGACTCCCCGCAGGCGCTGCGCGAGGCCGCGCTGGCTCAGCGGCTGCGCGCGGTGCGCGGGCTCGGCGCGAAGTTCGAGGCGAAAGTGCTCGAGGCGCTCGATGAGCTGAACGCGGAGGGGATGTCCGTGGACGAGCTCGGGCGGGCGGGCATCTCATCTCCCCGGCGGGCGCTGCTGCCGGCGGCGATCGAACTCGGGGAGGCGCTGGCCGCGGGCCTGCGCGAGCGCGGGCCGAAGGACGCGCACGTACAGCTCGCGGGCTCCGCGCGGCGGGGGGTGGAGAGCGTGAAGGACATCGACCTCGTGGCGGTCACCGCGCACGCGGTGCAGCTCGCGGGGGCGCTGGAGCCCCTGGAGCAGATCGAGCAGGTCTCCTCCAGCGGCAAGGCGGGCGCCCGGGGCCGGACACACTCCGGGCTGAGCGTGGACCTGCGGATCGCCGCCCCCGCGCAGCTCGGGAACCTGCTGCAGCACTTCACGGGCTCCGCCGCGCACAACGCCGCGCTGCGGGAGTACGCGGTGCGCAAGGGCCTGCACGTCTCGGAGTACGGTGTCAAGGACGACGCGACCGGGGCGACGCGGACGTGCGCGACGGAGGCTGAGGTGTACGAGCTGGTGGGCCTCCCCTACATCGAGCCGGAGCTGCGGGAGAACCGGGGCGAGCTCGAGGCGGCACCGGCGGGCGGGCTGCCAAATCTGATCGAGCTGGGGGACATCCGGGGGGACCTGCACTGCCACACGGTGGCCTCCGACGGACGGGGCACGATCGAGGAGATGGCGCTGGCGGCGCGCGAGCGGGGGTACGAGTACCTCGCGATCACCGACCACTCCGCGTCGCACGGCTTCGGCGACGACGTCTCCCCGCGCAGCTGCGCGCGCAGATCGAGCGGATTGGCGAGGTGGACGCGCGGCTGGAGGGAATCGAGCTGCTGGCGGGCAGCGAGGTGAACATCCTGCCGGACGGGACGCTCGACTACGAGGACGAGCTGCTGGCGCGGCTGGATTGGGTGGTGGCGAGCGTGCACACCGCCTTCGGGATGCGCGAGGAGGCGATGACCGAGCGGATGATCGCCGCGATCGAGCACCCGCTGGTCAACGCGATCGGCCACCCCACGGGCCGCCTGATCGAGCGGCGAGAGCCCTACGCGGTCGACCTCCAAGCGGTGTTCGCGGCGGCGGCGAGAACTCGGACGATGCTCGAGATCAACGCGAACCCCGACCGCCGCGACCTCTCCGAGGCGCACGCGCGCGCCGCCGTACAGGCGGGGGTGAGGATCGCGATCGACTCCGACGCCCACCGCCCGCAGACGCTCCAGAACATGCGCTGGGGGGTGCTCACCGCGCGGCGGGGGTGGCTGACGAAGACAGACGTGGCCAATACGCGCCCGTGGGAGGAGCTCGCGCGGCTGCGCAAACGGCGGACGAGCCGATGAGGGCCCGTCACGAACGCTGCCCTCCGCGGATCACGCGGAGGGCAGCGGACCGTAGAACTGCGGATGCCGGGAGGGGCAGTACAGTTCGAGCCTCCGCGAGGAGGAGCTGTAGCGGACCACCCATACGCCGGTGCCGTCGCTCAGCCGGGTGCAGATCGGCGGGTAGTGCGCCGAGATCGGCAGATGGATGAGGGTGGCGGCGTCGCTCGAGTTGCTGAATTCGGTTGTGCGGGTGATCCCGGGCGAGAGCCCGGCGATGCGCGCCAGCGGCAGGAGCCCTTCGGTGTCGAAGTCGGGGGCCCTGCTCTGTTCGAGGCTCCACACGACGGTATTCACGCCTTCGCGCCGCAGCGCGGCGAGCAGGCCCGGGACGTCGCCGTCGCGGAGTGGTCCGGCGACCAGGAAACCGCTGGTCGAGTAGAACGTGATGACGTCGGCGGCCTCCTCCCCCTGCGGCAGTGGATGCACCAGCGCAACCTGCACGGTCCTGCCGAGGCCGAACGTCGTGCCGAGGGTGTTTGCGATCACACCGAGCGCGAGCACGGCGATGGCGGCCCAGCGCGCCGCGCGTGGCAGGTGGACGATCCAACCCGTGGCGATGACCGCCAGGTAGGGCAGCATGGGGATGGCGTAACGTATGTCGTGGGAGGGTGTCGCGGTGATGAACGGCCACGCGACGAACGCCCCGACGAAGAACTCGAGCCTCGCGCCCAGGGCTCGCTCATCCGTCCTCGCGGCCGATCGCTTCGCGGTCTGCGCAACGGTCGAGGGTCCTGCGCTCAATTTCGCGCCAAACGCCTCGCGGCGGTGACGGAAGAGCGTCACGATCATCCAGATCGTCCCCCCCAGCAGGAGCGTGAACAGCGCCGCCAGCAACTGGGAGTTCAGGATGTTCCAGAAATACCAGGCGAGGTTCGCAAGCGACAGGGTCGGTGGATTGTCGCCGGGCACGACGATCGGGTTCGCCGTAGAAACCTGCAGGAAGGTGGAGAACTGGGAGAGGTGATCGATGTACCAGGGGGCTCCGACGATCACTGCGACGGCCGCGAACGTCAGCAGGCCACGCCGGTTTCGCCACCCGCCACGCAGCAGAGCCATCAACACGAGACCCACGACGAAGCCCGGGTACTGCACCTTGGTGATCAGACCGATCCCAACCGCGAGACCCGCCACGCCGGCGGTTCCGACACGGCTGAAATCGTCGCAGGCGAGGATCAGCCAGATCGACACCGCGACGAGCGCCGCCTCGGGGGCGTCGAGCATGAACACGTGAAACTGGGCTATCAGCAGGTCCGAGCCGAGAACGAAGATCGCCGCCAGCATGCCCGCCTGACGCCCGAACAGGAGGCGCCCCGTCTGGTAGCACCCGAGCGTCAGCAGCGAGACGAATACGAGGTTCTCGCCGATGATCGGCGGTGCGAGAGCGACACCTCCGAGGAAGACCGACAGAGCGCCGACCATGAGGGCAAAGGGTGGATATGGCGATTCGTGGTTGAACGGCCCGAGGAGGTCGCCGGTCTGGAGCATGTGGTGAAAGACGAGCGCCGTTTCCAGGTGGTCCCCGGCGTCGTAGATCGGGATGCTCCGGTCCTGGGTGAGCCACCAGCAGGTGAGCGCGATGTAGGCCGCGGTCGCGCCGATCGCCCCCCACGCATAGACGCTCCACCGCGGCAGGGCGATGCGCGCCGCGGGCAGCGCCCGGGCGCGGTGCGCCGGCGCCGATCTTCCGGGGGCGCGCGCGGTGGAGCCGGCGGCGGGGACCCTGCGCGCGGAGGAGCGGGCGCCCTGGCGGATCGACATTCGCCGAACCTAGCCAGAGGTCGATCCAAATGCCACCGGCGAGGGACCGCTTGAGCGGTCGCGCCCCTCCCCTGCGCTCGCCATGTCTCCGACCGGCGACTCTCGGGCCCCCGTTCGCCACCCCGGCAGCCTCCCCGGTCCCCGCCCGGCAGCCTCCCCGTTCGCTACCCCGGCAGCCTCCCCGGTCCCTGCCCGGCAGCCTCCCCGTTCGCTACCCCGGCAGCCTTCCCGGTCCCTGCCCGGCAGTCTCCCCGTTCCCTACCCCAGCAGCCGCGGGAGCAGCTCCTCGGCGACGATCCGGTCGATGGCCGCGGCGGTGAAGGGCTCCACCAGCCTGGCGGCGCGCGCGGCGTAGTCCGCGGGGGGCGTATCGAGGGCGTGGCGCAGGGCGGCGCCGAGATCCTCGCTCACGAGGCGGGGATCGAGCTCGCGGGCGATGGGCAGCGCGACGTAGGCCCCGGGCGCGGGGGTGGTGACGAGCAGGCACCCTTCGGCGAGGGCCTCGAGCTGGGCGATCCCGTACTCCTCGCGGCGGGGGGCGCAGATGAACACGCGGGAGCGGCGCAGCAGAGCGCGGTAGTCGCGCCGGGGAAGGGTCCCGGCGATGTGGATGTCCTCGTCGGGCACGTCGAATCCGCTCTCGCGGAGGCGCTCGCGGGTGACGCCGACCACAACCAGCCGCTCCGATGGCCGGCGCACGCGCCGCCAGGCGTGGAGCACGCGGTCGAACCCCTTCTTGCGGGGGTTGGCGGCGTAGGCGATGGCGGCGACGTCGCGCTCCGCGGGCTCGGGCGGGCGCCCGCCGGTCTGCGCATCGAGCGCGGACCCGGGCGCGGCCTCCGGTGGGTCTCCATCCTCGCAGGACGCCGGCGCACCGATCGGGACGGGCAGGACCAGGGCGCGCTGCTCGCAGCCGGGCGCCGCAGCGCGGGCCTCGGCGAGAGCGCCAACACTGGAGGGGAGCAGCAGGGGCGCCTGGCGCAGGCGGCGGCGCTCCAGGGGCCGCTGCCAGAGGCCGTGGCGGCCGGGGCGGTTGGCGGCGGCGGGCGCGTCGAAGCGGATCGCGCCGGGCAGCGGCCAGAGCAGAGCGGCGGTGGTGGTGGAGTAGATCACCGATCGGGGGGTCCCCCCCAGTCGATCGAGCATCTCCGCGGCGGAGCGGCGGGCGGAGCGGGCCCAGCGGAGATCGGTGAGCATCAGCGTGCGGATCTCCCCGGGATGGGCGGCGGCGGCGATGGCGACGTGCGCGCCGGCGCGCCGCAGGGAGCCGGCGAGCTCGCCGTCGGCGACGCGCAGGCCTTCGGTGGAGCCGAGCGTGACGAGCAGCACGTCGGCCGTCTCGGGGGGTTCCGGCATCGCCCGCCGCTACTCAGCCGCCCGCGCCACGCGGAGCGGCGGATACGGGCCGACCCACCCACGCCGGAGAGCGGTCCTGGCGCGCCGGCGCGCTCAACGCGCCTGCTCGGGTCGCATCGCTTTGAAGCCGGGGGTGCGCTGCAGCGCGATGCGGTGGACGGGGGAGGTGGGCATCACGTAGAAGCGGACCCCGTCGCGCTCCTCGATCGCGGCCACCGCGGCGTGCTGGCGGCGCCAGGCGAGCGCCCAGATGATCGCGAAGCCGGCGCCGATCCCGGGGATCTGGGGGGCGAGGAAGGCGAGGCCGCCAGCGAGCACGGTGAACACGAGCAGGGGCCAGAGCCGGTTGACGAGGATCGCCGAGGGACGGTGCTCGGGCAGCGCGGTGGTGGCGCGCGCGCCGGCGAGCAGGCTGCGCGATCGGGGGGCTCGTGTCGCTGCGCCGGCCGAGCGACGCCCCGATCAGCGCGGCGATCACCCACCAGCCGACGGAGAGCAGCGCGATCTGCGACTGCGAGCCGGCGGCGGCGGAGAGCACGGTGACGAGCGCGAGCGCGGTGGCAGCGCCGGCGCTGAGCAGGACGGTGGTCTTGAGGAAGTCGGTGAAGCGCATGGGGCGGGCGGGGAACGGATCTAGAGAAGCGCCTCGAGCAGCGCGCGCACGCCGTCGGGGCCTTCGATCGCGAGGTCGGCCTCCTCGAGCAGCTCCGGGGGGGCTTCGTCGGAGCGGACCGCGACGCAGACGGCGCACGCGAGCGTCCCGCGCCGCACGAGCGAGCGCAGCCCGCGGAAGGCGTCGAGGTCGGTGGCGTCGTCGCCGACGTAGAGCGCGGCGTTCAGGGCGAGGCTCTCAGCGGAGCTCTCCGGGCGGGGGAGCTCGGGATGCTGGCCGTCGAGCAGCGCGGTGACGCCGAGCCCCTTGTTGAGCTCCACGGGGGGACGCACCTCGAGCACCTTGCGGCCCCAGTGGACCGCGAAGCCCTCCTGCTCGGCCCGCACGGCGATCTCCCGCGCGGCGGCCGCGGCGGCGTCCTCGTCGGGGGCGCCGCGCCAGTGGAAGGCGGCGATCGCCTGCTTGTCCTCGGCGCGCACGCGCAGGCGTTGGTGCTCGCTGGTGTAGACGCGGGCGGCGAAGGCGCGCACGCGCTCGCTCCAGGCGGCGAGCTCGGGGTCGAGCTCGGGGCTGGTGGCGCCGGGGCGCAGCAGCTCGCCGCCGTGGTTGCCGACGTAGGCGATGCTTCCGATCGCGACGATCTGGCGCGCGGTGGCGGCGCGGCGGCCACTGACGCAGCCGACGAGCGCGTAGCGCTTGGCGATCTCGATCAGCAGCGCACGGGTGGCCTCGGGGACGTGGGCGTCGTCGGCGTGCCGGACGATCGGGGCGAGCGTGCCGTCGATGTCGAGCAGCACGGCGGAGCGGGAGGGATCGGAGCGCAGCGGCTCCAGTGCCTCCACAAGCGTGGCGGCGGGGGACATGATCCTTAGTATGCCCAGCATGGCGGCGAGCAGATCGCCCGAGAGAATCCTGAAGCTGATGGCGATCGGCACGGCGGCGGGGCTGTTCAGCGGGATCTTCGGGGTGGGAGGCGGCACGGTGATCGTGCCGCTGCTGGTGCTGTGGCTCGGATACGGCGAGCGTGAGGCGACGGGGACATCGCTGGCGGCGATCGTGTTCATCGCCGCGTTCGCGGCGGCGGCGCAGGCGGGGTACGGCAACGTGCGGGTGCTCGACGGGGTGCTGATCGGGGTGCCCGCGGTGGGTGGGGTGCTGCTGGGGACGTGGCTGCAGCAGCGCCTGCGGGGTCGCACGATCGCGCTGCTGTTCGCGGTGGTGCTGGTGGCGAGCGCGGTGGAGCTGCTGGTGCGGTGAGGGGGTCGCGGGTGATCCTCGGGAGCAGCGGCCCGCGCGCGGACGGGCGGGCGCAGGCAGGCGTGCAGCGGTGATCGGCGCGATCGCGATCGGGGTGGCGGCGGGAGTGGTGGCGGGCCTGCTGGGGGTGGGCGGCGGCGTGCTGTTCGTGCCGGGCCTCGTGATCTTCCTGGACCTCACGCAGCACCAGGCGGAGGCGACGTCGCTGCTGGCGATCATCCCGGTGGCGATCGTGGGGGCGATCGTGCAGGACCGCTACGGCAACGTGCGCCGGGGCGACGCGCTGCTGCTGGGCGGGCTCTCGGTGGCGGGCGCCGCGAGCGGGGTGGCGCTGGCGAACGCGCTCTCGGGGAAGGTGCTGCAGGTGGGCTTCGCGCTGTTCATGCTGTTCGTCGCGGGGCAGCTGGTGCGCCGGAACCTACGCGAGAACGTGAACGAGCGAAAAGGCGTCTAGACTGGAACACGATGGGACTCGACAATCCGGTCCATATCGCGTTCCTGGTGGTGATCCTGCTGTTGGTGTTCGGCGCCAAACGGCTCCCGGAAATCGGCCGCTCGCTGGGCAGCGGGATGCGCGAGTTCAAGGACTCGATCAGCGGGGAGTCCAAGCAGCCGGCGACGCTGAACCAGGCTGTCCAGCCGCCCCCGGCCCAGCAGCCGCAGCCGGTCGCACAGCCGCCGGCGGCGCAGCCCACCGCGGGGCAGGCCGCCCCCGGGGCTCCCACCGATCCGCAGGGCAAGTAGGAGACGCCGCACAGGGGGGCTTTGCGCGCGATCCGGGCTGGCTCGCGCGGGCGAATTGACAGGCTGGAGCGGCTGGCTACGCTCCCTGACCCGTCGGAGCCATTCGAGCGAGCCGCCCTTGCCTGGACCACCCCCAACCCGCCGGGCGAGAGTCGCCCGAACAGACCTGCTCCTGGCGACGGCCGCGGTGCTGGCGGTGACGGCGCCGCTGCTGTTCACGCGCTCGGGCTTCGCGCTGGACTTCACCAACTCCCTGTGGCTCGTGTCGATCGCGGGGAGGAGCCTGGTGGAAGCGGGGCACCCCAACTTCTTCGTCAACGTTCCGGCGGCCACCACCGAAATGGGTGCGTTCTATCCGTGGTTCGCGTTCTACGGGGGACCGCTGTTCATGGTCACGGGGGGGATCGCCGAATTGATCGGGGGCCATCCGGTGGCAGCGTTTGTGGGCGTCACGACGCTTGCGGTGGTGGGCGCGTACGGAGGCACGCTGTGGCTCGGTCGCGAGCTCGGCCTGCGGGGTTGGATCGCGCACGCGCCGGCGCTGGCAGTGATCACGAGCGCGTACTACGTCACGGACATGTACGGGCGGGGAGCGTGGCCGGAGCTGATGGGGACCTCGGCGATCGCACCGCTCGTCGCGGCCGCCGTGCACCTGGTTCGAGCGCCGGCGTGGCGGCCGCTGCCCGTGGTGATCTTCGCGGCGTCCGCGGTGGTCTTCACGGGGAGCCACAACATCACGCTGCTGTGGGGCGCGACGATCGCCGGGGGAGCGCTGCTCGTCATGTGGCTCGCGCTGGGCGCCCCGCGGCGCCTGCCGTACCGGCGCCTTGCGATGGTGGCGGGGCTGGGAGTGGCGAGCGTTCTGGTCAACGCCTGGTTCCTGCTGCCCGACGTGGCGTATTCGGGGAACACCTACGTCGGGAGCACGCCGGCTTTCTCGGGGGCATCGATCTGGTCGGTCACGGGCTACTTCCAGACGCCCGCGGTGCTGCTGAATCCATTGCGCGCGGTGCCGAGCCAGTCGACCACGCCAGCGCTCTACGTCCAGGCGCCCGTCTGGTTCCTGGCGTGGGGGTTGGCTGCGGGAGCGCTGCTGCTGTGGCGCAGGTCGCCCGCCCCCCCGCGCGCGCTGCGCCGCGCTTGGGTGGGGGTGGTGGTGGTGATCGCGCTGCTGTTGGGAGCGATGATGGTGAGGCAGCTCTGGAACGGAGTGTCCTACCCCTTCGATGAGATCCAGTTCCCGTACCGGCTGGGTAGCTATCTCTTCTACGCGGCCGCCGGACTGGTGATCGTCGGTGCGCTCGCCCTCCAGCGGGCCGCCGCGTCCGGGGGCTCGCGAGGGGTGCTCGGGGGCCTGCGGCTCAGCCTGGTTGCGGTGTGCGCGGTGAGCGTGGGCCTGTGCGTGTGGCAGCAGTGGGTCCCGGACACGCTGACAGCCGGGCAGTCCTACCCGAATCGCAGCGAAGCTCTGGTCGGCGAGCGCACCCTGCCCCGCACTTGGTACGACTCGGGCTCCTATCACGACCGGCGGGAGCCGCTCGTGGCCTTTCAGCCGGGGCGCCTGCTGATCGTGCCCCTGAGCCAGGTGCGCGGCGATCGCTTCGCGGCTTGGATGAACGTCCCCGCGGGCCCCGAGCCGATCAAGACGAACATCGGCGCCGGCGACTACCTCGTGCACATCGGCGGGCTGCGCTGGCTGGGTCGAACCCGTGCGGGGTACGCCGTGGTGGCGCGCGTCGGGGGGGGCAGCGGTCCGGTGCACGTCACGATCGAAACGGCCCACAGCCCGGTCATCGAGGTGGGTCGGCTCCTGAGCGTCGTGGGGATCCTCGCGATCCTCGCGATCCTCCTCTACACGGGCCCGCTCTCGTGGATCGGCGTGGTGGACGGCAGCACGGAGGGCCGGCCCTCGAGGAGCAGGGGAGAGCCGCAGCGCCAGCAGTAGGCGGCGCCGCGGCTATGGGCAGCTCCGCAGGCGCGGCAGGCGCCGCTCACGCCGCCCTCGGTGCAGGCGAACAGCCGCTCGATCTCGCCGAGCTGGGCGTCGGCCTGCTGGAGCTCGGCGGCGCGGCGGGCGAGGACGTCGAGGCGGTAGTGGTCACGAACGGCCATCTCGTAGGCGAGCCCGCCGAGATCCCAGGTGAGCGAGGCGACGCGCTCGGCGAGCTGGAGGCGCTCGCGGCGGAGCTCGGCGAGCCTCATATTCAGTGTCCCCCGGTTTCGATCGGCGCGTTGCCGAGCGCGGCGACTTCCTTCTCGTGCTGCTTGCCGGTGGTGTGGGCGATTTTTTCGAGCTTGCCGGAGGTCGTCTTGTGGGCGGCGGGCAGGGCTTTGGTCGTCTTGACTTCCTTGGCCGCTTCAGCTTCTTCGGCCTCTTCGCTCTTGGCGGAGCTGTGCGACTGCGAGGAGCCGGCGGAGGAGCTGTGGCCGGTGGAGGAGCCCGAACCGGAGCCGGAGCCCGAGCCGGTGGAGGTTCCGGGCGAGGTCGGGGAGGCGACCGGCGCGGCGGCGGCGAGCGGCCCGCTGAGCCCCTTGACTTCGAGCACCTGCTTGGCGGGGCTGGAGCCCCCGGTGAGCCAGTGCCCGACGAGCAGCCCGATCAGCAGCGAGGCGAGCAGGACGGCGAGCAGCCCGAAGAGGCCGGAGTAGCGGCGCAGCGAGCCGAGCAGCCCGGGGGGCTCGGGGGGGAGCTGATAGCCGTTCGCCTGTGGCGTGCTGGGGATCGGCAGAGCGGCGGTGTGCTCGGCCTGGAGCACGTCGAGGAAGGCAAGGCGCACGGGCGAGCAGGGGCGCCCGCAGGCGAGGCAGTAGCGCTGGTCGGGGGCGAGCGGGGCGCTGCAGCCGGCGCAGGTGGCGGTGGCGCCGTCGGGGGAGCTTGGCGGCCCCGCCCTCCCTCCTGGGATGACGTCCATGGGCGTTCCTTCGCGAGGGTCCCTCAATCCTGCGCTCATCCGAAGGCTCCGCGTACGTAGTCGCGAGTGCGGGGGGCGCGGGGCTCGTCGAAGACCTGATCGACGGTGCCGTACTCGACGAGGTCGCCGAGGTACATGAAGGCGACCTTGTCGGCGACGCGCTGGGCCTGGGCGAGGTTGTGGGTGACGATCACGATGGCGAGGTCGCGGCGGAGGTCGCGGATGAGCTCCTCGATGACGCCGGTGGAGATGGGGTCGAGGGCGGAGCAGGGCTCGTCCATCAGCAGCACCTCGGGACGCAGGGCGATGGCGCGGGCGATGCAGAGCCGCTGCTGCTGGCCGCCGGAGAGGCGCAGGGCGGGGCGGTGGAGGTCGTCCTTGACCTCCTCGTAGAGCCCGGCGCGCCGCAGGGCGTCGATCACGAGAGGCTCGAGCTCGGGCCGGCGGGGGCGCCGGCGGGACTGCTCGCGCAGGGCGAAGGCGACGTTGTCGAAGATCGACATGGGGAAGGGGTTGGGCTGCTGGAAGACCATCGCGACGCGGGCGCGCAGGGCGCTGTCTTCGAGCTCGTGGATGTCCTCCCCGTCGAGCAGCACGCTGCCTCCGCGGGCAGCGCTGGGGGTGAGCTCGGTGAGGCGGTTGAGGGTACGCAGCAGCGTGGTCTTGCCGCAGCCGGAGGGGCCGATCAGCGCGAGCACCTCGCCTTGGTGGATGGAGAGCGAGACGGAGCGCACGGCGGCCTTCTCGCTGTAGTGCACGGAGACCTCGTGCAGGCGCAGGCGCTCAGGACCGGCGGCGCTCGCGAGCGGGCGCAGAGCCTCGCGCTGCTCGAGGGGCCGTACGGGCTCGGGGGGCCGGTCGAGCACGATCGTGCGCACCGGGGGCACGCGATCGATCCCGAGCGGCGTGGTGGACAGAATCGTGTTCTTTGGGGGATCGTCCGCGTGAGCCGTGTGGGCAAGGAGCGCGTTTTCGCGGGGCGTCCTGCCCCGCGAAAACGCGTGGGGAGGCAAGGTATTGGGCGCCCGCCCGCCCAGCTGCTCAGCCAGAGGATTGGGCGCCCGCCAGCCCGCCTGCTCGGCCGGCGGGCGGAGGATCTGCTCGAGCTCATTCATGGGACCGGCCTCCATGGTTTCCTCACAACGAAGATTGACACGATGTACTTTTGCATGGATTTCACACGGTCCCCTCGATCGCGCCGGCGAAGCCGCTGGAGCGGGCGTGGGCGCGGGCGATCCGTTCGACGGCGAGGTTGAGGAGCAAGACGAACAGCATCAGCACGAAGGCGGCGGCGTAGGCCTTCTGCGCGGCGCCGCCTTCGCCGGCGGGGGAGTTGTCGTAGACGTAGCTGGTGAGCGTGGAGCCGGTGCCCCGCAGTACGTTCAGAGCGGGAACGGAGCCCCCGGGTTCGATGCGCAGGGTGGCGCCGAGCAGCACGACGACGATCGCGGTGTCGGCGACGATGCGGCTGACGCCGAGGGTGATGCCGGTGGCGATGTTGGCGCGCACCCCGGGGAGGAGCACGCGGCGGATCGTGGCGATGCGGGTCTTGCCGAGCGCGAAGGCGGCCTCGCGCATGTGGGCGGGCACTGCCTGGAGGCCGTCGCGGGTGGCGACGAACAGCGGGGGCAGCGCGATCAGCGACATCATCGCGCCAGCGGCGAGGAAGGAGCGGCCGTAGACGCCGGCGCCGGAGGCGGTGAAGGAGGCGAACGCAAAGAGGTGCAGCTGGAAGATCGCGAGGCCGAAGAAGGCGATCACGATGTCGGGGGTGCCGGCGACGACCTCGATGCTGGACTCCACGACCCGGGCGAGGGATCGATTGGCGCGCCCTCCCTGGCCGTACTCGACGATCCAGAGGGCGGAGCAGATCGCGAGGGGGGCGGCGATCGCGATGCCGATGACGGTCAGCAGCGCAGTCCCGATCAGAGGATCGAGGAAGCCGCCGGATTCGCTCTGCTGGAGGCTGGCGGCGGGATGGGAGAAGATCAGCTCGGGGCGCAGGTACTGGATGCCGCGGAAGCCCATGTAGAGGAGGATCGCGGCGGTGATCGCGCACAGCGAGAGGCCGGCGACCCAGGCGGCGAGCAGTACGAGGCGATCGCTCCAGCGCCAGGTGCGCAGCGACGAGCCGCGCCCGCGCCGCGGGCGGGATGGGAGCCCGCCTGCCCGCTCACCGGCCCGCGGATGGGAGACGAACGTGCTCATCCCCTCACCTGGTACCTACGAAGTGGGAGCTTGATGAGGTAGCCGGCGACGGAGAGGACGAAGGCGGAGAAGAGCAGCAGCAGGGCGAGCGCGTACAGCGTGGCGCTCAGCGCGGGGGAGCCGGTCCCTTCGTGGTAGTCGACGATCGTGGAGGCGAGAGTGCGCAGCGGCTCGAACAGGAAGGTGACTCCGTCGCCGGGCCGGGGGGCGAAGAAGTTCGAGCCGGAGACCATCGAGATCATGATCGCCTCGCCCAGCGCGCGGGCGGTGGCGAGCACTGTGGCGGCGACGATCGCGGGGTGGATGGCGCGCAGGGTGACGGCGCGGATCGCACGCAGCCGGTTGACGCCGAGCGCCGCGGCGCCCTCGCGCCACGCCCCGGGCACGGCGCCGAGGGCGTCGCAGGTGAGGGCGACCATGATCGGGGCGATCATCACGGCGAGGATCACCACGGCGACGGCGAGGCCGGCGCCCGTGAGCTGGACGGTGTCCTGCACGGAGGCGCGCTCCGAGGGAGTGATGAGATGGCTGTCGGCGAACGGGACGAGCACGAGGATCCCGAGCAGGCCGTAGATGACGGAGGGCACGGAGGCGAGCAGGCGCACGACGGGGACCATCACGCGGCGCAGGGCGATGGGGGCAAGCTCGACGATGAAGATCGCGGAGAGCACCGCGAGTGGCAGCGCGAGAAGCACGGCGAGCAAGGTGATCAGGAGGGTGCCGTAGATGATCGGCCAGGCCCGTAGGTGAAAGGCGGATGCGGGCGGGTTGGTGGAGGTGGCGAGCATCTCTTCGATCTGCTGCTTGAGGCTTCCACCGGAGCCGAGCCAGCTGAGATCGTTGTGCGCGAAGATCGGCCAGGCGCGCTGGGCGACGAGCACGATCATGGCAAGCACGCAGAGGCACGCGAGCAACGCCACCGCGCCGAGTGTGCGCTCGGCGCGGTGGTCGGGCCAGGGGTTGCGCAGACGCGCGAACATTGGGATTGACCGAGAAAGAGGGCCGGCTTGCGCCAGCCTCTAGGCGGGGATCCACTGGGTCGAGATGATTTTCTTGGCGGCCCTGCTGGTCCTGATCCACGAGATGAACTTGGCGGCGGCGCCGGTGGCGGGGCCTTTGGTCACCTCGTAGAACTTCGCCACGGCGGCGTACTGCCCGGAGGTGGCGTTGGCGAGCGTGCAGGCCGCGCCGTTGAAGGCGACCGGATTGACGGCGCCCTGGTCGGCGCGGTAGTTGGAGAGGAAGCCGATCGCGTGGGGGTCGTTCTGGACCTGCTGCTCGAGCAGCCCCTCGGACCTAGATCGGTGAGTAGCGGCTGCTGTAGCTGTTGCTCGCGGTGACGACGGGCCACCCGCGATAGCCCTGGAACGTGGAAAAGCCCCGTAGACACGGGGCTTTCCGTCCGACTCGACTGCCACAGTTCGGGTTGTGAAAGCAAACTTTGACGGTGAGACGGGCTCACCCACCGGGTGATGTCCGTTCACTTTGCCAGAGGGCCCGGACGGATCGAGTTTCGCGCGGATGATCCGTCGCTGACGCCCTACGCGGGGCTGGCGATCTCCGGTGAGCTGACGCGCACGCTGCGGCTCGCAGATCTGGTCGATGCTGAGCTTTGCACGGTGGGTCGGGTGGCGCCGGTCAAGCGGCGCCGGCGGGGGCTGTCTGCCGGCGAGCTGGTCGTAGCGCTCGCCGAGTCCCAGCTCGTCGGCGGGGACTGCTTCGATGACCTCGAGCGGGTGCGGGCCGATCGGGCGGGCGCGCTTTTGCGGGCGGTGGCCGATACGCCATCGGCGCCGACCGCGCGGCAGCTGGCGTGCCGCTTCAGGCCGAGCCACATTCGCGCAATCGAGCGCGCCATGGCTCGGGCCGGCAACGCGCTTGACAGCCGTCTGGGTCGCGACCTGACCGAGACTGTGACCCTCGACCTGGATGCGACCGAGAGCGATGTCTTCGGGCGCAAGAAGGCAGGGGCCGGGCGCAGCCGCTCGGGCCACCTGGGCTACAACAGCTACGTGGTCACCTGGGCGCAGCGCGGGCGCGGGCTGACGAGCGAGCTGAAGGGCGCAAACCAGGCGCGGATCAAGGCGAGGGAGTCAAGCCGGATGATCCGCCGCGCCGAGCGACTCTTGCCGCTCGAGCACGGGCAGATCACGGTGCGGGGGGACTCGGGCTTCTACGCGGTCGAGCTGATGATGGATCTGCGCAAGCAGAAGATGCGCTTCACGTTCTCGGCGACGCGCACGACGCTGATGTGGGCAAAGCTCGCCAAGATCGCAGAGGACGCCTGGGCCGATGCGATCGACATGCACGGCGCACAGGTCACCGAGATCTCCTTCACCCCGGAAGGCTGGAAGCACGAGCCACTGCGGCTGGTCGTTCGCCGCGTGCCGGTCAGCGCGGAGGAGCTGCGTGCGGGCAGCCCGAAGGCAAGGCGGCGCAAAACGATCCCGCCCGAGCAACTGCAGATGGTGCTCGACGGCGAGCTCGACTCGACGTTCGCGTATTCGTTCATCGTGTCCGACATCCCCGCCTGCGAGATGACCACGGCGGAGATCGAGCACTTCCATCGCCAGCGCGCCCAGATCGAGGAGCGTTTCAAGGATGTGAAGCTCGGCATGGCGCTGCGCCACCTGCCCTCCGGCAACCTGGCTGCCAACTCCCTGTGGCTCACCTGCTCGCTGCTAGCCTTGAACTTATCCGCCTGGATATGCGACCTCAGCCCGGCGGCGGGCGCCTCCGGTCTAGCCGATGAGGACACGCCGCTGCGCCGTCACGCCAAGGCCCTGCGGCGCATCCTGTTCTGCGTGCCGGGGCGGATCGCACACTCGGCCCGCCAGATCATCGTGCACCTGCCAGAGGACTTCCCCGACTTCGACCTCTTCAACGCCACCTACCACGCTGCGCTCGCGCTGCCAGGCCCCTAGCGCCCGGTCAGACCGCCCCCGAAGGTCAGCATCCGCAGCGCCGCCCAAGGTTGGGCACCCCGCGAGTCTCCGACTCGCACCTTCACTGCACCCGTTCGCGGCCGCCAAGAGTCACTCTGACCGTCTATCGCCATGTCAATGGTGCACATCACCAGCTCCATTGGCACTGTGACTGTCACATCCGACACTTGACGGCTGCGACCGAGGCTTACTCACCGATCTAGGTCGGAGGGCTCTTCGGCGGCGATACTGGAGACGCTTTTGTTGGCGAGGAAGAGCGTCTTGAAGTTGGTGAGCACACCAGCGGTGGAGGTGCGGCTGATCAGGTCGATCGGGCCGGAGACGGCGGCGCCGGGAACCTGTCCCCATTCGCGCAGCTTGCCGGTGAAGATCCCCTGGACCTGCGCTTCGGTGAGCGAGGCGAGGGGGTTGGACTTGTTGGTGACGACGCAGATCGCGTACTTGGCGATCGGGTAGAAGTCGAGGCCGGCCGGATCGGCCGGCAGGGGGTCGCGGGAGACGTCGCCGATCGTGACGCGGCCGGCGGCGACGTCGTTGACCCCAACCTGGGCGCCGCCCTGGGAGATCCGGAAGGCGACTCGGTTGTGGTTGAGCTTGGCGTACTTGTGGGCGAGCTGCTGGACGAGCGGGAAGGAGGCGGTGGCTCCGCTGATCGTGATCACGCTCGTAGCCGAGGCGATCGCGGGCACCGCGCTCCCGATGAGGGTCACAGCCGCGAAGGCGGCGATACGGCGGATTCGATGCATGACGTGGGCCTCCGATTGGGACGTGTTGACAATCCGACGCCGCGCAGCCTACCATATTCTTCATAAACTAGATCGACATAAGCTATTTTGTCGAAATGATCAGCAAACTTTGGATTGCCCACAGTCCTGCACCCATTGCCTCCCTGTGCCCCATTACCTCGACCCTGCCTCTTGAGACCCGTCCATGACCCCTCCCCTCCCTTCCCAGACCCCTCAGCTGCCCTCCCGCCGGATGGGCGCGGTCCTCGCAGCGCTGATGCTGGCGGCGGGGATCGCGCTAGGGGCGTTGATCGGCCCGGGCCCGGCGGCCTCGCTTGCGAGCACCTCGCGCGCGGCGGCGGTGGGGCGTGTGCTGGCGCTGCTCGCGCTGGGGGGAGGCACGGGCTCGGGCAGCAACCTGCTGCTCTCCGCAGGCGCGGCCCACCCGCCGGCGCAAGCGTCGCAGCCGGCCCCGGCCTCTCCGAGCAAAGCCTCGGCGGGAGCCGGCGGGAGCAATGGAGCGAGCGGAGGGCCTGGGAGCTCGTCCTCCGGGGCCGGGCACTCGTCCTCCACCCCACCGACCACCTCCTCCTCTCCCCCCTCCGGCGTGTCTCCGACCTCCTCGACCACCCCTGGGGCGGGTGGAGGGGGAGCCGAAAAGACCAAGACTCCGGCGGCGCTGCCCCCGATCGCGAACGTGTGGCTGGTGGTGCTGCCGTACGGCGGGAGCCTCGCGAATGCGCCGGGGCAGAGCCCGGCGACGCCGTACCTCGATGGGCAGCTGGTGAGCCAGGGCACGGTGCTGAGCGGCTACTCCTCGCTGGCGGCGGAGCAGCTCGCGGGAGCCGCGACGCTGCTCTCGGGCCAGGTGGGGGCGAGCGTGAGCACGATCTCGCCGCCCCCGTCTGGGGGGCCGGCGAGCCTGCAGGCGGCGGACGCGTTCCTGCAGGAAGTGGTGCCGAAGATCATGGCGAGCGCCGCCTACAGGGAACACGGGCTGATCGTGATCACCTTCGGAGCGGCGAGCCCGGGGGCCGCGAGCCCAGGAACGACGAGCCCGCCAACCGCGTCGCAGGGCGCCGTGACGGAACCCTCAATGGGAACGACGGAAGCGGCGGGCACCGAAGCCACCTACCCGACGGACACGCTCACCAGCACGCTGACCGCGGCGGGCGCGCCGGCGGGAGCGCTGCTGCTCTCGCCATTCCTGCGGCATGTGGGCGCGCGGAGCGCGAGCGCCCTCGACCCCGCCTCGCCCCGCGCGAGCCTCGAAGCGCTCTTCAAGACGAAGGCACCGCGCGCCTGAGCTTCACCGACACACCCACCAACCAATGACCCAGCAATGAACGGAGGCAATGTGCACTCACTGAAGTCGATCTATCGCAGCGCGCTGAAAGCGAACGGGCGGCGGGCCACGTGGTGGCTCACGGCGCTCATGGGCGCGATCGTCCTGTCGCTCGCAACCCCGGCCCTCGGGGAGGCGGCCGAAACGGCCCCGGTGACAACCGCCCCACAGGTGGCGTCGAACCCGAACAACTACGAATGCTCCGGCAGCATCGGCCCCGGCAAAGCGGAAGCGGGCGGCGAAGAGACGCCGGTGCAGTACGAATTCAAATGCAACGGCCAGATCACGGGCTACCAGCTGCAGACGCGACTGCCGGTCACGGGGATCGAAGGCTCACCGCTCCTCACGAACTACGCGGGCACGCCGCTGAAGGACACGTTCTCATGCGGTGGAGCCTTCCCGGGGTACGCGGTCAACTGCGTGGGCGCGAGCACCACGGAAGCGAACGAGCACATCACGGGGCAGTTCACGATCGGCTGGAAGCTGTGCACCGAACCGCGGGTGGACCCACTGTTGACGGTCACGTACGCGTACCTGGAAAAGAACGTGATCACGCAGGCGATCTCGGGACCGTTCGACCTCGGCCGCCCGAAAGGCTGCCCGGCGACGGCGCAGTCGGGCAAGGACCGCCTGAACGCCTACCAGGGCCCGGAACCGGCGAAGCACAAGAAGGGCAGGCAGGGCAAGAAGGGCAAGAAGAACGGCAGAGGCAAGCACCGGAAGGGGTAGGCTGGGCGGTCGATGGGGACCGCATCGGCTTTAGGGCCCTTCCCGAAGCAAGCGTGGGCGCTCGGCGCCCTCGCACTCGCACTGGCGCTCCCGGGCTGCGGGTCGAGCGGCTCGGGAGCGTCCACGACGATCACGGAGACCGCGGCGGTGGCGCCGATCTCGCGCAACTGCCCCGAGGCTGCGCTGCAGGGCATCGAAGCGGTCGCCAACCGGGTCTATCAGGAGTCGGCGACCGGCAGGATCATCGCCGAGGCGCTCCAGCGCCTGGGGAGCTCGAGCGCTCTGGCGCAGGCGGTCGAAGGCGACGATCGGGCAGCGGCGCACCGGGTCCTCGAGGGGCTGCTGTCCAACCAGATCGTGAGCGTGCGCGTGATGCGCGGCGGGCGCACTCTCACGAAGATCGAACGGGGCGCGGGGATCGCCCCGGCGAGCGGACCGCTCTTGAACGCTCGGGGACAGCGGGTGGGCACGTTCACGGTATCGGTGCAGGGCGCCAACGGATACGCCCAGACGGTCAGCGGCCTGCTCCACGCGCAGGTCGTCGTGCGCAGCGGCGGGCGGACACTGACGAGCACGCTGCATCCGGCCCCCAGGCTGGTGCCCGGGAAGCGCGAGGTGAGCTACCTCGGCGTGAGCTACCGCGTGGACACGTTCGCCGGCGGGGCGTTCCCGGACCGACAAATGAGCATCTCGCTGCTGGCGCCGAGCACCTCGATCGCGGCGGTGTGCGCGAGACGCGGCGCCAGTGCGGCCCAGGCGCAGGCGGACACGCTGGGCCTGGTGGCGGAACGGGTGTACTACGCCGAGCACGCGGGCGGCAAAGCCGAACTGATCCTGGGCTACGTGGAGCGCTCGCGGGCCTTCCGCGAAGCGGTGCGGGCGGGCAACGCGCCGGCGACACGGGCGGCGATCATCGGCTTCTTCCGCAGCCACCTGCACATCGTGCGGGTGAGGGTGATCCGCATGGGCAAGCCATTGGTGGACGTGGGCGGCCCCTACGTGCTGGCCCCGATCCCGGGAACGATCCGCGATCGAAGGGGCCGCGCGATCGCCCACTTCCTGCTGGCGATCCAGGACGACATGGGCTTCCAGATCCTCGCGCACGCCTTCACGAACGCGCAGGTGCTGATGCGCGAGGGAACGCGCCAGGTGATGGGCACCCTGAGCCCCGGACCGGCCAACGTCCCCAACCGCGGCAGGATTGTCTACCGCGGGGTGCCCTACCAGGCGTACTCGTTCGACGCGGAAGCCTTCCCCTCGGGACCTCTGCGCATCTCGCTGCTGTACCCGGCGGGCTGAGGCCCAGGCGAGGCTGGTGGACTTCCGCGCAAACCAAGTCGGTCGCCGGTACGCGATCAGCGTCTTCCACGGAGCAGCATCCAAGCTGGCCGCCGGCAGACGACCAGGGGTGGACGGGTGGGATCACACGAGGCTGGTCGACATCCGCTCGACCTCCTCGACGGAGGTGAGACCGGCGCGGACCTTCTCGATGCCGTCGTCGTGCAGACGGCGCATCCCCTGGCGGACGGCGGTGGCGGAGATCTCGTCGACGGAGGCGTGCTGGAGGATCTGGGTGCGGATCTCTTCGCTGACGGACATCACCTCGTAGATACCCACGCGGCCGCGGTAGCCGGAGCCCGAGCAGCGGGAGCACCCGACGGCCTCGTACGGCTGGGCGTCGAGTCCGAACTCGACGAGCACGGACTCGGGGAGGGAGGCGTGGCGCTTGCAGTGGGGGCAGAGCTTGCGCACGAGCCGCTGGGCGACGACGCAGTCGACGGCGGAGGAGATCAGGAAGGGCTCGATGCCCATGTCGATCAGCCGCCCGAGCGCGCTGGGGGCGTCGCGGGTGTGGAGGGTGGAGAGCACCATGTGCCCGGTGAGGGCGGCCTCGACGGCGATGTGGGCGGTCTCGCGGTCGCGGATCTCGCCGACCATGATCACGTCGGGGTCGGCGCGCAGCATCGAGCGCAGGCCGGTGTCGAAGGTGACGCCGGCCTTGGGGGCGACCTGCATCTGCTTGACCCCGGCGATCCGCGACTCGACGGGATCCTCGATCGTGAGGATCGAGCGGGCGCCGTCGTTGAGCACGCTCAGCGCGGCGTAGAGGGTTGTGGACTTGCCCGAGCCGGTGGGTCCGGTGACGAGCACCGCGCCGTGGGGCCTGCCGATCGCGTGGGCGAAGCGCTCCTCCTCGGCGGACTGCATCCCGAGCGTCTCGAGGTCGCGCACGACGGCGCCCTTGTCGAGGATGCGCAGCACGGCGCCCTCGCCGTGGATCAGGGGGAGGGTGACGACGCGGATGTCGATGCGCCGACTTTCGACGTTCAGCGCGAGGCGGCCGTCCTGGGGGGCGCGCCGCTCGGAGATGTCGAGGTCGGCCATGATCTTGATGCGGGAGACCATCCCGGCGGCCATCCGGCGGCGCACGGTGGCGGCGGGGTAGAGCACGCCGTCGATGCGGAACAGCACGCGGGTGTCCCCTTCCTCGGGGTTGACGTGGATGTCGGAGGCGCCCTGCTGCACGGCCTGGGCGATGATCGAGTGCACGAGCTTGATGACGGGGGCGTCCTGGTCGGCTTCCTCGGCGAGCGCCGCGGAGACGTCTCCCCCACCCTCCTCCTCGCCCTCGACGATGTCCTCGATCGAGCCCTCCAGGCGGCCGAGGCGACCGGCGAGCAGCTTGACGTCCTCGGCGGAGGCGGCGGCGACGCGGACGCGACGATTGGTGATCATCGCGATGTCGTCGATGCTGAGGATGTTGGTGGGGTCGGCCATCGCCAGCAGTAGAGCGCCGTCCTCCATGAAGCGCACGGGCACCGCCTGGTAGCGCTTGATGGCCTCGGCGCTCAGCAGGTTCACGGCGCCCATGTCGGGCTCGCATTGGGAGAGGTCGATGTATTCGAGGCCGAACCGTTCGGCGACCACGCGCGCGAGCTGGTCCTGGCGCAGGACGCCCTGCTCGACGAGCACCTGCCCGGTGGGCTTGCGCTCGGAGCGGGCGGTGGCGACGGCCTGCTCGACGGCGTAGCGATCGGCGAAGCCGAGGTCGACGACGACCTCCCCGATCCGCCGTCCGGGGCGTCCGGGCCAGGTGGGCGAGCTGAGCCCGCCGGCGGGGTGGCGCACCTGGGTGAATGTGGATGGGGCCCCCACCCCTCCTGAGGCCCCAGCCCCGCCCGGAGGCGCCTCCCGCTCGGGAGGATCGAGCGTCGCGGTGGCGCTCCCCGTGGGCGGATCGAGGATGGCGGTGGCTGTAGCGGGCAAGTCCGGGTCGGCGGCGGCGGTCACGGCGAACGCCGACTCGAGCGCGGAGAGCTCCGGGATCATGGGGGCCTGGACCGGCTCGGCGGGCGCTGGCGCCGCGGGCTCCTCGGCAGGCGGGCTGGGCAGGGAGACGGCAGGCTCGGGGACGGAGGGCGCGGGTGGAACCGCCTGCTCGTCGCCGGCCGCCTTGGCACGTCGGCGTCGAAACCAGCTCATCGTGATCTAATCGGCATCGGGCGGCCCGCGCTTGACCACCGTGGGGGCTCATGCCCGCAGGGCGCCCGTGCGCTCAGGGCCCGTGCTCGAAGGAGCTCTTGAGGTGGGCGTCGAGGGAGTTGCAGCGGTACAGGGCGATCGCCTCGGCGGAGGCGAAGCGCTGTCCGGGGAGCGCGTCGGGTCCGTGGTGGGCGAGGATGCAGTGCTCCAGAGCCAGCCGGCGCGGCGCGCTGAGGGAGGAGGGGTAGCGCGGGGCGAGCAGCCGCAGCCCGAGCTCCACGTGCCCGAGCAGCCGCCCCTCCTCGCTGCGAGCGATCTCGGCGCCGTAGGTGAACTCGCGGGTCTTGCCGAGGTCGTGGAGCAGCGCGGCGCTGAGCAGCAGGTCGCGGTCGAGTCGGGGGTGCAGGGTGCAGAGCTCCAGCGCGAGCGAGGCAACGGCGACGGTGTGCTCGAGCATTCCGCCGAGGTAGGCGTGGTGGCTTCCGGCGCCGGCCCGCCCGGAGCTGCCCGTGCCCGCCCGCCCGGGGATGGAGCAGGGCGCCCGCCGTATCTCACCCCGCAGATCCTTATCGCCGAGCACACGCTCGAGCAGAGCCCGCAGCCCGGGTTCGTAGAGCTCGCGGGCGAGGTGCTCGAGGAAGCCTTCGAGCTCGTCGAGATCGCGGTGGGAGACAGGCAGGAAGCCCGCGGGGTCGGCCTCGGCGCCCTCGGCGCGGGAGATCGCGCGCAGATCGATCTGCAGCTGCTCGCGGAAGCGCTCGACGCGGCCCCGCACGCGCACGAGCTCCCCTCGCTCGAAGCGCCCCGCGAGCAGGTCGGCGTCGCGGAAGGCGCGCGCGAGGATCGAGCCGGTGCGGTCGCGCAGCTCGACCGTGAGGTAGGGGGTGCCCGCCCGCGAGAGCTGGCGTTCCTTGCGGGAGCACGCGAACACCCCGTCGAGCACCTGGCCCTCGCGGAGCGTGGCGATCGTCTGGGGCTCGTCGGGGGCGGCCATCTCCGCATGATGTACGGTGGAGCGGATGCAGCCACTGCTATGGGACCACCGCCCGACGGGCCTGCGGGCCCCGGCGATGGTGTGCGCGTTCCAGGGATGGAACGACGCGGGGGACGCGGCTTCGACGGCGGTGTCGTTCGTGGGCGCGGCGTTGGGGGCGCGGCGCTTCGCGCAGATCGACATGGAGGAGTTCTACGACTTCCAAGCCAACCGCCCGCGCATTCGCTTCTCCGCGGAGGGGACCGATTCCCCGCCCGCCCGCCGCGAGATCGAGTGGCCATCGGTGGAGATGCACGAGGCGACGATCCCCGACGCAAAGCGGGATCTGGTGCTGGTGCAGGGCGTGGAGCCTTCGCTGCGGTGGCGCACGTTCAGCACCCTGATCGTGGAGCTCGCGGAAGCGCTGGGAGTGGAGCTGGTGATCACCCTGGGGGCTCTGCTGGCGGACGTGCCCCACACGCTCCCGGTGGCGATGACCGGCTTCTCCTCGGACCCCGCCCTGATGGATCGCATGGGCGCCACCAGCCACCCGAGCAGGTACGAGGGGCCCACGGGAATCGTGGGTGTCCTGCACACGGCGACGAGCGAAGCCGGCCTACCCTCGATGAGCCTGTGGGCGAGCGTTCCCCACTACGTCGCCGCGGCCCCCAGCCCGAAGGCGGCGCTGGCGCTGGTGCGCCGCCTGGAGGATCTCGTGGGTGTGACTGTGGATGCGCAGGAGCTGGAGGAGGCGGCCGCGAACTACGAGCGCCAGGTGGGGCTGGCGGTATCGAGCAACCCCGAGGTGCAGGCGTTCGTGGAACGCCTGGAGCAGGACGCCGAAAGCGAAGAGGAGGAGGACGAGGGCGAGGACGGACGGGGCGGGTGGGGGGCTGGACGGGATCCGATCTCCATGGAGGATCTGCCCTCGGGGGAGCTGCTGGCGAGCGAGTTCCAGCGCTTCCTGCGCCAGCACCGGAGCGAGAACCCCTAACAGTTCCAGCGCCTCCCGCGCCCGCACCGGGAGCGGAACCACTGGCCCAGAGCCTGGGCCTGGAGCCGTAAATGAGTCGGCGGGCGACCTGGGCCGCCCGCCGACTGAGGGAGGAGAGGGTCCTTCTCCTGCCGGCGGGATATGAGGCCGGCAGACTCATCCGCTCGTGGTCTCCTCCGAGCCCGAGACGGGGGAAGCTTGACTTCTCAGACCAGGCTCAGAACGCGCTCCTGCACGCGGCTTGCGAAGTCGGCGCCATCGTCCAGGCGCGCCCGCAGGGCGTCTTCGATCTGGGTCTGGGTCTTCTCGATCTGCGCCTGAGTCTGCTCGACCTGGGCGGAGAGGCTCTTCGATAGGTGCTCCCGCCGCCTGTCGAGCTCGCGCCGGCGCTCGCGCAGCTCGCGCTCGACACGAGTGCGGGTCTTGCGAACCTCGCGCTCCAGGCGGGTGCGGGCGGTGCTGCCACGACGCTCGAATTTGCGCAGCTGGGCCTGGGCCCTCGTGGGGGTGGAGTAGCTTGAGATCACGTCGCTGACGCTCAGTGCGACCCGTTCGCGGGCAAGGAGAGCGGCCCCGACGGGGATCAGGACGGCGCGTTCGGCGTAGTCGCCGACGCGATCGACGGTGCCGCGGGTCGCCGCGGTGCGTGTGGCGGCGCCCCGGGCGCTGCGAGTGCCCCGACCTGCAGCTTTGGGCCCGGCGGTACCGGCGCGAGATGTGGTGCGCGCTCGCGCGGCGCTCGCCCCGTTGCTGCGAGCCCTCGAGGCTTTGGCGGCGCGGGGGGCGCCTTTGGACGTGGATTTGGTGGAGCGGGGGGGAGTGGTGGTGTCGGCCATGTGGAGGCGGTCTCCTCTTGGTCTCATAGGGTCTCATAGGTCCTCTCTGGGAGGACACGGATGACACGGATGGGTACGGTTGTTCTATGCGTCTTGGCGATGTGAGCGTATCACCGAACACATGTTTGTACCCTGCGCTGCTCGGATCGTTACACCGAAAGCGTAGCACGATGTGAAGTCCCGGTAAAACCTAAGTAAACTACGAGCGAGTTTGTGACAATAGGAACATGTGTTCGAGACCATACGGCACTCCGAAAAAATCTACGTCAAGGGCTCCGTCCACACGCAGACCGTCGAGGGCTTCTTCGGCAACACCAAGAACGGCATCCAGGGCGTCTATCACGCCGTGTCGAGCAGGTGGCTTCAGTCCTACCTCAACGAGTATGTCTTTCGGTACAACGAGCGCAGCAACACCACGCGCTCGATGTTCGAGACGCTGCTAGACCGGGCGGCGGGCGTGAGCGAGTCCGAGGCGATCAAGGGCATCCGCCGCGCCGCCAAACGGCGTGAGTACGCGGAGCGGCTACGACACCAAGCGACCGACGATCTGCGGGAGCGGATGCGCGAAGCGCAGTCCGACGGGGTGCCTATCGCTCGGATCGCTCGGGAGGCTCGTCTGTCTCGTCAGGGGGTCTACGACCTCCTGGGGGCGGCGCGACCTTCCTGACGAGCTGGTCGAAGTCCTCGCGCGTCGGGATCGGGATGCGGTGGCCCGCAGGCGTTGTCTGTTTGGGCTCGTCGGACCGCGCTGCATCACTCATCGGTTTCGAGTATAGGTATTGCCGTGGCCGAGCCTGAGACCCCACCAGAGCGGCGGCCCGAACTGCCGCTGATATACGCCAATTGGGTGCGCCTTGTGCCCAGCCCATTCGAGCTTGCGCTCGACGCGGGGTACTTCGCACCCGATACGCCGCCGCAGCCGAACTTGCGGATAGTCATGACCTGGGAGCACGCCAAGATCCTGCAACGCGCCCTCACGGGCATCATCCAACAGCGGGAGGAAAACGTTGGAGAGATCGAGACTCCGCCCGGCATCGCGCTTGTGCCGATGCCGGGGCCTGCCGACGATCAAGAGGAGCAGCCATGACGAGACTACAGACTCCCCCTCGCCAGCAGCGCATCCCACTCCACACCGAGCAGCAGAACGCGGCAGGAATCGCCGCTCAAGTGTCGCCCCTTGAGGCCATGACAGCCATGCAGATCGCCGCAAAGGGAGCGAAGGAACAGATCCGGGAAACCCAGATGCTTCGGCCCATCACGGCAGAGACGGCGGATGGCATCTTGCAGTGGGCCGGGGAAGACTCCTTGGATTGGGATCGGCTCATCGGCTCCATTGAGGGCTGGGGGAAGCCTGAGCACTGAGCGTGCCGCCCTCGCCGTATGCTGGTGACCGCGTACTTATCGTCGATTCCTCGGCTTGGGGGGTCGTACATAGGGCGCAGGAACGAGAGTCGCCTGACCCGCTCGTTGCGGACTTCAACGGAGCGCTCCGCCGTGGGCAGCTACGTGGATCTACGGCGGTCAAGCTTGAGCTGCTGCACCACGCTCGCAACCCCGACGAGTTCCAAGCGGTCGAGCGGGAGCTAGACGCAATCCACACCCTTCCCGTGACCGCGCAGGCGTCAAGCGCAGCAGAAAGTGCGTTACGGGACCTGTCCGCAGAATCGACGCCGGGCAACCCAATGGCTCATCGGGTCAAGAACATCGATGCCCTGATTGCGGGCACCGCGTGGCACTACAGCTTCGACATCCTGCATTACGACGGCCACTTCGACCGATTGGCCCGAGTTTTGGGATTCAACAGCGTATGGATCGCGCCACCCGGCGACTATTAGGCGTGGATCGTTAGCCGTTGCGTTGCCCCCAAGGGAGCGCCACGCCCAGCCCGGCGGCGTGGCGCCCTTGCGGTCCTCAGTTGACGCAGCCGACGATCTGCACCATGCGGAAGGCCGCACGGGTGGCAAACACGTACCCGTCGCTGGTCTGGTTGACCAGACCGCTTGTGCGCAGGGACCGTATGGTGTCTTTGACGAGCTTGCCGCGTTCGACGGCACGGCCGAGGTCCCGGATTGACCAGATCGGCAGGTCATCCCCGGTGAGCAGGTAGAGCACGTCGCGCTCGATCGCGTTGAGTTCGGCGGCTACATCATGGGTAGGGTTCTCGTCAGGCATGGGAGCTGGCCTCCTGTGCTCAGGCCCCGGCGTTGGGTTCCAGCCCGCGCCGGGGCCGCTGGTTATGGATGCGGAGCACCGTAGACGCGCTCTACGACGGAAAAAAATCCCAGATCCGGCTTATACAGTGGCTACCCACTTGCCCTGGATCGAGCCTTGTGGAGCGGCTCTCAGCCGGTGCGCGCGAGCCACGTGTCGGGGGCGCGGAGCTCGGCGGCGGTGGGGAGATCCTCCGCGGAGCGCCACGCGCGGGCGAGGAGTCGAGGCCCCTCGTCCCCGCCGGCGAGAACGACGGCGTCGCAGAAGCGCCGGCCCTCCTCGTACTGGCGCAGCTTGAGCTCGAGGCCGAGCAGCCGCTCGAGCACCCGCCAGGGCAGCCCGCGATCGGTCTCGCGGCGGCGGGTCATGGCGCTGCGCAGGCGCGGCAGGGAGGGGAGCACCTCGGCGCCGACCGCATCCATCACGTGCTCGGCGTGGCCCTCGACGAGGGACATGGTGGCCTGCAGCCGCTCGACCAGCCGCCAGCGCTCCTCGCCGAGGGTGAGCCGCACCAGTTCGCCGTGGCGCAGGCGCTCGGCGAACGCGCGGGCGTCGCCGGCGCTGGGGAGCCGCAGGAGGGCGCCGAGGGAGACCGTCACCTGGAGGCCCTCGATCAGCTCCCGCAGGATCCCCGCGAGATGCTCGCGCAGCCAGGGGACGCCGGAGAACTGGACGGCGTGGGTGATCTCGTGGATCGTGACCCAGGTGAGGAGCTGCTCGCTGTCCACCTGCATGCTGTGGGCGGCCTGGGCGAGATTGGGCGCCACCAGCAGCAGGCGGGGGGTCACGGTGGGGTCGAGCAGCGCGAGGTCGTACTGGCCGAGCACCCGCTGGGAGAGCAGGCCCGCCATCGCTCCGATCTGCGCCCCCAGCAGCAGCCCGCCCGCGGCGCCGAAAGCGTCGTAGAGAGGTCCGAGATCCTGTCCGGGCCGTTTCCAGTTGCGGCGAGCGCGGCGGCGGCTCTCGTTCCCGGTGGCCTGCTGAGCGAAGGACTCGAGGATGGGGCGCATGGTCTGCAGGTTGGCGGCGATCCAGCGGGAGCGGTCGACGGCTTCCAGGGGGGGCAGTTCCTCGGGGAGCGCAAGCTCGGAGTAGGCGCTCACGCGGCGGGCGAACTGGAGGGCCAGCGGCTGCACGGTCTCGCCGAGCACCTGGGCGGGCGGGCGGGCGGGCGGGCCCTCAATCTTCGGCGACCCTGCGATCAGCTCCCCCACTCGCTGCGCGGTGCTCCAGTCGATGACGTCCACCCTTGGAGGGTAGAGCCCGTGGGCTTATCCTCTTGACAGTGCCCTCCTCGCTCGACGGCCCGCAGGACGCGCCCTCGCTCGAGGCTCCGGCGAGCGCGGGTGTGTCCGCCCAGCGCGCGGAAGCGGCCGAGAGGCGGGGCGAGGATCCCGCCAGAACCCGCGGCGCGGAGCTTGCGGCGGCGCGGAGGTCGGAGGAGGAGACGGCGGAGCAGGCAGCGGAGCAGACGGCGCAGCGGGCGGAGCTGCTGAAGCGGGCGGAGGTGCGGGATGTGCTGGCGTGGATGCGCCTGCTGATCGACCCGCGGGACGCGGCGGCCGCGGTGCGCGCGCTGGCGCGCCCCCCGATCGAGCTGCGCCAGGTGGACCTCGCGCGGGTGATCCAGATCGCGCGGCGGCAGCGACTCGAGGTGGTGGCGGCGCTCGCGGCGGCGCTGGAGGCCCCGCAGCTGCCGCCGGAGGCGCGGGAGCGGATCCAGCGCTTCCTGGAGCTGCACAGGTGGGCGGCGGGGGGCCTGGACACGGTGCGGGCGGACCTGTTCGTGGGGCGCCTGATCGAGCGTCTCGGCCTGCGCCGCCGGCAGCTGCTCGCCGCGGAGGGCGAGGATGCGCTGCGACTCGTGGGCCTGGGGGGCCTGTGCGAGCTGGCGGAGGAGTTCGTGGGGTCCTCGCCCCGACCGACGGCGCGGGCCCTGGCGATCCATCTGACGACTGCCTCGGAGGCCGATCGATCGGAGATCGGCCGGCGGGAGGAGGCGCCGCTGGAGCTCGAGGAGACCCCCCCGGAGGCTCTGCAGAGAACGCTTCGGATGATGCGGGAGGAGGTGCTGGGGGATGTGGCGCGGATCGCGGGGCGCCTGGGGGAGCTGCGGCTGGACACGGAGCTGGATGTCTCCCACGGGGTGGTGAGGTACCTGGAGCTGCTGAAGCTGGCGGCGCTGCTGGAGCGCCCCGCGGGAGAAGCGGTGGGGGAGGCGCTGCGGGACGTGAACGTGCGCCTGGGGGCGGCGATGACGCCTCTGCAGCGCGAGATCTTCGAGAGCTCGCCGCTGGACGAGCTGCTGCTGGCGGACCGATCGGAGATCGGCGAGCGGGGCGAGCTCGGCGGGCGCGCGCGGGCACAGGCGGTGGCGGCGCGGGACGAGCCGACGCTCGAGGCGTTCCTGCCGCGCAGGGGGGAGGGCCTGGTGCTGTCGGCGTCGGACGTGGAGACCTACCGGAGCTGCCCGCTGCGGTACAAGTTCGCGCGGGTCCTGAGGATCCCGACGGAGCAGACGTTGAACCAACGCTTCGGGATCGTGGTGCACCAGGTCCTGGAACGCTTTCACTCGGCCGGGGAGCGGGACGGGGAGGGAGGTGCAGAGCGGGGGACGCCTGACGAGTTGCTGGACCTGCTCGACACCGCGTGGCGACGCTCCGGAATTGGGGAGGGGGCGCGGGAACGCGAGCTGCGGGGCAAGGCGCGGGCGGCGCTGAGGCGCTACCACGAGCGCCTGCGGGAGGAGCCGGCGCGGCCGCTGTGGTTCGAGCGCTCGTTCGCGTTCGATCTGGGACCGCACCACGTGCGGGGGCGGGTGGACCGCGTGGACCGCCTGCCGGAGGGGGGGTTCGAGCTGATCGACTACAAGACGGGCTACGCGAAGACTGCGGAGGAGCTGAGCGAGGACATCCAGCTCTCGCTGTACGCGATCGCGGCGCGGGAGACGTGGGATCTGGGGGAGACGCGCCAGGCGTACTACTACGTGCTGGACGACCGCAAGGTCCCGGTGCCCCGAGGAGAGGGCGGGGGCGAGTGGGTGCGGGAGGCGGTGCTGAAGGTCGGGGCGGGGATCCTGGCGCAGGACTTCGAGCCGACACCATCGCCGGCGGTGTGCGCGCGCTGCGACTACCGCATCGTGTGTCCGGCGGCGGAGAGGTAGTCACCTCTTCTGCGAGAATGGCGGTGTGCCGACGCGCGAGCAGATCATGAAGGCCCTGGAGGCGGTGATCGACCCGGAGCTGCGCCGCTCGATCGTGGAGCTTCAGATGGTGCGCTCGGTGGAGATCGGGGCCAACGGGGTGGTGGATGTGACGGTGTCGCTGACCACCGCGGGCTGCCCGATCCGGGGCCACTTCCAGACCTCCGTCGCGCAGGCGGTGGGGGCGCTGGAGGGGGTGGGTCATGTGAACGTCTTCTTCGACGTGCTGAGCGACTCCGAGAAAGCGGCGCTGCGCGAGCGGCTGGGGAGCGCGAGCCTGCCGGAGGGCGCGCTGGCGCAGGTGCGCAATGTGGTGTGCGTGGGCTCGGGCAAGGGCGGGGTGGGGAAGTTGACGCTGACGGCGAACCTCGCGGCGGCGCTGACCGCGGAAGGCAGGCGCGCGGGGGTGCTGGACGCGGATGTGTGGGGGTACTCGATCCCGCGCATGTTTGGGCTCGGAGCCACCCGCCCCCCGG
Source organism: uncultured Solirubrobacterales bacterium (assembly GCA_963813765.1). GTDB lineage: Bacteria > Actinomycetota > Thermoleophilia > Solirubrobacterales > Solirubrobacteraceae > Palsa-744. The sequence continues at coordinate 213,235 of CAWFAB010000002.1, forward strand.
TTCCCGTCGCCGATCGGCCAGCAAGATCATCCCGCTGGAGGCGCACGGGGTGAGGGTGATGTCGATCGGGTTCTTCGTGGAGGAGGACGCGGCGGTGGTGTGGCGGGGGCCGATGCTGCACAAGGCGCTCTCGCAGTTCCTGCAGGACGTGGAGTGGGGGGAGCTGGACCACCTGCTGATCGATCTGCCCCCGGGCACGGGGGACGTCTCGATGACGCTCGCCCAGCTGCTCCCACAGGCGCGCTTCGTGATCGTCACGACGCCCCAGCCGACGGCGCAGAGGGTGGCGCGCAGGGCGGCGGAGATGGCGCACAAGGTGTCGCTGGAGATCGGGGGGGTGATCGAGAACATGTCCGGCTTCACGACCCCCGGGGGGAGCGGTACGCGATCTTCGGGGAGGGCGGCGGCCAGGAGCTGGCGGACGAGCTGGACGTGCCGCTGCTGGGCAGGGTCCCCCTGACGATGCCGCTGCGCGAGCACGCCGACAGCGGGACGCCGCTGGTGCTCGAGGATCCGGATGACCCGGCCTCCCAGGCGATCCGCCGGGTCGCGCGGGGCCTGATCGCGATGGCCCCGCTGGAGCTGCCGGTGCTCGACGAATCGCCGCCCGCCCCCTCCGCGCCCGCGCCCAGCGGCGGAGCGGGCAACGGGGCATCGCCGTCCGCGCCGGCGCCCCCGGCGAGCCCGAAGCCGGCGGGCATGTCGCTGCCGATGGCCTGATCGAACACATCTGAGCCTGGATCAGGCCCGGATAGCAGCCGGTCGGTAGCGCTCCCCCAGCCACGGCTGGTTGAAAACACATCTGAGCCTGGATCAGGCCCGGATAGCAGCCGGTCGGAGCCACACGTTTCCAACTGCGCCGACCCCCAGAGCCGGCCTCTCCGGCGAGGAACACCAAGATATGCAGGCAAATTCTCCCGACCCTCCCACCCGGGCGGGCCTGCCGGCTGTCCCGTCCCCGCCCCCGCTTGACGGCGCGGTGAGCGCTCTGGACCATATGGACTATTCGACTGAATCGCGAAAACCTGGCCGTCCGGGTGGCGCTCGCCGCCGGCCTCGCGCTCCTGGCGATGGCCATCGCCGTGAGAGTGTCGCGTCCACCGCTCGCCATCCTCGGAACGAACTCGGTGGCGGCCGAAGGCACGATCGCGACCTCGCGAGGCAACGCGACCCTCTGCCAGGGCAACGAAGCGCTGCCGGGGGGCGCCTCCGCGATGCGCCTCGGCCTGTCGGTGAACATCGGCCCCAGGGTGACCGTCACGGTCATGTCGGGCTCGCAGGTCATCGCCCGGGGCGAACGGGCCGCCGGGTGGACCGGGGAACCCCTGACGGTCCCGATCCAGCCCGTGCCCGGCACGGTCTCCGGCGCAGATGTCTGTATCGCGTTCGGCCCGGCGCTCGAACCGGTGGAACTGATCGGAGAAAGGGCACAGCGGCCGACCGGTGAAGCGCCCGGCAAGGTCAGGATCGAATACCTGCGCCCAGGCGCCCGGTCGTGGTGGTCGCTGGCGCTGGGAGTGGCGCGGCGAATGGGTCGCGGGCGCTCTCCGAGCGGCACGTGGATCGCGCTCATCCCGATCGCGCTCATGGCCGCGGCCGCCGTCATCGCCTCGTGGTTGATCCTGCGACAGCTGGGGTCGCGCCGTACCGCCCGCGCCCGAGCCGCCCTGCGTCGCGTGCCGAGGACCGCGTGGGGCTGCGCCCTCGTCGCCTGCCTGAGCGCGGCGAGCTGGTCGATCGTCATGCCCCCGTTCCAGGTGCCCGACGAACCCTCCCACTTCGCCTACGTCCAGCAGTGGCCGAGACCGGGAGTCTGCCCACGGTGAGCTCGACGCACTACGCCCCAGAGGAGGGGATCGCGCTGAGGGACCTCGACCACAACGAAGTCCGCTACAACGCGCTGCACGGCACGATCTCCTCCCCGGCGCAGCAGGAGCGCCTCGAACACGATCTCGCCCAGCGCCTTCCCCGCCACGGGGAAGGCGCTGCCGGAGTGGCGACGACACAGCCGCCGCTGTACTACGCCCTGCAGACAATCCCCTACCGCCTCGCCTCCTGGGCCAACCTGCTGGAGCGCCTCGCGCTGATGAAGCTGCTGAGCGCGCTGATGGCGGGCCTCACCGCCCTCTTCGCCTTCCTGTTCCTGCGCGAAGCGCTCCCCGGAGCCCCCTGGGCCTGGACGGTCGGGGGGCTCGGGGTGGCGCTCTTTCCACTGCTGGGCTTCATGTCGGGCGCGGTGAACCCCGACTCGATGCTGTGCGCTGTCTCCGCCGCGCTCTTCTACTGCCTCGCACGGGCATTCCGGCGCGGGCTCTCAACACAGATGGGCGTCGCGATCGGCGTCGTGACAGCGGTCGGCTTCCTGACCAAGCTCAACTTCCTCGGGCTCGTGCCGGGCGGCGCTCGCCCTGGTCATCCTCGCGCGGCGGCGCGCCGCGCGGAGCGGGGGTCTCGCGGCCTATCGCTCCCTGGCGCCGGCGGTCGCGATCGCCGCAAGTCCTGTCTGCGTGTACGCGCTCATCAACCTCCTATCGAACCACCCCGGCCTGGGACTGGCCTCCGCAGGGATCGACCAGACCACCAAGCACGGGTCGTTGCTCAGCGAGATCGGCTACATCTGGCAGCTCTACCTGCCCCGGCTGCCCGGGATGGCAATGACTTCCCCGGCCTGCTCTCCCGAGCCGGCTCTGGTTCGAGAGGTCGGTGGGGCTGTATGGGTGGCTGGACACCACCTTCCCCAGCTGGGCCTACAGCGCCGCGCTGATCCCGGCCGCGCTGATCGCGGCTCTCTGCGCCCGTGCGTTGATCGCGGACCGCGCCGCGCTGCGGCAGCGCATCTGGGAGCTGTTCGCCTACGCCGCGATGGGCATGGGGGTGCTGGCGCTCGTGGGAGCGGACTCCTTCCTGGAGTTCCCCGGCCGCTCGGGTGGGTACTCGGAGCCCCGCTACCTGCTGCCCATGGTGGTCCTCTTCGGCGCCATGCTCGCCCTTGCGGCGCGCGGCGCCGGGCGGCGCCGGGGGCCGGCGGTGGGCGCGCTGATCGTGGTGCTGATCCTCGGCCACGACATCTTCAGCCAGCTGCTCGTGGTCGCGCGTTATTACGGTTAGCGCCGCGCGGTCGGCAGCCACTACCAACACCCGCTGGGCAAGCGAGACAAGGACGCAGTGAGCGAAGTGTGCTCAGCACACGAGCGATCGAGGACGCAGTATCGCGCCGCTCAGCGGGTGTTGGCGAAGTAGTCGGCGTTGATCTGGGTGTACTTCTGCCACTCCTCGGGCAGCTGATCCTCGGCGAAGCAGGCGTCCACGGGGCAGGCCTCCACGCATGCGTCGCAGTCGATGCACTCGTCGGGGTCGATGTAGAGCATCTCGGCGGCGTCGTACCCGGGCTCGTCGGGCGTGGGGTGGATGCAATCCACGGGGCACACCTCGACGCAGGAGTTGTCCTTGGTGCCGATGCACGGCTCTGCGATCACGTAGGCCATTCGCTTCCTTCTCGAGTCGTTTTGGGCTGCTTGCAGGGAGAGGAGCGAATACTAGCGACCGTCCCCCGGCGCACCCGCGGGCCGCTCGGGTGAGGTCCGCCCGGGCCGTGGTGGCGGGGTCGGGGATGTACGGGTAACTTTGGGGACGCGATGCTGCTGTTGACCGGCGCCACCGGCCAGGTGGGCTCCGCGCTCCTGAGCCGCCTGCTCGCCGAGGGCGCCTCGGTGCGCTGCCTGGTGCGCGACCCCCGCCGGCTGGGAGCCCGGCGGGTGCGGGTGCAGATCGCGCTCGGCGACCTCGCGGACCCGCCGTCGTTTCGCAACGCGATGCGGGGGGTGGACACCGTGGTGCACCTGGCCGCCTCGATCCGCGACCAGCCCCGGGGCTCGATCGAGGAGCTGGGCGGGATCGCCACGTGGCGCATGGTGCAGGCCGCGGAGCGCGCGGGCGTGGAGCGCTTCCTGTTCTTCTCGGCCCTCGGCGCCAGCACCCACAGCCGGGCGCGCTTCCTGCGCGCGAAGGCGCTCGCCGAGCAGGCGGTGCGCGAGGCGGAGGTGCGCTCGATCGTCTTCTCGCCCTCGCTCGTGTACGCCCCGGGCGACCGCTGGCTGACGCTGCTGGAGCGCCTCGCCCTGCTGCCCGCGATGCCCCTCTCGGGCCGCGGCCGGGCGGTCTACCAGCCGATCTGGGCGGAGGATGCGGCGGACTGCGTGATGGGCGCGCTGCGCTCCTGCGGGGATGGCGCGGGCACAGGGATCGAGACCTGCGCGCGCTTCGAGCTCGCCGGCCCGCAGACTCTCAGCCACGAGGAGATCGTGCGCCTGGTGCTGCGCGCGCTGAACCGCCGCAGGCCGCTCGTGCACGTGCCGAGCCCAATCGTCTCCCAGGTTCTGCGCCTCTTGGAGGCGGCGGCCGGCACACGCGCCTTCGCCACGTGGGACGAGGCGGAGCTGCTGGAGGTCCCGATGGTCTCCGCGCGCGGCAGCGCCGACGCCGAGCGCCTCGGCGTCTCGCCCCAGCCGATGGGGGCGGTGTTGAATCCCGCTTTCCCCGTCGGGTGAGCCCTACAGCTCCGGCCGGCGCTCGGCCCAGGGGCGCGCGGCTTCCAGCTGGGTGGCGAGCGCGAGCAGCGTCCCCTCCTCCGCGGGGCGGCCCACGAGCTGCACCGCCAGCGGCAGGCCGTCCTCCCCGTGGAGGAGCGGCAGCGAGATGCCGGGCTGGCCGGAGGCGTTGAACACGGGGGTGAAGGGCGTGAAGTAGCCGGAGCGCGTGAACGTGGCCATCGGGTCGGGGGCGGCGGTGTCGAGCGTTCCCAACGGCAGAGGTCGCTCGGCGAGGGCGGGGGTGAGGAGCGCGTCGAAGGGATCGAGGAACTCGACGAGCATGCGGGTGAGCGCCTGAAGACGCACGGTCGCGGCGAGGCTTTCGACGGCGTTGAGGTTGCGGACCATCGAGAAGATGGCCCAGCTCATCGGCTCCATGTCCTCTTCGGAGAGCCCGGCGGGGTCGCGGCCGGCGACCAGAGCCGAGTAGGCGACGGAGAGGGCGATGTAGGTCGAGAAGACCGCTCCGAAAAGCTCCTGGAGACCTTCGACCTGCCAGGGGGGATCGACCTCCTCGACGTCGTGGCCGAGCGAGCGCAACAGCTCCGCGGTCTCGGTCACGGCGCCGGCGGCGAGCGGATCGATCGCGGCGTCGGCGATCGGCGGGAGGGTGGTCGCGGCGATCCGCAGCCGGGTGGGCGAGCCTCCGGTCATCGCGGCGGCGGTCGCGAACGGCTCGGACGGCGGGGGTGCCCAGGTGGCGTCGCCGAGGACGTAACCGGCGAGCACGTCGAGGACCGCCGCGGTGTCGGCCACGGTGCGGGTGAGGATTCCGTCGGTCGTCAGCGGAGAGTCGCCGAGTTCGGGGGCGACGGAGATGCGGCCGCGCTGGGGCTTGAGGCCGACGAGGCCGCAGCAGGCGGCGGGGATGCGGATCGAGCCGCCCCCGTCGTTGCCGTGCGCGAGCGGGACCATGCCCGATGCGACCGCCGCGGCGGAGCCGCCGGAGGAGCCGCCCGGGGTGCGCCCGAGATCCCAGGGGTTGCGCGTCGGGCCGAAGATGCGTGCCTCGGAGGTCGGCAGGATGCCGTACTCCGGCAGCGTGGTGGTGCCGACCACGACGAAGCCCGCCTCGCGCAGCCGGCGGGTGACGTTGTGGTCGTGGGCGGCCGTGAAGTTCTCCATCAGAGAGCAACCGAACGTGAGCCGCAGGCCGGCGACGGGAATGTTGTTCTTGATCGCGATCGGGACTCCGGCGAAGGGCCGGCCGTCGCCGGGGCCGATGGCGTCCGCGGCCGCGAGCGCCCGCTCGCCGTCGATCTCCACGAAGGCGTTCAGCTTCGGGTTGAGCTCCTCGATGCGATCGAGCGAGGTCTGCACCAGCTCGCGCGCGGAGAGCTCCCCCGCGCGCACCATCCCCGCGAGCTCGCTCGCCGAGCGGAACATCAGATCACTGTCGGACACGGGTGCCTCCTCGCCGTCTATGGGTCGGTCATCATATGGGCCTGCCCACAAGGCAGCCACCCCGTCAAGCAGCGCATAGAGGGTGGCGCAGCCGGCCGCAGGCCGGCGAGCCGGGCCCCTCTTCATTAAGTCAAGAAAGCGAGTGCCATGAGCGCGGTTCAGACAGCACCGGAGGTCCAGTCGGGCCTCGAAGGCGTCGTCGCCTTCGCCACCGAGATCGCCGAGCCCGACAAAGCGGGGGGCGCGCTGCGCTACCGCGGCGTGGACATCGAGGATCTGGTGGGCAACGTTCCTTACGAGCAGGTGTGGGGCCTGCTGGTCGACGGCCGCTTCAAACCGGGGCTGCCCCCTGCGGAACCGCACCCGCTGACGGTGCGCTCGGGCGACCCCCGCGTGGACGTGCAGGCGGGATTGGCGATGCTCGCGCCGGAGTGGGGCTTCAACCAGCTGATCGACATCTCCGACGAGCAGGCCCGCGAGAATCTCGCGCGCGCCTCTGTGATGGCGCTCTCGTTCGTGGCCCAGTCCGCGCGCGGCGTCGGGCAGCCCCCGGTCCCCCAGGAGGAGATCGACCGCGCCGGCTCGATCCCCGAGCGCTTCCTCGTCCGCTGGCGCGGGGAGGCGAACCCGGACCACGTGAGGGCGATCGACGCCTACTGGATCTCCGCCGCCGAGCACGGGGTCAACGCGTCGACCTTCGTCGCCCGCATCGCCGCCTCCACCGGCGCGGACGTCGCCGCCGCGCTGTCCGCCGCCGTGGGAACGCTCTCGGGCCCGCTGCACGGGGGGGCGCCTTCGCGCGTGCTGAAGATGCTCGAGGAGGTGGAACGCACCGGTGACGCCGAGCGCTGGGTGAAGGGGGCGTTGGACCGCGGAGATCGGCTGATGGGCTTCGGCCACCGCATCTACCGCGCCGAAGATCCCCGGGCGCGCGTGCTGCGCCGCACCTGCCGGGAGCTGGGCTCGCCACGATTCGAGGTCGCCGAGGCGCTCGAGCAGGCCGCCCTGGCGGAGCTGCAGGCGCGCAAGCCCGACCGCGTGCTCGCCACCAATGTCGAGTTCTGGTCCGCCGTGGTGCTCGATCTCGCGGAGGTGCCCGCGGATCTGTTCACCCCGATGTTCACCTGCGCGCGCGTGGCGGGGTGGTCGGCGCACATCCTCGAGCAGAAGCGCGAAGCGAAGCTGATCCGGCCGACCGCGAAGTACGTGGGGGAGCCCTCACGGCCGGTGAGCGCGGTGGAATAACCCCCCACGAGTCAGAAACAGTGCAACCGGGGTGTGACCGACTGTGGCAGGATTCTGTCCGCAAGGCGCCATCCCGGCGCCTCCTCGAGAGGATGGACCAGGCTAGCGGGGTCGGGTCTGTCTGCATTGAGGACGGCGGACCCGCCCCCCAGGGCTAACCGCGACAAGGGCCCGGCACGATGCCGGGCCCTTGTCTTCTCTCTATCCAACAAAGACGCCGCCCGCAGGGACGGGCCTCGACACAGGCGGAGAAGTTGGGGAGGGGCCGATGCGAGCGCCCCTCCCGCCGGTCCCTGGCTACATCATCCCGCTCATGTCCGGCATACCCCCACCGCCGCCGCCCGATTCCTTCTCGGGCACCTCGGCGACGATCGCCTCGGTGGTGAGGATGTTCTTCGCGATCGACGCCGCGTTCTGCAGCGCCGAGCGGGTGACCATCGCGGGATCGATGATCCCCGCCGCCACGAGATCGACGATCTCGTTGGTGGCCGCGTTGAGGCCCTGACCTTTCTTGGCCTTGCGCACGTCGTTGACCACCACAGAGCCCTCCAGGCCCGCGTTCTCGGCGAGCTGGCGCAGCGGCTCCTCCAGCGCGCGCAGCACGATGCGCGCCCCGGTCTTCTCGTCCTCCTCGAGCTCGCCGTCCACGCTGACGGCGGCGGAGGCCTGCAGCAGCGCGACGCCGCCGCCGGGCACGATGCCCTCCTCCAACGCGGCCCGCGTGGCCTGCAGGGCGTCCTCGACGCGGTGCTTCTTCTCCTTCATCTCCGTCTCGGTGGCCGCGCCCACCTTCACGACCGCCACCCCGCCGGAGAGCTTCGCCAGGCGCTCCTGGAGCTTCTCCCGATCGAAGTCCGAGTCGGTGTTCTCGATCTCGTTTTTGATCTGGTTGATGCGCCCCTTGATCGCCTCCGCATCGCCCGAGCCGTCGATGATCGTGGTGGTGTCCTTCGCCACGACCAGGCGACGCGCCCTGCCGAGCTGGGAGATCTGGGTGTTCTCCAGCTTCAGCCCCATCTCCTCGGTGATCACCTCGGCGCCGGTGAGGATCGCGATGTCCTCGAGCATCCGCTTGCGACGGTCGCCGAAGCCGGGGGCCTTGACGGCCACACCGGTGAAGGTGCCGCGCAGCTTGTTGACCACCAGCGTCGCCAGCGACTCGCCCTCGACGTCCTCGGCGATGATCAGCAGCGGCTTGCCGCTCTGGATCACGGCCTCGAGCACCGGCAGCACGTCGCGCACGGAGCCGATCTTCTGATTGGCGATGAGGATGTAGGGGTCCTCCAGCACCGCCTCCATGCGGTCCTGGTCGGTGACCATGTACGGGCGAGATGTAGCCCTTGTCGAACTGCATGCCCTCGGTGAATTCGAGGTCCATGCCGAACGTCTGGCCCTCCTCGACGTTGACCACGCCGTCCTTGCCGACCTTCTCGATCGCGTCGGCGATCACGTCGCCGATCTCGTCGTCGCCGGCGGAGATCGTGGCTACGCGGGCGATCTGGTCCTTGCCGGAGACCTCCTTGGACTGCGAGGCGATGTTCTTGACGACCTCGTCGACGGCCCTCTCGATGCCGCGCTTGAGCGCCAGCGGGTTGGCCCCGGCGGCGACGTTCTTCAGGCCCTGGCGAACGATCGCCTGGGCCAGCACCGTGGCGGTGGTGGTCCCGTCGCCGGCCACGTCGTTGGTGGCGGTGGCGACCTCGCGCACGAGCTGGGCGCCCTGGTTCTCGAAGACGTCCTCGACCTCGATCTCGCGGGCGATCGTCACGCCGTCGTTGGTGATCGTCGGCGCGCCGAACTTCTTGTCGAGCACCACGTAGCGGCCCTTGGGGCCGAGCGTGACCTTGACCGCGTTGGCGACGGCGTCCACGCCGGCCTCCAGCGCTTTGCGTGCCTCTGAGCTGTACTTCAGTTCCTTGTGAGCCATTGTTTCTCAGATCTCCTTATGCGATCTTGGCGAGGACATCGGACTCGCGCAGCACGAGCAGATCCTCGCCGTCGATCTTGATCTCGGTCCCGCCGTACTTGCTGTAGAGGACCTCATCGCCCTCCTTGACGTCGAGCGGGATGCGCTTGCCGTTATCGTCGAGTCGGCCGTCGCCGGCGGCGATGACCTTGCCCTTCTGCGGCTTTTCCTTGGCTGTGTCGGGGAGGACGAGACCGCTGGCGGTGTTCTCCTCCTCCTCGATCGCCCGCACGATCAGGCGATCGCCCAGGGGCTTGAGCTTCATCTTGATGAAACCTCCACTATTGAGAGTCGGGGCTGCGCCTCGCAGAGGCGCGCCCCTCGATTTGGGATTCTGGCACTCATCTTGCTTGAGTGCCAACGGCTGCTCGCCACTATATACGACCGCGGGCGCAAGTCAAGGCGCCCGCCCGCCCCCTCGGCACTTTCCTGCGTCGATTGCCAGCGCGACCCGGTGAGGCGCCCTCTCGGAGCCCTCGCCCTGGGCGCCCCTCAGTTCTGGGCGCCGCCGAAGCCCTTCATCGCCTCGGTCATCCCCGAGGGGGTGTCCATGATCCGCGAGAAGCGCACCACCGTGACGGTGTCGTCGACCGAGACCTCGCGACCGTAGATCTGCTCGAGGAAGTGGATCAGCTCCTCGTGGCGGCGGAACTCGGGGTTGTCGTGCTTGATGTCCCGCGGAGAGAGGTCCCCGAGCCGCGTGACTTCGACCTGGTCGATCACCGCCTCGAAGATCCGCTCCCGGGGGGAGTACTGGTAGCCGATCGTGACCAGCACCAGCTGGTTCTTGCGGTACTTGTCGGACTTGTCCCCGAGGCGGATCGTGGCCGTCTTGCGCCCCCGCTTGAGCTCGTCGGCGAAGATCGTGGAGTAGAAGTTGAGGACCTGCACGACGTGCAGGCTATCTGAGAGAGGGGCCCGGCTCGCCGCAGGCCCTGCGCCACCCCAGGATCCAGCGCCCGCAGCGCACGGCCGACGATCTCGCGCTCGCCCTCGTAGGTGAGCGCATGCACGCCTCCCTCAGCGCCATCCAGCGCACCTCCTCGACCTCCTCGTCGTGGTCCGCCGTGTCGCCGCGCGGTAGCGCAACAGGTAGAAGAGGACCGCCTTGGGAACGGGCGCCCCCATGTCTGTACCAGTAGCGCACCTCCCCGAGCTCCCGCACGTGCTCGGCCTCCACGCCGGTCTCCTCGCGCACCTCCCGCATCGCCGCCTGCAGCGGCGCTCTCGCCAGGGTCGATGTGCCCCTTGGGCAGCCCCAACACGCGCGAGCCGTCGCGCGGCGGCGCGGCGCGGCACGATCACAAGCGTCTGCTCGCCGCGCACCACCACTCCACCCGCCGACCCGCGCTGCCTCCGCTTGCGCGCTCAGAAGACATAGGCGCGCAGCGCCTCCGGGTCGTGCACGACCAGCCGGCCCCTGCCCTGGGTGATGACCCCGGCCCGCTCCAGCACCGCCAGGAAGCGGCTCGCCGACTCCCGCGAGGTGCCCGCGAGCTTCGCGAGATCGGCCTGGGTGGCGGTGATCGAGGACATCCCGGTGCCCGCGGGTGCGGTGGGCTCTGCGTCTGCGCCTGCGCCTGCGCGACCAGCTCGCCCAGCGCTGAGGCCACACGGCTCTGCACCGTCTGGAAGGAGCGGCGCGCGAGACGCTCGTTCGTCTCCCGCAGCCGCCGGCCCAGCGCGATCACAAGGCGCATCGCGATCTGAGGGTGCTCGGCCATCAGTCTGCGCATGTCCGGCCCGAGCACCGCCACCGCGCTCGTCGCTCCCAGCGCCTCGACGGTGGCCGAGCGGCGCTCGTCCTCGAACAGTCGCGAGCTCGCCGAAGATGTCGCCCGGACCGAACGTCGCCAGCGTGATCGTGCGCCCGTCGCCGTGCTCGTGCACCGCGCGCGCCCGCCCCTCGTGCACCACGTAGCAGGTGTCGCTGCGTCGCCCTCGCGGAACACCACCTGGCTGGGCTCGAAGCTGCGCGGCACCGCCAGCTGCGCGATGCGCTCGAGGTCCCCGCTCTCCAACGTGGAGAACACCGGCACGCTCGCGAGCAGCTCCACGACCTCCGCTGAGCTCGGCGCCCCCATCGCCAAGTGGAATAGCACACCTCCGCGCACCCGCGGTCCACCCTCCATCCCGCGCTATCTTCACAAGATGACCCCCCCGAGAACGACCGCAGCGCCGCTGCTCGCGGTTGGGGCGCTGCTGGCCGCCACGCTCTGCTCCGCGGCGCCGGCCGCCACGGCGGCGGCCCGTCCGCCGTTCCGCCCCCGCGCGCAGTCGCCCGAACTGTGGGCGACGGTGGACATCTGCGACACCCCCCACCATCCCCATACGATCGGCATTCGCGGCTCGATGCCCAGCGACGGCCACCCGCGCGACACGATGTACATGCGCTTCCTCGTGCAGTACCTCGACGCCTCCGACGCACCAGTGGGCGGACCTCGGCAAGAGCGCGGACTCCGGCTTCGTGCTGATCGGCTCCGCCGCCTCCACCCGCCAGGCCGGGCGGAGCTTCGAGTTCAAGCCCGCCGCCACCGCCTACACGCTGCGCGGGTCGTCGAATTCCAGTGGCGCCGCGCCGGCCGAGTGGTGCGCCTCGCTACGCCGCCCCACCGCCGCCGGGCACACGAGCCTCGCCGGCGCGGAACCCAAGGGGTTCAGCGCCGCCACCTGCACGCTGCCCTGACCGCTCACCCTGCGCCGCAGAACAGCCGGGGATCGTTGGTGATGATCCCGTCGACCCCCATCGCTGTGAGGCGGGCCATCTGCGCAGCCTCGTCGACCGTCCACACGTACAGCTCCCCGCCGCCCGCGGCGACCGCCCGCACCAGCGCCGGAGTGACCAGGCGCCAGTGCGCCATGATCGCGTCGAAGCGGCCGGACCGAAGGCCGCTTCGGGCGCGCCGCGGAAGCCACGCGCGGAAGCCGGCGAGCATCGCCAGCGCCGGGATCGCCATCAGCCTGTCCTCCGTGTAGTCGCTCCGCGCGCGCGGCACCGACCAGCCCACGCGCAGCGACGGCTCGATCGCGCGCATCGCATCGAGATCGTCCGGGTACGTGCTGCTCACCAGCGAACGCTCGATCAGACCCGTCTCGCGCAACTCCCGCACCACGCGCTCCCCATAGCCGGGCAGCTTCACGTCCACGTCGAGCTCGATCCCCGCGTACGCGCTCGCTCGCGAGATGCTCCAGTCCCTCCCGCAGCGTGAGCGGGGCCTGCGCGGCGCGGAGCGCCCCGTAGTCGTGGGCGAGCAGCAGCCGCCCGACTCCGTCCGTGCGCTCGCTGAGGACGTCGAACTCGATCATGTCCACCCGCGCCCGCACCGCCGCCTCGAAGCTGGCGAGCGTGTTGCCCGGCGCGAGGTGCGCGGCGCCCTTGTGCCCCACCCTGCGCGGTGCGGTGCTGAGCCTGGGGCCCGATCACCGCTCCGCATCGTATCCCGGTGGGAGCGCCGGTCGATGCGCGGGACCGATCGCCGGCGATGCGACCGGCAGGCGGTGGGTCCAAGGCCGCAGGCGAGCTTCGGATTCGGGCGCTCGTCGCGGGCGAGGCTTCTGCGGGTGGCGTCGATCGTCTCGGCCGCCGCCTTCGGGCCCACGTACGGGGCGAGCACCAGGAAGGCGATGTGGTCGGTCAGCGACGGCAGGTACTTCACACGCTTGCGCACCGCGTAGCTGCCGATGATCGTCCACACCGCCCCCGCCACGGCCTCGTGTGCGATCAGTCGGAGCGCGGCGCGCCTCGGGCGAGGCCTCTCGCCAGCAGGCCGCGAGCTTGCCCAGCGAGCGGCCGATGCTCTCCGTCACGCGCCGGGCCGACCTCGAAGAGATCCACGAACGCCATTTTCGTCAGCCCCGGATGCGCGGCGAAGTAGTCGATGCCCGCTTTCACGCCGATGTACGCGGCCTCCTCCCAGCTGTCCGCGCGGGCCGCCGCCGCGGCGATCGTCTCGATCGTTTCGTCCACGAACTCGTCCACCACCGCCAGGAAGCACTCCTGCTTGCTGGGGAAGTGTTTGTGGAACGATTCCGTCAACATCCCCGCGAACTGCGCGACCTGGGGATCGGTCAGCTCGTTGTAGCCCTCGTCCAGCGTGAGGTGCGCGCACCGCGCCGAGCACGCGCGCGCGCTTGTCCTCGCTTTCCAGGAAGCGCGCCGGCTCCGCCGGCCTGTGCGGCGGCGGGGTGCGCGCCACCCCGATCCGTGCCGCCGGCGAGCGGTAGGAGCTGATCCAGTCGAGCAGTTCGTCGGTCAGCATCGGCAGCTCCGCCACGCGGTCCGTTCGCAGCCGGTCGAACAGCAGGTAGCGGCCTCCGCCCACGATCGCTTTCGGTCCCAACGGCGGGAGCTGCACCCCGTCGGGCGCCGCCTTGAACCCATCCGCCAGCACCCGCTCGAACGCGATCGCCGAGCGCATCAGCCGTTCGCGACTCTTGGACCCCAGGCCCAGGCCCTCGATCAGCACCAGGCGCGAGGACTTGGCGTTCCGCTTCGCGTCTTCCACGAACGCCTGACACGCCCTGTGCACGCGGTTGGCCCAGCCGCGCTCGCTCATCCACCCGTCGAGCATCCGCCGCTTGGCGCGCGCCACCGCAATGTCGTAGGTGCCGAGGAAGCAGTCTTCCTTGTTGGCGAACTGCTCGTAGAACGCCCGCCTGGAGACGCCCGCCAGCGCGATCACGTGCGCCACCGTCGTCGCCCTGTAGCCCTGGCGATGGACCGCCTCGATCATCGCGCCGAACAGCCGCGCCCGCTGGTGACGGGCGACCGCATCGCGGCCCATCCCGTGGGGGCCGTGCGGCAGCCGCCGGTACATCGCAGCTCAGCTCCCTCTCGGTTCCGCTCAGCCCCACATGTCCGACCATACAGCATTGCCTGAAGATTGCAAGTTAAAAATTCTCGGGATCTATCGATGTTTCCGATCGCTGCTGGAAAATCCCCCTCTATGCACTCTGCCGATCTGTCCGAACAAGCTGGCTCTACGTGTCATCCGGCACTCTACCGACCTGTCCGAATAGCTGCATTAGCGGGGCTTTTATCACGCGCCGAGCTCCACGCGACGCGGCCCGGCGCGGAAGCCGGCCCGCTCCAGGGCCGGCTCCCAGCGCGAGCCGAGCACCGGCTCCCCGTCCACCCGCTCAAGCGCGATCCGCGCCGGCAGCCGACCCGCGCGCGCCTGCTCCGCAAGCGCCTCCAGCGCCAGCCCGACCCGCGCATCCTCGGGCTCCGCGACCGACCCGCGATCGGCCAGCACCCGCAACGCCCTGCCCCCGCGCTCCAGATAGAGCACCGGCTCCCCGCCCACCAGCACCACGCTCGCCCCCGGCACCCGTGCCGGAGAGGGCCGCGCGCGGATCGCCGCGGAGCCCCCCGCGACGGGGGCGGGCTCGGCCGGTTCGCCGCTCGCTTGTCTCCGACTCTCCGGCGACGATCTCCACGGCAGCGCCGCGCCGTACGGCTGCGCCGGGTCGCTTGCTCCGAGCGACCAGCGGCCGGGACTTCTCCAATGCGGAGAGCCGCAGCGCGCGCACGCGCTCGACCGCGCCCGGCAACGCGAACTGCGCGCCTCCCAGCCCCTCCACGAAGTACCCGCGCCGCGCGATCCCGAGCGTCTCCAGGCGACACAGCTCTGGGTATAGCGCCGCAAAGCCGCCCGGCACGCCCTCCGCGAGCACCAGCTCCCGCGTGAGGATCCCGTGGCGCTCGAGCAGCAGCTCCGCCAGCGCCCGCAGGCGATGATCGGAAGCCCGCCCGCCCGGCCCACCCCACCCGTCCTCGACGCCCGCGAACAGCGGCGCCGTCAGCGACCAGCGGCCCGGCGGATGCGCGGAGCGCACGGCCGGCGGCCCTGCGCCCCGAGAAGCGCCCCCCGCGACGTGGCGGGCCGGCGGGCCTCCCGCCACTCCCAGAGGCGAGCGTCAGACGCGGCGCGCGCAGGGGAGCAAATGCGTCGTTGGTCACCTCCCCCGCCCACACCAGGTCCCACAGCGCCTCCGCGAGCACCGGCGCAGGCAGATCCACGTCGACGAGCAGGTCTGTAAAGAAACATGGTGCTTCTTTAGGCGCGCGCGCACGCGTGCGAGAATCGCTTCCCCCTGGGAAGCCGCCCATCCCCCTGGGAGCCGCACCATCCCCCTGGGAAGCCGGATCGACCCTGCAAAGTCGCATCAGACCCTTGCCGAACCGCAGAGCCCTGGAGCCCCCCACGGCGCGGAGGCGGACCGAGCAGCGCCACGTCCTCGCGGAAATACAGCGCTACTCGGCCATCGTTGCGTCCAAGGGCGCCCGCCCCCACCCACACGAGCTCCCCGCTCGCGCACAGCTCGTCCATCCACGCCGTGGAGTACGCCCCCACCCGCCGCGGCAGCACCTCGCGCTCCCACGTCCGCGGCGTCAGCGCGAGACCCTGCAGCGGCACGAGCTGCTCGCGCAGGCGATCCACCCCCGCGCCCGCCGCTCCGTGGCGGTCGATCCCGTGCCACGCCGGCAGGAACGCCGCATACGCGCGGCGCTCCGCGGGCTCGATCTCACGCCGCAGCGCCGCCAGCGAGGCCCGGCGCAGGCGCCGCAGAACCTCCACGTCGCACCACTCCCGCCCTCCCGTCGCTCCATCTGGATGAAGCTCCCCCCGCACCAGCACCCCCTCCCGCTCCAGCTCGCGCAGCGCCGACTCGATCACCGCGGCGCCGAGGCCGTAGCGCGCGCGGGGCCGCACTGTCGCGAACGGCCCGTGCGCCGCCGCGTAGCGCCGCAGCAGCCGCCCCAGGGCATCCGGCACGTCCGCGAGGAAGGCTTCCGGCAAGCCCCCCGGCGCAACCGCGCCGAGCGCGTCGCGGTAGAGGCCCGCGTCGGCCGCGTCGATGTAGCGCTCCTCCCCCCCGATTCGCACCCGCACCGCGCGGCGCTCACCCTCCAGCGCCGCCAGCAGCGCCGCCCGCGTCGATGCCCTCCAGGACCCGCTCCGCCGCCTCCGCGGCGCTCAGGTCGCCGAGCACGCGCAGCGCGTCGTGCAGCTCGTCCCTGCTCGCCGCCCGCATCCGCTCGCTGCGGCGCTGCAGATCCTCTTCCAGCCGCTCAAGCGCCCCGCGATCGATCAGCTCGCGCAGCTCCTCCTGCCCCAGCAGCTCCCGCAGCAGGTCGCGGTCCAGCGACAGCGCCGCCGCGCGGCGCTCCGCGTTCGGGGCGTCCCCCTCGTACATGTACCTCGCCACGTAGTCGAACAGCAGCGAGGACGCAAACGGCGAGGCGCTCGCCGTCTCCACCTCCACCACGCTCAGCTCCCGCCGGTGCAGCTTCCCGAGCAGCTCCCCGAGGCCCGGAAGGTCGAGCACGTCGCGCAGGCACTCCCGATACGCCTCCAGCACGATCGGGAAGTCGCCGTAGCGGCGCGCCACCTCCAGCAGCGTCTGCGCCTTCAGCCGCTGCTGCCACAGCGGCGTGCGCCGGCCCGGGTACGCCCGCGGGATCAACAGCGCCCGGCCCGCCGCCTCGCGGAAGCGCGCGCCGAACAGCGCCGAGCCCGAGAGCTCCGCCACCACCAGGTCCTCCAGCTCGTCCGGCTCGATCATCGCCAGCTCCACCGCCTCGGGGCCGTTCAGCTCGTCTGCCTCCGGCAGGTGCACCACGATCCCGTCGTCCGACCAGATCGCATCCGCCTCCAGGCCCAGGCGCTCGCGGATCCGCGCCGAGATCGCGAGACCCCACGCCGCGTGGATCCGCCCCCCGTACGGCGAGAGCACGCACAGCCGCCAATCGCCGATCTCGTCGCGGAAGCGCTCCACCACGACCGTGCGGTCGCTCGGCAGCACCCTTGTGGCCTCCTGCTGCTCGCGCAGATACTCCACCAGGTTGCGCGCCGCGCGGGGGTCCAGGTCGTACTCGCGCTCCAGCACCTCCGCCGGCTGCTCCACCGCCCACCGCGCAAACGCCCCGATCGCCTCCCCCAGCTCCTTCGGGCGCCCCACACCGTCGCCCTTCCAGAACGGGACCGCCCCCGGCGCCCCCGGCGCCGGAGTCACGATCACGCGGTCGCGGCCGATCTCCTCGATCCGCCACGACGAGGCCCCCAGCAGGAACACCTGCCCCGGGCGCGCCTCATAGACCATCTCCTCATCCAGCTCCCCCACCCGCCGGCCATCCGGCAGCGTCACAAGGTAGAGCCCGCGATCGGGGATCGTGCCCGCGTTCGCCACCGCCAGGGCGCGCGCGCCCTTCCGCGCGCGGATCGTGCCGCCCACGCGGTCCCAAACGATCCGCGGGCGCAGCTCCCCGAACTCCGAGGAGGGGTAGCGCCCGTCCAGCATGTCCAGCACGTTCTCCAGCTGCCGACGTGGCAGCTCCGCGTAGGTGTACGTGCGCCGCGCCCGCTCGTAGAGCTCCTCCACCGCCAGCTCCTCCTCCGCCGCCGCCATCGCCACGATCTGCTGGGCCAGCACGTCCAGCGGGTTGCGCGGCACCACCGTCGGCTCGATCGCCCCCTCCCGCATCCGCCGCACCAGCACCGCGCACTCCAGGAGATCCGCGCGGAACTTCGGGAAGATCCGCCCCCGCGAGACCTCCCCCACCCCGTGCCCCGCGCGCCCGATCCGCTGCAGCCCCGCCGCCACCGACTTCGGCGACTCCACCTGCAGCACCAAATCCACCGCCCCCATGTCGATCCCCAGCTCGAGGCTCGAAGTCGCCACGATGCACGGGATCTCCCCCGCCTTCAACAGCTCCTCCACCACCATCCGCTCCTCCCGCGCGAGCGAGCCGTGGTGCGCGCGCGCGAAAGACTGTGTCTCGGCAAGCTCGTTCAGCCGCAGGGCCAATCGCTCCGCCGAGCGACGATTGTTGACGAACACGATCGTCGAGTGGTGCTCCCGGATCAGTCGCAGCAGCTCCGGGTAGATCGCGGGCCAGATCGATCCGTGCAAAGACTGCGCCTCCGGCACCAGGGGGTCCGCGTCCACGTCGACCGGACCGCTTGGAGGGTGGCGCAGCCGGCCGGAGGACGGCGAGCCGGGCCCCTCCTTTTCAGTCAAATCCACCATCGACTCCACCGGCACGTGGACCTTCACGTCGAGCGGCTTCGGGGCGCTCGCGTCCACGATCCGGCACCTGCGCTTTGGTCCCACCAGAAAGCGCGCCACCTCCTCCAGCGGGGTCTGCGTCGCCGACAGGCCGATCCGCTGCGGCTCCGGGCCGCCCGCCTCGCGCACGAGCGCGTCCAGGCGCTCCAGCGTCAGCGCCAGGTGCGCCCCCGCTTCGTCGAGGCCACCGCGTGGATCTCGTCCACGATCACCCACTCCGCGCCGCCCAGGATCTCCCGCGCGCGGGATGTCAGCATCAGGTACAGCGACTCCGGCGTCGTGATCAGGATGTCCGGCGGCTCTTTCAGCATCCGCTGACGCTCGCGCTGCGGGGTATCCCCCGTGCGGATCCCCACACGCACATCGGCGCCGATGCCCCGCAATGGCGCCCGCAGGTTGCGCTCGATGTCGTAGGAGAGCGCCTTCAGCGGCGAGATGTAGACCAAGCGTGTGTGGCGCTCCGCTGCCGAGGCTCGCCCGCCAGCCGGTCCAGCGCCCACAGGAACGCCGCCAGCGTCTTGCCCGAGCCCGTCGGCGCCGAGATCAGCACGTGCTCCCCGCTCGCGATCGCCGGCCACGCCCCCGCCTGCGCCGCGGTCGGCTCCGCGAAGGCCGCTTCGAACCACTTGCGCACCGCTGGGGTGAAGGGGAGGGCGGAGAGAGACACTCTTGCGGGCGAGGCTAGCGCGCGGCTGCGCAGACGCGCTTTCACAGACCCGAATCGTGGGGTTTTTCCAGTAACCTCGGTCACATGGGGACGTCCAAGCTCGCCCTCGACCAGGGGCTCGTCGAATCATGCCGCCACGCCGCCGCGCGGATCGCCGCCGACGTCTCCGAGCAGATCGCCGGCATGACCACCCTCTCCGTCGAGCGCACCGTCGCGCGCCTCTTCGGGGTCGACGGCGCCAACGACCTCGGCGCCCCCCTCCCCAACGTGCTCGTCGAGCACGTCCGCAGCCGCGGCGGGCTCGGCAAGGGCGTCGCCCACTGGATCGCCAACGCCATGATCCACTCCGAGGGTAATGAGCCCGCCCGCCCGGGCGGGCGCCCAGGAAATCGCCGACGCGATCGAGGAGGGCAGCCTGGACATCTGTGCGCTGCCGCTCGCGCCCGAGGGCGCGATCCGCGAGCGCGCCCGCGCGGAGCTCGCGCGGGGCCTTGCGGAGATCGGCGGGCGCATGGACGAGCGCCGCGCCCTGCGCGAGCGCCTCGGCGAGAGCCCCCCGCCGCTGCGCTACGTGCTCACCGCCACCGGCAACGTCTACGAGGACGTCCTCCACGGCCTCGCCGTCGCCGAGGCCGGCGGGGACATCGTCGCCGTGATCCGCTCCACCGCCCAGAGCCTCCTCGACTACGTCCCCTACGGCCCCACCACCGAGGGCTACGGCGGCACCTTCGCCACCCAGGCCAACTTCGCGATCATGCGCGCCGCCCTCGACGAGTGGTCTGAGAAGAACGGCCGCTACGTGCGCCTCTCCAGCTTCTGCTCCGGCCTCTGCATGTCCGAGATCGCCGTCATGGGCGCCATCGAGGGCCTCGACAACATGGTCAACGACGCCCTCTACGGGATCCTCTACCGCGACATCAACATCCTCCGCGGGCTCCTCGACCAGCGCGTCTCGCGCACCATCAACGGCTACTTCGGGGTCGTCATCAACACCGGCGAGGACAACTACCTGCGCACCGCCGACGCCCTCGAGGCCGCCCCCTCCGTCACCGCCTCCCAGTTCATCAACCACCAGCTCGCCCGCGACTCCGGCGTGCCCGACGAGCAGATCGCGCTCGGCGACGCCTTCGAGATCGACACCCCCGTCACCAACGGGCTCCTCTACGAGTGGGCCCAGGCCCAGCTCACCCGCGAGCTGTTCCCCGACTGCCCCGTCAAGTACATGCCCCCCACCCGCCACATGGACGGCAACCTCTTCCGCACCCACGCCTGCGACACCCTCTTCAACCTCGTCACCGTCGCCACCGGCCAGGGCATCCAGACGATCGGCGTCCCCACGGAGGGGATCTTCACCCCCCACATCCACGACCGCGTGCTCGGGCTGCAGAACTCAGGCTACGTCTTCAACGCCGCCCGCGACCTCGGCGATGAGATCGAGTTCAAGCGCGACGGGATCGTCCAGACGCGCGCCCAGGAGGTTCTCCGCGGCGCCCACGCGATCCTCGAGCGGATCGCCGAGGTCGGGCTCTTCAAGGCGATCGAGGGCGGCGTCTTCGGCGACGTCAGCCGCCGGCTCGAAGAGGGGCGCGGGATGGAGGGGATCGTCGCCACCGAAGAGGGCTACTTCAACCCCGTCACCGAGCTCATGCGAGAGAGCCTCAGTGTCGCCTGACGGAGACGACCTCGAGCACGTCAAGCCCTACGCCGACCACCACGGCGACGGGATCGTGCAGCTCAGCTTCACGCTGCCCGTCCCCGACGGCCTCGCCGCGCGCAAGGCCGCGCTGGAGCTCGCCGGCAAGATGGGCTTCCAGCACCCCGAGGTCGTCCACCACCAGCGCCTCACCGACGGCCACACCTACTTCGTGATGTACGGCCACACCGTCCACACCGCCGACTACGCCACCCTCGCCGCCGAGGGCATCGACATCGTGCAGTACATGACCGAGGAGGAGATCGAGGCCTACGCGCAGGAGCACATCCGGCGGCCCGTCGTCGTCGTCGGCGCCTCCACCGGCACCGACACCCACAGCGTCGGGATCGACGCGATGCTCAACCTCAAGGGCTTCCACGGCCACAAGGGGCTCGAGGGCTACCGCGCCTTCCACGCCCACAACCTCGGCAGCCAGGTCCCCAACAGCACGCTCGTCGCCAGGGCGATCGAGCTCGACGCCGACGCGATCCTCGTCTCCCAGACCGTCACCCAGCAGAACCTCCACATCCACAACCTGACAGAGCTCGTCGAGATCGTCGAGGCCGAGGGCCGCCGGCGCGAGCTGATCCTCGCCTGCGGCGGGCCCCGCGTCTCCGGGGAGCTCGCCAAGGAGCTCGGCTACGACGCCGGCTTCTCCAAAGGCACCTACCCCCACCACCTCGCCACCTTCCTCGTGCGCGAGCTCGCCGCCCGGCTCGGGCGGGGCGAGCCCGAGGAGGGGGACAGCCTGGGCGACCCTCCACCGGGCCGAGCCGCGTTCGCGGACCGCCGCAGCGAGGCCGGCAGGCTAGGCTGAGAGCCCATGCAGCAACTCTCAGAGCTCATCGCGCCCGCGCGCCGTTTAGCCCTCGTCGGCCTCGCGAAGAACACCGGCAAGACCGAGACGCTCACCTCCATCCTCCGCGAGCTTCAGGAGCGCGGCCGCCGCGTCGGCGTCACCTCCGTCGGGCGCGACGGCGAGGAGCGCGACGTGATCGACATCCGCATCGAGAAGCCCCGCGTCGAGCTCTGCGCCGGCAGCCTCGTCGCGACCACCGACGCGCTGCTGCGCGCCGGCGCGATCCCCCACGAGCTCGTGCTCGAGACCGGCGTGCGCACCCCCCTCGGCCGCGTCCTCATCGCCCGCCTGCACGCCCAGGGCACGATCGAGGTCGCCGGCCCCAGCGCCGCCGCCGACGTGCGCGAGGTCTGCGACGCGATGCTCGCCCACGGCGCCGAGCAGGTGCTGATCGACGGCGCCATCGACCGCCGCGCCGCCTCCTCCCCCGCGGTCTCCGACGGCCTCGTGATGTCCACCGGCGCCGCCCTCCACGAGGAGATCGAGCTGCTCGTCGCGCGCACCCGCGACGCCGTGGACCTCGTGCGCCTCCCCGAGCTGCGCGACCGAAGCCGGGAGACACGCGCCTCCGACCGAAGCAGGGAGACACTCGCCTCCGGCTCGCATCCCCCGTTCGACCAGCATCCCCGTTTCGGCCAGCACGTGCGCGAGATCGCCGCGGCGAACACCGCCAGCATGCTGATCGGCCCGGACGAGGAGCCGCTCACGCTGCACCCCCGCTTCGTGCTCACCAGCACCGCCTCCGACATCGCCCAGCTGCTGCGCGCCCGCCCCCGCGCGAGCCACCTCCTCGTGCGGGGCGCGCTGTGCGAGCCCTTCCTCGCGGAGCTCCTGCTCGCACGAGATTTGGGCCCGGTGGGCGGGCTCGAATCCCCGCGGCTCGTGGTCGCCGACGCCACCAAGGTCTTCCTCACCGACCACAGCTGCGAGTGGTACCGCCGCCAGGGCCTCACGATCGAGGTGCTCGCGGGCATCGATCTGCGCGCGATCACCGTCAACCCCGTCGCGCCCCACTCGCACAGCTTCGACTCGCCCCGCCTGCGCGCGATGCTCGAGGAGGCTGTCCCCGACGTGCCGATCCTCGACGTGCGCGACCCCACCTACAACCTCGTGCCCGCCGCGTGAGCACGATCGAGGAGCGCGACGACGCCGAGAGGCGTCCGGGGGGCGACGGCGCCGAGCCCGGAGGCGCGGATGAGCGCCGCGCGAAGATGGAGCGCCTGCGCGCGGAGGGCGTGGAGCCCTACCCGCACATCTCCACGCGCGTGCCGCGCACGTGGATCGCGGACATCGAGGCTGCGCACGACCCCACGAAGCTCGACGCAGGGGAGCATCCCGGCCTCACCTACCGCATCGCGGGGCGCCTGATCTCGCGGCGGGGCCACGCCAAGACCACCTTCTTCGATGTGCGCGACCAGTCCGGCTCGATGCAGGTGGTGGCGCGCCGGGATGCGATGGGCGAGGATGCCTACGAGCGGATGGTTGGGCTCGACATCGGCGACATCGTCACCGTCGAGGGCTGCATCTACGTCACCCAGCGCGGGCAGCTCTCGCTCGCCGTGAATGCCTCCACGCTGCTCGCCAAGGCGCTGCGCCCCCCGCCCGACCGCTACCACGGGATGGAGGACCCCGGGGCGCGCTACCGCTACCGCGAACTCGACCTGCTCGCCAACGAGCAGACGCGCACGATGTTTTTCAGGCGCACCAAGATGATCGAGGCGATCCACGAGTTCCTGCGCGAGCACGGCTTCACGCAGGTGGAGACCCCGATGCTGCAGACGCTCGCCGGCGGCGCGGCCTCGCGGCCGTTCGTAACGCACCACAACGCGCTCGACGTCGACGTCTACCTGCGGATCTCCGTGGAGCTCTACCTCAACCGCTGCATCGTGGGGGGCCTCGAGAACATCTACGACCTCGGCCGCGCCTTCCGCAACGAGGGGATCTCCCACCGCCACAGCCCCGAGTTCACGATCCTCGAGTGGATGATGAGCTACGCCGACTACTGGGACGTCGCGCGCTTCACCGAAGAGATGGCCGAGAGCGTCGCGCTGCGCACGCTCGGCACCACCAAGGTCGAGCAGTACGACGGGCGCGTCGTCGATCTCGCCACGCCCTGGCGGCGGGTTTCGCTGCGCGAGGCGATCAAAGAGGCCGTCGGGATCGACTTCCTGGAGGTCACCGACGCCGAGTTGATTGAGGTGCTCGGCGAGGACGATGCGCGCGGGCAGGACGGGGAGGGGGAAGGCGATAAGGATAAAAAGCGGGGGGACCAGGCGGGCGCCGGCGGCGAAGGCGCGTGGCCCACCTGGGCGAAGCTCGTCGACGCGATCTACGTGAAGCACGTCGAACCGACCCTGCACCAGCCGACCCACGTCTTCGACTTCCCGGTCGATCTCTTCCCGATCTGCAAGCGCCACCCCGAGGACCCACGGCTGTCGGAGCACTTCGACTCGGTGATCCGGGGCATGGAGATCCTCAGCGGCGACACCGAGCTCAACGACCCGGTCGACCAGCTCGATCGCTTCCTGATCCAGCGCCAGCAGAGCTCCGGCGCCGGCGGCGACGGCGACCAGCCTCAGCCCAACGACGAGGAGTACGTCAGGGCGCTCGAATACGGCATGGCCCCCACCGCCGGGGGCGGGCTCGGGGTGGATCGGCTCCTGATGGTGCTCACCGGGGTGGAGTCGGTGCGCGAGGTCGTGCCGTTTCCGACTTTGCGGGCGCTGGGCTGAGTCCCGTCGCTCCCGTACTTTACCCCCGCCTTTTCCGTGTCCGTGGCCCTGATCCTCGAAGAAGGATAGGAATGGGGGTTTGCGCCACGAGGCGACCGGTCGGCCCCTCTCTGGTCAGGCAGGCTCGTTCATCGCGCTGGTGCTTGGCTTCCGTCCGTGGCTGTCGCCTGTCCGGCGTCCCGCTTGCCCGCGAGCCCAGAGGTGCATCAGGAGAAATGGAGAGTCCGGGAAGGGACGATCGAGTTGATGGTCGAGCTCGGTCGGTGCGTCCGCCGAGCCTCGGCGGATCGTCAGCGGTGCGATTCCCTTGGCGTTGGCGCTGGCGTTGACCTCGGCGAGCGCTTGATCGACGTCCATCGCTTGTAGGTAACCGACCATCGCGCCGCTCGGTGCGTCCTTGCCGTACGCGTGCTCGACGGCGACGAAACGCAATACGCCAGCATGAACGTACTGCTCGGCATAGTTCCAGCCCTTGGTGGCCTTGGTTAGGCGCTTGCACTCGACGACATAGCTGCATGCAGCAGCGCTGGTGGCGCTCCCAGAGATCGATCGACGTCAGAAGGGGGCGATCGGTCATGCCCGCTGGAGGTTCATTACCTGGGCTATGGTCGCCTCGGCATCTTCCCGCGCCGCCGTTGGCGACCACAGTCGCCGCTCGTTGCGCTTGACGATGACGATGGCCGAATCTGTGACTGCTCGTACCATGCCGTAGGTAAGTAGTCCTCCGGCCTGGGTCTCGTGAAGCACTAGGTTGTAGCGCTTGAGAACGGCCGACCATGCGTCTTCGTCCTGGTGCACCTCAGCTGCGGGCTCCCCGGCGTGCCGCGTCTCGAAGACCGCGGCGATGATCTCGGCGCGAGGGTCCTGCCAGAGCTGCCTGTCAAGCTCGGTGTCCTCGGCGAGTTGGGGCCGCCACGCGGTGCGAAATACATCGAGATAGCGCGACAGCTCGACTTGGTCTTGGGTGCCGTTTGGCGACAGCGCGACGGCCGCCGTGCCAGTGGGTTGGCGGGCTGCCCAGAAGTCGTTGACGAGGTCATGCTCGGCGGCAGTCATCTCGAATAGGTCACTGATCGCTTCGTCAAGGACGGCGAGGATCGGCGCCACGTCATGTAGCGCGGGCGTGTTTGAGAGCTGTGTTTTGAGCAGCGCGGCGTACGGGAGCTGCTCGACGGCGGTGACGATGCGCTCGGTCGATGGATGGTCGCGGTCGAGTCGCAGCGGGAGGTCCAACAGCTGCTCTGCTCGGATCTCGTCATTCCATGTGCCCCATGAGCCGGACACCATGTAAAGCCAATAGCGTCCGAGGGCGGACAGCAAGGTTCCCAGCGCTACCTGTGCCTCCCACTCCGGCCGATGACCGAGCGGGATTCCATAGGTGGTGTGCCGGAAGGCGAGGGGCTTGGCCACTAACCTCGCGTGAGGGCCGAAGCCAGAGGCGACACCTCGCCGCACGAGCAGACGACGATCGCGAAACAAAGCGGAATCTGGAGCGAACTTGACGTACTCGGGGACCGCCTCGAGCCACGTGTCGCGGAGCGGCCCCCATGAGTCGAAGTTGGCCAGGCTGGGCAGCTCCTGCCATTGCTTGTCGGGCCGGTGGGCGCTGTGCTCGTCGGCTCGTGCGCGTTGATAGCCGTACTGTGACTTTGGCTCGTCGGGCAGCAGATCGCGCAGTCGTCCGTCGAGTTCGAGCCGTGCAAGGAGGGCCGCGTCGCGATAGCTGCCGGCGCTGTAGGTCTTCCAGAGATAGTCGCGATTGCGAAGCGCGCGTTGGTCAACGATACGACGATCGAGCCGAGCGAACGCTGCTGAGCCACGCCGTCCACGCGGGACGGGTCGCGCCGTCTCGTAGACGATGGGACCGTCAGGCGCGTCCTGCGCGCGGCGGAACCGCACGAGCGCAAATGGCGCCACCGCCTGCTCAAAGAAGTCGCGGCGTACCTGGCTGAAGTTGACGACGCGCTCAACGCGAGCATCCGTCAGCCAGCGGGCCCGGAATGCCCTGGATGTCGTGCGGACGTTGAACAGCACCTTTGCACTCACCAGCAATGCCGCCACGCCGTCATCTGCGAGCAGATCCAATGCGCGCCAAAGGAATAGCTGCGATGGGCTTCGATCCCCGACCGGGAGCTCACGCCTCTTCGCCCACTGCTCGCCAAGCGTCCTACGTCGGGTGTGTGGCTCGCTCCACGGTGGGTTACCTACCACGACGCTAAACGTCTTCTGACACCACGGTAGCGCCGCCGACACGAAAGGCTCTCCGGCCTGTGCGTCGGGAGAGGGCGAGAAGGCGTCGGCGACGACCAGCGGGGCGGGCGCTCCGTCAAGGCCCTCGCGATGGATAAGCGGCGGCAGCGGGTCGGCTTGAAGGATGTCCTGAGGAGATTGGTAGTTGAGAAAGGCGACGTAGAGGCTGAAGGCCGCTAGTCGGATCGCGGACTCGTCGATATCGCAGCCGGCGATCCGCTCAAGCAGCAAGGCGCGGAGCCGTGCGGTGGAGAGGGCTTTGCCCGTCGATGCCGCCTCGTAACGCACGATGCGCCGGTATGCCTCAACCAGGAAGATCCCAGAGCCGCACGCGGGGTCACAGATAGTCGGGGCGCGCTCCAAGACCTCCTGGCGCAGAAGGTCGGCCAAGACGAACTCGACGAGCTCGGCCGGGGTGTAGTGCGTGTTGGTCTCCTGCTCATCGACCTCTTGGTGGTAGAAGAGTTCGTACATGGTCGAGACCAAACTGGTCGGCACGACTCCGAAGTCGTAAGCCCACAGGAACAGCGGCTCCTGCGACGAGCCGGCGACGCCCTGGAGCAGGTCGCGGAGAAGATGGAGATGCTCAGGGGTAACGACCATCTGCTCGTGCGCATCGGGGACGAACAGGTCGCCGTTGAAGTCGGTGGCGAGCCGATCGAAGAGCGCGTACGTCAGTGACCAGTCCGCCAGGCACCGTATGAAGCGACTTTGGGTGCCGAAATCGATCCCCGACGCCGGCTTGTCCAGCGCTGCGCGCCAGTCGGCGTTGGTGCCGGCGATCTCCTCGAAGTAGCCGTCGGTCAGTACCCCGCGATCCTCGAGGTAGCGGATCAGGATCGCGCGCTCGATGAGCGCGTGAGAGTCTCTTGCTTCGAGCCCGCTGTCGATCAGCGCAGCGGTCGCGACTTGGACGTCACGTAGCAAGCGCTGGTCGGCCCGGCCCGCCGAGCGCGACAGGTCCGCGTCCTCGAACGCTGCTCCGGACTCAAGGCGATCTCGATGGAACCGCCGCAGGACCACGCCGACTTCGGCAGCGCGATTGACGATCTCCAGAGGCTCGATCCTGCGATCAGATTCAGCCGGGGCAACGGGCGGAGCGTCGAGCCCGTAAACGCGCAGTTCTGGACCGATGGCCAGGAACAGGCAGCGAGGTCGAGCCATGCACCAAGCGCGGCGGTACACGGCCATGATCTCCTGTTCGCTGGCCTCGGACGGAAGCGAGGAGAACACCAGCACCGGATCGTCATGCACGAAGAAGATGCGTTCGGCGCCGACTCGCTTACCGAGCAGCAGCCAGTCGCCGACCTCGCGCCAAACGCGCGGGTCCGCGCCGTCGAGCGGGGTTGACGCGGCTTCTATGAGGTCGCTACCAAGAAGATCCAGATCTTCGTAGGCGCGCTCAAGACACGCCGCACCCGATGGTTGACTAGCTGGCATGGGATATGGGTCCGTTTGGGGCCACGGAACTCTTAATCATTGCGCGGAGTGCGGACACGGGGCAAGATCGACGCGCCGATGAGGCCCTCGTGAGCTGTCGAAACTACCGGTCGAGATGATCGGTGATCAGGCACCGAGACGATGCAGAGAACAGCCTACCCGCAACGGCAGAAAACCTGCTACGCTCCCACTTAGATTTCAGCAGCGAGATTCGTTGCTTCCCGACCAACGAAGGAGCCCCGTCAGACCATGCCCAAGACCATAGGCATCGACCTCGGCACGACCAACTCATGCATGGCCGTGCTCGAGGGTGGCGAGCCGACCGTCATCGAGAACGCCGAGGGAGGCCGCACCACGCCGTCCGTGGTCGCCTTCGCGGCCTCCGGTGAGCGGCTCGTCGGCACCGTCGCCAAGCGCCAGGCGGTGACCAACCCGCAGAACACCGTCTTCTCGATCAAGCGCTTCATGGGCCGCAAGGAGGCCGAGGTGCGTGAGGAGGAGTCGATCGTCCCCTACAAGGTCGTCTCCGGGCCCAACGGCGACGCACGCGTCGATGCCGGCGGCGAACAGCACTCCCCGCCGGAGATCTCCGCGATGATCCTGCAGAAGCTGAAGACCGACGCGGAAGCCTATTTGGGCGAAGGCGTCAACAGCGCGGTGATCACGGTACCCGCGTACTTCAACGACGACCAGCGCCAGGCGACCAAGGACGCCGGCAAGATCGCGGGGCTCGACGTGAAGCGCATCATCAACGAGCCCACCGCCGCCTCGCTCGCGTACGGTCTGGACAAGGAGCACGAGCAGACGATCCTCGTGTTCGACCTCGGCGGCGGCACCTTCGACGTGTCGGTGCTGGAGATCGGCGACGGCGTGTTCGAGGTCAAGAGCACGGCCGGCGACAACCACCTCGGCGGGGACAACTTCGACAAGGCGATCGTCGATCGGCTCGTCGCGGACTTCAAGCGCGACCAGGGCATCGACCTCGCCGCGGACCCGATGGCGCTGCAGCGCCTGTATGAGGCCTCGGAGAAGGCGAAGATCGAGCTCTCCACCACCCAGGAGACGCAGATCAACCTGCCCTTCATCACCGCCG
Organism: uncultured Solirubrobacterales bacterium; assembly: GCA_963813765.1. Lineage (GTDB taxonomy): Bacteria > Actinomycetota > Thermoleophilia > Solirubrobacterales > Solirubrobacteraceae > Palsa-744. The sequence continues at coordinate 242,245 of CAWFAB010000002.1, forward strand.
ACGCCTCCGGCCCCAAGCACCTCGACACGCGCCTCACCCGCGCGAAGCTCTCCGAGCTCACGAGCGCGCTGCTGGACCGCGTCGTGGCGCCCGTGCGCCAGGCGCTCGGCGACGCCAAAGACAAGGGCGTCAAGGAGATCGACCACATCGTGCTCGTCGGCGGCATGACGCGGATGCCGGCGGTGCAGGAGAAGGTCAAAGAGCTCACCGGCAAGGAGCCCCACCGCGGGGTCAACCCCGATGAGGTCGTCGCCGTGGGCGCCGCGATCCAGGCGGGCGTGCTCGCGGGCGACGTCAAGGACGTGCTGCTGCTCGACGTCACCCCGCTGACGCTCGGGATCGAGACGAAGGGCGGCGTGATGACCAAGCTGATCGAGCGCAACACCACGATCCCCACGCGCAAGAGCGAGGTCTTCTCCACCGCCGAGGACAACCAGCCCTCGGTCGAGATCCACGTGCTGCAGGGGGAGCGCGAGATGGCGACCTACAACAAGTCGCTGGGCAAGTTCCAGCTGACCGGCATCCCGCCGGCGCCGCGCGGCATCCCCCAGGTGGAGGTCGCGTTCGACATCGACGCCAACGGCATCCTCAACGTCTCCGCCAAGGACCTCGGCACCGGCAAGGAGCAGAAGATCGAGATCAAGGCCGGCTCGGGGCTCTCCGAGGAGGAGATCAAGAACATGGTCTCCGACGCGGAGTCCCACGCCGAGGAGGACCGCCGCGCCCGCGAGCTCGCGGAGGCGCGCAACAACGGCGAGAACGCCGCCTACCAGGCCGAGCGCCAGCTCGCCGACCTCGGCGACCAGGTGGACGCCGACTCCAAGCAGCGCATCGAGGAGGCGATCAAGGAGATCCGCGACTCGCTGGAGTCCGAGGACCCGGGGTCGATCAACGCCAAGACCGACGTGCTGCAGAGCGCCTTCCACGCGGTCTCCGAGGCGATGTACCAGCGCGCCCAGGAACAGGCCGCGTCCTCCGGCGACGGGGGAGGGCCCCACCCACCCGACGGCAGCGGCGCGCCCTCCGGCGAGGAGGACGTCGTCAACGCGGAGGTCGTCGACGAGACCAAGGCCTGATCAACATGACGATCGAGGACCAGGTCGAGGAGGCCTCACCCGCTCAGCCCGAGGAGGGGGAGGGTAGGGCAGGCGTCATGGAGGTCGAGGAGCCCGAGGTCGAGGAGGAGGCCCGTGAGGTCGAGGGCGACCTCGATGAGCTCGTGGCGACGGCGGCGCAGCGCGACGAGTACCTCGCGCTCGCGCAGCGCACGCAGGCGGACTTCGAGAACTACCGCAAGCGCGTGGCGCGGGAGTCCGCGGCCGCGCAGGAGCGCGGCGTGGCGAAGCTCGCGAAGGAGCTGCTGCCGGCGCTCGACAACCTCGACCGCGCGCTCGAGTCCGCCGATCAGCAGGACCCCCTGCTCGAAGGCGTGCGGCTGGTGCGCTCGGAGCTGAGCGCTGCGCTCGCGCGCGTGGGCATCGAGTCCTTTCACCCGGCGGGCGAGGAGTTCGACCCCGTCCACCACGAGGCGATGGCTCAGCAGCCGGTCGAGGGCGCCGACAGCGGGACCGTGGTCGAGGTCTACCAGCCGGGCTACCGGCTGAACGGAACCGTGATCCGCCCCGCGCGCGTCGTGGTGGCGGCGTGAGCGGGGAGGGGTAGGGACATGGCGACCCGTCCCGACTACTACGCGACGCTCGGCGTCAACAAGAAGGCCTCCCCCGAGGAGCTGAAGAAGGCCTACCGCAAGCTCGCGAGGAAGTACCACCCCGACCGCAACCCGGACGACAAGCAGGCGGAGGCGCGCTTCAAGGAGGTCTCCCACGCCTACGACATCCTCTCGGACCCGGAGAAGCGCAAGCAGTACGACAGCGGCACGGGGCAGTTCGCCGCCGCCGGCGGCGGCGGGGGCTTCGGAGGCTTCGGCAACTTCGACTTCGACGCCTCCAGCATGGGCGACATCCTCTCCAACCTCTTCGGGGGATCGGCGAGCGGGCGGCGCACGCGCACCAAACCGCGCCCGGAACGCGGGCGCGACCTCGAGACGGAGGTCTCGATCTCCTTCGGGCAGGCCGTCGCGGGTGCGCAGGTTCCGCTCGCGGTCTCCACGCAGTCGCCCTGCCCGACCTGCCATGGCACCGGAGCGAAGCCGGGCACCACACCGAAGGTCTGCCCGAAGTGCGAGGGGCGCGGGATCGAGACGCAGGGCCAGGGGATGTTCTCGATCTCCCAGCCCTGCTCGCGCTGCGGCGGCTCGGGGACCGTGATCGACGACCCCTGCCCCACCTGCCACGGCTCGGGGGCGGTGCGCACGCTGAAGCGCTACCGCGTGAACATCCCCCCGGGCGTGAAGGAGGGCTCGCGCATTCGCCTCCCCGGCAAGGGCGAGGCGGGCCCGCGCGGCGGCCCGCCGGGCGACCTGTACGTGATCACGCACGTGGCGCACTCCCCGATCTTCAAACGCCGCGGGGACAACGTCGAGGTCGAGGTACCCCTCACGATCCCGGAGGCGCTCAGGGGCGCGGAGGTGAGGGTCCCCACGCTGGAGGGCGTCAAGACGCTGCGCGTGCGCCCGGGAACCACCCACGGCACCGTCCAGCGCCTGCGCGGCGAGGGGCCCCCGAAGCTCGGGACCGGTGGGCGGGCGGGGTCTCCATCAACCCGCGGAGACATCCACTACCGCTTCGTGATCGACGTCCCCGACACGCTCACCGACGAGCAGAGCGCCGCGGTCCAGAAGCTCGCGGACGCGATGAACGGCGGCGACCCCCGGGCGCGCCTCTTCGAGAAGGCGCCCAGATGACCGATCGCAGATCAGCCGGCAGGCCCATCCCGCCGATTCACGTCGCCTCCGACCGCGGCGTGTTCATGATCTCCGTGGCGGCCGAGCTCGCGCACATGCACCCCCAGACGCTGCGCACCTACGAGGCGCGCGGCCTGATCGACCCCGAGCGCTCCCCGAAGGGCACGCGCCTCTACTCCCAGGAGGACGTGGAGAAGCTGCGCCGCATCCAGGAGATGACGGCCGAGCTCGGCCTCAACCTCGCCGGCGTGGAGCGCGTGCTCGACCTGGAGTCCGAGATCGAGCAGATGCACGCCCGCATCGAGGAGCTGGAGGTGCAGGCGCTGCGAGCGCAGGTGGAGCTGGCGGAGCGTCTGGAGGAGGTCCGGCGCTCCTTCCGCGCCGAGCTGGTGCCTTTTCCGAATGCCCGCCCGCCCGGGCGGGAGATCGTGCGCGCGGCGGATGCGCGGCCGCTCACGTCTCCCGTCGTACGCCGCGCGCGCTGAGCCAAAGCCCAAGAGGGGGCCCGCCGCGTCCTCCGGCGGGCCCCCTGTTGGCGCTCATGCGTGTTTCGTTGCTGCTACTGCGTTGCTGCTATTCGCTCGCTTTCACGGCAGCTGCGACAGCGGCGTCGAGGTTGCCGTTGAGGATGGCCGTGTTGTGACCCGCGGCCGCAGGCAGACCGAGCGCGGCGTTGACCGCCGGGTCGATCAGACCTTCGAGGAGCCAGCCGCCGCACCCTTTCGCTCCGGGCGCCGCGAACGCGTTGTCCACGAGCGACCCGCCTTTGAGGCCGACGAAATTGCCTTCTTCGAGGATTTCCAGCGTGCCCACTTTGCCCGTGATCGGTTTGTTCGGTAGAGGCGGTGCTGTCGTCCCGGTCGTGAGGTTCAGGATGATCGGGTTGCTCGAGGAGCCGACGACACAGGTGCTGCCAAGGAATATGTTGTCGAGTTTGACCTTGACAGGCAGCTGCAGAGCGGTTCCTTCCTGGAACAGCAGGTTGGAGAGGTTCAAATGGATGTTGCTCGCCGGCTGCGCCAGTTCGGTCGTGGCCGTGACGCCCGTTATCCCTTCGTTGATGAAGTTGTTGAAAATTTCCTGCAACCATTTGGGCAGGTAGCTCGGCGCGATGATGTTCAGGAGGCCGCCGGGCACCGTCAGCGGGACACGCACCAGCGTTTCCCCGCCTTCTGCCGCATAGAATTCGAGTTCGCCTTTTGCATTTTCGGAGAACCCGCCCTGCAGCACGATCGTCTTGTTGATCGGCACCGACCTTACGCCGACGTCGAATTCGCCGCTGTTGGTTTCAGCGAAGGTGCACGATTCCACTTTGGAATTGCTCGTCGGGCAGTACTTGAAGGGAGCGTAGATCCCTTTTGGTTCGTGTGCGCCCGCCAGCGCCGGCGACACGGCAAGCGTTGTCAGCAGCGCCATCACGACGACGAACATCCGCCTGCGAAGACCTGCCACGCATCCGATGTGGTTCCTGGTCATATGCATCCTACCTTCCTCGTTTGGTCCAAGGGTGTCCTGCAAGATGACCCTATACGGCCTGTCGCGACGCCGCAAACGGTGTTTCCGACTTGACGGCTCGAATGTTTCCGACTCGGGGGATTCCGGCCTGCCGGCCGCGGCGGCTAGGGCCGTTTGTAGCTCCCGCCGCCGAGCCCGATCACCTTGGCCGACCGTTCGGCTTCCGGGAGCAGCGTGTTCGGGTCGAAGCCGGACTGGGCCGCGATCGGACGGGTCAGCGCGCTCAGCCTCACGATGTAGGTTTCGTTCTTGCCCTTCGGCGGGCAGATCGAGTAGCCCACCTTGCCGAAGCCGTTGCGGCCGACGACCGCGCCCGGGGGAAGCGACCCCGCGGAGATCCCGTGCGAGGTCGGGCTGAGACCCGCGACGGCCCAGTCGAAGAACAGCTGCGTCCCGTTGACGAGCTGAAAACCCATCACCGACAGCACGAGCTCTGCCGTGCCCGGCGGAACGCCGCTCCATTCCACCGGGAGCGACACGTCTTCCCCGTCGCACGTGTAGCGCTTGGGAATCTGGTGTTCGGCGAGCAGGCCCGGGATCGCCACGTGCATCGCCACGGTGACCGACCGTTCGGATCGGCCGCTCGTCTTCGTCGGCGGCGGCGAGGTACTGGTTGACGACGTGGTCGAGGTCGAGGCGCTCTGCGACTGAGCGCCGCTCGTAGCGGTCGGCGAGGAGTGCGTGGACGATTCGCCACATCCCACGACGGCCACAGCGGCGGCGGACACGGCCGCGACGAGCGTCCTTCCCGCGACCCGCATCTGTGTGTTGCGCGACAGTCTCATCTCTACCCCTCATCCGTTGTAGGTGGCCCTGCAACAGCGACCCTTGCCGCCACCCAAGATATCCACTCGGACGAAGCCGATCTCAATGCGATCGGGCCGATCATACGGGGCGGCGCCACGCTCCTTCCCGCGTGTTTCCGACCGTGCCTTTATTTCTTGCGCCGGGACTTGCGCTTGGCTACGGCGTGGCTCTTCTTCCGGGCTTTCGGGCAGCCGGTGACCGTGATCTTGGTGCTCTGGCGTATCTCAAGCCCGTTCTGGGCGACGAGTTCGGTCGGCATCTTCAGGCTCGTCTTGCAGAGGTTCCCGTTCGCCGCGAGCGCCGAGTAGGGGCCCTTGGGGAGCGTCAGTTCGAGCGAGCTGAAGGGCACGTCGGGGACCGCCTTGAACGACGAGCTCGTGATCCCCTTTTTGCTGATGAACGTAGAGGCTTCGACGTCGGCCGTCACGTTGTCGCCCTGCAGGACCATGACCAGCGAGGGGAAGGCTTCATTGCCGTGCGAGACGAAGTACGCGGGGCCGGTCAGCGGGACCGGCAGGATCGGCGTGAGGACCTTCACGTGACCCACCGCCGACGCCGCCGGGCAGCCCGCCGGGTTCGCGTTGAAGACCGCCGCGGCGCATGCTTTCTGCAGGGTCTTCAGGCGCGAGGGCAGCTGCTTGGGCAGTTCGACCTTGACGCGCGCGAAGTTCGCCTGCAGGCTGGCCTGGCCGGCGACCGGTGGTTCGGCGGGGTAGGTCACCTTCGTGGTCAGGCTCGCCCCATTCTTGCGGGACGTCTTCCCGGAGGTCGAGACGGCGAAGTGGGGCGTGAACTTCAGACTCCGGCACGAGCCGACCTGGAAGTGGCTCGAGATCGGCGCGACGGCGCCTTCGCTGCCCGTGGCGGTGCCCGTGAATTCCTGCGGGCTGCAGTTGGTGGGGTTGAACATGAAGTTCGGGCGGTCGATGATCGCGTTGATCGTGCGCAGGTCGGTGGGGACGCCCTTGACGATCTGCGGGAGCGGGTCGGTGGTGATCGTGATCTGCGCCGTGTGCGGGTCGACCGCGACCGACGCGCGGGTCACGATGTTCCCCAGGTTGAACGGGCCGGCGATGACGGGCACGACGATGGAGAGGCCGAAGGGGGCGCCGTTGTAGGGGCCGGTGAGGTAGATCGGGGCGGGCGGGTTCCCCGGCTCGGGGATCACCAGCGGGTAGGGGCCTGGGCCGGCCGCGACGACCGTATGGCCGATCTGGGACGCGGAACTGCACTGGCCGAGGGACGCCTGGGGTTCAGGGCAGAGCGGGATGCCCGCGATCATGCCCTCCAGGCCCGAGGGGGTCTTGAACTGGAGCTTTTCGATGTGCTGCTGCCCGTCGCCGCGCTGCAAGAGCATCGAGAAGTTCGTGAACCCGCCCGCCTGGTCGGTGGTGGCGCCCGCGATCATCGACGGGGAGAACGGCAGCGGCGAGGACGGACACGGCGTTCCGCCGGGGCCGCCTGTGATCTGGAAGCTGCTCGACGGGAACGCGTCGGCCGTGAATGGGGAGCTCCACGGCGTGAAGTCGGAGGTCGTTTCATAGACACCGCACGTCCGCGGTGTGTCCAGCGCGGCCTGGGGGCCGCCGCTGAAGGACAGGTCGAATTCGGTGAACGGCAGCTGCGGAGTGTTCTTGAACGTCGTGACGAGCTGACCCGTTTTTTCGTTGAGCTCGACTTCGCCTACGAGCTTGACGTTCACGCCATCCCCGGAGGCGGCGACGAGCAGCTTCAGTTCCGGCGGGTTGGACTGCAGGACATACACGTTGCCGGTCAGTTCGTGTTCCAGCTCGCCGACTTCCAGCAGCGGTGTTTTGATGCTGACCGTCCCGACCTTCGAGGCGGCCGGGCACGACGGCGGGCCGTTGTTTTCTTCACCGTCGGGCAATGGTTCGAGCCCGGCCTGCGAGGGCTGGCAGGCCTGTAGCCCAGCGGCCTGACCCGGGTTGATGACCAGGCCAGCGGGCAGCGTCACCGTCGTGTTCTTGATGTCCGCGGTCGCGAGCTGCCCCGGTTCTGTCAGTCCTTCCTGCGGCACCGTCACCGTGACCGTCAGGCCCGTCGGCGTGTCGGCCTCGCCGGTGTCGGGGGCGGCCGAGATCGAGGGTCTGAAACTGAGGTGTTCACAACCCGTGAGCCCAATCGGTGTGTCACTGGTATCGTGCGACTGGAAGCTAAGCGGCTGCGCCAGGGCGTTTTCGTCTTCCCAGGTGCCGTCCAGGTGGATCGTCGAGATGAGCGCGTTCGAGGCCGGCGACTGTCCTGTGCACGAGGTCGGCAACGTCAGGAACGGCTGCATATCCCCGCCGGAAAGCCCGCATCCTCCTTGTGGACAGCCTGCGCCGTAACGCTCGGGATTGTGGCTTTCTTCTCCCGGAACTCCCCACAAGGTAAAGCTATTGAAGATGACGTTTTCAGGAGGAATGTTGTCGCTGTGCGCCGTTATCCCGTAGTCGCCGCCGCTGCGGACACCCGCGTCTATGAAAGCGAAGCGACCAAGGAACTGGAAAGCGAACTGCGCCGGCACACCCGGCGGCGGAACCATGTTATACACAGGATTAGTGGTCCTGACACTGCCGGCATCCGCCGTATCGACACCCACCTGGCTCGCCAGCGGACAGTCCGTCCCACCGTTGAAACCTTCAGCGTCAAGCTGGCCGCGGGTGCACTGCGCTACCACGCCCGGGTCCCCCACCAGACCCGGCGGCACATCCACCGCGATGTTCTTCGCTTCGCCGCCCGCCGCACGCAACTTGCCGCCCGGTTCCACCGTGTTGAGATTGAAGGCGAACGTCACCTCATACGGATGCGAACCGGCCTGCGTGTCGAGCGTCCCGTCCGGGTTGCTGAACCAGCCATCGAAGCCGGCGACGCCAAGACCCGCTGGCGTGGAGCTGACCGTGACGGGGTCAGACGTGCTCGCCAGCGCCGCGGCGGCGCCGCCCGTGGCCGTAACCCGGTTCACGAGCGGGCCGCCAGATTCAACTTTCACGGGTATCTGTATTGATGCGAACCCTTCGGTACGTTTGGCGATTTCCCCCGCGGACACAGTGGCCGACAGTTCGCACGTGACGACCGTCGTCCCGCTGCAGCTCACAGGCGTGGAGCCACCGGCGTACGTCAGACCGGGTGGAAGCGTGTCAACCACCGTCACGACGCCACTAGACGCCGCTGCCCCGATATTGTAAAGCTGGATGCCGATGGTGCCGACTTGACCCGGCACAAGATTGGTGGGAAACGTGCTCGCAGTCACCTCCCAGCCCGGGCTTGCCGGCAGCGCCGAGGCCGACGCGCATGACGCCATCGCGCTCAAGGACCACGCCACAATGCTCGACAGCGCCACCAGCTTCAACAAGATCCGTCGGCACAGTCCTTGCGATCGCTGGGTCATCTCGGAGCGCTCCCGCGACCGCCGTTCTTCGCCTTCTTCGATTTCGCCCCGTATCGTTTCCTGGCCTGCGCTTCGCACGCGGCGCGCCTGCGCTTGTTGTGTTTGCCCCGGCACGCCTTCAGGGCCTTGGCGAGGTTTGCGGCCCTCCTTTCAGCGGCCGTCTGGGGTTTCGGGGGCGGCGGCGGGGGAAAGTTTCCGATGCCGTTGAACGTCACGCTGGAGGGGGTCGCGAAGGTGGGCGGTGCGGGAGGCACACCCTGACAGGCAGTGCCCGAGCACGCCGGCGGAGAGATCCGTCGAGGACCGTCGCTGCTGACGTCGTAGACATCATAATTCTGGTTGCGGTCCTGCGACGCGAGCTGCGCGCGGGTTATGATGAACACGTCATCGCCGCTCGCGCTCGCGTCCAGCAACCATGAAGCATAAGAGCTGGTACCACCCGACAGCAGGTAAACGCATCCATTGCTCCTCCCTGGCGGGCAGCTGCCGACACCTGCGCGCTCCCACTCATACACGTCGAGCTTGCCGTTGGTGTCCTGCGAAACCAGCGGCTCGACGCTGTCGAAGAACACCCGGCCGCCGCCTTCGGAGACCCACCGCGGCTGGTAGGTGTTGTTGTAGCCGACAGGCAGGAAAGCCGCCACGGTGTGCCCTCCCGTCAAGGGTTCGGGCGTTTCCCCGCTGGGGTTGCACGAGACGCAGTTGAGCCTGTTGGCATGGCTGTCGAACACGTACACCTCAGACAGGCTGCCGCTCGGATAGCCCGTGAGGCTCCGTCGCGACATGAACACGACACTACGACCATCCGGCGACACCGACGCCGTCCGATGACCAAGACCAGGCTGCCAGTCACCGAATTCGCCATTGCCGGCGAATTCGCCGACCTTAGCTTCGTCTTCAGGCGAGAGCATCGCGATGAACACCGGCGCCTCCCATTCCGAGCCGTTGTAGTGGCGCAGGTAGAGGTTGTAGGCACCGTCAACGTAGTAGACGTAATCACCGTCTTCGCTTGAGCCGATCACACCCCTGACGCCGACACCGGGGGTGAGGTCGGTCAAGCGTTCAGCCTTCGGGGCCCCGAAGTCATAGACGTACAGGGAGCCGTTGGTGAAGAAGGTCTTTGACCCGTCGGCGTTTGCGGTCCAGAAGCGCCCGCCGCCGCCAAGGGCACCGTCTAGCTGCACGGTGCACGCGTCGGTGGAAACAGTGCAGTTGCCGCCGGCCTTCAGCGCCACGCCGGTGGCGGAGGCGGTGGCCTCGGCGGACAGGGTAAGAGCGCCGGGGGCGACGTCGGTGATCGTGGTTTCCGGGGGGATTCCGGCGCCCGTGATCGGCTGGCCGACCGCGAACGGCTGCGGGCCTTCGGAGGAGATCGGGACTTCGGTGCCCGAGGCGGTGACCGGGGCGGAGAGGGTGAGGGTAGCGCCGGAGACCTTGGTGATCGTGGTGTGAGCGGGAATACCGGTTCCCGAGACCGGCTGGCCGACGACGAATTCGCCGGTGGTGGTGGCAACCGATGTGACTTCGCTGGAGAAGGCGCTGAGGGCGACCGCGCTGCCCGAACCGGTCGCGTCGGTGGAGAGCGTGAGGGTGCCAGCGCCGACGGCGATGATCGTGGTGCCGGCCGGAATGCCCGGGGCGGAGATGGTCTGACCGACGGCGAAGGGAGCAGGACCTTCGGAGGAGAGCGCCTGGTCACCGGAGACGGTAGCTGACGCGGAGAGGGTGAGCGTCGAGGCCGAAACGCTGGTGATCGTGGTGCCGGCGGGGATACCGGTTCCCGAGACCGGCTGACCAACGACGAACTCACCGGTGGTGGTGGCAAGCGAAATGACTTCGGTGGAGCCGGATGTGAGTTCGCCGGTGCCAGCGGCGCTAACCAGCGAGGTGACGGCTGGCGAGCCGGCGGTGAGGGTCGCGGTACCGGTGGGGGCGGTGAAGGTGCCGGTGCCGACGGCGCTCACAAGGGAGGTGACGGTGCTGGATCCGGAGGTGAGCTCGCCGGTGCCGGCAGTTGTCGGGGCGAGGAGGCTCTGGGGCTGAGCATCGTTCTCGCGGACATACAGGCCACCGGTGTTCAGATCCGTCCAGAAGATGCGCGACCCATCGGTCGAGATGACGTGGCTGAAATCAGGCGACTCGAATTCGTCTTCAACCACCCTGGGACCGCCAAAAGTCGCACCCGCCGTGCCCTTTGTTTCACCGGGCGGAACATTGACCAGATGCAGCCGGCCGCCAACCGAGTCATAAAGATTGTTTCGCTTCGCGCCGCCATCGACAGCGTCCGGCGTCAACGCTTCGTTGGCCTCGAAGAGAATATGGGTGAGGGCAGGCACGGCGGGAGCGCCAGCGTTGGCGCCCGCATATGCAACTGGGCCCAGGGTTTTCGTTGACAAGCATGTCTGACGTCCGCTAGGCACGCCGAAGGCACCGAATCCGTTTGGTGGCCTGAGCAGTTCTGCGGCGGTGAAGGAGAGCGCGGCATAGTTGGCGCTTTCCAGGTCATGCGAGTAGAGGGTGTCGTAGGTTTCGCGGGGAGGCGACCCAGTTATGCACCAATCGAGGATCCCGACCGAGAGATCGCTCGCGAACCCCTGGTAGGCCGCCGACGTATTCGGGTTGATGTTCCGCTGCGTCCACCCGCCCGCCGCTGAGCGCCTCGCGAAGTGCTCATCACCGTCGCCCGCGCCCTGAGTACCAGCTCCGCCGGATGTGGGGTCGGTCACGTACGCCACCGCGTTGCCCGAGAATGCGGCCTGAAACAGCTGCTGTGTGACCATGCCTTCCTTGTTCCCGTTTTCTATGTTTGCCTGGGGGACGTATACGTTCGCGTTCTCGTTAGCCGGCGGAGTTACCATTTCGTACGCACGACTATCTGGTAGGCCAGGCAGGGACGCCGCGAATGTAGTGAACGTCTCATCGACGCTGGCTGTCATACCGTATTCGTTCTCCGCAACCACCCGGAAGTGATAGACCGTATTCGGGGTGAGGCCATCTACCAGGTGACTCACCTCCAGGTTGCTATCGCCCGCGCCCGCGCTCGCATCGGGGACCGGCACCGCGGTCCCATACGATGAGCTCGTCCCGTATTCGAAGTGGTAGCTCGTCGCAGATCCGACGGGGTCAACCAGCGCGCTGAGGATCACCGTCGTGGCAGCAACACCCGAGAAGGACTCTTCGGCGACGACCGGCGGGCTGGGCGTGGTAATTGGCACGAGTCCCCCTTCGGAGAGCGCTGAGGAGCCAGTGTTGCCCCCGACAAGGCGACAGTAATAGGCCGTGTTCGGCGTGAGCCCGGCCAGGTTGGCCGTGACGGGTATCGGTTCAGTGCCCGTGCCGACGTTCACCGGGGAAACCGGGGCGCTGAACCCGTCGCTGCACTCAAACTGGTAGCTCGCCGCCAGCGTTTCGCTGTCCGGGTTGATCGTGCCCGTCAACGTGACGGACGTGGGCGTGAGGTTCTTGGGTGGCCCCGTGACGACGTCCGGCAACGTGACCGACTCCCAGGCCTCAACCACGCCGCCGGAGTAGCTTGACACGAAGACCGTGTGGGTCGCGCCGTCCACGGCGATCCCAAACGGGACTTCGATTTTAGTTTCGAACCCCGACAGACCGATAGGCCCCAAGAGGGTTTCTTCATACACCGAAACGGCGCCGTTCGGGCCCCGGTGGACGACATACACGTCGTTGGTCGATGGATCGACGGCGACGACGCTCGCTTCAGGGCCAGCATCCACGACCCTCACAAAGCTGCCCGAGGGTTCGTACTCCTTCGCTTCTTCACCAGCGATCACGTACAGGTCGCTGCCCGTGGAGTTGAACGCAAGCGCTCCCAGACCGGAGCCCACCGGGAACTGCGAGAGGAAAACACCCGACGGGCTGAACACGTCCACCAGGCCAGGGCGCGAGTTGCTCACATAGACATCACCGTTGACGGGGTCAACCGCCACGCCGTCGGGTTCTTCAAGCGGAGCGTTCGGAGCCGGGATCGCTTCGAGCGTCGCCGGCGTGCCGGGTTCCCCCGCGCCCGGCTTGCCCGGCCCGATGAACTTCAGGACCGACCCTCCGTGGCTGTCATCCACGACATACACGGCGCCATTCGAGGGGTCGGTAGACGCTTCAAAGGATGCGCATTCGCCACTGGTCAGCTTCTGCAGGTAGCAGGAATTGTCGAGCGCCACGGCGTACGGGAAGCCGAAGGACCCCGATACCGGATGCGTCGATTCTAACGTGTAGCCAGCAGACGGGCTGGACCGACTCACCGGAGCGAACGTCAGAACCTTTCCTTCGGCGGTGTCAGCGACGAAGAGATCGCCGCTGGCCTGATCGATGGCCGCACCCACCGGGCTGCCCACCGAAACACTCGAAACTTCCTGGTATTTCGTTGCAGCCAGCGCAGAGGCGCTTGAGAGCTCGAGGACACCACTAAGGGCTACGACCGCTACCACCGCGAATGACAGCGTATGTCGAACCCCGAGTGGCCGATCCTCTCCTGGCGAGCCACTCTCCCTAGTCTTATTTTGCCTACCCTCCCGCCTTACCCACATGGTTGTATTCTGACAGGATAGCCGATTGCTACGCAAGTAGTGTTTCTGACTTTACGATGGAGCAGGCCTTACGCCGAGCGTCGAGGCCCTACGCCGAGCGTCGTCAAAGCACAGCGATGACTGGGGCCGGATTAATCCGGCCCCAGTCAATACTAACCTATTTTTGGATCAATACATGAACTGGAGTTGACCTAGATAATGCTCTAGGTGCCGCTCCAGGGTTTGGCGCTGGTCAGTTTCAAGAGCTCAGTCGTGAAGAGCCTCGCCGGTTCTGCTCCTGTTTTCAGCGAACTACCTCCCGGCGTGCAGAAGAGCTCATGCACCACGTTTTCCTCCCCTGACAGAGGTATCGTGCAAAGCTCCGAGCCTTTTACTTTGAATTTGATTGCCGCGAGTTTGCTCAAGACGCATTTTTCTTCTTTTGGAAGTTCGAATTCGGAAAATGTTTCTTCCGCTTTGCTTCCGGTGAGCCTATCTTCACCGACACCGATCAGTTCATCTGTGGCTTCGCCAACGATAGTTTCTGGCGAAATTTTGCATTCGGTAGCGATCTTTGCTTTACCTTCGAGCTTGTATACGAAGCAGTTTCTGAATTCGACCTTGGCTTTTGATTTACCTTCTTTTTCGATCAGATTCGTACCGGCTGCGATCGACGTGTAGTCACCTTGACACGTAATGGCGACCGAGTTGCCGCCTGCCACACCTTCAAGCCACCCTTCTTGGCTCACGCCTTGGACTTCAAACGTCGAAGTACCTTTCACTTCTGCTTTTTCAACAAAGAACACATGCGTGAGCCCAGCCGACGCGGACGACGCCGCGACTGCGCTCAGCGCCACCACTGCCAGCAAGCTGAGCAGTGCGACTTTGATCTTAGACATGAATTTATCTCCTCGTTCTTAGGTAATGTACCCTACATATCCGCCCCGACTTCGCCGGGGCGGCCCTGCCGGGCCCTAAAACGCTCCCCGCCAAGATGGCGACGGCGCTGCGGGCTCGTCTCCTCATCCACCTCGCCGCGGGATGTACCTGTCCTTCGATCCCGAGGTTTAGCTTATCTCCGAGTATAGGTTCGCGCCCATCGGACGTCAATAGCTCGAGGAAATCGGGCTGGAGCCGCTGCTCCGGGCGATCCCCTGGGCGCGACAAAAGCCCTGCATTTGGCCACATTTCCACGCCTGCGGCTAAGAGCGCAAGTAAGAAACAAACCCGCGAACCTCGCCCCCACGGCGCCCCCAAACGCCCGCGGGACCCCCGCGGGCGCCCACGCGGCCTCGCGGAGCGACGGCGAGCTAGATGGCCACGGCACGCGGCGCGCCGGCGGCCGATCGCGCCCGCGGAAGACCTGGTGATGCCCGAAGCCCCCAGGATGGTGTTCGGTCCGCTCAGCGGCGTAGACGGGCGCCCCCGCGGTATGGAGCATCTCCTGGCTGTCCATCCGACGAAGCCGAGCCATCCGAGCGCTGCAGTGAGATGGGGCCGGATGACATCCGGCCCCATCTCGATATTGAGCCACTTTAGGACTCACGACTCTATAAATGACGTGGTTTAACCCCAGATCCCCAATGTTTATGGGCATTTGACCGCTCAATCGCACTAGTTATTTAGTCGTGCGCCCTTACCGGAGTTCCGCAGTTCGTAGGGTTGCGGCGGGCTTTTGGCCCCGGTTTTCCTTGAAGAATGGGGGTTTGGCGCGGCTGGAGGCTGAAACGCTGTAGGCACACGAGTCAGGCTGGACCGTTTGGTTCCGTCGGGAGTAGTCGCTAGTCTTGTAGGTGCATGTATCTGCGCGAGACGAAGCGGCGCAACGCGGACGGGAGCGTGGTCTCCTACCTGGCGCTGGCGCAGAACGTGCGCGACCCTGACACCGGCGTGCCGCGCGCGGAGATCGTTCACCGCTTCGGTCGCGCCGACCGGGTTGACCGTGAGGCGCTGGGGCGGCTGGTGCGCTCGATCGGCCGCTTCCTCGATCCAGCAGACGCGGTCAGGGCAACGACGGCGGGTGAGGTGCGCGTGCTGGACTCGCGGGCGATGGGCTCGTGCTGGCTGGCCGACCGGCTGTGGGAGCGCCTTCAGATCGGCGGGGCGATCATCGCGGCGGGCGGCGTCTTGAGGCCGAGGCGGTGGAGCGGACGATCTTCGCGATGGTCTCCAACCGTCTGTCGGTCAAGCCGCTGTCGAAGCTCGCCGGCTGCACCTGGGTAGCGGAGCGGGCGTTCATCGAGGGGCTCGCCGAGGTCTCCGATGATGCCTGCTACCGGGCGATGGACTTCCTGCACGCCGCACTTGATGGGCTGCAGGAGCAGGTGTTCTTCTCGGTGGCCAGCTTGTTGGACTTGGAGGTTGACCTGCTGTTCTTCGACACCAGCTCGACCTACTGGGAGACGGACACGCTGCCGCAGGAGCTGATCGAGGATGACGATGACGGGCACGGCCCGGAGGAAGAGGTTCAGCGCGGCGTCACCGAGCGCGGCCGGCGCGTCTACTGTAAGCACAGCAAGGATCATCGGCCCGACCTGCCGCAGGTCGTGGTCGGGATGGCCGTCACGCGCCAGGGGATCCCGGTCAGGGTGTGGACCTTCCCGGGCAACAGCTCAGACCAGGCGATCATCCGCAAGGCCAGAGACGACCTGCGCGACTGGAACCTCTCGCGCGTGATCTGGGTGCTCGACCGCGGCTTTCAAAGCGAGCGCAATCGCCGCTACCTGCAGCGCGGCGGCGGCCACTACATCGTCGGCGAAAAGCTCCGTCATGGCACCAAGGAGGCTCGGGCCGCGCTCGCCCGCCAGGGCCGCTACCACACCGTGGCAGGCAACCTGCGCGTCAAGCAGGTCCGCGTCGATGAGGGCACCTACCGCGACCGCTTCGTGATCTGCCACAACCCCGAGCGCGCCCGCCGCGACCAAGTCGTGCGCGAGCAGATCCTCGCCCGCCTGAGCGAGCGCATCGCTGGTTCCGATGCGCTCACGGCCCCCAAGCGCCGTGAGCTCTACGGCGCGCTGCAGACCAAGCCCGCGTTCAAGCGCCTGCTGCGCCAGACACCGACCGGCAAGCTGCGCATCGACCGCGCCGCCCTCGCCCAAGAGGCGAAGCTCGACGGCAAGTTCCTGTTACGAACATCGGATGAGAGCCTCACCGCCGAGGACATCGCGCAAGGCTACAAGGCGCTGTATGAAGCCGAGCGCGGCTGGCGCGATCTGAAGTTGACGATCGACATGCGCCCCGTCTACCACCGCCGCGAAGATCGCATCGAGGCGCACGTCCAGCTCTGCTGGCTGGCACTGCTACTGCTACGTGTCGCCGAGACCGAGGTCGGCAACACGTGGCGCAACATCCGCAACGAGTTCGACCGCATGCACCTCGTCACGCTCTGCACCAGCCAGGGCACCATCTCCCAACGCACCGAGCTCACCACCGGCCAACGCCATATCCTGCGCGCGCTCAAGCTCCCCGAGCCACCCCTCTTCTACGACTTCACCCCAACAGCCGACCCGCCCGAGTAGACCTCGCCCCGGCCACGCACCCGGCGGCCCACGCACCGTAGACACACGCGGTCAACCGCGCTCCACGCCCAAAACCCCTGCTCAGAGCCACATTCTGGGGCATCCGTGTGCCCCACTTCTGCGGAACTCCGGCCTTAGGATCAATACGTGACTGGAGTTTCTCAAGTTTCGGGGTTATGCGGCTGCGGGTCTGAGCTTGTAAGCGGGGTTTGTGATTTCTCGCTGGTTGGGGGTGTGGGGGGTAACTGGTGAGTATTGGGCGGCGATGACCGCGCGGCGTAGGCTACAGAGCATGTCCTGGTAGGAGGGATTGCGCTTCTGGCGGTACCACGGGGCGTGGTGGCGGCGCTGGGCTACGTCGTGCTCGGCGCGGCCACAGAACGCATACCAGGCGACGGTCAATGTCTGGCAGAGCAGGCAGAAGGGGACCGTGCGTTCGACCGCCCGTTGGGTGCGGTTGCGTGCCTCGCCGACGCCGGTGATCTGCTTGGCGTCCTGCAGGCAGACCTCGATCGACCAGCGCTCGTCGTAGCGTTCGATCAGCTCGGCGGGGCTGGCGGCCATGTCGGTTGAGACGAGCGCGATGTCATACCCGGTGGTGCTCCTGGGGTGGCGGACGATCACCACGCGCACCGGCCGCTGCCCCCAGACCTCGTACCAGAGGCCCTCGAAGGCGTGGCAGAGCACCGTGTGGTGTTTACCCGAGCGCGTTGACCTCGACCTGCTGCCAGCGGGTAGGGCGGTCCTCAGCGATCGTCTTCAGCGACGGCAAGCGGGCGCCTTTCTTGGCGGGCTGCCCTGGCTTGCCGGTGCGTGGCGGGCGGGGAGCGTAGATCGCCGCGTTCGCCTTCAGGCGCGAGGTGACACTCACGCGCGCTGGCAGGCCCGCCAGCGCCTGGGTCGCGTACGCGGAGTCGCCCAGCAGCTGGAGTTTGCGGGTCCGGTAGCGCGCGGCGAGGATATCGAGCAGGCGCCTGGCAAGGACGGACTTTGACGGGTACGCCGGGTTCGGCTTGCGCGATGCGCGCACACCCTTCTTGACTGCCTTGGCCTGCGGGTCTGCAAGCCAGTGCCTGAACAGCACGGGCAGGCTGACCGCGCGCTCGGTGAACGGCAGCCCGACGATGAGGGTAAGGACGACCCAGTTGTTCCATACCCGATCTTCGCGCCCGTGCCCGACGGCGCGGACCCGTCGTACTGGTAGCGCGCACCGTAGACCTGCTTGCCGGTGCGATGAAACAAGCTGTCAACGCTTGATTCATACTGCGCAGCTGTCCAGCGGCTCTTTGGGTTCGTTGGTGGTCACGCATCCGTTTCACCCGCTGTGCGGGGAGCGGCTGGAGGTGCTGTTCGTGCGTCGTTGCGGAGCGAGCCGCCTGTATGTGTGCGATGGCGGCCCGTTGGGCGGCGTGGGGCTGCTGGAGGAGGCGACCGATCGCGGCCCGGAGCCGGCTGAGCGGCCGCTGAGCTTCGAGGTGCTGGTCGAGCTGGCGGCGGTGGTCGCCGCCCTCGGCGGCACGGGCGCTGCGGGGGCCGAGCGTTGAACGCCGCCATGTCGTTGACGCTGAGTCCGTTGGATGTGCGGGTGCTGCGAGCAACCGACGCGTTTCACGTGCGGACGGTGGAGCGCGTCGCGCGCCTGGCCGACTGCTCCGAGGATGTCGCCCGCAGCTCGTTGCGACGGATGCGCGGATGGATGCTGGTCGAGCCCGATGGCAGCCGTCCGAGCCGGTGGCTGCGCACCCGTGATGGTGATGTTGCGCTGGAGCACCAGCCATGAGCGAGGCCGGTGCAGGATCGATGGGCCTGGTGGCGAACTACCTACATGGTGAGCGATGTGGAGCTCAGCGAGTTGAGCGTCGCGCGGCTGCGCGCGCTCAGGCGGCGGCTGGCCGCGGGACTGTCCGATCCCGAGGCGACGTTGCGCGGCGCGCTGCTCTCCGAGCGCCGGCGTTGCTCCAGCGAGGGGTGCCGCTGTCAGCGCGGGGAGCTGCACGGCCCGTACTCGTACCTGGCGGCGTACCTCGGCGGGCGCAGCCGGATGATCTACGTGCCGCAAGCGGTTGCGACCGTCGCCTCGGAGCACGTGCAGGCGACGCAGCGCAACGAAGCGCTGCTGCTTCAGATCTCGCAGGTCAACGTCGAGCTGCTCAGACGCAGGGCGCTTGGGTGATGCGCGGTGGCGGGCATCGGCGGCGAGGCGGCCTGCGTGATGGCGAACATGCTCGCCTCGGCGATCAGGACACAGGCCGATGCTGAGCTCTGCGCAGCAGAAGATCGCAAGCTCGCACCTGGAGCGGCTGGCCGTGATCTACCTGCGACAGTACTCGCCGCGGCAGGTGCGCGAGAACTTCCGCTCGACCGAGCGCCAGTACGCGCTCTGCGAGGAGGCGGCCCGGTTGGGCTGGGCGCCCGAGCGAATCCTCACCGTCGACGCGGATCTCGGCGTCTCGGGCCGGTTCTCAGACACTCAGGCGCGGGGGGCGTTCAAGGAGCTCCTCGCGCGGGTGTGCCTGGGCGAGGTGGGAGCGGTCTTCGGCCTGGAGGTCTCGCGCCTGGCGCGCTCGAGCGCCGAGATCCAGCGGTTGCTTGAGTACTGTGGGCTGACCGGCACCCTGGTCGTGGACACTGACGGGATCTATGACCTGCGGGACTTCAACGACCAGCTGATCTTGGGCGTCAAGAGCCAGCTCTCCCAAGCCGAGCTGCACATCATGGCCTCTCGGCTGCAGGGCGCCAAGCGTCACGCCGCCGAGCGCGGTGAGCTGCGCGCCGCGCTGCCGGTCGGCTATCTCTACGACGAGGACGGGCAGGTGATCATCGACCCCGACCAGGAGGTGCAGGCAGCGATCCGCGATCTGTTCAAGGCGTTCGCACAGACCGGCTCGGCGTATGGCGTGGTCGGAGCCTTCCAGAACCGGCGGTTCCCCAAGCGCGCCAACCCGTGCGCGTGGGGTGAGCTGCGCTGGGGAGCGCTGACGCTCCCGCGGGTGGCGCGGATCCTTCACAACCCCTGCTACGCCGGAGCGTACGTGGCAGGGCGCTACCGCTCTCGCCGCGTCGTCAGGCCGGACGGCACGATCGTGACCGCGCAGATCGAGCTGCCTCGCTCAGAGTGGGCGGTGCTGATCGGAGACCATCATCAGGCGTACATCACGTGGGATGAGTTCCTCTCAAACGAGCGGCGGCTTGCTGCCAACAACACCAGCAAAGGCCAGCGGCCGCCGCGCGAGGGCAGCGCGCTGTGCCAGGGGATCGTGCGCTGCGGGTGGGCGCGCGATGACGACGCGCTGCCAGGACGACGCAGCTCACTACGACTGTGCTCACTCGCGCGCCGACCACGTCCACACCCCGGCCTGCCGCTCGGTCAAGGCCGCGGGAATCGACGAGCTGATCGCTCGCCGGCTGCTGCAGGCGCTCGCCCCCGAGCAGATCGCGCTCGCGCTCTCCGCCGCCGACGAGTTTCAGGACCGTCGCGCGCGCTCAAACCGCGCGCTCGAGCTGCGCGTCGAGCGCGCCCGTTACGAGGCCGTCCGCGCCGAGCGCGCCTTCCACGCCTGCGAGCCCGAGAACCGCCTCGTGGCGCGCAGCCTCGAGGACCGCTGGGAGCAGAAGCTCCGCGAGCTCAAAGACGCCGAGGCCGAGCTCGCCGAGCACGCCACGCCCGCGCCGGAGCGCTCGCGCGAGCAGTTCGAGGCGCTCGCTCGCGACCTGCCCGCCCTATGGGCCGCGCAGACCACCGCGCACCGCGACCGCAAGCGCCTGCTGCGATCGCTGATCGCCGACGTCACGCTCACAAGCGACCCGCACCAACCCACCGTCCAGGTCGGTATCCGCTGGCAATCCGGCGCCGCCGAGCAGCACACGATCACCCGCCCCCAGGGCATCATCAAGCCCACGCCGCCCGAGGCGCTCGATCTCATCAGGCGCCTGGGCCCACACCGCAGCAACGACGAGATCGCGGCCGAGCTGAACGCCGGCGGCCTGCGCACCGGGACCGGCCGTGCGTTCGACGCGCGCGCCGTCAGCCAACTGCGCTCCGACCACCAGATCGCTCCCCAGCCGCTGCTGCGCGCCGACGAGCTCACCGTCAGCCAGATCGCCGAACGCCTCGGCGTCGCGCCCGGCGCGGTCTATTACTGGATCAGCCACGGCCAGCTCGCCGCCCGCCGCGGTCACGGCAAGCGACTATGCATCCCATTCCCGCCGGAGGTCGAGCAACAATGCCGCCAGCACATCGCGACCTCCACCCACTTCCCCACACAAACCAAAAACACAACCACCGGAGGTACAGTTTGATGCCACTGTCTCATCGACCGCCACGCGGATCGGCTCCTCCCCGGCCACGAACGTAGCGACCAGGAAGTCCAGCAGCAACAGGCCGAGCTCATCCGCAGACCAGCGCGCGCTCGAGAAGAAGTAGTGCGCGCGGCTGTGATGCCAGACACGCTCAAGGCGCGCCGCCTGCAGCATCCCGCAGACCGTGTGCTCCCCGACCCTGGTAAGGAACCCCACGACCAGGAATCGGAACGTCTGAAAGCTCGGCGCCGTAAACGCACCGGCGAAGAGGAACAACAGCGAATCGAGCGAACCAGGAACGACGGGCATCGGTGGCACCTCCCACAGGACGTTGAACACCCCGTGGGTTCGAGGCAGCCGCCGGTGCCCCTCCTCTACCCGGCGCCCCGCCAGCCCTCGACGCTACCGCCCGATCTCCTGCAAATCCGGCCAAAACTCAGAAACTTGAGGAGTTTACCTAGACAATACTTCAGGTACCACTCCAGGGTTTGGCGCTGGTCAATTTCACCATCTCAGTCGAGAAGAGCCTCGCCGGTTCTGTTCCTGTTTTCATCGAACTGCCTCCCGGGGTGCAGAAGAGCTCATGCACTACATTTTCCTCACCTGACAGAGGTACAGTGCAAAGCTCCGAGCCTTTTATTGTGAATTTGATTGCCGCAAGTTTGCTCAAGACGCATTTTTCGTCTTTTGGAATTTCGAATTCGGCGAATTTTTCTTCCGCTTTGCTTCCGGTGAACCTGTCTTCACCGGCACCGATCAGTTCATCTGTGGATTCTAAAACTAGAGGTTCCGGCGAAAGTTTGCATTCAGTAGCAACCTTTGCTTTACCTTCAAATCTGTATACGAAGCAATTTCTGAATCCTATCTTGGCTTTTGATTTACCTTCTTTTTCGATCAAATTTGTGCCAGCTCCAATCGACGTGTAGTCACCTTGACACGTAACGGCAATCAAAGAGCCGGCCCACGTCCATTCAAGCCACCCTTCTTGGCTCACGCCTTGGACTTCAAACGTCGAAGCACCTTTCACTTCGGTTTTTTCAACAAAGAACACGTGCGTGAGCCCAGCCGACGCGGACGACGCCGCGGCCGCGCTCAGCACGACCACTGCCAGCAAGCTGAACAGTATAACTTTGATTTTAGACATGGTATCTACTCCTTCATTTTTTAGGCGTTTCTCTTAGCATAGGTCTGCGCCCGTCGGAGATCAACAGCCCAAGGAGACCGGGCTGGAGCCGAGGCCCCGAGCGGAGCTCCAGACGCACCGAAAGGTCAGCATTCGCCCAACATTCCCACGCCCACGGCCACGAGCGTAAGTAAGAAACAAACCCGCGAACCTCGGCCCCGCGACGCCTCCAACCACCCGCAGGGGCCCCCCGCGGGGCGCCCCTCACCCCCGCGGCACAACCGCGAACGCGATGACCGCGTAGTGCAGCGCGGCGGCGGCGATCACGAGCGCGTGGAAGACCTCGTGGTACCCGAAGACCCCGGGCACGGGGTTGGGCCGTTCCGTGGCGTAGATGAGCGCTCCGGCGGTGTACAGCAGCCCTCCCGCGGCCAATCCCGCCACGGCGAGCCACCCGATCGCCCCGGGCAGCTCGCCGAAGACGGCCAGCGAGACCCAGCCGAGCGCGAGGTACACGGCGGCAAACAGCCACTTCGGGGCGTCGATCCAGACGAGCTTGAAGACGACCCCGGCCCCGGCGCCGGCCCAGACCACGATCAGCACGACGCGCGAGAGCGACCCGGAGAGCGCGAGCAGCGCCACGGGCGTGTAGGTCCCGGCGATGAGCACGAAGATCATGGAGTGGTCGAGGCGGCGCATCCAGCGCCGCGCGCGGGGGCGCCAGGTGACGCGGTGATACAGCGCGCTGGTCCCGAGCAGCGCGGAGACGGCGCCGGCGTAGATCGCGGCGGCGGCGCGCGCGCGACCGCCGGAGGCCGCGAGGATCAGCCCGACGCCGCAGGCGAGGGAGACGAAGAAGGCGTACTGGTGGGAGACCCCGCGCAGGCGGGGCTTCAGCGGACCGGCGGACTCCGCTTGTGCGACTATCGCGAGCGTCCTTCGCGCATCTTGCGCAAGTCTAACGAGGTGTGGCCGGAGAGCCGGGTGACGCAGCGCGCGGTGCGGCGTTTCGTCCGAGGGGTGCCGTAAGGTCGAACGCGTGTTCCCGCCGTCCATGATCCCCGAGGCCGAACTCGAGCGCCACAGATGAACCTTCCGCACCCGATCCCGTATCAAGGCAGCAAGCGCAAGCTGGCACCACGCATCCTTGCGACGGTCGCCAACCGGCACATTGACCGGCTCTTTGAGCCGTTCGCCGGCTCGGCTGCGACGTACCTTGGCTCCTAAGCTACGACGGAAGGCACGGCGGCAAGACGTACGGTGCCCCGCTGCCGCACGAGTTGGAGGCGCTTCGGCTTGAGCTGCACGCGGGCCGCTCGTCGCAGGCTACGTTGAACGGGCGATCCGCGATGACCGTCGAGTCGCTGTACGTGTCCCGACAGCTTGCGTCTACGGCGGCGTTTGTTGAGCCGGCTCGCTTGTTCGACTTGGCCGCATAACGGCTAATCGAGCGAACCCTTGAGAACGGCTAATCGAGCGAGCCCTTGAGAACGACGCGCGCGTAGTCGGGCGTCTCCAGACCAGCGCTGGCCGCCCTCTTGCGAAGCCGGTAACCGCCTTGGCCGGCCTCCAGCCATCGCCGTCGTGTGTCAGTCTTGAGCGATGCAGCCCGACCGCCTGACGATCAAGTCCCAGGAGGCGCTCGCGGCGGCGGCGCGCCTCGCGCAGGAGCGGCGCAACCCGCAGGTGACGCCAGCGCACCTGCTGGCGGTGCTGCTGGAGAGCGAGGGCGGGGTGGTGCTGCCGGTGCTGGCGAAGCTCGGCGCGTCGATCCCGGCGCTGCGCGCGGAGTGCAACCGCGCCCTCGATGACCTCCCGCGCCTCGGCGAGGGCTCCTCGGCGCAGGAGGGCCAGCCCTCCGCGGAACTGCAGGGGGTGCTGCGCGCGGCGGAGACCCAGGCGCGGGAGCTCTCGGACGAGTACATCTCCACCGAGCACCTCCTGCTCGCGCTCGCGCAGGACAGCGGCCGCGCGGGCCAGGCGCTGCGCGCGGTGGGCGCGAGCTCCGAGCGCCTGCTGGCGGCCCTCGCGGAGGTGCGGGGCCCGCACCGCGTGACGGACCAGAGCCCCGAGGAGAAGTACCAGGCGCTGGAGCGCTTTGGCCGCGACTTCACGAAGCTGGCGGAGCAGGGCGCGCTGGACCCGGTGATCGGCCGCGACGAGGAGATCCGCCGCGTGATCCAGGTGCTCTCGCGGCGCACGAAGAACAACCCGGTGCTGATCGGGGAGCCCGGGGTGGGCAAGACGGCGATCGTGGAGGGCCTGGCGCAGCGGATCGTGGCGGGCGACGTCCCGGAGTCGCTGCGCGAACGCCGCGTGATCGCGCTGGACATGGGCTCGCTGATCGCGGGCGCGAAGTACCGGGGCGAGTTCGAGGACCGGCTGAAGGCGGTGCTGAAGGAGGTCTCCGAGGCCCGCGGCGGGGTGATCCTGTTCCTCGACGAGCTCCACACGATCGTGGGGGCGGGCGCGGCGGAAGGGGCGGTGGACGCGGCGAACCTGCTGAAGCCGATGCTCGCGCGGGGGGAGCTGCGCTGCGTGGGGGCGACGACGCTGGACGAGTACCGCAAGCACATCGAGAAGGACGCGGCGCTGGAGCGGCGCTTCCAGCCGGTGATGGTCGGCGAGCCGTCGGTGCAGGACACGATCGCGATCCTGCGGGGCCTGAAGGAGCGCTACGAGGTGCACCACAAAGTGCGCATCCAGGACAGCGCGCTGATCGCCGCGGCGACGCTCTCGCACCGCTACATCTCCGACCGCTTCCTCCCGGACAAGGCGATCGACCTGATCGACGAGGCGGCGAGCAAGCTGCGGATCGAGATCGACTCGCTGCCGACGGAGATCGACGAGGTGGACCGCCGCGTGATGCAGCTGGAGATCGAGCTGACCTCGCTGCGCAAGGAGACCGACGAGGCCTCGGCGGAGCGCCGCGAGGCGATCGAGCGCGAGCTGGCGGACCTGAAGGAGCGCTCGGCGGGGATGAAGGCGCAGTGGCAGGCAGAGAAGGACGCCATCACGGACGCCTCAGAGCCTCAAGGAGCGCCTCGAGGCGGCGCGCGGCGAGGCCGAGCGGGCCAAACGCGAGACGAACTTCGAGCGGGCGTCGGAACTGCTCTACGAAGAGATCCCGGAGATAGAGAAGAGATTGGCCGCCTTGGAGGGCGGCCCGGATGGGTCGCGCAGTGCGGAACCCGAGGATGGCGAGCCGCGCCGCGGCGCCGGTTTTCCTCAAGGAGGAGGTGGACGCGGACGACGTGGCGGAGGTGGTGGCGCGCTGGACGGGGATCCCGGTGAGCCGCCTGCTGGAGGGGGAGGTGGAGAAGCTCGATCCACATGGAGGAGCGGCTGCACGAGCGGGTGATCGGCCAGGAGGAGGCGGTGGAGGCGGTGGCGACCGCGCTGCGCCGCTCGCGGGCGGGGCTTGCAGGACCCGAACCGCCCGATCGGCACGTTCCTGTTCCTGGGCCCGACGGGCGTGGGCAAGACGGAGCTGGCGCGGGCGCTGGCGGAGTTCATGTTCGACTCGGAGGAGGCGATGATCCGCCTGGACATGTCGGAGTACATGGAGAAGCACACGGTCTCGCGCCTGGTGGGCGCCCCGCCGGGCTACGTGGGCTACGAGGAGGGGGGCCAGCTGACCGAGGCGGTGCGCCGGCGTCCGTACTCGGTGGTGCTGCTGGACGAGATCGAGAAGGCGCACCCGGACGTGTTCAACACGCTGTTGCAGGTGATGGACGACGGCCGCCTGACGGACGGGCAGGGGCGCACGGTGGACTTCAAGAACACGGTGCTGATCATGACCTCGAACATTCCCGTAGATCAGGATCCCACCCACCCAGCGGATCTGGATGCCACTCGCCCGGACTCCGCGGACGGCGGGAGCGCCGCGGCGGCGGCGGACGCGCGGCTGCGCGAGGCGCTGCTGAGCCACTTCAAACCCGAGTTCGTCAACCGCCTGGACGACATCGTGCGCTTCGAGGCGCTGACCCGCGAGCAGCTCGGGGAGATCGTGGAGCTGCAGGTGGCGCGCGTGATCGCGCGCGTGCGCGAGCGCGGCGTGGAGGTGACGCTTACCGAGGCCGCGCGGGAGCTGCTCGGCGACATGGGCTACGACCCGACCTACGGCGCCCGCCCGCTGCGCCGGGTGATCCAGAAGCAGCTGACCGACCGCCTGGCGCTGTCGCTGCTGGAGGGGAGCCTGCGCCCGGGCGACGCCATCCGCGTGGACGCCGCGGAGGGCAGGCTCACGTTCGAGCCGCAGCCCGCGGGCGCCGCGCTCCCGGGTTGAGGTCTAATCTGAAGACGCTCCCAACACCACCCGAGGAGGAGGTTCCGATGCCCACGTACATCATGCTCGCGACACCTGACGCCGGAGGGCGTGCAGACGGTCAAGAACAACCCGCAGCGGATCCACGAGGTGAACAGGGAGGTGGAGCAGCTGGGGGCGAGGGTGACCGCGCAGTGGGCGACGCTGGGGCGCTTCGACTTCGTGAACATCGTGGAGGCGCCGGACGAGCAGACGATGGCGCGTGTCTCGCTGGAGCTGGGCTCGCGCGGCACGGTGAGCTACGAGACGCTGACGGCCCTTCCCGTGGACGAGTTCATCGCCTCCCTATGAGGGTTCTCGTCGTCGGCAGCGGCGGGCGCGAGCACGCGCTCGTGCGGGCGCTGGCGGGAGATGGGGTGGAGTTGCTGTGCGCACCCGGCAACGCGGGCATCGCGCAGGACGCGCGCCTGATCGACGTGGCGGCCGACGACATCGAGGGGATCGTGGCGGCGGTGGAGCGCGAGGGCGTCCACTTCACGGTCGTGGGTCCAGAGGCGCCGCTGGTGGCGGGCCTGGTGGATGAGCTCGACCGTCGCGGCCGTCTCGCCTTCGGCCCGTCCGCCGCGGCGGCGCGCCTGGAGAGCTCGAAGGCGTTCGCCAAGCAGGTGATGGAGGAGGCGGGCGTGGCGACCGCGCGCTGGCGCCACGCGCGTACGCTTCGAGGAGGGCGAGGCGGCGGTCGGCGGAGCTGGCAAACCCCGGGGTGGTGGTGAAGGCGGACGGCCTCGCGGCGGGCAAGGGCGTGACGGTGGCGGACTCGCCGGAGCAGGCGCGGGCGGCGCTGCGGGAGATCTTCGTCGAGGGCCGATTTACGACTGGAGACCCCGCCCACCCGAACGACACGAGCGCGGTGGTCGAAGAGCGCCTGAGCGGCAGGGAGATCTCGCTGCTGGCGCTGTGCGACGGCGAATGGGCGCTGACGCTGGAGCCGGCGCGCGACTACAAGCGCCTGCTGGACGGCGAGGAGGGACCGAACACGGGCGGCATGGGCGCCTACTCGCCGGTGCCCGGGCTGGAGTACGAAGACGACTGGAGGATCGCGGAGCTGGTGCACCTGCCGATCCTCGGGGCCATGCAGCGCCGCGGAACCCCATTCCGAGGGGTCCTCTACGCGGGCCTGATGCTCACCGAGCAGGGCCCGAAGGTGCTCGAGCTCAACGTGCGCTTCGGCGACCCGGAGACCCAGGCGCTGCTCCCGCGCCTGAACGCGGACCTGCTGGGCCTGATGCTGCGCACACTGCGCCCCGGGGGGCGCTGCTGGGAGAAGCCGAGGAGTCGCTGGTGGAATGGTCGCCGCGGTGGGCGGTCACGGTCACGTTGGCGAGCGCGGGCTACCCGAGATCCGCCTCCAGCGGCGATCCGATCTCGGGGCTGGAGCTCCTCCCGGAGAACGTGGAGGTGACGCACGCGGGCACGGCGCTCGCGGACGACGGGGGGCTCCTCACCGCGGGGGGGCGTGTGCTGAACGTGACGGCGC
Source organism: uncultured Solirubrobacterales bacterium (assembly GCA_963813765.1). GTDB lineage: Bacteria > Actinomycetota > Thermoleophilia > Solirubrobacterales > Solirubrobacteraceae > Palsa-744. The sequence goes on from CAWFAB010000002.1 coordinate 270,034, forward strand.
TCGGCGGGACCCCGGACGAGGCCCGCGAGTCGGCGTATGCTGCGGCGCGGATGATCTCCTTCGAGGGCATGCAGATGCGCGGCGACATCGCGGCGAAGGTCGAGGAGGAGGGACGGGTGAGCGAGGGGTGGCGCTCGCTGAAGAGCATCCTCGACGAGTCGTACGGGATGGAGCCCGGGGCTGAGGCCGAGCATGGGTGAGGTGACCCCGATCGCGACCCCGCTGACCGAGACGGAGGTGCGCACGCAGCTGGAGGGGCTCGACGTGGACGCCCCGCGCGTGGGGATCGTGATGGGCTCGAAGAGCGACATGGAGGCGATGCGGAAGGCCGCGGCGGAGCTCGAAGAGCGGGGCATCCTGCACGAGCTGCGGGTGATGTCGGCGCACCGCGAACCGGACGTGGTGGCGGAGTACGCGAAGAACGCGCAGATGCGCGGCCTGCGCGTGATCATCGCGGGCGCGGGCATCTCGGCGGCGCTGCCGGGCGCGGTGGCGGCGCACACGAACCTGCCGGTGATCGGGGTCCCGCTCTCGAGCCGCCTGAGCGCGGCGGGCGGCCTGGACGCGATCCTCTCGATCGTGCAGATGCCCCCGGGCGTGCCGGTGGCGTGCGTGGGCCTGGACAACGCCCGCAACGCGGCGATCCTCGCCGCGCAGATCCTCATGGCGTGAGCGCGTAGGCCTCGCCATGGAGAGGGACCGAGCATGATCGAGCGCTACACACGTCCGCAGCTGGGCGCGATCTGGACGGATGCGGCGCGCATGGAGTGCTGGCGCCGTGTGGAGGTGGCGGCGTGCGAGGAGCTGCCGGGCCTGCTCGGCGAGGGCAACGCCCCCACGGCGGCGGATCTGGAGGCGATCCGGGCGGCGACGTTCACGGTGGAGGAGGTGAACGAGCGCGAGCGCACGACCGACCACGACGTGGCGGCCTTCGTCGACGTGCTGGCGCAGTCGGCGGGGGAGGCGGGCCGCTGGGTCCACTTCGGCCTGACCTCCTCCGACGTGCTGGACACCGCCCTCGCGTTGCAGCTGAAGGCGGCGGGCGAGGTCGTCCTCCCGGGCGCGCGCGCACTGGTGGACGCCCTCGCGGCCCGCGCGCGGGAGCACGCGCAGACGCTGTGCGTGGGCCGCACGCACGGGGTGCACGCAGAGCCCACCACGTTCGGCGTGAAGCTCGCGGGCTTCGCGTTCGAGGCGCACCGCAACACGGAGCGCCTCGAGCGCGCCTTCGCGCAGGCGTCGGTGGGGGCGGTCTCGGGCGCGGTGGGCACCTACGCGGCCACCTCACCGGAGTTCGAGGCGCGCGTGCTGGCGCGCCTGGGACTGGAGCGCGAGCCGGTCTCCACGCAGGTGCTCGCGCGCGACCGCCACGCGGAGCTGCTGGGAGCGATCGCGCTCGCGGGCGCTGGCCTGGAGCGCCTGGCGACGGAGGTGCGCCACCTGCAGCGCACGGAGGTGCGCGAGGTGCAGGAGCCGTTCCGCGCCGGCCAGAAGGGCTCGAGCGCGATGCCGCACAAGCGCAACCCGATCAAGAGCGAGCAGATCGCGGGCCTGGCGCGAGTGCTGCGCGGCAACGCGCAGGCGGCGCTGGAGGACGTGGCGCTGTGGCACGAGCGCGACATCTCGCACTCCTCGGTGGAGCGCGTGATCCTGCCGGACTCGACGATCCTGATCGACCACCTCCAGCACCGCGCCGTCGCACTCGTGGAGGGCATGACGGTTGACGCGGAGCGGATGCGGGCGAACCTGGAGCTGACCCACGGCGCGCTCTTCTCCCAGCGGCTGCTGCTGGCGCTGGTCGAGACGGGCATGAGCCGCGACAGCGCCTACCGGGTGGTGCAGGAGCAGGCGCAGCGGGCCTGGGACGAGGGCATTCCGCTGCGCGACCTGCTGGCGACGGACGATCGCGCTTCGAACCTCGACCTCGACGAGATCTTCGACTACGGCCACTACGTGCGCTATGCACGAGAGATAGTGGCGCGTCTGGACGAGATCGCCTGAGGCACGCGTCGAGCCTCGCTCGGGCGCATTCGGGCCTCCCCCAAGAGCGCCCGTCGCGTCCTCCGCGCGCGCCTCTTCCGCGCCGCGACCATCGATAGAGTCAGGCGATGATGACCGCGCTCGCCGACCTGCCCCTCCTTGCCAGCGGCAAGGTGCGCGAGCTATACGACATGGACGACCGCCTGCTGATGGTGGCGAGCGACCGGATCTCCACCTACGACGTCGTCCATCCGACAGCGATCCCCGACAAGGGCAAGGTACTCACCGGACTATCCGTTTTCTGGTTTGAGCGCACGCGCGACATCGTCGCCAACCACCTTGTATCGGTGACCGACGGCGTGCCCGAAGAGGTTCGCGGTCGGGCACTCGTGGTCAAGAAGCTGGCGATGCTTCCCGTCGAGTGTGTAGCGCGCGGCTACATCACAGGGTCGGGCTGGAGCGAGTATCTGCGCTCCGGATCGGTCTGCGGGGTCGCTCTGCCCGCCGGTCTGCGCGAGTCCGAGCAGCTGCCGCAGCCGATCTTCACGCCGACGACGAAGGCCGACGTCGGCCACGACGAGGCGATCGACTTCGACCGCGCCGCCGAGCTCGTGGGCGACCGGGCTCTCGCCGAGGAGCTACGGCGGGTCACGATCTCCGTCTATCGGCGGGCCTCTGAGCATGCCCGCGAGCGCGGGATCATCCTCGCCGACACCAAGTTCGAGCTTGGCCTAGACGCCAGTGGCGCACTGACCCTGGCGGACGAGGTGGTCACTCCCGACTCGTCTCGCTTCTGGCCGGCCGACGGGTACAAGCCGGGTGGGAGTCAGCCGAGCTTCGACAAGCAGCCCGTGCGCGACTGGGCCGCTGGCACGGGCTGGGACAAGAAGCCTCCTGCTCCCGCGATACCAGCCGATGTCGTCGCTCATACGCGCGCGCGGTACATAGAGGCGTACGAGCGGATCACCGGCGAGCCGTTCTCCGCGTGGCTCGAGCGCTCGGCGTGAGGGCCCGTGTTCTCATCCGACCCAAGGCGGGCATCCTCGACCCCCAGGGAGAGGCCGTGCAGCGCGCGCTGCCCGCGCTCGGCTTCGCGGGTGTGGAGAACGTACACATCGGCCGCCTGGTCGAGCTCGACGTGGAGGATCCCGGTCAGCTTCGGCCGATGTGCGAGAAGCTGCTCGCCAACCCGCTCGTGGAGGACTACGAAGTCCAGCTACTCGGCGGCGAGAGCAAACTGACCTGACCCGCCCGCAGCGCTCGCCCCGGTGGGTATGTGCATATGCGTCTGCTCATGCGCATGCTAGGGTGTGTATATGCCGCAGCTCACCCGCCGCACCCAGCTTCTGCTCAACGACGATCTGCACCGGCGCCTGCGCGAGACGGCGGCGCAGCGCGGCATCTCGTTGGGGGCTCTGATCCGCGAGGCGATCGACGAAAAGCTCTCGCGCGTTCAGGAGGATCGCGCCAAGGCGATCGACGAACTGCTCGCCGCGCCGCCGATGCCCGTCGACGACTGGCCGGTGATGAAGAAGCAGATGCTCGAAGACAGGTACGCGAGCGTCATGCGCATCCTCGACACTTACGACTGACCCGCCGGTGCGTCGCTTCCTCTTCGACACGGGCGTGTTCCTCTACGCGCTCGGGGGCGAGCACCACTACCGCGAGCCATGCCAAGAAATCCTGCGCGAGATGAGGGGCGGGAGGCTCGCCGGAGAGGCGAGTATCGAGTTGATCCACGAGTTTGCGTATGTCCGTCAACGGCGAGCGCAAGCCCGCGCGGATGTCGCGCACTGGGCTCGTAGGATCGAGCGCTCATGTCCGTTGCACACGGTCGAGCGGACTGACATCGAGCGCGCCCTCGACCTGTGGTGCGAGCATGAGCAGCTCGACATGCGCGACGCGATCTTTGCGGCGCAGGCGTTGAATCGCGGCATCGACGCGATCCTCAGCCCCGATCGAGACTTCGACGGGATTCCCGGGCTCGAGCGCGTCGATCCGGCGGATGTTGAGGCCGTGGCGAGGCTGCGGTGAAGTTCGGCGTCCTCCAGTTCCCCGGCTCCTGCGATGAGGTCGACGCGCTCGAAGCCGCCCGGCGCGTGGGCGACGCGGAGCTGCTGTGGCACGGCGAGCGCGATCTGAAGGGCGCCGACGCGATCGTCGTGCCCGGGGGCTTCTCCTACGGCGACTACCTGCGCGCGGGGGCGATCGCACGCTTCTCACCCGTGATGGAGTCGGTGATCGCGTTTGCGAACGATGGCGGACTCGTGCTCGGGATCTGCAACGGCTTCCAGGTTCTCTGCGAGGCGCACCTGCTGCCGGGGGCACTGCTCGGAAACGCGAACCTGCGCTTCACCTTCCGTCAGGTCGAGCTCGAGGTCGTAAACGACGACACCGACTTCACCCGCGCCTGCCGGTCGAGCACCGATCGCCCCAGAGCGCTGCTGAGCATCCCCGCGAAGCACTCCTGGGGCCGCTACCACGCGGACGAGCCCACCCTCGACCGGCTGGAGAAGAACGGCCAGGTGGTCCTTCGCTACGCGCCCGGCCACAACTTCAACGGCTCGGTGAGCGACATCGCGGGGGTGCGCAACGAGGCGGGCAACGTCTTCGGGCTGATGCCCCACCCCGAGCACGCGGTGGATGAGTTGACCGGCTCCACGGACGGCCTCTGCATCTTTGAGTCGATGCGCCTCGCGGTGGAGGGCGCGCGTGAGTAGGCGCGGCGTGCACCGATCGCGGATCGACTCCGCCGCCCTCTCCGCCCCGAGAGGTCGATCCACCCCGGAGATCCGCTCGTGACCGGAAGCGCCGTGCTTCCCACCGCCGAGGATGCCGTCGCACTCGGCCTCACGCGCGCGGAGTACGAGCTGGTCTGCGAGAAGCAGGGACGGCCACCGAACCAGGTGGAGCTCGCGATGTACTCGCTGCTGTGGAGCGAGCACTGCGCGTACAAGCACTCCAAGAAGCTGCTGCGCACGCTGCCCACCGAGGGACCCCACGTCGTCGTGGGTCCCGGCGAGAACGCCGGGGCGGTGGACGTGGGGGGCGGCCTCGTGTGCGCGTTCAAGGTCGAGTCCCACAACCATCCCAGTGCGGTGGAGCCCTTCCAGGGGGCGGCCACCGGCGTGGGGGGCATCCTGCGCGACATCTTCGCGATCGGCGCCCGCCCAATCGCGGTGCTCGACTCACTGCGCTTCGGGGAGCCCCACGCGGCCACCGCGGTCCCGCGCGCGCTACCTCCTCGACGGGGCCGTCCGCGGGATCGGCCACTACGGCAACTCGATCGGGGTGCCCACCGTCGGCGGCGAGGTCTACTTCGAGGGCCCCTACGAGCAGAGCTGCCTGGTCAACGCGATGGCGCTCGGCCTCTGCGCGCGCGCGCAGCTCGTGCGCAGCGCCGCGGCCGGCGTGGGCAACGTGGTCGTGCTGTTCGGAGCCTCCACCGGGCGCGACGGGATCGGCGGAGCATCGGTGCTGGCATCTGCCGAGCTCGGAGAGGCGATGACAAGCGCCCCACCGTGCAGGTCGGCGACCCGTTCGAGGAGAAGAAGCTGCTGGAGTGCTCGTTGGAGCTCCTGGAGCGGGGCCTGCTGGTCTCCCTGCAGGACCTCGGCGCCGCGGGGCTGACCTCCTCGGCCGCGGAGATGGCCTCCAAGGGGGAGGTGGGCATCGACATCGACGTCGCACGGATCCCCCTGCGCGAGCCCGGGATGGAGCCCTTCGAGATCATGGTCTCGGAGTCCCAGGAGCGGATGCTGTGCGTCGCGGCGCCCGCGGACGTGCCGGCGGTGCTGGGGCTGTGCGAGAAGTGGGAGGTCGGCGGCGCCGCGATCGGAACGGTGACGGACACCCGCCGGATGCGGATCTTCGACGGCGAGCGGCTCGTCGGGGACATGCCGGTGCGGGCGCTGGTGGACGACTGCCCGCTGTACGACCTGCAGCCGGCGAGGCCCGCGGCGCCGATCTACGCCCCGCCGCCAGCCGCGCTGCCCCCGACGCCTCCCCCCGCGAGACGCTGCTCGCGCTGCTGCGCTCGCCGAACATCGCCTCGCGCCGCCCGCTCTTCGAGCAGTACGACGCGATCGTGCAGTCCCGCACGGTGCGCCGCCCCGAGCAGGCCGACGCCGCGGTGCTCGCGCTGCGCACCGGCGGCGATTCCCACCCCGCCGTGCGCGACATGGGGGCGCACAAGCCCGTGCCCGCGCTGGCGGTGAGCATCGACGGCAACGGGCGGCGCGTCGCCGCCGATCCCTACACCGGCACGATCGAGGCGGCGCTCGAGTGCGCAGCCAACCTCGCGTGCGTGGGAGCGGAGCCGCTGGGGACCACGAACAACCTCAACTTCGGCAACCCCGAGAAGGGGCACATCGCCTGGCAGCTCACCGAATCGGTGCGCGGCCTCGGCGACGCGTGCCGAGCGCTGGAGGCGCCGATCGTCGGCGGCAACGTCTCCCTCTACAACGAGGGCCCCGCCGGCCCGATCTATCCCACGCCGGTGGTGGGCATGGTCGGGCGCATGCCCGACGCGCGCCGAGCGGGGCGGATGGGGTTCGCACGCGAAGGCGAGGAGATCGCGCTGGTCGGGCCGTTCGCCCCCTCGCTCGCGGCGAGCGAGCTGGCCAAGCTGCGCGGCGAGCCCCTGCCCGACGGGCTCCCGGAGATCGACGTACAGGCGGTGCTCGCAGCACAGGCAGCCGTCCGCGAGGCGGTGCGAGCGGGGGCGCTGAGCAGCGCGCACGACATCGCGGAGGGCGGCCTCGCGGTGGCGCTGGCCGAGTGCTGCCTGGCGGGCGAGCTGGGCGCAAAGGTCACCCTCGGCGCATCTTCTGGGAGGCGGCGCGGCTCTTCGGCGAGGGGCCGGGCGTCTTCGTCGCCGGCTCCCACGACGCGCTCGCCGCGTTCGGCGAAGTGCCCGGGCGGCCGTCGGCACGGTGGAGGGCGATGCGCTGAGCGAGATGGCGCGGGGATACGCTGCGGACGATCCGCGCCGAACTGGCCGAGTCCCACGGATCGCTGGCGGAGCTGTTTCCGTGACTCCGTCCCCCACATGGAACCCCCGCCTCGCCGGAGGCGACTCCGGTGAGGCGTGCGCACCAAGCGAGGCTGCTAGCTTGTGGGGTGAGGCCCACTGGCCGCGTTGAGGAGCGCGATGGACCGCGCGACGAGTGCGGCGTGTTCGGCATATACGCGCCCGGTCACGAGGTCTCGCGGCTCTCCTACTTCGCGCTCTACGCGCTCCAGCACCGCGGCCAGGAGTCGGCGGGCATCGCGGCGGCGGACCGCGGGGGGCAGATCGTCACGCGCCGCGAGCTCGGGCTCGTCAGCCAGGTGTTCAGCGAGAACGACCTGCGCACCCTCGCCGGGGACCTCGCGATCGGGCATGTGCGCTACTCCACCACCGGCTCCAACGCCTGGGAGAACTCCCAGCCGGTGCAGCGCTCCGAGGGCACCCGCGGCTCCCAGCGGGAGCTCGCGCTCGCGCACAACGGCAACCTCATCAACGCCGTGCAGCTGCACGGCGAGCTGCTCGAGCGCGGGGTCACGTTCAGCTCGACCTCCGACTCCGAGATCATCGCCGCCCTGATCGCCACCCACCCCGCGGAGCGGATCGAGGACGCGATCGCCGAGGTGCTCCCGCGCCTGCGCGGCGCATTCTCGATCGTGGCGATGACCAAGGACCGCGTGCTCTCCTTCCGCGACCCCCACGGCCTGCGCCCGCTGGCGCTGGGGGTGTTGAAGCCGAATGGCGACGGCAAGGTCCACCACTGCGTGGCCAGCGAGTCCTGCGCGTTCGACATCATCGGCGCGCGGCACCTGCGCGACGTGCAGCCGGGCGAGCTGGTGAGCATCGGCGAGGACGGCCTTCGCAGCCGCCAGGTGGTGAGCGGCGCGCGCAGAGCGTTCTGCGTGTTCGAGTACATCTACTTCGCCCGGCCCGACTCCCGCATGAACGGGCACGCGCTCCAGGTCGCGCGCGGGCGGATGGGCGAGATCCTCTGGCGCGAGGCGCCCGTCGAGGCCGACCTCGTGATCGCCGTGCCCGACTCCGGCAACCCCGCCGCCCGGGGCCTCGCGCGCGCGGCCGGCCTACCGCAGGACGATGGCTTCGTGAAGAACCGCTACGTCGCCCGCACCTTCATCCAGCCGGGCCAGGAGCTGCGCAAGCACGGGCTGCGCCTCAAGTTCAACCCGCTCCCCGAGGTCATCTCGGGCCGGCGCCTCGTCGTCGTGGACGATTCGATCGTGCGCGGCAACACCACCCGCCAGATCGTCCAGATGCTCCGCGACGCCGGGGCGCGGGAGATACACATGCGCATCTCCGCCCCCCCCATCAAGCACCCCTGCCACTACGGCATCGACATGTCCACGCGCGAGGAGATGATCGCCCACAACCGCACCACCGCCCAGGTCGCCGCCGAGCTCGGCTGCGACTCCCTGCACTACCTCTCGCTGGAGGGCGTCTACGAGGCGGTCGGCGCCGGCCGCGCCACCCACTGCGACGCCTGCTTCAGCGGCGAATACCCGCTCGACGGCACCGGCGAGGCGAACGGCAAGTACGCGCTGGAGGAGCCCGCAGGGTCGTCGCTGCCGCTGGTGCGGGCGTAGGCGTCGTGCGGATCAAGCGGTGACCGCTTTCCAGCTGCGCCACCGCGCGTGCGGCAGAGCCGCTCGTAACGAGGCTTGCCGGCCTGGCGTCCTTTGTGACGGCGGTTTCGGTCCAGTACGAGACGGCGCGGGCCGCGAACATCGTGGGCGGTACGATTCCGCATCAACTCGACCGCTCGACATCCTCTGCCTATCGCTGTGCTGGTGTCCGGCACTGGCACGAACTTGCAGGCGCTGCTCGACACCGTGCACGGACGGGAGGCGGAGGTCGTGGCGGTCGCCTCCAATGTGTCCGGCGCGTCCGCGCTGGAGCGCGCCGCAGAGCGCGGAGTGCCCACGGCAGTGTTTCCCCGCGGGGACTACCCGGATCGCGGCGCGCGCGATGGAGCGATCGCCGATTGGATCGCCGAGCGCGGAGCGCGGCTGGTGGTGCTCGCCGGCTACATGGAGCTGGTCGGCGAGCCCTTCCTGAACTGCTTCCCCGGCGCTGTCATCAACGTTCACCCCTCCCTGCTCCCCGCCTTTCCGGGGCTGAAGGCGATCGAGCAGGCGCTCGAGTACGGGGTGAAGGTCTTCGGCGTGACCGTCCACTTCGTGGACGCCGGCGTGGACAGCGGGCCGGTGATCCTCCAGGGCGCCCGCGAGCTTCCGAACGCGCGCAATCCCGACGAGGTGCTCGATGCGCTGCGCCCGCTGGAGCACTCGCTGCTGCCGGAGGCCGTGCGACTGTTCGCGCGGGGAGCCCTGAGCCTCGATCCGGAGAACCCGCGTCGAGTGGTGATCGCCACGCCCCGATGAGAGGTGAACGCCGGGATCGCGGCGAAGGGTCGCCATCGGCGGATAGGCTCTGACCATGCCCTCCGACAGCGAGACCGTGGCGGGCGGGGTGGGCTTCCACTCCCGCCTGGGGCGCACCGCGCCCGGGGAGGTGCGGGTGCGCCGTGCGCTGCTCTCCGTGTCCGAGAAGGCCGGGATCGTCGACTTCGCGCGCGGCCTCGCTGAGCTGGGGGTGGAGATCGTCTCCACCGGGGGCACCGCCCGCGAGCTGTCGGGCGCGGGCGTGCCGGTGCGCGCGATCGAGGACTTCACCGGCTTCCCGGAGATGATGGACGGGCGCGTGAAGACGCTGCACCCGCGCCTCTATGCGGGGCTGCTCGCGCTGCGCGACAGCGACGAGCACCTGCGCGCCGCCGCCGAGCACGGGATCGAGCCGGTCGACCTGGTGTGCGTGAACCTCTACCCCTTCGAGCAGACCGTCGCCCGCGGCGACGCCGGCGACGGGCGCCGGAGGGCGATCGAGAACATCGATATCGGCGGGCCCACGATGATCCGCGCCGCCGCCAAGAACCACGCCTTCGCCGCGGTGCTCGTGGACCCCGGCGACTACGCCGGCGTGCTCGCCGAGCTGCAGGAGTCCGGCGGACTGCTCTCCCTCGCCACGCGCGAGCGGCTCGCCGCCGAGGCCTTCGCCCTCACCGCCCGCTACGACGCCGCGATCTCGACCTGGTTCTCCCTGCGCACCCACGACGGCTTCCCGCCGCACCAGCGCGACGCCTACGAGAAGGTGAGCGATCTGCGCTACGGCGAGAACCCCCACCAGCGCGCCGCCTTCTACGCGCGCGTCGGCTCTCCCACCCACCTGCTCGACGGTGTGAGGCAGCTGCACGGCAAGGAGCTCTCCTTCAACAACCTGCTCGACCTCAGCTCCGCGCGGGAGCTGCTGGAGAACCTCACCGGCCCGGCGTGCGCGATCGTCAAGCACAACAACCCCTGCGGGTGCGCCCTCGGCGAGACCGCACTGCTCGCCTACGAGCGCGCCTTCGCCTGCGACCCCCAGAGCGCCTACGGGGGGGTGATCGCGGTCAACGAGCGGGTGGACCGCGTTTTCGCGCAGGCGCTCTCCAAGCAGTTCATCGAGGTGCTGCTCGCCCCCGGCTTCGACGAGGAGGCGCTGAAGGTTCTGACGGAGAAGAAGAACGTCCGCCTGCTGGAGCTCGCGCGGTGGCCACCGCCGAGCCGGGAGGTCGAAGGCAAGCCCGTGCTCGGGGGCCAGCTCGTGCAGAGCCGCGACGTCGTCACGGAGACACGCGAGCAGATGCGCGTGCTCACCGCGACCGCCCCCACCGAGGCGCAGTGGGAGGACATGCTGTTCGCCTGGACGGTCTGCCGCCACGTGCGCTCCAACGCGATCGTGCTCGCCGCTACCGATCAGAGATCGGGGGCACACAGCCCGGAGGGCTGGGTCGCCACGATCGGCATCGGCGCCGGGCAGATGAGCCGCGTCGACGCGGTGCGCATCGCCGTCGAGAAGGCCCACGACACACAGCCCGACCTCCTCGCCGGCGCCGTGCTCGCCTCCGACGCCTACTTCCCGTTCGCCGACGGCCCCCAGCTCGCGATCGACGCCGGCATCCGCGCCATCATCCAGCCCGCCGGCTCCGTGCGCGACGAGGAGGTCATCGCCGCCGCCAACCAGGCGGGCATAGCTATGGTGGCAACAGGTGTCCGCCACTTCCGCCACTGAGCTCGCCGTCTCCGTCAAAGGCCTCTCCAAGCGCTACGGCGAGATCGAGGCCGTGCGGGAGATCGACTTCGAGGTCTTCCGCTCCGAGGTGTTCGGGTTCCTCGGGCCCAACGGGGCCGGCAAGTCCACCACCATCAACATGCTCTGCACGCTCGCCCGGCCCAGCGGCGGCTCCGCGCTGGTGGCGGGCCACGACGTCGTCTCCGAACGCGACGCCGTGCGCCGCAACATCGGGCTCGTCTTCCAGGACACCACCCTCGACAACTACCTCACCGGCGAGGAGAACCTCCGCCTGCACGCCGAGCTCTACGGGGTGCCCCGCGAGACCGTGGCTCCGCGGATGCGGCAGGTGATGGAGATGGTCGGGCTGTGGGAGCGCCGCAAGAGCCTCGTGGGCACCTTCTCCGGCGGCATGAAACGGCGCCTGGAGATCGCCCGCGGGCTGCTGCACTCCCCCCGCGTGCTGTTTCTCGACGAGCCCACCGTCGGCCTCGATCCCCAGACCCGCTCCTCGATCTGGAGCTACATCGAGGAGCTCAAGCAGCGCGAGGAGATCACGATCTTCCTCACCACCCACTACATGGACGAGGCCGAGCACTGCGGCCGCATCGCGATCATGGACCAGGGGCGCATCATCGTGCTCGACACGCCCGAGGCGCTGAAGGCCGGCGTCGGCAAGGACCGCGTCCAGATCCACACCCCCGACGACGGGGCCGCGATCGCGGCGCTGCGCGAGCGCTTCGGCATCGACGCCACCGTCGCCGAGGGCGCCGTCACCTTCGGCGTCCCCGAGGGCGAGCAGTTCGTGCCCCGCCTCTTCGCCGAGCTCGGCCAGCCGATCCGCTCGGTCTCCGTCTCCCGCCCCTCCCTCGACGACGTCTTCATGTCCTACACCGGCACCACCATCCGCGACGCCGAGGACTCCGGCCTGACCGACCAGCGGCGCAACATGGCCAGGATGATGAGCCGCTGATGGGACGGCGTGGTGGGCTGCGCACTGACTCGCCCGGACCACCGCGGCTTGTGCGGCTTGCCGGCCAAGGTGGCCAGCGCCTACACGCCAGCCGAGTTAGGGAACCGTTGACGAGCGCGGGGCTGCGAAGACTGGGGCAGACAAAGGATCTCCTGTGAGCGCCACCGAGACACCCTCCGCCAAGACGGCGCCGGCCGCGGCGCCCGCGGGCGTTCCCGTTGCCAGGGTGCGCGTCCCCACCCGCAGCCTGCGCGGCGAGCTGCGCGCGATCCGGGCCGTGTGGCAGCGCGAGCTGATCCGCTTCTCCCGCGACCGCCTGCGGATCGTCACCTCGCTCGTTCAGCCCTTCCTGTTCCTGTTCGTGCTCGGCACCGGCCTCTCCTCGCTCGTCTCCGCCGGCACCCACGGGATCAACTTCAAAACCTTCATCTACCCCGGCGTGCTCTGCATGGCCGTGATGTTCACCGCCATGTTCTCCGCCGCCTCGATCGTCTGGGACCGCGAGTTCGGCTTTCTGCGCGAGATGATGGTCGCCCCCGTCCGGCGCTCCTCGATCGTGCTCGGCAAGTGCCTCGGCGGCGCCACCGTCGCCGGCTTCCAGGGCGTCATCGTGATCGCCATCGCCGGCCTCGTCGAAGTGCCGTACGCGCCCGGCCTGATCCTCGAGATCTTCGCGCTGGCGCTGCTGCTCGCCTTCTCGATCACCGCCTTCGGCATGATGGCCGCCGCCCGCATCACCCAGATGCAGTCCTTCATGGCCCTCATGCAGATGGCGATCATGCCGATGTTCTTCATCTCCGGCGCGATGTTCTCCGTGGCCCGCCTCGAACCGTGGCTGGCGATCCTCAACCGCATCGACCCGCTCACCTACGCCGTCGATCCGATGCGCCGCGCGATCTTCGCCCACCTCCACATCAGCGCGGCCGCACGGAGGGCGCTCGCCCCCGGCGTCACCTGGTTTGGCTGGCACGTCCCCACCATCGTCGAGGCCGGCGTGATCGCCGTGCTCGGGCTGGTCATGCTGTTCATCGCCATCTGGGAGTTCAACCGGGCGGAGTAGGCCGCCAGGACGCGTCCTGCCCTGGCCCCGGGATGTGCGCCTTTTGGGTAATACCGTGTGTGTATGCGCATCCGCGTCGTGCGACCCGACCATCCCGAGGTTTCCGAGGTGATCGCCTCCGATCACTGCGTGCTGCGCTTTCGCAAACGCAGCAGAATCCGCACCCCCGGCCTGGACGCGGTCGGGGAGGCGCTGCAGCAGGCCTTCGAGGATGCCGACCTCACCCGCTGGGCCCCCACCTGGGTTGACACCAACAGGCACACTCAAATGTGGGCGCTGCTCGACGACCTCGCCTTCCCGCTGATCCCCGCAGGGGAGCCCGGCAGCTGGCTGGCGACCACCTGCCTGGTGCGCGGAAACGCCTGACGCCACCCGGCGTCCGCCCACGTGCCACCAACCGATCGAAGATCGGGGGCACACAGCCCGCAGGGCTGGATCAGGCGCCCACCGTGCGGTCAGCTCGGCCACCCCATACCGCACGGGATAGGCTCCCAGCAGTGGCCGACCCCGATGTCCACAGCGCATACCGCCGGGCCGGCGTCGACTACGCCGTGCTCGACGCCGGCAAGCGCAATGCGCTCGCCGAGGCGCTCGCCACCTCCCACTGGCTCGCCGCCGCCGGCGCTCGCGCGATCGACGAGTCCCGCGGGGAGCCCGCCTTCGTGCTGCGCTTCGCCGGCAGCACCCTCGCATTCGTGCTCGAGACGCTCGGCACCAAGTCCGTCCTCGCCCGCGAATACCACGAGCTCGCCGGAGTCAACCGCTTCGACCACGTCGCCTACGACACCGTCGCCGCCGTCCTCAACGACCTCGTCTGCGTCGGCGCTCTGCCGCTCGTCCTCAACGCCTACTTCGCCACCGGCTCGAGCGCCTGGTATGAGCGCTCCGAGCGCGCCGAAGCGCTGCTCGCGGATGGCGCCGCGCCTGCGACGACGCCCACTGCGCGTGGGGCGGAGGGGAGTCCCCTCGCTCACCGACCTGCTCGCTCCCGAGGAGATCGAGCTCGCCGGCAGCGCGCTCGGCTTCGTGCCGCCCCCCGGCGAGCCGCTGCTCGGCGAGGATCTCGCGCCCGGCGACGAGATCGTGCTCCTCCCGTCCAGCGGCCTGCACGCCAACGGCGCCTCGCTCGCGCGGCGGATCGCGCGGGAACTGCCCGAAGGGCTGCTCACCGAGCTGCCCGGCGGCGAGCGCCTCGGCGAGGCGCTGCTGGCGCCCAGCCTCCTCTACGTCGAGCTCGTCCGCCGGCTGCTCGGCGATGCGCAGGTGCGGCTCACCTACCTCAGCCACATCACCGGGCACGGACTGCTCAAGCTGATGCGCCCCCGACGCGAGCTCACCTACAGGATCCGCGCGCTGCCCCCCGTGCCGCCCGTGCTCGCATTTCTCGCCGCGCACGCCGAGCTGGACCCCGCCGCCGCCCACAGCACGCTGAACATGGGCGCCGGCTTCGCCGTCTACTGCCGCCCCGGCGGCGGCGCGCGCGTGGTGGAGCACGCCCGCGAGCTCGGCCTCGACGCCCTCCTCGCCGGCGCCGTCGAGGAGGGGCCCCGCCAGGTGATCCTCGAGCCCGTGGACGTCACCTTCGCCGGCGATCAGCTCGCGCTCGCGCCCGAGCGCACCCGCTGAATCCGTTCGCTCTCGGCCAGCGCCTCCACGAAGATCTCGATCCCCCGCACCAGCAGCTCACGGGAGATCACCAGCGGCGGCAGGAAGCGCGCCACGTTGCCGTAGTGGCCCCCCAACTCGATGATCAGTCCCTTTTCGCTGCACCTCCTGCGCAGCGCGTCCGCCAGCTCCGGCCACGGCTCCCTGCTCTCGCGGTCGCGCACCAGCTCCACCCCGATCATCAGCCCCCGCCCCCGCACCTCCCCGACCGCGGCCAGCTCCTCCGCCGCCGTCGCCTCGCGCAGCAGTCCCAGCGCGAGCTCGCCCAGCTCGCGCGCGTGCCCCGGGAGGTCGAGCTCCCGCATCAGCTCGATCGCCGCCGCCCCCGCCGCCATCCCGACCTGGTGCCCGCGGAACGTCCCGATGTGCGCCCCCGGCTCCCACGTGTCCAGCGCCTCGTCGTACGCGATCCCCGACAGCGGGTAGCCGATCCCCCCGATCGCCTTCGAGAGCACGATCACGTCCGGGGTGACCCCGTCGTGCTCGCACGCGAACATCGCCCCCGTCCTCCCGAACCCCGTCTGGATCTCGTCCACGATCAGCGGCACCTCGTGCCGCCGGGTGATCTCACGCACCTCCGCCAGCCACCCCGCCGGCGGGAGCACCGTGCCGCCCTCCCCCTGGATCGCCTCCACGATCACCCCCGCGGGCTTCGGCACGCCGCTGTAGGGATCCTCCAGCGAGCTCTCCAGGAGCTTCGCGCACGCCATCCCGCACGACTGCGGGCGCAGGCCCAGGGGGCAGCGGTAGCAGTAGGGGAACGGCATGAAGTGCACCGCCGTCTGGAGCGGCCCCCCGCACGCCACGTCGCTGGTGACCGACAGCGCGTCCGCGGTCATCCCGTGGTAGGAGCCCTGGAACGCCACGATCGCCCAGCGGCCCGTGTGGGCGCGCACCAGCTTCAGCGACGCCTCCACCGCGTCCGAGCCCGTGGGCCCCCCGAAGTGGATCCGCGCCGTGCGCCGCAGCGCCCCCGGCAGGATCCGCTTGAGGCGGCGCATCAGCCGCAGCCTCGGGGCCGTCGGGAAGTCCAGGGCGTGCACCAGCCGCTCCTGCTGCTCGCTCGCCGCGCGCAGCACCGCGGGGTGGCCGTGGCCCAGGTTGAGCGTACCCGCGCCCCCGAAGAAGTCCACGTACGTGTTGCCGTCCACATCGCGCAGCGTCGCCCCCCGCCCCTCCTCGAAGGCCACCGGGACGCTGCGCGGGTAGGAGCGCGCGCGGCTCTCCAGCGCCGCCTGTTCGGCCAGCATCCGCTGCGAGCGCGGGCCCGGCACCGTCCCCGAGATCGCCGGCGCCGGTGAGAAGTGCAGCCACGCGAAGCGCTCCCGCGGGGGCGCAGGCTCACGGGGCACGACCGCGCTCACCGCGCCCCCCAACCCGCGACGGCGGCCTGCCCCAGCGCCACCCCGCCGTCGTTGGCCGGCACGAGGCGGTGGGCGTGCACCTGAAAGCCCGCCCCCTCCAGCGCCCCGTGGCAGCCGCGCAGCAGCAGCTCGTTCTGGAAGACCCCCCCGCTCAGCACCACCCGCTCGATGCCCGTCCGCTCGCGGATCGCGCCGCAGGTGCCGCGCACCATGTCGATCACCGTGCAGTGGAAGCGCAGGCTCAGCTCCGCCGCGGTCGTGTCCCGGCGCCGCACCTCCGCCGCGAGCTCGCGCACCATCGGCGCGGGGTCGATCCGCCACGGCCACTGCTCCGGACCGCACAGCTCCCACGCAAACGGCCTCCCCGCCGCACCCGGTGTGACCAGCTGCTCCAGCTCGATCGCCGCCTGCGCTTCGTAGCGGCAGCGCTCGCGCACGCCGATCAGCGCCGCGACCCCATCGAACAGCCGCCCCATGCTCGAGGTGAGCGGCGAGCGCAGCCCCCTCTGGAGCATCCGCGCCAGCACCCGCCGCTCCTCCGGAGCGCGCTCGCTCACCACAGGCAGATCGAGCTCGTGGAAATCCTCCCCGTAGGCCTCCCACAGCAGCGACAGCGCCACCCGGTAGGGCTCCTCCACCGCCCGGTCCCCGCCGGGCAGCCGGAAGTACGCGAGGTGCGCCGCCCGCTCGAAGCCCACGTAGTCGCCCACCAGAAACTCGCCCCCCCAGATGTTCCCGTCGGTCCCGTACCCCGTGCCGTCGAAGATCACCCCCACCACCGGCTCGCTCAGGCCGTGCTCGCACATGCACGCCGCCATGTGCGCGTGGTGATGCTGCACCGCCACCGTCGGCAGACGCCGCTGGGAGAGCGCGAACCTCGTGCTCAGGTAGCCCGGGTGCATGTCGTGCGCGATCGCCTCCGGCGCCACCTCCAGCAGCATCGACATGTGCTCGATCGCGTGCTCGAACGAGCGCATCGTCGCCTCGTTCTTCAGGTCCCCGATGTGGTGGCTCAGGAACAGCTCCCGCCCCCGCGAGAGGCAGATCGTGCTCTTCAGCTCCGGCCCCACCGCCAGCAGCGGGGGCAGCTCGAACGGCGCCCTCACCGGCTCCGGCGTGTAGCCGCGCGCGCGGCGGATCGGCGCCGTCTCACTGCGGGTCGGGGCCGTCTGGCCGCCGGCGCCGGAGTGGCCGAGGCTTACGCAGCGCACGATCGAGTCGTCCACGCGCGTGAAGATCTCGCGCTCGCCCACCAGGAACGCGTCCGCGATCCCCGCCAGGCGCTCGAGCGCATCCTCGTCGCGGAACGCGATCGGCTCGTCCGAGACGTTCCCGCTGGTCGCCACCAGCGCGTCGAAGCCCCCCTGGAAGAGCAGGTGGTGCACCGGGGTATACGCGAGCATCACACCGTAGCTGCGGTTGCCCGGCGCGATTCCCGCGGCGAGTGGCCGGTCCTCGGTCCGCTTGCGCACGAGCACGATCGGCCGCTGCGTGCTGCACAGCAGCCGCGCTTCGTGCTCCTCCACGCGCGCGTACCCCCGCACCGCCTCCAGGGTCGGAGACATCACGGCGAACGGCTTCTCCTCACGGCGCTTGCGCCGGCGCAGCCTCGCCACCGCCTCCTCGTCGCGGGCATCGACCATCAGGTGGTAGCCCCCCAGGCCCTTCACCGCAACGATCGCCCCCTCGCGCAGCAGCGCGACGGCCGCTTCGATCGGGTCCGGCGAGCCGCCCGACGCGCCATCGCGCGCCGCCGGGCGTGCGCGAACCCCGCCGGGCGCATAGATCTCCGGCAGGCCGGGTGGGTGGGTTCCCGGATAAACCAGCGCCACCCGCGGACCGCACTCCCAGCACGCGGTCGGCTGGGCGTGGAAGCGGCGGTCGCGCACGTCGTGGTACTCCCGCTCGCAGCGCTCGCACATCGGGAAGGCCGCCATCGTGGTCATCGCCCGGTCGTACGGAACCCCGCGGATGATCGAGTAGCGCGGGCCGCAGTTGGTGCAGTTGATGTACGGATAGCGGTGGCGGCGGTCCTCGGGGTCGAGCAGCTCCCGCAGGCACTCCTCGCACACGCAGCTGTCCGGCGAGACAAGCGTGCTCGCCTGTGCGGAGCGCTCGCTCACGTGGATCTCGAAGCTCTCCACCAGCCGCTCCTCGTAGCGCTGCTCGATCAGCGCCACCGACTCGATCCGCGCGAGCGCCGGTGCGCTGGTACGAACCTCCACGATGAACTCCTCCAGCACCCCCGGCCGGCCCTGCACCTCGAGCACCACGCCCTCGGAGTCGTTGCGGATCCAGCCCCCCAGCGCGTGGCGCTCGGCGGTGCGGAACACGAACGGGCGGAACCCCACTCCCTGCACGATCCCGCGGATCTGGTAGCGGCGTGTCTCGAGCGCGGTGCGCTCCATCAGCACAACCTTGGCAGCTCCGCGCCGTAGAGGAGCTCGACGACCGCCTCGGCGCCGTCGGAGCGCACCATCGTCACCGGGCTGCCCTCCCGCTCGCGCGCGGCGCCGACGATCTGCGCCGCGCGGCCGTTGGGGTGCCAGCGCACGGCCTCGAGGATCTCCTCGGCCGCCTCTCGCGCGACGAGCATGCAGATGTTGCCCTCGTTGGCGAGGTACAGCGGGTTTACCCCCAGCATGTCCGCCGCCATCGCGGTCTCCGGCTGGATCGGCAGCCGGCGCTCCTCGATCTGGATCGAGACCCCGGCCGCGTCGGCCAGCTCGTTGAGTACGGTCCCGAGGCCCCCGCGGGTGATGTCGCGCATGCAGCGCACGTGCTGTGCGTGCTCCTCGAGCACGTTCCACACCAGGCCGTCCAGCGGGGCGCAGTCGCTGAGCACGCGCTGCTCGAAGCCGAGGCCCTCGCGGATGGAGAGGATGTGGATGCTGTGGTTGCCCAGCCAGCCCGTGACGATCACCGCGTCCCCGGGGCCCACCATGCGCACCCCGAGCTCCAGCTCGCGCTCGAACACCCCCACGCCGGCGGTGTTGATGAACAGCTTGTCGACCTCCCCCGCCCGCACCACCTTGGTGTCGCCCGCCACCACCTCCACGCGCGCCGCCGCGGCGGCCTCGCGCACGGAGTCGAGCACCCGCTCGAGGTCGGCGATCGGGAAGCCTTCCTCCAGCACCAGCGAGAGCGTCAGGTAGCGCGGGACCGCGCCGCTCACCGCGAGGTCGTTGACGGTGCCGCAGACCGCGAGCTTGCCGATGTCCCCGTTGCCGAAGAAGATCGGGTCGATCACGAACGAGTCGGTGGTCACCGCGATGCGCCTGGAGTCGAGTTCCAGCACCGCGCTGTCCTCCATCCGCCCCGAGTGCACCGCGCCCAGGCGCGGCGCGATCAGCTCCGCGATCAGCGCCTGGCTCATGCCCCCGCCCGTGCCGTGGTCGAGCTGGATCACCTCGCCGGTCATGGGCGCCGACTCTCTGTGCCGAGGGCGTCTCTCACGCGGAGAAGGTGGCGGCAGCGGGGTGGGCGGGCCGTAATCACGGGATCGCCACCACGCTGAACTCGGGCAGGCTGTCCTGCGCGATCCCCGCGGCCAGCTCGGCGGTGGGCATGATCGTGGCGCAGTAGGACCCCAGCCACTCCAGCGCCCGCGCCTGGTCCTCGGGGCGCGCGGAGACGACCGCGTCGGGGGGGACGATCACTTTGTAGCCGCGGAAGAACGCGTCCGCGGCCGTGGTCTGCACGCAGATCTGAGTCTGCATCCCGGTGATGATCACCGTGTCCACCCCCAGCTCCTGGAGGCGGTCGTGCAGCTCGGTCTCGTAGAAGCCGCTGTCCTTGTTCTTCTCCACCACCACGTCGCCCTCCGCGAGGAACTCCTCGACGATGCGCGCCCCCTCCGAGCCCTTCGTGACCGGAAGCCACCCGTCGTAGCGCTCCGCGTGGGGGTCGTCCTCGAGGTTGATCAGCTGCAGGTGCACCACCGGCACTCCCAGCGTGCGCATCTCCGCGAGGAATCGCTGCATCTGCGCCGTGAACGCCGCCACCGCCGCTTTGCGCTCGTCGTTCTTCTCGACGAGGTCGTACTGCAGATCGTTTGTCAGGACCGCACAGCGAGCCACCGTGTATCTCTCTCCTTCGGTCTACCAGACGGAACCGCCCCACGCCTGGGCTCCGGGGAGCGGCGAGACGGGGGGCGGCCGTCCGTCCGGAGTCTGGCAGGACATCAGGCAGTCATCAACATATCGGACGCGTTTGGTCTCTCTGGATTTCTTGACCGCTATCCGGTAGCGTCGAGAATCATGAACGGTCCTCGAGTCCACGCAAGCTCCGCGCCCCCTCCGGCATTTGCAGGAGTTTCCGCTTCAAGCGACAGCACGGTTTCCAGCCCCGAGGCCCCCGTGGAGACGGATGCCAGTAGCCCCAATTCGTTTTCCACTCGCGGCGCGGACTACGCGGCGGGGCCGATCGAGGCCCGCTGGCGGGCCGCGTGGACGCAGGCGCGGGCGTTCGCGGTTCCCCCGCCGCAGGACGAGCGCGAGCCGGCGTACGTGTTCGCGGGCTGCCCGTTCACCTCGGGCGACGCCCACATGGGACACATCCGCAGCTACACGATCGCCGACGCCTACGCCCGCTTCCTGCGCGCCCGCGGCAGGGCGGTGCTGTTCTCGCTGGGCTTCGACTCCTTCGGGCTGCCCGCCGAGCTCGAGGCGCTGCGCCGCGGCATCTCCCCGCAGGAGTGGGTCGCGCGCTGCTGCGAGCGGATGCGCGGTCAGTTCGAAGCGCTCGGCTACTCGTGCGACTGGGAGCGCACCTTCGTCTCCTCCGAGCCCGAGCACTACCGCTGGACGCAGTGGCTCTTCCTCGCGATGCTCGAGCGCGGCCTCGTCTACCAGCAGGAGGCGCAGGTCAGCTGGTGCGACTCCTGCCAGACCGTGCTCGCCACCCTCCAGGCCGAGGACGGCGCCTGCTGGCGCTGCCACTCCGAGGTTCGCTTCGTGCGCCTGCCCCAGTGGTTCATGCGGATCACCGCCTACGTGCAGGACAACGAGCGCGGTCTCGAGACCCTGAGCGGCTGGGACAAGGCCGCGATCGGCTCCCAGCGGGCGGTGCTCGGCAGGGTGGACGGGGTGGAGCTCGACGTGAGCACCTTCGACGGCGCCGCCCTCACGGTCTTCACCCCCCACCCCGAGGCGATCGCCCGGGCGGCGTTCGTCGCGGTCTCCCCCGCCCACCCCGACGTGGACCGCTGGGTCTCAGAGCCCCACGTGGCCGAGCAGCTGGGCGGCATCCGCGAGGCGGGCTGGCGCCGCGAGGACCGCGACGCCGAGCTCCTCCCGGTCGTGGAGACGGGCGCTCTCGCCACCGTCCCAGGGGTGGCGGGGATGCTGCCGATCGTGATCTCCCCGCTGGTGGACGCCCGCTTCGGGCCGACCGCGGTGCTCGGCATCCCCGAGTGCGACCCCACCGACGCCTCGATCGCCCAGCGCCTGCCCGCACCCGCGGGAGGAGCGTGGAAGGCCGGCAAGGCGAGCGCCACCCCGCGACCGGCCGTGCGCTACCGCGCACGAGACTTCCCGATCTCCCGCCAGCGCGCGTGGGGAGCCCCGATCCCGCTGATCCACTGCCCCGCCTGCGGCACGGTCCCGGTGCCCTTCGAGGATCTGCCGGTGCGGCTCCCCGAGGATCTCCAGATCTCCGCCGAGGGCGGCAACCCGCTCGCGTCCCGCCCCGATTTCTACGAGACCTCGTGCCCGCGCTGCGGCGGGGCGGCGAAGAGGGAGACGGACACGATCGACTGCCACGTCGAACGGGATGTGGATGTGGATGCCGATCTGCGTGCCCCCCGAGGGGCGCTCCAGCGAAATGTTCAGCCACCCCGAATACAGGCGCTGGCTGCCGGCCGAGCAGATCGTGTGGGGCGCGGACGCGGGCGGCTACATGTTCGACCAGCGCCTGATCGGAAAGGTTCTGCAGGACCTCGACCAGCTGCCCGCGCTGCCCGACCGCGAGCCGTTCTCCAAAGCGCTGATGCACCAGATGATCCGCCTGGAGGGGCGCAAGATGAGCAAGCACCTCGGCAACGTCGTGGACCCCAACGAGCTCGTCGCCACCGTCGGCGCCGACACGGTGCGCCTCGCGGTCCTCCACGCCGCCTCCCCTGGGCGGACCTTCAACTGGAACGACCAGCCCGTGCGCTACTGCCAGATCTTCCTCAAGAAGCTCTACGGCTACGCCGAGGGGCGCCTGCGGGAGTGGAGCCTGGCCTCCCCGTCGCCGGCCGCGGAGCCCGGAGCCACCAGCGAGGCCGCAACCGAGAACGGCCTCTCCGGGTTCGCGCGGATCGACACCTCCGAGAAGCTGCGCCGCCGCCTCGCCAACTGGTGCCGGGTGGCGTGCGAGAAGGTCACCGGCAACTTCGAAGGTCTGGAGATGCAGCGCGCGGCCCACAACACGATGCTGCTGCTCACCCGCATCCAGGACTTCGAGCAGCGGGCGCTGGAGCAGCGCGGCGGGGAGCTCGAGCAGGCCGACCGCGAGGCGATCGTCGCGGCGCTGCTGATGCTCACGCAGATGCTCGCCCCCCTCACCCCCCACATCGCCGAGGAGCTCTGGTCGCTGGCGGGCAATACCACGCTCGTGAGCAACGCCCCTTGGCCGAAGGGGACGACGAGCGCCGCTCCCCAGGAGGAGGTCCCGGCCTCGGCCGAGGAGGTCCCGGCCCCCGCCAGCAGGGTCCCGGCGAGCGCAGCTCCCGAGGGGGAGGCTCTGACCGCAGCGGACAAGGCGATCCCAGCGGCCGCCGGGGAGGCGATGCGCAGCGGCAGCTGAAGCTCACCCACCACGCGCGTCCGTAGCTCAACGGGTCAATGGCAAAGCGAGTATCCGGTGAGGGCGGGGGCTGTGCGAGTCACTCAACCGGCGGCCTCAACGCCAGCCGGCGGCTCTACGCCGCATCCGCGGTCACGGTGCCTTAACCACCTGAGAAATCAAAGCCTAAGAGCAGCGGCCTTTGGAGCCGCAGATACGGGTTCGAGTCCCGTCGGACGCATTTCGCGGAGCGATCGCTACGATCCCGCCGCGTGAGGCGCACCCCGACAGCCGATCTCCAAGCGAAGGTGGGCGAGACCGTGCGCCTGCGGGGCTGGGTCAACGCGGTGCGCGACCAGAAGCGGATGCAGTTCGTGATCCTTCGGGACGAAACGGGGCTGGCGCAGGTGGCGCTGGAGAAGAGCGATCCGCCGAGCGAGCTCAACCGGCTGGTCTCGGAGCTGACGGCGGAGTCCGCGGTCACGCTCACCGGTCTCGTGGCGGCCGACGAGCGCGTGAAGCTCGGGGGGATCGAGGTGCGCCTGGAGAGCCTGGAGGTCGACTCCGCCGCGGAGCCCGAGCTGCCGGTCACGGCGGAGTCGGCGCTCGACAAGCGGATCGACTGGCGCTACATCGATCTGCGCCGGCCCGACCGGCGATTGATCTTCGAGGTGCAGACCACCGTGGAGCACGCGATGCGCGAGCACTGGCGCGAGGAGGGCTTCATCGAGCTGCACACCCCCAAGTTCATGGGCTCCGCGAGCGAGTCGGGGGCGGAGCTGTTCAAGGTGGAGTACTTCGAGCGCACCGCCTACCTCGCGCAGTCCCCCCAGTTCTACAAGCAGATGGCGATGGCCGCGGGCTTCGGGAAGGTGTTCGAGGTCGGCCCCGTGTTCCGCGCCAACCCCTCCTTCACCTCCCGGCACGACACCGAGTTCACGAGCGTGGACGTGGAGATCTCCTGGATCGACTCCCACGAGGACGTGATGGCCTTCGAGGAGGCCTGGCTGGCGCACGTCTTCGGCGTGGTCGCCGCCGAGCACGGGGAGGCGATCCGCGAGGCCTTCGGCGTCGAGGTGGCGGTGCCCTCGCTGCCCTTCCCCCGGATCGCGCTCGCCGACGCCAAGGAGCTGCTGCGCGCGCACGGCCACGAGCACGTCCCCGGGCCCGACGACGACCTCGACCCGCCGAGCGAGCGGGCGCTCTCGGCGATCGTGGCGGAGGAGCACGGGCACGAGTTTGCGTTCCTCACCGACTACCCCACCTCCGTGCGGCCCTTCTACCACATGCGCCACCCCGACCGGCCGGGGCTCACCCGGAGCTTCGACCTGCTCTGGCGCGGCATCGAGATCACCACCGGCGCCCAGCGCGAGCACCGCCTCCCCGTGCTGCTCGAGCAGGCCCACGACAAGCGCGTGGAGACCGAGCCAATCCAGTACTACCTCGACTTCTTCCGCTACGGCGCCCCGCCCCACGGCGGCTTCGGCTTCGGGTTGACCCGCCTGCTGATGCAGATGCTCGGTCAGGAGAACGTGCGTGAGGTCACCTTCCTCTACCGTGGGCCCAACCGCTTGGAGCCATAGACACGATGCGTCACATCTCGACGAAGCGCGCCTGCTCGCTCATCACCATCCCGCTGCTCGCCGTCGGCCTCGCGGCCTGCGGGAGCACCGTGTCCACGAGCAGCTTCAAGGGCGAAGCCAAGGCCGTCGCGCAGCGCATCTCAGACCTCCGGTCCGACGTGACCTCCTCCAACGAGCAGAAGCTGTGCAGCAACGACTTCTCGAGCGCCGTGCGCGCGCGGCTGAACGCCAAGGGAGGCTGCCCACAGGCGCTCAAGCGCCAGCTCGGGGCGATCGACGACTACGAACTGGCCGTCGAGAAGGTCGCAGTGAGCGGCGCCACCGCGACCGCCCTCGTGAAGAGTGGGTGGTCGGGCAAGCTCCGCTCCACCACGCTCACGCTCGTCAAGGAGGGCGGCGGCTGGCGGATCGCCCGACTCGGCTGACAGCGCCGCGAGCGTGCCGTCCGCAGCGGCCTCTACCGTCAGTCTCGTGCTGATCAACGAGCTGACAGACGGCATGGAGATCGACCAGGTGCTGCTGGTGCGCCAGCTCGAGCGCCGTCCCCGCCGCGACGGAGGCGACTATCTGCGCCTGCTGCTGGGCGACCGCACGGGAGCGGTGCCGACGATGGTGTGGGAGGGCCTGGAGCAGACCGAAACGCTGGCGCGCGCCGGAGAGCCGGTGCATGTGCGCGGACGCTACTCCGTGCACCCCCGCTTCGGGCCGCAGATCAACCTGCGCGAGCTCGCCGCCGCGCAGGACGGGAGCTTCACGCCGAGCGACCTGCTCGACGGGCCGGCGCGCGAGGCGGGGCAGATGGAGCGCGACCTGCGCGAGCTGATCCTCACGATCCAGGAGCCCCACCTGCGCCTGCTGTTGGAGCGCGTGCTGGGCGAGGGCTCGGAGATGTGGGCCGGCTACCGGATGGCGCCGGCCGCGAAGTACTACCACCAGGCGTACCCCCACGGGCTGCTGGAGCACTGCCTCGGGGTCGCGCAGGCGGTGAGCGCGACCTCGGCGACCTTCCCGGGGATCGACCGCGACGTGGCGGTCACGGGAGCGCTGCTGCACGACATCGGCAAGCTGGAGGCGTACACAACAGATGCGGGCGGGCGGGACCGAGTCATCGACCTCACCGACATGGGCCGCCTGCACGGGGAGATCGCGCTCGGCTACTACCGCATCCGCCGCGCGATCGAGGAGATCGAGGGCTTCCCCGAGCAGCTCGAGTGGGCGGTGCTGCACATCATCCTCTCCCACCACGGCTCGCTCGAGCACGGCAGTCCGGTGGTGCCGTGCACGCGGGAGGCGACGCTGGTCCACATGATCGACAACCTCGGCGGGCGGCTCGGCAGCTTCGACCGCCTGGAGAAGGAGCTCCCCCCCGGCCGCAGCTGGACGGAGCTCGACCGCGCGCTCGGCGCAGCCGCATTCTTCCCCGCCCGCCGGGAGCTCGAGACGCAGAGCTCGAGGCCGCGTAGCAACGCTCGGCGGCGGCACGGGCCGGCGTCGTCTTGGAGGCCGCCGAACGGCCGGCGGGCGGCCCCGCAATCTCCGCAAATAGCGGCGCGCCAGGCTGACGGGGATCATCGTCTCGCCGTGGAGTTCTATCTTTGGCGAGGATGGCGAAGGACACCGAGAAGCTGATCCGCCAGCTGTCGCTGATCTCCTACCTGATGGCCGAGCGCCGGCCGGTCACGGCGCTGGAGATCCGGCGCGACGTGGAGGGGTACAGCGCGATGAACGAGGACGCGTTCGCGCGGCGCTTCTACGCGGATCGCGCGGAGCTCGAATCGCTGGGAATCCAGCTCACGGTGGACCGGCCGGCGGACGCGGCGGCCGAGCAGGAGAGCTACTCGCTGCGCTCGGAGAGCTTCCATCTGCCCGAGATCGAGTTCACCGACGAAGAGCTCGCGGCGCTGCAGACCGCCCTGCATCTGCTGGACGGCGAGTTCGCCTACGCGGAGCCGCTGCGGCTGGCGCTGCAGCAGATCACCTGGGGACGGCCGAGCCCGCTGCGGGCCCCCGAGCAGCGCTCGGTGGCCCTCGGCATCACCGCCTCGGCCGGCGGCCACGAGCTCTCGGCGCGACTGGCGAAGGTCGAGACGGCGATCTTCCGCCAGAAGACGATCACCTTCGACTACTACACGATGGAGCGCGATGAATTGGGCGCCAGACGCGTGGATCCCTACCACCTGCTGTTCCAGGGCGGGGAGTTCTACCTGCTGGGCCACGCCCACGAGCGCAAGGCGATCCGCGTCTTCCGCCTCTCGCGCATCCGCGGCAAAGTCGCGTACGCGACCAAGGCGGAGCACGACTTCAGGCGACCCGCCGACTTCGACCCGCGTGCGTACGCCAACCGCGCGGAGTGGCAGCTGGGAGAGCAGCGGGGAGTCGCGCGAGATCTTGCTCTCCGAGCGAATCGCGTGGCAGATCGAGCGCCACTTCGGCCGTTACGGGGAGATCCGCGCGGCGACCGACGGGGAGCGCGCGTGGGATGAGGGGGAGGGTGGGAAGGGGATCGCTTCTGCTCACCCCCTACGCGGGCCCGCGCATGATCGTCTCGTGGGTGCTGGGGCTCGGCGAGCACGCGCGCCTGCTGGGCCCACCGGAGCTGACCGAGGAGCTCGCGCGGCGCCTGGAGCTGCTGGAGCACCGCCACACCGAGAGTCCGCCGAGACCGACGGCGGCGAGCACGCCGAGAGCGCGGGACGCGCGGCGGCGCAGGCGCGGCACGGCGAAAACGCGTCGACGGCGCAGCGCGGCGCGCGAGGGAGAGGATGAGCTCCGAGGAGCCCCAGCGCGTGGAGGCGGCGATCAGGCCGGAGCGCTTCGCGCGGCTGGTGACGCTGGCGGGCATCCTGATCCACGCGGGCCGGGCGGGGCAGCGGGTGGTGGCCGCGGAGCTGCGGGAGCGGCTGCAGCTCAGCGAGGAGGAGCTGCGCGAGGACATCGACGTGCTGAACGTCGTCAACTTCGGCGGGGGCTCCTACGTGCTGTATGCGGAGATCCTCGACACCGAGGAGGGCGAGGTGATCGAGGTCGACCCGGAGCCCTACAGCGACAACTTCGACCGCCCCGCGCGTCTGCTGCCGGTGGAGGCGAAGGCGCTGATCGCGGCGATCGACCTGCTCGGCGAGCACGTCCCCGAGGGCTCGCTCGACCTCGGCGCGCGAGAAGATCGTGGCGGCGCTGGGGACGGACCCGATGGATCAGGGCCTGCAGGTGGCGCACGCCCGCAGCGACGACGCCGACGTGGCCCGCCGGATCTCCAGGGCGATCGTCGAGCACAGGCTGGTCGAGCTCGACTACTACAAGGAGAACGAGGACGAGTTCTCCCAGCGGCGGGTCGAGCCCTACGCGCTGGTCAACGGGCGCGAGGGCTGGTACGTGGCCTCATTCGATCCGGAGCGAGACGACGTGCGCCACTTCCGGCTGGATCGCATCAGGCGGGCGGAGATCACCGACGAGCGCTTCGAGCCCCGCCCGGAGGTGGACCCGGCGGCCGAAGTGGAGGGCTGGATGCGCACGGGCGAGGTGCGGGCCTCGCGCACGGCGCGCGTGTGGGTCTCCCCCGAGCGGGCCCGCTGGGCGCGCGAGAGCCGCCGCGTGATACAGGAGCGCGCGGACGGCTCGGTGGTGGTGGAGCTGAGCTTCGCGGGCGTGCAGTGGCTGGTGCGGGAGGTTCTCAAGGAAGCGGGCGACGCGGCGGTGCTCGAGCCCGAGGACGCCCGCGAGGCGGTGCTGGCAGCGGCCGCGCGCCTGCGCGCGGTACCCGCGGGCGTGAGCTGAGCGCTCGCCGGGTTCCGCTAGCCTGCCCGTCGAGGATGAGCCGGCGGGAGCAGATCAGGATGGACGGCGAGGAGGCCGCGGCCTTCCTGGCGCAGGAGCGCACCGTCGTGTGCGCGACGCTCGGCCCAAGGGGTTGGCCGCACCTGATGCCGCTGTGGTACGTGCTGCGCGAGCGCTCCGGCGGCAGGCCTGGGCCGCAGCTGTGGTCGTGGACGTACGCCACCTCGCAGAAGGTGCGCAACCTGGAGCGCGACCCGCGCGCGACGCTCGAGGTGGAGGCGGGGGAGCTCTACCACGAGCTGCGCGGAGTGATGCTGGAATGCGAGGTCGCGATCCACCGCGACCGGGAGATCGTGAAAGCCCTGGGACACGAGATCTTCGCCCGCCACGCGACCCCCCGCGGGGAGCCGCCGGCGGTGGAGCTGCCGGCGGAGGTGGTCGAGGTGGTTGACCGGCAGGCCGCCAAGCGCGTGGCGCTGCAGTTCATCGAGCTCGACCGGGTCACATGGGATCACCGCAAGCTCGGCGGGGTCTACTAGCGTTCACGATTCGATGGAACCATTGAAGGGACTGATCCTCTCGGGGGGCAAGGGCACGCGCCTGCGCCCGATCACGCACACCAGCGCGAAGCAGCTGGTGCCGGTGGCGAACAAGCCCGTGCTCTTCTACGGGATCGAGGCGATGGCGCAGGCGGGGATCGAGGAGGTGGGGATCATCATCGCGCCGGAGACCGGCCCCGAGATCGAAGCGGCCGCGGGCGATGGCTCGCGCTTTGGGGTGCGGATCACCTATGTGGTCCAGGACGAGCCGCTGGGCCTCGCGCACGCGGTGCTGACCGCGGAGGAGTTCCTGGGTGCAAGCCCGTTCGTGATGTACCTCGGGGACAACCTGCTGCAGGGGGGGATCGCGGATCTCGTGGCGGCCTTCCGGGAGCACGGACCGGAGGCGCTGATCCTGCTGACGCCGGTGGCGGACCCGGAGAACTACGGCGTGGCGGAGCTCGCTCCGGCGGATGATAGTGCCCACCCATCCCAGGCGACGCGCAGGGTGGTGGCGCTGGTGGAGAAGCCGGCGCAGCCCGCGACCGACCTGGCGCTGGTGGGGGTGTACATGTTCACAGCGCGGATCCACGACGCCGCACGGGCGATCCAGCCCTCGGCGCGGGGGGAGCTGGAGATCACCGACGCGATCCAATACCTCGTGGACGCGGGGCTGCGCGTGGAGCCGCACATCGTGCGGGGCTGGTGGAAGGACACGGGCCGCCTGGAGGACATGCTGGAGGCGAACCGGCTGATCCTCGACAACATCGTGCGCAGCGTGGAGGGCGAGCTGATCGACTCGCAGGTGGAGGGGCGCGTGGTGGTCGAGCGCGGGGCGCGCCTGGAGCGCACGAGGGTGCGCGGCCCCGCGGTGATCGGGGCGGGGGCGCAGCTACGCGACTGCTACATCGGCCCCTACACCGCGATCGGCGAGCGCTGCGCGATCGTGGGCGCCGAGGTGGAGCACTCGATCCTGCTGGAGGGCTCCTCGGTGTGCGACCTGGATGGCCGCATGGAGTCCTCGCTGCTGGGGCGCAACGTGAGCGTGCGCCGCTCCGAGCGCCAGCCGCGGGCGTACCGCTTCATGGTGGGCGACAACTCGGACATCTCGATCCTGTGAGGCGCCCTTCGCCCTCGGGCCTGCACCGGAGCCCTCACGCGTTGGAGGGTGGCCGCGGATGAAGATCTTGATCGCCGGCTCCGCCGGCATGTTGGGCCACGATGCGCAGCGCGCCGCCGAGCGCGCAGGCCACGATCTCCTGCTGGGGGACCTGCCGGAGCTCGACATCACGGACGGGGCGGCTGTGCGCGCGTTCCTCGCGGAGCAGCCGGTGGAGGCGGTCGTGAACTGCGCGGCGTGGACCGACGTTGACGGGGCCGAGACGCATCGCGAGCAGGCCCGCGCGGTCAACGCGGAGGGGGCGGGCAACCTTGCCCGAGCAGCGGCCGAGCTCGAGATCCCGCTGCTGCACATCTCCACCGACTACGTCTTCGACGGCGAGGCTCCGCGCGATGCGGAGGGCCGCCCGCGGCCATATCTGGAGTCCGACCCGACGGGCCCGCGCTCGGTTTACGGCCAGACCAAGCTCGAAGGGGAGCGCGAGGTGCTCGCGGCATCGCCGCGCCATACGGTGGTGCGCACCGCATGGCTCTACGGTGTGGGGGGACGCAACTTCGTGGACACGATGCTGCGCCTCGCGGACGAGCGCGAGGCGGTGCAGGTGGTGGACGATCAGATCGGCTCGCCCACGTGGTCCGGTCATCTCGCACCGGCGGTGCTCGGATTATTGGAGCGAGAGATAAGTGGGCTCGCACATCTGACCGGCGCGGGCGCGGTCTCGTGGAACGGGTTCGCACGCGAGATCTTTCGCCAGGCGGAGCGCAGCTGTCGCGTGGAGCCCGCGACGAGCGAGCAGATGGCGCGCCCCGCGCCGCGGCCGGCCTACTCGGTGCTCGAGTCCGAACGCGACGACGTGCTGCCGATGCCCGACTGGCGCGAGGGCCTCGCTGGATATCTGGCTGCGCGCGCCGGGGTTACGCACCCATGAGAGGCGAGGATTGAGATGATGCGGGCATGAGGCTGCTGGTCTGCGGAGGCGCGGGGTTCATCGGCTCGCACTTCGTGCGCGTGCGGATGCGCGAGCACGGGGATGCGGTGACGGTGCTCGACAAGCTGACCTACGCGGGCCGCGAGGAGAACCTCGCCGAGTTCGCGGGGGAGCCGGGCTACAGCTTCGTGCGGGGCGGCGTCGAGGACCCCGAGGCGGTCGCCGGCGCTCGCACCGCGGGGGCGCCCGAGGCGATCGTGAACTTCGCCGCGGAGACCCATGTGGATCGCTCGATCTCCGAACCCGATGCGTTCGTGAGGACGCATGCGCTCGGCACCTACGTGCTGCTGGAGGCCGCGCGAGAGCGGGGACTGCGCTATGTGCAGGTCTCCACCGACGAGGTGTACGGGTCGATCGACGTCGGCACCTTCACGGAGAGCTCTCCCCTGCGGCCCTCCTCCCCGTACTCGGCGACCAAGACGGGGGCCGACCTGCTGGTGCAGAGCTACTTCCACACCTACGGCCTGCGGGCGACGATCTGCCGTGGGTCGAACAACTACGGCTCCCACCAGTATCCGGAGAAGCTGATCCCGCTGATGATCCTCAACGCGCTGCACGGGGACCCGCTGCCGGTGTACGGAGACGGCAGGCAGGTGCGCAACTGGATCCACGCGAGCGACTTCGCGCGGGCGATCGGCTGCGTGCTGGAGCGGGGCGCGCCGGGGGAGGTCTACAACGCGGGGGGGCCCGACGAGCTGGCGAACATCGACGTGGTGAGGCGCATCGTCGAGCTCGCGGGCGCCGAGGAGTCGCTGATCGAGCACATCGCGGATCGCCCGGGCCACGACCGCCGCTACTCGCTCTCCTCGGGCAAGGTGCGCGCGCTGGGCTGGGAGCCGCAGGTGCGCTTCGCCGAGGGCCTGGATCGGACGTTCGCCTGGTACCGCGAGAACGCGTGGTGGTGGGAGCCGATCCGCTCGGGGGAGTACCGCGAGTACTACAAAAACCAGTACGGCCGAGCACTGAGCTGACCAGGGGCTTGTGGGCCGACCCCACACGGAGGCCGGCCCACGCGAACGGGAGCGCTTTACCCTGGCGCTACTCCCGCTCGTCGTCGCGCCTGTAGCCCAGGCGCGCCGAGATACGGTCGGCGGTGGAGACGAGGTGCGGCCCGAGGTGCTCGACGAGCTCCTCGAGCGAGATCATCGAGCTGTGCGCGGCCATGTTGACCGCGGCCACCACCTCGCGCGACTCCGAGCGCACGGGCGCTGAGATCGAGTGCAGGCCGGGGGCGAGCTCCTCGTCGTTGACCGCGAAGCTCTCCTCGCGCACGTGCTCGAGCTCCGAGCGCAGGCCTTTCTTGCTCGTGATCGTGTTCGGCCCGCGCTTTGAGAGCTTCATCTCGCCGAGCAGGTTGCGTTGCTCGTGATCGGGGAGATACGCGAGCAGCAGCTTGCCCATCGAGGTGCAGTAGGCAGGCAGCCGCGAGCCCAGCGAGAGCCCGAGGTCGATCTTGCTCTGCCCACGGCGGAAGCTGCGGGCGCGGTCGACGTAGAGGATCTCCGGCCCGTCGAGCACCGCGAGATTGACGGTGTAGGAGGTGCGCTGGCGCAGTTCCTCCAGGTACGGTCGGGAGTGCTCGCGCAGTCCGGTGGAGTTGAGCGCGGACATCCCCAGATCGGTGACCCGCAGCCCGAGCCGGTACTTGCGGGAGGCCCCCTGCTCGAGGTAGCCCAGCGCGACGAGCGTGATCACGTAGCGGTGGGTGGTGCTGCGGCTCATCCCGAGTTCGTCGGCGATGTCGGCGATCCCGAGCACGGGCCGCTCGGGTGTGAAGCACCCGAGAATCGCGAGGCCGCGCTCGAGCGACTGCGAGTAGCGCGGTTCGCGCAGGCTGGGAATGGAGCGGACCCATTCCCCGTCGGCGTTGAGTCTGTCAGTATGTGAGCTTGTTCGTGGCATTTGTACGTGGACCCCTGTCCTTAGTCCCGGGTGACCTGGACCCCCTGCGGGGCCAAGCATGTCTGAACACCAATCATACTTCGAAGTTCGGATGTTCTCAATCATAAACACGGGTTTCATCAGGTAGCCGGTCTGGCACTCCCCGGGATCGGATCGAACTCGTGCCGGCTCGGGCACATGCGTACCAACGCGCACTCTCTGCACCCGGGCGAGCGAGCGTGGCACGTGCGGCGGCCGTGGCGCAAGAGGTTGACATGCAGCTCCAGCTCCTCGCCGGGGGGCGTGAGTGCGAGCATCTGGTCGTGCTGGTCGATCTTCGATCGGTCCGCGAAGGGCGCGCCCGAGCGCAGCAGCCCGAGGCGCATCCCCACACGCGAGACGTGGGTGTCCACGGGAACCTCGCGCAGGCCGTACGCGAACAGCAGCACGCACGCCGCCGTCTTGCGCCCGACCCCCGGCAGGTCGGTCAGGTAGTCGCGCCCCCGCTCCGGCGGAGCGCGCGCAAGCCAGTCGAGTGACAGCTCGACTGGCGGCCCACCCACCCGATCTCCCCGGCCGATCTCCGATCGGTCGTCGGAGATCGCGCGCAGGATACGCTGGATGCGCTCGGACTTCACCCTCGAGATGCCCCCCGGCCGGATCGCCTCCTCCACCGCCTCCAGCGGAGCGTCCCGCACCGCCTCGAAGAAGTCGATCCCCGCCCGCCCCAGGCGCGCGCGCAGGCGCAGGTAGGCGACGTCGCGGTTGCGGTCGTTCGTGCTCTGCGAGAGCACCGTCAGCACCAGCTCCGCCAGCGGCTGTCCGTGCGGGGCCATCCGTGGGATCCCATACACCGCGCGCAGCCGATCCCGGACTGCGCGCACACGACGGCGGCTCGGCGGGGTCCATGTGTGCACCGCGCCACGTTAGACCCTATGGACTGCCGGTCGCTCGGCGGTTGAGTCAGGGTCGGTCGGCACCCCGCGCATAGGTTGTGCGGGGACTGGGCGTCGGGGTGTTCTCGGCGCCGACACCCCAGCTATGGGAGGTGCCGACCATGTCGGAGAGTATGGCTTTGGTAGGGCTTGATGTGCATCAGGCTCAGTCGGTCGCGGCGGTGCTTGATCCGGTGAGTGGTGAGCTGCGTGTGGAGCGGTTGCGTGGTGCGCCGGATGGTGTGGTGCTCGCGTTCCTTGAGGGGCTCGGGCGGCCGGTGCGGGCGGTGTATGAGGCTGGCCCGACGGGGTTCGGGCTCGCTCGCGCAGCGAGGGCGCGTGGTCTGGATGTGCAGGTCGTTGCGCCGGGGTCGATCCCCAGAGCGCCGGGGGATCGGGTGAAGACTGACCGGCGGGACGCGAAGCGACTCGTGCGGTTGTTCGTGGCTGGGGAGCTGTCGTTCGCGTTCGTGCCGAGCGTGGAGGACGAGCGTTTCCGTGATCTGGTGCGCTGTATCGAGGATGTCCGTAAGGATCTGATGCGTTCGCGTCATCGCCTGTCGAAGTTCTTGCTGCGCCGCGGGTTGCGTTTCGCGGGGCGCTCCTGGACGCAGCCGCATGGGCGCTGGTTGCGTAACCTCGTCTTCGAGGATGTGCTCTCTGGGGCGACGTTCGTCAACTACTGCTGTGCTGTTGATGCGCTCGCTCAGCGTCGTGGGGCGCTGATCGGTGTGCTCGAGGAGGCAGTCCCCGGGTGCTCTCACGCGCAGGCGGTCGCGAGGTTGCGCTGCTTCCGCGGGATCGACACGCTTTCGGCGGCCGGGCTGTGCGCTGAGGTCGGCAGCTTCGAGCGGTTCGCGAAGCCGAGCTTGCTGTCGGGGTTCCTCGGGATCGTGCCGAGCGAGTACACCTCCGACAGTAAGCGCGTGCAGGGCTCGATCACGAAGGCCGGTCCGCCGCACGCGCGCAGGCTGCTCGTCGAGGCGGCGCACCACTACCGTCACCGTCCCGCTGTCGGTGAGGGCATCGCAGCTCGCCAGGCCGGCCAGGACCCCAGGGTCGTGGAGATCGCGTGGCGCGCGCAGCAACGCCTGCACGGACGCTGGACACATCTCGGTAAGCGCCGCGGTAAACACACCGGGATCGTCGCGATCGCCTGTGCACGCGAGCTCGCCGCATTCTGCTGGGAGGCCGCCACACTCGACTGAGAACACCCCACCACATAACCCCGTGCGCCGGCGGCTGCCGGGGCGCGCACGAGCATACGAAGGCCGCTACGTCGCCATCCACGGGCCCGCGAACACAGGCTATGGGCAACCCAGCCACACCCTTGGCTGGGCGGCGCCCGTTCTTAGAATGCAAGCCCGGCGACGAACAAGGGTCTTGAGGTAACCAGCCCTCGTATATGAGCCTGACCAGATCGGTCGAACACGCTGGCCCTTCGCTCGTGGCGCCCCGGGAGCCGCCCACGCCACCATGCCCGGACATCACGCCCCGACCCGCTGCCAGCTGACTCGCGAAACGAGTACGCCCCGACACCCCGACGCGTGCACGGACGGTACCCAACGACAAACGACAAAGGCAGCGACTAAGGCCGCCCGATGGGCGGCGAATCCCTATTATCTGCCCCACAAAGTCCAACCGCCGCCAGCGTCAAGGCCAAGCCCTCCGGGCGGCCTACGGCCGGCCTTGACCCCGGCTCCATCAGTCTCCTTCAGCGTCTCCTCGGTACCCAACCCCGATGCCGATCAACACCCCCACACGAACAACCCCAACGCCGCCCTTGACAAACGCTCATCCATATGAGCCTGGATATGCTCGCCCCGGTGCCCATCAGCGAGCACACCGCCCAGATCGGCGAACTGCCGGTCTTCTGGCGCAGCGCGCCGCCCGCCGGCGCCGAGGACGGCGGCCCGGCGCCGGTGCTCTACCTGCACGGGGTGCCCGCCAACTCCGATGACTGGGTGGGGTTCCGCGAGGGCGGCAGGGCCCCGCGGCGGCGATGGTGGAGGCGGCGGCGGAGCGCCGAGGACAGGGTGGAGCTCCCCGAGCCCAGGGTGGGCTTCCTCGAGCGCACCGGCGGGCTCGCGCCCGACCTCCCCGGCTTCGGGCGCTCCGGCAAGCCCGGGCACTTCGACTACTCGATCCCCGGCTACGCGCGCTTCATCGAGCAGTACCTCGACCTCCTGGAGGTAGCGCGCGTGCGTCTCGTCGTACACGACTGGGGCGCCGTGGGGCTCGCCTTCGCGCAGCGCCACCCCGAGCGGATCGAGCGGCTCGTGGTGATGAACGCCGTGCCGCTCCTCCCCGGCTACCGCTGGCACCGCACCGCCCGCCTGTGGCGCACCCCGCTGCTCGGCGAGCTCGCGATGGGCGCCACCACGCGCCCCGTGCTGCGGCGCGGCTCGCGCGAGGCGAACGCCACGCCCGGCCCGCTGCCCGACGCGTGGCTCGACACCGTGCTCGACCACTTCGACCAGGGCACCCAGCGCGCGATCCTGCGGCTCTACCGCAGCTCCCCCCCCGAGGTGCTCGCGCGGGCCGGCGCCGAGCTTCACCGGCTGGAGATGCCCGCGCTCGTGGTGTGGGGCCGGCGCGACCCCTACATCCCCGCCCGCTTCGCCGAGCAGTACGCGCGCGCGCTGCCCCACGCCGAGCTGCTCGAGCTGCCCGACGCCGGCCACTGGTGGTGGCTCGATCGGCCGGACGCGATCGAGCGGGTGGTCGGCTTCCTCGCTGCGTCGTGAAAAGACAGCTGCGGACGCCCTGGGCGGTCGCGCTCACGGTGGCGATCCCGCTGGCGGTCGTCTACCTCGCCCTCGAGCCCCCCAGCGGAGACCTTGCGGCAGCCACGTACCGCAGCGACCAATTCGCTCGGGTTGGGCTCACGCTGTGGGACAACGGCTGGTACGGAGGGCACTACCTTCCGGGGTACTCGCTGCTCGCGCCAGCCTTGGGAGCGCTTGTCGGGAATCGTGTGCTGCTCGCGCTCTGCACCGTGGGCGCGGCGGGCACATTCGGGCTGATCGCGCAGCGAACGTTCGCGGCGGAGGGCGCCCACATCGCGGCGGGGTCATTCGCGCTCGGGGCCTCCGTGACGATGCTCTCCGGGCGCGTCGCCTATGGCCTCGGGCTCCTCGTTGGGCTGCTCGCGGTGGTGGCGCTGCAACGCGGGCGGGCCCCCATCGCGCTCGTGCTTGCGGTACTCACGAGCGTCTCGAGTCCCGTCGCCGGCGCCTTCCTCGCGCTGGCCGGGCTCGCGTACGCGCTCACGGGTGGCACGCGCCGCGGGCTCGCCGTCGCCGCCGCGGCGCTCGCGCCGATCCTAGCGCTCACGCTCGCCTTCCCCGAAGGCGGCTGGGAGCCGTTCGCGCCGTCGGTGTTCTGGCCCGGCCTCGCGGGGGTGGTGTTGATCGCGTTGATGCTCCCCCGCGTGGCGGGGGGCCTGGAGCCGCGCGTCACGCGCACGCTCGCCTGGGGGGCGTGGCTGTACGCGCTCGCGCTGATCGGCGCCTTCGCGCTGCACACCCCGGTCGGCGGCAACGCCGCGCGCCTCGGCGCGCTGCTCGCGGCGCCCCTCCTCGCGGGCGCCCTGTGGGAGCGCCGCCGCCTCGTGCTGCTCGCGCTCGCGCCCGCGCTGCTGTACTGGCAGCTCGAGACTCCCCTCAACGACGTCGCCGCGCTCGCCGGGGACCCCTCGGTGAACGTCTCCTACTACGCCCCCCTGCTCGGGGAGCTCGAGCGCCGCGCGCACGGCGCGCCGCTGCGCGTGGAGGTTCCGCTGACCGGCGCGCACTGGGAGTCGGCCCACCTCCCGGAGCACGGCTCGATCCTGCTGGCGCGCGGCTGGGAGCGTCAGCTCGACACGCGCTACGCGGCCCTCTTCTACGAAGACCCCGCGCTCACCGCGGCGGCCTACAGGGCGTGGCTTTACGAAAACGCGGTCTCCTACGTCGCGCTGCCGGACGTGCGCCTCGACTTCGCCGGCGCCGCCGAGGGACGACTGATCGCGCGCGGGCTGCCCTACCTGCGCGAGGTGTGGCACACCGCGCGCTGGCGCCTGTTCGCGGTGGCCGGTGCGCCCCCACTGGCGGCGGCGCCCGCGCTCCTCACCGGCGTCGGGGCCGACACCTTCACCCTCGCCGCCCCCCGCCCCGGAGGCTACGAGGTGCGCGTGCGCTTCACCCCCTACTGGGCGCTCGAGCGGGGACACGGGTGCGTGCGCCGCGCGCCGGGCGGCTGGACCGCCGTGGAAGCCCGCACGGCGGGCACGATCCGCGTGGGGATCGACTTCTCGCTTACGCGCATCTTCAGCGACGGCCCCCGCTGCGCCTGAGCATCCATTAGGCTAACCCGATGGACCCTCGGCTCCGCCGCCTGCAGGCACGGATCCTTCCCCACGGATACCTCGACGTGATGCGCCAGCTGCTGCTCTTCGGAGCGGTCTACCTGGGCTACGGGCTGGTGCGCGGGATGGTTCAGGGCAGGGCGGTCGCGGCCTTCCAGCACGCGCGCGAGCTGATCCGCATCGAGGAAGCCCTGCACCTCTTCGTGGAGCCCTCCGTGCAGGCGTGGGCGTCGAGCAGCCACCTGTTGATGGGCGTCTCGAGCTGGCTGTACGTGAACGCGCAGACCACGGTGACGGTCGGCGCGCTCGCCTACCTCTACATGTGCCACAACCGCTCGTTCTACTTCGTGCGCAACATGCTGATGATCTCGATGACGATCGCGCTCGTGGGGTATGCGGTATTCCCGACGGCGCCCCCGCGGTTCATGCCGGAGTGGGGCTTCGGCCCGGAGGTGGGCTTCTTAGACTCGGTGTCGGTCTCCACGGGGGTGCACGTCTCGCACGCGAGCGCCACGATGAGCGCGCTGCTGAACCCCTACGCGGCGGTGCCCTCGATGCACGTCGCGTTCGCGTTGATGATCGGCTGGACGCTCGCCCGGCTGGTGCGCCGGCGGGTGCTGCGGGTGCTGTGGCTGCTGTACCCGCTGCTGATGGTGTTCGTGATCGTGGCGACCGCCAACCACTTCATCCTCGACGCCCTGCTCGGCGCGCTGACGGCCGCGGTCTCCGCCTACGGCGCGGGTTGGCTGGCGCGCGCGCGGCCCGCCGCGTGGCGCTTCGCGCCGGTGCGCGTGGGAGCAAGCGCCTAGTGTTCCACTAGAGGATCCGCCCTCGCACCCCGCCGCCCCCCTCTCCCGACCAAGATCTATGCCCCCCCGACACGCACCCCCAGCGAGACCGGCACGGCGCCGCGGCGCGATCGGATCACGGCGGGACAGGCGGGCGCAGCGCAACGGTCGGGTCTTCCTCACCTCCACGCAGCGCCGCGAGCTGGTTCGCAACCGGCTGATCGAGTCCCGCCTCACCCCCAACGCGATCTCGCTCACGGGCCTCGCGCTGAACGTGCTCGCCGCGGCGCTCGTGTGGGAAAGCCTCTTCCTCCTCGGCGGGATCGCGTTCGTGGCGGGCTCCGTGATGGACACGCTCGAC
Source organism: uncultured Solirubrobacterales bacterium (assembly GCA_963813765.1). GTDB lineage: Bacteria > Actinomycetota > Thermoleophilia > Solirubrobacterales > Solirubrobacteraceae > Palsa-744. Next base: position 309,294 of record CAWFAB010000002.1, read on the forward strand.
GGCCGCTACTCCCGCATGTCCGGCAAGGGCACCTCTTTCGGGGCGTTCCTCGACTCCACGCTCGACCGCGTCGAGGAGGGGATCGTGCTGACGGCGGTGGCGGGCTCCTTCGCGCTGCACGGCAACCGCGCGGGGGCCGCCGCGGTGGTGGTCGCGGTGCTGGCCTCGCTGATGGTCTCCTACACCCGTGCCCGCGCGGAGGCGCTGGGCGTGGAGTGCAAGGTGGGCATCGCCACGCGCCCCGTGCGGGTCGTGATCCTCTCGATCGGCCTGATCTTCGCCCACGGCGCCCTGTTCGGCGACGGCGTCGATCTGCTGCGGCCCGCGGTGTACGTGCTCGCGGGGCTCAGCGTGATCACGGTCGGTCAGCGCATCTGGCACGTGCGGCGCGAGCTCTCCCGCGCCCTGGTGTGACCGCGCGCCGCGTGCGGGGTAGTCTCCCGGGATGACCTCGACCATCGACAGCGGCACGGCATCCGCCAACGGCGTGGGGCGCTACCAGCAGGACAAGGTCCGCGTGGCGATCGTCGGCGTGGGCAACTGCGCCTCGGCGTTCGTGCAGGGCGTCCACTACTACGCCGACGCCGACCCCACCGTGCGGGTACCCGGCCTGATGCACGTCGACCTTGGCGGCTACCACGTGCGCGACATCGAGTTCACGGCGGCCTTCGACATCGACCGCGCGAAGGTCGGCAAGGATCTCGGTCAGGCGATCTGGGCGGGGCAGAACAACACGATCAAGTTCGCCACGGGGGGCGGGGGGTTCCCAAAAAAATGGGGGTGCCGGTGCATCGCGGCATGACCCACGACGGGCTCGGGAAGTACCTGAAGGAGAAGATCGTCAAGGCCCCGGGGGAGACCGCGGACATCGTGAAGATCCTCAAGGAGACCCGCACCGACGTGGTGGTCTCCTACCTCCCGGTGGGCTCCGAGCAGGCGACGAAGTGGTATGTGGAGCAGGTTCTCGAGGCGGGCTGCGCGTTCGTGAACTGCATCCCCGTGTTCATCGCCCGCGAGGACTACTGGGACCGGCGCTTCAAGCAGGCGGGCCTGCCGATCGTGGGGGACGACATCAAGTCGCAGGTGGGCGCCACGATCGTGCACCGCGCGCTCGCGCGCCTGTTCGGCGACCGCGGCGTGAAGATCGTGCACACCTCGCAGCTCAACGTGGGGGGCAACATGGACTTCTACAACATGCTCGAGCGCGAGCGGCTGGAGTCCAAGAAGATCTCCAAGACCAACGCCGTGACCTCGATCATGGAGGACGAGCTGCCCGCCGAGGACGTCCACGTCGGGCCGTCGGACTACGTCCCGTGGCTCACGGACCGCAAGTGGGCGCACATCCGCCTGGAGGGCGAAGCCTTCGGCGGCGTGCCGCTGAACGCCGAGTTGAAGCTGGAGGTGTGGGACTCGCCGAACTCCGCGGGCATCGTGATCGACGCGGTGCGCTGCTGCAAGCTGGCGCTCAACCACGGCGTCGCCGGCCAGCTCGACGGCCCCTCCTCCTACCTGATGAAGTCGCCCCACAACCAGCGCCCCGACGACGAGGCGCGCGCGGAGACGGAGCGGTTCATCGCCAAGTACGCCGGCAGATCCGGCTCCCGCCCGCCCGGGCAATCCATTACCCACCCGCAGGGGCGCAAAGCCACGAGGGCCGCCCGCGCCTCGAAGTAGCCGCAGGGCCTAACCTGGAGGCGATGCCCCCGAGGTTCTCGATCGCCCACGTCACCCCGTACCCGTGGGAGGCGCGGGAGAACGAGGTCAACGCCTACGTGCGCGGGGTGGCATTCGAGCTATCGCAGCGCGGGCACCGCGTGCTGATCCTCGCCCCCTCGCGCTCGCAGGAGCGGGTGCGCGCATCGCGGCGGGCGCTGCGAGCGGCACGTGAGCAGCCGCAGAGCCTGCTGGAGGGAACCGACGGCGGCGAGCCGGGGGTGATCGCCGTGGGAGAGGTGCTCGACGTCCCCACCGGTTCGAGCAGGCCTACGCGGGCGCTGCCGATCGACGTCGCGCGCACAATCGAGGAGCTGTTGGGCGCGGTCAACTCGACTTCGTGCACGTCCACGAGCCGTTCGCGCCGAGCGCCGCGAACGCCGCGCTGCGCCACTCGCGCGCGCTGAACGTGGGCTCCTTCCACGCGCCCACCGAGCGGCTGCTCTCCACGCTCCTGGGACGGCGCTTCGTGACGACGTTCTTCGGCCGGCTCGACGCGCGCACCGCGAGCTTCCCGGAGACCGCGCGGTTGATGAAGCGCCACTTCCCGGCCGAGTATCCGCTGGTGGCGCCCGCGAGGAGCCGGGCCGAGGGCGCCGGTGGGGAGGACGCCGCCGCCGGCAGCGGCGCGAGCGGCTCACCCCCCGCCGGCACGGGGCGCACGTGGAGCGAGGTGACCGACGAGCTCCAGGCGCTCTACACGGAGCTGGCGGCGCGCCGACGGAACCCGGAGGGGAACCCCGCCCTGCGCCGGCGCCTGGCCGGGAGGCCGCTGATCGACGTGGACCTGCACATGCACACCGACCACTCCCCCGACTGCGCGACCCCCGTGGAGGTGCTGCTCGCGACGGCCCGCGAGCAGGGCCTGGGGGCGATCGCGGTGACCGACCACAACGAGGTCTCGGGGGCGCTCGAGGCCCGCGAGCTGGCGGCGGGCGCCGGCGTCAAGGTGGTGGTCGGCGAGGAGGTGAAGACGGCGTCCCAGGGCGAGGTGATCGGGCTGTTCATCGAGGAGCGCATCCCCCGCGGGCTGACGCTGGCCGAGACGGTCGCCGAGATCAAGCGCCAGGGGGGGGTGGTGTATGTGCCGCACCCGTTCGACCGGATGCACGCGGTCCCCGACTACGAGCACCTGCTGGGAGTGCTGGAGGAGGTGGATGCGATCGAGGTCTTCAACCCGCGCGTGGCGATCGGGGCGTTCAACGAGGAGGCGGCGCGCTTCGCCGCCAAGTACCGGATCGCGGCGGGGGCGGGCTCGGACTCGCACGTGGCTCAGGGGCTGGGCTCGGTGCGGGTGCGGATGCGGGACTTCGAGGGGCCGCAGGAGTTCCTGCAATCTCTGCGCGACGCCGAGATCGTGACGCGGCCCACGAGCCTCCTGTACGTGCAGGCGCTCAAGTTCCTGGAGACCAGGGCCACCCCGCCCTCCGCGCGGCGCGCCCGCGCGGCCCGCAGGGTGCGGCGGGCCACCGGCGGGGAGCGCAACGCCTGATGCAGCGCCAAGGACAAGTGGCCGGCCCGTCAAAACCAACGGCGTCCATGCCCGCGACCGACGACGAGATCCGCGAGAAGTATCTGGAGCGCGCGATCCGCGAGCTGAACACCCTCACACGCGAGCTGCAGGCGTGCCCGCACTGCCCGCGGGGGAACCTGATGCCGGTGCTCGGCTCGGGTCACCCGCAGGCGGACGTGATGCTGCTCAAGCACGCCCCGATGCCCTCGGAGACCGAGGAGGGGGTCGCCTTCTACGGCCGCGCGGGGGGCGCGCTGATGAAGTCGCTCAAGCGCCTTTCGATCGACCCGCTCGCGGTGTACGGCACGCTGTGCGTGAAGTGCCCGCTGGCGGACTCCTCCCTGGCGGATCCGGAGTGCGTCGCGCGGGTGGTGCAGGAGATCGCGATCGTGCAGCCGAAGATCGTGGTGGCGATGGGCGCGGAGGCGCTCGCGACGCTCAACGAGCTGGAGATCCCGCTCGCCCGTCCGCTCGCGCCGCGGCTCGGCGAGATCCAGAGGTTGACCCCCACGATCGACGCGCTGTACGTCCCCAACATCGACGAGTCCCTGGACGAGCAGGACGCCAAGCGCGCTTTCTGGGAGGCGTTCAGGGCGCTCGGCGAGTGGTGGGCGGCGCAGCCGCCCTATTGAGGCTCTTGCGATCGCGGCCGCTGCGCGGGCCGATCGAGGCGGGGTCAGATGGTGAGCACGATCTTGCCCAGCTTCGCGCCCGCCGCAAAGCGCTCGTAGGCGGCGGCGGCACGATCCAGCGGGAAGGTCTCGGCGACCGGCACCGAGAACGTGCCGTCGGCGAATCCGCCGAGAACCTCGCGCTCCAGGAGGCGGGCGGCGAGGGCCTTCTCCTCCAGCGGCCGCGCGCGCAGGGTGGAGCCGTGGATGCGCGCGCGCTTGCCCATCAGCGCGAGCAGGTTCAGCTCGGACTTCGCGCCCGCGGAGACCCCGATCACGACGACCCGCCCGCCGACGGCGAGAGCCTGAAGGTTCTCGGGCATGTTGGGGGCGCCGACGAGCTCGAGAACCACGTCGAAGGGGCCGTGCTCCGCAAAGCCCTCGGGCGCGACCGCGCGGGCGCCGAACGCGGCGACGGCCTCGCGGGACTCCTCCCGGCGCACGGTGGCCGTCACGCGCGTGCCGGCGGCGCGCGCGAGCTGGATCGCGGCGGTGCCCACCCCGCCGGCGCCGCCGTGCACCAGCAGGTGCTCGCCGGGGCGCAGCTCGCGCCTGCGCGAAGAGTGCGTCGTGGGCGGTGGTGAACACCTCGGGCAGCCCTCCCGCGGCAGCCCACTCCAGGATCTCGGGAACCGGCATCAGCTGACGCTCGTGGACGACGGCAAGCTCCGCCTGTCCGCCCCCGCCGACGATCGCCATCACACGGTCCCCGAGCTCGAAGCGCTCCGCTCCGGGGCCGAGCGCGGCCACATCGCCGGCGAGCTCCAGGCCGGGAATGTCCTGCGGTGAGTCCGGAGGAGCCGGGTAGAGCCCGCGGCGCTGCATCATGTCGGCGCCGTTGAGCCCCGCGGCGCGCACGCGCACGAGCACCTCGCCCGTCCCCGGCACGGGATCGGGGTGCTCCTCGATCGCGATCTCCCGCTCGCGGATGGTGACGGCGCGCATCGGACGCGAAGCCTACTCGGGGGTGCGCTCCAGCAAAGCCACGCACTCCACATGGTGGGTCTGCGGGAACATGTCCACGGGCCGCACGCGGCGCAGCGTCCACCCGGCCTCGACGAGCTGGGCGGCGTTGGGGGCGAGGGTGGTGGGGTTGCAGGAGATGTAGACGATCCGCCTGGGACCGGACTCGATGATGCGGCGCACCACTTTCTGGGAGAGCCCGGCGCGGGGGGGGTCGACGACGAGGACGTCGGGGCGCCCGGCGCGGGCGAGCAGCTCGGGGAGCGCGAGGCGGGCGTCGCCGGCGAAGAAGTGGGCGTTTGAGATCTCGTTGCGCCGCGCGGCGGCGATCGCGTCGGCGACGGCCTGCTCGAGGAGCTCGATCCCCCACACCTCGCCGGCGCGGGGGGCGAGCGCGAGCGCGATGGTGCCGATCCCGCAGTAGAGGTCGTAGACGCGCTCCCATCCCTCCAGCGCGGCGTACTCGGCGGCGATCCCGTAGAGGACCTCGGCCATCTCGGTGTTGGTCTGGAAAAACGCCTCGGGGGAGATGCGCAGGTCGAGCTCCCCGAGGCGCTCGGGCAGCTCGGCGTCCCCCCACACGAGCTCGGTCTCCCCCCCCGCGGTGGTCTCGGCGAGTTGGCGCGAGCGCGTCCACAGCACCCCCGAGAGGCGCTCCCCGAGCTCGGCGGCGAGCGCCGCGGCGAGCGACGGGGCGTCGAGCTCGCCCTCGGTGGTGACGATGCGCACCTGCAGCCGGCCGGTGCGCCGGCCCTCGCGCACCACGAGGTTGCGCAGCAGAGCGCGCCCGTCGGGTCCCGGCCCGGTCCTGTCCGCGTGCTCAGCCGAGGCGCCGGCGCGCCGCGAAGCGCTCCCACTGCCCCGGCCTCCCTCGCCGGCCCGATCGGATGCGCCCTCGCCTGGCCCATCCGGCACTCCCCCGCTTCGCTGCTCGGATGCGCCCTCCTGGCTCCCGCTGCGGGGGCCGGCACCGAGGCCGCCCCCCTCCTCCCCGCCGCGACTCCAAGCGCGCAGGCCCTGCTCGCGGCACCAGCGCATCGCGACGCGGCGGGCGAGGTTGCCCTCCTTGGAGGCGAGCAGGCAGTCCTCGATCGCCAGCACCATGTTCCAGCCGGCGGGGGCGTGGAATCCGCAGACGAGCTCTCCCGTGTGGAGATCGTGGCCGAAGGAGTACTCGAGCTTGTTGCGGTAGCGCCAGGGCTCCAGGGCGGGCACGATCGGCTCGACCTCGAAGCCCGCGAACCCCCCGATGCGCCGCAGCGCATCCTGGGCCTGCCCCTGCTTGATCTTCGAGCTGGCGCTCGTAGGGGAGGACCTGCCACGGCACGCCGGGGTGGTCGGCGAGCGGGGCGATCCGCTCGGGGCTGGGCTTGAGCACCTCGAGCGTGCGGGCGTGGGCGTAGGTGCGCTTGCGCTTGTAGACGACCGCGCGCACGCGATCCCCGGGGACGGCGCCGGCGACGAACACGACATAGCCGGCGGGCCCCCAGCGCGCGACGCCCTCCCCGCCGTAGGCGAGCGAGTCGACCTTCAGCTCGAGCTCCTGGCCGCGCTCGGGCCGCTCGCTCATGCGGGCGTGCCGCCCACCAACAGCTCCAGCAGCGCCTTCTGGGCGTGGCGGCGGTTCTCGGCCTGCTCCCAGATGCGCTGGCGGGGACCGTAGAGGACCTCGGCGGCGATCTCCTCGCCGGGGTGGGCGGGGAGGCAGTGCAGCGCAAACGCGCCCGGGGCGGCGAGGTCCAGCAGGGCGTCGTCCACGCGGTAGGGCGCAAGGGCGCGACGGCGCTCGGCGGCGGTGCCCCCGTCGTCGTTCATGCTGACCCACACGTCGGTGTAGACGGCGTGCGCGCCGCGGACCGCCTCGCGGGGGTCCTCGTGGAGGGAGATGCGCCCGCGCTCCTCGGGGGAGAGCCCGAGGTCGTGCTCGTCGATCGCGAGGGCGTACCCGGGTGGGCAGGCCACCGCGACCTCGGCGCCCGCGCGGGCGCCGAGCACGGCGAGCGAGCGGGCGACGTTGTTGCCGTCTCCCACGTAGGCCAGGCGCAGTCCCGGGAGCCCGCCGAAGACCTCGCGCACGGTGAACAGGTCGGCGAGCGCCTGGCAGGGGTGGTGGAGGGCGGTGAGCATGTTGACGATCGGAACGGAGGAGTGAGCGGCGAGCTCTGCGAGCATCGCGTCGGGCCCGGTGCGAACCCCGACGGCGGCCACGTGGCGGGAGAGGACGAGGGCGGTGTCGCGCAGCGACTCGCCCCGCGAGAGCTGGAGCTCGGCGGCGCGGAGGATCACGGGGTGGCCGCCGAGCTCGTGGATGCCGGCCTCGAAGGAGAGGCGCGTGCGGGTGGAGGGGTGCTCGAAGATCAGCGCCACGCTGCGCCCGGCGAGAGCGCGGGAGGAGAGCGGCGCGGCCTTCAGCGCGGCTGAGCGCACAAGCAGGCCGTCGAGCTCGGCGGCGCTCAGCTCGGCCCCGGTGAGGTAGTGGCGGGGGGACGCGGGCGGCACGGGCTCGCCCGGCGCGGGGGAGCGGTCGGGAGGGGCTTGGGGCGCGTCATGGGAGCGCCAGTCTAGGCTAGGCTGCACCCATGCACAGAGGTTGGGCACGGATGTCCGCTGATCGTGGACGGATGCGAAGGGAGCGAGGTGGTCGATGAGGACGAAGAGGGGCCTTTCACACAGAGGGCGTTTACCGCTCGGGGCGGCCTGGGCCGCGACGTGCGCGGCGCTCGTGCTCGCAGCGGGCTGCGGGTCGAGCAGCTCCACGAGCTCGACGGGCACGGCGGGGACCACGCCCAGGACCACCTCCAGCGGCGGGCTGAAAGTGGACACCACTCCGAAGTTCGCCTCGCCGTCGTCCTCGGCGCCGGTGCAGAGCGGGGTGGTGCAGATCGCCTACCGGAACATCGCGATCGACCCGGACACGGTGAGGGTCAAGGTGGGCAGCATAGTCAAGTGGACGAACTTCGATCCGGTCGAACACAACGTGACCAGCAAGGGCGGTCCGGTCTCGTTCGCCTCCCCCAACTTCGCCGAAGGCCACTCGGTCGAATTCAAGATGACCAAGCCGGGAGTCATCCACTACCTGTGCACGATTCATCCGACGACGATGAACGGCACTATCGAAGTTGTGAAGTAGGAGATCTCGGCGAGCAGCCCGGGTCTGACACCCGGGAGGGGGTTTGAGAGCCCTCCCACCCGGGCCCGCCCGGGCGGGAGGGCCTTCCTCACATCTGCGGCACGATCGAAGTCGTTAAACAGGGAACTCCGCCAGGCCCTCGTCGGGCGTGGAGGCGGTGGCGTAGAGCCGCCGGGGGATGCGCCCGGCAGCGCGGGCGAGGCGCCCGGCCTCGACGGCGTGGCGCATGGCGCGGGCCATGCGCACGGGGTCCTGGGCGCGGGAGATGGCTGAGGCGGCCATCACGGCGTCGCAGCCGAGCTCCATCGCGAGCGCGGCGTCGGAGGCGGTGCCGATGCCGGCGTCGAGCACGACGGGCACCCGCACGGCCTGACGGAGGAGGGCGAGGTTGTAGGGGTTGCGGATGCCCATGCCACTGCCGATGGGGGCGCCGAGGGGCATCACGGCAGCGCAGCCGACGTCCTGAAGGCGACGCGCGAGGACGGGATCGTCGGTGGTGTAGGGGAGCACGACGAAGCCCTCGTCGACGAGCTCCTCGGCGGCGCGCAGCAGCTCGGGGGCGTCGGGGAGGAGGGTGTCCTCGTCGCCGATCACCTCGAGCTTGATCCAGTCGGTGGCGAAGGCCTCGCGGGCGAGCTTGGCGGTGAGCACGGCGTCGCGGGCGGTGTGGCAGCCGGCGGTGTTGGGCAGCAACCCCACGCCGGCGTCGGCGAGCACGTCGATCAGCGAACCCCGCGCGGCGGGATCGACGCGCCGCAGCGCAACGGTCACGAGCTCGCTGCCGCCGGCGCGGATCGCCTCGGCCATCAGCTCGAGCGAGGGGAATCCGCCGGTGCCGAGCAGCAGGCGCGAGCGCAGCGTGCGCCCGGCGATCACCAGGGGGTCATCGCCGGCGCCGGCCTGCGTGGCGCCGGTTGGCGCGGTGTCGGGCTGTTGGACCTCAGGAGGGGCGGCGACCGGCTGCGGGGTCTCGGGCTGCGAGCTGGCCGAGTTGGCAGCTGTGGCGCCCGCAGATGTCGAACGAGTGGCGCTCATCGTGGTCCCATCATCCCCCCTGCATCGCGGTGAGCACCTCGACGCGCGCCTCAGCGGAGAGCGCAAAGCTCTCCCAGGTGGAGCGGGGGACGACCTCGCCGTCGACCGCGACGGCGACCCCCCGGGCATCGAGAGCGAGGCCGAGACGGGCGAGCACGTCGGCGACGGTCTCGCCTGCATGGAGGTCGGAGCGCTGACCGTTGAGGACGATCACGAGAGGACCCCCTCTGGGGGTCCGGTGGGCGTTCGCGCGGGGTGACCGGGGTCGGGTGCAAAGCGCGCGGGGTCGCATGCGGACAGGAGCGCGCGATGCTCCTCGTCGCCAGGGGTGGAGCGGGCCAGCATGTCGGCGACGAGCTCCGCGGTGAGGGGCGCGAGCAGAATGCCGTTGCGGTGGTGCCCGGTGGCCCACACCAGCCCCCTCAGGGCGCCCGGGCCGACTATGGGGATGTTGTCGGGGGTGGAGGGCCGGAACCCGACGGCGAGCTCCTCGATCTGCAGCTCGAGGATGCCGGGCACGAGCTCGTGGGCGTCGCGCAGCAGCCCGTGGACGCCGCCAACGCTTGGCTGCTTCTCGAAGCCGCGCTCCTCGACGGTGGCGCCGAGCACGTAGCGCCCATCGCCGCGGGGCACGAGGTAGCCGCCCTCGAAGCGCACCACCCGCTGCAGCAGCCCGGACCCGTCGGGATCGCGCAGGCGCAGGATCTGACCCTTGACGGGCCGCACGGGCACGCGCGCGTACGGCGGCAGGCCCACGATCTCGGCAGTCCACGCGCCGGCGGCGAGCACGACCTGCCCGGCGCTCACGCGCTCACCATCGGCGAGAGTCACGCCTGTCACACACCCGGCCGGTGCGGGCGGCGCATCGGTACTGTCGGTTGGATCGGGGGATCGCGGCCCCCCTCCCAGGTCGGCCTCGCCGGCGCTCAGCCCTTCAACATCCACCCCGGCGACGGGAGCGTGCTCGCGCACCTGCACCCCGCTGAGCTCGCAGGCGCGACGCAGCGCGGCGAGCACGAGCCGGGGATCGACGCTGTGATCCTCGGGCGCCTCCAGCGCCAACCGCACAGTGGGCGCGAGGGCGGGCTCGAGCTCCCGCACAGCGCTTGGTCGCAGCCGCGTGGCGGGCAGCCCGAGCGACTCGCGGAAGGCAAGCTGGCGCTCCAGCTCCCGGGCCTCGTCTTCGTCGCGCGCGAGCAGCAGTGTGCCAGTCCGCCGCAGTCCGACCTCACTACCGGCGTCCTGCGCCAACTCGGCGGCAAAGCCGGGCCACATGCCCGCGGAGCGCAGACCGAGCTCGAGCACGCGCCGCCCGGCCTCTCCGAACTCGACCTCGGAGACCGGGGCTAGCATCCCGGCGGCCACGCCTGTGGCGCACTCCGTACCGACAGCACCCCGCTCGAGCACGGCGACCGACAGCCCCCGCTGCCGTGCGCGCCAGGCCACCGCGAGGCCGACGATGCCCCCGCCGACGATGGCCACGTCAACCGCTTGAGCGTTGCTGGACATGGGTTGATGCTATCCCGCGGTCGAGGAAACCTCATGCGAGACTTGACCCGATGCCCGCCGACGACATAGGCGCTGAACGGCGCAGACGCCTGGACGCGGCGCGCCTGTATCTGATATGCGACAGCAAACCGGGCGGCCGTGAGCTGTCCGACGTCCTGCGCGCGGCGGTCGCGGGCGGAGTGGACATCGTGCAGCTGCGCGAGAAGCGCCTCTCCGACGAGGAGCTGACAGTGGTTGCGCGCACCGCCCGCGCGCTCTGCGAGCGGCTGGGAGCGCTCTTCATCGTCAACGACCGCCCAGCGGTCGCCATGGAGGCGGGTGCCGACGGCGTGCACGTCGGGCAGGAGGACATGCCGGTCGCGCAGGTGCGGGAGCTGGTCGGCTCGGACATGCTGATCGGCCTCTCCACGCACACGCCGGCGGAGATCGGCGCAGCGATCGATCGAAGATCGGCCAGCGATTACATCGGCGTTGGTCCTGTGCATGTGACACCGACGAAGCCGGGGCGCCCCGCGGTGGGACTGGAGCTGGTGCGCCATGCCGCTGAACATGCGCCGATGCCATTCTTCGCCATCGGCGGGGTGGACGACCGCAACCTCGCCGCCGCGATCGAGGCCGGGGCGCAGCGAGTGGCGGTGGTGCGAGCGGTTGCGGACGCCGCCGACCCCGAGACAGCCGCACATACCCTGCGGATATTGCTGGATGCACACCCCCTGAGAGATCCGTTTGCAAGAGCCACCCGCACGTGACCGCGCAGCTCGCGAAGAGCACGCCCGCGCTGCGCTCACGCCGCTGGGCGAGCACGAGCGCCCCCGGGCGCTGCTGGTCGCCGTGACCGTGGCGGGCCTGCTCGCCGTGGGGATCGCGGCGAGCCTGCTCACCGTCCACGACCTGCGCCGCCACGGGGGGTCGGTCCCTGGCGGCATCTTCCTGGCGGTCGTGCTGGCGGCGCTGGCATGGGGCATGTATCGGCGGCGCTACTGGGCGGTGCTCGCCTTCGAGGGGCTGCTCGCCTTCCAGATCCTCGTGACCTCGCTGGCGCTCGTGGTGGCCTCCACGATCCTCGCCGCAGTGATCTGCCTGCTCAGCATCGGACTCGGCGGCTGGCTCTTCTGGAAACTGGTGCGCGTGATGGGCCGCATCCAGACAGGCAAGCCTGGGAACGGGCCGCTGCGATAGGCTCGCGGCCACAGTGGCGGACTCTTCCTACGACTGCATCGTGATCGGCGCGGGGCCGGGCGGGTACGTGGCGGCGATCCGCGCCGCGCAGCTCGGCAAGAGGACCGCGGTGATCGAGAAGGACAGGGTCGGGGGGCGCTGCCTCAACTACGCGTGCATTCCCGCCAAGGCGGTGCTGCGCTCCGCGGACCTGCTCAGCGAGATCCGCGAGGCCGGCGACTTCGGGCTGCGGGTCGCGGGCGTAGAGGTCGACTACGCCGCCGTGCAGGCGCGGCGCGAGAAGGTCGTCGGGACGCTCACCGGCGGCGTGAGTGGGCTCTTCAAGAAGAACGGGATCGAGCTGATCCCCGGCGAGGCGCTGCTGGCGCCGGTCTCTGGTGAGGGCGGCGGCGAAGGAGGCGATGGCGCCAGCGCCAACGGCGGAGCGGGCCGTAACGGCGGCCCCGTCAAGGTGCGCGTCGGCGGCGATGAGATCGAGGCCGCGACCGTGATCCTCGCCACCGGCTCCGTGGGGCGCTCGATCCCCGGCGTGGAGCTCGGCGGGCGCGTGATCGGCACCGAGCAGGCGTGGGCGCTGTCCGAGCTGCCCGCGCGCCTCGCCGTCGTGGGGGCGGGGGCCTCCGGCGCGGAGATCGCCTCCGGCTTCGCGCGGCTCGGCAGCGAGGTGCTGCTGTTCGAGGTGCTCGACCGCGTGCTCCCCACCGAGGACGCCGACATCTCGCGCCTGGTCGAGCGCGGCCTCAAGCGCCAGGGCATCCAGGTACTCACCGGCACCCCGATCGAAGGGGTTCAGGCCGGCGAGGGGAGCGTGCGCTTCGCCTACGCGAGCGGGCCTGGCGGAGGCGGGTCTGGCGCAAGCGGGTCGGGCGGCGGCGACTCCGGGGGAAGCGAGTCCGCCGAGGTCGACCACCTCGTGATCGCCGCCGGGCGCGGCCCCGACGTGGAGGCGCTCGGCCTCGCGGCGGCCGGCGTGGAACTCGACGAGCGCGGGCTCGTGAAGGTCGATGGCGCGCTGCGCACCACCGCGCCGGGGGTCTACGCGATCGGCGACCTCGTGCCCGGCCCCGCGCTCGCGCACAAGGCATCCGACGAGGGCATCATCGCCGCGGAGGACTCCGCCGGCCTCGCGACCCATCCGCTCTCCCACATCGACATCCCCCGCGCCACGTTCTGCACCCCCAACGTCGGCTCCTTCGGCCTCACCGAGGAGCAGGCGCGCGAGCAGGGCCACGACGTCGTGGTCGGCAAGGTCCCCTACGGCGCCGTCGGCGGCGGCACCGTCTACGGCGACCGCACCGGCCTCGTCAAGCTCGTGGGGGAGTCCAGGTACGGCGAGCTGCTCGGCGGCCACATCGTCGGCAGCCGCGCCACCGAGCTGATCCAGGAGCTCGTCAACGTCCGCGCGCTGGAGGGCGGCTTCCCCGAGGTCGCCCGCATCGTCCACGACCACCCCACCCTCTCCGAGGCCGTGATGGAGGCCGCACGCGCCGCGGACGGCTGGCTGATCCACGGCTGAGAGCCCGAGCGGACATAGCGAGGACTACGCTCTGCGCATCGACTCCGCCTTCTACTTCGACCTCGCCAGCCCCCTGGCCTATTTGGCAGCCGAGAGAGTGCCGCCCGGGCTTGCGGAGTGGCAGCCGGTGCTCGCCAGCAAGTTGCCGGGCGAGGAATCCCTCGATGCGCCTGAGATCGAGCGATGTGCGTTCGTGCTTGGTCTACAGCCGATGCGCTGGCCTGCCGACTTCCCGTTCGACAGCGAGCTGGCGATGCTGGTCGCCACCTACGCAAAGTCCATCGGCCGCGTCGTCCCCTTCGCTCAGGCGGCCTTCCGTCAGGCGTTTGCGGGGGGCCACAGTCTCGCCAGCACAGACAGCGTGCTGATCGCTGCCGCAGCCTGCGAGATGCACCCGACCGCGGTCCTCAAGGGGGCTGGGCTGGCGTTGGTCCACGAGCGGCTGGCCACGGCCACGACCGAGGCCGCCCAGTTAGGAGTGACCGATGTCCCAGCTGTGCGGATCGGTGAACGGATGCTGCTCGGCAGAGACGCCCTCGATCAGATGATCGCAACATGAGAGCCAACCGCGCCTACCGGCTGATCGTCAGGCGCGGCGGGTGGGTGCCCGCGCTGCTCGCGGACCCCGCGCGGGTCGACCACATCGAGGTGGTTGAGATCGACAGCGGCGAGGTGGTGCTGTTCTGGGACTGCCCCCCGCTCCAGGCGGCGCGCCGCGCGCGGGCGCTGCGCGCCGATCTGGCGCAGCTCCAGGACGAGCAGTTCATCGCCCGCTGGGCTACCGTGGAGCACCGATGACCCCCGTCCTGCCCGACTCCGAGACGGCGCGCGAGTGGCTGGCCACGATGACCCTGATCCGCCGCTTCGAGGAGCGCGCGGGCGAGATGTACGCGCGGGCGAAGGTCGGCGGCTTCCTGCACCTCTCGATCGGCGAGGAGGCCACGATCGTCGGCAGCGCACGCGCGCTGCGCGCGAGCGACTACCTGATCTCCACCTATCGCTCCCACGGCCACGCGCTCGTGCGCGGCACCCCGCCGCGAAACGTGATGGCCGAGCTGTTCGGGCGCGCCGACGGCTGCTCCGGCGGGCGCGGCGGCTCGATGCACATGTTCGACCTCGAGCGCCGCTTCATGGGGGGCTACGGGATCGTCGGCGGCAACCTCCCGATCGCCGCGGGCATCGCGCTGGCGAGCGACTATCGCGGCGAGGAGGACGTGACGCTCTGCACCTTCGGCGATGGCGCCTCCAACCAGGGCACCTTCGGCGAGACGCTCAACCTCGCCGCACTGTGGCGGCTGCCGGTGGTGTTCATGGTCACCAACAACCAGTTCGGGATGGGCACCTCGCTGAAGCGCCACTCCGCGGTGACCGACCTGCAGCGCAAGGGCGAGAGCCTCGGCGTTCCCGGGATGCGCTGCGACGGGATGGACGTGCTCGACACTCACGCCGTGCTACGGGAGGCGGTGCGCCAGGTGCGCGAGGAGCGCCGCCCGATCCTCGTCGAGGCCGTCACCTACCGCTTCCGCGGCCACTCGATGGCCGACCCCGAGTCCTACCGCTCCAAGGAGGAGGTGGCTTTTTGGCGTGAGCGCGACCCGATCCCCGCCTTCGGCGATCTGCTGGAGCGCGAGGGCGTCCTCGAGGCGGCCGAGCGCGCGCGGATCGACGAGCAGGCGCTCGCCCAGGTTGACGAGGCCGTCGCGTTCGCCGAGGCCTCGCCATTCCCCCCGCCGGAGTCGCTGTACGACGACGTGTACGTGCTCGGCGACCAGGTCCGCGGGTGGTACTCGGTACGGACCTCCCGGCCGCAGGATGCCGCCCTCGGTGCGCCCGACGCCGCCGGTGCGCCCGACGCCGCCGGGGCGCAGGAGCCGGCGGGGACCGGGGCGGAAGAGATCCCGCAGCAGATCACGAGCGCCCTGGAAGCGGGGGAGGACGGCGGGGAGCGCGATGAGCGATCGCCGGCGCACGCCGAACCAATGACCCTTATGACCACGATGCGCTACCGCGAGGCGCTGAACGCCGCCCTGCGCGAGGAGCTCCGCCGGGACGAGCGCGTGGTGCTGATGGGCGAGGACATCGGCGTGTTCGGCGGCGCCTTCAAGGTCACCGACGGCCTCCTCGAGGAGTTCGGCGAGCGGCGCGTGCGGGACACCCCGATCTCCGAGAACACGATCGTCGGCGTCGGCGTCGGCGCGGCGATGGTCGGCCTGCGCCCCGTGGTCGAGCTGATGACGATCAACTTCGCGCTGCTCGCCCTCGACCAGATCGTCAACCACGCCGCCCACATCCACTACATGTTCGGCGGCCAGGCCCGCGTGCCGCTCGTGGTGCGGATGCCCCAGGGCGCGGGCCACCAGCTCGGGCCCACCCACTCGCACTGCCTGGAGGCGATCTTCATGCACGTGCCCGGCCTGCTCGTCGCCGTCCCCTCCACCCCCGCCGACGCCAAGGGCCTGTTGAAGGCGGCGATCCGCGACGAGAACCCCGTGATCTTCATCGAGCACGAGTCGCTCTACGGCCAGCGCGGGGAGGTGCCCGACGGGGAGGATCAGCTCGTCGACTTCGGCCGCGCCGCCGTGCGCCGCGAGGGCGCCGACGTCACGATCGTCGGCATCTCGCGGATGGCGATCACCGCGGAGCGCGCCGCCGAGACGCTCGCGCGGGAGCACGGCGTGCGGGCCGAGGTGATCGATCCCCGCACCCTGCGCCCGCTCGACCTCGACGCGATCCTGAAGTCGGTCGCCAAGACCAACCGCTGCGTGGTCGTCGAGGAGGGCTGGCCCCACGGCGGGGTCGCCGCCAACCTCGGCGCGCTGATCTCCGAGCAGGCGTTCGACGACCTCGACGCCCCCGTCCGGCGCGTCACCGGCGCGGACGTGCCGATGCCCTATTCCAAGCCGCTCGAGGAGATCGCCTTCCCGCACGAGCCCCTCCTCGTGCACGCCGCCCTGGAGGTCCTCGGGCAGGCGCCTGCGCAGGACGGCGTGGCGCCTGCCGCGAATGGCGAGAGAGCCGCCCGGAGCGCTGCGGCGCCCACCACGGGACAAGCGGAGGCGCGGTGAGGCGCCGATGAGCGAGATCGTGATGCCCCGCCTCTCCGACACCATGGAGGAGGGCACCGTGCTGCGCTGGCTCAAGCGCGACGGCGAGCACGTCCGCCGCGGGGAGGAGCTCGTCGAGATCGAGACCGACAAGGCCGCGATGGTCTACGAGTCCGATCAGGAGGGCCTCCTTCGGATCGTTGCCCAGGAGGGCGACACGCTCCCCGTGGGCGCCACGATCGCGCACGTCGGAGAGGCGGCGGACACCGTCGAGGCGCCGAGCGCGGAGCCGCCCGCACTAGCCGACGCGGTCCCCACGCCGGCATACACCCCCGCAGACGCAGCTGTACATGAGGGTGAGGACCGTGTGAAGGCCTCCCCGCTCGCCAGGAGGATCGCCCGCGAGAGCGGCGTCGACCTGCACACACTCCCCGGAAGCGGGCCCGGCGGACGGATCGTCAAGGCCGACGTCGAGGCCGCGGGCGCACAGGCAGCGGGCGCGCCCGCGCCGGAGACCGCGCGGGTCGCGGGCACCTCCGCGCCCAGGGCCGGCGGCGCGCCCGCTCCGTCCGCCGAGCCGGCCACGCTCGCCGAGCGCGTGGCGACCGCGAAGGGCGAGACGACGGTCGTGGAGCTCACCCGCACCCAGCGGACGATCGCGCGGCGGATGGCCGAGTCGAAGGCCACGATCCCCGACTTCTCGCTGCACATGGAGATCGACATGGAGCGCTGCGCCGAGCTGCGCGCCGAGCTCAAGCGGCTCTCCCCCGAGGAGGCGCCCACGTACAACGACATGGTCGTCAAGGCCTGCGCGCTGGCTCTGCACGAGCACCCCCGCGCCAACGGCTCCTACCGCGACGGCAAGCTGCAGCTGCACTCGCGCGTCAACGTCGGGGTCGCGGTGGCGGTGGGCGCGGATGCCGGGGCGCAGGCGGGCATGGCGGACGCGCTCGTGGTCCCCACCGTGTTCGACGCCGCCCTGAAGTCCCTCGGCGAGATCGCCCGCGAGACCCGCGCCCTGGCCGAGCGCGTGCGCGCCGGCACGATCACCCCGCCCGAGCTGGGCGGCGGCACCTTCACGGTCTCCAACCTCGGGATGTACGGCGTGCGGAGCTTCACCGCGATCGTCAACCCCCCGCAGGCCGGGATCCTCTCCGTAGGCTCCCTGGAGCCCCGCGCCGTGGTGCTGGCCGGCGGCGCAGACGGCGGTGGCGAGATCGTCGCCCGCCACACGATGGCCGTCACGCTCGTCTGCGACCACCGCATCCTCTACGGCGCCGACGCCGCCCGCTTCCTCGCCCGCGTCAGGGAGCTGCTGGAGGAGCCCGCCGCGCTGGCGTTGTAGCGACCCCGGCCGCTAGGCTGGGTGAGAGAGATGACCAATGCCGGCCGATACGCGCAGGAGCTGTGGGTCTGCCACCTCGGCACAATCCCCTACCGGGACGCGCTCGCCATACAGTTGGACATTGCAGCCCGCCGCCAGGTCGGGGGGCTGCCCGACACGCTGCTGCTGTTGGAGCACCCCCCCGTCTACACCCGCGGGCGGCGCTCCCGGCCTGAGGAGCTGACGCTCGGCGAGGACTTCTACCGCGCGCGGGGCATCGAGATCGTGCCGACCGACCGCGGGGGGCGCGTCACCTACCACGGGCCCGGGCAGCTCGTGGGCTACCCGATCATGGGCGTGACCGACGTCGTCGCGCACCTGCGCACGATCGAGGACGCGATCGTCGCCGCGATCGCCGAGGAGGGCATCGCGGCCCGCTCACGCCCGCGGGACGGCGTCGACTACACCGGGGTGTGGGTGGGAGATCGCAAGATCGCCTCGCTCGGCGTGCACGTCTCGCGCGGAGTCTCCACGCACGGGTTCGCCGTCAACGTCGAGAACGGCCTCGAGCCCTTCGCCTGGGTGGTCGCCTGCGGGCTGCCCGATGTCGAGATGACCTCGATCGCCGCCGAGCAGGAGCGGTCCGACGGCGGGGCCGCGTGCACTCGGACGACCCTGAATTGCTTCCGCAGGCGCGTCGCTCACCACTTCTGCGAGGCCCACGGCCGCCGCCAGCGATTGGTCACGCCGCGGCGGCTCGGGATCGCGGCGCCCCTCGACCGCGAGGCGGTGCCCGCATGAGCCCCACCCGTTCGCGCTCCAACCCCGGCGGGATGGACGTGCTCGAGGTGCTCGGGCCCGAGGTGCGGCCGCTGCGCGAGCGCAAGCCCCCCTGGCTGAAGGTGCCCGCGCCCGGCGGCGCGCGCTACCGCGCGCTCTCCACGCTGATCCGCGAGGAGAGCCTGCACACCGTCTGCCAGGAGGCCGCCTGCCCCAACGTCGGGGAGTGCTGGGAGCGCGGGACCGCCACGTTCATGATCCTCGGCGACACCTGCACCCGGCGCTGCGGGTTCTGCAACGTCAAGACCGGCCGCCCCACCTGGAACGACCCGCTCGAGCCCGCGCGCGTCGCGCGCTCGATCGCGCGCATGGGGCTGCGCCACGCCGTCGTCACCTCCGTCGACCGCGACGACCTCCCCGACAAGGGGGCCTCCGCGTTCGTCGGGGTCATCCGCCAGGTCCGCCGCCAGGCCCCCGATTGCGTGATCGAGGTGCTCACCCCCGACTTCCAGGGGCACGAGATGCCGCTCGCCAAGGTCATCGCCGAGCGGCCCGACGTGTTCAACCACAACGTCGAGGTCGTCCCCCGCCTCTACCCCCTCGCGCGGCGCGGCTCCAGCTTCGAGCGCTCCTGCCGCGTGCTGGAGCTCGCCAAGGAGCTCGGGGGCGCCGAGCTCATCACCAAGTCCGGGCTCATGGTCGGCCTCGGGGAGACTCATGAGGAGATGGTCCACGCCTTCGCCGCCCTGCGCGAGCACGGCGTGCGGGTGCTCACCGTCGGGCAGTACCTCCGCCCCTCCGCCCGGCACCTCCCCGTCGTGCGCTACTGGCGCCCCGACGAGTTCGCCGCCCTGGAGCGCGCCGCGTACGAGCTCGGCTTCGACCACGTCGCCGCCGGGCCCCTCGTGCGCTCCTCCTACCACGCCGACCGGCATGTGTCGCAGCGCCAGGATGGCGTGGGTCCGCTGGCCCGCGGATAGTCTCCCCCGATCCCCGCCCCTCAAGACAACCGCCCCCGGCGATGACCCGCGTGATCATCCTGCTCGTGGCGGCGCTGTTCGTCGTCGGCTTCGCCTTCCTCACGCTCAGCACGATCTCCGCCCAGGGGGGCGTTGGTCTGGGGACCGCGATCTCGGTCTTCGTGATCGTGCTTATGGGCGTTGGGATCCTTGGCGCCCTGCTCAATCCTCCCCGTCGATGACGCCTCGACGAACCCGCCGCGGACAGTCCCCCTCTCGAAGCGCCTCGACATCGCCAACGCGAAGGAGTACCGTATGGAGGCGATTGACTGGTCAGTCAACCAAGGAGGCGCTGTGGATCTCGACGACACACCGGAGCAGGCCGCATACCGCGCACAGGTGCGCGCGTGGCTGGAGGAGCACAGGAGCGAGGCGCCCGTTATTGGGGACCCCACCGATGAGAACCCCACCCACCCGCTGAGGGACGAGGATGAGATCCTCGCCGCGCGGCGCGCCTGGCAGGGCAAGCTCGCGGAGGGGGGCCTCGCGGGGGTGACGTGGCCCAAGGAGTACGGCGGCCAGGGCCTCGGCCCGATCGAGCAGGTGATCTGCAACCAGGAGATCGCCCGCGCGGGGGTCCCCGGGATCCTCGACGCGATCGGCGTGGGGATGCTCGGCCCGACGATCATCGCGCACGGCGCGGAGGAGCAGAAGAGCCGCTACCTCGGCTCGATGCTGCACGGCGACGAGGTGTGGTGCCAGCTCTTCTCCGAGCCCGCCGCGGGCTCCGACCTCGCCGCGGTGCAGGCGCGCGCGCGCCTCCAGGAGGACGGGAGCTGGCGGTTGAGCGGGCAGAAGGTGTGGACCACCAACGCGCACTTCGCCTCCTACGGCCTGCTGCTCGCGCGCACCGACGTGGACGTGCCCAAGCACTACGGCCTCACGATGTTCATCGTGCCGATGGACGGCGAGGGGGTCACGGTGCGCGGGCTGCGCCAGATCTCGGGGGAGGCCGAGTTCAACGAGGTCTTCTTCGACGACGTCGCGCTCGACGCGGACGCCGTCGTGGGCGGCGTGGGCGCGGGCTGGGGCACGGCGATGACGACGCTGATGTTCGAGCGCGTCACGATCGGCCTCGGCGGGGAGGGCCTCGGCTACAACTCCGCGCGCTTCGCCCGCGCGATCGCCTCCGACGAGCACGCCCGCCGCGACCCCGAGGTGCGCCGCCAGTTGGGCGAGATCGCGAGCGAACTGCTCGCGGTGCGCTTCACCGGCTACCGCACCCTCACCGCGCTGCAGCGCGGGCAGATCCCCGGCCCCGAGGCGGGCCTCGCAAAGGTCACGATCGTCAACGGCGCGATCAAGTCCGGCGACCTCATCGCCGACGTGCTCGGCCCCGACGCCCTCTCCGAGGACAGCGAGTGGGCGTACATGATCTCCTTCCTCCCCGGCCTCAAGTCCGCGGGGGGCACCGAAGAGATCCTGCGCAACACGGTCGGCGAGCGCGTGCTCGGGCTGCCCACCGAGCCGCGCCTGGACAAGGGGATCCCCTTCTCGGAGCTATCGAAGATAGGCCAGCACGCGAAGGAGGCCGCGAAGGCATGAGCGAGCGAGCGAACAGAGGTATGAGAATTGGGATGGGGAGCCCGCCTGCCGGCGGCTCCTGGATGGGTCGCGTAGCGCTCGAAAAGGGCGTGACCGTCAACGAGGGGGTGCTGCGATGAACCTGGCGCTGTCGGACGAGCAGGTTCTCCTGCGCGAGGCGGCCCGCGGGGCGCTGTCGCGCTTCAAGACGCTGGAGGACGCGCGCGAGGCGCTCGACGGCGGGGGCTCTCCGCCGGACCTGTGGCCCACCGCGAGGGAGGCGGGCTGGCCGGGCCTCCTGATCGACGAGGCCCAGGGGGGCGCGGGCCTCGACGCGTTCGACGCGATGCTCGTGCTCGGCGAGTGCGGGCGCGTGCTCGCCGCGGCGCCCCTGCTCGGCCATCTGCCCGCCACCGCGATCCTGAACGACTCTCCCACCGCCGGCGGCCCCCTGCTGGGGGCGCTCGCGAGCGGCGAGTCCCGCGCGGCCTACCTCGCCGCGCGGCCCCCGGACGATCTCTCGGCCCAGTGGAGCGTGGACCCCGCGAGCGGGATGGAGCGCCCCCCGCTGCCCGCCGCCGTGCGCGGCGGCGGCGATCGCGAGGCGAAGGTGACCGGGAAGGTGGCATTCGTCCCGGACGCCCCCGGCGCGGACGTGCTGGTGGGCGTCGCGCTGGCCGAAACGGGGATGCGCGAGCGTCCCCCGGCTTCGGTCGAAGGCGAGCGTCCCCCGGCTTCGGTCGAAGGCGAGTGTCTCCCGGCTTCGGTCGACGGCAGGCCGGTGGGCTTCGCCGTGGAGTCCTCGGCGGCGGGCGTGAGCGTGGAGGCGGTGCGTCGCTACGACGCCACCCGCGCGCTGGGGCACGTGACGCTGCAGGACGCCCCCGCCACGATCCTCGACGCCCCCGAGGAGTCGCTCGCGGCGGCGTGGCACCTCGCGCAGTCGCTGATCGCCGCGGAGTCCCTCGGCGCGGTGGAGACGGCGCTTGAGACCTCGGTGGCGTACGCGAAGGAGCGCTTCACCTTCGGCCGCGCGATCGGCTCCTACCAGGCGGTGAAGCACTCCCTCACCGAGGTTCTGCGCCAGCTGGAGAACGGCCGCTCGCTGCTCTACTACGCCGGCTGGTCGCGCCACGGGGCGCCCGCGGAGTTCCCGCTGGCGGCGGGCGCCGCGCGCTCGGTGGCGGGGCGCGCGCTGGATCACGCGGCGCGCACGATGATCTCCGTGCACGGCGGGATCGGCGCGACGTGGGAGCACGACGCCCCGCTGTACTTCCGCCGCGCCCAGCTCTCCCGCCGCCTGCTGGGCGGCACGGCGCTCGCCACCGACCAGGTCGCGAGCGAGCTGATCGCGCAGGGATAAGGGCCTACCTGCGGCGCCCGCGGCGGGCGATCGTGGCGGTGGCGGACGTCGCGAGCACCGGCGCCCCGTACGCTTCGTGGACTGCGTTCACCAGCGCGGGCTCCACGCCGCAGTTGATGCAGAAGCCGTGCTGGGACCAGCCGATCGCGCGGGCGAGCACCTGATCAGCGTAGGCCACCCCGGCGGTGTCGTGGCCGTAGTAGTCGTACGCCGCCCACCACGCGGAGTCGTCGAGCGCGGCGCCCGCGCCGTCGGAGGAGAGCAGCCAGGCGGCGGCCATGATCGAGTCGTAGTCGTCGTAGATCGAGGGGTGCCGCGCGGTGCGGTGGTCGTAGACCGCGGGGCGCTTCCCGTAGCGATAGGCGCTCCGCACCAGATCCCAGGTGGATGGGATGCCCGCCCCCCCGTTGGTGACGTTGAACTGCATCGGCCCCCCGCAGCAGCCCGCGAAGTTGAGCCCGCGGTAGGTGCTGGGGGCGGTGGAGAAGGCGGACTCCTGCATGTGGATCGAGGCGAGCAGCAGCCAGTTCACGCCGAACACGCGCTGCGCCTCGCCGTAGATCGGATAAAAGCCGCCCTCCCACGCGGCGGGGACGTGCACTTCGGTCTGGTCGAGGAGGCTCCCCCCTTCGCCCTGCTGGGCACTGGGTGGGTTCGCGACCACGGCCCCCACGGAGGCGACCGTCCGCGCCGTCCCACCGGTGACGGCTGCCCCGGCGACCCCCCCACGGGCGCCCGCGGCGATCCCGTCGGAGACGGCTGTCCCCTGGCGTGCGCCGGCCGCGGCGGCGTAGGGCCCGGCCACCGTTCCCGACCCGGTGCGCAGCGCCACCTCGGAGGCGCTCGCCACGGTGGGGGTGGCGGCGACCGCGAGCACAGCGGGCGGAGCGGCCGCGGGGGCATCCGAGGAGAAGCCCACGGCGCCGGTGAGAACCGCCGCGAGCACCCCCGCGCCGAGCAGGCAGAGCGCGACCGCGATCAGCCACGCTCCCCGTTCGGAGGGCGGGGTGGGTGAGTAGAACTCGTCGTGCACGACCCCCTGACAGTACCGGCGCCACCTTAAGCGCGCGTAGCTCCCGGCGCGGATCCGAGCCTCACGTGCCTCCTGGCGGGCACGGCGTGCGTCACCTTGAGCGCGCGTAGCTGCCGGCGCGAGAGGCAACGACGCCACGTCGAGTACGGGTAACTCCCCACCGCCTGGCTATCTTGGACGCGATGCCCGACGGGCCCGATCGGGGATCGGCTGGCGATCCTCCACAACCGATGGATCCGCCTCCCTCGCCACCCGCGACGGAGCGCAGCGGTCCCCTGCTGGTCGAGCGCCACCACAAAGCGGACGGGCGGCTGCTGATCCTCTACAGGCGGGTCTGCGGGGATGGGTGAGCTGCGCTTCGAGGAGCTCCGGGGGGAGTGGGTGGACTACGCGATCCACCGCCAGGAGCGCACGTTCCTGCCGGTGGAGGAGCACTGCCCGCTGTGTCCCACTCGGCCGGGCGGGGTGGAGACGGAGATCCCCTTTCCGGCGTTCGAGATCGCCGTGTTCGAGAACCGCTTCCCCGCCTTCGAGGCGCCGCGGGGGGCATCGGAGGTGGTGGTGTACACCGACGATCACCACGGCTCCCTCGCCACGCTCCCCGCGGAGCGCGTGCGGGCGCTGATGTGGGTGTGGCGCCGGCGCTACGCCGAGCTCCGAGCGCGGGAGGACGTGCGGTACGTCCTGATCTTCGAGAACCGCGGGGTCGAGGTGGGGGTGACGCTGCACCACCCCCACGGGCAGATATACGGCTACCCGTTCCTCCCCCCCGTGCCCGCCGCCGAGCGCGCCGCCGACGCGCGGCTGGGGGGCTGCGCCCCCTGCGCGCTGCTCCGCGGGGAGCTCGAAGAGGGGCGCCGTGTGGTGTATGAGAACCGGGAGGTCGTCGCATATGTCCCCTACGCTGCACGGTGGCCATATGAAACCCATGTCGTACTGCGCACTCACCGCTCCAGCCTCATGGAGTGCACCCCCGCCGAGCTCCACTCGCTCGCCGCCGCGCTCCAAGCGCTCACGCGCGGCTACGACGCCCTGTTCGAGCGGCCCTTCCCATACGTGATGGTTGTGCACCAGGCCCCCACCACGACCGGCGCCGAGCAGGGGGGCCACGTGCACGTGGAGTTCTACCCCCCGCTGCGCACCGCGGAGAAGCTCAAGTACCTCGCGGGCTCCGAGCAGGGCGGGGGCGTGTTCATCGTGGACACCCTCCCCGAGGAGTCCGCGGGAGCCCTGCGCGAGGCGATCGCCCGTGCCGCCTGAGCCTGGATCCACCGATCCCGGGGTCGCCTCGGCACCGTTTGGCGCTTCGCCAGGACCCACCGCCGTCGCCCCGAGGGGTCACCCTGCGGGTGCTCCGT
Organism: uncultured Solirubrobacterales bacterium; assembly: GCA_963813765.1. Classification (GTDB taxonomy): domain Bacteria; phylum Actinomycetota; class Thermoleophilia; order Solirubrobacterales; family Solirubrobacteraceae; genus Palsa-744. The sequence continues at coordinate 333,968 of CAWFAB010000002.1, forward strand.
CGATGTCCCCTGGCTCGACCATCCAGCACCGATGCTCAGCCCGTTACCGGTGGATCCAGGCTGAGCGGTATCGCGGCGCAGCGCGGCGCGGGCGATCGGGCGCGGGCCGGAGGAGCGTGAGGTGACGGGGGACCGCGAGAGCGCGCGGCCCGCCGAGGTGCGGGCGTTCGCCCCGGGCCGGGTCAACCTGATCGGGGAGCACACCGACTACAACCGCGGCCTCGCCCTCCCGTTCGCGATCGCCGAGGGCGTCACCGTGCGGGCGCGGGCGGGGGAGGGACAGCGCATTCGCGCGCACGCGCTCGACCTGGGGGAGCACGACGAGTTCACCATCCCCGATGTGGCGCTCGCCTTCCCCGCCCCCCCGCGATGCGAGGGCTGGCGGGCGTTCGTGCGCGGCATCGCCGCCGAGTTGCGCGGCGCGGGGCTCGCGATCCCGGGCGCCGATCTCGAGATATCGGGCGATCTGCCCCGCGGCGCCGGCCTCTCCTCCTCCGCCGCCCTGGAGGTGGCGCTCGGCCTCGCGCTGCTCGGTCTGGCGGGGGTGGAGCTCTCCGAGCCGCCCACCGCGGAACCGACCCGGGCGGGGCGTGCCGGCCGGCGCTCCGCTCAGCCCGCGGGCGGCGCCCGGACGCTCGGCCGGCGCTCCGCTCAGCCTGCGGGCGGCGCCCGGACGCTCGACCGCCGCGAGCTGGCGCGGCTGTGCTCGCACGTGGAGAACGACTGGGTGGGCGCCCGCACCGGGCTGCTCGACCAGCTCGCCTCGCTCTTCGGCGAGCGGGACACCGCACTGCTGATCGACTTCTCCGACCTCGATATTCAAACCGTGCCGCTCGCGCTGGAGGGCGGGTGGCGGCTGGTCACGCTCGACTCCGGCGAGCCCCGGACGCTGGCCGCCTCGGGCTACAACGAGCGGCGCGCGGAGTGCGCCAGGGCGTGCGAGCTGCTCGGGGTGGATTCGCTGCGGGAGGTCGGCAGAGGCGGTCCGGGCGGCCCCCCCGGCGCTCTGCACCCCCTGCTCGCCGGCGGCCTCTCGCTCGGGGAGATGGCCCGCCTGCCGCCGGTGCTGGTGCGCCGCGCGATGCACGTGCTCGGCGAGAACGCCCGCGTGCTCGCGACCGTCTCCGCCCTGCGCGAGCGCGACCTTCCGCGGGTGGGCGCGCTGCTCGACGCCTCCCACGCGAGCCTGCGCGCCCTCTACGAGTGCTCCACCCCCACCGTCGAGGAGACGGTGCAGCGATTGAAGGACGCCGGGGCCGTCGGCGCGCGCATGGTCGGCGGCGGCTTCGGAGGGCATGTGCTCGGACTCATCCCCCCCGGCGCCACCCCGCCCGAGGGGGCGCGCGAGGTGCGCCCCTCACGCGGAGCCCACCTGCTCGCCCGGTCCTCGAGCTGACCGACCGACACGCAAGATGCACCCCTCACGCGTGGCCCACCTGCTCTCCGGGTCCTCGCGCCGACCGACCCCCGCAGGACCCCCTCGGGGGGGGTCCCCTCCTCAAAATCCTTTCCGCCGGAACTGCGTGGGGGCGTCAGGCCACGGCCAGCGCCGACTGCTTCTCCGCCAGCGCCGCGATCAGCTCGTCGAAGGCGTCCGCGAATTTCTGCACGCCCTCGCGCTCCAGCGTATCGGTGAGGTCCTCGTAGTCCACGCCCACACGCGCCAGCTCCTCCAGCAGCTCGCGCGCCTCGCCGAAACCGGCCTGTAGACGCGGCTGGGGGCGGCCGTGGTCCTGGTAGGCCTGGATCGTCTCCTCGGGCATCGTGTTGACCGTGTCCGGGCCGATCAGCTCCTCCACGTAGAGCGTGTCCGGGTAGGCGGGGTTCTTGGTCGAGGTCGAGGCCCACAGCACCCGCTGCGGCGTCGCGCCCTTCGACGCCAGGAACTCCCAGCGGGGGCCGCGGAAGACCGAGCGGTAGTGCTGGCAGGCGAGCTTCGCGTTGGCCACCGCGAGGCGGCCCCTCAGGTGGTGGTTGGGATCCCCCCCCCCCCTTCGAGCTCCTCCAGGCGGCGGTCGGCCTCCGTGTCGATCCGCGAGACGAAGAAGCTCGCCACCGACGCCACCGCCCGCGGGTCGCCGCCCGCCGCGATCAGGCGCTCGATCCCGCGGATGTACGACTCCGCCACCTCCGCGTAGCGGCGCAGCGAGAAGATCAGCGTCACGTTGATCGAGCGGCCCTTCGCGATCACGTCCTCCACCGCCGCCAGGCCCGGCTTGGTGGCCGGGATCTTCACCATCAGGTTCGGCCGGTCCACCGTCTCGTGCATGCGCATCGCCTCCTCGAAGGTCACAAGCGTGTCGTACGCGAGATTCGGCCCAACCTCCAGCGAGACGTACCCGTCGCGCCCCAGGCCTCCGTCCCAGATCGGGTGGAAGAGGTCGCACGCGTCCTTGATGTCGCGCTCCGCCAGCCGCCAGAAGGTCTCGCGCGCGTCGAGGCCCTCCGCGCCCAGCTCGCGCAGCTGCTCGTCGTAGGCGTCCCCCGCGCTCATCGCCTTCTGGAAGATCGACGGGTTCGAGGTCGCCCCCACCACCGCGTCCCCGTCGATCAGCTCCTGCAGGTGGCCGCCGCGGATCGACGCGCGCGAGAGGAAGTCCACCCACACGCTCTGTCCCAGCGCGGAGAGGCGGTGCAACGGTGAGGTGGTGTTCGGCATTAGGCCTCCTTCAGCGCAGTGACACGGGCTCGTTCAGCGATGTTCTCGGCCGTGAAGCCCAGCTCCTCCAGGACGCGCGTCCCCGGGGCGGAGGCGCCGAAGCGGTCGAGGCCGAGCACGTCCCCAGCGGAGCCCACCCACTTCCACCAGCTCATCGTGGCCCCCGGCTCCACCGCCAGACGAGCCGTGACATCGGGCGGGAGCACGCCGTCGCGGTACCCCTGGGACTGAGCTTCGAATAGCTCGATGCACGGCATAGAGACCACCCGCACCGCCGCGCCCTCCGCCGCCAGCGCCCGGGCGGCCTCCAGGGTGGGGTTCACCTCGGCGCCTGTGGAGATCAGGATGACCTCGGGACTGGGCGAGGAGTCCCACAGCACGTACCCCCCGCGCTCGAGCTCCGCCGCCGGGGCGAGCTTCCATCCTCGCGATCGAGCACGGGGATTCCCTGGCGGGAGAGCAGCAGCGCCACGGGGCCGTCCTCGCGCTCCAGCGCCACCCGCCACGCCTCGGCGGTCTCGTTGGCGTCCGCGGGGCGGATCACCCACAGGCGCGGGATCGCGCGCAGCGCGGCGTAGTGCTCGATCGGCTGGTGCGTCGGGCCGTCCTCCCCGAGGCCCACGGAGTCGTGCGTCCACACCCACACGACGGGCAGCCCCATCAGCGCGGAGAGGCGCACCGAGGGGCGCATGTAGTCCGAGAAGACCAGGAACGTGGAGCCGTAGGGCTTGACGATCCCCCCGTGGGCCGCGGCGCCGTTGACGATCGCCCCCATCGCGTGCTCGCGGATGCCGAAGGGCACGTTGCGCCCCGTGTGCACCCGGGAGAACTGGCCCGCGCCCTCGAACACCGTCTTGGTCGACTCCACCAGGTCGGCAGCCCCGCCGATCATCGCGGGCGCGTAGGCGGAGAAGGCCGCCATCGTCTTCTGTCCCGCGGCGCGCGTGGCGAGCTTCTCGCCCGCCCGGAAGCTCGGCAGCGCCTCGCGCCAGCCGTCGAGGAGGCGGCCCGACCATGCGCGCTCCCATTCCTCCGCCGGCGCGGGGTGCTCCTCGCGCCACACGGCGAAGCGCTCTTTCCATTTGCGCTCGAAGCCCGCGCCCGACTCGGCGAGGCTCATGTGCCCGTACACCCGCTCGTCCACCCAGAAGCTGCGCTCCGGATCGAAGCCCATCGCGAGCTTCGCCGCGCGCACCTCCTCCCCGCCCAGCGGCGCCCCGTGCGCGGCGGCGGTGTCCACGGCGTGGGGAGCCGGGTGGGCGATGTGCGAGCGGATCGCGATGAACGACGGGCGCTCGGTCTCCGTGCGCGCCGCCGCGAGCGCCGCGCTCAGCGCCTCCACGTCCTCGGAGTCCCCCACCCGCTGCACGTGCCACCCGTCCGCCGCCAGGCGCGCGATGTGGTTCTCGCCGTCGAAGGAGATCGAGGTGCTCCCGTCGATCGTGATGCGGTTGTCGTCGTAGCACACGATCAGCCGCCCCAGGCCGAAGTGCCCGGCGATCGAGGCCGCCTCCTGGCTGACCCCCTCCATCAGATCCCCGTCCGAGCAGATCGCGTACGTGTGGTGGCCCACCACCTCCAGCCCCGGGCGGTTGTAGCGCTCCGCGAGGAAGCGCTCGGACATCGCCATCCCCACCGCGTTGGCGAAGCCCTGGCCGAGCGGCCCGGTTGTCACCTCCACCCCAGGCGTGTGCCCGCGCTCGGGGTGCCCCGGGGTGCGCGAGCCCCACTGGCGGAACTGCTTCAGATCGTCGAGGCTCAGGTCGTATCCACTGAGATGCAGCAGCGAGTACAGCAGCACGCACGCGTGCCCCGCGCTCAGCACGAAGCGATCGCGGTCCGGCCACTCCGGGCTCCGCGGGTTCGCGCGCAGCGTGCGCTTGAAGAGCGCATATCCGAGCGGGGCGAGCGCCATCGCCGTGCCGGGGTGACCCGAGTTGGCCTTCTGCACCGCGTCCATCGCGAGGCCCCGGATCGTGTCGATCGAGAGCCTCCGCAGCTCGGCCTGCTCGCGGTCCTCGACCCCGACGCCATCCGCCCGCCCGACGCCATCCGCTCGCGGGCCCACCGATCGATTCCTCACCGCCACACGCCGATCCTAGTACAGGCGGTAGCGGCGGGAACCCACGAACATCTACATATCCAGCGGCCGCCGCTGCGCGGGCGCCAGCGCCCGGATCGGGTGCGCACGGCCATAGCGGCTACAGCCGGCGCAGGGGCGGACCCTCACCAGCCAATGAAAATCGTGGCGGCAGTGCGAGCGCCGGTATGGCCACCGGGCGTGCAGCGCCCTCAGCATCCGCCGCTCTTCACAGACAAGCACTCTCATGATCCGGCCTCCCTACCCTCACGTTGGCCAAGCCGGCAGACAAAATCCCCTTCTTGGTCCAAAACGTACCAGCTAATAATACGTCCCCTACAGAAATACGCTTACACCGACGCAGGAGTACAGCTGTCGCAAGCACCTTCCCGCACCCCTTTTCGACGCTCAACCCGACGATACCCAAGACTAGTTTCTTCCATGCATCCCGGCTCAGTAGGCCCTCCCCGGCCGGGCAATCGGCAGGGCGGACTCCGAGCCTTTCGCTATAGAGTACATATAAATCGTGGTTTACTCAATACCTCCAGATATGATGCTCAAGTAGAGCGCTCCTCGCAGAGATCGAATCCATTGGCACGCTGTCCGTTAACGACTAAGGTGGGAGGCCGTGGCTGACGGAGGGAGGCAGACCGGCGGGAGCGAGGGGCGGGGTCGTGCGCGGGCAAAGCGGTTGGCCGCTCTTCCACGCGGCCCCCAGGCGCTCCCGCGCAGCGAGGTGGCGGCGCATCAGCGCGAACGGCTCATGGAGGCGATGGTGCAGGCCGTCAACGAGCGCGGGGTGATGGCGACCACGATCTCCGACCTGGTCGCCCGCGCCGGCATCTCGCGGCGGACCTTCTACGAGCACTTCCAGAACAAGGAGGACTGCCTGCTGGCCACCTACGACACGGTCGTCGAGAAGGAGGTCCAGCGGCTGCTCGGCCTTCCCAGCGTCGGAGAGGAGTGGCTCCAGCGGCTGGAGACGATCATCCGCGCACTGTTCGACGCGATCGCCGAGCGCCCCGACGCGGCGCGCCTGATCTGTGTGGAGATGGGCGCCTCGGGGGCCGCGGGGGTGCAGCGCTGGGCCGACGGGGCGGGGCGCTTCGAGCTTTTTATCAGCGGCGGCTTCGAACAGGCGCCGGGGTCCGGGACGATCCCCGACCCGGTGGCGCGCGCCATCGTCGGAGCGCTGCGCAAGATCGTCTACACACGCGTGCGCGAAGAGCGCTCCAAGAAGTCCCTGAAGGCTGAGTTCGCGCGACTCCTACCGGGCCTGATGGAGTGGATCGCGAGCTACTACCCCTCTCCGCCGGGAGTGCCCCCCCGACCTCGCTCCAAGCCCCTGCGCAGACTCGAGGGGGGACGCGCTCCGGGCAGCCTCTCGCCACCGGCGCCGTGGGGCGCTCGGGGCCTGCCGCGCGGCGAGCACAACCTGCCCCGCGGCTTCGTCGTGTTCAATCAGCGCGAGCGGATCTTCGACGCGATCGCGCGGCTGACCGCGAGGGATGGCTACCAGGCACTGAGCCTGGAGGACATCGCCGCCACCGCGGCGGTGTCGCTGCAAACTTTCTACACCCACTTCGAGAACAAGGAGGAGGCGTTCCTCGCCACCTACGAGGTGGGCCACTCGAGGGCGAAAGCGGCGGTCAACCGCGCGATCGCCCACCAGACCAACTGGGTGGGAGGGGTGCGCGCGGGGGCGCTTGCGCTGCTCGAGTTCCTCGCCTCCGAGCCCGCGCTCGCGCACCTGTCGTGCGTGGACATCCTGATCGCCTACCCCCACGTCGCCGGTCGAGTGGAGGAGGCCAACGCCGCCTACGCGCAACTGCTCGACCTGGACATCGGCGAAGGAGCGCCCTCGCGGCCGCCGGCGCCGATCGTGAGCGAGGCGATCGTGGGCGGGGTCTTCGAGCTGCTGCACGACTACATCCTGCGGGGCCACACGCGCAGGCTCCCAGAGCTCGCCGATCACATCAGCTACATCGCGCTGACTCCGTTCATCGGCGGCGAGGCGGCCGCCGAGGCGGTCTCCCAGCACTGAGCCCGGATCCACCGATCCCGGGGTCGCCTCGGCACCGTTTGGCGCTTCGCCAGGACCCACCGCCGTCGCCCCGAGGGGTCACCCTGCGGGTGCTCCGTCGATGTCCCCTGGCTCGGGTGGGTGGGCTTTCGGTCAACCGATGCTCGACCCGTTACCGGTGGATCCAGGCTGAGCCCGTCGAGCGGCGGCGAGGGAGCGGAGCGCGGGGTTGGAAACGTTACAGGCAAGGTCTTGACCAACGCCAGTGCGGGACCGTAGGCTTACCCGGTTGTGTCCGGGGAGCGCAATCTGGGAGGCAGAGCGATGGGCGACGGCGCCGCTACCAACCACACCCTCGCCACCCACCACATCGCCAAGGCCAACCGCGCTTTACACATGCAGCTGCCGCTCTCAGATCGGGGCGACTTCGAAGACGCACGCAGAGGCTTCTTGGCAAAGCTCTCCCCCGCCGTCGTGCGGGGCACGGCGGGGCGTGTCGTTTGGGATATGGAGTCTTACGCGTTTCTCGATGAGGAGTGCCCGGAGATCGTCAACCCCAGCCTCTGGCGCCAGGCGCAGCTGAACGCGATCCACGGTCTGTTCGAGGTCGTGCCGGGCATCTACCAGGTGCGCGGCGTGGACCTCTCCAACATGACGATCGTCGAGGGGCGAGCCGGGGTGCTGGTGATCGACCCGCTGATCTGCGCGGAGACGGCGGCGGCGGCGCTTGAGCTGTACCGCGCCCACCGGGGTCAGCGGGCGGTGACGGGCCTGCTGTACACCCATAGCCACGTCGACCACTTCGGCGGCGCGTTGGGAGTGGTGGAGGCACATGACGTCGCCGCCGGCCGTGTGCCGGTGTTGGCGCCGGAGGGCTTCATGGAGCACGCGATCAGCGAGAACGTGTACGCAGGGACCGCGATGGCGCGGCGCGCGGCGTACATGTTCGGCACAACGCTGAAGAAGGGCGCCCACGGGCAGGTGGGCGCCGGCCTGGGCATGACCGTCTCGGGCGGCTCGATCGGGATCGTGCCCCCCACGCTCGAGATCACGCGCACAGGCCAGGAGGAGGTCATCGATGGGATCAGGATGATCTTCCAGATGACCCCCGGCAGCGAGGCCCCCGCAGAGATGAACTTCCTCTTTCCCGACCACCGCGCGCTGTGCATCGCGGAGAACGCGACCCACAACCTCCACAACGTCATCACCCCCCGGGGGGCCCTGGTGCGGGACGCACGCATCTGGTCGCGTTACCTCAACGAGGCGATCGACCTCTTCGGCGAGCGCACGGACGCGCTGTTCGCGGGCCACCAGTGGCCGCGCTGGGGGCGGGAGCGGATCGTCGAGCTCCTCGCCCAGCAGCGCGATCTGTACGGCTACCTGCACGATCAGACGCTGCGCCTGCTCAACAAAGGCTACGTGGGCAGCGAGATCGCCGAGATGCTGAAGCTGCCCCTGGGCCTTGCGCGCGAGTGGCACTGCCGCGAGTACTACGGAACGGTGAGCCACAACGTGAAGGGGATCTACCAGCGCTACATGGGCTGGTTCGACGGCAACCCCGCTCATCTCTGGCCGCACCCGCCCGAGCAGGCCGCCAGCCGCTACGTGCAGGCGATGGGCGGCGCGGAGGCGGTGCTCGTGGAGGGCCGGCGGGCCTTCGAGGAAGGGGACTACCGCTGGGTCGCGGAGCTCATGTCCCACGCGGTGTTCGCCGACCCCTCCGACCGCGCGGCCCGCGAGCTCGAGGCGCAGGCGCTCGAGCAACTCGCCTACGGCGCCGAGAACGCCATCTGGCGCAACTTCTTCCTGACGGGCGCCCGCGAGCTGCGCGAGGACGTGCGCGGGAGCGGGATCGCGCCCTCGCCGACAATGGTCGGCCAGCTCACGAGCGACCAGCTCTTCGATGTGCTCGCGATCCGCATCGACGGTCCCCGCGCGGGGGAGCTGCGGCTGAGCTTCAACTGGGTCTTCACCGACATCGGCGAGCGCCACCTGTTGACCCTCAGCAACGGTGTGCTGATCCACTCCGCCGGCCGCGAGGACCCGGACGCCGACGCCACCGTGCTCGTGGAGCGCTCGGCGTTGAACGAGCTCTTCGCGGGCGCCACCCCGATGCCCGAGCTGCTCCAGGCGGGTCGCCTGCGGGTCGAGGGCGACGGCGCCAAGCTCGGTGAGCTGCTCGGCCTGCTCGACGCTCCCGACCCCTCGTTCGCGATCGTCACGCCGTAGGGAAAGGGAACGCTAGCCTTTGAACGTGGAAGCCCCGCGATCGCCGAAGGGCTCGTCGCGCTCGCGCACGGCCTCACGGAAGCCAACCTGCATCGCGCGCTGCTGGAAGGCGTAGCCCTCTGCGGTGTGGCGCGCGATCCCATCCAGGAGCGTGCCGAGCACCTGCGTCTCGTGCAGCCCCTGCGCGTGCAGCGCCTGGTTGACGAGCAGCTTCATCATCCGCAGCTGGTTGAGCGGGACGCGGGCGATCCGCCCGAGCAGGATCTCCGTGCGCTCGTCGAGCTGATGGGGCGGCGGCGCCTCCAGCGCCAGCCCCCAGTCGAGCGCCTCTTCGCCCGACAGGCAGTCGCCGGTGAACAGCAGCCGCTTGGCCCGCTGGGCGCCCAGACGGTGTGCCCACATCGAGGTCGTGGGCGCACCCCATACGCGCGCCGGGGGGTATCCGATCTTGGCGTCGGCGGCGATCATCAGGAGGTCCGAGCACAGCGCCATGTCGGTGCCCCCGGCGACGCAAAACCCATGCACCTTGCACACCACCGGCTTGCCGCAGTGAAACAGCGACATGAAGCCCCGCACGTTGCGGCTCATCATCGCGTAGTCCACCGTCGCGTCCCACGTGCCCGCGGGATCGTGGTTGGCCGCCATCACCGCCGGGTCCAGCGGCGAGCCAGGAAGCCGGGCGAGACCCTCCTCGCCCAGGCGTCCGCCACCCTCGGCGCTCTCGACGAGGTCGTAGCCGCCGCAGAACCCCTTGCCGTTTCCCGCCAGCAGGATGACGTGGACCGCCGGGTCCAGGTCGGCCTGCTCGACGCACCGCTCCAGCTCGTCGATGAGCAGCCGGGTGATGCCGTTGCCGCGCTCGGGTCGGCTCAGGGTGATCCGTGCGACCCGGTCGGCCACCTCGTAGGTCACAGCTCGCAGAGAGTCAGGCACCTGAGATCAAGTCTCCCACGCCCGAGAGCGGCGAAGCTGCCCGGCGGAGGCTCCGCGGAGTGGGACAAGGCTGCCGAGCCCGCCTGAAGCGGGGTGGGGGATTGGCCCCTTCCTGCGCGCTGCGGCGGGCGCCGCCGCCAAGCCGCCCGCAAAGGGCACGGGGGGGTGGGAGATTGGCCCCTTCCTGCGCGCTGCGCCCTGTTCACGCTGCCACGCCCGCGCTATCGCTTCAGCGTCATCGTGAGGATCGCGCTCTGTGTTTCTCCCGCGCTGTCCCGACCGCCGGCCAGCATCACTCCTTCGCCGATCTGCACAGCCGCGAGATCGGACAGCGCACGAGGCAGCGCGCCCGCCACGCTCACCGCTCCCGTGGAGGAGATCGCGAGGATCCTCCGCGTCTGGGCGCTTGGACTCGCGCTGCGCCCGCCGATCACGAACACGGTGCCGTGCAGCGACGCTCCCGCCGCGTGGGTCACGGGGGAGGGCAGCCGCGCCAGCAGCTCCACCCTCCCGCTCGGCGGGTCGAAGCGGTAGACATCGCGGCTGGCTTGTACACCGCTCGTCCCCCCCGCGATCACCACCTGCCCGCCACTCTCGGCGACGGCGGCGTAGCGCAGAGGCTTGGGCAGCATCCCCACCACTCTCGCGCGTCCCCCCGGGCGCCAGGCGAGGATCGTGCGTAAAGGTTCCCGGCCGGTGTAGCCACCCACTATGTACACCACCCCCGCCACCGTCGTGCAGGCCACGTCGGAGGCCGGCGTTGGCAGGGAGCCCACCGGCTGCGCCCCACCTGCGCTCCCCACCCTCAGGATCTGCGAGAACGAGGTCAGCTGGCCGCCGCCGAACAGGTAGACCTCCCCGGCCACCGCACCTGCGCAGGCGTCGTGCAGTCCTTCCGGCAGAGCTCCCACGCTCCTCGCGCCGCCTCCTTCCACCTGCACCACGTCGGTCACCGACGTTTCCGCCCGGTCGAGCCCACCAATCAATAGAGGGCCTGAGCGACCCACCGCGGCGGCCGCGTCCTGGACTGGAGCGGGCAGTTGACCGGTCACCGCCACGACCGCATGCGCTTCGGGGGGCAGCCGGCTGGAAGCGTCTCCCGAACCAGCCCTCGCCCCTGCTCGCGCCCCGCTCACATGGCGAGAAGAGCCGCCGCCGAACGCCAGCCATGCCAATGCCGCTCCAAACGCCACCAGCGCCAACCCTGCCCCGGCGCGACGCCGGCGTGTCCTGCGTGCGCGGGCAGCGCGGCGCCGCGCCAGCCGCTCTGGCGCCGGCGTGCTCACGGGCTCATCTCCTCGAACGCCGGGCTTCAACGAGGGGTTTCCGGTGGACGTTCAAAACGACCCGTAGGTGGCCCTTGATGGGAGGTTTCACCGGAAAACCCCACGACCGAAGACGCACCGGCACACGCAATCAGCGGAGGTCTTTGGGTTCAACGTTGCCTCAACCCCCGCTAGGGATGCACCACGGCCGCATAGTCAGGCGTCCCGTTGGGCGCGGCAGGTACGAAGTCCATGCCGTCCGGAGTGTTGAGGTAGCCCGCCGCGGTACCCGAGTGGTCGCTGTGCCCGTACTGCCACACGATCCTGTTCCTGCGCGGGTCGATCACGATCACCCGGTGGCGGTAGTCGTCGTTGACGGCGATGTTGCCGTTGGGCAGCGCCATTGCCAGCGAGGGCTGGTCCAGTCGGCCGTGGCCCGCCGCGGGGCCATAGCGCCACAGCACCCTCCCGCGATGGTTGATGATCAGCACATGGCCGGGGTTGGAGTAGTCGGCCAGATCGCGGTAGGGACCGTCGTTGCCGACGGCCCCCCGCGCAGATCCCGGCGTGCACTGCTAGTGCACCGGGCTCCTCCCTTGGGTTTTGACGTCGAAGCGGTCGTCGGGCCAGGGGTGCAGGATGCGGGCGGGTGGTAGCCATCGAATCGAGAGGCGGTTCATGCGCTCCCAGGTCAAACGGGAGCGCTGGCTGCGGCGCCGTAGCGCTTTGAGCCAGTGCCTTGTCGCCTGGGACCGAAACGCGGTTACCGCGTCGATGTTGTCGGGCACGGCGTAGTAGGCGAGGTGCCCTCGCACCACGCTTGCCAGCCATTGGCCCTGCACGGGGATCGGCAGGTGCCGGCGTCGCATCAGCTCGGTCTTGACCTCGCGTAGTTTCGCCTGCATCCGCTTTGAGTCGGTGATCCGCTTCAGCTTGAAACGTCCCTTCCTGGTCTTCGCGCAGATGTGCGTGAACCCCAGGAATCGGAACGTCTCGGGCTTACCGAGGCCACGCGCTGCCCGGTCGCGGGCAGCGAACCGCCCGAACTCGATCAGTCGCGTCTTCTCGGCGTTCAGCTCCAGCGCAAACTGCGCGAGTCTCTCGCGCAGGTCGGCCAGGAACCGCTCGGCGTCCTCCCGGTGCTCAAAGCCCATGATGAAGTCGTCAGCCCACCGCACGATCACGACGTTCCCGTGCGCGTGGCGGCGTCTCCATTGGTGTGCCCACTGGTCCAGAACATAGTGGAGGTACACATTCGCGAGCAACGGCGATACCGATGCTCCCTGAACGGTCCCCTGCACGCTGTCTGACCACTCCCCGTCCTCGATGACCCCCGCGCCCAACCATTTCTGGATCAGGCGCAGGACTCTCTTGTCCGCTATCCGGTGCCCGAGGAACTTCAGAAGCCACGACCTGTCGAGGCTCCCGAAGAGATCGCGGATGTCCGCGTCGAGCACCCAGCCCACCTTCCTCCGCTTGATCGCGACCGCGAGCGCATCCAGCGCATCATGCTGGCTGCGCCCAGGCCGAAACCCGTAGGAGAAACCGAGGAAGTCCTGCTCATAGATGCTGTTCAACACCTCGACAACGGCGCGCTGGAGGATCTTGTCCTCCACCGCGGCGATACCGAGCGGCCTGGGCCGCCCGTCCGCCTTCGAGATCACAACCCTACGAGACGGCTTCGCCCGGTATGCGCCCCTGTGCAGTCGTGCGTGCAGGTCGTGGAGATTCTCCTCCAACTGCTGCCCGTATGACTGCCACGTCACCCCGTCCACCCCAGCGGCGGCATCCCGGCTCAAAGCCCGGTACGCCGTCCTGAGACGCTCGACGGTGACGTGATGCAGGAGCGCGGTGAACCGTGCGTCCCTGTCCTTCTGTGCTGCTCGGCGTACACGATCCAGGTCACTGGACACACCCGTTCCGGCTCTGGGTCCGGGATGCGTTTCGCTGGCCGTGCTCCCCTTGGGCAGCCCCCTTCCCTCCACCACCTCCGCAGCCGGTCGCCCGGCGTTGTTCGGCAGCTTCGCAGGTAATACGGGGCTGTCTGACTCCCGGTGACCGTGCATCGAGGGATTACGGCCTTGGCCTTCCCCTCGCGGCCCACCCAACTCGCGGTCAGTGGGCATAACACCCATTTCGCTGGCCGACAGGACGGGCAGTCATCGGGCCTCCCGGTTCTCGCGTCTGGAGACTCACGCGCATGCACAGGGTCTTCGACCGCGCGGGGTCCACCCACAGCTCGCGAATAGCGCTGTGAGCGATGTTGCCTTCCGCCTGCACTAACGGCGTCGGCACCCCGAAACACTGGATTTCGCGGCTCAATGTCCCAGCCTACGCGCACCCCTACCGACGCTTCGCCGCCGCCCTCGCGGACAGCCGACGCACGGCTCGGGGCCACCGTGGCTCGCTACACCTTCGATGTCGGACGTTCTCATTTCCTTTCTCCAGACCGGCTTATCCCGGCGCTTTCCAGCACCCTGTTCCCGGGCAGCGGCTGGGGATCGGAGGGGTAGCTCACCGGCGCCTGCACCGCCCATCGCAGCCTTCCGTCGGGCCCGATCTCATCGATCCAGTTGCCTTCGATCTCGCTCGCCAGCACCCCACCCCCGGGCACCGGCGTGTCGCCGTTGACCGACCCGAAGTAGCGCGGCGGGTCGTGGCGGCACACGCCGGCGTGGCCATAGCTGCGCACGACGCGGTGGCGGCTGATGAACAGTATGCGGCAGTTGGACGCATCGGCGACGGTGAACGTGCCGTCGGGCAGCATGTAGGCGTCGTCGGGCGTGTTCACGTGCGTGGCATCCGAGCCGGGGACTCCGGGGTGACCAAACAGCACCGTCAGCCTGCGGTCCCCGAGGCCCAACTGCACGATCGCATGGTTGTCCTCCTCGTTGGAGATCACGCTCTGCCCGCCCGGCTCCACGAACGTGTCGTCGTCGTAGAACAAGCGCCCCCGATCGCCCGGCCCGGGGTAGCGGAACACCACCCTGTGCTGGGGGTCCACCACCAGGATGCGGTCGTTGCCGCGGTCGGCGATCATCAGATAGCCCGGCAGCCCGGGCAGCTTGGACGCCGCTTCATACGCGGCTGCGGTGCCCGGCTGTGCACCCACAACATTCTGGGGCGCCCACAGCGCCGCCAGGCCGCCCACCGCGGCCGGTGCCAGCGGCCCGCCTGGCACCACGCCCCTTGCGTGCCCGGCAGTTGAGCCTGAGGCGACCGATCCCGTGCCTCCGCCCTCACTCCGCGAGTGTGTGGAGCCGCTCAGCAGGACGGCCAGCAGGACCGCTCCAACGATCGCCGCGAGTCCCGCCGCAACGGCGATCTGGCGGCGCCTGCGCCTGCGCTCACGCCGAGCCGCCGCCCGGCGCGCCAGACGCTCGGTTTGCCCCAAGACGGTCGTGGGGATCTCGCTCTGAGGCTCGCTCATGCTCTCGTGTGTGCTCGAATCTACCAGTACCCGCAGTCTGCCAGCCAAGCTCCACGAGCGGCCGGACGGCCACGATCTTATGCCCAGCAGGCCCCCGTATCGCCGAGCATCAGTGTCAGGCGCCGTTCGCGGAGCTATTCGCAGTACCTCTGATTATGATATCAGCAGATAGCAATTGCTATCCAAGCCGGGGAGCACGTCGGCGAAGCCGCTCCCGACGAAGCGCCGGCGCCTGGGTCGCGATCGCACAAGACCTGACAAGCAGCCAGTGGGTCTGTGTCCATGCAAATGCACAGGGCGAATACGAAATCAGTTTGCCGCGCGGCCGCTACAGGGTAGAATTCTCTGTTCCAGACAAGAGTCTCGGCTTCGTGCCGGAGTTCTACGACGGCAAGTTCTCCGCTGGCGAAGCCGAAGCCGTCACGGTGAACGACAGCAGCACCACATTTGGAGTCAACGCTGAATTGGTGGAACGTCAGAGCGCCGGCGCGATCGTCGGCGGGACCGTATCCAATACGTCCCACCAACCGATCGCGGGGATCGAAGCGTGCGCCTATTCGGTCGCCGGGGAAGAAACAGGCCTCTTCGGCCTGTGCACCACGACCGAAGCACAGGGCCACTACCTGATCACCGGCCTTCCGAGCGGCGAATACCTCGTAGAATTCTCTTCACCATCCGAAAGCGGACTCGACTACGTCGCGCAGTACTACGACGACGCGGCATCCCCTGAAAAGGCCACCGCCGTCACGGTCGGGTCCGAAGCGGTCGACACCGCCGTCAACGCCGAGATGCACGAAGGGGGGTACATCGCCGGCCAGGCCACCGATGCGTTGACCGGAGCGCCGATAAAGGGGATATCGGTCTGCGCCTACGCAGAGCAGGAGGAAACGGGAGCGTGTGCGACCACGGGACAGAACGGCCAGTACACGATCGCGGGCCTTCCAGTCGGGGAATATGCGGTCGAATTCTCTGTCTCGCCGGAAAGCGCTCTCGACTACGTGCGGCGGTACTTCGACGAACAGGGCTCCGCCAAGAACGCAACGCTCGTGCCGGTGGCAGTCGGTGCCACCAGCTCCGGCGTGAACGCCCGCCTTCAGGTCGGCGGCCGCGTGACAGGACGGGTGAGGTCCCTCGGAGGCCCACTCGCGAACGTGCTCGTGTGCGCCCTGACCCCAGTGAAGCGGTCGCCTGCGCGCCGACCGATCGCAACGGCGAATACGCGATAGCGGGTGTACCGGAAGGGAGCTATGTGATCGGCTTCGATGCCACTGAATCGTATGCGGTTCAGTACTACGATGGTCAGATCGCCTACGCCGATGCGCAAGCGGTGAAGGTGACCGTAGGCGGTGACACGGCCGGGATCGACGCCACGATGGGACCACTCGGGGCCGGTTCCACAGGTAATCCACCAGCCTCACCCCAACCGCCGGCGCCGCCCCAGCACCTTCAGATGGAACCCGTGAGCTCGGCGCCGCCCACCTCCACGCAGACGAGCTCGGGACCCTCGTCGACGACCACATTGAGCGTCTCACCGCCCATGGGCACGCCGATGATCTCGCTGTCCAGCGCCGCGAGCGTGATCTCCGGGCATATGGCGCGGGTGAGCCTTGAGTGCGGTGGAGCGCGATGCGTTGGAACCGTCGAGCTCTCGTCCGAGATCCGCGCGCAAGGGCGTCGCCGCGGAAGGCGCAAGATGCGCGGCCAAACGCTGGTGCTTGCGCGCGGGACGTTCGCGATGGCCGACGGGCAGCACTCCACGGTGACGCTCCATCTCACAGCTGCGGATAACCGCCATCTGGCCAGGACCAGGCATCATCCGATGCGGGGAGAGGTCGTCCTCACACTGGCCGGCGGGAAGACGACGGTACTCCCAATCGTGGTGCGGTAGGCAAACCTTGTCCAGCACAAGCAGGCGCCTGCTTGAACCAGGGAAGCAAGCGTGCGGCCGGCGGGCTCGGACTGCTCCTTGTCGTCCGGAGAAGGCATTCGCGGCGGCGGTCGGCGGACGCTCGCTTCGATGCGCTTGCGAGAGCGCGCTCGGCATCGGCGGAGGCGGGTTTAGGACCACGGATGGGGGTGGCGGTCTTAAACCCCATGCGAAACCAAGCAACCCCCGGCTGGCAATGACGAGACTCGGAATCGAACCGAGAACACTACGATTTTCAGTCATCGCGGTTCCCGCCGTTTTTCTCGCCCCGAGAGCCCACATCGGGGCCGCTTTCTCGGTCGCGCCGAGCGCGGTTTCGTAGCCGAATCATCTGTATCCAAGCCAACAATGTGGGTGGGCCGCGCTGCGGTGGTGGCGCTCGCTATGCTGGGCGGCACCGGCCAGCGATCGCGACGCGATACCCGCGGTCGCACGCGGATACACGTGGGTTTTGGACGGAAAAGGGGTCGTCCGCCCAAAACCCCCGGAGCCCATGCGAGGGTCCCGATGCCCGCAGATTTAGCGTCCTCCAGGGGTCGGTTCAGTCTGCGGCAGACGGGACGACCTGCTCATGCTCGTGGCCCTTTCTCGGCGTGCGCGTCGAGAACGGCGTCGAGCGGGTAGCGACGACGCATGAACGGCGAGAAGTGCGGCACCGTGAAGTCCACGTTCCCATGGTCGGGGCTGTAGATGAGGCCCTTCTTGATCAGCGAGTCGCGGACGGCGGACGTGGCTGAGGCGCGGCTTGAGAGCCGCTTGGCGATGTCGCTGGTCCGGTATGGGCCGTTCCCGAGATCGGCCATCGCCGCCATGTAGCGGCGCTCTCTCGGCGTGGCCTTCTCGAAGCGGACGTGGAAGAACTCTTCGTCGAGCTTGCTCTGCACGATCAGCTCGGAGGCCAGCACGTCATCGAGTGCAATCGTTGCACCGGGTGCCATGTTCCACGCCTCCTTGCCGTATGCCTGGATGAACGTCGGGTAGCACCCTGAACTCTGCACGATCTGATCGAGGGCGTCCCCGTCGAACCTGACACCCTCTGCTTGGGCCGGCTTGAGCAGCGCCTCCCGGGCGGCCTGGTCGCTGAGCGGCCCGAGCTGCGGATAGGAGAACAGCCGCTCCGCATAGGACTTCGCCTCGACCATCAGTCCGGGTAGCTGCGGCAGACCGGCGCCGACGAGCGCGACGGGCAGCTTAAGCTGCGACATGCGGTGCATCGCGGCGGCGATAGCCTCCATCTCCTCCCGGCCGAGGAACTGCATCTCGTCGATCAGGAAGACCACACCAGTGTCGTGGTCCCTCGCGGTCTCGCCGAGTTCTACGAACAGATGTGTCAGGTCACGCTCGAGGTCGCCCGTGGTCCCGCTGATCGCGCTGGGGTCGAAGGAGAACTCCAGCTTGCCCTCGGTGGACACTCCGGCCTTGAAGCCGCCGAGTAGCGCCGTGAACGCCTTGAGCCGTTCCCCGATCGCCTTGCGGCGGTTCAGCCGTAGCAGCGCTTCGTAGGCTGCGTCGGCGAGCTCGGCACGGAAGTTCGTGTCCGAGCGGATCTCTATGGGGTCGGGCGAGGTCCAGCCCTCGCTGTCGGCGATGCTCTCGAACTCCAGGAGAAGGACGGTCTTCCCCACGCCTCTCGACTGGGCGTCGCACTACTCATGTTGTGGATCGGTTGCCGGAGCGGGTGCGGCTGGTGGCCGCTCCGGGGGAGCTACGGGATGTCGTTCTCGAGGTGCGGGGGTGGACGACGGATGACACGTCGGGTGAGACCGCGCTGCTGTGCCGGCTTCCGGATGGGAGCTCCGGGGAGATCCCGGCACGGTGGACGGATTTGCCGTGGCGGGTCGAGCCGCAGCCTGCGGTTGGCGGGTTCGGTTCGCCGGCGGCGTGGCGGTTGTTGTTGGCGCGTGGCGAGCGGCTGGCAACGCGGCGCCGGAGCGGTCGGGGGGCCGGGTCGTGATCGGTTCGTGGTTGGTGTTGAGCGAGCTCGACGCGCGGGTGTTGCGAGCGACTGACCCGTCGCGGGTGCGCAGGGTGGAGCGGGTCGCGCGGTTGGCGTGCTGCTCTGAGGAGCTTGCCGCGAGCTCGTTGCGGCGGTTGCGTGGACGGATGCTGGTCGAGGTGGACGGTTGCCGTCCGCGTGGCTGGTTGCGGACCCGTGATGGTGACGTCGTCTTGGAGCACACACCGTGAGCGTCGGCGGTTGGTGTCCGGTGGGCGGTGCAGGGTGGGGCGAAAACGGAGGTGATCGTGTCCGGGCAACTCGCGTTGGTGATCGACGAGGAGGCGGTAGCCGCGGCGGCGGTGTGGGAGACGCTGCCGCCAGACGCCCAGCGGGCGGTGGTGCTCGCGTTGGCGCGACTGGTGGCCAGGCTGGTGGAGGGAGAGCGTGATGAGTGAGCGTGAGAAGGTCACCGAGGCGCACCGTCGCCGTCGGGCGGTGGTGTATGTGCGCCAGTCGACGCTTCGCCAGGTCGAGCACAACCTCGAGTCCGCGGCGCGTCAGTACGCGCTGCGGGACCGGGCGGTTGAGCTGGGGTGGCCGGCCGAGTCGGTGCTGGTTGTCGATGGGGACACGGGCCGGTCGGGCAGCAGCACCGAGGGGCGGATTGGTTTCAAGGAGTTGGTCGGCGAGGTCGGGCTTGGGCAGGTCGGGCTGGTGCTGGCGCTGGAGGTCTCCAGGCTGGCGCGATCCTCGGCGGACTGGCATCAGTTGTTGGATCTGTGCGCACTGACCGGCACGCTGATCGCGGACGCCGATGGCGTGTACTCGCCGTCAGATTTCAACGATCGGCTGCTGCTCGGGTTGAAGGGAACGATGAGCGAGGCGGAGCTGCATCTGATCCGCGCTCGGCTTGATGGCGGGCTTCGCAACAAGGCAGAGCGCGGCGAGCTGCGTCTCGCGCTGCCAGTCGGGCTTGATCGCGACGAGGACGAGAACATCGTGCTGTGCCCCGATGAGCAGGTGCGTCACGCGATCGAGCGGGTGTTTGTGCTGTGGCGCCGGCTCGGCTCGGCGCGCCAAGTGGTGATGGAGCTGATCGCCGAGGGCCAACAGCTCCCGCGGCGCACAGTCGGGCAACGACGGATCCGGTGGACGCGAGCGAGCTATGGCGCGGTGCATGACTTTCTCACCAACCCGGCGTATGCGGGCGCGTTCGTGTTCGGCCGCAAGCGGCGCGAGAAGCGCGTGGATCCCGACGGCCGGATCCGAGTGCGCGACGTCGAGGTGCCGCTCGAGCAGTGGTCCGTCTGCCTGACCGAGCACCATCCCGGGTATGTGTCCTGGAGTGAGTACCTCGCCACCCGCGAGCGGTTGCGCGCGAACGTGAGACCACGCGGCGAGGGCGGCGGTGCTGCCCGCGAAGGAGCAGCCCTGTTGCAGGGGCTGATGCGCTGCGGGCGCTGCGGGCGGCGGATGCAGATCGCCTATGTCGGTACCGCCGGCAGCGTGCACCGCTACGCATGCGTGCGCGGCCGCGACCTGCACGCGACCGGCAAGGCCTGCCAGTCGCTCGGCGGCAAGCGCTTGGAGCAGGCTGTGGTCGCGGCATTCCTCGACGCGGTCACACCCGCCGGGGTCAACGCGACCACGGGCGCGATCCACGAGCTCGAGGACCAGCCCGAGCAGCTGCTCGCCGGCCAGCGCCTCGCGCTGGAGCGCGCCGAGTACGAAGCCGAGCGAGCCGAGCGCCAGTTCGACGCGTGCGAGCCCGAGAATCGGCTCGTCGCCCGCACGCTGGAACACAAGCTCGAGCAGGCGCTCGCCGCCGTCGAGCACGAGCGCGGGAAGCTTGCCGCGCTCGATCACACCCGCCCACAGCCACTGACCGAAACCGAGCGCCAAGCGCTCTCGCGCCTCGCGCGTGACCTGCCGCGCCTGTGGGACGCCAAGACGACCACCCACCGCGACCGCAAGGAACTGCTGCGGACGCTGATCAGCGAGGTCGTGCTCACGATCCACACCAGCCAGCGGCGCGCAGACGTCGAGATCCGCTGGGAAGGCGGCGCCAAGACCGAGCTTGCCATCCGCTTGGTCGCTAACGGCGCTGAGTACCGACGCACCAACGAGGACACGATCGAGCTGATCCACCGACTCGCCGCCCACCACCCCGACCAGCAGATCGCGAACATCCTCTCCCGGCAACGACGCCTGACCGGCAACGGACTGCCATACACCGAAGCGCGCGTCAAGCAAGCCCGACAGCGCAACGGCATCCCCGCCGCCCCACCCCCCGACCCCGACAGCACCCTAATCACGATCCTCGAGGCCGCCCACGAGCTTGGCGTCTCGACCAACACCATCCGACGCTGGCTCAAGGATGGGCTGCTCCCCGGCGAACAAACCACCGCCGGGGCACCATGGCGGATCCGCCTCAACGACGACATCCGCGCCCGCTTCGTACCCGACATCCCCGACGGGTACGTGCCACTCGACGACGCCGCACGACTCCTCGGCTGCGCCCGCCAGACCGTGTTACACAAGGTCCAACGCGGTGAACTCCGAGCAGTTCAAGTCACCAACGGACGCCGCAAAGGCCTAAGAATCGAGGCCCGCGACGCGAAACTAGACCAAATGATCAACCAGTAACTACGGAGGTGCAGTGTGAAACACGACCGCTCAGGCCCCAGAGGATCAAGCTCTGTTCGTTGAGGCCATTGCGCAGGCGAGCCAGCAAGCGCCTGAGCTGCTCGGTCCGCTCCTCACGTCCGGTCAACGCGGCCGGCGGGTTCCCGGCGCTCATCGAGTAGGGATTTCGCAGCGGGTCCACCGGGCAACGGTACCAAAGCTATCGGAAAGTATCCGCCGATATCCAAAAAAACGGATATTGGCTTATACATCCCGATAGACGCGCACCGTGCACCCTCCGAGAAGAGGATGGCGAGACTCCGCCGCGCCGACTCGGGCGGCAGCCGCTTCTTCTGTTCGAGCGATGTTTGCGCCTCGGCCAGAAGCTCCTCGGACCAGAACAAGTCCAGGAGCGCAGACGTCGTGCTGCGCGCCCCCATGAGGTCGTGCGGGACGCGCGAGTAGATGATGTCGGTATCGAGGACCGCGCGAGGCCGGCTGATGTCTCTTACTCGGGCGGTGCGCCGAGCGAGTCGAGCTCACGTGACCACTCGTCAGCGAGGCGATCGCCGTGCTCGCGCTCCTGCTCGAAGGCGAGCACCGACGCGAGCGGGATCTTCCAGTGACTCGAGCCGGGTAGCTTGTGCGCCTGCAGGTCGCCGTATCCGATGAGCCGCACGACATGCTGGCGGGAGAACCCCAGCCGATCCGCGGCCTGCTGGGGCGAAAGCAGCTCCTGCTCCTCAGCCAACGTCACCGCGATGCGCTTGCCCTCCCCGAGCATCCGATCGATCTCCTCGGCCACGAGCGCAGCCTGGTCACGAGCGGTTGGATCAAGGTGCAAGATCTTCATCGCAACCATCCTACCACGAACTGTCCTATCTGCACATCGGAATCAAGGTGCCCTCCCGAAAAAGCCCTGATTTGCAGGGCTTTTTCTCCTCGGAGCGACGGGACTCGAACCCGTAGCCTCCGGCGTGACAGGCCGGAGTAAGGATGATGAAGCCAGTGTTTTCGGAGGTTTATGATCGGTCAAAATGGCGTTATGACGGGTGATTGTGGCCCGCGCGGTACTGAAAGCGGTACTCGCGAAAGCGTGGTACTCGTATGGTACTCTCTGTAGATCATGCGCAATGATGGTAGCCCAACTCACACCGATCCGACCGGAGCACTGGTCGTAGTCGCGCGCAGCGACGGGCCGGTGTACGAGGCCAAGTGGCGCCGTGGCCGCCGGCAGGTCAAGCGGCGCGTCGGGCCGGCGTGGCTGGAACGCGGCGCGAGCGGCAAGGGCTGGCGCCCGCGCCGCGGGCAGATGCCGGAGGGGTTCCTGGACGAGAAGCGCGCGACCGTACGGATGGCCGAGCTGATCGCCGAGCACAAGGAGCGGGAGCGAGCGATCGAGGCGGGTGAGCGCGAGCGCCGGGAGCAGGGCGTCACCTTTCGGGAGCTCGCGGCGGAGTGGCTCGACCACCTGGAGCGCGAGCGCGGCGCGAAGCCCTCGACGCTGAGCGACTACCGCTACATGCTCGCCGAGCCGGGAGCGCCGCACCAGCGCGGGAAGGGCAGGAGCCCCGGTCCTGTGATGGCGGCGTTCGGCGACCTGCCCGCCGCGAAGATCACAACCCGGCAGGTGTCCGCGTTCCTGCGCCAACTTGACGAGCGCGAAGTCTCCCCTCGCACGGTCAACAAGCACCGACAGCTACTTTCGGCGATCTTCAACTACGGGCGCCGCGAGGACACCCACGACCTGCCCGCCAACCCGGTGGAAGCAACGACCAAGCGCCGTGAGCCCCCACCGGCGGTGCTCGACTTCTACGAGCCCGAGGAGATCGAGGCCCTCGCCCAGACCGCCGCCGACGGCGGACACCGCGGCCCACAGCCCACGAACCTCGAACCCGACGAGATCGCATGGCGGGCGCGCGAGGACGCCCAGGACGCCGAGCTGTTCCGCCTCGCGTCCTACACCGGCCTACGCCTCGGCGAGCTGCTCGCCTTGCGGTGGGAGGACATCGACCTCGACACTCGGCGGATGGTCGTCCAACGCGCCGTCTCCGCCGGGGTCGAGGGACCTACCAAGAGCTGGCAGGCGCGGTTCATACCGCTCGCCGACCCCGCCGCCGAAGCCCTCACCCGGCTGCAGGCGCGCGGCGACTACACCACGCGCGAGGACTACATCTTCTGCTCGCGCCTCGGCCGGCGCCTTGACCCCTCCGCGGTGCGCAAGCGCTTCAAGCGCGCCCGCGACGCCGCCGGCCTGCGGCCCCTGCGTTTCCACGCGCTGCGCCACGCCGCCGGCAGCCTGATCGCGCGCCACGCCGACGCCCGCTTCGTGCAGGAGTTCCTCGGACACTCGCGGATCACTACCACCGAGCGCTACATGCATGCCAAGGCCCGGCCAGAGGACGTCGAACGGGTCAATCTCGCGTTCCAGATCACCGCACCGAGCGCGTCGCCGGGAAAGGTTGCAACCGACTGAAGGTCAGCGTATAATGTCTCTTCTACACCACCCGGCCCCTCGTGGGCCGGGTTTCTTTTTTGCCCGCCCGGTAAGCTCCTCACGCGAACAGAAGCGACGAGCACCGCTCGTCGTGACGTGAGCCACATCGCCGCCAACGCCGAGGACGCCGACAGAACCAAGTGGTCCGGAGGAAAACCTTTACAGGGCGTGCCGAATAGTATAGGATTTCATCCGCATGGTTCGGGAGTCCGTCCTAGAGGTGGTGCGCGACGCCGGCGGCACGGTGACCGCGAAGCGAGCCGTGAGCGAGGGCGTGCGCTGGGAAGACCTCTACCGATTGCGCGATGAGGGGGCGCTGATCGAGCTGTCGAGGGGCGTGTTCCGCCTGGGCGACGCACCGCCGAGCGCGCACCTGGACTTCCTGGCGGTCTGCCGGCGGGTTCCGCACGGCGTGATCTGCCTTGGGTCGGCGCTCTCGTACTGGGAGTTGAGCGACGACCTGCCCACCCTGGTGCACGTCGCGGTCCCGCGGGGAACGTGGCGGCCGGTCATCACTTACCCTCCGACACGGGCGCACGTGTTCGCTGCGGCGACGTTCGCGCTTGGGCGAGAGTCGGTGAAGCTGGACGCGGGAGAGACGATCGCAATGTACTCCCCGGAGCGCACGATCGTGGACACGATGCGCCTCCACCAGCAGGTCGGACGCGACCAGGCGCTAGGGGCCCTGCGACGCTACCTGGAGCGCCCCGGCGCGCTGCCCGGGGTCGTGCTGGACTACGCGCGCCGACTGCGCACCGAGCGGCTTGTCGCGGACGCCCTGGAGGCGCTGCTCAGTTGAGCGATCACACTGCCGCATCGGCCTACCGTGCGCTTCAGCACCGCGCCCGCGGGGAAGGACGAGGCACCCAGGAGCTGCTGGAGCTCTACATCCACGAGCGGTTCCTATGCCGCCTGGCCGACTCGCGCTACAAGGAGCAGCTCGTGCTCAAGGGCGGAATGCTCCTCGCGGCGCTCGACGCTCGCCGCGCTACACGCGACGCCGACTTTCTGGCCCGCCGCCTCCCACACGAGCAGGTGGCGCTCGGACGGGTGATCGGCGAGATCGCGACGATCGCACTGGAGGACGGGGTCACCTTCGATCCAGACCGCATCTCGATGACCACGATCCGCGAGGAAGCCGACTACCCCGGCCTGCGCGCGAAGCTCCCCGCAGCGGTGGACACCGCGAGGCTCAACCTCGCACTGGACATCAACTTCGGCGACCTGGTGACCCCCACACCGATCACCTACCCGACGCTTCTGGAGGATGAGCCATTCACGATCCTCGGGTACCCGCTGGAGATGCTGATGGCCGAGAAGGCGGAGACCATGATGGCTCGAGGCGATGCCAACACCCGCGAGCGAGACTTCGCGGACCTGCTCATCCTCTCCCGCCGGCACAACATCGACGCGGCACGCCTGAAGGCAGCACTCGAGCAAGTCGCCCGCGACCGGAGACGAACCCTGACCCCACTTGCTGATGTGCTGCGAACACTCCCGGATCGTCGCCAGAGCGCATGGAGCGCGCTGCGAGACCGCATCAACGACGACACCCTTCCCACAGACTTCGCCACCGTGGTCGCCGAAGTCAGCGCGCTGATCGACCCCATTCTCGCAACCAATCCGCCGCAGCGGTGGAACCCGACTGCGCGATCTTGGGAATAGACGGCCAAAGACCCCTCTCAGTCGAGGTCGCGCACGTGCTGATACTCGGGAGTGGATCGAGCATGCTCACCTTCCACCAGCCGGTGTCTGCGGGAGATGACCAAGGGCACCCTGGCCCAGGCAGGCAGTAGCGGCCTCGGTTCCCGAGCAAGTTCAGCCGTTAGGCGCCGGTAAAATCGCTGGCGTGACGGCTAAAGAGCTGCTGCACCGACGCATCGACGAGCTCTCCGAAGCGGAGGCTGAGAGTGCGTTGCACCTACTCGACGCGCGGCGCAAGAGCGAGGACACCAACGAGGCAGGTGAGCCCGAGATGGCGCCACTGCCGCAGGGATGGGGCAAGACGCTCACAGGCGAGCCGATGCCGAACCTGGTGGCCGCCGTGTCCCGCTCGCGCGAGACGCACTGAACGTGCTGGTCGGCCTACTGGCGATATCCGGCGCAGGCCCTTCGGCGACGCCCCGGCTCAGGCGGTTGATGTCCGCCGGATTGCTTCAAGGCCCACTTTGGGGGGGCAGTCGTATATTCCGAACTGGACTCGGTTGCGCTGCTTTGGCTGTTTGGTTGGCGCGCAGTGGGTATGCACCCAGACGATCCGGGGGTCTTTGCTGGGAGGCTCGACTGGGATGAGGAAGGCACGGACTTGCCGGGAGGCGATGTAGCGCTGCAACTGGCTGAGGCTGGGGGACGGCACTCCGCCCAGGTAGCCGCCGATTGGGAGGATCTCCTTGCCTGTGTAGTAGATGTACGTGTCGGCCAGAGTGGAGGTGTCGGTGGCGAGTGCGATCGGTGTGTGATAAGTCGAGGAGAAGTGATCGACGACCGCTCGGGTGTAGTAGGCCGCCAGTTCCGCGGAGAAGTGCGATGCCGCCCTCGACTGCGGCTGGTATGGGGCGCTGAAGGGACTGAGGTCACGCGTGACCACCAGCACGGAGGTGACGGCGGGCAGCATAAGCGCGCACGCCACCACCAGCACGGCTGCCGGGCGTGCCGCACCCGGCGTGCTGCGTAGGCGACGCAGCAGCAGGGCCACAAGCGCACCAGCGACGCCCAGACAAAGGGCCGCGGGGAGCAGCCATCCGGGGGCTGCCGTGGTGCCCTGCAGCAGGTAGGCGCCGTAGCCGGCGCAGGTGAGCAGGGCGCCGGCGAGAGCGACTCGTGCCCACGGAGAGCGTCGTCGGCGCCAGAAGACCGCGGCGCCTACACCACACAGCGCTGCCGTCGCCGGCGAGAGCGCCGCGACGTAGTAGGAGTTCAGGTAGACACCCTCGCTGAAGACCACTCCGAGGACCACCAACCATGTCCCCCACAGCAGGATGGAGGCCCGCAGTGGGTCGCGGCGGCCGGCGCGGCGACGCTCCAGCAGAACACCGACGGCGGCGATCAGGGCGGCGGGCAGGAGCCATCCGTCGTCGCGCCCGAACAGTCCGCTCAGCAGCCGGTGCCAGCCGGGCCTGATCCGTATGGTTTGACCGTTGAGGGCGCGGCCTTCCTGGGCGAGCGTGCGGATGAACGCGGCGGGTGGCCCAGCGCCGGTGAAGGCGCCGTGCTCGATGCGAGCAATCCCGTTGTAGTCGAACACCTGGCTGTACACCGAGTCGTTCTGTGTGCCGTCCACGTAGGGACGCTCGTGGGCGGGTACCAGCGACACAACAGTCATCCAGCGATACCGCCACCGTCACCACCCCGGCGAGCGCGACCTGCCCGAGACGGACATGCAGCCGTGGCGGGGCAGCCACGAGATAGGCAACCGCAAGCGCCGGCAGGACCAGCCACACCTGCGCCATCTTGGCCTGGAACGCAAGCCCGACCCACACTCCCGCCAGTAGGAGCGTGCGCAACCGCCCGCGGAGCAACGCCGAGGAGGTCGCGTCCGCGGCCAGCACTGTGAGCAGGATCAGCAGGGAGTCCGACACGTTGCCCCGGTTCAGCGCCACCGTCACCGGGCTGACCGCGAGCACGACCGCGGCGGTGATGCCGGCCACGGGGTCAAACGCCCCAAATAGGAAGTCATGCCAGCTGTTCGACATGCTCCGGGCAGCCGCCCCGTAGAACGGCTCCAGGTAGGCATTGTCAGAGCCCCATGCGTACCCCAGGCCCGCCAAGCAGGCGATGCCCAGCAGCGCCGGACGCGCCCACGACGGCTGGTCGGACGGGGAGCGCCAGAAGGGCCTACGGGCGTCCGGCTCGCTCACTCGCGGCCGGCTCGGCGGCGGCTCCCCGAGAGTTCGCTCCTCGATCGTCCTCAACCGAAGCATCTACTGCCCCCGCCTGGACCCCACGGGGTTCGCGTGGCCGTACCCACCACAACACCCTGAGCGACCCGTACGTCGTCAGTCAAGGTCGCGCACGTGCTGATACTCGGGAGTGGATCGAGCACGCGGCTCGGCCGCGCGCGCAAGCAGATCGAAGTAAAGGACTGCCAGCGCCGACGGAGCGCCGTCGATCCAGCTCGATCGAATTGTCCTGGCTCATCGGCGCGCAGTCTAATGTCCGAGCAGGACACGGGAGTCTCGCGCGTTGGCTCAGCACACCGACACGAACCCCGACCTCGCCGCCGCGATCGAAATGGGGCCAGATCCACAGAACGGGTCGATGACAACGACACCTCTCTGCGGACCGGCTACGGCAAGGGAGGCACGCCGAGCTGCTTGCAGATCACTCGCGCTGTGGTCCGGGGAATCCGGGTATGGCGGGGAACAGTTACGGGCCTGGCCGCTGTCGGCGCGATCCAGACCTCGTGCTTCCCGCCATGCCGCAGCAGGGTCGCGCCGTGCTGGCGCAGATGGGTTTCCAAGTCGCGGCGGCGAATCATCACCAAATCCCTCCGGTGGCCACAGTCGCGATACCGTGGACGCTCATTCCCTGGCGAGGGAATTGATTGCGGGGTGTGGGTTCGTTCAGCGGCCGCATATCCTCCTTGGAGCGTAAGGACCCGATACGACGACACCCGTCCAGCGGGTGCAGCTCACCAGGGGACGCTCACGCTTGCTCTAACCTTCTGGGCGTGGTACGACCGGTGACCTTCACAGCGCGGTACGAGACGGTCGAGGACGATTGGGTGCAGGCGACGATCGATGAGCTGCCGGGGGTCATCACCGCCGCCCCGTCGTATGACGAGGCGAAGGAGCTCTTGGCCGACGCCCTGCACTCGTACCTGCTCGCGCTTGGGGATCTGGAGGGCTCGGAGACTCCCCACCGCGGCGAAGCCGAGCCGCTGCAGCTCACGGTCAGCGCCTGAGACCAGCGCCGACATGGCCGAGGCCGCAAGGCACCCTCGACCTCCGGCCTGCAAACCGGGGCCGGCACCATTCCCCCGCAAATAAGGCGCGGGAGCGACGGGGTCGGCCCCCGGACTGTAAACACGACGACATCCCGGTTTGGCGCACGCCACCACCGCTGCTCGGGGGAGCGTAGCGCAGTGGACGCCGCGAGACTGGCGCCGCGGCCGTAGCGACGGGCTACAGACCGGCCGCATCGAGGCCGGCGGTGAACGAGCCGAACCTCCGCTTGACCGTCGAGGCGGACGGGTAGCCGTCTGGCGATGCGTCGCACTCTTCCTTGGTAGGTGCGCGACCGAGCTCACGCGCGAGGTCTCGCAGCGCCTCGATCACCCGCTGTCGATCCCACGGCGGGTTATACGGCGGGTAGCCAGCGGCGCTCATCATCGCTGTCCAGCTACCGAACACGATTCGCGCTGCGCTGGCCGGCGGCCAGCGAGGGAACTCGCGCTGCCAGCGGTTGCGCCGCCAACCACGGGGCGCGGGACGCCAGTTCGACGGTAGCCGGCGGGCGGCCCTTCGAGCTGCTCCCATTCGGCGACCGCGTCGAGCAACTCCTGCGCAGACCAACGCTTTGGGTTGGAGCCGCGCGCCGCGCACGGCTGACAGCGTGTGCCCGGACCGACCACCGGGTCGCCGCAGCGCGAGCACTCGTGCGCCTTCAGATAACGGTAGACGCTCGGAATGCCGACGCCGAGCTCGGCCGCGATCTCGCGCACGGGCAAACCCGCCGCAGCCAGCCGCCTGCTGAGTGCAACGCGCTCGGCCAATGGCAGCTCGCAGTCACGCCGGGCAAACGGTCGCAGCCCGGCGGCCAGCAGCGCAGACGCCCAAGAATCGAAGTAGCGATACACAGTTGTGTTGCCCGGCCAACGCGGATGCTCCCGCTCCCACTTGCTCTCCGCATCACCCATCAGACCCGCGCTGCGCGCCGAGCCCGGGTACCACTCCCACGACCGCGGCGGCGCCCCCGTCTCCTCCGCCCAAGCGCGCATCGCTGCCACGATGCGCGGTGCGTCCCACGTTCCGTTGGGCGCGTAGAACCATCGGCGATAGCCGCGGCGTGGAGTGATAGGCCCCTGAACCAACGCCATATAGCCGTACTGTGCCACGACTCCACACTCCATGATCCTGCCGACCTTCTGACGGGGGTGTTGGCCCGACGCGGCGCGCAATGCGCTCGGCTATAGGCGTGTCCTGACGGCCGAGGACAGGTCGTTGTATTTCGCGCGGCGCGCAAGCGTCTTCAGGCGAGCGGCCCGGCGATCCACTCGGCCTTGAACAGCTCGGGGTGCTCGGCAACGCTCACGCCGCGTAACCCGCCGCCAACTGGCGCTGCTGCGCCCCGGCCGGCTGACGCTCGCCGGTGGCGGCTTGCAGCCATTGCAGGTAGCCGACGCGCTGTGCGTAGGAGGAGAGCGCACGCCGGTTGATGCCGTGGTCGGTCATCGCCCGCAGCAAGCGGCCAAGCTCGCCGTAGTCGATCGGTAACTGGCTGCGGCGCGTCTCGCGCAACAGATCGACCCATGCCTTCTCGGGCGTGGCGAGCGAACCCCGCACGAGCGTATGCCGACGAATCGGCGGCTGGCCGCGCAACAGCACCGTGCGAGGCGCGAGCAGCCCACGCAGCGCGCCTCCTCCAGCCGCGAGCACGACGAAGCGCCTGCTCGCGAGCGCAGCCGCGAACCCGTCGAGATGGGGAGGATGGCAGCAGACCAGGTGGGGATAGTCGAACGCGAACTGGTGAGCAAAGCCTACGAGTACGTCGTACCCGGACAGGTGCGCCTCAGCATCCACGCGCTCGATTACCCGGATGATCTGCTGAGCCTCACCGGAGATCGAAGCCGCTGGCAGGCGGGTTGTGTAGCGACTCTTGCCTTCCCTGAAGATCGACCCCCTGGCAACGAGCTCACCGAGCAGTCGGTAGAACGTCCGCTCGGATAGACCCAGCTCAGAACGTAGATCGGCCGTGGAGGCGACCCCGCCATGACGCTCGATGACATCGCGCGCGATGAGAGCATCGTCTCGGAGAGGCGTGATCGAGGTTGGCGTGATGCTCAGAGTATAGAAGAATACTGTGCATCCTGCCACGGGCTGGCGACCACGCCGACGCCCGCTTCGTACAGGAGTTCCTCGGGCACTCGCGGATCACGACCACCGAGCGCTACATGCATGCCAAGGCGGCCCGAGGACGTCGAACGGGTCAATCTGGCCTTCGCTCTGCGGGCTTCTACAGATGCGCCATCCGTTGGGCCGATATAATGTCCAACCATATCGCCAAATATATGGCCAACATGCAGGCAAATATTTTGCCAACTGTGTGGGCGGCTGTCGAGTAGAAGGACAGACCCCGCCAACCGACCACCAGCAGAGGGAAACCATGCCGCAGCTCCGCTCAGCACCACAGGACGCGCATAGGAAAGCGGTCGAATCCACGATCCAGGACGTGGTCAGATACATGCAGGAGGTTCTCGGTCAGAAGCTGGTCGCCTACATCGCCGGGGTCTCCGACCCCCGAACCGTGGGCCGCTGGGCGGCCGGCGAGCGCACACCCCGAGCAGAGCACGAGCAGCGACTGCGCTGCGCCTACCAGACCTTCCAGCTACTGCTCGCCGAGGAGTCCCCCCACACCGTTCGCGCATGGTTCCTCGGCCTGAACCCGCAGCTCGATGACCAGTCACCCGCGCAGAGCATCCGCGAAGGAGCCTTCCGCGACGTGCTCGTAGCCGCCAAGGCGTTCCTCGCCGGAGGTTGAGTGGCACCGAGTCCGAAGGTCGTCGAGCCTCCCACGAGCGGCCTCTGGAGAGTCGGCCGCTCACCTGACCCACTGCGCTTCTCCGACCCGCTCGACCCTGGCCTACTCGAAAGCCGCGCCACCGGCAACCGCTTCGACAGCCCCACCGGGGACTATCGCGTCTGCTACTTCGCCACGACGCTCGACGGGTGCTTCGGAGAGACGCTCTCCCGCTTCCGACCCGACCCCGGCCTCAGCTCGATCGCCGACGAAGAGGAATTCATGGCGCTCGGGGAGGTCCCCGCCGGACGACCCTCAATCGTCGTCGTCCTCGTCGGCGCTGTCGCGCTCATGCTCATAGCTGTCTACCCAGTCCGGAACCTCGTCAAGGACCCAGTGCGCCGCCTCGGCGCTCTCGGGCGAGACGCGCCTGGCGGCAGCTAATGCGCGCTCCTCAGACGTGTATACGCCAACAATGGTCTGGTCCTGCGTGTCGGCGTCGAAGATCGCGACCCAGACATCCACGGTTGCCATCCTATGCCCTGGCCTTCCGCCGCGCCGCGGCTGGCACAGCCGAGAATCACTGACGCCGGCGTGTATCGCCCTGAGGACGCCCCACGGCGATTCGGGCGTAGGCTCGTCGCCGGAGCGCCCACGGCTGGGCGTGCTCGCGCGCGTAGGCAGACAGGAGGGGATCGGAGATCGCCCACGTGCGCTGGGCGGGCTGCCAGGCCATGCCCACATCGCGTAGCCGGTTGAGCCCGTCGTCAACCGTCTTGCTGGCTGAGGGCACGCTGTGAGGCTTGAGGCCCAGGCTGATGGCCGCGACGAGTGTTTGTGCGGCCGGGTGAACGCGGCGCAGCAGATCCCACTCTCGTCGCACCGAAGCGGCTGTAGCGTGGCGCAGCGCCTCCCACCCGGCCACTGCCCGCGCCGGATTCTCACCGTCATCGGGTGACATGGAGATCACCTGCCAGGTCAGGACGGGCACGCCCGCGGCGAGGTCTGCCGCGGCGCGCAGCAAGGCTACGGGCGGTTTGACGAGCGGCTTCGTGATCGCCAGATCCTCGACGATGCGGCTGGGGGTGGGGCGACGTATGCGTAGGCGCTCTCCAGCGCGGTACATGGGGTGCTGGGCGTCGCCGAGAGCTTCGCTGATCGGCCCCTGTGGCTGGTCGACGAGCACGAGATCGAGATCGCTGGTCTGCTGGCGAGCTGCCCGCAGGACGCCGAGTATTTCGCGCCCGGCTGAGCCGCGGAGGTTCGCGAGCATGTTCCCGAGGTGATCGATCGCCAGGACCACCGGACCCTGTGCGAGAGCCGCGGTGAGCTGGAGTGCCTCACGGAGTCGCCGTACTCCCGGTCCTTCGCCCGAGCGCAGTGCTCTCGGATCGAGGCCCTGCTCGTTCAGCACGCGCGAGACACGAAGACCGGCTGTGCTGTTCGGCGGCGCTGCACCCATCCACCACGCGTTTGCATCGGGGGCCAGGGCAGCGGTCGCGCCATCCGCGATCGCCATCGCCAGATCCAGTGAGTCGGCGCAGCGGCGAGCGTCGACGCGCACACTGCGCGGACCGCTTTCACCCAACGCGGCGGCCAGCAACTCACTCGTGCCGCTCAGTGGGTCAGCGACGATGACCGTCAGCCCGCGCCGCTCCTCGAGAAGACCTAGAAGCTCGCCCCACTCAGCCACGTGGCCGGTCAGGAGCCGGCCATCCGGGATCCTCTGGCTCGCGCGATCACGCACCATCGTCGCGGAGGTGTCGTTCTGCCTCGTCGATGCCCATGCGAACATCGAATTCGGTCACGGTGTCCGAGCTCGTATTGCGGGCGCTCCGCGCGGTGTAGCGGGCCGCCGCCATCGTCGCGTATGGATGCCCGTCGCTCCACTTCAGAAGTTCTTCGCGCGGAGTCTTCTTCGAGTAGCAAGCCAGCTCGGGAGAAGCGCTCGGTCAGCGGCCCGCGCCAGCTCGCAAGCGGAATCTGAGGGTCGAGCGTGCGGCGGTTGACGAGCTTGCCGAAGTGCACCGGCGCGCCGAACATGCCGCTCAGGGCTCGCTCGTTGCTTCCGTCAACCAGGACCACCGCGTCTTGCGAGCCGCTATAGATGTTGACCAGATCGCACAAGACGGTCTCGCCGTCCGCGTAGTCCACGACGCGCTGGAGCTCGTCGAGGAACAGCAATGCTCGCCTGCCCTCTCGTCGAGCGAGCTCGGCCGGCAGAGACAACACCGCTCGCGCCGGCAGCTCCTCCGGCTCGCGACCCAGCGCACTGAGGTCGAGTGGCACTCCGTATTCGGAGAGGAGCTTCTCGATCGCCGGGCGTGCGAGGCGCAGAGCGGATCGGCCTCTGCGCGCCAAGGAGATCTGGCTACAAGCGTCGATTAGGAGCTGAAGCAGCGCTCGCGAGTCCGAATCAGGTCGCTCCGGCACATCGACCTCGATGACGAGGGCTCCCTCGCTTTCCAGCTGCTCGCAGACCGCGGCGCATACGGTCGTCTTGCCGATCCGGCGTGCACCGGCGAGCATCGTGCTCATACCTTCCCGTAACCGGCCGCCGATCTCGTCGATCTCGCCGCGACGCCCAATGATCAGGTCCGGTGGTACCGGACCTCCGAGGGGAAACAGCGTGCCAATCGGCTCGTGGGGATCGCTCATGAGCCTCTAGGATACTACTTTTTCGTGATGACGACCTCACCTTTTAGTTGCAAAACGCCTCGCACCGTCGCCTCGACCTCATCGCGGAGGAAGATCCAGCGTCGCCCCAGCTTGTGACCCGGCAGCACCCCGCGACGAGCGTATTCGAGCACGGTCGAGACCGGCAAGTCCAACAGGGCGGCGACCTCGCGTCCGCCGAGGACATCCTCGCGCGTGAGCCGAGGGCGGGCTGAGCTCGGTGCGTGGATAGCGCTCATCGGTTCGCTGTCGAGCCTCGCCTTTGCGAGTAATGATCGCGAGGCGCCCGGAGCGGGCTTGGACTGCATGTCTATTGACGCCCGAAACGTGCCCGCTACCCCCATCGACTTTTGACGACACAAGTTCGCCTGGTGGCCTACGGGCGAAGGGCGCTCGTGCGCTGCCCTCTCTAGTGGTCGCTCCTGTAAGTTCGTGGACTCATGCGTTGAGGATCTTGCCGGCGTAGGTCCACTGGAACGGCGTCGCGGTCTGGTTGCGCGTCTCGATGTAGGCGAGCATCTGCTCCGCGAGGTCCTGCGGGGTGTCGAAGTGGCCGTGCTTGAGTAGTTGGCGGCAGAGGATCCCGAAGACGCACTCG
Source organism: uncultured Solirubrobacterales bacterium (assembly GCA_963813765.1). Taxonomy (GTDB): domain Bacteria; phylum Actinomycetota; class Thermoleophilia; order Solirubrobacterales; family Solirubrobacteraceae; genus Palsa-744. The sequence continues at coordinate 368,526 of CAWFAB010000002.1, forward strand.
ATCTGGTTGAGCCAGCTGGCGTGGTTGGGGGTGAACACGAACCGCCAGTGCGGATGGGCCCTGAGCCACGCGTTGGTCTCTTTGCTCTTGTGCGTGGAGAGGTTGTCCATGATCGCGATGATCTGCCGGCCCGCGGCCGGCGGGATCGTGTCCTCGATCTCCTCCAGGAAGCGGATCAGATCCTGGCTGTTACGGGTCGTGCAGGTCATCGCGTGCGTCTCGCCGGTGTGCACCCGCAACGCGGCGAACAGGTTCATCGTGCCGTTACGGGTGTACTCGTAATCGCGCCGGGCGTCCTTGCCGGGCGCGGGCAGCGTGTCAGGCCGGGCGAGGCCCTTGGCCTGAACGCTCGTCTTCTCATCGATCGAGAGCACCAGCGCGTTCGCTGGCGGGTCCAGGTACAGGCCGCAGACCTCGCTGCAGCGCTCCTCGAAGTACGGCTGATCGAAATCGGTCATCACCCAGTACTCGGTGCGGTGCGGGCGGATCTCCGCACGGCTCAGGATCACGTGCGCCTGGGACTCAGAGATCCCCACCTGCTCACCCAGCTCACGATGCGTCCAGCGCTCCCGGCGCTGCCCAGACTCGGTATCAGGCGGGCGCGTGCACGCCTTGGCGATCAACAACGCCCGCTTCTGCGGACCATGCGTCAACGGACGCCCCGACCGCGGCGCGTCCGTGAGTCCCTGCATCCCCGCACGCGCGTAACGGCCCCGCCACTTGACCACCGTCGGCAGCGAGCAGCCGACCTCGCGGGCGATCTCCTGCCCCGTCTGGCCCTCCGCGGCACCCAGCACGATCTGCGCTCGCTGCACCATCCGCACTTCAGAGCTCACCGCGCGCACGATCCGCTCAAGCTCAGCCCGGTCCTCACCGCCGAGCTCCACACGCCTGCCTGCTCCCTTCAACGCCATCGCCAGCCTCCATTCTCGCCGAACAAGTTGACAAGGACTTCGCCGGGAAGACCAGGAAACCCCTACATGACAATGAACTTGCAGGAGGCACTACTAGGACAAAACACGCTGAGCGCTCGAGCCCCCATTTCATGGGGTGTGCGAAACCCCCTCAATCGCCGACAAAACCCCCTTTCGCACCGACAAAACCCCCTCCCACGAGGCCTGATCGCGTGCGAAACAAAACGCCCGTCCCCGCCTCGTGCGGTTCGCTCTACAAAACCCAATAGCCCTGTAAATCGCCGCCTTTGCGGTCGGCCCGCGAACGCCTGCAAAACCCGATTTGGGCCGTCCCGAGATGTAATGCATCACTTCCAAGAGAAGGACCACGCCGAGCGCGGCCCGGCACGAAGCACGCCTCGCACGCCGGCGAGGCACGGCAGGCATCACCGGTCGCACCTCGCCCCAGCTACCCTGCGCCCGCTCGTAACCCGTGCCTCCCTGCGGCCGGATCTCCACCCTCCCCCGGGCGCCGTGCCGATACCGCCCTTGCCGATCGTAGGCTTTGCAAGATGAATGACGCCCATGTCCACGATCTGCCCGCGGCGAGCATTCGCGGGGCGATCGCGGGCATGAGCATTTTCGCCGAGGTACGTATTGTGGCGGGCATGAGCCACCGCTCTGAGCTGCCGCCCGAGCATCTGGTCGCCGAGCTCGTCGGCTTGCTCGATGACGGCTGCGAGATCGACGACCCGGCCGACCTTGAGCTGCTCGCGGGCACGCTGCTGCTGCCGCTCTCGATCCCCGAGGTCCCGGAGGCAGCGCGCCGCGTCGTCGTCGACGCGATCGCGGCGCGCGCCGATCCGATCGCCGCCGCCACGCTCGCCGCGCTTGCCGTACTTGCACCCGCGCCGCTGGCTGCCCATGCGCGCGAAGCCGCCGTCCTGCTTGCGGGCCACGGGGTCACGCACCCGGCGCTCGCGCACATCGGCACGCTGTCGGTGGACTCGGCCGCTGCGGGCGCCGACGAGGGCACCGAGATGATCCTCGCCGTGCTCGCGCGACCCGGCAGCCACGACCGGCAGGTGCTCGCGGTCGGCATCCACATGGCGACCGGCGCCCTGATCGAGTGCATGCTCACGCCACCGCTCCCGCGCCGTGAGGCCGAGCGGCTGCTGCGCAAGCCCCCGAACGACGCGAGCGCCCCGCCGCTGGCTGCGCTGGCTGCGGACGAGCTGGCCGCGCGCGTGACCGCTGCCGCCGCTTGCGCTCGCGATCTCGGTATCGCGCTCGGCTCGGACGCCGCGCCGGTCCTGCCGATCATCGCCCGCGCCCTCACCGGCGCCGGCGACGCCATCGCCTGGCCCGAGACGCTCGATCCGTGGGAGGAGGACGACGACGAGCTGTCGATCTTCGACGGCGAGCTTCACCCCGCTGCTCGCCGCGCGCCCGGCGACACCACCGGCCGGCGCCGCGCCAAACGCAAGGCACAACGCTCTGCGCGCAAACAGAGTCGCCGTCGCTGAGCGGGCTCACGCAGCTGCGCTACGCGGCGCGCGCCCCGCGGCGCCATGAGCGCCGCAGCGCCGGCATCAGCATCCTCGTGACCTCAAGCGCCGCCGATGCCATAGCTACACCGAGCACGCCATCGGCGTACGGGTCGAGTCCGAGCAGCGCGATGCGCTCCTCCAGCAGGTCGATCAGCTCACGTCCGCCACGACGGTCCAGCATCGCCATCGGCCCCCACAACGACGCCGACGGCGTCCCCAGCATCAGATGACCGACGAACATGTCGTTCCTCTGAACGTAGGAGGAGACCTCGTGGCCGACCACGCGCACCCGCGCGCTACCGCGCGTCACGTCCTCGATCTCGATCGCCCGCCCCGGCTCGGTGCTGCGCACCCGCAGCAGCGCCAAGCGCGCGGACGCGATCCGAGCAGCGATCGCGCGCTCGGAATCCGTGAGCCCCGCCAGCCGCGCGTAACGCTGCGCCGGCGTGCCGCCACCGGGAAGCTCGCGATCGTTGAGCTGCCACGATGCCACCAGCTGCATGTCGGCGTCGCCGAAGACCACGCCACGCGGATCGCCGACCAGCTCGCCGAGCGCCGCGTCCATCTCGTCGCGGTGGTTGGCGTAGGCCCACTCCTGGATCCGGTCGCCGACCGCCATGTCGCCGCGCGAGAGCGCACGCGGATCGGTCTCGGTCCGCGCGGCGCCGCAGCAGCGCTTGTACTTGCGCCCGCTCTCGCACGGACACGGCGCGTTACGAGCGACCCGGCTCACGCGCCCGCCGCGAGGTCGGGAACGATCATCCACCACTTATCACCCCTGGCATCATGGCCGCGGCGCAGGACGGAACGCGAGCGGCAAGCGCCCGTCGGAACTCGGGGTCGAGGTAGACCGATTCGAGGCTCGCCGCGACGGCACCAATCGGTGGCCAGCCAGCGCGCCGGCGGGCGATCTCCTCGACGTCGAAGCCCTGCTCGGTCTTTCTCGCCCAGTGCACCGCCGGCTTCTCGGCGGGCGAGCAGGAACCAAACCTGGCAGGGGCACAGCGGCAGCCTGTCGCTGGAGCACGCGTGCGAGGTCGCTTGGAACACTGCGATGTTGCGCTACTCGTTTCCAGACGCCACCGAGCAGCAGCTCGAATTCCAGCGCCGGCGCAGCGATCGCGACGTCCGCATGATCCTCGAGGCCGTCGCTGGCCTCGACGTGCTGACGGTGGCCGACGACGTGATCGCGCTGACGCCGCTCGGATCGTGGGCCGTTGGTGCGTGGCTGGGCCTGGGAACGCCGACGAGCGACATGCTGAGCGTCGAGGTCACGCTCCAGGAATCCGCCGATCCGGAGATCTGGCGGCGCCTACGGGTGCCGGCCGACATCCGCCTGGACCGCTTCCACCAGGTGCTCGGGCCGCAATGGGCTGGCAGGACTCCCACCTGCACCTGTTCGAGCACGGGTTGGATCGCTACGGGTTCCCGAATCCTGACCTAGACATCCGCGACGACCGCAAGGTGACGCTCGGCGCGTTGCTTGTCCACCCAGGCGATCGACTGGGTTACGAGTACGACTTCGGCGACAGCTGGCAACACGCCATCGTGCTCGAAGCGGTCGAGCAAGGCGACCACGACGGCCCGCGCTGCACCGACGGCGCCGGCAGATGCCCGCCTGAGGACGCCGGCGGAATCCCCGGCTACGAGGATCTCCGGCGCGTGCTCGCGGACCCTGAGGAGGACGGGCACACCGAGGCGCTCGAGTGGGTGGGCCTCGAGCATGCCGGCGACTTCGACGCCGCTGCCTTCTCGCTGGAGCGCGCGAACGCCGTGATAGTGGGCGTTCTGACTTCCCGGTCTACCTGACCTGCTCGCGGCGCACCCATGACACTCCGTCAGCGCCGCTACAGGTCGGCGGCACGCTGCGAGCCCCAGAGACCCCCTGGTCAGACGGGCGGCGCAACGGCCGCACTGCGCGCCACACGCGGCGCATGCGCGATGACCCCAAACCGGGGCACCCCACAAAACAGAGGGCATTCAGGACGAGAGGAATAACCCAGCTCCGCCAGTTAAGCGACTGGCGCAGGCCAAGAAGGTGCGCAAAGTCAACGATCGCCCGCTGCGCTACCAGATCGCGTCCTGACCACGCAAACCCAGCCAGGCAGAGCCTCGCCTCCATCCCTGGCCAGGAGGAGGCGAGGCGCCCACACGCCTCTCGGCCAGTAGTATCCCAGTCCGCAGGATCTTTTGGCCAGGGACCATAGGGATTCTCTTTCCTTGGGTGAGAGTACAGCCAGTCATGATGCCAAGCACACTGCATATACGATCCGCTCGGGAGTCTGATGCGGCCGTGATTGCCGTGATCTACGACGAGGGGATCACTGAGCGTCAGGCGACCTTCGAGACCGACCTTCGACAGGCGGCAGACTTCGTGGCGCGCATTGCTTCTGATCGCTATCCGCTGCTAGTTGCTGAGGTCGAGGGGAATCTCGCTGGCTGGGCAAGCATAGGCCCATACAGCGAACGACAGGCATATGCAGGCGTCGCGGAGCTCAGCATATATGTAGCCAGCACCGCCCGTGGCCACGGCGTCGGCACCGCACTCTGCGAACGGATTGCCGACGAGGCGGAAAAGCGAGGTTTCTACAAGCTACTAGGGAAAGTGTTTCCCAGCAATTTACCCTGCGTTAGGTTGGTCAGCCGCTGTGACTTCCAGACGGTTGGCCTGCATCGCCGGCATGGCCGCCTCGATGGTCAATGGCGCGATGTCCTGCTAGTCGAGCGGTTGCTTGGGGATGCACGCTCAAGTGTCGAAGCCGATTGACGGGTTCGCAAAGACTCAATTCTCCCTACGCGCTTGGCTTCGCTGGCGTCCCTACCTAATGAATGGCCTGCTCGCTGGCGACGCTCGCGTTATAGAGGCCTGGCGTCTCGTCACCGTTCGTGTGCGCACTTGTCGCTTGAGCCGGTCGCCACCGCTCAAGTGATCGCGGTAGCCACCAGCTCCACTCCCCAAGCAGTTGCATGGTTGCCGGTACCAGGACGAGCCGCATTAGCGTCGCGTCGATCGCGACGGCCACCGCCGCACCGAAACCCAGTTCCTTCACTGTTGGCATACCAGTGCCAATGAAAACCGCGAACCCGCAAAATAAATCGGTGTTTGGGCTTCGATCAACCCGTTTGGTGCGGCATCCAGGGGTAGTAACCGCGGTGCCGCTCGGGTCTATGTGGCTGCCGCCGTTGTGGCCTGAGCCCGGCTGCCGGCACAGGCTTCCCCTTCGCCGCCACCTCTACGTTTCGCGATGGCTGCCACGCCCACGCCCACACCACCGTGCCCTGCCCGGCGACGGTGCCCGGCGAGTAGGCGATCAACTGCCCCGAACGCACACGGCCTCCGGCCTGCAAGCCGGGGCCAGCCCGATTCCTCGCAAAATGTGGACGAGTGTGGTACTCGCTCGCGGTACTCTCCCCCAAATCCAAGTGCCACCCGAGTACCAAACCCAAGAGAAAAAGCCCTGATTTCCAGGGCTTTTTCTCGACGGGAGCGACGGGACTCGAACCCGCGGCCTCCGGCGTGACAGGCCGGCGCTCTAACCAACTGAGCTACGCCCCCGCGTGGAGGGACGCGGGAGGGGGTGGCCCTCCGCGGCTCGACGCGCTGCCCACAGTATGCCAAGCCTCGCGGGGGGAGGCGTGAGGGCAGGCGCGCGGCGATGCGGGAGTTCGATGCGCGCGGTGCTGGACCCAACGCGCGCACCAAGCCCCCCGCGAAGCCCCGCCCGGGGGCCCTGCCCCGCGGGCGCGTGGGGGCAGCGAGAGGGACACGGTGCGCCGCCGCACCCGCGCAAAACTGGCCAGGCAGCCAAGGATGGGGTAGGCTACGCGGCGTGACCCTCGTAGGCCCCCCGCCCCCGCGGCCGCTGAACCCGTTTGCGGTGATGGTGGACGACGTGCGCAAAGACCGGGCGAACCGGGTGCCGTACCCGCCGGGGGACACGGATTTCAGCATGGCGCGCACGCGGCGTTTCGCGCGGGAGCCGCTGGGGCTGCTGCTGGAGTGCTACGAGCGGTATGGGCCGGTGTTCACGATCCGGGTGCTGCATGGCAACGTGGTGTTCATGCTGGGGCCGGCGGCGAACCACTACATGACGGTGTCGCACGCCTCGAACTTCACGTGGCGGCAGTCGCACTTCCGCGACCTGATCGGGTTGCTGGGGGATGGGCTGTTGACGATCGACGGGGAGTTCCACCGGCGCTCGCGCCGGATCATGCTGCCGGCGTTCCACCACGAGCGGATCGCGGCGTCGATCGAGGTGATGACGCAGGAGACGGAGCGGGCGCTTGAGACATTCGCGCCGGGGGGGAGCGTGGACCTGTACGCGTGGACGCGGCGCCTGGCGATGCGGATCGCGATGCGGGCGCTGTTCGGCCTGGACCCGGACGGGGAGCCCGCGCGGGGCACGGACGCGGCGGGCCTCTTCGAGCAGGCGCTCTCGTTCTACGCGACCGAATACACCACGCGCTTCCTGCGCGGCCCGTTCACCCCGTGGGCGCGCCTGCGGCGCGCGGCGCGGGAGCTGGACCGGGTGATCTACGCGGAGATCGCGCGCCGCCGCGCGACGGGGGCGCGGGGGGAGGACGTGCTGAGCCTGCTGCTGGACGCGCACGACGAGGAGGGGAGCGCGCTGACGGACACGCAGGTGCGCGACGAGGTGATGACGCTGCTGTTCGCGGGCCACGACACGACGACGTTGACGGTGGCGTTCATGTTCCACGAGCTCGCGCGCAACCCGGAGGTGGCGGCGCGCGTGGTGGCGGAGCAGCGCGAGCGGCTGCGCGGGGGGCGCCCCACGGCGGCGCAGCTCACGGGGGAGGAGCTGCCGGAGCTGGAGATGGTGCTGGAGGAGACCCTGCGGATGTACCCGCCGGCGTGGATCGGCCCGCGGCGCTCGGTGGAGCCGTTCGAGCTCGGGGGCGTGAGGGTCCCGGGGGGCGCGTACGTGAACTACTGCTCGTGGGCCTCGCACCACCTCCCCGACGTGTTTGCGGAGCCGGAGCGCTTCCTCCCGGAGCGCTTCGCCCCGGAGGAGCGCGCGAGGATCCCGAGGGGCGCGTACATCCCCTTCGGCGGGGGCTCGCGGATGTGCATCGGGATGCGCTTTGGGCAGCTGGAGATCCGCACGATCGCGACGCTGATCCTGAGCCGCTTCGAGCTGGAGCTGCCGGAGGGCTTCGCGCTGGCGATCCGCCAGATGCCGACGATCGGCCCCGCGGGGGGCCTCCCGATGATCGTGCGCGAGCGCGCCCCCGTGCTCGCGGCCGCGGCGGCGTGAGCCTCCCTCAGCGCAGGGTGGCCCAGATCCGCACGAGATAGCTCGGATCCCCGACGGCGCCGGCGTGCGCGGCGCCCGTGTGCGCGGAGGCGAGGCCGGTGAGGTCGAAGCCCTGCAGGTAGATGCGGGGATCGGAGAGGAGCGTGAGCTTGACGAGCCCCGCGAACGGGATCCCCCGGGGCTGGGCGACGAGCTTGCCTTCCTCGGTGCCGAGAAGCGCATCGACGGAGCTCGCGACCCCCCCGAAGAGGCTCCCGCTGACGCGAACCTCCACCCCGCCGGGGGCGCTCCCGAGGGGCTGCACATCGATGCTCCCGGGCACCGCGGCGCGCAGGTCGGCCGCGCGGATGCTCCCTTCGATGTAGAGCGCCGCGCCACGCTTGCGCGTGATCACGTCGTGCATCGCGAACGGGCCGACGCGCATGGTCTGCGCGCTCATGTCGATCCGCTGCACCCCGCGGGCCTGCGAGAGCATCTCCCCGGCCTGGGAGAGGCTCATGCCGATGTGGGTCGCGCTCAGGGTGGCGGACTGCGCGCTGCCCCACAGCAGCTCGATCGCGGGAAACGCGCTGATGGTGGCGCTGCGCACACCGCCGTAGCGCGCAAGTTCATCGCGCACGCGCTGCGCGGCGAGCCCGGGCAAAAGCAGCTGCGCGAGCCCGAGCGCGGCGACGATCCCGCCGATGCTCACCAGCGCGATCCGCGCGACCCTGCGGCGGGCGAAAACCATACGCACAGCTTGGCAGGAAAAGGCATATTTTGAGGGGCGCCCCCCGGAGGGGGCGCTGGCGGGTCGGTCTGTGCGCATACACGCGCGGCTGAGAAATCGAGGCGTGGGAACGCTAGCCTTTGGGGGTCCGCCGAACCCCGATCCGCACCGGGGCGCGTAGCTCAGCTGGTCAGAGCACCTCGTTTACACCGAGGGGGTCGCCCGTTCGAGTCGGGCCGCGCCCATCCACCCGGGAAGGCCAGTCGGCGAGGAGCCCACGAAAAGTGGTACCTTAACCCACTATGGCCTACATCGTGGCTCGTCCCGGAGAGCGATGGGAGGTGCGCGAGTCCCGCTCCACCCCCGCGGGGCCTCGCAGCCGCACGCTGGCGACGTTCAGGACGCTCACCCCCGAGGTGATCGAGCAGGTGGGGGCGCGATCCTCGGGGCCGCTCGATCCGCGGGAGCTCCGCAGGGCCGCGCTGCGCGCCGGGGCTCCCGTCGCGGGCGGGAGCGCCGATCGTGCGGCCGGCGAGCTGCTGGCGGAGCTCGCCGGGGGCCGCCGACCGAGGCCGGGGCTGCGGGCACTGCTGCTCGACGCGCTCGCGGACAAGCGCCCTGGGGCACCGGGGACATCCGACAGCGCGAGGGCCGCCGCGCGCTGGGCGAGCGCCACGCCACGGGAGCGCGGCGAGACCCTGCGCGACCTGTTGCTGCTCGCCGACCACCTGCCACCCCGCCGGAGAACCGCTTCCCCTCGCAGGTCCGCCTCCCCTCGCTTCCCGCGCGTGCGATCGACGCCCGCATGAGCGGCGAGCCCACGCTTCCACAGAAGATCGTCGCGGTCCACGAGCGTCTTGAGGAGGCCGGGATCGCGCACGCATTCGGCGGAGCGCTCGCGCTCGCCTACTACGCCGAGCCGCGCGCGACCGACGACATCGACGTCAACGTGTTCCTCGCGCCCGCGGCGCTCCCGGCGGTCCAGCAGGCGCTGGCCCCGCTCGGCATCGACGACGAGGCCGATCCCGCCGCCCTGGAGCGCGACGGGCAGTGCCGAATGTGGTGGGGCCGCACCCCCCTTGACCTCTTCTTCGCCTACGACGAGCTGCACGACGCCATGCGCCGCGAGATCCGCCTGCAGCCATTCGGAGAGAGCCGCCTGCCGATCCTCGCCCCCGAGCACCTGCTCGTCTGCAAGGCGATCTTCGACCGTCCCAAGGATTGGCTCGACATCGAGCAGATCCTCGTCTGCGTCGAGGGCATCGACACCGCCGAAATACGCGCCTGGCTCGATCGCATCGTCGGCGCCGGAGACCCCCGTAGGCAACGGTTCGACCAGAACGTGGAGACCCTCCTCGACGACGCCAAGCCGCACCCAACGTAACCGACATCGACTGTAACCGACGTTCGATGTCGGATCGATCTCTCGCTCGCCGTGCCGTTCGCGCCGCACGAGACCGCCGCCCTGCTGGGCGACCGCCGCGAGGAGGCCGTGCTGGTCGGCGAGGCGAAGTGGTCGCGCACCGTCAACGCCGCCCGGATCGTGCGCGAGCTCGAGCTCAAGACACGCGCGCTGCCCCGCCTCGCGCCAGACATCCGCTACGCCGTCTGCGCCCGCGAGCGCGTCACCAAGCTCCCGGCCAGAGCGATCCCGGTGACCGCGTCCGACATCTTCGCCTGAGTCGGCCAAGCGACAGCTCCGCCCGTTCGAGTCGGGCCGCGCGCCCATCGAAGTCCATGTCGGGCCCAAACGTCGCGCCGAGACCCGCCCCTGCGCCAGCGCGAGCCTTGTTGCTCGTTCTACCCGTGCTTGCGGCCCTTGGGCTGCCGGGTGGCCGGGAGCATCGCAGCCCCCGGCTCCCACAGATCCGCACGTGAGCCTCTCGACTCATACGGCTCGTGCCGTCCAGCTCATCGGGGCGGAGCACAGTGCCTCCAATGTACGAACAGCTCGGGTTCCCTGAGAGCCACTTCCCTGATCGCCCAGCGCACCCAGTGCGGGCTGATGGTTGGGCAGCACACTGACAAGCTTCACCTGCCCGCCTGCCCACTCGTGGAGCCCACCAGCGTGAACCCCCCCCTCCTTCGGGCGGCGCCGGAGGGGGCACCATTTCTCCCCGCCCCCCGCTTCAGGCTTGAAGACATCCACCACCCCCTCTTTCGGGGCTGAGACGTATATGTCGCCCGCCGCCCAGTCACCGAAGCTGGCCGAGTTGTCAACCGCGACATCCCCCCTTCCGCCGCATTCAAAACAACCGAAGACTCCGGCCGGCGTGTCCGCTCCCTTCCAGACGGCCTGCAATTTTCCCGCCGCGCTGAACACGGCCACTGCCCCTTCCGCGCCGGGGGCAAATTTATCTCCCGTGACGTACACTTCGCCGGTCGCGTGACCCACCGCGACACCCTGGTGAAGGTAGGAAAGCGACGGCACCTGGTCGAAACTGCGAGACAAAGGCGCCCGAGGAGGCGTTGAACTTGTCCAGCCTGTATTCGGCTCCGTTGCCGTCGGTGACGTACAGTTCGCCCGAGTCCACCGTCATGGCATCCACTTCATGGAACGGACCGGCCCCGAATGCTCAAGGGGGTGTTTTTGGTTTCGGTGAAGGCGCGGGCCGTCAGGCGGCGCCGGCGCTCGCGCCGGCCTGCGGCTCGGCCGCGCCTACGGCCACCCGCGCCGCCCGCGCCGCTCCCAGGAACGGGGTCAGCGCGATGTACACCACCTGCGGCGCCGAGCTGCGGCAGGCGCTCGATCGGCTCGTGCTGGATGTGGTCCTGCAGCAGCTCCCAGATCGCCCCGCCGATCGCGTCGGGGGCGATCCGCGGGACCGGGCGGTCCGCGTGCGCCAGCTCGAAGCCGGGGTCGAGGTAGGCCACGAACGCCGCCACGGTCTCGTCGCGCAGCGCCAGCACCTCGGGGTCCGCGGTGAAGATGTCCACGAACCCCAGGCGCGCGTGGCCCGGCTCGACGGCGAGGTAGCGCAGGTACGCCTCCAGGCCCGCCGCGACCGCGCGCGGCCAGTCGCCCGCGTGCGCCGCGTAGGCTTCGACCGCCGCCTGGAAGCCCCATTCCCCGCCCGTGCGGCCCGCCGCGAGGTAGGCCTCGCGCTTGCCCGCGAAGTGCTCGTAGAAGGTCTTGTTCGACACGTTCGCCCGCCGCGCGATCTCCGTCACCGTCAGGCCCGGGTAGCCCTTCTCCCCGACGATGTCCGCGAGCGCGTCGAGGATCCGCTCGCACTGGCTGTACTCGAGCTGGCTGTACTCGATGTACTCGCGCGTCAGGTCGTGCCGGCCGCTGGGCAGGCGCGCGAAGCGCTCGCGGGGTGAGGTGGGGCGCCAGGGGCGCAGCTCCTCGGAGGCCGGCGGCTCCACGGCGCGCGGCCGGCTCGCGGTGAGGATCGCCGGGGCCGCCGGGGGGTAGGAGAGCGCCCACGCCGTCAGCTCATCGGCGAGCTCCGGCAGGCTCTCCGCCTCGCCGCGGCGCAGCCGGATCGCCACCACCTCGCGCACGCCCCCCAGCACCGCCCTGATCGTCAGGTCGTCCACCGGCGCGCCCGCCGAGCCGCTGCGCAGGCGGCGCATCAGCGCGACGAACGCCCGGTTGTAGCGCTCCAGGCCGCGCGCCCCCCCGCCGAGGCCGCCGTACACGAAGAATGCCGCCGCGTCCGGCTCCGCCGCGGCGAGCTCCAGGAACGCCCGCATCCCCGCGCGCACCGGGCCGCGCTCCTCGCGGGAGCGGCGGTGGGCGTCGACGATCGTCCGCGTCACGCGCCTGGAGGTCTCGTCGTAGGCGTCGATGAAGCACGCCTCCTTGTCGCGGTACAGCGCGTAGAACGTCGGCCGCGAGACGTGCGCGAGGCGGATCAGGTCGCTCACGCGGATCGCGTGGTAGCCGCGCTGGACCACCAGCTCGACCATCGCCGCCCGCAGCCGCGCGCGCTGGTGGCGGGCGACCGCGTTCGCGTCGAGCCCGTGCACCCGGGGCGAGAGCCCCCGGTAGCGCTCGCCGCTGGTCTGCCTGCTGCTCATCCGAACACCCGGCCCATCGGTCGGCAACTCCTCTGCGTAGAGACCCTCATCGCGTCCGACCCTCTGCTGCCCCAGTCGCCGAGCGCTGCGGCCGCGGCCGAGTACGCGGGCGATCCGGGGTTGAGCTTACCAACCCGAACTTGACACCGGGTAAGGGTGGAGTATCCAAGCCCGCGCAGACAACCGTCCAACCTCATGAGAAACCTCTGGCTGACATCATAAACTAAGACTTGACATCATGTCAGGTCGTGTGTTATGGTCCTGCCATCGCACTGCGAACAGCACTGCAGGACAGGCGATCCAGGTACGGGATCTAGGTAGATGCGACGAGAGGCAGTGATGGAGCGAGGAGGGATGTCGATGCCGGCGGCGCCGGCCGCGGGGCTCAGGAGCGCCGTGTTGACGCCGGCGGCGCCGGCCGGGGGGCTGCGGACGGCCGTCTCGACGCCGCTGTACACGAAGCTCAAGCCACGGCCGAACGGGCCCGAGCGCGAGCGGGTCATGCGCCACCAGCGCGCCCGGCTGCACGGCGCGACGATCGCGGCGGTCGCCGCGCGGGGCTACCCCGCGATTACCGTCTCCGAGCTGGTCGCCCTCGCCGGGATCTCGCGGCGCACCTTCTACGAGCACTTCGCCGACCGCGAGGCCTGCTTCCTCGCCAGCTACGACGCGATCGTCGCCGGCGCCGCGCGGCGCGGCGCGCGGGCCTCTCGCGGCGAAGGGGGTGGGCCGGCGGGCAGCGGCGAGAGGAATCGGCCGGCGGGCCGCGGCGAGAGGGCTGGACCGGCGGGCATGGAGCGCGCATTCGGGGCGCTCGCCCGGGAGATCGCAGCCGAGCCGAAGGCCACACACCTGGCGCTCGTGGACATCCTCGCGGCCGGGCCGGCAGGACTCGATCGGATGGAGAGCACCCGCGCCGCGGCGCGCCGGACGATCGCCCAGCACCTCTGCGAGCCGGATCGCCCACCGCTGCCCCCCGCGGTGGTCCGGGGGATCGTCGGCGGGATCTGGCACGTCGCGCGCCGGCGCCTACTCGAGGACCGCCCGCAGGAGCTCCCTGCGCTGACTGGGGAGCTGCTCTCCTGGACGCTCGCGTGCGGCTCCCCCGCCGCGGCCGAGCTGCCCATGGGCGCCCCCACCGTCGCGAGCATCGCAAGCGCGCGCAGTCCGGTGATGCGCAGTGCGGCGATGCGCGACGCGGGGATGCGGAATGCGGGGATGCGGGGATGCGGGGTACAGCGATACAAGACGCGGGGGCACGGGATACGCGAGTGGGCGGGGAGGGCGACGAGCACCCCCGAGGCGCTCCTGATCGAGCGCTACGGCAGCGGCGCGGAGTGCTTCCTCGCCGCGCTCGAGCTGCTCACGGCCGAGGCGCTCGCCGGCGTGCTGCGCGACGCCCAGCGCGCCCCGGACTGGCCGACCGGGGTGCAGCGGGCGATCGCGACGCTGATGCGCCACGTCGCCCACGACCGCGCCTTCGCTCAGATCGCGTTCGTCGAGGTCTCCGCCGCCGGCCCCGCGGGCCTGGAGCGCGGGGAAGGGCTATTGCGCAGCCTCTCCGAGCTGCTCCTCCGCTACGCCCCGCGCGCACAGCGGCCCTCGGCGCTGGCGGCCAAGGCCGCGGTGGGGGGGATCTGGGAGATCATCCACCACCACGTCGCGCAGCGCACCGTCCAGCGGCTCCCGGGGCTGGCGGCCTCGGCGGCGTACATGGTGCTCGCGCCGGCGATCGGCGCGGAGGAGGCGGTGCGCAGTGTCCGCGCCGGGTCCTGAAGCGGCGCGCGCCCGGCCGGCCAGGGCCGTCGCCGCGGCCGGCCGCCGCCCACCCAGCCGTCACCCGCCGCGGCCGGCTGCGCGGGTGGGACCGCGGAACGAGTTCCTCGAGGTCCAGCGCGCCCGCCTGCTGAGCACCCTCACGCGGGCCGTCGCCGAGGTGGGCTACCAGCAGCTGAGCATCACCCGCATCGTGTCCCGCGCGGGGGTCTCACGCAAGACCTTCTACGACCTCTTCTCCGACCAGGAGGACGCCTTCCTCGCCGCGTTTGACGACGCGGTCGCCCGGATCGGCGCGCCCGCCGCGGAGGCGTACGCCGAGCCGGGCGCCTGGGAGGAGCGTCTGCGCGCGGGCCTCGAGACCGTGCTGAGCCTGCTCGACGAGGAGCCGGCCCTGGCGCGCCTGTGCGTGATGGAGGCGCCGCGGGTCGGTCCCAGGGTGCTGAAGCGCCGCGCGGAGATCCTCGAGGAGCTCGCGCGGGTCGTCAACGAGGGCCGCCGCGGCGGGAGGGCGCGACGCGGGGCCGGCCCGCCGCCGCTGACCGCGCACAGCCTCGTCGCCGGGGCCCTCTCGGTGGTTCACGACCGCCTGCTCGCCCCCGCCCCGGGACCGCTGAGCGAGCTGGTGGGGCCGCTGATGAGCATGATCGTGTTCCCCTACCGCGGCCCCGCCGCCGCCGCGCGCGAGATCAGGCGCCGCGCGCGGAGCGCCGGCAGGCCGCTGAACCCCGGGAGGCTGGAGCGAGTCCCCGCGGGCAACCCCCTGGGAGACCTCGGGACGCGCCTGACCTACCGCACGATCCGCGTGCTCAGCGTCGTCGCCGAGCGCCCCGGCGCGAGCAATCGCGAGATCGCCGAGGGAGCGGGGGTGGTCAACCAGGGCCAGATCTCGAAGCTCCTGGTTCGCCTGGCCTCGCTCGACCTGATCGAGAACGTCGTCGAGAACCCCGGCCGGGGGTTCGCGAACGCGTGGCGGATCACGCCCAGGGGCGAGGAGATCAGGCGCGCGGTGAAGCTCTGACGCATCCGGAGTGCCGCTCCCTGAGCTGTTGATGCCGGCTCCCGCCGGGTGGGGGGCGTCGGGAGAGGCCGATCCGATCGGGCGCGGCCCTATGCTTGTGCCACGATCGTCGTCCTCGACCACAGCGTCATAGGGTCGAGCCCCTCCGGCTCTGGCGCGCGCGCCATCCCCAACCCCATCCCCATCCCCTTCCCATGACCGACTCCCCTGTGCGCATCGCCGTGATCGGCGCCGGCCCCGCGGGCTTCTACGCGGCTGGCCACCTCCTGAAGAACTCCGCGGGGCGCGTCGAGGTGGACATGATCGAGCGCCTCCCCACCCCCTGGGGGCTCGTGCGCTCCGGCGTGGCGCCCGACCACCCCAAGATCAAGTCGGTCACGCGGATCTACGAGAAGACCGCCGCGCACCCCCGCTTCCGCTGGTTCGGCAACGTCGAGCTCGGCCGCCACGTCAGCCGCGAGGAGCTACGCGCGCACTACCACGCGATCGTCTACGCCACCGGCGCCCCCGCCGACCGCCCGCTTGAGATTCCCGGCGAGGAGCTGCCCGGGAGCTGGGCGGCGACCGACTTCGTGGGCTGGTACAACGGCCACCCCGACCACCCCCACCTCGAGTTCGACCTCGACCGCGAGCGCGCCGTGGTGATCGGCAACGGCAACGTCGCCCTCGACGTCGCCCGCATGCTGATCCTCGCCCACGAGGAGCTCGCGCTCACCGACGTCGCCGACCACGCCCTCCACGCCCTCCAGGGCAGCACGATCCGCGAGGTCGTGGTCGCCGGCCGCCGCGGGCCCGCGCAGGCCGCCTTCACCAACCCCGAGCTGCTGGAGCTCGGGGAGCTCGCCGGCGCCGATGTGATCGTCGACGCCGACGAGCTCGAGCGCGCCCTCGCGGTCCCCGGCCCCGCGCTCGACAAGACCGGCGAGAGCAACGTGCGGATCCTGCGCGACTACGCCCAGCGCGCGCCGCGGGGAGAGCCGCGGCGGATCGTGCTGCGCTTCCTGCTCTCCCCCGTGGAGATCCTCCCCGACGAGCGCGGCCACGTGGGCGCGGTGCGCTTCGCCCGCAACGAGCTGCGCCCCGGACCCGACGGGCGGCTCGGCGCGCAGCCCACGGGGGAGCTGGAGACGATCCCCGCGGGGCTCGTGCTGCGCGCGATCGGCTACCGCGGGATTCCGCTCCCCGGCGTGCCCTTCGACGAGCGCCGCGGGGTGATCCCCGGCGAGGGGGGCCGCGTGGCGGGAGCCGAGGGGCGCTGCCCCGGGGAGTACGTGGTGGGCTGGATCAAGCGCGGCCCCTCCGGAGTGATCGGGACCAACAAGAAGGACGCCCAGGAGACCGTGGACGCGATCTTCGCGGACCTCGACGCGGGCCTCCTCCCCGAGCCCCCCGCCCCCGACCCCGCGGAGCTGCTGAAGACCCTGCGCGCGCGCCAGCCCGAGCTCGTCACCTACGCCGGCTGGTCGGAGATCGACCGCCACGAGCGCGCCCGCGGCGAGCCCCTTGGGCGTCCCCGCGTGAAGCTCACCCGCATCGAGGAGATGCTCCGCGTGGCCGCCCGGGAACTGCCCCAGCGCTGAGCCTCGAAAGCTCGGCCACCGGCGACTGCCGGTGAAGCTCGAGGCCTCCTTCAAGCCCACCGCCGGCGCCGGCTCCACCGCGAGCACCGTGGTGACCTTCATGTAAAGCCCCCCCACGCAACGCCCCCCATGTGCCAGACTGTCCCGCTGCGCGCCGTTAGCTCATCGGGCAGAGCGCCGGACTTTAATCCGGTGGGGCGGGTTCGAGTCCCGCACGGCGCATAGTGTTGATTTGCAGGGCTTTTGTGGGGTTTTGGCTCGCAAATCTCGTCGGCCAATGGGCTCGTGTTCCCAAATCGTGTTCCCTATGCACCCATCAATCGGCCGAACCCCGCGGAACGTCAGCCGCGTGGTAGCCGCCAACGATGACATGCGCGTTCGTGACGCACGACAGCATCCGCACCGTTCGGGCGCGGTAGTGCTCGACGGCCTCGGCGGGCGTCCTACTCAGCCTGGATCCACCGCATAAGTGGGAGTTGTTCCGTCCGGTGAGGTGTGTTAAATGACCTCCTGAGCAGGGCTTTCCAGCGGTTGTATAGGGCAACCGCGGCCCCGTCAGGAGGTCACTCACATGGTGATGGATGAGCAGCCGGTTGTAAAGGTCGATTCGTTGCGGGTCGCGTTCGACGATGAGCGGTTGGTTTCTGATGCGGGGTTGATGCTGCCGGCGAGCCTGGCGGGGCGCCTTGGGGTCGAGGCGCTCGTCAACGAGACGGTCGATCTGTCTGGTCGCACGGGCGGGGTGTCCCCGGGCCGCAAGGTGATGAGCCTGGTCTCCGGGATGCTCGCCGGCGGGGACTGCATCGATGATATGGACGTGTTGCGCGCGGGCAGCACAGAGCTGGTGCTCGGACACGATGTGATGGCGCCCTCGACGCTGGGGACGTTCTTGCGCGCGTTCACCTTCGGGCACGTGCGCCAGCTGGATTGCGTGCTGGAGCAGACGCTTACGCGGGCGTGGGCGGCGGGCGCGGGTCCCGGCGATCAGCGGCTGGTGATCGATATCGACTCCTTCATCGGCGAGGTGTGCGGCTATAAGAAGCAGGGCACCGGCTACGGGTACACGAAAAAGCTTGGCTATCACCCGCTGCTTGCGACACGCGCGGGAAGCGGCGAGGTGCTGCACATCCGTAACCGCAAGGGCTCGGCGAACACCCAGCGCGGCCAGCAGCGCTTCTTGGGTGAGCTGCTGGCAAGGGTGCGCCGCGCCGGGGCGACCGGGACGATCTTGGTGCGCGCCGACTCGGGCTTTGAGAACCAGAAGGTCTTCAAACAGCTTGACGCGCAGGGCGTCGAGTTCTCGATCGGCGTCAAGCAGCACAAGGGCGTACGCGACGCGATCGATCAGATCGCAGGGGATCAGTGGCAGCCGCTGGAGGACTATCCCGACACGGGCGAGGCGCAGATCGCCGAGAGCACCTACGGGGAGTGGCGGCTGATCGTGCGCCGCGTGCGCACCCTTGGCGGGCAGGGTCAACTGTTTGACACCTGGCAGCACTTCGCGTTTGCGACCAACCGCATCGAGCCACTGGCCCTCGTGGAGTCGGAGCACCGCGAGCACGCCGTCGTTGAGCTCGCGATCCGCGACCTGAAGGACCAGGCGCTCGCGCATTTCCCCTCCGGCAAATTTCACGCCAACAGCGCCTGGTGCGTGATCGCGGTGCTCGCGCACAACCTCGGCCGCTGGACTTCCATGATCGGCCTGCCCGACCAAGTGGGGCGCACCGCGGCCACCCGGCGCCGCAGGCTGTTCCAGATTCCCGGGCGGCTGACCCGGACCGCCAGGCAGTGGACGCTTCACCTACCCGCCCGCTGGCCGTGGCAGCAACAGTTCACCGAAGCGCTGGAGCGCATCCGCGCGCTCCCAGCCGCGGCCTGAACACCCCGCCCACACCGAATACCCCGCAGCGTCCCGCCCGGCAGCCCCGGCCGACTCCGGCTGGGCGAAAACGACACTTTACGGGCACCTGACACACCACTATCGCCCCTCAACAGCCACCAGCACGCCGGCCGAGCGGCTTCACCCCCGATCCAGGTCGTCGACCCCCCGATCGACGCCCTCCACGAGGTTATGCGGTGGATTCAGGCTCAGACTCGGCACGTGGCTGCAGCAGCATCGCGACGCGCATCACGTCGGGATCGTCATCGATGTCGATCTCGCCGGCGTCCAAGCGCCGCTCGAACTCCTGGGCGCTGATCCCGAAGTACTGGCGTGCCTTGTCATCGGCGAGCTGCTCCCACTGCTCGGGGGTCAACTCGCGAATCTCGTTATCGGTTCTGGTAGCCATAGCGTGGGTCCAATCGGGGGATCGGCCGCAGGTGCCGCGCCCTTGACCTTCCATTGTACGCGACCCCAGGGCGCAGCCTCACCGGGAAGCCAGGATTGAACCTGAAACCGCCCCCGGCCGAGCCAGCCCCGCGGCTCCGCCATCCACGCAACCGCTACGATGACCAAATGAACACAACAAGCGGTACCAGCGTTGAGGAGCGTGTCCTCGGCGACTTCAGGGACGCGCTCGACGGCTGGCGTAAGGCGCTCGACGCGCACCGCATGGCGCCCCCCGATCGCGGCTTCAGCGCTCGCCTTGCCGGTCTCGCCCAGGCCGCAAGCGAGGAGGCGCGTGCCTGCCGGGCCGCGGATGCCGCGGGCTTTGACTGGCCACCCCATCGCGCCGCCGATCCTCGGCCCCCGTATGAGCTGCAGCCCGGCACCGGGCGCCGCGGACCCGAGAGCCTCTGGCGGCGCTTCGATGAAGCCGTCCGGCAACTGAACACCGCGGCGACCGGCCAGAACATGCTCGATGTCGCCCGCACCTACGACGAGCTCGCCGTTGCCGCCGCGGAGCTTGCAGAGGCGGTCGAGCGCGAAGACGGCGCGAGCGGCCGACGGCCACGCACCCGCGCCCGCCGCTCAGCCTGAGCCGGGGAGAGAACTTCGCTCGCAGTCGCGTCCGAGTAGCTCAGGCGCGCTTGGACGGCAGCGCTGGAGTCCCCGTCTCATCCCACACCGACGCTGGACGCTCGGCGACACGGCGACGGTGAGGCAACCCCAAGGTCTCCGGTGCCCAGAGGTCGCGGCGTGTTGCAAGGGAGCTGCTGTCGGCCTGGGCGCGATCGTACCCTGCGCGATCTCCATATCCAATGGTCACGAATCTCGGCACGAACCCCTACCTCCTCATGCATCGACTTGCGAAGCAAGCTTAGCGCCCGTGCGGCCCGACAGCCAACGACGACTCGCTCGCACGCGCCAATCCGCGCTGCCGCTTGGCGCGAGGACCGAGAGCCTCCGAGACGACCTTGCTCACGCTCGCATGGGACGACCTCCGAGCGTCTCCTTCGCCGAACGCCCGACGCCCGCTTTGCCAGGGAGGAACGAAAGCGTGCGTGCGCCGCCACCTCGCTGCTGGTGGTCGTCCATTGCGCTAGCGCCGGAGACGCACACGAGCAGTTCTCCTTTGCCCTGTCGAAGCAGGAGTCTCGAGCGTCAGCTGGGACCGCCCGTTCCTGGGCAAACAAGTGTCGGCGCTGCAAACCCGTCGCGCCACGTTTTGAAGACCACCGCTACAGCAGCCGCCTGCGCGTGCGCGCCGCGATGAGCCCGTCTGCGTGCAGACGACACGTCAGCGGCGGGCGAGTCGGCGTCCGCTCTCGGTGTCCGGTGCGGTGTAGTTGAGCTCGTAGTGGTGGTAGAGGGCGGACTCGTCTGCCTGCGAGAGCTCCTCGCCGTGCTGCTCGATGTTGGGTGCGGCCTGGACCTGTTCGCTGGTTACCGCGACCTGCAGATCATCGGGGCCGACCTTGATCCCGCCAATCGGTACGAAGGTCAGGTGGCGGCCGATGAAGCCCTCCTTGACGGTCGCGAACTGCGGCTCGTCGGTCTCGACATCGACGTAGACATCCTCAAGCTTTCCGATCTTCTCGCCGTAGAGATCGACCAGCATCTTGCCATGCCACTCAGCGACATTCCACTCAGCGTCTTGCTGGTGCTCGGTCATCGTCTTACGCCTCCTCGTCTCCCGTCGTGGCCTAGCAAGTCATCGATCCTACTGTCTACCTGCGTCGTGGGCTCCAAGCGTGGATGTAGAAGAGAGATATCACCAATCCCACGACGCCAACGACCATCAAAATCAACCCGACGGTCGCAAGCGAGACGCCCGAGACGCTGGCGGTCACCGCATAGCGCAGGATGGCGCCGACTGCGATCAAGAACAGCGACGTTCCAACGGTCATAAGCGCTGACCATCCTCCTCGCCTTTCTCGCGCTCCCTCACGGAGCACCAGGACTTGTGCCGAACGAGCCTTGTGCCGAAACGGGCGTCATCTCCGCGAGAGCGCGCACGGCCGTTCATCTCCGGTCAACCCTGTCCTTGAGGTCCTCAAGCGCGTGCTCCGCCTTGCCGATGACCGAGTCGAGCTTGCCCTTGAGCTTGCCCTTGTCCTCCTGGCGCTCCCCCTCGCGCTTGGTCTCCTCCTCGCCGGTGACGGCACCGACGGCCTGCTTCGCGCGGCCGCTGATCTTGTCGGTCTTCTCGCCCATGACGGAGCCTCCTGAGGTTGTAGCGGGTTGCGGCCGAGACACCTCGCCCTAGCGACGAGAAACCAAGCCAAAGATGTAGATGTAGATAGTCAACGCAAATGCCGAAGGACGTTGCGGAAACGATCGCCGCGATCCACGATGGCTCCAGGGAGAACCGTCACCCTCGCCGTCCGTAGTAGCGACCTCGACCCACAAAGGCGAAGAGCACGAGGATGACGACGAGCGCCCACAGCAGCGGACTCACGGCGATACTTCCCACCAACGCCAAGACGATGAGAACGACAAGCAGAACGACGATCAGATCCATGCCAGCAACGGTACGCCCAAAACACGACACGGCCATCCGTAGTTATCCACCGAGAACGTAGCCGGGAAACCCGTGGAGAAGCACTGTCCCGCGTCAAGTAGTTGAGACAGGTCCTTTGGTTGTGGGTGTGGTCATGAGGTGCCACTACTTCCACGCCAAGACAGCGAAGAGAAGTGGTGCGCGTCGTTCCGAGTAACCTCTGAAGGCGTGCTCGGCTTCGCGATCCTCGCAACAGCGCACGGCAGTGTGGTCAAGATCGTCGGCGGCGTGATCATTATCATCGCGGCTCGCGGCGCCTGGCTGTACGAGCGCAGGCGACGGCAACGCGACTGACCATCACGCAGCGAGCGCGTAATCTCCTTCTCCAGCCGGGGTGCGCCGTGAGAAGCCACGCGGCCCGCGCAGCATGCCATGATCGGGGCATGGAGCGGAGGCGTTGGTGGCAAAGCAGCCTTACGGGTCGTGGGCAGGTCTTGATGTCCGTCGCGATCTTCGTCATGGTCGTCGTTGATCGCGCTCGTGATCGCGCGCGCTCGGCTGCGGAAGCAGCAGCCAAGGGCGTCCAGCTGCCCACTCTCAGCGCAGAGGTCCGCCGCTTTGCTGGATACTGCCAACCAATGCTCGAGGAGTCCACGACCCCGGACCCGCTCGCGCTTGCGCGCGGTGCTTTGACGGTGTGAGTAGGCGCGAGCTCGATGCTCGACGGAACGGCTAACTGATGTGGCGGAGGGCTTTCGGCTCGGCGAACCGTCGTCAGCCCGCGGTCGTGCCGGCGATTGCGACTCTGATCGTCCTTGCGCTCACAGCGTGTGGGCAGTCCGCCGCTGGCTCATCCCCGCGCGGTCGAACGGACGCCACTTCAGGTGCAGCGGACGCGCCGCAGCCGACGATCACGACCTTGCAGGCGCCGAGCCCCGAAGCGACCCTGCCGCGAGTGACGGCAAGCGGGGCGACGGTGCAAGCTCTGTGGCAGCTGCGGCTCGTCTACCCGGACATCGTCGGCGACACGGTCGTGGGCCGGGCGGAAGAGGGCTCGGCGGCTCGTATCGAGGCCGTTTCGGCGCTCACCGGTCGGCCCCGCTGGTCCGTCCCGACGCCTGCCGAACCCGAGGTGCTGGGAGTCTCGGCCGAGGGCTCGGTGGTGATTGTCGAAGCCGGCAGAGCGCTGCACGATCCGGCGGGGACGATCGTCGTCAAAGAAATCGCCGTCTACTCGCTCGCCGACGGTCGCCCGCTCTGGCACACACCGGTGGCTGACAGCCCGTCGTACCTGCCCGGCAACCGGCTCGTTTACGCGGCGGGGACGATCGTGATGGCTGGCCTCGATGGAGAACTGGTCGCGCGCCGGGCGATCACGGGAGCGGTCGTTTGGCGCGCGAGCCGGCCACGGTCGTGTCCGTCGGGCGGTGACGCCGAAGACGGCACTGAAGCACGCGTCGCAGCGGACGGAACCCTGCTGGTCGTCTCTTACCAGTGCGTAGGGAGCGGCCGGGCGCATGTGCTCGTCGAGCGGCGCTCACCGAGGAGCGGCAAGGCTGTGTGGCAATGGCAATCCGTCTCGGTCCGGGCAGCGGCGGAATCTTTCATCGGCCTGGCGGTGGTGGATGTGGCCTCGGTGGGGAACATCGTGCTGCTCTCGGGACAAGTGAGCAACGCCGGACGCTACGTGCGGACCCTCCCTGACGCGCGCCGCTGGCCGACGGTGCTCGGGCCCGACGGCAACGAACTGCTGCTCGCGCTCGACGCCCGCGACGGACGATCGCGCTGGAGCGAGCTGGGCGGCCAGCTCCCGGGACTCGCGCTCACCGACGGCGTCGTATGCGAGTTCCACATACAGGGAGTGGAGTGCCGGGACGACTCGACCGGCCGCCCAAGCCGGCCGTTGCTGAAGACCGGCCTCTCGGAACTGGAATCGGGGGGGTCGGACATTGTCGGCGACGGAACGGCCGGCGTCGCGGACAGCCTCGCGGCGGTGGCGCTCAAGCGCAGGCAGGGCGCCCCGCTGGTCGTGGAGGTGGCCCCGCTGCGAGGCAGCGGCAAGACGACGCGAGTGCTCGTGTGGCTCGGTCCTAATCTGCCGGAACCCGCTCACTCGACACCCACGCTCGTGCAAGCGGGCACGCTGCCAAATGGAGCGACGCTATTGCTGCTGCGCCGCATCGACGTGCCAGAAAGTCCGCTCCTCGCGCTGCGCGTCAGGCCCACCCGAAAAGGCTAAGCGCGCCAGAACCGGCCGGCCCGCGTTCACGTTGGCCACCGCGACCTGGCGACGACGCAACGCTGCGCGGACTATGCGCCGAATGAGCGGGAGGTTGAGATGGTCGATCGGGCGTTTGGCGGTCCAGGAGCGCGAGGCGACGGTGATCGCTGATGCCGGGAGCCGTCTACGCGCTGACTGTGATGCGGAGCGGCTCGACCTCGCCGTGGCGGGGAGTCGGTGGCTGCTTCTCCAAGTCACCGAGCGCCAGCAGGTACTCGTGAAGGGCATCCGCGAGACCCTCCTTCGCCTCCCGGTAGGAAGGTGCGGCTGTGATCACGGTGGGCAGCTCGTCGATTGTGGCCTGCACCCAGCCGTCCTCGACTGTCTCGTACCGTCCATCTTTTCCACCGCCTTTTTCAACTCGTTGCGACGCGGACGAGATAGCGTCAACCTTCAGGCAGTTCGCGAGGCGGCGCGCGACTACTACGAGAGGGACAAGTCGAACAATATCGACGCCGTGCAGGCGGCGGTACTACGTCGAATTACTACAGAGGTCATCGGCGAGAAGCGTGCGCGCAGCTTTATGCTGGAGAAGGCCCTTGAGGGGCATGACGTGGTTCGCTCGCTCTTCGATCTGCGGATCAGCGCGAAGCGCGAGGCTCGAACGGCGTGCCGAATCCGCGTGTCGTCGCTCTCAGTTCTCGACGTTGACCGTGACTTGGGTCCTTGTGCCCCCGCCGAACCCGGTCACCAAAACCGACACGACGTGCGGCCCGTTGGGAACGGTGGCCGTGTTCCACAGGTATTGGTAGGGAGCCTCGGCGACCTTGGTATAGCGCACACGGCCGTCAACTTCAAAGGTCACCGTATCGGCCGCCAGGCCATACAGGGTGGCTGTCACCGGGACCTCGCCTATGACTGTCTCGCCTTCGGTCAGATCGTTGATGAACCCGGTCACGACGTCAGGGTTACCGATGCCGTGGGTAACCACTTCAAGGCTCTGGGCAGTGATCGGCGCGGCACCCGGTATGGACACGTTCACGATGAGCGTGCGGCCGAGGTCATCCAGCGCCGGCGTGTAGCTTGCGCCGCTGGCGCCTGCGATCGTGGTGCATGGTGCCTTCGTCGCGTCGGCGTACTCGGTGGCCACGTGCGCGCGCGCGACGTTGTCGTTGAACAGTACCGCGTCCGCGAGGTCACCCGCGAAGAAGCCCGAGCGTCCGCCGACTCCCGCGCCAATGAACGTGGGCCCAGGCGAGGGGCTGTTGGCGGGCCCGGGGGCTACCCGCGAGCCGACCTGCACGCCGTTGACGAACAGTCGCATCGTGGTTCCGTCGAACGTAGCCATCACTTGGCTCCATTGCCCGACCGGCAGGCCGGGCGCGTAGTCGATGAACGAGCCTTTGCCGCTGACCCAACGCTCAAACCCCAGGCCATGGCTTGAGAGCCAGATGCCGGTGCCCTGGCGTTCGGCGCCGACCGTGCGCTCGCGCGAGAACAGGTAGCGGTACGTGCCGTCGATCACGCGCGGGCGCGCCCACACCTCGACCGAGAACGGAAGCCCGTTGTTCTGGTCGATCGATTCGGCGATCGAGACCGCCGAGCTGTGGCCGTCGAAGCTCGTGCCTGGGCCGCCCTGGTCGGTAAGTGGACCGTCGGAGGCCACTGGATGCGGGCCCACGTACGTGCCGCCGCCGCGCAGATTGAGGCGGTTGTGCGCAATCGTGCCCGTTTCGCCCAGCGGGTACTCCAGGAACGTGCCATTGTGTCCGGCGTCGGTTGACCAGTAGGCGCAGCGCTGCCATTCATACGTGGCCGCCGTGCCAGCGCCGCCCGCTGGTTCGGGTGCCACCACCGGTGTCGCGAGCGACACCGCGCCGAGCGAGAGCACGGCCGCCGAGGCGCCGGCCGGGAACAGGCCCGCCAACAGCAGGACGAGGGCGCCGAGCCCGAGACGCGCTCGCTCGAATGGTTTCCTGGCCATCGCCGGCGACTTTACGGCCGCCGGGGTCGTGCGGGGCGATTATGGACATAAGGACTATTGAACTGCGCGGAGTCGCTGCAAGCAACGCGCCTACGACGGCGACCCCTTCGCATCCCCCAGCTATTGATCCTTTACCGCCGGGCACGATCCCGCCCGACCCCGCTTGATCCTTGCCAGCGCAAATCGTAAGCGCAACGACCCCGGGGGCAAGCATAGGAGCAGCTTTGCAATCTATAGCTTATTTTGCTAATTTGTGCTGGGAAACGCCATGAGCCCACCCCAGCCAGCCATCGAAATCCTCCGAGAGCCCCTGCTCGACGCCGAACAGGCGGGCGATCCTGCTGGGGATTCCGCGGTCCTCGGTCTACGCCTACGCGAAGCGTGGAGAGCTGCCCCACGTCAAGATCGGACGGCACCTGAAGTTCATCCGCGGCGACCTGGAGCGCGCACTGGGCGAGGGCCCCGCCTCCAGACGCTCGGCCAGCGCCTGTGCGACCTCCGCGGCCATCGGCACCGTGCGCCCCGCCCCCGACTTCGGGGTGCCCTTGGCGTTGCGTACGTAGCTCGACTCCACATGCAGCGAGGAGCCTGCGAAATCGACCGCACCCCAGCGCAGCTCGAGCAGCTCGCCGAGGCGCAGGCCGCAGAACGCCGCCACCATGAACATCGCCGCGTCCTGGCCGCTGCCCTCGCCTGCCACCCGCACCAGCGCGTGAACGTCCGCGGGCCGCAGGAATGCCGCGTCGAGTGGCAGCAGTCGGAAGGCGTCGCCGCCCCACAAGGGCCGTATCGCACGGAAGTGACGCTCGTCGAAGGTGGCTATCTCGATGGTCTGCAAGCGCGCGGCGAGCGCAACCAGGCTGGCATCGGCGAGGCTGACCCCTAGATCCGCATATTGCTGGGCGATCTCGGCCGCCTGCACAGCGGCGTCATCCCACCAGTTGACGCGATAGGCGCCGGCGATCACGTCTCGCCGAAATGCTGTGCGCATCCCCTGACCTCCCCGGCTGCCAGCCAGGAAATCCTCGGCCAGAACCAGCGGTACGGTCGCCAAAGCCGGCCGCGTCCGCGCGAGCCACGCGCGAGTTATGTCGTGGCGCTCATCGACACGATCGAGCAGCGCGAAGATCACCGAGGCGTCGGCGAGGATCACAGCGCGTCGTGCTCAGCAAGCAGAAGACCAGCGATCTCCCGATCTTCAGGCGAGAGCTCCACCGGCTTGGGGTCGCGGTCGAGTCCAATCGCGGTGATCTGAGGCTGGGGATGCCGCTCGACGGCACGCCTGAGGGCACGGCGGATCAACTCGGCCTTCGTCACACCGTCCCCGTGAGCCACCCGCGCCAGCTCCATATCCAGTTCGGGCTCCAGGTAAATGCTGGTCTTCTTCATTCCCGTTGGGTAACACCCACCCTATCTCCCCGGCGGCCAAAGATCCTCGAGCAGCCCCGGACCCGCTCGCCGAAGCCCCGCCCCCTGCGGGGACCAGGGCAGTTCACCGGCTTTGGCCTCCGGACACGCCGTGGACCCCTCAACATGGTGTACCAGCCGTGCGGTACACTTTTCATATGCCACCGACCAAGCCCCGCATTCAGGTTACGCTCGACTCCGAGCTGGCCGCCGCGGTGGCAGAGTTCGGCGGCGCCGAGCCGCGGTCGCGCGCCGTGCGCGACCTGGCGCTGCGTGGCGCGGAGGCGATACGCGCGGAGCGAGCCGGCAAACGCGACGCCCGAGAACACCTGCTGCGAATCGCCGCCGGCGAAGACGACCGCTACGACTTCGCCGTCTCCGAGAACCTCCATGCCTCCCGCTGAGCCCTACGGCTCCGGCGGACTACTCGTATTCGACACCTCGGCCTGGAACCGCCAGCGTGACCCGGCCGTGCTTCCCCGCTGGCTGGCCACCGCCCGCTCCAACCGGCTTGCCGCGTGCCCGGTCGTCGCGCTGGAGCTGCTCGCGGCCGCCCGCGACGAGGAGGCGTTCGCCGACCTCGATCGAACCCTGGGCGCCGTGCCGGCGGCGCCAGTGACACGCAGCGCCGGCGCAGCAGCCCTTGGAGCCTCACGCGAACTGCGCGGCGAGCGGCGTATTCCAGCCGCCGACTATCTGATCGCGGCAGCGGCCGCCGGGCGCGGCGCAGGGGTACTGCACTACGACCACCATTTCGACCCTCTCTGCCGAGTGCTCGGGATCGAAAGCGTGTGGGTCGCAAAGCCGGGATCGATCGACTGACACACCGGCGCCGTGAGTCATCCGGCAGCCCGCCGCCCTCTGCCGCTGCCGGTGAGCCCCAACCAAATCGCATGCCCCGCCGGCCCGGCGGTGAGTCGTGCCCCGCGTCGATCCCGACTGTGGCGGCCGGGCGCCTCCGATTCGCCGCCGATGCGTCATGCTTGCAGTGAGATGGGCGAGCTGCTGGCGCTGCATGGGGTGAGCAAGGGCTACCGGCGTGGGGGGCGGCGGCTGCGGGTTCTGGCGGACGCGTCCCTGGAGATCGGGCTCGGGGAGGTCGGGGCGGTCGTCGGCTCACGCGACGAGGGCAAGACCACGCTGCTGAAGATCGCGGCGGGCATCGAGCAGCCGGACGCCGGCGAGGTGCGGCTGGGCGACATGAACCTGACCCTGCTCGCCGACAGGGAGCGCTCGAAGATTGCTGGGAACCGAGATCGCGTGGATCAATCGCGAAGGCACCGGGGTGAAGCTCGATGTGCTCGACTACCTCGCGCTGCCCCTCGCGATGGGGCGCGGCCGCGGACGGCGAGAGGCGCGAACCCTCGCGACGGGAGCGCTCGAGCGGGTCGGAGCGGCAGGCTGTGCGCGGCGGCGCTGGACGGAGCTCTCCGACTGGGAGCGGGTGCTGGTCGGACTCGCGCGAGGGATCGTCTGCAAGCCCCGCCTGCTGGTCCTCGACAGCGTGATCGACGGTCTCGGGATGCGTCGCACGCGCGAGGCCGGCGAGCTGCTGCTCGCGCTCGCCGCCGAACTGGAATGCGGGGTGCTGATGAGCTCCTCCGATCTCGAGGCCGCGCTGATCGCCGACCGCGTGTGGTCGCTGGAGCGCGGACGCCTGAGCCTGCTCTCCGAGCAGACCGTCACAGAGGCCGAGATCATCGAGTTCCCCAGGCCGGCGCGGGCGGACGGATAGCTACCGGCGCCCTGCCGAGGGGACAGTCCGCGACCGTGGATCCCAGCCCCCGCCTGCGCCCACGCGACCGCGGATCGCCGCCTCTCCCCCGCGCCCATGCGAGCTTGGGGCCCTTGATCCTTACGATGACAACTGTCTTCTCTTGTCCGGTATGTCG
>CAWFAB010000003.1:0-218959 GCA_963813765.1 uncultured Solirubrobacterales bacterium
CAATTGCGCGGCGCTCGCGTTCAAGCCGCAGTTCAAGGTCTCCACGTCGGGTAAGACCAGCAAACTCAACGGGGCGAGCCTCGACGCGAAGCTCTCCTTCCCCGCCGGCTCGCAGGCACCCAGGCGAACATCGCGCGCGTGAAGGTCGATCTACCCAGGCAGCTGCCGTCCAGGCTCTCGACGTTGCAGAAGGCGTGCCTGGCCGCCGTCTTCGACGCCAACCCCGCGAGCTGTCCCGCCGCATCGGTCGTGGGCATCGCCAGGGCCTCCACGCCGGTGCTCTCCCAGCCGCTGAGCGGCCCGGTGTACTTCGTCGGCCACGGCGGGGAAGAATTCCCGAGCCTGATCGTGGTCCTGCAGGGTGCTGGTGTCAGGGTCGACCTGGTCGGCTCGACGTTCATCAGCAGAGCCGGCATCACGAGCAGCACGTTCAAGACGGTCCCCGACGTCCCGGTCTCGAGCTTCGAGCTCTACCTGCCGCAGGGTAGGTACTCGGCGCTCGCGGCGAACGGCAACCTCTGCAAGTCAAAGCTCGCCATGCCGACCGAATTCGTCGCGCAGAACGGAGCGGTCATCCACTCCTCGACATCGATCGCCGTCACGGGCTGCGCGAAGGCCAAGGCAGCCCGCAGGGCTCGTAAGGCCCGCAAGGCGCGTAGAGCGCGAAAGTCCAGTCACGGCCGGGGGAGAAACTCATGATGCGCGTTCACAGGTTGCTGCGGGCCGGGCTCCTGACGCTCGGCGTGCTCGCCGGGGGATTGGCGTTTGGGGGCTCTCCCGCGCTCGCTGGGGAAGGCCTCGGCATCACCGCCACGTTCGGCACGGCCGGCTCCGGTAGCGGCCAATTCAAAGAACCCGCCGGGGTGGCCGTGAATCAGGAAAGCGGCGATGTGTACGTCGTCGATCGGGGCGACAATCGCGTCGAGCGTTTCAGCTCGGCGGGTGCCTACGAAGCTCAGTTCAACGGCACCGAAATCGACGGGGCGCCGGCGGGAGCGGGCAAGGCAGCCCCGGCGAAGCTCTCCGAACCGAGCGGCATCGCGATCGACAACGCCTGCCACTACCAGGGATTGAGCGAATCCGAATGCAAGACGAAGGATCCCTCCAACGGCGATGTGTACGTGATCGACATCGGCCACAACGTGATCGACAAGTTCAATGAAGCCGGCGAATACGTCGGACAGTTGAGCTTTACTGAATGGCTGTTGGGCGTCGCCGTGGACAGCTCGGGCAATCTGTGGGCGTACGCAAAGTCGGGGTTCACAGTACACGAACCGAGCGGGCTCGGGTACGTCGCCGAGTTCAGTGAGGCGGGCGCGCTTGAGAAGCAGTGCGGAACAGGACGTGAAACCTTTCCCGGCCTGGCGGTGAACTCGGCCGATGACTTCTTCTTGGTTTTCCGTTTCGGACAAGCGCTGGGGAAGTACAACCTGGGCTGCGGACAGCAGGCCGCCTCCGAAACGGAAGCGATCAATGGGGTGAGCGCGTTGGCGGTCGATCTCGCGACGAACGACCTGTATGTGGGGCTTGGGACTTCGCTGGCGCAGTACGGCCCGTTCGGCGAACCCTTCAGCGCACCGCTCTACCGCTCCGGCGCGCGCAGCAGCATGGTCGCCGCCAGTGGAATCGCGGTCAACTCGACGAGTCACGACGTGTATGTCACCGACTCCTCCAGGAACCTCGTGGACGTCTTCGGCGTCGGACCGTCCCCGGAAGTGCCGAAGAGCGAAAAGGCGGAAGTCAAAGGCCCGCTGGTGACCTTCGAAGGCGAACTGCTGGGCGGCGAGAGCGACTACTACTTCGCCTACAACGACAACGGCAGCAGCTGCGAAGGCGGCGGCCGGACCCCCGAAGCCAAAGCGACGGGCACGGTGAAGGTGTCCACGACGATCGGCGTGGGACTTGAATCCACCACGCAGTACAAGGTCTGCATCGTCGCGACGAGCATATACGGACAGGCCACTGGGCTGCCGTTGACGTTCACGACCGGAGTGGAGCCGCCCGTCATCGAAGAAGTGAGCACGCCGGGTGTCGGTCCCTACGAAGCGACGATCAAAGCGAAGGTCAACCCCGAGAACGAGACGGTCACCTGCCTGGTCCAGTACGGCGAAACGACGAAATACGAAGAAGCCCCGGTCCCCTGCGAACAGGCGAGCCTCTCAGGCCACGGTGGACAGCCGGCGAGCGCGCGCCTGGAAAACCTCAAGCCGAGCACGACCTACTTCTACCGTGTCCTCGCCAAGAACACCACGCTCGAAAGCGGGCCGACCGAAGGCACCGGGCACTTCAAGACCGCGGCGGCGCTCGTGCCCGCGATCGAATCCGAGGCGGTCTCGGTGGAGACCGGCAAGGAAGCCGAACCGCGCGCGGTGACGTTCGCGGCTCAGGTCAACCCCGAGCTGCAGCAAACCACGAACTGCGTGTTCAAGTACGGCGAAACGGAAGCGTACGGGAAGGAAGCGGCGTGCGAACCCTCGCAGCACTTTGGCAGGAACATCAACACCGCTCAGGGCGTCCACGCGGACGTCAAAGGCCTCCTGGCCGGCGTGGACTACCACTACTGCGTCCTCGTCAAAGACCAGACCGGCACAAGCGAATGCAAAGACCAGGTGTTCGGCCCGCCCGTTGCCGTGACCGGCGCGGTGCTCTCCGAAGTGCCGGGGGTGGCGCCGGGCACGACCGCGACGATCGGCGGGGAAGTCAACCCCGAGGAACTCGACACCCGCTACTACGTCCAGTACGGCGAAACGGAAGCCTACGGGCAGGTCGCGCCGTACCCCCTGCGCTCCGCCGAAGAAGTACTGAAGGGCCTCTACCCGGTCCCGCCGGGCCTCCACGCGGGCTCCGGCAAAGCCCCCGTGACGCTGGGGCAGAAAGGCGGCCCGCCGGACGTCCCGCTGGAAAGCCTCACCTCCGGCACGACCTACCACTACCGGCTCGTCGCCTACAACGCCGACGGCACGACCTACGGCGCCGACATGACGGTCAGGGTGCTCCCAGCGCCGCAGGTGGGCCCCGCGAGCGTCAGCGAAGTCACGCAGAGCACCGCGACGATCTCAACGAGCGTGAACCCGGAGGGCCTGCACACCCTCTACAACCTCGACGTCGGGACTAGCACCGCCTACGGCACGCCCCACCCCGGCGACGCCGGGTCGGGCTCGGCGCCGGTCCCGCTCACGTTCAACCTGACCGGCCTCCAGGCCGGCACGACCTACCACTTCCGGCTCGTGGCCTCCAACGGCGACGGCTCGAGCAGCGAATCCGACCAGACGTTCACGACCGCCGCGCCGCCGGAAGGGCCGGTCGAACTGATCAAACGTCCGTCCGAACCGGGGCTCGTGTCGTTCATCCCGATCGCCTTCCCCGTGGAAACGGGACCGACGACGCCCAAGCCTCTGACCAATGCCCAGAAGCTCGCCAAGGCGCTGAAGGCGTGCAAGAAGATCAAGTCGAAAGGCAAGCGGACCAAGTGCGAAAAGCAGGCGCGTAAGCAGTACCGGCCCGTGAAGAAGGCGAGCAAGGGGGCACACAAGAGCAGATAGGCACCCTGCAGTCACCGATCTTCATGCGCGCGCGGGGGTCCTGTGGTCCGCGCGCCGGTAAACCCGAATGAGAGGAACCTCGATGTTCTCAAGCATACGTAGACGGATGCATGTGACCCCTTCCACGGTGATCGCGACGCTCGCGCTCGTGTTCGCGATGAGCGGCGGCGCGTACGCCGCCGGCAAATATCTGATCACCTCGACGAAACAGATCAAGCCGAGCGTGCTCAAACAGCTTCAGGGCAAGGCGGGTACGGCGGGTCAAGCCGGCACTAATGGGACGAACGGCACGAACGGTACGAACGGTAAAGATGGCGTAAGCATCACGGGCAAAGAAGGGCCGGAAGGCAAAAAAGGGGAAGAAGGGAAAGAAGGGAAAGAAGGCTCACCCTGGACAGTCAACGGCACCCTTCCGAGCGGCAAGACGGAGAAGGGCGATTGGACCATGACCGCCGTCGTGCAGGCAGGAGGCTATGGAGGAGCGGGTACCACCGCTGTCAGCTTCGACATCCCGCTCAAAGAAGCGCCGGGCGCGGTCCAGCTGATCCCGGCCCCCACAGAAAAGGAAGAAGAAGAAGGCATATTCCCGACCCCGCTGGCAGGCTGTACCGGCAACGTCACCAAACCCGGCGCCGAAAAGGGCAACCTCTGCATCTTTGCCCGCGAGGAAGCAAACGTGTCGGCCCGGAAGATCTGCCCCGAGGGATCGGTGGCCGAAGTTTCACCGGGCTTCCGTGACACACCATTGAACTGTCTCTCTTATGCGAAGGAACCCGAAGCCGATGCCTCCGGCTTCCTCATGTGGGTCATCCCCAACGAACCGGGCTTTGTCAAGTACGACGGCGTCTGGGCGGTGACTGCGAAATAGAGACAGAGATTGCGCCGTTCTTCCCGGCTGAGACGCTGAGCGATGCCTTCGTGCCCGCTCTCCCTCGTTTGATGCGTGGGCGCGAGGCATCCTGCCTCGCGCCCAAGGGCTTCGCGGCCCGGCCCTCCCTGCCTGCGCGGACGCGACCCGTGGGGGCGTGAGCCTCCGCCCTCCCATCGACGTTGTGTCCACGACCCGGATGCAAGGGGGTGATCGCCAGCCCACATGAGCGCCGAGTGGGGCGTGCGAGATATCCGCACGCCCCACTCTCTTGCCTGAGTCTCTGCCCCTGCCTCGCCTCTGGGGCACTCGACTCCGCTACGGCCTACGGCCTCCGCTACATCGAGCACCCGCGCACCCACGCCACCGGGGAGAACCAGTGGCCACCAGTGGGGAGAAGACATGGCCGCCACTGGGGAGAACCGATGGCCGCCCATGGGGAGAAATCGACGGCCGTTGACAGAATGCCCCCAGATGTCCCGTCCGGCCGTCGTCCCTCCCCCTGCTCGCACAAACCGCACGAGACTCCCGGCCACCGCCACGCGGTGCATCAAACTCGCGGATGGTCGCCGGCACGCAAAGCATCAGCCTCGCGGATGGCCGTACGCACGTAGTGCATCAAACTCGCGGACCCCGCCACGCCCAGCATCAAACTCGCGGACGCCGCCACGCCGTGCATCAAACTCGCGGACCCCGCCACGCAGTGCATCAAACTCGCGGACGGTAGTGCATCAAACTCGCGGACCCCGCCACGCAGTGCATCAAACTCGCGGATGGCGGCACGGAGTGCATCAGACTCGCGGATGACTGTCTGCGCGCCGTCCCTCAGCCCGTCAGCCTTTCGGCCTCTATCTGTCCGCGCACACGAGTGCATAGGTTCAGGGGCGGGTGGGTGGGATCCCGAACACCCGAGCGTTTGCACAGGCGAAGCGTGCATGTGCTCGGGTGTGCGGGTCCGCACGCTCACTCATGACGAAGCCGTCCGTTGCGCGGCGACCCCTGTCCGCCGCACGCCTCCGGCGTGCATCTACGGGTGGCCGGGTGGGCCTTGCGTGCCCCTCGGCGTGCATCAGACTCTCGGCTGGCCGTTCCATGATCGCCTCGCCGATCTCCGGCCCAAAGGTCGGCCGCGGCCGGTGGCATCGCGATCAGCTGCGGCGCTATGCCGGGACGCGTCTGCCGGCGCGTACTCGCGCTCGCCGCAGGCGTGTGGCAGAACTGGCAGCTCCGGGAGGCCGGCGAGATCGAGAAGCCCGGACGCCACTTCACCGCATACGACGTCTGAACACGTGCAAATGTGGGGAACGTCGAGTTCCTGACCGCCCCGAAGCCGGTTGCGGAGTCGGCGCCGGTGGAACCGGCCCGCACTGGCAGGAAGCCGGTCGCGGCGTAGCAGCAGCCCACGGCTTGCACCCGTGTTCGGGTGCGGGCCGTGGCGGTCTGGACACTCGGCGACTTCCAACCTCGCAGCCTTCGTTACCACAAGTCTAATACTGGATGCGCTATAATTATGCCTATGCGGAGTGCTGATCTGCTGGTTGTTGGCCGTCGGCGTGCGGGGCTCTCCCAGGAGCAGCTCGCGGAGCGTCTTGGGCGCGCTCAGTCGACGATCGCCCGTTGGGAGACCGGTGCTCAGCATCCGCCGCTTGAAAGCGTGCTCGATGCCCTGCATGCGTGTGGGCTGGATCTGTCGGTCGGTATGCCGCGCTTTGACGACTCCTATGACTCGTTGATCGCCCAGCAGCTGCACCGTGACCCCGCCGAGCGGGTGCGGCATCTCTCGCCTCAGGGCTTTGACCCAATGGGCATGCTGGGCGAGCTGGCGCAGCACACGCGGTTTGTGGTGGCCGGTCCTGTCGCGGGAGCTCTACACGGTTGGCCGATCATGCTCGGCGCGCGCACGCTCGAGGTGGTCCCGGCGGACCCCGCGATGCGCCGACTCGACGCGGCCATGCGGCATCTTGGCGGCGAGCCGGCGCAGGATGCCCCGCCTGGCTCGCGTCGCTGGGTGCTGGGAATGGGCGCTGAGCTTCATGCGACGCTCGTTCCGTCTGGCACCCAGGGCTACCGCGATCTTGTGCGTGATGCGCAGAGCATGCAGATCGCGCCCGGGGTCTCGGTCAGGGTGTGCTCGCTGATCGACCTGATCCGTATCGCGGAGGCCTCGCCGGACCCCGACGCGCGCATGTTCGTCTCGGCGCTGTGGGCCACGCTTGAGAGACGCCGCCGCTACGAAACAGAAGCTCCGCAGGCAGAGCATGCCGAACACTGAGCGCCCCGAGCCCGGGCGGGAAGCGATCCTTCAGGCGCTGGAGCGCCACGAGGTGCTCTATGTCGTGATCGGCGGCGCCGCCGCCCAGGCCCGCGGCTGGCCCGAGCGCACCGACGACCTGGACGTGACCCCCGAGCCTTCAACGGGCAACCTTTCCCGTCTCGCCGCCGCGATAGAAGAGCTCGACGGTGCCTTCCGCGTGGATGAGCGGCGCTACCCGGACGGGTTTCGGCCCCCGGGTGGGATCGACGCGCGCACGTTCCGCGGCCAGATCTGTGTGGCGTTCGCGACCCGCCATGGCAACTTCGATGTCGTCCTGCTTCCCGACGGCACCCAGGGCTATGAGGAGATCCTCCGCACCTCGACCTGCGAGCGGATGGCCGGCACCCGGATCGTGGTGCCCGTCGCTTCCGCTGAGATGATCCTGCATTCGAAGGAAGCCGCGAACCGCCAGAAGGACCGCGACGCCCTGGGGCGGATGCGCGAGATCCTCAACCCCCTCTCGCCGCGCGCAGGACACGAACCGTGGTC
Organism: uncultured Solirubrobacterales bacterium; assembly: GCA_963813765.1. GTDB lineage: Bacteria > Actinomycetota > Thermoleophilia > Solirubrobacterales > Solirubrobacteraceae > Palsa-744. Next base: position 7,214 of record CAWFAB010000003.1, read on the forward strand.
CCCACGCGAAGGACACGAGCGCTCCCGCGGCGGACGCGAACCACCCGGGCGCTGAGAGCAACGGTGGTTCTGGGCGTCCGCGTGAGTGAGCCTCGCCGGGCTGCGTTTACTGTGATCTGATCGGCGCCGCGCGCACAGTAAGTGCGGCTGCGCTCTACCTCGCCCGGCGGTGTCGCGGTGGGCCGCGCCAGCCCTCATCTTGCGCGCCACGCACGTTTATGATGCGCTCCGGTAATGAGTAGCCAGCTCTACGACGATCTCGGCCGCGGCTACGTCCTCACGCGCCAGGCCGACCCGCGTATAGCCGCCGCGCTGTGGCGTCAACTCGGCAGCGCCGGGAGTGTCCTCAATGTTGGCGCGGGCGCGGGTTCCTATGAGCCGACCGATCGTGCGGTGGTTGCGCTTGAGCCCTCGGCAACGATGCGCGCCCAGCGGCCCCCCGAGGCAGCTACGTCTCTCGCCGGGGTTGCCGAATCGCTCCCGTTCGCGGACGCGAGTTTCGATGCCGTCATGAGTGTCTGCAGCGATTGGCACTGGCCGGACCAGCGTGCCGGGTTCGCCGAGATGCGCCGCGTAGCCCGCGATCGCGTTGTTGTGCTCACGCTCGACCGGTCGGTCGCGGAGGACTTCTGGCTCTCACGCGAATACCTGCCCGGCGCGCATGAGCTGTGGGGGTCCTTCCAGACGACCCTTGAGAACATGGGTGAGTGCGAGGTGATTGATGTGCCGGTGCCTGGTGACTGCATCGACGGGTTCTTCCACGCGTTCTGGCGGCGCCCGCACGCGTATCTCGACGAGTCGGTCCGCGAGACGATGGCCGTCTTCAGCCGCCTGAAGCCGGCAGAGGTACAGGATGGCCTGAGCACCCTGGCCGAGGACCTAGCGCGTGGCGCATGGCATGCCCGCCACGCGGACTTGTTGGAGCGCGACGAGCTGGACCTGGGCTACCGGCTGGTCATCCACGAGATCTAACGGACCACAGAGCCGAGTCCTTCGCGCTCGCTCGCGGAGGAGCCCATGGGTGCGATTGCACCCCGCGCAAGGCGCTCGCCTCGAACAGCGCGACCCAAGCGCGGCATCGCCCTACTCACGACACAGACCGACGCGTAGTTGCCGCCGGCCTGCCGCGGACGCCGACTCAGCGAGCCGTCCGCTCGGCCGCCGCCAGTCCCACGGACCCGCTATCCCGTCGCTGTCGCTCCGCCGCCTTCCCACATGACCGGGGCCTTGCTGTTTTTCACAGCTGAATCTGGAACGCCGGTGGAGCGGTCGAGGCTTGGGGCACCTGGGCGGTGACCGAAATATAGGGACAGGGATGCGCCGCTTTCACCGGTCAGACGCTGAGCGATGCCTTCGTGCCCGCTCTCCCCCGCCCGAGGGCTTCCTGGCCCGGCCCTCCCTCTCCTGCGCGGATGCGACCCTGAGGGCGTGAGCCTTCGCCCTCCCGTTAACGTTATCTCCACGACCCGGTGCCCCCGCGTCGCCTCTGGCGCGCTCCGCCGCGATCGACGGGGATCTGCCCGCGACGGTGTCGCCCCGCACGCACCTGCGGCACATGGCGATCTCCCAGCCCCAGCCGAGCACCCGCGTGACCAAGCGCGAGCGGGCTCCCTGCAGCCCGTCCCGTCCTCCGGGGGGAGGGGGCCTGATCGTCGCCAGAGCGCCCCCATGTTCGACGTTCGATCCGCCCCCGCTGTCCCGTTCGCGGATGCCCGGTTCGCGGATGTCCCGTTCGCCCATGTCCCGTTCGCCCATGTCCCGTTCGCCCAAGGTCCCGTTCGCCCAAGGTCCCGTTCGCCCGTCATCCCCTCCCCTGCTAGCACAACCGCACGAGACTCGCAAACGCCGCCACCCCGTGCATCAAACTCGCGGACCCCGCCACGCAGTGCATCAGACTCGCGGACGGCCGTCGGCACGCAAAGCATCAGCCTCGCGGATGGCCGTACGCACGTAGTGCATCAAACTCGCGGATGGCTGTCTGCGCACCGTCCCTCAGCCCGTCAGCCTTACGACCTCTACCTGTCCGCGCACACGAGTGCATAAGTTCAGGGGCGGGCGGGTGGGATCCCGAACACCCGGGCGTTTGCACAGGCGAAGCGTGCATGTGCTCGGGTGTGCGGGTCCGCACGCTCACCCATGACGAAGCCGTCCGTTGCGCGGCGACCCCTGTCCGCCGCACGCCCCGGCTCGTTTCGTCATCCACGCCGATCGTTAGGATTCCGCCCTCATGGACAGTCCGCTTGAGTCGATCGTCTCCCTCGGCGAGACGCAGCTCCAGATTCAGATGGCGGCCGCGACCGGCGTTGACACGATCGCCGTCGGTGTTCTGGGTGTGGACGCCGCGTTGGCGGCGGTCGTCATCGCCGTCAACAAGGAAGTCTTCGGCCATCTGTACTGGCAGCCCCTGATCGCGCTTGCCGTTACGGCTCTGTTCGCCCTGGTGGCGCTGATCGGGGGCGGCTCGCTCGGCCTGACACCGAAGGGACTGTACGACCGTTGCAAGGGCTTCACCGCGGAGGAGGTCGACCGCGAGGTGATCGCGGTCCTCGACGCGGCCGTCGAGGATCTGAAACCTCGGCTGACCCGCAAGAAATACACAGTTGCTGCGGCGATATTGCTGCTTGTGGGCACTGTTGTCGTGACTGTGCTGACCGACGTCCACGTCTGATCGATCGGCGCTAGAATGGATCACGTGTCCCAGGAACCGCAGACGAGTTCGAGCACGCAGCAAGTCGCTGGTCAGTCGGTGGCGCAGGCGCCACGCGTCTCCTCAGCCCCGCTGCCTACGATCGACCTCGACACCGACGAGGATCGACTCGACGCCCCGTCGGGCCTCCTGCCGTCTCCTAAGCAGGTGTTCCGGCTTCTTCGCTTGCACCGCCATCCGCACGACGCCGCGCAGCCGCACGACGCCGCGCAGCCGCACGACGCTGCGCAGCCACTGTAGGGCGCGACCTCGCCGATCACGGGCTGGCTCGTCCGTCCCCCTGATCGTGAGCGCCAAGAACCCCAGACTCCTCCGCCTCTCTGCACGCACGCTATCCGCACTCCGTGCATAGAGGACCACTCCCGCTCCCCGTGCATCGGGACGACTTGTGTCCCGCACTTCGTGCATCGGGATGGCTTGTCCTGCACCTTGGTGGATAGGAGACGGCTTCTGCCGCACCTGGTGCATCGGGACGGCGTGTCCCGCACCTCGTGCATCAGCACGGCTGCTCCCTCTCATCGCACGTGTCCGCGCACACGAGTGCATAAGTTCAGGGTTGGGCGGGTGGGATCCCGGACACCCGAGCGTTTGCACAGGCGAAGCGTGCATGTGCTCGGGTGTGCGGGTCCGCACGCTCACCCATGACGAAGCCGTCCGTTGCGCGGCGACCCCTGTCCGCCGCACGCCCCCGGCGTGCATCTACGGGCGGCCGGGTGGGCCTTTGTTGCCGCTCAGGCTAGTTTGCAATATGAAGCCTAGTTTGCAAGCTAGTTTGAAACGTGCAATCTAGTTTGACACTGGCGCTGTCAGAGCCCGTAAACACAGGGCGAACGGACGCTCAGAGGTCGCGTTGGAGCCCTTCTGCGGGCCCGTGTAAGGGTCTCACCGCTGAAGTGGCACGCGATAGCCCAGAACGCCCTTACAGCCCGTAGTTACTGGGAGTGACAAACTAGCTTTCACTTTTCAAACTACGCTGAGCGGCAACACGATGAGCGAGGTGACCAAAGACGCTTTCGGGATCTACGGCGAGGGTGATCCCCACGGTGCGATCGACAGCGAGCAGCGCGATAGGCTGGCGAATCTGCTTCGCGCCCATCGGCTGGTGGTCGTGATCGGCCCCCGGCTGAGCGGGCGCTCTCGGCTGGCCTACGCCACGCTGCGCCACGGGTTCGCGTCCTATGAGCTTCTGCGCCCGGCGCCGGCGCGACCGGGTGCGAACCCGCCGCTGACCGAGCTGCTGACGAGAAGTGTGCTGCGCCTGCGCGGCGGATACGCGCTGTGGCTCGAGGACCTCGGCGCCCTGATGCAGGACGGCTTCGACCCGCGGGCCGTGGAGCGCTGGCTCTCGGCGGGCCGCCGGCGGGTAGCGGTGGCGCGTATGACCCCGGCCGAGTTCCATCGCTTCAGTGCTGCCGAAAGCGCCGAGTCCGAGTCGCTCGACCGTGCGATCCCCTTCCAAGTCAACGATCCGCAGCGCGAGCCGAGCTCCGGCAGCCCCGAGCATCGCTACAAGACGCTCGTGGAGGAAGGCTCACGGGTCGCCCCGGCGATCGAGCACGTCGCGACGATGGAGCTGCTCGGCGTCCCCGAACGACGCGTTGCCGACGTCAACAAGCTGCTCGGCTTTCTCGGCAGCCCGCTCTTAGACGAGGATCTCCTGGCACGGCGCGACGGGGAGCCCGGCCCTCTGCTCGCCGTCGACGATGCCGGACAGATCTCGGTGCACCCCGCGGTCGTCGACGTCGTCGATGCGCGCCTGCACAAAATCCTCAAACCACTGCAGCGGGCGCTGCGGACGACCCTGGAGCCACGCGGCCTGATGGCGGTCAGCCAGGCGCTCGCGATCCGCCGACAATACGGGGATGCGAGCGACACGCTCGATCTCGCGCGCGAGCGGGCCGGGGGAGACCCCGAGCTCTCGCTCGCCATCACGCGCACCTCGATCCGCCTGATGGAACTCGAGGAAGGCTCGAGCGGCGTGACGCTCGTCAACCCGGGCGGATTTGACCATCGCGAGCTGATCGGCTGGGAGGTTCTGCAGTCGCTCAAAACGGACCCGCCCGAAGATCCCCTCTTCGATCTGAGCCCACCGGAGGAGAACGCTCGCTTCGCCGCGCGCCTATATCGACTCACCGTCTACCGTGCGGCCGCGCGAGCCGTGACCCTCGCGATTCTCGACGCTCTCGCGCTGTTCGGCGCAGCGATCGCCGCGCTCTGCGTGCGCGCGGCTGCCCGCAACGAACCGGTCGGGCCGTTTCACCTGGAACTGGCAAAGCTCGCGATAGGGACGATCCCTGTCGGGATCGTGGTCGGTGTCTGGGTGGGGCTCTACCGCTCCAACCAGGCGAGAGCGCAGACCCAGCTGATCCTTGCCACGACGGGGATCACGACCCTCACGGTGGCGTTCGTGTACTTCGCACGGAAAGTCCAGGGCGCGTCGTTGGCCGCGCTCGTCACCTTCTTCGTAACGGCGTGCGTGCTGTACGGGATCCTACGCTACGCCTATGATCTGGTCAGCCGAGACTGGGTGCGCCGGCGGAATCTGCTGCCCCGTGTCCTGATCATGGGCGACCAGCGGGAGGCTCGGGTGTGCGCGCGAAGCATCACCGCGCCGGACGGTCGCCCCGTCACAGCCGTCGCCTACCTTTCGCGCGTCAAACACGAGACCGACCGTTGTTGTGTCGGCGAGTATGGCGAACTGAAGCAGTGGCTCGTGAATCTCGGTATCGACGAGCTTGTCATCGCCGAACGTCTGATGCACCTGGACGAGAAGGCCGACCACATCGCCGCGGCCCAGCGCTTCGGTGTCAACGTGCGCTACGTCGCCAACGAGCGCGAGGTGATCCTGGGAGCTTCGGGGCGAATCGGTGACCATGGGCTCGTCCTCGTCCCCGCGGCCCTGGTCACGCCGGAGGCGAGAGAGCTCAAAAGGCTCGTCGACTGGGCGATCGTGACCCTGACGCTTCCGCTGTGGGGGTCCGTGCTGGCCTCCTATGCCGCCTACAGCCTCGTGCGCCGCCCGGGTCAGCCGGTGTTGGTCAGGACCGACCGGATCGGGCTCGGCAACATTCCGTTCGCGATGCTCCGCCTGCGCACACGGACCCGGATCGACGCGATCTCCTTCCAGGGCGCGAGACCGACCGGCCGTGTCGAGGCATGGTTCGAGCGTATGGGCCTCGATGAGATTCCGCAGGTCATCAACGTTCTGCGCGGTGAGATGTCGATCGTCGGCCCGCGTCCACTGCACGCACAGGATGTGAAAAGGCTCTCGTTGGAGCAGCGTCGAGCGCTCGCGACCAGGCCAGGGATGACGGGGCGCTGGCAGGTCGAATGGGGCGAGGACGCGAGCGCACCGGAGGTGCGAGCTCTCGACGCCGAGTACACGCGTCGCTGGCGTGTCTCGCGCGACCTGGATCTGATTGCGCGAACGCCGATCCTGGTGGCCCGCAGGCGCCTGTACCTGGGGGATACCGAGATCCGCAGACGGATGCGCACCGCGTTACTGCTGCGCGATGAGGTCCGGGTGGACGACGGGGCGCTCGCCGACATGAGCGCCGCGGGCCTCGACGGCCCGTGACAGCCGGGCGCGTCGCTCGACCGGCCGTGTTCGAGCTGCGATGCCGACGGTCGCGGAGCGGAGGGGCGGCGGGCACCGCCCGGCGATCTTCTCACCTTAGCGACGACTAGCCCAAGGGACGGATCATGCTCTTCGTCGTAAGGGAACCGCTGGCGCTGCATACTGCGGGTGTACATCCGGTGGCAGGAAACTGCCACCTTCGGTGCTTCGTTTATCTATTCCATCGGCATCGGTATTCCTTTCTCTGTTGTCTAGATGGCCGGTGTGAACCATCTGCTCCTATTACGCGTCATGGAGCGCCGGTGGAACATGGACGCCAGGTAAAGTGTCACTCGTGGCCACGCTCGTGTACCGCGGAGCCGCTCCGCTCGGTGTCCCGTGCGCACACAGTGACCCCTGCTCTCCGATGGCGTCAATATTTGCTCGGTTGGGGCGCGTTTGGGGTGCTCCACTTCCGGGGTTTGACGTTCGCCGTCAGGTGTGCGCGGTCGTAGACGCACGTACCGCCAGAGACGTCTTGACCAACGATTGAGCTGTGCCGCCTTGGGTATTCGCTCTGCGCCGGACGCGGCGATTCGCTGAGTAAGACGAGCCCCACTCACTCGCGGAGCGCATGGAGGCAAGCGCCGCGTCCGGCGGCTATGCGAGCAGCCCCGCGTTCTCCGTGAGCGTCCAGACGTGATCGCTCTCGCCCGCCGCCATCGCCGGGTCCGCTTGGTCGTTGAGCCGCGGATCTGACGCGAGTCGATACCTGTCCAGCCGCTCGCTTCTGAGATCCCCCGAGCGCAGCTGGAACTCGCCGGTCAGGTGTTCGCGCTCGGCGATCCATAGCTGCCGCTGGCCAAACGGATCGCTCACGCGTGAGTGCAACCCCAAGGCATTCGTTTATGCAATCCGACGATTCCCATGCATTGGTTCGGCCGATACGCGAGCAGCACACGTTATTATGAGCCCGAAGGACCTCGTGCAAGGCATGAGCTGACGGGGCTCTTCCCGATGCGTTAGCGTCAACGGCAACGTTTATCTGCCTGGCTTCGCCGGCCGCACCATGAGCGAGCACCTCACAGCCCTTGACGCCACCTTCCTCGAGCTCGAGGAGGCGGATGAGAGCGCGCACATGCACATCGGCCTCATCATGGTCTTCGATCCTCAGCCGGACGGTGGCCCGCCCTCCCGCGAGGAGGTGTGCGAGCACCTCGCGAGCCGCCTGAGGCAGCTGCCGCGCTACCGACAGCGCCTGTCGGAGCCCCACACCGGCGGGCTGTCGTGGCCTGAATGGGAGGACGATCCGGCGTTCGACCTGGGCAAGCATGTCGCCCGCGCGGCACTCCCGACACCGGGGGGCCATGAGGAGATGATGGAGTGGACATCGGGCTTCTTCTCGCAGCGCCTGGATCGCCATCGACCGCTGTGGGAGATGGCGATCGTGGAGGGGCTCGCCGACGGTCGCTGGGCACTGGCGACCAAGACGCACCACTGCATGGTCGACGGTGTCGGCGCGATCGACATCGGCCACCTGCTGCTCGACACCACGCCGGACGCGGTGAGCACACCGGACGCCACACCGGACGCGGTGGCCGGCGCTCCGCCGCCGCTCTCCGCGGGCCCGCTCGCTCGCTTGGCGCGCGCCTGGGCGGGGCTGCTGCCGGCCGAGACGATCCTCCACGCGGCCCAGATGGGAGCCCACGGCGTGCTTCACCCGCGCGAGGCGCTGCACAGCGCGCGATCGGCGCTCGACATCATCGTGCGCGAGGAGCTGCGCGCGGCACCGCGCACGAGCCTGAACGGGCCGATCGGCACGCGGCGTCGTTTCGAGGTCGTGCGCGTCCCGCTGGCGGACCTGAAGGAGATCAAGAACTCTCTCGGCGGCACGATCAACGACGTGGTGCTGGCCCTCACCGCGAGCGGGCTGAGGGCGCTGCTCGTCTCCCGTGGCGAGGCGCTGCCGGCGGGGGGGCTGCGAGCGATGGTTCCGATGAACGTCCGCGCCGCGAGTGAGCACCTCGCGCTGGGGAATCGGATCTCTTCGCTGTTCGTCGAACTGCCCGTGGCGCAGGCCGATCCCGTGCGGCGCTACCGCGAAACGGTGGCTCTCTCGCAAGCGCTGAAGTCCGACGGAGGACAGGCTGACGGCACGACTGCCGTGATCGAGCTCGCGGGACTGGCGCCACCGGTGATCCATGCCACGATTGCGCAGGCGCTCTACGCCACGCGCCTGTTCAACGTGACGGTCACCAACGTGCCCGGCCCGCAGCAGACGCTGTACGCCTTCGGGACGGCGCTGCGCGAGGCTTATCCGCTTGTGCCGCTCGCCGCCGAGCACACCGTCGGGGTTGCCGCGGCGAGCTATGACGGCAGCGTATTCTTCGGCGTGGTCGCCGATCGCGACACGGTAGGCGACCTCGATGTGTTGCTGAGCACCCTCGGCGCCTCGGTCGAGGAGCTGCGCTCTGCCGCCCGCGCTGAGCAGACAACGACGAGGAAGGCTCGCCCGACGAAGGGTCGCGCGGCTGCGAAGCCGGCCCGCGCGGCGGCAGCCACGCGCACGAGGAATTAGCCGATGCCGTCTCGCCCTCGCCTCGATCTCGATCTCTACAACGTCCTGTTTGGATTCGGCTGGCTACGCGAGCGAGTCGATCTCGTTCGCGCGACGGTGGACCCGGGATTCCTGCTCCGCGCCCGGCGGGCGCTGCTGCCGATTCCCGGCATCGATCGTCCCGCTCGCCCAGAGGCGGACGTGCTCGGGCCGTGCCGCCAGCGGCCGATCGAGTCTCTGGCGGCAGCGCGGATAGCGCTGATCGCTGGAGGCGGAGCCGGGGCGTGCGTATCGCTGATCGGCGTGCGGCGGGCGTTTGAAGAGGCGGAGGTGGAGCCCGCGCTGATCTCAGCGTGCTCGGGCGGTGCGATCTGGGGATCGATGTGGGCGGCTGGGCTCAGCGCGCAGGAGATGGCGGACTTCTCGCTCTCCTGGAGGCTCGAGGACTATCTCGACATCCAATGGCTAAAGCTTCCACGCTTCGTGCTCTCGGGCCTGCGCGGATTCACCGGCGTCGGCGCGGGCGAGGCGATCGAGCGGACCCTGACCGAACGATTCGGAGCCCTGACCGCGGGCGAGTTCCCGATCCCTTTCACCTCGATCGTCTATGACATGGATCGCGGGAGCGTCGACTATTTTGGCAGCGCGTCGAAGCCGGAGCTCCCGATCGGGCGGCTGGTGCGCATTGCGATGGCGCTGCCCGGGTTCATCGAGTCGGTCGAGGTCGACGGTCATCTGTACGTGGACGGGGGGATCATCGACCTGCTCCCGGCGGAGCCGATCCTCCGTGACGGCGCCTTCGACCATGTGTTCGGCGTGAACTTCATGCTTCCCCCGCAGCTTCAGCCAGAGGACATCACAGGATGGCAGAACCATCGCATGGGGGTTCTTCGCGCGAGCCGGCAGGCCGAGCAGGGCTTTCAGCTCGAGCTCGCCGATCGAATGCGCCGGGCGCTCGGCGACGCGCTGACGGTGATCGACGCGGCTGATCACCAACTTCTGCGCGGGCCCGCGTTCTACGATCTGTTCATCGACCGCAGTCGCTGGCCGGAGCTGATCCAGGGCGGCTACGAGCGAGCCACCCGAGCGCTCGACGCCTTTCGCTCGCGCCGGCGGTTGACGGCTCGCGCTCGCTGAAGCGTGCCGCTTTCAGCCGGTGCTCGCCGTGACTCCCCGAGCGGTCTGCCGATCTGAGACCGTGTGGCCTGAACACGGGGTCTGTTTATTCTCGCCAAGAGTTGCCTGTGTTGGCAGGCATCTAAGAAAGCGTTAGCGTACAACGCTGACGTTTATCGATCTTGAAAGGTGGTCAGCTGATGCCCGCGAAGAAGACCAAACGCCGCCCGGCGGCAAAGAAACAGGCGGCGACTCGTAAACCTCGCGCGGCCGATGCGAAGAGCGCAGCCAAGCGGACGACGGAGCTGTCCGAGGACGTGCTCCAGGAGCTTGAGGACGGGGCGCAGAGCGCGATCGACGCGGTGCGCAAGTTCCTCAGCGTCGTCAACGAGGCGCTGCCGCCGGGCGGTAAGGGCCCGTCTGGAAGGGAGGCGATCGCCGACTCCGCCCTGGACATGGCCCAGCGGCTCATCCACACGCAGGCGGACTTCCTGCGCAAGGTGGTGGACAGCACAGGCAGGTCGCTGAGCAGATCTCCCGACGCGAAGTAACAGCCGACAGGGGCGGCTGACTTCGCGTCAGTCGCTCCCGACCCAGGCATGGAAAGAACCCGACAGGAGATAGTGCGAACACGGCTCGCCAGAACGGGGGTCAACGTGGCCGACGCCGTTCGGGAACTTCGAGAGGTCCTAGTCGGCGTGGCGCCGAGATAGATGCCCTAGACGGGCGCGTCAAGGAGCTGGAGGTGGAGAGGCGGAAGTCGTAACGCTCCTCGAGGTCGCGGCAACACACGAGCGGCCTGGCGGTGCGTTCAAGCCCGGATCCCCGGCGGCCAACCAAACGCCTGCGCGCAACTGTGCCGAGGACAAAGCAACTGGCGAAGGGTGCCGCTGCGCTGGCAGCCCCTTGCGGGCTCTGTGGCCTATGTCCCCTCCCGGGACAGCACGTCCACATTCACGCCACCCGACAGGACGTCCACGTGCACCCCCTTCGGTAGGACGTCCACATTCACGCCCACGTTGACATCCACGTCCACGGCGCCGCGCACGATGCTGCGCAGGACGCCGTACTCCACGCGCGCCAAGTGACCGAGCAGATCGGCGAACTCAACGGCGACCTCGCGGGGCAGGCGCTCAGCCGTCTCAAGGAACTTGTACACCGTCTCGGTCGCGGCCCGTTGAGCGTCCTCGACGGACCGGGCTAGCTCAACGGAGCGCTCCGTGGTCCTGTCGAGGACGGTCTTGGGCGTGCGCGCGGGTAGGCGGCCCTGAGCTGCCGTAGCCTTTGCCGCCTTGCTGTGCTGAGTCTTGGTCTCGGCCATTACCACTCACTCCCTTCGGGATCCTGGAGCACACCAACGAGGTCGAGCAACAGCATACGCCTCCACGATCACACCGGAAGCCCAAAGCGGTCGTTTATCTCATCCGGCAGCGCGCGAAGGCAGTTCGCGCGAGATGCAAGCCGGAGCTCGCCCTGTTCAAGCCGAAGAGCCGCGTGCAAGGCATGGGCCTGGCGCGGCTCTTCGCAATGCGCTAGCGTGCGTGGCGCCGTTTATCTGCTCGGCTGCTGGGTGGCGATACCTGGCGCAGTTACTTGCCTTAACGCAGCTTGGAAGGATCGCGATGGCACATCTGCAGGGCAGCGCCAGCGCCGAGATCGACGCTCCGCTCGAGGAGGTCTGGGCGCTCGTCGAGGATGTGCTGAGGGCACCGGAGTGGCAGGGCGGCCTCGACAAGATGACTGCGCTCAAGCACGACGCCGACGGTCGCCCCGCGCTCGTCGAGACCGAAAACGACGTCAAGGTCAGGCGGATCAAGGCGTATGTCCGCTTCCGCTATGAGGGGCCGACGCGTCTCTCGTGGACGCAGGAGAAGGGCGACATGAAGTCGCTCGATGGTGCCTGGGAGCTTGGGGATCTCGGCAACGGTCGCACGCGCGCGACCTACAGGCTAGACGCGGATCTCGGTCGCGTGCTGGGACTCCTCATGCGCGGCCCGGCGGAGGCGGCGGTGCGGGCGGTCTTCGTCAACGGGCGCTCCGGCGAGCTCAAGCGGCGCGTCGAGGGCAGCTGAGAGCGCCAGCGTGGTGTTCGGCTCCCGAGTGCATTGGATTTCGCGTGTGCGTCACTCCGCGTTCTACACAAGCTCCCGTCCTTCACGAACCTGTTTCCGGCCGGGGGTGTCGAGCATCGCGCGCCGCGTCTTCGGGCTGGCGGCGTAGCCTCAGCGCGCGAGAACCGTGAAGCTGATGCTCTGGGGCTTTGAGGTCCCAGAGGCGTCCGTTGCGGCAAAGACAGCCCGGTAGCGGCCTGGCTTCAGAGGGGTTGACCGTATAGCGAACGTCTGAGGCCGAGGTCGGCTCGAGGTTCGATTGCGCCGACGCGACGTGGGGGCGCATCTCACATCTCTGCGTTGGGTCTTGCGCGTCGGGTTGCCTGCGATGCGTCGTGGGTGCCGGTACGCGATGTTCAGGCGGTCCCGTCGGTTGGTGGCGCTTTCGTGTCTTGCCTCATGTTCGCCGCTGCCGGTCTGGCGCTTCAACCCCCGCAAGGGGGGTTCCCCTGCGCCCCTGCAGGGCTTCGGTTCCGCTCGCCGGTCAGCGGCGTTTTTCGACTGCGTCACTAGTACCAACCAACCGAAGGAGAAACGACATGAACATCAACAAGTGCATCTGCACCGGCCGTCTGACGAAGGACCCGGTGCTCCGCAAGATCTCGGAGGAGATGAGTGTCTGCGAGCTGCGTCTCGCAGTCGACGGGATGGGTCGAGGCCGAGAGGTCGGCTTCATCAACGTGAGCGTGTTCGGCAAGGCCGGAGAGGCCGCCGCCGAGTACCTCGCCAAGGGCTGGCTCGTAGCGGTCGATGGCCGCATCGAGTTCGGCCAGTGGGAGACCGACACCGGCGAGAAGCGCCACGACTACACGGTCGTGGGCAACGTCGAGTTCCTGACCGCCCCCCGCCCGATCGACGAGCCGGCGGCGACGAAGCCGGCCCGCAACGGCAGGAAGGCCGTCGCGGCGTAGTGGCAAGAGGGCCGGCGCCCGAAAGGCGGTGCCGGCCCTCGGGCGTCACGGCTAACTGGCATCACGCCGACGAACCGGCTCCGGACGTGATGTGCTCGATCACCGGCCCGAACTGCTCGGTCGGGGAGAAGCCGACGTATTCAGAGTCCTCCAGCGCCTCGGGGGCGTGGCCGGGGCCCAGTAGAATGCTTCGCCGGCGGTCAGGTCGTGATGGGTGTCCACCGTGTGCATCCGCACCCTGCCCTTGATCATGTCCCCCCAGTCCGGACACGGGCAGAGGTCCTCGGGCAGGCCCGTGGTCGCGGGTCACAGGTCAGCGCCGGCCGGCAGCCGCACGAACCCGACGGAGAGCCCGTCCTCGTCGCGCAGGCGGACCGCGGCGCCGTCCTCGTCGATCACGACCGAGACGTCCTCACGTGGGATGGATCGCACGCCCGGCAGACGACCTCCCGCCTTTGCCCCCGTCTCTCGAGCGGGCACGCCACGCGGAGCTGACCGGACTGACCGAACAAGCCCTGCAGCGTCAGCGTCGGCAACTGGCGCAAGCGATCGACGCTGCGTTGGAGCACATACCGACGCCGCTGCGCGGCGTTGTTGCCGCTCACGATACTTTGACAAATGACACGTACTGTGACACTCCGCTCACCATAGTTTGACAAGTGACACGTACTTTGACACTGGAGCCCTCAGGAGCCAGTAAACATTGGGCAAGCAGTACTCGACGAACGCGCTTGAGCCCCTCTTCGGTCGGTAGAACCGTCTCGCCGCCGGAATCGTTGCACGGCGCAACGACCAAAGCGCCAGTGTTTCCGGGGGGTCAAACTAGCTGTTAGATGTCAAAGTATCGTGAGCGGCAACACCCGAGGCTGTCGCCGAGACCGTCAGGCTCGCCGAAACACTGCGCTTCCAGTTGACCGGCGATCTGGGCTACCGCTATCCGATGTCGGAGTCAACCGACGCGACACGGGATCTGGCCGAGGTCTGCCACGCGCGGTTCGCCGGCCGCTATCCGCTCGGCTACCAGCGTCGGGCTGAGGCAGCCGGCCGGCTCGAAGAGGAGCTGCGGATCATCAACTCGCTCGGTCTCTCCGGGTTCTTCCTCCTGCACCACGAGATCCTTCAGCTCGCGAGTGACGTAGCTTGCGAGGTTCGCGGTGCCGGCACCGCCCGGGCGCTGCTGCCACCGGGTCGCGGCCGCGGGTCCTCGGTGTCCTCGATCGTCTGTTATCTCACGGGCCTGTCTCATATCGACCCGATCGAGGGTGAGCTCGCGATCGGGCGGTTCCTGCATGAAGACGTCGTCGGGTTGCCGGACATCGACATCGATTTCCCCCGCGACATTCGTGCCGAGCTGATCGCGCGCATCCCCAAGCACTATGGACCCGAGCGGGCGGCGCTCGTTGCCGCGTTTCCCACCTACCGGGCGCGGGGAGCGATCCGGGACCTCGGGAAGGCCCTCGGTCTCCCGGGCGGTGAGATCGAGCGTGTCGCCCGCGGGTCAGAGGGATGGGGCGGGCACGGCACCGTCACCGACGACATAAGGGTCGCGCTCGGTCCCGAGCGGCTGCGCGAGGGCGGGCGCTGGGCGTGGCTCGCGCGGCTGGCGGACGAGGCGCAGGGATTGCCCCGGCACCTATCCCAGCACCCCGGTGGGATGGTGATCTCGACCCAGCCATTGATCGATTGCTGCCCGATCGTTCCCGCGGCGATGGAGGACCGCCAGATGGTGCAGTGGGACAAGGACTCATGCGCGGACGCGGGGTTCCTGAAGATCGACCTGCTCGGGCTGGGGATGCTCTCTGCGGTCGAGCGCTGCGTGGAGCTGATCGCTGCTCGGCGCGGTGAGCGGATCGACCTGTCGCGCATCCCGTTCGACGACCCCGCGACATTCACCACGATCCAGGATGCGGATACGACCGGGGTGTTCCAGATCGAGTCCCGAGCGCAGATGGGCTCGCTGCGGCGCACCCGACCGGCGAGCCTGCAGGACCTGACGGTCCAGGTCGCTCTCGTGCGGCCCGGCCCGATCGTCGGTGGCGCCGTCAACCCCTACATCGAACGCCGCCAAGCGCTGCTGCGCAACCCGGACTATCCGATCCCCTACCTGCATCCGTCTCTCGCGGAGCCGTTGCGCGAGACGCTGGGCACGATCATCTTCCAGGACCAGGTGATCGAAGTCGCCCGCGCGTTCGCCGGGTTCACAGCCGGGGAGGCGGAGGGGTTGCGTCGCGCGATGAGCCGCAAGCGCTCCCACGAGGCGATGGACAGCCACCGCCGGCAGTTCATTGAGGGCGCCCGCCGCACGCACCCCGACGCCACCGAGGATGTCATCGAGCAGGTGTGGAGCATGGTCGCCGGTTTCGCAGGGTTCGGGTTCCCCAAGTCCCACGGCGCCGCGTTCGGTCTGCTCGCCTACCAATCGACGTGGCTGCGGGTCCACTACGCCGAGGAGTTCCTGTGCGCGCTGCTGAACGAGCAGCCGATGGGGTTCTACCCGCCCGACTCGCTGATCCACGAGGCCCAGCGCCGGAGTCTCACGATCCTCGCGCCGGAGCTCAACCACAGCGAAGCGGAGTGCTCGGTGACAGACGAGGGGGCGATCAGGATCGGTCTCTCCTACATCAAGGGCGTCCACACCGACGAGATCGAGCGGCTCATCCGCTCCCGCACCGAAGCAGGCCCCTTCCACAGCCTGGAAGACTTCGCCGCCCGCGCCGGCGTCAACCACACCACGCTCAGCCGGCTGGCATGGTCAGGCGCCTGCGACGCTCTCGCCGGTGGGGATCGCTACGCTCGCCGCACCGCCCTGTGGCAACTCGGGATCGCCACGCCCGGCGTTCAGACCAAGGCCGGACAGCAGCTCGCGCTCGAGCTGCCACTCCCCGACGCACCCCGGCTGCCAGCGCTCGGCGAATGGGAGACGCTGCTCGCCGACTACACTGCCACCGGCATCTCGATAGACCGCCACCCAATCGGCCTGCTCCGCCCATCCCTCACCGCACGCGGCGCACAGCCCACCAGCGAACTCACCAAGATCGGCCACGGCACCCATGTAATTGTCGGCGGGCTGGTGATCGCCCGTCAGCGACCCGGCACCGCCAACGGCATCACGTTCCTGCTGCTCGAGGACGAGCACGGCACCCTCAACGTGATCGTCCCCGCCCGGCTGTATGAGGCGAACCGGGCGACGGTCCGCACCCAGCCGCTCATCGTCGTCGAGGGACGATTGGAGCGGCACGCCGCCGGCGGGGGAGCCATCAACCTCCTCGCCTCCTCGATCGCCACCCTGCCCAAGCCGAGCGAGGGGACAGCCGCGTCCGTGCGAGACCTGCGCAAGCCCTCAGAGTCACCGTCCCGGCCGGCCGAGGACTTCGCCCTCGTGGCGCCACCAGCCATGAACTTCGGGCAGGGAAGGCGGCGGTAAGCCGGAGGGTTCACGACGGGGATATCGGTACTCCCCTGAGCGGACAATTGCTCTCCGACCGTCTTGCCGGATCCCAGACTTCGTTGGCTCGTCCGCGATCGACTTGAGATCCCTCGCGGATCGAGCTACACGTGTAGCCATCCAAATCAAACATCGGCCGGGCGAGTGTTAGAGCACCCGCCCGGCCAGTGGACACCGAAGACAGACGGCGCCTTCGATGCCACGCACGACACCGTAGCCGCCCCAAGCTGCGAGTGATCGGGTCATGGCTTCGCCGGAACGGTCTTCTTCGGCCGACCGAAGGGAGGGTCCCATGACCGAGCATCCCCAGCCACACGCCGAACCGCGAAGCGTCGAGCGAGCCATCGTGTTGCAGCTTCTGCGTGATGATCACGACGAGCGGTGGTCACGCGCAGAGCTCGAAGGCGAGGTCAATGACGTGGAGCCGTGCTCGCTCAGCAGCGCAATCGCCGATCTTGAGCGCCAGGGCGTCGTGGTGGCGCAGGGCGAGCACATTCTGGCGTCGCGGTGCGCACGGCATCTTGACGAGCTGGGGCTGGTGGGCGTGTGAGCTCAACTCTCCCGCCGCGGTCAATCAGACGAAGCTCATGCCGACGAACGAGGACCTCGGCCAGGCGATCCGCCGCCTGCGCAAGGAACGCCGCCTGAGCATCGAAGCGCTCGCGTTTGCCGCCGATATGCATCCGACCTATCTCTCGGGCATCGAGCGCGGCGTACGCAACCCGACCTGGGCAAGGATCACGAGCCTCGCGCGGGCACTTGACGCCCCGGTTCTAGTGATCGTCACGACCGCCGAACAGGAGGCCGAGATCGCGCTGATCGTACGCGACGCGCGAGCGCGCATCGCCTCTGAGCGTCGCTGAACACGTCTCGAAATCCAGCCGTGGCCTTGCGAGTACGAGTGCTCGTGGACCAAGGCCGGGCTTGCTGCACAAAATCCGTTGACCCCGTTTTGGGGTCTTCGGTGCTTAAAGGGTATGGAGACCCTTCCCGAAGACGACATCTACGAGCGTCGGACGCGCTCGGAGCACGGTGTTGCGGATCGCCGGGCGACATTGCGCCTTGCCGACCCGCCCGGCGGCCGCGACTCGACGTGCAGGCCGAGCCCGAGCCTCCGGGTGCCAGCGATGCCGTGACGGTCGTGTTGCCCGCACACGAGGGTGCTCGGTTCCCCGCGTGGCCGCGGACCCGTCGTGTAGCGAGCGAAGATCGGGTGCCGGACGTGCTCAGCCATCAGCACTACTAGTCTTGCCCACCGGCCACAGAAATGTTGCGCGGTGTGGCTGGCATTGCTCGCGCTCGTCCAGAGGCGGGTAGTATTCCGGTGGGCCGAAAGGCGGGGCGGGCTTGCTGGCTTACGTTGAGGCCGAGGCGCAGGAAGCGCCGGACTGGAGGTCTTCAGGATGAGTAAGCGCCGGTCAGGACAGCCCCTCTCAAGCGCCCCACGAGGCGACTACGACGGTGCCCGCCAAATTCGTTGGAACTTTGAGGGCCCAGCCTGCATTAACGAGGTGATGAGCTCTGTCGAGACCGCTCGATTCGAGGCTGGGCGCCTAGCGACGTGGCGGACGCGTCCGCGCGGGTCGCAGCCGGTCCTTCGGGCTCCGTGGAGGCGTGGCTCGTGGTCGCCGGAGGAAGTGGCTCATGCGCTGAATGCACGGCGTGAGGAGCTCTGCCGCGCGCTGGAGCGGCGTCGGGACGCGTTCGGCGTGCCCGCTGAGATGCGCGAGGAGATCGTTGATGAGGCGATCTGCGCAGTGGTGATGTCCCGCCGCGCGGTCGTGAGCGAGGAGCATCTGCTGGGAGCGTTCTGGACGGCAGTGGGCCTGGTGCTCAAGGAGCATCACGCGGGGCGTCGTCTACTGCGGGTGGGTTCGCGTGAGCGCGTGGACTTCGAGCTGATCGCAGCCCGGATACCGACCGGCGGGGAGCCTTTCGATGTGGTCGAGATGCGCGAGCAGTTGGCTCGGGCGGCTGATTTCATGGCTGCGCTCAGCGCGTTTGAGCGGCGGGTGGTCGTGGTCATGGCGGTCAGCGGCGGCGGAGTCAAGCTGGCAGCGCGAACGCTGGGTGTGCCGATCAAGACAGTCAGGGCAGCCGCGCGGAGCGCGGATGAGAAGCTGGAGCAGGTCGCGGTGATCGCCGCGGCTGGCCGTATGTGCAGCTACCGCCACCCGGCGATCGTGGCCGAGGCATCCGGCTTGGCCACGGAGGATCAGGCCCAGGCCGCGCGAGCGCACGTCCAGGCGTGCAGGTCGTGTCGGCTGTTGTATGTCGGGTTGTGCCGTGAGATGCGCGAGCGGAAGTGGCAGCGGCGTGCTGCCGCCGCGGTCTTGCCCGCGCCGATGCTGACTGTGCGCGGGCATGGTGGCGGGCTTGGCCGGCTGGCTGCGTTCATAGCCAATCGTCCCGTAGGTGGGAGTGGAGGGAACGCTGAGCGCGTGGCGGGAGTGCTGGGTGGCGGTGGTATCGCCAAGGCAGCGGCAGCCGGCACCGCCATAGTGGTCGCTGGAGGCGCCCTGACGGGCCACATCGTACATGCGATTGCAGGGGCTCACACGCCAGCGCACCACCGCAGAGTCAGTGTCGTGCGGCAGGCATACCGGCCTGTCAGCTCCTCGAGGGAATGGGCGAACGCCGGCAGCTCCCTTGCCGCGCCGGCTGGCGCCTCAAGTCGTTCCGGTACGCCTCGCCACAGTTTGCCTACGCCTCCGAGCAAGAACCTTGGCTACCTCGCGCTCAGGATGCCCGGATCGGCGTCTCATAGCGGCTCGGGGGCGTCGCGTGACAGCTCGCCCGAACCTTCGGCGCGTGTCGCGTCGGTGACGAGCCGAGCTACGAAATCAGAAGGCTCCGCGCCTCCGACTCAAAGCGGCGGCGGAACGAGCCTGGGGTACCTCGGCCGCTGATGCGTCAGGGGGAAACATCTATCCGCCGCCTTGGCGCCGCGCATGCGTCCTGCGGCCATGCCGGGCGCGTCCTGTCGGCCGGATTCACCGCTGGCCTAGCGCTGTTCTTGGTCTTGGTAGCTATCGCGCAGGGAGGCGTGTATCACGTCTACTCGTGTAGCGACCCGCTAACAGGTAGGCCATTGCCTGTCTATGACTGGACTAGTGAAAGAGGACCCACTACCAATTCGTGCGCGACCAATCCGGTTGCCGGAGGGCTGGGGGTGGACGCAATAGCTCAGTTTGGCCCGACGCAGGCGACTTGGACTTTTACCGCGCCGGCCGACACCCATATCGTTGCGGCGAGGCTCTACCGTTCGGCGGAAGCTAACTATCGTGCCCTTGCCTATTGGGCGTCGCCCGCAAACGAATACACGTCGAGCAACGCCTTTGATTCATGCCAGGGCTCCAGTGAACACTCTGCCTGTACGCTCGGAAACACAAAGGCGTCGTCCTGTGAACCTGTCTCATGTTATTCACCTAGCGATGTTCTTGACGTGCCTGCCGCTAATCTGCCTTCTCTTCAGCTCTCCCTCTCGATGCGCTGCTTTTATGGTTGCGGTGGCTCGGAGACATTGCATAGCGCGGATATCACGCTAGAGCAGGACTTCAGTCCTACCGGATCGGCGACTGGCGGCAGCCTCACCACGCAATCGGTCCTCCAGGGAATCCAGGACATACATATCAGTGCAAGCGACCCGGGCTCGGGCGTCTTTCAAGCCATCTTTGAGATCGACGGAAAAGTACTCGCGGCTCAGACCATCGACACCAACGGAGGTAGCTGTCAGCCTTACAGGACGGCACAAGATGGAACCAACGTTTTCCTCCGTCCACAGCCATGCCCGCAGTCGGTGACCGCCGTAGATGTCCCATTCAATACTGCGCTGGTACCCGACGGCTCACATCAGCTAACCGTAGTCGTCAGCGACGTGGCTGGAAACACGACGTCGATTCTCACTCGCACCGTGGCCTTCAACAACAGTGGCGAATATACCCTTCAAGTGCAGCGCCAGGAACAGGCCGAACGCCAAGCGCAAGAGCTGATGACACGCGGGGTGTGCAACGCCGGCTGTGACGACCATGCCTCACTTCAAGCCGCCCGCGCCAAGCTCGCCCGGCGGGCCTTCACCCGCCCCTACGCCGACTCGGCCCTGACTCTCACGGGCCGGCTCCTAGATCACCTGGGAGCGCCGATCGCGGGAGCAGAGATCGAGCTGCGCCAGCAGCCGAGCTACCTCGGAGCAGAAAGCCGACTGATTGCGACGACGAAGACCGATCGGAGCGGTAATTGGCGATTTCGTGTTCGGAATGGTCCGTCGCGGGTGCTCACCGTTGGCTACCGCTCTCACAGCAAGGACCCCGGATACGTCACGCAGCTCTCCTACCACGAGAAAGTGCTGGCGCCCGTGACCCTTTCGGCTCCCCGCCAGGTGCGACCAGGACGACGATTCGATTTCCGCGGCCGGCTGGCGGGCGGCTACGTCTCGCCCGGCGGAGTGCTTGTCAGCCTGGAAATCCACTATGGCGGAGAGTGGCGGGAGATCGCCCTTCTCCGTACAAGCCGCCGGGGCGCCTTCTCCTATCGGTACACGTTCGCCGCGGTCGAACCCGCCACCTACTACTTCCGCGCGGTCATACCGTCCGCCATCGTCTATCCGTTCGCATCGGCCGCTAGCCGAGCCACGCCGATCCAGCTCCTAAAGGGATGAGCCCGTTGCGCCGCTCGATCCACC
Organism: uncultured Solirubrobacterales bacterium; assembly: GCA_963813765.1. Taxonomy (GTDB): domain Bacteria; phylum Actinomycetota; class Thermoleophilia; order Solirubrobacterales; family Solirubrobacteraceae; genus Palsa-744. The sequence continues at coordinate 28,298 of CAWFAB010000003.1, forward strand.
TCACGGCGGGGACACGGCCCGGCGCCCTACGGACGGCAATAGCGGTCGCCTTGTGCCAGACGGCGCTGCTGCTGGCGCTCGCGCCGGCCGCTTGGGCAGGGCATTTCCATCTCTATTCCTGTACCGATCCGGTGACGCAGGCTCCACTCCCGACCGATGGTTGGGCTGAAACACCGGGGCTCGCCGGCAAAGCAGAAAACACCTGCTCCACAGGAAACGGTATCTCCGCTTCGCTGAGCCCGCAGCTCCCCAACTCTACGTCCTCGTGGACATTCAGCGCTCCGACCGGCACGACGATCACCGCGGCGACGCTGTACCGCGAAGGATATATGAACAGTCGCGCTAGATCGTTTTGGGCCGCGCCGGAAAACGTTGTAAGCGAAGCTGACGACTTCGACTTCTGCCAAGGCGTAGCCGGGCCGACCGAAGAAACATATTGCGACCTCGGCAATGTCGGCAAATATAGAGAATGCAAACCACCAACACTTTGCGGGCCGCGGCCGTATGCCCCGAACGACACACTGATTGTCCCCTCCAGCCATCTACCGGCACATCAACTGGCATTTGATCTGACGTGTCTGATGCAAGGCTGCTACGGCTTTGAGAGTCTGCGCAGCGCCGACATCGTGCTGCAACAGACCGCGGGGCCGACCGCCACCCAGACAGGCGGCAGCCTCACCAGCGCGAGCACGCTTCATGGAGTGGCCGATGTCGAGGTTACGGCCACCGACCCGGCGTCGGGCGTCTTCCAAGCGATCCTCCAATCCAACGGACGGACTGTCGCCAAGCAGGTGATCGACGCGAACGGCGGGAACTGTGAGCCCTATGGCGAAGAGCCGGATGGCAGCGACATCTTCCTGCACACGCAGCCCTGTCCTCTGGCGGTGAGCAACGTAGACGTGCCGTTTAACACCGCGCAGCTTCCCGACGGTCCGCAGCAGCTCAGCGTCCTTGTGAGCGACGCGGCCGGCAACACCGCCTCCATCCTGAGCCGGACGGTGATGGTGGAAAACAGCGGACAGTATCTCGTCCGTGTCCAGCGCGAACAGCAGGAACAGGCGCTCGCGGCGCGAGGAGCGTGCAATGCGGAGTGCGACGACCACGCCAGCCTCCACACGGCCAACGCCAATCTTGCCCGCAGGCCCTTCGCCCGTCGCTATGCCCGTTCGGGAATGACTCTGGACGGGCAACTCCTCAACCACGCCGGCTCGCCCATAAACGGAGCCGTGGTCGAGCTGCGACAGCAGGCGAGCTATCTCGGTGCACAGAGCGTGCTGCTTGCAACGACGACGACCAATGTAAAGGGAGATTGGAAGTTCCGGGTGCCCAAGGGGCCATCGCGCGTCCTCACCGTTGGATATCGCTCGCGCAGCAAAGACCCGAGCTTTGCCGCTCAGCTCCAGTTGCATGAGGCGGTCGCGGCGGGCGTGCGACTCTCGGCGCCGCGGCACGCCCATCCCGGAAGGGCCTTCGCCTTTCGTGGGCACCTCGCCGGAGGCTACATTCCGCGCGGCGGAGCCCTCGTCAGCTTGGAAATCTACTACGGCGGCGAATGGCGCGAGATCGCACTACTCCGCACGAGTCAACGCGGAGCCTTCGCCTACCGCTACACCTTCGCCGCCATCGGGGCATCGACTTACAGATTCCGTGCCCAGGTCCCCGCCACCATCGGCTATCCCTTCGCGGCAGGCGCGAGTCCTTCCACCTACATTCACCTCTTGGCCGGATGACCTCGCCGTTGCGCCGCACACCGCTGATCGTTATTCTCGCCTCCCTTGGGAGCCTCGTCACACCGGTGGCGGCTGGCGGCGAGTGCCCCCCAGTCAGGCCGTCGCAGATCGCGGGACGTGGTTGCCGTTTGCACCCGCGCCCCCGCAGCCTGGGGGAATCTGCATGATCGACAGTGGCGTCGAACTCAATCCCGACACCCAACCCGAGGTCGTTGTCCGCGAAGCCCTCGACGGCGGCAGCCCCAACGATGTGAGCCCGATCAAGCACGGAACACTGATGGCGATGGAGGCCGCCGCGCCGCCCAATGGCTGGGGAATGATCGGAGCCGCACCCACCGCCGTGCGCATCATCTCCATTCGCGCGGAGAGCACGACCGACGCCCTCACAATAGGCGCCTACAAGCAAGCGATCGTTGCCTGTCAGGACCTTGCGCAGCGACACCCCGAATACAACCTCAAGGTCATTAGCATGTCCATCGGGTTTCAGGACCCCCCGCCGCCCGAACAGCTCGCAGAGCTGGAAGACGCTGCCACAGCGGCCCATAATGGCGGACTCGATCTCGTCGCCGCCGCGGGAGACGAAAGCAGCCAGACAATCTCCTACCCGGCGGCAGTAGCACCAATCCTCGCCGTTGGGGCATCCGGCGCGAGCCGCGCTCAATGTCCATTCTCAAACGGGGGTGCGACCGTCGCGCTGCTCGCGCCCGGCTGTGATCTTGAAGAGGCCAATCCGATCAGCGGTGCTCCCCTCGATGAATACGCCGGGACTAGTCAGGCGACCGCGATCACAGCGGCGGTCTTGGCCGCCGTGCGCGCCTACCAGCCCCGGCTCGGACCTGTCCAGGCGGAGCAGTTGCTCACAAGCACGTCCCGATCCGCTGGCGGCTCGCTCGACGTCACGTCTCTCTTCCAGAATGCCGGATTGAACAGTGTTCTCGAAGCGGGACAACGCAACGAGCCGCAGCGGCCCGCGACGGCAACACCGCCACCGCGCGTCTCCGCTCGGACACTTCTCGCCCCTCGGCTGCCGCGGCCGCGGGTGAGTATCCAGCGCCGGAGGAATACTCTCCTTGTCCGGTTTCTCAATCTGCCCGCGGAGGGCAAGGCTATCCTCAGCGTCCTTAGTCCCCGGCGCCACCACCATCGCGTCGAGCTCGCCCGCATGGCGACTCGCCATCGCACGGTACGCCTACAAGCGCGCGCCAAAGCCCTTCTGAGCATAAGTTATGCCCCGCTCCAGGCCAACCGCGCAAGAACCTCTCAAGCGAAGGTGATCGGCCTATGAACCGGCTTGCCCCAGCGGTTGCGGCGCTCCTGGTGTCACTGGCCGTTGGCGCCGCCGGAGCGCGGGCCGGGACATATCAGGTACTCGCATGTAGCCAGGCGTCCGGCGCGGTAAACAACAGTTGGCAAGCGTTCAACAGCGATCCAACCCATCTCAGCACGGGGCAGGTCTGTCCACCAATGGCAGGCTCCGGCGAGCCACCCAAGAGCACCGGAATGTTTGCGACCGACAGCCTTGGCAGCTCGGGTGCGACGCCGGACGGTGCTATCGCCGGATGGCGATTTATCGCACCGGCGGGTACGGCGATCGCCGGGCTTCAAGACGACCGCTATCTCGGGGCCTACGCGGACAACGGATGGGTCCCGTTCGTGAAGGCCGACAGCACGGTTCTCGAGACATGCACCTTCACGATCGCCGAAGAAGGTTGCAGCGTCGGCGACCCCTTTGGCTCGGGGAGCCTCAACGGCACACTCCCGGTCGGTGAAGCGTCAACGCTGACCGTCGGGGTCAAGTGCGTTACGCCCGGCGGCTGCACCACAGGCGCGACGTTGCACCGAGCATGGGCGGCGCTGTATGGAGCCAAGGTGACGCTCAGCACGCAGGCGCCTCCCTCGATCGCGAGCCCGACCGGCTCGCTGTGGGGGACCGGATCAGCGGGGGGCTTCCATAAGGGCGTCGAGCTGGTCAGTCTCGCAGCTAGCGATCTGACCGGGATTGCGAGGGTCACGGTCTCGGTCGATGGGCATGTCGTGGCGAGCCACCAAGGAGTGTGTGACTACACTCAGCCGTTGCCGTGCCAGTCCTTGAGTGCAGTCTTTCAAGTGGATACGACGCAGCTAGCGGACGGCGCTCATACGGTTGCGCTTGAAGCCTACGACGCCGCCGGGAACGAAGGGCGATTGACGGAGCAGATCGTCGTCGCCAACCAGCCCCCGCCGCCGCCAGTGAGCTTGAAGGCCGTTGCGCAGCCGGACGGATCGTTTGTGGTGAGCTGGAGCGATCCGCCCGACGTGGCACCGATCGTCGGTTCTACCTACGAGCTTTGCCCGCCAAGCGGAGTCGGCTGTACCAGCCCGACGGCCACAGGCCACGACAATCCGATAGCGCTTCCCGCAAGCGCAGCCGGACAGACTGTAAAGGTATGGCTGACCGACGCGGCCGGTAACAGCAACCCGGCGAACGCGGCGTCATCGGCTCTAAGCGGGTCCGGTAGTAGCACGACCGCACAGCCAACTGGATCACAGCACCTACCTTCCCTGCGCCTGAGACACACGCTACGCGGGCATCGACTGACAGTTATTGCGCTGGCCCCAGCCGGCTTGAGAGGGTCAATTCAGTTCAGTCTCCAGGCGTTGCGCGGGCGGAGGAGTGTGGCGCACGGCAGTAAACGCGCAAAGGTGAAACATGGTCGGGCCGAAGTCGTGTTCGTCCTCACCCGTCAAGCGCTCGGCGCGAGTCGTCTTGCAATCATGGTAAGCGCTCAGGGCGCGAGCGCCGCGACCGCTTCGCTCGTGCTTCATCATCATCCGCCGCATCGTCGCGCTCTGCTTCGCTGAGCAAGCCTGCGGAGCCTGACCCGTCGGGTCGTGTGACCGGCGTGCATCAGCGCGGATTCGTTGGGACTTTGGGGGCCTTGCCCGCGTTAACAGGCATGGACCCCCTTTCCGAAGCCGAGCTCTTTGACGAACCAACCGCGCCTCTCACGCCTCCCAGCGCAGATGAGACCGTCCCTGTGCTCACGCTACCCACCGGCGCGACTCGCCCACAGGTCATTGCTCGGCGGGTGCTGTGCGGGTCCGCCGGGGTGGCCGCGGCACTGATCGCCCTAGTGGCCGCGGGGCGCATCGCCAGGAGCACCCGCTCGCCGTCTCGCCACCAGCCACATACGTTGACGCGCCACCGCCACGGTGCTCGCCCAGTCACCTCCCGGGCCGCGAGAGGACACCGCGCCAAGCACCGAGCGGGGGTACTCATCCGTCACAAGTCTACCGCAGGGCGCAGGCCCCGCGTAAACGCGGGGACACCGAGATCCGTCGCGAACGCGCCGAGTGAATCTGTCCCCGTGACAGCAGCCGTGAGCCCGCCCACACCGAGTGCATCGCCGCCGCCCGCACCGAGCGCACCCCGGCCCGCGCCTGCGTCACGGCGAGCCTCGCCCGGCCCGTTCAGCTACCTCGGCCGCTGACGGGAATGCTCAAGGAATGGTCTCAGCCGGCGTTTGACTTGGTGACGGACCGTCTCGCGTTGATCGGCGACCCAACCCGTGTACGTCTGCTCGCGCTTCTGGAGCAGCGTGAGGCCACGGTCCAGCAGCTCTCAGACCAGCTTCCGAGCACCCCGCAGAACATCTCGCGACACCTTGGGATCTTGTACAGGTCGGGGATCGTCGCACGCCGGCGAGAGGGCACCACTGTCCATTACTCCCTCGCCGACTACTCCGCCTGCCGGCTGCTGGAGCAGACCCTGGCGAGCATCAGCGGCCAGCTCGATGAGCTGGCCGACGTCGCAAAGCTCGCCGCCTAGCGATACCTGACAGCGACCAATGTGACCCGGGGGCGATCGGCGCTCGCACGGCGGGGCGTGGGCTTCCACAGGACGCTTATGAAAGTCAATGCTTTACATACTTGATGCAAAGCATTGATTATTCACCTAACGCGCGCTTGTGGTGTTTAGGCGAGGGCGTGCTTACCGTCGTCCTATGACCGTTTTCCGTAGGACGACTTCACAAGAAAACGAGCCGAGTGTCGGCCTCTCGTCGGCCAGTGGTGTTACTCGCCTGGCTCGGTTCGCGGGCCGATTGCTGTTGTGGGGGTGCGTGCTGCTGCTGCTGATACGCGGCATCGCTTCCTTTCTCGGCAGCGACTCGCGCACAGCCCCAACAGTACGCGGTGCGACGGTGACTGTCACACAGCCCGCCAGTACCGGTCCGTCAAACACGCAAGGGAAGTGATCGGTATGTCACACAAACGTCCTGTCTGGATTGCCTGGTTGCTTGCGGCATTTGTGGTGGGGTTGTTCCCAGCGGACGCGCTCGCCGCGGGTAATGACGTTGGGAAAAACGTCGGTGATCTCCTCAAGCATTATGCCGGTGAGGTGTATGGCGGTGTCGTTGCCGTCATCAGCCTGATGTTTCTCCTGAACCGCCGTTACACCGAGCTGGCGGTGTTTCTGTTCGCCGCGATCGTGGTGGCGTGGATGGTGTTCGCGCCGAGCGAGATCGCGAAAGCCGCGGAAGCGATCGGCAAACAGGTCTTCGGTTGAGCACGGGGACCGCGTGCGATGAGTGACAGTTCGCAGCCGATCCGCTCCTATCAGCGGATCTTCCGTCCGGACCGGCGGATCTACCAGATCGACGGGCGCCGCCTGCCTGTTCCTGGTGGTGTGCCGCTTGAGTGGCTGGCGTGGGCGTTCGGTGCGCTCGTGCTGATCCTGGTTTTGAGTCAGCGCTCGATCGTGTTCGCCCTGGTTGTTGGGGGTATAGGTGCGCTGCTCGGCGCGAGCTCTCACGGGTGGGGCGGCGCTGTGATCGCGGGTGCCGCCGGGTTCGTTCTCGTGTTGGTTGCGGGTGTGTTGTTGGGATGGCTTGATTGGCCGCTCAGGTTGCTGATCGCGCCCGCGATGCTCGCGACGCTCGCGGGGCAGGTCTCACCGGATGGTCGGCCGGCTCACCGTTATCTGACTTCGTGGGTGGCGTTTCGGTTGCGTGCCGCGCGTCATTCCCTAGATCGGACGCTGCCTGCTGATGGTGGGGTGTATGTGTGGGCGCCGCGGGTGTGGGTCGCGCCCGACGAGCACTCACCCGTCTTGCATCACGGGCGTGTTCGTGGGCCTGCACGGCTCGTGTTCGGCAGGCCGGTTGTCGTGATTCCGGGTCGCGGACGGTTCGCGGTGCGTCCCGCTGAGGGTCATCGGATGCGCCGCGGTGAGCGTCGTGCGGAAGTGATCGAGCTCGGTGACGGGCAGGTCGTGGAGGTGCGGCCGTGAGCTTCCCGTTGCGTTACGCGCACGGCAACGTGCTTCTCGGGCGTGGCGGGGAGGCTGCCGGTCTTTACCGCCTCGGGATGACCTCTTACCCGTACCTCCCGACGGGTGAGAAGTGGGCATTGCAGCGTCGCCTGCAGCGCGTAGCTCACACGATCGCCGCGGACTTCTCGTTGTGGCGTGTCAACCGTGCCTACCCGGCAGAGGGTTACGTCGCGCACACCGCCGGGCTGCTGGACGACCGTCACCAAGACCCGCAGGCATGGCGAGCGTTCTTGGAGGGTCACCGGGAGCGGTTGCGTGAACTGGGATCGCATATCCCCGAGGTGTATCTCGCGGTCTCGCTCGCGACAGGCACACCGACCGGTGTCGGGTCGGGGTTCGTGCGCGGTGTGGATCGTGCGCGCCGCCGCATCGAGGAGCTCGCCGGGATCGGCGCCGCATCCCCGATCTCCAGTGGTGAGCTTTCAGAACTGGCTACGCGCGAGCAGCGCGTATACGAGCGCCTGAACGGTGTCATCCCCGCGCGGCGTGCGAGAACGGTCGAGCTTCAATGGTTGCTGCGCCGTGGCAGCTCGCGCGGGGTAGCAGAGCCAGAGCTGGATCAGCACTGGGAGCCCGACGCGCTCATCATCACCGACTCTGACGGTGGTGTGGCGTTTGCGCCGCTCGGCCACGACTTGCGGCGGTGTGCGAACGCCGCGATCACCGAGCACCAACAGATGCTCGTGGTGGATGGTGAGCAGGGGCGTTGCTTTCAGGCGATGCTCGCGCTCGGGGCGCTCGCGGACGCCCCCGAGTTCCCCGGCTCAACCGCCGAGGTGCTGTTCGCTCCGCTTGAGGCTGTCGGGTTCCCTGTTAACGCGAGCGTGCATGCGCGTTGGCTTGGTAACCGTCAGGCGCTCGCGCAGGTTCGTAAGCGGATCGCGGATGTCGAGCACGCCTACCACGAGCAGGTGCAGGGAGCGGTACACGGTCCGAGCCTGCTCGCCGGGGAGGATCGCGTCCTCGCGCGCGAGTACGAGGCGCAACTCCAGGCCGGCGGGCATCCTCCGATGCTGTACGCGTCTATCGGTCTCGCGGTCGGCGCCGGCAGCGAGGAGGAGCTTGAGCGCAGAGTTGCGGTACTGAAAGAGCAGTACGGCGACATTCAGCTTCATCGTCCCGCAGGGTTGCAGCGCGAGATGTTCTTCGAGCACCTGCCGCGAGCGGATGGGTGGCTGTAGGTGCGCGACTACACCCAACAGCTCACGGTCGAGCAGTTCGGTGGCATGGTCCCCACAGCCACCAGGACGGTCGGCTCCGGCAGAGGCCCCTACCTCGGATACACACCGACGGGCGCGCCGCTGCCCGTGCGCTTCGATCCCACCCAGGCGCCGAGGGAGGATCGCGCGTCCGGTGTCCTGTTGATCGGGACGCTCGGGTCGGGGAAGACCGTCGCGGCGCAGACGATCGCGTACGCAGCCGAGCGCCGCGGATCGCTGGTGGTGGATTTCGATCCCAAGCCCGATCACGGCCTGCACGAGCTCGACGAGCTGAACGACCGGTTGCAGGTTCTCGAGCTCTCCGGTGATCCCGGCCAGCAGGGACGGTTGGACCCGCTCGCGATCGGTCTTGACGATATGCGCGAGGAACTGGCGTGCTCCTACCTGCTGGAGCTGCTGCCCGGCCAGTCGAGTACGTGGGAGAACGCGGTCAGTCTCGCCGTCAAGGACACGGTCCGCGAGGGATCGCGGGGGCTATTGCGCGTGGTCGAGCTGCTTGGTGAGAGCGAGCGTCCCGGTGCCCGTGAAGCCGGCGAGGCGTTGGAGGTGATCCGTGACTTCGGTCTCGCGCGCCTGGGATTCGGTGACGGCACCACCACGATCAACCGCACGGATCGGCCGGTCACGACGATCCGCATGCCCGGCCTCTCCCTCCCCGAACCCTCAGCCGCGAGAGACACCTACACCCGCGCCGAGCGTGTGTCCGTCGCCACTCTTTCACTCGTTGCGGCGTATGCGCTGAAGCTGATCTCCGAGGATCGCTCACGGCACAAGGTCGTGGGGCTTGACGAGATCTGGTTCCTGCTCGCCTCACCCCAGGGACGGCAGGTCATCAACCGTCTCGTGCGGCTGGGTCGCGCGTTCAACGCGACGTTGCTGTTGGGCACGCACCGCATTGGTGATCTCGGGGACCTCTCCGATCTCATCGGTGTCGTATTCGTCTTCGGCCAGGACTCCGACGATGCCGCCCGAGCAGCCTTGCGGTTCATCGGTCTCGATCCGACCCGCGAGCTGATCGGTCTCGTGCGCGAACTGCGAGCAGGACGGTGCCTGATGCGTGACCTGAATGGTCGTGTCGGCGAGGTGCAGATCGACCTCGTCTACCCGCACCTGCTCCAAGCGTTCCAGACCACCCCCGGCCAACCCCAAGGGAGCGCCACATGAAAACCACCATCCTGCGCATCCCGCGGTGGGCCGCTCGCCGTCGGCGGCTGCTCACTCTGCTGTTCGCTTTCACCGTTGCGATCGTGTTGCTTGCGGGTCCCACGGCGCTCGCGGGTGACGTGTACAGCAACATCGGCCCTGCACCGCAACTACCCGCCGGGGGGCTGGTGGGGCGCTACCCGATCGCCAACTATCAGCTCGACCAGTATTTCCCCGGGATCAGCGTCGGGCTGACCAGCGGCGTGGACGTCTCCGGTGTCGCACCACTGATCGCGTACTTCATCGCACAGGTCATCTGGCTACTGACCGCATTCCTCGCAAACGCCGTAATCACCCTCTTCGCCTTCGCGTTCAACCTCGACCTCGTCAACGGGAACGGCAGCCCCGGTTCGGGTGCGCTGACCCCGATATCCGCCGCGATTCACAACCTGTACGCGAGCACGTTCGGCGCGCCTTGGTTGATCGTCGCAGTCGTACTCGCGGGGTGCTGGGCGATGTGGAAGGCCCTCGTGCAACGGCGTTACACCGAGACCGCTGGAGCGCTAGCCGTCTCCCTCTTGTATTGCGTGCTGGCGATCGGGATCGTCACCCAGCCGCAGCGCACGATCGCGCCCGCGAGCCGGCTGTCAAACCAGCTCTCCACCGCGCTGCTGTCGCTCACTAACCAGGGCAGCATCGGTAGTGAACAGCAGGCCAAGAGCGCCGCCAGCAACCAGCTCTTCCAGCTACTCGTGCTCGATCCCTGGACGGTCCTCGAGTTTGGCGGGATCGAGCACTGCACTATCACCAGCGGCGGGAAGACACGCTCGGTCGCGGTTCGTCCCCTGAGCGCTAATTCGGCACAGGACAGTCAGCTCGCCGCGCAACTGGAAAACGGCACCGAAGTTCACGCCGAAGGCAAGACGTGCATCAACGACCGCAACAAGTACGCCCCGCACTTCCTCGCCTACCCCTACCAGTCCCCCGACCGAAACTCAGAGCACGACGCCCTCGGGCACGGCGAAACGTCAAAGCTCCCAGACAGCGACTCCGCCAAGCACAACGGCACGTACCCGCTGGGTAAGACTGACGAGCCCGCAGCGGAAGCGATGGGCAAGGGCGGCCAATACCAACGGCTGCTGCTCTCGCTGGTCATCTTCGTGGGCGAGCTCGGCGCGTTCCTGCTCTTGGGTGCGCTGGCGCTCGGGGTGATCCTCGCGCAAATCCTCCTCCTGCTTCTCCTCGCGTTCGCACCCGTCGCGCTGGTGATAGCCGTCTTCCCCGGGCGCGGACACGACTTCTTCCGTGCGTGGATCGGGAAGCTCGCGGGGTTCCTCGCACGGAAGGTCATCTACTCGCTGATCCTCGCGGTGATCCTCGCCGTCTGCCAAGCCCTGGACGACGCGACCTCGAACCTCGGGTGGCTGCTGGCGTTCGCCTTGCAGGCCGCGTTCCTCTGGGCCGTCTTCTTGCAACGCAACAAGCTGGCCTCCGACCTTCTCGCCGCCACCACAGGCCCCAATGCGGGCCAGGAGGGCAGCCGCTTGCAGACCCTCTACTACACCACCCGCCTCGCGCGGATGGCCGGGCTGCACCGGCAGTCCCCGACCGTGGCACCCGTGCGGGGGCGCGCCCCAGATCAAGACGGCGCGCCCCCGCCATCAACGCCTGCTCCGACACCCGAGCAAAGCCCACCCGAGACCCCGGAGGAGAACTCATGAGTTGGCGCATCGAACAAGCGGACGCACTCACCCTCCTGCGCGAGCTGCCGGACCGGTGGGCGCAGGCGTGTGTGACGAGCCCCCCATATTGGGGTCTGCGCGATTACGGTCTGCCGCCCGCGACCTGGGGTGGTGCTCCATGCTGCCGGCACGTATGGGGTGAGATGCAGCGGGGTCGGCGCGCTGACCTGCTGCCCGCAACCAGCACCCGCTCGCAGGCAAGGCTCGCAACGGACGCTCGCCAGGGACGCGCCGGTCTTCACGGCGGACGGTTCTGTGAGCGCTGCGATGCGTGGCAGGGATGCTTGGGTCTCGAGCCGACACCGGAGCTCTACCTCGAGCACCTGCTCACCGTCCTCGGCGAGGTTCACCGCGTGCTGCGAGACGACGGAACGCTGTGGCTGGTCCTCGGAGACAGCTTCCTGCGGGCGAACACTGCGTGCGCTCCTGCGGGACGTTCGTGGGCGCTGAAGCCGAAGGATCTCGTCGGTATCCCGTGGCGTGTTGCGTTCGCGCTTCAGCAGCAGGGGTGGTGGTTGCGCTCCGATGTCGTTTGGGCGAAGCCCAACCCGATGCCCGAGAACGTTCGCGATCGTCCCACCCGCGCGCACGAGTACCTCTTCCTGCTCACCAAGCAGCCCCGGTACTTCTACGACGCGCGCGCGGTCCGCGAAGCCGACACGGGGCGCTGCTCGGGTAACGGGTACGCGCGGGCGGGCCGGTTGACCTACCGCGACCGTCGCGGCGAGCGCGGCCAGCACGAGCAATGGCGCGGCGGCCACGGACGCCAGCGGCGCTCATGGTGGACAGTCACCACGCGTGGCTATCCCGGCGCGCAGGCGGTCTTCCCGGAGAAGTTGATCGAGCCGTGCATCCTGGCCGGCAGCGCACCAACAGCGTGCGGTGTCTGCGGAGCACCCTTCAAGCGCCAGCCCACGGCCGGCAAAGACACTGAGCAATGGCGGCCAAGCTGCATCCATAACGACGACACCGGGCGCTGCCTGATTCTCGACCCCTTCTGCGGGTCCGCGACAACCGGCGCCGTAGCCGAGCGCCTGGGCCGTGACTTCCTCGGGATAGAGCTCAACCCCGCGACCGCGAAGCTTGCACGCAGACGGCTGAGCACTGTACGGGAGAGCGCGCGATGAGCGCCGGGGCGTGGATTCGCATGCTGCGCGACCGGCCGATCGCCGAGTCAGAGCGCGCCGGTGCGATGGCGACCGTGACGGTGCTGCTGCTCGCCGCGGCGATCCTGCTCGCGCTCTCACGGCCCAGCGCTCAGCCCGGACGCATGTCACAGCGGCACCCGGGACCCAGCGTCGTTCAGGGCACACAGTCCGTGACCGCGCGAGCTTCCGTAAGCAGCACGGTGCCACTCTCACCAAGGGTCGCGCGAGCGGCGGACCTGTTCCTCACCGGGTATCTCGCCTACCTGTACAGGCACGCTCAGGCGAGACAGATCAAGGACATCACGCCCGCGCTGCTTGGCTCGCTGCGAGCCCACCCGCCACGCGTGTCGCCGGGCATGCGTGCTCGCCAGCCGCGCGTCGTGGCGTTGCACAGCACGCCCGCTCCCCCGGGCCTGCTCGGGATCAGCGCCGTGATCAACGACGGCGGCCTCGTCGACTACTCGATCGGACTTCTCATCGCCCCCCAAGGCGGGCGGCCGCTCGTCAGCGGACTGGAAGGCGGCGCGTGATGCGCGCGCGCCAGTTCGCTCAAAGGAAGCTCTGGCTGTGGCTGTTGGGCACGCTCGGGGGCTCCGGTCTGGTGTTCGTCGCGATCTTCGGTCTCGCCGTCGCGGTACTCGGCGCGAGCTTCACCGGCTGTGAGCCCGGCAGCGAACCGGCGCTCGCCTCACCGTCAGGGCCGACTCCCTCGGTGTACGCGCTGCAGAGCATCCCGCCGGAACGCCTGCGCCTCTACGAGCAGGCCGGCACAAGGTTTGACATCGACTGGAGCTTCCTCGCGTCGATCGGTGCTCAGGAGTGCGGCAACGGCGAGTGCGCCGGCACCAACAGCTCCGGGTGTGCCGGCCCGATGCAGATCGCTTACGTTCGTGGTAGCCCGTGCAGTCCCGGTCCTGGACCGACGTTGTGGGAACGCTACGCCGTCAGCGCCCATCCCGGCCAGGCGCCGTCGATCGACGATCCGGCGGACGCGATCTACACCGCCGCGCGCATCCTGCGGGAAGACATGGGCGCCCCGCCCACCGGCGGCTCCTACAACGAATACCGGCAGGCCGCGTGCCGCTACTACGGTGCCTGCGCGGACGCGTCGGTCAGCTACGCCGAAGAGGTCATGGCCCGCGCCGTGCAGTACGGGTTCACCGGCACCGGCTCCCCAGCCGCGAGCAGCCCGTCGCTCGCGGAACCGGTCAATGGCTCATCTGGTGAATGCAGTGCGAGCGCGTTCGCTCCCGAAGCGGCCAGCGGCTCGCAGATCGTGCGGGTCGCCGAAAGCCAGCTCGGTCAGGGCGAACGCCCGCCGGGCTCTAACTGCACGATCTACGGCCCCTGCGAGGAATGGTGCTCGCTGTTCGCCGCCTGGGTGTGGCAGCACGCCGGTGTGCCGCTTCCCGGCTCCACGGCGCTGTACGCCTACTCAGGGTCGCTGTACACGTGGGCGCGAGAACACGGCGGGAAAGTCCTCCCGCCATCCGCGCGACCCTCACCCGGCGATGCTGTGTTCTACGGCAGCGGCCCAAGCGAAAGCGCGCACGTCGGGATCGTCGCCCGGGTTCTGCCCGACGGGGAGATCGTCACCGTCGAGGGCAACTACGCCGGGCACGTCACGCGCGTCGGCCCGTTCTCCCCGGCAGCCCCTGTTGGTGAGGCCGCCCCGATCTACGGGTACGCCCAGCCCCCGGCAGCCAACCCTTCGAAGGCGGGAGGGATCGGATGACACGGTCACGCAAACCGACGGCCTCCCGCGACCGCAAGCGCAAACAGCCGGGGAAGATTCTCGACCTGTTCGCCGGTGCCGGCGGGTGGGAGGAGGCCCTGGGGATGCTCGGCCTGAGCGCTCTCGGGATCGAGACCGAGCCCTGGGCGTGCGAGACCGCGCGCGCCGCCGGCCACGAGCGCCTGCAGGCCGATGTCGTCGAGCTTGACCCGCTGGCGCTCGGGCCGGTGTGGGGCCTGGTCGGCTCCCCACCGTGCCAGGCGTACTCGAACGCCGGCAAGGGATTGGGTCGCGCTGATAAGCCGCTCGTGATCGCGTGCGCGCACGAGCTCGCCGCCGGGAACGACACCCGCGCCGCGCGCCTACAGGAGTGTCGTGATCCCCGGTCGCTGCTGACCGTCGAGCCGCTGCGCTACGCGGTCGCGTTGCGGCCCAGGTGGCTCGCGCTCGAGCAGGTCCCGGCCGTCCTCGAGCTATGGACGCTGTTCGCTGCGCTGCTCACAGCGCACGGCTACCAGACCGCCGTTGGGGTCTTGAGCGCCGAGCGATACGGCGTGCCGCAGACCCGCAAACGGGCTTTCCTGATCGCGTCACTCGACGGGCCGGTGAGTCTGCCCGACCCCACACATCGCTCCTACAACCCCCGCCGCCAGGATGTCCCCGAGGACGAGCTGGGCCTCCAGCCGTGGGTCAGCATGGCCGAGGCGCTCGGCTGGGCACCCTCCGAGGAGATCGGATTCCCCCGTCGCAACGACACGCCAAGCAACCATCCCGGCAAGACAGACACCGGGACCTACCGCCAGCGAGACCGGCGCCCGGCCTGCAAGCCCGCTCCGACGCTGACCGCGAAGACACGATCGTGGACACGGAAGCCGTGCGTGCAGATCAGACGCAGCGGCAAGAGGATCACCGAGGGCTTCGACCCGACCGAGGCTCCAGCGCAAGTGGTCACCACAAGAGTCAACCGCTGGCAAGCGCACGGCGTCCGGGACGGCTGGGCTTGGCGCAACGGTAACCAGCCCAACGCGGCGATCCGTGCCGCGGAGGAGCCCGCGCCGACTGTCCACTTCGGCCACGCGCTGAACCAGGTCGAGTGGGTGCCCGCATGGGCCGGGCGGCGTCCCGCGACGACCGTCGCGTGCGATCGGCGCGTCCATCCCCCGGGCCACAAGCAGAACGCCAGCGATCCTCCCGGCCGCTACGAGCAGCGGCGCGGCGCGAACGCCGTCCGGGTCACGGTCTGCCAAGCGGCGGTCCTCCAGGGCTTCCCCGCGGACTACCCGTGGCAGGGCGTGAGGACCCGGCAGTTCGAGCAGGTCGGTAACGCCGTTCCGCCGCCGCTCGCGCACCGGGTGCTCGAAGCGGCGATCAGGCCGAGCCGGGGCAAGCACCGGACGGCTACGCCGCCGAAGCCACGGCACCGGTTGAACGGGGCGCTCGGCGGATTGGCGGGGTGTGCGGTCGTGAGCGGCGAGGACCGTTTCAGGGACCGTCTCGGGGACCGTCTGAAGGCCCGTCTCCGGGACCGTCAGTGGTTCCTGCGGGGTTTTCCGCGAACGGGGATTTTGTGCTGCACGCGGGCTGGTTTTCTGGCGGGTTCGCTGTGCGACATCTCTATGCCTGCTGGTGAAATCCAGTGAGCCGCCCGCCGTCTCAGGATGCTAGGCCGCTGGTGGCTGTAGTGGGCTGCCTCGCGGTCGTGTCGCTGTTGGGTGCCTCGCGGTCCTGGCTGGGGCTCGCCGGTGGGGCTGGTGCTCTGCTCATGCGCCCGCTCGTGCTAATCCCGGTGACGTTGCTGTTGGTGGTGGTGGTCGCGTGTCGTGTCGTCGCTAGTCGTCGCTCGCTTGCCTCCCGGACGCGGCTCGTGGTCCTCGCCCCCGACTCGTTCGACCCGAGTCTTGATGCGGTATTGCGGTGCGCCGCTCAGCTCTCGCGTGTCCGTCGTCTCGTCGGCGGCTGGCTCGATCCGCGAGCGCGCGCGGTGCGGGTGCTGCTCGATGCCGACGAGGAGGGCCGGATGCGCTACTCCCTCAGCGTGCCCGAGCGGGCGCTACCCGCAGTCCGCTCCGCGCTCGGCGTTTTCGACCGGGTGCAGACACAGGTGCTCGAGCCGGGCCCTGAGTCCGGCGAGGCCGCCGAGCGCGACGAGGCGGAGCGGGGGAGGTCGGTCGAGGTCGTGCGGGCGGAGCTTCGGTTGGCGCGGCCGAGCAGCGAGCCGCTGGCCAATCTACCGCTGAGCCCCGATCCGCTCCAGAGCTTCGCGAGGGTGATCGCGCGCCTGGATCACACGCATGGCGAGCGCGCGCAGGTCGCGGTCGATCTCCTGCCGGCGACCCCGGCGACTCGCAGGCGTCTTCGCCGTCGGCTACTCAAGCAGGCCGGTCGCCGTGGCGGTAATCCGGTGAGCGGCGCAGCGCAGGACGGTGGGCTGCTGGGCGCCCTTGGTAGTGGCCGTCAGCTCGGCCGGCGGCGCGCCGCGGAGATGGTCGAGGAGCGAGCCGAGCGGGAGGAGATCGGCGCGAAGCTATTGCAGGCCGACCCGCTGTTCCGGCTCCAGATCCTTGTCCGTTGCAGCTCGCCCGAGCGCGGAAGGGCCGTCGAAAGCCTGCAGGGCCTCCTGGGCTGCTTTGACGGCTTCGCGGCAGCGAACTCCCTTCGCGTTGTCGGTGTGCGGTTCCTGGGGTTGGCGTTCGCGGGATCGGACCTCCCCGGCCGCCGCGGCTGGTTTGACCGGCGCATGAATACCGGCCTGTTCCGGCCCGCCCGCAAGGACTACGTGACCGCACGGGAGATGGCGGGGCTGCTGAAGCCACCGACCGTTCATTGCGCGGCCCCGGAGGTGTTGCGGCTCGGGCCGGCGGTGTATCCCGCGCCGAAGGCGCTACCGACCTTCACCGGACAACCGGACCTCGTGCCGCTCGGCCGAGTCGAGGGCGAGAGCGGCGAGCGCAGGGTCGGCCTTCGCGTCGAGGACTCGTTCTTCACATACACGGCCGGACGGAGCCGGTGGGGTAAGACGGAGCTGGCGCTCACGCAGTTCCTGCACCTGGTGCGCAGCGGGCACGGCGGGTTGTTCTTGGATCCTCACCAGGACGCGGTGCAGCGCGTCAAGAGCTGCCTAACCGAATCGCAGTTCGCGGAGCGGATCATCGAGCTTGATCTCGTCGGCCCGCGGTCGCGCCAGGGGCAGCCCGGGTGGAACCTGTTTGCCGCGAGGGGCCTTGGGCCGGAGGCGGCCGAGCGGCGGGTGGAGGCGATCGTGGATTCTTTCGCCTCGGCGCTTGGGTGGGGCGAGCGAAACAACCGTGCGATCACCCTCACGACCCAGGCGACCGCTGCGCTGATCGAGCTTGCGGCGGTGCTGCCGGACGGGTTGCAGCCGACGATCTTCCAGGTCCCGTCGATCCTCGGGAACCCGGAGTGGCTCGAAGTCGCGTTGCCGTTCCTCTCGCCGCCGCGCCGGCAGTTCTTCACCGAGCGCTTCCCGCGGCTCAGCGAAGAGGCGATCACACCGGTGACGAACCTGATCGACCGGCTGCGCTCCTCCACGCAGCTCGCGGCGCTCTTGGGTGCGCAGAGGTCAACGTACGACATTGCGCGCGCGATGAACGAACGCAAGATCGTCCTCGCGTGCCCCGGCGCTGACGGTGCGAAGGACAAGCTCGTCGCGAACCTCCTCGTCTATGACCTGCTGCACGGCGCCAAGAGCCGGGCATTCATGCCGCCAGAGCAGCGCCTGCCGTTCTACGTGTTCCTGGACGAGGTCCAGACATATGACGGGGCAGCCGGAGGCAACCTCGCGGCCTTGCTCGAGCAGACGGCGAAGTACGGGATCAGAGGCACGCTGCTCAACCAGAACCCGGAGCGGCTGACCAGCGACACGCTGAACGCGCTCACCACCAACCGCAGCCACCTCATAACGACCGCATTGAACGCGCGTGCCGCCGGGCTGATCGCCCGAGAGTGGGGCGGCGACCCGCCAGCCAGCGCGATCATCGGCCTGCCCCGCCGGACGTTCATCGCGCAAGTCACCCACAACGGGAGACTGACCCGGCCGTTCCTCTTCGGCAACGAATCGGTCGAGGATGCCTTCGCCGAGGCGTTTCACCCGGACGCCCTCGCCGACATCCAGCCCACGATCGATGCCGCATCCGGAAGGACCCCGGCCGGCGAGACCGTCACCGCGCTCGACACGCTCGACGAACGAATCCGCCAACACCTCGAAAGCAAACGAGGCGCCGGTCGCTCGCGCGAGGACTCTGAGGAGCCGTGGACCGCGCCGCCGCCCGACGCTGCGATCGGCGGTGAGCGATGAGCGCCCGCCTGGCAGGCGACCGGCCGCTGCCCGCGGTCGCGACAGAAGTCCTCGCCGGCCTCTACCAGCACCGCCTGCTGAGCACCAGCCAGCTCCACGCGCTCTACACACCACAAGCAAGATTGCGGTGGACGCGACGGGTCCTCGGACTCCTGGCAACACGAGGGCTGGTTGATCGCGCTCAAGGTCCCGGCACCCATTCGCTGTGGTTCCTCACCGAATACGGCGCGGACACCGTCGAGACAGCCGGCCCGCGCGCAGAGCCGCGCAGACGACTCGTCGGACCAGCACAGGCGGAAGGGCCATTGCGGAAGCACACCCTTCGCGTCAACGACGTCGGGGTCGCGTTCGTGCGCGCCGCACGCGAACGAGGCGACGAATGCGGCCCGCAGTCCTGGCGGCACGAGATCGCACACCCGATCTCGCCCGCAAGGGGCCGCAGGCCCGCCGAGCTGGCAGTCGCCGACGCGCTCCTGACGTACCTGCAGACCGGCGAGGACGGCTCCCTGGCCCTGCACCAGCGCTTTATCGAGCTCGACCGCGGGACCGCCCGCCCCGCCGAGCAGCTCGCGGCGAAGATCACCCGCTACACGAGACTGCGCCACTACACACCCCCAGGCGGCGGCGCGGATGCGTCAGCCGAGCCTCTGTGGCGCAACTATTACCGCTCCTGGCCGCACCTGCTGATCGTGCTCGCCGACCAATCACGCGAGCGGATGCGCCTCCGTATCCAGAGGACCCTCGCACTTCACCAATCCGACCCCGCCCACCGCCGGACGGGCGCGATCCCCCTCTCCTTCGTCGCCCTCGACGACCTGACGCGGCAAGGGCCGTTCGCCCCGATCTTCACCACCGCCGAGCACTCGGATCAGCCAGCGGACTGGCTCGGCCAACCACCAAGGGAGGGATGAACGTCATGGCGACCCCAAGACCAACCACCACGCCCCGCCGGAGACGGCGACCCGATTGCTCGCCAAGCCATGCGCGACCGGCCGCGTGGCGCACCGCTGATCTGCCGCTCGCGGTGTGGCCGTGCGCGCAGCGCACCGGCCAGTGGCAGCGCCACGGACGGTACGTGCCCGAGTCAAACCGTCATCCCGCGAAGATGCTGCCCGAGATCGCGCGGCGTGTGATTGCCGCCTACAGCGACCCCGGTGATCTCGTCCTCGATCCGCTGTGCGGGATCGCGACCACGCTCATCGAGGGGATCCATCAAGACCGCCGCGCGATCGGTGTCGAGCTGGAAAGCCGCTGGGCGTCGCTCGCCGCGAAGAACATCACATACGCACGCCGCCAAGGCGCGCACGGCCAAGCCCTCGTTCTGCAAGACGACGCTCGACGTCTCGGACGCGGCGTACTCGATGAGCTCACCGGCCGGGTGCAATTGATCCTTACCTCGCCGCCGTATGGAAACGCGACGCTCGGCGACCCACGCGGTGGGAAGGGAATGGCGCGCTCACGCGCCTTCGAAGGACGGCGGATGACCGCAGCCGACGGTGCTCGCGCGGCCAAGGCTCCGAACTGGTGCCGCTACGGCGACAGCGCCGGGAGCGTCGCGCGGCTTCGCTACGGCACGACCGACGAAGCACCCACCCCCCGAGGGGAGAGCTACCTCGCAGCGATGACCGCGATCTACACGGCCTGCGCGAGGATGCTCAGCCCCGGCGGGTACCTCGTCCTCGTCACGAAGAACCTGCGCGCCGACGGGGCGCTGCGGAACATCGCCGGAGACACGATCACTCTCTGTCAACAGGCCGGGTTGGTGTTCCAGCAGCACATCATCGCGCTGCACGCGACCCTCCGCCACGACGAGCTCCTCCCACGCCCCTCGTATTTCCAGCTGACGCACGTCCGTCAAGCGCTCGCACGCGGCGAGCGCACGCACCTCGTCTGCCACGAGGATGTCCTCGTCTTTCAACAGCGCGACCCCAGGAGGTAATCATGAGCCGCCCATCACGCACTCCCCGCCGCTGGCGAGTCATACACGGTGACTGCCTGAAAGTGCTCCCGAAACAGGACGCCGCGAGCGTTGACTCGGTGGTCACCGACCCCCCATATGGCATCGGCTTCAACGGTATGAAGTGGGACAATGCGCGCAAGCTCGACCCGGCGCGGCCCCCGGGGCAGTACCACTCGCGCACGAGCCCGAGTATCGCGTTTCAGACGTTCTGCGCCGAGTGGGCAAGCGAGTGCCTTCGGGTCCTGAAGCCCGGCGGTCACCTCGCCGCGTTCGGAGGGACACGGACTGCCCACCTGTTGGCGTGCGGCCTGGAAGAGGCCGGGTTCGAGATCCGCGACACGCTGATGTGGATACAAGGCCAGGGCTTCCCCTCCTCCCCCGCGCTCACCAAAGGTCGCGGTGTCCGCCTGAAGCCAGCCTACGAGCCGATCCTCCTCGCCCGCCGCCCCATCGACGGCACCCTCGATCAGAACCTCGCCCGGTACGGCACCGGAGCGCTGAACATCGACCGCTGCCGCATCCCCGACACCACCAAGCAGTGTCCAGCCGAGGGACGAAAACACCGACGGCCGTACTCGGCGAGCGAGCGGGGTCGCTGGCCCGCGAACCTGCTCCTCACCCACGGCCGGACATGCACCCCTGACCGATGCGAACGCGACTGCCCGATCGAGCTGCTCGGAGAGCGCCACCGCTTCTTCTACGCCGCCAAGGCACCCCGCCGCGAGCGCGAGGCCGGCTGCGAGCAGCTACCCCGTCGCGTCGTGCAGACCTTCAAGATCGGCGCGAAGAACGAGCAACTATGCAACGACAATCCGGTCGCGAACATCCACCCGACGGTCAAGCCAATCGAGCTGATGCGCTGGCTCGTCCGGCTCATCACCCCACCAGAAGGACTCGTGCTTGACCCGTTCGCGGGCAGCGGCAGCACCGGCGCCGTCGTCGTGCTCGAGGGCGCACGGTTCATCGGGATCGAGCGCGAACACGACTACATCCCGATCGCCCGGGCACGGATCACGCACTGGGCCGCCCGGCGGCCTCACGACCGCCCAGCCCGTCGGCAATCAGCCCCGAGAGCCAGGGGATGACTCTCGACGGCGAGGACATAGAGTCGATCGCAGCCCGCCTTGCCGAGCTGCTCCGCGAGCAGATGCCCTCGTCGGCATCGCGGCTCGCGGATGCAGCGGAGGTCGCGCGGGAGCTCGGCGTCGACCGGGATTGGGTCTACGCCCATGCCCACGAGCTCGGCGGGACTCGCCTCGGCGGCGACCGTGGCCGCCTGCGCTTCGACCTCGCGAGGATACGCCGAGACCTCGCGTGCCCCGCCGACACTGGAGGCCGCCCAGCCACCGCCCGACGGCCGCGCCGCCAGCCGCCGACGAGACGGCGCGGCGACGTTGAGCTGATCCCCTACACAGAGGTACGATGTACGGGACAAGCAAAAAGTGGCCGGGGCAGGCGCGCAAACGCCCCCCCGACCCGACCGGGAGGTTAAGTCCCGATGCACCGAATACGTTAGATCCTCAACGCGGGAGCGTGCGTAATGGCACGGCCCGCCACAGGCAGAGTCGAACCCGAAAAGCTGACCGACGGAACGTTTGCGTTCCGTTTGCGCTTCCGGGCACACGGCAAACGCGAGAACGTCACCCTGCATGAACGCCGCGACTGCGACTGCGGCTGTAAGGGCGGGTGGACCGAGCGCACCGCCGAGCTTGAGCTGAGCAACGTCCTCGCGCGAATCCAGGCAGGTGTTTGGAGCGCCCGAAACCCAAGCCCGTCATCGAGAAGACCTTTACGGAGATGCCGACCTTCCACGCGTACAGCTCCTATTGGCTCAAAGCCAAGCTGGAAGGTCTCATCGGCAAGAAGCCGATCACGAAAGGCACGCACGACGGATACTTGTCGATGCTGCGCCACCACCTGCTGCCGTTCTTCGGCCGCTACCGCCTCGATGAAATCGACGACGACCTCTGCGCCGAGTTCAGGAAGCACAAGATCCAAGAGGCCCACGAGTTGAAAGAAGCACTCGACGCTGGAGCGGACCTCCGAGGCGAGCGCAACCGCAAGATCAAGCCGCTCGGCCCAGCTTCTATCCAAGGACTCATCACCCTGCTCGCAGAGATCCTCCAAGAGGCGTTTGAAGACAAATGGATACCCGCAAATCCTGCACGAGGAAAGCGGCTAAAGCTGCACGTACCGAAGCCAAAGCGCACCTTCCTAGAGATGGACGAGCTGGCCGTGATCGAAGACGCCGCCGCCGAGCAAGACCCCGACCTTGAGCGCTTCGCGCTAGCCGCTCAGGCCGCGCCAGCCGGATCGACCGCCAGCGCGGTGGCGCTGCGACTCTCCGAAGGGAAGCGGCAAAAACTGATCGCATCCGAACTCGGGCTCTGCCCCGGAACGATCCACTTTCACGTCCGCAACCTCGGTGCCGTGCGCGTTGGCATCTACGTCGGCCGCAAGGCGCTGGTCTGCACGCTCGGCCGATCAGGCGTGCGCAACAGCGAGCTTTCCGGCATCCAGATCGGACACCTGCGCGTCCACGACCTACACAACGCCCGCCTCGACATACCCGACTCCAAGACCGAAACCGGCATCAGGAACGTGGAGATCAGCCCCTACCTCGCCGAAGTGCTCACCGAGCACATCGACCGCCTACGCAAAGCCGGCTTCGACACCGGACCCACGGCGCCGCTGTTCCCCAACGAACGTGGCAAGCGCATGAGCCGCAAGCGCGTCGGGGAAATCGTCCACGAGGCCGCGGTGCTCGCCACCGAGAAGATGCACGAGAGGGGTCTGCCGCCGCTGGCGCATATCACCCCGCACAGTCTCCGCAGGACATACATCACGATCGCGTTGCTCGCCAACAACTACGACATCAAGTGGGTCATGGATCAGGTCGGGCACGCCGACTCGAAGATGACGATGGACGTCTACAACCAGCTACAGCAGCGAGCCAAGCGCGACACGGCGCATCCTTCGACCGGCTCATCCGCGAGGCCAGGGTCGCCCTGTACGGCGACGACACGCCGGTCGAGCGGGGGGATTGGGCCGGGGATTGGGCCGGGAAGCCGAAAACGACCCCCAACACGCCCCAACCACGGCGACCCGAGCGCGGCCAAAAACTGCGGATTAGCAGGAAGAAAGCCGGACGGCGGAGCCGGGGCTCAAAATCGGGGGACCAACGTTTTCAGTCGTGTGCTCTACCAACTGAGCTATCTCGCCGCTGGCCGATCTTCGATCGGCCCCGATGCTAGCGGCTCGCACGTGGCCTCGCCAGCCTCCCGGCCCTCTCGCGCACGCGATCCCTCCGACCTGCAGCTACGAGGAATCACGCGGGGCCCCTGCCCCGCGCGCGCCCTCCCGCGCCTGGAACTCCTCGACCATGGCGGCGTAGGTCTTGCGCAAACCCTCCTCGATCGGGACTTCCGCTCGCCAGCCGAGCTCGCGAGCGGCCCGCGAGACATCCAGGCAGCTGTGCTGCAGCTCGCCGGGACGGAGGTCCGCCAGCTCCGGCTCCAGCACAACGCTCGCCGCGGCGCGAAGCGCATTCCAAACACTCATCACATCGGTCTGCACGCCCGTCGCGACGTTGAAGGTGCCGCGGCGACCGGAGGCCGCGAGCAGGGCGCGCACCACGTCCTCGACGTACACGTAGTCCCGGGTCGGGGCGCCGTGCCCGTAGAGCCTGGGCACGCGCCCCGTGTGCAGGTGGTGGCTGAAGATCGCCACCACCCCCGCCTCCCCGTGGGGGCTCTGGCGGGGGCCGTACACGTTGCCCAGACGGCACACCGCGTGGGGCACCCCGGAGGAGAGCGACCACGTGTTCACGTACGCCTCCCCCGCCCACTTCGAGGCTCCGTAGGGGGAGAGCGGGGCGGGGATGCGATCCTCCGGGGTCGGCATCGGGGCCTCGTCCCCGTACAGCGCCCCCCCGGTGGAGGTGAACACCACCGGCACCCCCAGGCGCCCCGCGACGTCCACCACGTTCAGCGTGCCCTGCACGTTGACCTCGCAGTCGCGGTTGGGGTCCGCCACGGAGGCCACCACGCTCGCCTGCGCCGCGAGGTGGAAGATCGCGCGGGGAGCCTCCCGCTCGACCGCCGCGTGCAGGGCGGCGCGATCGGTGATGTCGAGCGTGTGCAGCCCCGCCCCCTCCGCCACGTTGCGCGCGTCCCCCGAGGAGAGGTCGTCGACCACGCTCACCTCGTACCCCTCCGCGAGCAGCGCGTCCACGAGGTGCGACCCGATGAAACCCGCTCCGCCGGTGACCAGGGCGCGATTGGACATTGCGGCAATCTATCGAGTTGGGAGCCGTCCAGCGGCTCCTCAGCCGAGGGCGGGCTCGCGCGCGCCCACGAGCTCCTCCACCGCCGCCACCGACCCGTCGATGCGCTCCAGCGCCGCCATCCCCGGGTGCGCCTGGCGAAGCTCCTCCGGGGCCGCCCCGCCCGTGGCGCCGCCGAGCAGGACGGGGAGCTGTGGGTGACCCTCGCGCAGCTCCTCCACGAGCCCCTCGAGCCCTCCTCCGGCGGCGGCGGCGGTCGCGGGGCGGGTGGGGGGGCGGGTGGGGACCCCGATAATGAGCACGTCGGGGGCGTGGTGGCCGACCGCGGCGAGCAGCCGCGCGGGGGTGAGGTCGGTCTCGAAGGTCGTCTGGTAGCCCGCCGCGGCGAGCTGGTCGTGGACCATCTGCAGCCCGAGCGCGTGCTGGCCGATCTCCGATCGGTCCCCCTCCAGTCCCGCGAGCAGCACCCGCCCGCGACTCGCGCCGGCGCCGCTGAGCATGTAGCGGAACATCGTCGCGAGGATCCGCCGGGTTATACCCGTGGCGAGGCACTCGCTCTCGAGGTCGATCTCCCCCGCGCGCCGCAGCTCTTCGACGCGGCCCAGCGCGGGCGCGATCACCTCGGCGTGGAGAGTCGCGGGGGGGATCTCGTCCTCGATCGCCTGCGCGATCGCGCCCTCCGCGGTCTCCGCGTCGCCGCGCTCGAGCGCCCTGAAGTAGGTCTCCAGCACCCCCTCCAGGAGCGCGTCGGGGTCGGAGGAGAGCCGCCGGCGCGCGTCGGGACCAGAGCTCGGAGAGCACCTCGAGGAAGGCGTCCAGCAGCACCGGGTCGAAGTGCAGGCCGCGCTGGGCGCGCATCATCTGCACCGCCTGCTCCACGGAGTACGCCATGCGGTACACGCGGTCGCTGGTGAGCGCGTCGAAGACGTCGGCCACCGCCACGATCCGCCCCTCGATCGGGATCTCCTCGCCCGCGAGGCCGCGCGGGTAACCGCTGCCGTCCCACTTCTCGTGATGGCTCAGCGCGACCGTGGCGGCCATGTCGAGGATCGAGGAGGAGGAGCCCCGCAGCAGCCGGTGGCCCTCCTCGGCGTGGGTCTCCACGATCGAGCGCTCCTCCGCGGTGAGCGGGCCGGGCTTCAGCAGGATCGCGTCGGGGATCGCGACCTTGCCCACGTCGTGCAGGGGGGCCGCATAGCTGAGGCGCTCGCAGAGCTCCCGCTCGAGGCCGATCCGCTCGGCGAGCAGCGTCGAGAAGCGCCCGATCCGTTCGATGTGCGCGCCGGTGTCCTCGTCGCGGAACTCGACCGCCATCGAGAGGCGCCGCACGGTCTCCGATTGCGCGATCTCGAGCTCCGTGAGCGCCCTGTGCAGCTCGCCCGAGCGGTCGTCGATCTCGCGCTTCAGCTCCTCGCGGCGACTCTCCCCGGCACGCCAGCCGAGCAGGCCGGCGGCGGCGGCGAGCACGGCTACGTAGACCACGGCGAGGGCCGCGCTTTGAGCGAGGACCGCCCCGAGCGCGGCAGCCGCGAGCACCGCCGCGACCGAAGCCGGGGGACACTTTCGCATCCCCGCTTCGGCCAGCGTCCAGGGGAGCAGCGCACGGAGGCGGCGGCGAGTCACATCCTCGGCGACGGGTTGCATTCCCACACGTTCGAGGTTAGCGATCCAAGCAGCGTCCCCCCAGCCATCCGGACGCTCGGATAGAGTTCGGGTCGTGACTGTTCGGCTCCCGTTCGCGACGGGCATCTTGCTCGCGCTCGCCGTGTCGGCGCTTGGAGGCTGCGGCGGCTCCTCCGGCAACGGCGTCGCGTCGAAGTCCCCGACCGAAATCCTGGCGGCGGCGAAGGCGGCGGCGGACAGCGCGAGCGCGGTGCACGTCTCGGGCTCGAGCGTCACGGGCGGCACTCCGATCGTGCTCGACCTGAGCCTCGTCGCGGGCAAGGGCGGGCGCGGGCGGCTCTCGGAGAACGGACTGAGCTTCGAATTGATCGAGATCGACGGGACGATCTACATCAACGGCAGCCCCGCCTTCTACAGCCACTTCGCGGGTCCCGCGGCCGCGCAGCTCCTCCACGGGAAGTGGCTGAAGGCGTCAACGTCGAACACAAGCTTCGCGGGGCTCTCCTCGCTGACCGACCTGCGCAAGCTGCTCGACGCCGCGCTGAGCAGCAGCCACGGGTCGCTGACGAAGGTGGGCACGAGCACCGTCAACGGGCAGTCGGCGGTGGGCGTCAAGGACACCACCCAGAACGGGATCCTGTACGTCGCCACCACCGGGTCGGCCTATCCGCTCGAGATCACCAAGGGCGGCGCAAGCGGCGGCACGATCACCTTCAGCGAATGGAACAAGCCCGTCACGCTGACCGCGCCCACCAACGCGGTGGACATCGAACAGCTTCAAAAAGGCCACTGAGGCGCTATACCGCTAAGGCGACGTACTTCGTCTCGAGGTACTCCTCGATCCCCTCGAATCCGCCCTCGCGGCCGAAGCCGGACTGCTTGACCCCTCCGAAGGGGGCGGCGGGGTTTGAGACGATGCCCTGGTTGAGGCCAACCATGCCGGTTTCGAGGCCCTCGGCGACGCGCAGCGCGCGGTCGAGGTCGCGGGTGTAGAGGTAGGCGACGAGGCCGTAGGAGGTGCTGTTGGCGGCATGGAGGGCCTCCTCCTCGGTGGAGAATGCGGCGATGGGGGCGACGGGCCCGAAGATCTCCTCGGCGAGCACGCGCGCGTCGGGGGGCACGTCGGCGAGGACGGTGGGGGCGTAGAAGTAGCCGCGGCCATCCAGGGCGTGGCCGCCGGTGAGCACCTGGGCGCCGCGGTGGACGGCGTCGCCGACGAGCTCGGTGACGGTGTCGCGCTGGCGCTGGTCGATCAGCGGCCCGACGTCGGTGCCGGGCTCGGTGCCGCGCCCGACCTTGAGCGCCCCCATGCGCGCGGCGAGCCGCTGGGCGAACTCCTCGGCGAGGGACTCGTGAACGTGGAAGCGGTTGGCGGCGGTGCAGGCCTCGCCGACGTTGCGCAGCTTGGCGGTGAGGGCGCCCTCGACGGCGGCGTCGAGATCGGCGTCGGCGAAGACGATGAAGGGGGCGTTGCCGCCGAGCTCCATGGAGACGCGGAGGATCTGCTGGGCGGACTGTTCGATCAGGGTGCGCCCGACCTCGGTGGAGCCGGTGAAGGAGAGCTTGCGGGTGCGCGCGTCGCGCAGCAGCGGCTCGATCACGGCGCCGGAGTGGCGGGCGGTGATCGTGTTGAGCACCCCCCCGGGGAGCCCGGCCTGCTCGAGGATCAGCGTCAACGCGAGCATCGAGAGGGGGGTCTGCTGGGCGGGCTTGACAACCATGGTGCAGCCGGCGGCGATCGCGGGGGCGAGCTTGCGGGCGCCCATCGCCATGGGGAAGTTCCAGGGGGTGACGAACACGCAGGGGCCGACGGGCTGGCGCATCGTGAGGATGCGCCCGGCGCCGGTGGTGTTGACCATGTAGCGGCCGTGTATGCGGACGGCCTCCTCGGAGAACCAGCGCAGGAAGTCGGCGGCGTAGGCGATCTCGGCGCGGGACTCCGCGAGGGCCTTGCCCATCTCGAGCGTCATCAGCAGCGCGAGCTCCTCGCGCCGCGCGGTTAGCGCCTCGTAGGCGCGGCGCAGCACCTCACCCCGCTCACGCGGCGGGTGGGCGGCCCACTCCGCCTGGTGCTCGGCGGCGGCGGCGAGCGCGGCGAGCGCGTCCCGGGGCTGGGCGTCGGCGACCTCCACGAGCGGCTCCCCGGTGGCGGGGTCCTCGACGGGGAGCGTCCCCGAGCCGGTGGCGGCCCGCCAGCGCCCGGCGATGTAAAGCTCGGTGGGGACCCCCTCGAGCGCGGCCCGCTCGCTGCTCCTATCGGACATCTGCGGTGTTCACCTCGTGAGGTCGTTTTTTTGGATTGGAGGGCGGCGTTCGCAGCTCATGACCGGGGCGTCACCGGCCGATCAATGAATGGCCGTTCCCGACCACGCGGATGCGAACGGCATCCACCATGCGCCCAAGCTACCACCGCTCCTCCCCGCCCAAACCGCTTCTCGCGATCACGCTCATCGCGATCCTGCTCCTCCCGCCCGCGCTCGGGCGCGCAGCATCGCCCGCGCCCCCGGCGGCGGGCGGGAGGGCGATCCCAACCCTCGTGGTCGCGGGCGCGGGGGATGGCCACGGGGTGGGGATGAGCCAGGAGGGGGCGCTGGGGTACGCGCAGCGCGGCTATGACTTCGAGGCGATCCTCGCGCACTACTTCACCGGCACGACCCTGGGCACGGTCCCGGCGGGAACGAAGGTGCGGGTGCTGGTGAACGGCAGGGTCCGGCGGATCCCCCTGGAAACGTACGTGCGGGGGGTGGTGAGCGCGGAGATGCCGGCGAGCTGGCCGGCGGCGGCGCTGGAGGCGCAGGCGGTGGCGAGCCGCACGTACGCGATCACCGACCACGCGGGGGGATCGCGCTTCGACGTGTACGCGGATACACGCTCGCAGGTGTACCTCGGTACGAGGGCGCAGACGGCGCAGACGGACGCCGCGGTGGCGGCGACGGCGGGGCAGGTGGTGACGTACAACGGGGGGCCGGCGATCACGTACTTCTTCGCGAGCTCGGGGGGGGCGACGGAGAGCGTGCAGAACGCCTTCCCGGGGGCCGCCCCGCAGCCGTGGCTGCGGGGGGTGGCGGACCCGTTCGACCAGGGCCCGCTGCACAACTGGGGCTTGAGCATGAGCTTCCCGACGGCGGCGGCGCGCCTGCGGGGCCTCGTACGCGGCTCCTTCCGCGGCATCGAGGTGCTGCAGAGGGGGTACTCGCCACGGATCGTCTCGGCGTACGTGCTGGGCTCCGCCGGGCGCACCGAGGTGAGCGGCCCCGAACTGGCGGCCCGCCTGGGCCTGGACGACACGTGGGCGTACTTCAGCGTCCGTACAGCCCACGGCGTGCAGCCGGAGCCGGACCTGAGCCGCCACACGGCGCCGGCGCCGGCGCCGGAAGCTCCCGCCCCGAGCGGCGCCACCTCGCCGGCCGGCACACCGACGCCGGCGCAACCGCCCGGCCCCGAAGGCGGCACAACCGCCGGCAGCGCCCCAACCGCGGGCCAGGGCGGCGGAACGACCCCGCCGTAGGCGGGGGGCCGGGGTACGTGATCTGATCGACAGCCGGCGGGCGCGATCCAGCGAGGCGACCTCGATGCGGCTGGATGACCACCATGCGCCGGAGCCCCCTACCCTCTGGCCCACCCCGATGACCGCCCCGCTGCTGATCGCCGACGTGCCGTGGCTGCTGTACCGCGCGTTCTTCTCGCTGCCGAAATCGATCGTGGACGGGGAGGGGCGGCCGGTGAACGCGCTGCTGGGGACGGTGAACGCGCTGCTGTCGGCGATCGAAGCGCGCCCGCCGCGGGCGGTCGTGGCGTGCATGGGGGCGGAGCAGGCGACCTACCGGGTGGAGCTCTACCCCGGCTACCACGCACACCGCGATCCGATGCCGCCGGAGCTCGCACGGCAGTGGGAGCTCGCCCCGGGGCTGCTGGCGAGCTTCGGCTGGACGGTGAGCTCAAGCGTTGAGCTGGAGGCGGACGACGCGATGTTCTCGTTCGCGGGCGTGGAGACGGAGGCAGGCGGGCTCGCGCTGCTGCTCACGGGCGACCGCGACCTCTTCCAGGCGGTGGGGGAGCGCGCGGCGATCCTGGAGCTGCGCAAGGACGGCAGGCCGGTGGAGGTCGGGCCGGAGCAGGTGCGCGAGCGCTACGGGATCGGCCCGGAGCTGGTCGCGGACTTCATCGCGCTGCGCGGCGACCCCTCCGACGGCCTGCCGGGCGCGCCGGGGATCGGGGCGAAGACGGCGGCGGAGCTGCTGCAGCGCCACGGCTCGCTGGAGGGCGCGCTGCGCGCGGTGGGTTGGTCAGACGGCGCACTTGGCCCACACCGCGTGAGTGGCGAGCGCCCGCGGATCGTGGGGGCACTGCGCGAGCACGCGGAGCAGCTGGAGGCGTTCAAGCGGATCGCGACGCTCGTGCCGATCGACGTGCAGCGCCCGCCGAACCGCCCCACCGACTTCGCCGCGGGCGCGGAGATGGCGCGCGAGCTTGGGATGAAGCGCCTCGCGGAGCGGCTGAGCCGTCAGGCGGGGGGGAGAATTTCTTCGTCATAAGCCCAGCGTTCGAAGCCGGCGAGATAGTGGTCGAGCTCGTCCACGAGGATCGGGACGCCCTCGTGCAGCGTCCTCCAGTTGGCGGGCGGGTAGGCGTGGCCGAGGATGTCGCGCAGCTCCTTGACCCTTTGCAGGCGCGAAGCGGATTCGTGCGAGATGACACCAAGCGCCGCGAGCCGTTCCCAGGGGTGGCCCGGGGACTTGTCCACCACACCGAGGCGCTGTCCCTCTGCCAGGCTGCGTGCCGCCAGCTCTCCCAACCAGTTGACGAGCACCTCGTACAGGCGCTCGACGACCGCCACCCGGTTGCGCTCGTACGCATCCGGCGACAGCGCCGCGGCGAGGAACTGCCTCTCCTCGAAACCCGGCCCGAACCCGTCCATCGCCACAAGCAGCTGCTCGCGTGCGTTGGGAATCTCCCGGAGGATGATGCCGATCCGGCGCTGGCCCTTTGACAGGCCACCCGCTGTCACGACGACTGGGCCAATCGCTCCCTGGCGGCTGCGAGCGTCGCGCGCGCACGGGCCATGATCAACTCGTCTTCACGCGCCCCCGCCGCGAGGATCTCATCGCGGCGCTGCTGGAGGGCGCCCCAGAGATCGTCGCGGTCGATCAGCACGCGCCCCTCGCGCAGGACATCGGCGAGCAGCGAGGGCTGGGCTTCGGCCTGCTCCAGCATGACGACGTCCACCGGCGTGCCAAGCGCGCGACGCAGACGGATACGCAGACCTGCCTGGGTCATCCACTCGGGGCGGCGGTGGACGATCAGCAGGTCCACGTCCGAGTCCGGGGTGTCCTCGCCGGTCGCGGTCGAGCCGAAGAGCACTGCCAGGCGCACGTCGCGCTCCGTGCGCAACGTGGACATCAGCTTGCTGAGCAGCGTCCAGTGTTCATGCAGATAGACGCCCTCCGCGTGGGAGAGTTCGAGCTGACCGCGGGCAACGCGGCGACCGCGCAGCAGGCCGCCGGCGACGTGGCGGCGCAAGGTGCGCTCGCTGCAGCCGACCTCCGCCGCCGATCGAGCCAGCATCAACCCCATGCGTCCAGAATATCAGCTGGTGTGTCCGAGTCCAAGTCCTGTGTGTCCGAGTCACGACTCGATGTGACCAGGTCTAAGGATCGCCCCTACGGCGTGAACTTGACGGTGATGACGTCGCCGTCGCGCATCAGGTAGTCGCGACCCTCGAGGCGCAGGGCGCCGCGTTCGCGCGCGCCGGCGTAGCCGCCGGCCTCGACGAGCTCCTGCCAGCCGATCACTTCGGCGCGGACGAAGCCCTTCTGGATGTCGGAGTGGATCTCACCCGCGGCGTGCCAGGCGGTGAGCCCTTCGCGCAGGTGCCAGGACTGGGCGGGCTTGGCCTCGCCGGCGGTGAAGAAGGCGATCAGATGCAGCAGCGCGAAGGCGCCCCGCACCACGCGCGCGAGACCGGACTCGCTCACTCCGAGCTCCGCCCTCATCGCGGCGGCGTCCTCGTCCTCGAGCTCGGCGAGCTCGGACTCGATCCGCGCGGAGACGGCCACGGCCCCGGCGCCCTGCGCGGCGGCGTGGGCGGCGATCTCCGCGGGAACCTCCTCGGAGCCCTCGTCGACGTTGGCGAGGAACAGCACGGGCTTCGCTGTCAGCGAGCCGAGGTCGCGCGCGGCGCTCGGGGCCTCCTCGGGGAGGGGCACGGTGCGCACGGGGCGCCCGGCCTGGAGCGCGGCGATCGCCTCGTGCAGCCAGGCCTCCTCGGCGACCTTCGCGCGGTCCCCCCCGCGGGCCTCTTTGGCGACGCGCTCGACGCGCCGTTCGGCCTGCTCGAGGTCGGCGAGCGCGAGCTCGGCCTCGATCGTCTCGATGTCGCGCAGCGGATGGACGTCGCCCTCGGGGTGCACGACGCCCTCGTCGCGGTGGGCGCGCACGACGTGGACGATCGCGTCGGTCTCGCGGATGTTGGCGAGGAAGCGGTTGCCGAGGCCCTCGCCCTGGTGGGCGCCGGCGACGAGCCCGGCGATGTCGTGGAAGTCGATCGTGTCGTAGACGATCTCCGAGGCGCCCACGGTGGCGGCGACCGCGTCGAGGCGGCGGTCCACGACGGGCACGACGGCGACGTTGGGCTCGATCGTGGTGAAGGGGTAGCCGGCGGCCTCCACCCCCGCTTTGGTGAGCGCGTTGAAGAGCGAGGACTTGCCGGCGTTGGGCAACCCGACGATGCCGATGCGGGTGCTCATAGCGCCACCGCGGCCATGGCTGTGCCCAACAGGACACCGCCCAGTATGTCCGAGGGGTAGTGGACGCCAAGGTACAGGCGCGATGCGGCAAGCGTGCCCGCGAGCGCGTATAGCGGCGCCGCAGGCAATCCGAGGCGCGCGTATGCGCGGGCTCCGGCGAACGAGGTGGCGGCGTGGGCGCTGGGAAAGCTGAGCTGCGTGGGGGTGCTGGTCAACGCCGGCAATCCGGGCAGCTCGGGCCGGTGCCGGCGGACGATGAGCTTGACCGCGGTGTTCAGCGCAAAGGCCCCCGCCACGACGCCGGTCGCGCGCCCCCAGCGTGCGCGACGCGGGGGGTCCAGCGCCCAGCCGGCGGCGCCAAGGGCGAGCCACACCGCGCCGTGCTCGCCGATCCGCGAGAAGCGCGCCACCGCGCGCTCGGCGCGAGGGTCGTGCCCCCTGGTGCGCGCGAGCCGAAGGATCCGCTCGTCAAGCCCGCTCTCCATTGCCATCACCAGCTAGGACGGTCGCTGAGCAAGCGAGGCAAGGACGCAGTGAGCGAAGTGTGCTCGGCACACGAGCGATCGAGGACGCAGCATCGCGCAGCTCAGCGGTCGTCCTAGGCTGCGCCAAACCCTACGCGCTGATCGTCCCCCTCGACGCGCACGTAGACGACCTGCGCGAGGTCGAGGCGCACGGGGCCGTCCTCGGTCTCCAGCTCGTGCCAGCCGGCGCTGCCGAGCGACTTGTGGAGCGTCTTCAGCTGCTCGTCGCTGACGCGCAGCGCGAGCACCTGGCCACCCTGGAAGCCGACGCTCACGCGGCGTGGACCCGGCATCAGCGCCTCCCTTCCGAGCGCGTCCACCGCCGGGGGGCGCTCATCCGTGACTCTCCGAGGCGCCCGCGGGCTCGACGGCCGAGGGCCCGCCACCGCGATGGACCGGCTCGACGATCTCCACGAGCACGCGCCCGGTGGCCTTGGGCTCGAGGAACGCGACGCGCGCCCCGCCGATCCCCACGCGGGGGACCTTGTCGATCAGCTCCAGTCCGGCGCCCTGCAGCTCGGCGAGCGCGGTCTCGATGTCGGAGACCTGGTAGGCGACGTGATGCAGGCCGGGGCCGCGCTTGGCGAGGAACCTGCCGACGGGGGTGTCGGGGCCAAGCGGGGCGAGCAGCTCCACGTGGTTCTCGCCGACATCGAGCAGCACCGCCTCGACGCCGTACTCCTCGACGATCTCGCGGTGGGCGACATCCAGCTGGAAGCCTCCGCGCCAGAGCTCGAGCGCGGGCTCGATCTCGGCGACGGCGATCCCGACGTGGTCGATGCGGTCAAGCACTCGGGGGAGTGTAACGGTGGGGCGCGCCGGAGCAAGACGGAGCGGCGCCGCACAGCCGCCCGCGCGGGGGGCGGATCAAGCTCGTGCCTCGTCCCCGCCCACCGGCCCCTCCAGCGGGCTCGCGGCGACCACCCGCAGGCCGATTCCGGGGGCGCGCTCCAGGCGGGGGGTGCCGGCCATGACGCGATCGATCGCATCGCGGTCGAGCACCTCGTGCTCGAGCAGCTCGCGGGCGAGCTCGTCGAGCTGGCGGCGGTGGCCGACGATTATCTTCAGGGCCGCGCGGCGGCCTTCCTCGATCAGATCCTGGCGCTCCTCGTCGCGAATGCGCAGCGTCGTCTCCGAGAGGCGCACGTCGCCTTCGGGGGAGCGCCCGACGGCGGCGTTGCCCATCGCGAAGTCGTGCACCATCGAGTGGGCGATGTCGGCGACGCGCTTGAGGTCGTCGGAGGCGCCGGTGGTGATCGCCCCGAACACGACCTGCTCGGCGACGCGGCCCCCGAGCAGCACGGTCACGTAGTCGAGGAGCTCCTCGCGGGTCTTCAGGTAGCGGTCCTCGGCGGGGAGGTTGAGCGTGTAGCCGAGCGCGCGCCCGCGCGGCACGATCGAGATGCGGTGCACGCGGTCCACGGAGGGCAACAGCTCGCCGCAGAGCGCGTGGCCGGCCTCGTGGTAGGCGACCACGCGCTTCTCGTGGTCGTTCAGCACGCGGTGGGACTGCACGCCCGCGATCACCCGCTCCAACGCGCTGTCGAAGTCCGCGTCGGTGATGCCCTTCGCGCCGCGGCGCGCGGCGAAGATCGCGGCCTCGTTGCAGATGTTCGCCAGATCGGCGCCCGTGAGGCCGCTGGTCTGCTGGGCGACCAGCGCGAGGTCCACGTCGTGCAGCGGCTTGTCGCGGGTGTGCACCGCGAGGATCCCCTCGCGGCCCTTGACGTCGGGGGGCGCGACGAACACCTGGCGGTCGAAGCGCCCGGGGCGCAGCAGCGCGGGGTCGAGCTTCTCGAGCAGGTTGGACGCGGCGATCACGACGAGGCGCCCGCTGGTCGCGAAGCCGTCCATCTCGACGAGCAGCTGGTTGAGCGTCTGGTCCTTCTCGCCGGAGATGTCCATGCCGCGCCGTCCCCCGACGGCGTCGAGCTCGTCGATGAAGATGATCGCGGGCTCGTGCTTGCGCGCGATCGCGAACAGCCTGCGGATGCGGGCGGCGCCGAGGCCGGCGAACATCTCCACGAAGGCGGCGGCGGACTGCGCGAAGAACTGCGCGCCGGACTCGTGCGCGACGGCCTTGGCGAGCAGCGTCTTGCCGGTCCCGGGGGGGCCGTGCAGCAGGATCCCCTTGGGGACCTTCGCGCCAAGCTTGCGGAACTGCTCGGGGTCGCGCAGGAACTCGACGATCTCCTGCAGCTCGGCCTTGGCCTCTTTGACGCCGGCGATGTCCTCCCAACCCACCGACTGGTCCGACGCCGGCTTGATCTGCTGCGGCTTGACCCGCGGCATCACCTTCAGCATCCGCCACATCACGTAGATCAGCGCGCCGAAGAACACGATCATCAACACGCTGGACCACTGGTAGGCCCAGTTCTGGAGTTCCGCGACGAAGGAGGAGATCGATGCCTCGATCACTGATGCACCTCTGCCGCCACTGTCGCCCTCCTTGGCTCGATCGATTCCATTGTCACCCAGGGCCGATCATCGTCACGGGGGGACAGGGTGGGCGGGCCCCAATAAAGAACGCGCGAGGTCTCTGAAGAATTCCGCGGCGAACGCCACGTCGCGCGCATCGATGCGCTCGTCGGCGGCGTGGATCAGCGGCATCGACTCCAGCAGCGACTGGTGGCGCTGGGGGAAGAAGCCGTAGGCGACGCACTCGGGGAAGGCGGCGCGGAAGTGGCGGGAGTCGGTGAAGCCGGGGAGGATCACCGGCACGACCTCGGCGCCGGGGTCGCGCTCGGCGATCCAGCCGGAGATGGCGTCCATCAACGGGGAATCCGCGGGGGAGCGGTTGCCGACGACGCGCTCGGTGAACTCGATGCTGAAATCCGGGGGGTGGGTGGGGTCCAAGACCTCGCCACCCCCCGGCCTGCTCGCGCCCTGCGGCGTCCCCACGCCGCCCGGATCTCGATCTCCCCTGAAGCCATCCGGGTGGGCGGGCTCTCTCAAGACTTCCGCGATCCCGCGGAGCACCTCCGCTTCGCCGAGGCCCGGCGGCACGCGGCAGTCCACCTTCAGCTCGGCGCGGCTGGGGATCACGTTGATCTTCTCCGAGGCGCGGATGCGGGTGGGGGCGAAGGTCACGCCGAGCATCGGCTCGAACATGCTCGCCAGGCGGGGATCGGCGGCGAGCAGGTGCGCGACGGCTCCCGCGGGGTCCTCGGGGTCCTCGCCGATCCCGCGTAGGAACGCGGCGGGCTCGGGGGTGAGCGTGTAGGCGGGCTGACGCGCGCCGAGCCGCTGCAGCAGCGGGCCCATCTTCAGCAGGGCGTTCTCGGCGATCTTCGGCATCGAGGCGTGCCCCGCGACCCCGTTGGTGGTGAGGGTGAAGCGGAAGACCCCCTTCTCCGCGCAGCAGACCCCGTAGCGGCGCCGGCCGCGGTACTCGAACACCGCGCCCCCGCCCTCGTTGACGAGCATGTCGCAGCGGACCTTCTCGGGGTGGGTGCGGGTGAGCCATTCCGCCCCGAGCCCCCCGCCGGTCTCCTCGTCGACGACCGACACGATCAGCAGCTCCCCGCGCGCGGGCCGCCAGCCGGAGCGCGCGAGCGAGATCGCGGCGGCGACCTCGGCGGCGACCTGGGACTTCATGTCGAGCGCGCCCCGCCCCCACACGCAGCCCTCGGCGAGCTCCCCCGACCACGGGTCGCGCCGCCACTCGGCGGGGTCGGCGAGCACGGTGTCGACGTGACCGAGGTAGCAGAGCGTGGGTCCGTCGGCGGCGCCACGCAGCCGCGCCACGAGGTTGGGGCGCTCGGGCCGCGCCCCCAGCAGCTCGCATTCGAAGCCCGCGCCGGCGAGGAGTATCTCCAGGTGCTCCTGCGCGGGCAGCTCGTTGCCGGGCGGGTTGACCGTGTCGAAGGCGATCAGCCGCTGGAGCAGCTCAATGCTCTGGGTCGCCAGGTCGGCGGTGCTCACCCCGAGATCGTACGCCGATCCCGCCGCGCCCCGGGCACGGCGGCGAGCAGCTCGCGCGTGTAGGGGTGCGCCGGCGAGCTGTAGAGCGTCTCGTTGGGCGCCAGCTCGACGATCCTGCCGGCGCGCATCACGGCGACGCGGTCGGCCATCTGGCGCACGACCGAGAGGTCGTGGGAGATGAGCAGCAGAGCGAGGCCCAGCTCGCGCTGCAGCTCGCGCAGCAGGTCGAGGATCTGCGCCTGGATCGAGACGTCCAGCGCCGAGACGGGCTCGTCGGCGACCAGCAGCTTCGGGCGCAGCGCGAGCGCACGCGCCACGCCGATCCGCTGGCGCTGGCCGCCGGAGAACTCGTGGGGGTAGCGGTTGTGGTGCTCGGGGTTCAGCCCCACTGTGTCCATCAGCTCCCGCACGGCGCGCCTGCGCTCTGAGCGCTCGGGGTGCAGGCCGTGGATCGCAAACGGCTCGGCGACGATCGAGCCGGCCGTCTTGCGGGGATTCAGCGAGGAGTAGGGATCCTGGAAGACGATCTGCATCTCGCGGCGAGCGGCCCTCAGCGCGGCGCCCTTCAGATGGGCGATGTCGTGGCCCTGAAAGCGGATCTCCCCGCCGGTGGGCTCGAGCAGGCGCATGATCAGGCGCGCGATGGTGCTCTTGCCGCAGCCGGTCTCCCCCACCAGCCCCAGCGTCTCGCCGCGCCGCAGCTCGAAGCTGACCCCCGCGACAGCCTCGACGGCGTCGACATGGCACTGAAACACCACGCCGCGCGCGATCGGGAAGCGCTTGACGAGATCGCGCACCTGCAGCAGCGGCTCGGGCACCGCCGGCTCAGGCACCGCGGACTCGGACGCCGCCGGCTCGGGCACCGTAGGCTCGGCCACAGTCGGCTCGGGGACCGCCGGCTCGGGCTCGCGGGGGCGCTCGAGCGTCGGCATCGAGCGCAGGAGCCCCTGCGTGTAAGGGTGCTGAGGCGCGGCGAGCACCTGCTCGGCCGAGCCCCGCTCGACGATCCGTCCGGCGTGCATCACCGCGATCTCGTCGGCCATCTCGGCGACCACCCCGAGGTCGTGGGTGACGAGCACGAGCGCCATTCCGAGCTCCTGCCGCAGGCGGCGCAGCAGCGCGAGGATCTGCGCCTGCACGGTTACGTCGAGCGCGGTGGTGGGCTCGTCGGCGATCAGCAGCTTCGGCTCGTTGGCGAGCGCCATCGCGATCATCGCGCGCTGGCGCGTCCCGCCGGAGAGCTCGTGCGGGTAGGCGTCCACGGAGATCCGATGCCCACCCACCCCGGGGATGCCGACCAGATCCAGCAGCGCGATCGCCTGCTCCCGCGCAGCGCGCCTGGAGACCTCGCGGTGGGCGCGGATCGCCTCGACGATCTGCGCCCCCACGCGGAGCAGGGGATGAAGCGTCGAGAGGGGGTCCTGGAAGACGATCGCGAGCTCGTTGCCGCGCAGCGCGCGCATCCGCTGCTCGGGGAGCGTCAGGAGATCGACGCCCTCGAACAGGATGCGCCCCGAGACGCGGGCCCCCTGGGCGCGGGTGAGCCCCATGACGCTCAGCGCGGAGACCGTCTTGCCCGACCCCGACTCCCCCACGATCCCAAGCGTCTGACCGCGGCGGACCTCGAAGGAGATCCCGTCCACGGCGAGCACCACCCCATCCTCGGTTGGCAGTTCGACCCGCAGATCCTCGACGCGCAGCAACGGCTCACTCATTTGAAACGCACCCGGGGATCGAGATACGCGTAGGAGATGTCCACGAGGATGTTGGCCACGACGATGAACAGCGCGGCCAGCAGCACGGTGCCCTCGATGATCGGGAAGTCCGCGTGCAGGAGCGCCTCGTAGTTGAGCCTCCCCACTCCGGGGATGTCGAAGACCGTTTCGATCAGCAGGGCGCCGCCGAGCAGCGCGCCGAGGTCGAGGCCGAGCACGGTGACGATCGGGGCGATCGCGGAGCGCACCCCGTGGTGCAGGATCACGCGCCGCTCGGTGAGGCCCTTGGCGCGCGCGGTGCGGATGTAATCCTGGTCGAGCACGTCGAGCAGGCTCCCGCGCAACAGTCGCGCGTACACCGCGGCGAAGGTCGCGGCGAGCACGAGCCACGGGAGGATCAGCGAGGTGAACCACTTCCCGGGATCGCTGCTCAGAGCGACGTAGCTGCCGGCGCCGGGGAAGATCCTGAGCCTGCCGATGTCGGAGGCGAAGAGGAACAGCGCGACCAGCCCGAGCCAGTATTCGGGGGCGGAGATGAACACGAGCGCGGTCCCCATCGCGGCATGATCGAGCAGCGTGCGCCGCCGCACTGCGGAGATGATCCCGATCGTGATGCCGCTCACCAGCCAGATCACCACCGCACCGGCGGCGAGCGAGATCGTGGCGGGGAGGCGTTCGGCGATCAGACTTTTGACGGAGGCGTTGCTGTAGTAGCTGTAGCCGAGGTCGAGATGCAGGACCACCCCTTTTATGTAGTCGTAGAACTGGGTGTAGAGCGGCCTGTCGAGCCCCAGCTCGTGCCTGATGTAGGCGATCGTGTGCGGGCTCGGATTGCGCCCGGCCCGCAGCTGCGCGGGGTCGGCTGTGGGCAGGATGTCGAACAGCACGAAGGTGAGCGCCGAGACGATGAACAGCAGCGCGACGCCCCAGAGGATGCGGCGGAGAATGTAGTTGGTCATGGCGATCGGCCATGGGTGAGACCGGCCAGCGCGGGAACCGGCCGGTCTCCACCGCGGCTCACTTCAGCGAGGTGAAGTCGTAGTCCCATGAGCCGTTGTTCCACAGCGCATCGACACCGGCGACGTTCCTGCCCTCGATGTTGGCCTGGCTGACGAATACCCCCGGGGCGGCGACCGCCTGCTGGACGAGCATTTCGTCAACCTTCGCCCACGCCTGCGCGCGCGCCGGTTCGCCGACCACGAGCTCGGCCTGTTCCATCGCGGCGTTGATCTGGGGGTTGTTCACCTGGCCCCAGTTGGTGTTGTGGCTGGGTGTTATGGCGGG
Organism: uncultured Solirubrobacterales bacterium; assembly: GCA_963813765.1. Lineage (GTDB taxonomy): Bacteria > Actinomycetota > Thermoleophilia > Solirubrobacterales > Solirubrobacteraceae > Palsa-744. The sequence goes on from CAWFAB010000003.1 coordinate 68,703, forward strand.
CCCGTAGAACGGCACGAACAGCACCGTCTGCGGATCGGCGAAGTCGCGCGTCCAGCCGGCGTTGGGGCAGACGTCGATCTCCTGGGCGGGGACTCCGCAGTATTTTTCATACATCACGGACTTGGTCACGAGGCTCAGGTGGGTCTTGAAGCCGAGGCCCTGCAGCGCCTGGTTGACGATCTGCGCCGTCCCGCTTTCCGGTTCGCCGCTCACGCCGACCACCTGGAGGGTCTTGGCGCCGGTGTACCTGCCGCTGGGGTAGCCGGCGAGCTTCATGTACTTTTCGGCGACCGCCGGGTCGCCTTCGGGGTGTTCGTTGTAGTCGAGCTTCGGTCCGGCGGCGCCGCCGGCCTCCTCGTAGCCGGCCACGCCGGGGTAGAGGAAGTGCGTCATCGGCTGCCCCACGAGCGCGCCGCCGCGCACCTTGACGAGCGCGGTGCGGTCGAGCGCCGCCCACACGGCCCTGCGCGCGTTGGGGTTGGCGAGCGGCCCGTGGGCGTTGTTGAGCGCGGAGTAGTAGGTGCCGGATCCTGGGGTGAAGGTGATCTGCTGGGGGTAGTGCTCGTAGGCTTCCTTGACGATCGACTGTGCGGGCGGGTCGTTCTGGAGCACGTGTTCGCCCTTGAGCACCTGCTGGCCGATCACGGCCTTCTGGCCGCCGATGTTGACGTCGATCCGATCGAGGTAGGCGGGCCGGTAGTCGGTGTGCGGGTTCCAGCGGGGGTTGCGCACGAGCGCGGCGGACTTGCCCTGCTGGTAGCCGATGCCGAGAAACTTGCCCGTGCTGTCGGACTTCAGCATGTACGGGCCGGTGGCTACCAGGTATTCGGTGCCGTAGGTCGACGGGTGGTGGGCGTCGAGTGGTTTGGCGAATTCAGGCGGTACGGGGGCGGAGAGCGGCAGGCTGAGCGCCCCCGCGAGAATCCCCGCCGTGGGCTTGGTGAGATGGAAGACGATCGTTTCACTGTTCGGCGTTTCGATCCCGGGAATCGGACTGCCTTTGGCCTTTTCCGCGCCGACGATGTCCCCGAAGTAGGGTTCGAAGTAGGGGTTGGCGACGTTCGGGTTGGCGCCGCGGTCGATCGCATAGGCGACGTCGGCGGAGTTGACTTCGCGGTTGACGGGCGGGCTGAAGTAGATGTGCCGCTTGATGTGCACCGTCACCGTCTTGCCGCCATCGGAGATGACCGGCGGCCCCGCGGCGACGTCCGGTTCGAGCTTGTTGGCGGTGTTGGGTGGATAGGAGTAGAGCGGGCGCTGGGTGGCGGACATGATGGTGTAGTCCTGATCTGAATACGTGCCACCCGGGTCGAGGTTTTCGAAGTCCTGTTCCTCGTAGGCGGTCAGCGCCCCGCCGCGCTGCTTGCCGTAGAGCTGCTGGCCGGCTGGGGACTCACCGGTCTTGAGTGGAATGGTGCTCGTACCGCTACCCGAGCCGCTGCCGCTGGAGCCGCAGGCGGTGAGCGCGATTGCGAGCAGTCCAGAGATCGCCACACATGCCGACGCCTCTCTCCATCTGTGCTGGTTGAACATCCTCTATCTCCTCTTCTGATTGCTCTGTTGAACCCCTGGGGCTTGCCGGATAACGGCGGACTGACCCCCCCTGTGCGCCTGGGCGCGTCGAAGTGAAAAGCTCATCTGCGGACCGCCCGTGGATTGAGAGCGTCCTGCAACCCGTCGCCGAGCAGGTTGAAGGCGAGCACGGTCAACAGCAGGGCGACGCCGGGGAACAGCATGTACCACCAGGCGGTGTTGAAGATCGGGGTGGCGTCGGCGAGCATCTGCCCCCAGCTGGCGGTGGGCGCGCGCACGCCGACGCCGAGGAAGGAGAGAGCGGCCTCGATCAGGATGTTGGCGGGGATCAGGAGGCTCGAGTAGACGATCAGCGGCGGGGTGACGTTGGGGAGGATCTCGCGGAAGAGGATTCGCCCGCCCGAGGCGCCCAGCGAGCGGGAGGCCTCGACGAACTCCCGCTCGCGCAGGGAGAGCACCTGGCCGCGCACGATGCGCGCGATGTAGGTCCAGTTGAAGAGGGCGACGATCGCGATGATCGTGGAGGCGCCGGGCTGGATCGCTCCTTTCACGCAGCCGCGCACCCCGCACGCGGCTCCCAGCCCGAGGCCCACCAGCAGCAGGGGGAAGCAGAGCACGACGTCGATCGTGCGCGAGAGCAGCGTGTCGGTGAGGCCGCGGTAGAAGCCGGCGAGCAGGCCGACGACGGCGCCGATGACGGTCGCGATCGCGGTGCCGACGACGCCCACCTCAAGGGACACGCGCGTCCCGTAGACGACGCGCGCGAACACGTCGCGGCCGAGTTGGTCAACCCCGAAGGGGTGCGCGGCGCTGGGGCCGAGCGGGCTGCCGAACGCGTCGGTGGCGCCCGGGTTCTGCACGTAGGGTCCGGAGACGCCGGCGATCTGGACGATCAGCGGCGCGGCGAACGCGACCACGACGAGCAGCGCGACGAAGCCGAGCGAGGCGAGCGCCACGCGGTCGCCTCGCAGGCGCGCCCAGCAGAGCCGCCAGGGCGAGCGCGCGGCGATCCCGTCGCCCACGTCGAGCAGGTCGAGGGGATTGGAACCCTGCCCGCCCTGGGCGGGACCCTGTAAAAGGATGTCGGCGGCGCCGGTCGTCATACCAGGTGGACTCGGGCCGGGGAAGGGGTGTTTCCAATTTGGTGCATCAGCCATAGAGGTTCGACGCCATCCGGCCGGCGACCTCCCGCGGTACTTCCAAATATGGACACACCGATGGAGCGGCCGAGGGGGAGGGGGGCGCACGCGGCTGCTTACCCGCGGTACTTCCAAATATGGACACACCGATGGAGGCGTGGTCCCGTGGGAGCGTGGGCGTACGCTGGAGGCTCCCGCGATACTTCCAATATGGACACCCTCTTCGAGCCTCAGGACGCAGGCGAATCCCGACCCGCCGGGAGCGCGGCGGGGGAGCCGCACGGCGGGGAGCACCTCGGAGGACGGCGGCGCCCCGGGGGGCACGGATCGCCCGCTGGCGGTGCGGGTGCGGCCGAGGCGCCTGGAGGAGTTCGTCGGCCAGACGCACCTGCTGGGGGAGAGCTCGGCGCTGCGCACGGCGATCGAGCAGGGACAGCCCCCACTCGATGATCCTCTACGGCCCGCCGGGCTCGGGCAAGACGACGCTCGCGCGGATCCTCGGCGGAGCGCTCACGGGCGGCGTTCGAGGAGCTCAGCGCGGTGCAGGCGGGCCGCGCCGAGGTGCGCGAGCGTGCTCGAGCGTGCCGCCCACCGCCGTGCGCACGAGCGGCGACGGGGACGGTGTTCTTCCTGGACGAGATCCACCGCTTCAACAAGGCCCAGCAGGACGCGCTGCTGCCGGCCGTCGAGGAGGGCCTGGTGACGCTGATCGGCGCGACCACCGAGAACCCCGCGTTCGAGGTCAACGGGGCGCTGCTCTCGCGCATGCGCGTGTACGCGCTGCAGGCGCTCACCGCCGAGGAGGTCGCCGAGGTGCTGAGCCGCGCGCTCGCCGCGCGGGAGCTCGGCGGCGCGATCGCGGTCGAGGAGGGCGGCGCTCGAGTTCCTCGCGGCGCGCAGCGAAGGCGACGCGCGCACGGCGCTGAACGCGCTCGAGCTGGCGGTGACGACGGCGGCGAGCTGGGCGAGACCCGCGTCGGCCTAGCGCGCGCGGAGGACGCCCTGCAGCGGCGGGCGGTCCTCTACGACGCAAGGGGGACCGCCACTACGACTACATCTCGGCGTGGATCAAGGCCACGCGCGGCTCGGACCCCGACGCCTCGCTGTACTACCTGGCGGTGATGCTCGAGGGCGGCGAGGACCCGCGCTTCATCGTGCGGCGGATGGTCATCCTCGCCTCCGAGGACATCGGCAACGCCGACCCCGCGGCGCTGTCGGTGGCCACCGCGGCGGCGCGGCGGTCGAGCACGTGGGCCTGCCGGAGGCCAAATTCGCGCTCGCCCAGGCCGCCATCTACCTGTCCCTGGCGCCGAAGTCGGACGCCGCCGGCCGCGCCCTGGGGGCGGCCAGCGCGCACGTGCGCGACCACGGGGCGGCGCCGGTGCCGGGCTGGCTGCGCAGCGGCCCCCGGCCGGGACAGGACCGGGGCGGCTACGAGAACCCGCACCGCGACCCGGGCACCTCGGCGGCCAGGAGCTGCTGCCCGAGGCGGTCGCGGGCGAGCGCTTCTACGACCCCGACGAGGCCGAGGCCGAGCTCGCCGAGCGCCTGCGCGAGATCGAGCGCACGCGGGAGGCGCGAGCGGCGAGCAGCGGGGCGCGACGAGAGCAGCGATAATCGCCTGAGATGACTGCGACCCCCCCGGAGCAGACCACCGCCGGCCGAGGCCGCGGAGCCGCAGAGCTGCACGTGCGCGACCCCGCCACCGGGGCGCTGCTCGGGAGCGTCGAGCGCGATCGCGCCCGAGGAGGTCGAGCGGCGTCGTCGGCGGCGTCGCGCAAGGTGGTGCCGCTGTGGGCGCTGCTGCGCGTGCAGGACCGGGGCCGCTACATGCGCCGCATGGCCCAGGCGGTGATCGACGAATTCGACGAGCTGCTCGAGGTGATCGCCCGCGAGCAGGGCCGCCCGCGGGCGGAGATCGCCTCGCTGGAGCTGCTCGCCGGCGTCGACGCGCTGATCTGGATGGCCGACGAGGGGGCGCGCCTGCTGGGCGGCGGGCGGATCGGGGTCAGCCGCTCGGTGGTCCCGCTCAAGCGCGCCCGCATCGCGTATGAGCCCTACGGCGTGATCGGCGTGATCGGCGCCGGCAGCGCGCCCTTCGCCCAGCCGCTCGGGCAGATCGCCGGGGCGCTGATGGCGGGCAACGGGGTGGCCTTCAAGCCGGCCGCCCGCGCCAGCCTCGCGGGCGAGCGGATCGCGCGCCTGGTGGCCCGGGCGGGGCTGCCGGAGGGGATCGTGCGGATCCTCCACGGGGGCGCCGACGCGGGCGTGGCGCTGGCCCAGTCGCCGGTCGAGAAGATCCTCTTCACCGGCTCGCCCCCGGTCGGGCGGGTGGTGGCGAGGGCGTGCGTCTCGCGCGAGAAGGAGGTCGCGCTCGAGCTGGGCGGCAAGGACGCGATGCTGGTGCTCGCCGACGCCCACCTGCCGCGGGCGATCGCGCGGGGCGCTGTGGGCGGGGTGCGCCGGGGCCGGCGCGGCGCGCGGCTCGATCGAGCGGGTCTACGTGGCGCGCGAGGTCGTACGACCGCTTCCTCTCCGGGCTCGTGCGGGCGCCCGAGGCGATCAAGGTGGGCGACCCCTCGCGACCCGCGCGTGCAGGTCGGCCCGCTGGCCTCGGCGCGCGCGCCGAGCGTCTGGAGGAGCTCGTCCAGGAGGCGATCGCCCAGGGCGCGCGGCGGCACTGCGGCGGCCCCGTCGAGCCCGCCCGGAGGGCGTGCGCCGGGCGCCTTCTACGCGCCCGGCGGTGATCAGCGGGGTGCGCCCGAGATGCGGATCATGCGCGAGCCGCTCGACGGGCCGGTGCTGCCGGTGATGGCGGTGGACAGCATCGACCAGGCGATCGCGCTGGCCAACGACAGCGAGTTCGGCCTGGGCGCCTCGATCTGGACCTCGGACCGCTACCGTGGCGCGCGCATCGCGCGCGAGCTGCGCGCCGGGATGGTGTGGCTCAACGACCACCTCCCCGGCCCGATGGTCGCGCGCGGCCCGTGGGGCGCGGCCGCCGGCGGGGGCCTCGGGCGCACGCTCGGCCGCGCCGGGCTGCGGGCCTGCGCCCAGGAGAAGCTGATCACCTGGGACCCCCCGCGCCTGCGCGGGGTGTGGTGGGGCCCCTACGACGAGCCGGCACGAGCGCGCCGCGCGGGCCCTGGCGCAGGTCCGCTCCCGCCGCGAGGGCGAGCGCGAGCGCGCCTGGCGCCCGGGAGGGCGGCCTGGCGCTCGCGCGGATCAGCGCCCGCGCCCTCGGGCGGCGGCCTGCCTGCGCTGACGGCGACGCCGCGCTGGCGGCGTCGACGGACGGCTGCACGGTCCGGCCGGCACGTCCGGGCGCCCCGCGACAGCTACCCTTCTGGGAGATGCCGGCCCAGGCTTATGCAGGCAAGGAGTGCGTCTGCCAGCTGCGCAGGGGCATCTGCGACCAGAGCTGCGTGCAGGGGATGCTCGAGGTCCCCTTCTACATCGCCTGCCTGAAGCTGACCGGCCGCCGCTGCGTGGTGGTCGGCGGCGGCGAGGTCGGGCTGGAGAAGGTCGAGGGGCTGCTCGCCTGCGACGGCGAGGTGACGGTGATCGCGCCCGCAGGCCCTGCCGGCGCTGCAGGAGTACGCGCGCGAGGGCTCGATCCGCTGGGAGCAGCGCGACTACGCCGGCGCCGCGGACCTCGAGGGCGCCTTCATGGCGATCGCCGCCACCGACGAGACCGACGTCAACATCGCCGTGTTCGACGACGCGGAGGCGCGGGCGATGCTCGTCAACGTCGTCGACGTGCCGCCGCTGTGCAACTTCATCCTGCCGGCGATCGTGCGCATCAGCCCGCTCGCGATCGCGATCTCCACGGCGGGCGCCTCGCCGGCGCTCGCCAAGCGCATGAAGCGCGAGATCGAAGAGCCACTTCGGCGAGCCCTACGCGCGCCTGGCGGTGCTGCTCAGCGAGGCGCGCGGGTGGGCGAAGTCGAACCTGCCCACCTACCAGGACCGCAAGGAGTTCTTCGAGGCGATCGTCAACGGCGACCCCGACCCGATCGAGCTGCTCGGCGCGCGGACGGGGAGCAGGCGGTGCGCGAGCTGATCGCCCGGGCCCAGCGGGAACGCGCGCCGGAGCTCGCCGAGCGCCTGAGGCGCGTGGCGGCGGTCGAGGTCGAGGGGCTCGCTCGGCACTACGGCGAGCGGGAGGCGCTCGGCGGACGTCTCGCTGTCGCTCGCAGCGGGGCAGACGCTGGTCGTGCTCGGCCCCAACGGCGCCGGCAAGACGACCCTGCTGCGGATCCTCGCGACGCTGCTGCGACCCGCACGCCGGCGAGGTGCGGGTGCTCGGGCGCGCGCCTGCCCGAGGAGTCCTGGGCGGTGCGCGGCCGGGTCGGCCTGCTCGCCCACGAGCCGATGCTCTACCGCTCGCTGAGCGCCGCGCGAGAACCTGCGCTTCCACGCCCGCCTGCACGGCGTCGGCGCGAGCGCGTCGAGCGAGCTGCTCGAGCAGCTGGGCTGTCCGGGCGCGCCGAGCGAGCCGCTGCGCACGTTCTCGCGGGGGATGGTCCAGCGGGTGGCGATCGCGCGGGCCGTGCTGCACGACCCCGAGCTGCTGCTGCTGGACGAGCCCTACGCGAACCTCGACCCCGCCGCGCTCGAGCTGGTCGAGCCGCTGATCGGCGCCGGCCAGCGGGCGCACGCGGGTGCTCTGCAGCCACGACCCCGCCGGCGCGCTGCCGAGGCCGACGTCGTGCTGGGCCTGCGCGCGCGGGCGGCCCGCGCGCTGCTCGCGGCCGCGCCCGCGCGAGGTCCTGGACGCCGGCGAGCGCTCGCGGCGACGCTGCCGGTGACCGCGCGAGCGCGCCCACGTGGCGCGCCGTCGGGGCGCTGCTGCGCAAGGAGCTGCTGGTCGAGCTGCGCACGCTGGAGTCGGTGCCGGGGATGTCGCTGTTCGCGCTGTCCACCTTCGTGGTGTTCCACTTCGCCCTGAACCGCAACAGCGTCGAAGGCGACCTGGCCGCGGGGGTGCTGTGGGTGACGCTGCTGTTCGCGGCGCTGCTGGGGGTCAACCGGCTGTTCGTGGCCGACGCCGAGGAAGGCGGCTTCGACGGCTTCCTGCTCGCCCCCGTCGACCGCAGCGCGCTGCTGCTGGCCAAGGAGCTGGCGCTGCTCTGCTACCTGGTGGTGCTCGAGCTGGTGGCGGTGCCGGCGTTCGCGCTGCTGCTGTCGGTGCCCCGTCGGCCCGCGCTGCCCGACCTGCTGCTCGTGCTGCTGCTCGCGCGACCTCGGCGTGGCGGTGGTCGGGACGCTGGTGGCGGCGCTGGCGGTGCGCACCCGCGCGCGGGATCTGCTGGGGCCGCTGCTGGGCCTGCCGCTGCTCGTGCCGATCGTGATCGGGGCCGCGCGGGCGACGCTCGCCGCTGCTGGCTGGCCACCACGCCGGGCGCCCGCAGCGCGCTGGCTGCCGATGCTCGCGCTCTATGATCTGATTTTCGGGCTGATCGCCTACGCCGTGTTCGATTTCCTGCTGGAGGACTGAGCCGATCAGACATGTATGGCAGGGGCCTGCGGGCGCTCAGCATCTCGACCGTCGTCGCCGTCGCCGCGGCGCTCACGCTGGTCTTCTTCTACGCCCCGCTGGAAGCCGAACAGGGCTTCCTGCAGAAGATCTTCTACATGCACGTGCCGCTGGCGATCGTCGCCCTGTGCGGCTTCGTGCTCGGGGGCCTGTTCGCGATCGCGCACCTGCGCACCCGCGACCCGCGCTGGGACATGCGCTCCTACGTGGTGATCCACATGAGCCTGATCTTCGCGCTGGCGACCCTGATCACCGGCTCGATCTGGGCCAAGGGCTCGTGGGGGCACTGGTGGGTGTGGAGCGAGCCCACGCTGGTCTCGTTCCTGATCGTGTTCCTGCTGTACGCCACCTACCAGCCGCTGCGCTTCTCGATCGAGGATCCCGAGCGCCAGGCCCGCTACGCCTCGGTGTTCGCGATCACCGCCGGGGCGTTCGTGCCGATGAACTTCATCGCCGTGCGCCTCTCCACCGCCTACCTGCACCCGCGGGTGCTCGGGCAGCACCTCCAACCTGCCCGGCTCGATGGCGCTCACGTTCCTGGTCTCGCTGGTGGCGATGGCGCTGCTGTTCGCGACCCTCTGCAAGTACGAGCTGACCGCCAAGCACGCCCGCGCCCAGCTGCGCGCGCTGCGCCGGCGCCTGGCGGGCGAGCAGGCCACGCAGCCGGCGCCGCCGCAGCGCCGCGCCGAGCCCGCCGCGAGCCACGCTCGGCGCCCGCGTGGCGGGCGGAGGAGCCTCGACGTGGCGCGCTGGTCGTGGCTGAAGTCCCGGCGCTGCCGCTGCACACGGCCGGCAAGTACGTCGCCGGCGCCTACATCGTGGTGTTCGCGATCGTGCTGATCTACGTGGCGATCATGGCGATCCGCCTCAGCCGCATCGAGCGCGAGCTGGGCGAGCTGCTGGAGCTCTCCGAGCGCCCCGCAGGACGGTCCCGGACGCAGGCGGGCGCGCCGCAGGACGAGCGCTCGACCGACCCGCGCGGGAGTCGACGCCGGCATGAGCGAGCTGCTGACGCTCGGCGTCTCCCACAAGACCGCGCCGGTCGCGCTGCGCGAGCGCCTCGCCTTCACGCGAGCCGAGGCGGTCGAGTTCGCCAAGCGGATGCTGCGAGCCACCGAGGTGCGCGAGGCGGTCGTGATCTCGACCTGCAACCGCACCGAGGTCTACCTCGTCGTGGGCGACCCCGTGCGGGCGGAGTCGGAGGTGCTGGGGATGCTCGCCCGCCGCGCCGGCATCCGCCCCACCGAGCTCGCCGAGGCGATCTACTCGCCGCGCAACTGCGACGCCGCCCGCCAGCTGTTCCGGGTGACCGCGGGCTGGAGTCGATGATCGTCGGCGAGGCCGAGATCCAGGGCCAGGTCCGGCGCGCCTACGAGGTGGCGATGCGCGGCGGGGCCACCGGGCCGCTCAGCAACCGCCTGTTCGCGCGCCGCGCTCAGCACCGGCAAGCGGGTGCGCACCGAGACCGCGATCGGCGCCAGCCGCGTGAGCGTCCCCTCGGTCGCGGTGGAGCCTCGCGCCGAGCGTGCTCGGCGACCTCGCCGAGCGCCACGTCGTGATCATCGGCGCGGGCGAGACCAGCGAGCTGACCGCGCGGGCGCTCGCCGACCAGGGCGCCGGCACGATCTTCGTGGCCAACCGCCACGCCGACCGCGCGCTCAGCCTGGCCCAGCGCTTCGGCGGCTCGGTCGTGGGCCTCGACCGGCTCCCCGAGCAGCTCGTGCGAGCCGACATCGTGGTCTCCTCCACCTCCTCGCCCCACCCGATCGTCGGGCCATGAGGAGCTCGAGCTGGTGCTCGGGCAGCGCGCGGGGCGGCCGCTGCTGCTGATCGACATCGCGGTCCCGCGCGACATCGACCCCGCTGCGGGGAGCTGGAGGGGGTGACGCTGTACGACATCGACGACCTCCAGGCGCGTGGTGGAGCGCAACCTCAGCTCGCGCGCCGAGGAGGCGCCGCGGGCGCGAGGAGATCGTCGAGGAGGAGATCCGCCGCTTCGCCCGCTGGATCGGCCAGCTCGACGCGCTGCCGACCGTCGGCGCCCTGCGCGAGCACGGCGACGCGATCGTCGAGCAGGTGCTGGCCGAGAACGACGGACCGCTGGGAGTCGGCCTCCCCGCGCGACCTCGCCCGCGTGGAGGCGATGGCGCGGGCCGTCGCCGACCGCCTGCTGCACGAGCCCACGATCCGCCTGCGCAGCCTCGGAAGCGACCGCGGCCACGCGAGCCTGGAGCTCGCTGCGCGAGCTGTTCGCCCTGCGCGACGAGGTCGACGAGGAGGCGCCCACCGAGGACGCCGCGGGGCGATCTCCGACCGGTCGCGCAGCGGGCGGGCGGGCATCCGATAATAAGCTCGCCGAGGTGCACGACCTGCGGCGACGCCGTCGCAAGGGCCCCCAGTAGGAGCGCGGGACCGATGCGCATCGGTACGCGGGGCAGCGCCCTGGCGCCAGCTCAGACACGGCTGGTCGCCGGCTCGTTGGAGGCCCACCTCCGCGGACCGACTGCCGAGCTGGTCGCGATCACGACCGGCGGGGACCGCGGCGGCGCGGCCGGCGACAAGTCCCGCTGGGTGGACGAGCTCGAGCGCGCGCTGAGCGCCGGGGAGATCGACCTCGCGGTGCACTCCGCCAAGGACGTTCCCGGGGAGCTTGCGGAAGGCCTGACTCTGCTCGGCGCCCCCGCGCGGGCGGCCCCGGAGGATGTTCTCTGCGGAGTCGGATGGCCTGGAGCGGCTCGCCCCGGGGGCGCGCGTGGGCACAAGCAGCATCCGCCGCGCCGCCCAGCTGCGCGCCGCACGCACCGACCTCGAGGCGGTCGCCGTCAGAGGCAACGTCGATACCCGGCTGCGCAAGCTGGCGAGAGGGCGGCTTCGACGCGATCGTGCTCGCCCACGCCGGTCTCGCACGACTCGGCCGCGAGGCCGAGATCGGCGCCGTGCTCGACCCCGCGCGCTTCGTCCCCTCGCCCGGCCAGGGCGACGCTTGCGCTGGAGGGCCGAGCCGACGACGAGCGCGCAAGGCAGGCCGTCCAGGCGATCACCGACGACCCGACGTTCGCCTGCCTGCTGGCCGAGCGCGCCGTGGCGCACGCGCTCGGGGCCGACTGCAACACGCCCCTCGGCGCCCACGCCATCGACAACGGCTGCGGCTGCCTGCATCTGCGCGCCTGGGTCGGTCTCCCCGACGGCTCCGCCTGGGTGAGCGACGAGCTCCTCGGCGGCTTCTACGACCCCGAGGCGCTCGGCCTCCGCATGGCCGAGCGGTTGCTGAGCGCCGGCGCCGGCGAGCTGCTGCGCCACGCGGAGGAGCTCGCCGTTGAGCACGCCTGAGGCCGGGCGCGTCTACCTCGTCGGCGCCGGACCCGGGGACCCCGGCCTGCTGACCGCGCGGGCGATCGAGTTGATCGCGCGGGCCGACGTGATCCTCTTCGATCGCCTGATCCCCTCGGAGGCGCTTCAGGGCGCGCGCGGGGACGTCGAGCTGGTGTTCGTCGGCAAAGGAGGCGGCGGGCCGTCGGCGCCGCAGGAGCAGACCGAGGCTTTGATGGTGCGGCGCGCGCGGGAGGGGAAGACCGTCGTGCGGCTCAAGGGCGGCGATCCGTTCGTGTTCGGCCGCGGCGGCGAGGAGGCGCTTGCGCTGCGCGCGGCGGGCATCCCGTTCGAGGTCGTCCCCGGTGTTACCGCGGGCGTGGCCGCCCCCGCCTACGCGGGCATCCCCGTCACCCACCGCGGGCTGTCGGCAGCGGTGGCGTTCATCGCCGGCCACACCCGTGCGGGCGCCTCGGGGGAGGCGGGCGGCGCGGATTCCTTCGAGGAGCCCGGCGACACGGATGTCTCGGGGGAGCCCGGCGGAGCGGGCGCCTCGGGGGAGGCGGGCGGCGCGGATGCCGAGGCCGACCTCGATTGGGCCGCCCTCGCGGCCTTCCAAGGGACGCTCGTCTTCTACATGGGCGTGCGCAGACTCCCGGACATCGCCGCCTCGCTGATCGCGGCGGGCAGGCCGGCGTCGGAGCCGGTGGCCGTGGTCGAACGGGGGACCCTGCCCGACCAGCGGACCGTCACGGGGACGCTCGCCACGATCGCCGAGCGCGCGCGCGCGGAGGGGGTGCGCGCTCCCTCGGTCACCGTCGTGGGCGCCGCGGTCGAGCTGGCCCGGGAGATCGCCTGGCGGGAGGGTGGGCTCCAATCTCCCCTGAGCGGGCGCGCGGTCGCGGTCACTCGGGCGCGCGAGCAGGCCGGCGGACTCGCCCGGCGGCTGCGGGAGCTCGGGGCCACGGTGGTGCAGGCGCCGGTGATCCGCGTCGAGCCGATACTCGATGCCGGCTTCACGCCGCTCGACCCCTCGCCCTACGATCTCATCTGCCTGTCGAGCCCCAACGCGGTCAAATGCCTGTTCGAACGCATCGCCTCAGGCCGGCTCGACGCGCGGGCGCTGGCGCGGACGCACATCGCGGCGATCGGGCCCACCACCGCGCACGCGCTGGCCGAGCACGGGATCATCGCGGACATCGTCCCGCACCGGTTCGTCGCGGAGTCGCTTGTGGAAGCGCTCGCCGAGCTGCCCATCCGGCACGCCCTGATCGCACGCGCCCGCAACGCGCGCGACGTGCTCCCCGACGCGCTGCGCGCGCGTGGCGTCGAGGTCGACGTGCTCGATCTGTATGAGACCGTCGCCGAACCGCTCCCCGAATGGGCGCTGGCGGCCGCTTGTGAGGCCGACTACATCACCTTCACCTCCTCCTCCACCGTGCGCTTCTTCCTCCAGGCCGCCGGTGGCGCCGCGGGCCTATCCGCGGGGACCCGGATCGTCTCGATCGGCCCCGCCACCACCGCCACCCTGCGCGAGCACGGCCTGGAGCCCCACGTCGTGGCCCACCGCCACGACGTCGAGGGAGTGGTGCAGGCGCTGCTCGCAGACGCCGCCACGCGAGCGGATTGAGCGGCCCCGTGTCCGGCAGCACGGCCACCGGCAGGCCACACCCTGAAGGGGATTCCCGCGTGAGCCCGGCGCTCGGCCGGCCCCGCCTGCACCTGCGCCGCGCCGACTCGACCAACGAGCGCGCCCGCGCGCTCGCGCTTGCGGGGGCGCCTCACGGGACGCTCGTGACCGCCGCCGAGCAGACCGCCGGGCGCGGGCGCCAGGGACGGCGCTGGAGCGCTCCGGCGGGCAGCGCGCTGCTGATGTCGCTGCTGCTGCGGGAGCCGCCCCCGCTGCTGCCGCTCATCGCCGCCGTCGCCGTCTGCGACGTCGCCGGGGCCGGCGCGCTCATCAAGTGGCCCAACGACATCGTCGTGCCGCGCCCGCTCGTGCACCCCGGCGTGGCGGAGGACGCGGCAGGCGAGGGGCACTCGGGGCCGGGCGCCTCCGGGGCGGGCGCCCCGGCCCTCGCCAAGCTCGCGGGCATCCTCATCGAGGGGCGCCCCCAGGAGAGCTGGGCGGTGCTCGGCGTCGGCGTCAACGTGGCGGTGCGCCTCGGGGAGCTGCCGCCGGAGCTGCGCGGCGCCGCGGCCACGCTCGGGCGGGGACCAGAGGCGATCGAGCCGCTGCTCGCCGAGCTGCTCACAGCGCTCGAGCGTCGCCTCGACGAACCCCCCCCGCGGGTCCTGGACGCCTGGCGCGCGCGCGACGCGCTGCGCGGACGCGAGGTCTTCTGGGCCGCGGGCCGCGGCCGCGCGGAGGGGATCGACGGCGACGGGCGGCTCGTCGTGAGGCTCCCCGGCAGCGGCCACACCGCGCTCGACGCCGGCGAGGTCCACCTCGCGCGGACTGATTAGGTCAGTGCTTGCTACGGTCAACGGCGTGCCGAGCGAGACGCTTGCGACGATGGCCGTGGGCGAAGACCCCGGACTCTTGAATGCGCCGCTGCTCCGCGCCCTGCGCGGGGAGCCGGTGGAGCGCATCCCCGTCTGGTTCATGCGCCAGGCGGGGCGCTCGCTGCCGGAGTATCGCGCCGTCCGCGAGCGCGCCACGCTGCTGGAGATCACGCACTCGCCGGAGCTCACCGCCGAGGTCACGCTGCAGCCGGTGCGCCGCCACGGCGTCGACGCCGCGATCCTCTTCTCGGACATCGTGACGCCGCTGGAGGCGGTCGGCATGGACGTCGACATCCGTCCCGGCGTCGGTCCCGTGATCGCCACGCCGGTGCGCACCTCGCGCGATCTGAGGCGGCTGCGCCCGTTCGAGCCGGCCGTCAACGCGCCGTGGCTGGCGGAGGCCGTGCGCCTGGCCTGCGCGGAGCTGAGCGTGCCGCTGATCGGCTTCGCCGGCGGGCCCTTCACACTTGCCAGCTACCTGGTCGAGGGCGGCCCGTCCAAGACGCAGGCCCGCGCGAAGGCCCTGATGCTCGCCGATCCCCCCACCTGGCGCACGCTGCTCGAGTACCTCGCCGACGTCGCGCTGGCCTCGCTCGCCGCGCAGGTCCAGGCCGGAGCGCAGGCGGTACAGGTGTTCGACAGCTGGATCGGGTCGCTGTCGGCACGCCACTACGAGGCGCACGTGCTACCGGTCGTGCGGCGTCTGTTCGACGGGCTCGCCGCCCTCGGGGTGCCGCGCATCTACTTCGGCCTCGGCGCCGCCCACCTGCTCGAGCCGATCGGCTCCGCCGGCGCGGACGCCGTCGGGCTCGACTGGCGCATACCGCTGCGGGAGGGCCTCATGCGCCTGCCTTCGGGAACAGCCCTGCAGGGCAACCTCGATCCCGTCGCCTGCCTGGCGCCACGGCCGGTGCTGGAGGCCGAGGTCGCCGAGGTGCTCGCCGGGGCGCCCGCACGCGGATACGTCTTCAACCTCGGCCACGGGGTGGCGCCCGAGACCGACCCGGGCGTGCTCACGCATATCGTGGAGCTTGTTCATGCCCACCGCGCGACTCCGAGAGAGGCAGACCGATGAGCGAAACCGCCGTGCTGGCGATGGCCTACGGGACCCCCGAGGGGCCCGAGCAGCTCAAGGCCTACTACACCCACATCCGCCGCGGACGCCCCCCCACTCCCGAGCTGCTCGCCGAGCTGCGCCGGCGCTATGAGGCGATCGGCGGCCACTCCCCGCTGCTGGAGCTCACGCGCGCGCAGGTGGCGGGGATCGAACGGGCGCTGGCCGAAGCGGGCCGCCCCGACATCCGGGTCGCGCTGGGGATGAAGCACGCGAGCCCCTTCATCGAGGACGCCGTCGCCGAGCTGGCCGCCGGCGGCGCTCACCGGATCGTCGGGCTGGTGCTCGCGCCGCACTACTCGCGGATGAGCGTCGGCGAGTACGCCGAGCGGGTGCAGGCCGCGGCCGCCGCCGCGCCGGGCGGGCGGCCCGAGGTCTCGGTCGTGCCCTCCTGGCACCTCGCGCCCGGCTACCTCGACTTCCTCTCCACGGCCCTGGAGGACGCGCTGCGGACGCTGTCCCCGGAGGCCGAGGAGCGGGTACACGTCCTCTTCACCGCCCACAGCCTCCCCAAGCGGATTCTCACCGAGGACGATCCCTATCCCGCGCAGCTGCACGAGACCGCCGCCGCAGTGGCGGCGTGTACGGGGCTCGAGCGCTGGTCGGTGGCGTGGCAGAGCGCGGGGCGCACGCCGGAGCCGTGGATCGGCCCCGACGTCCTGGAAGCGATGAGCGAGCTCGCAGCCTCGGGCGCGACCGCCGTGGTGGTCTGCCCCGCGGGCTTCGTCGCCGACCACCTCGAGATCCTCTACGACCTCGACGTCGAAGCCGCCGCGCGCGCGCGGGAGCTCGGGATCGCCTTCGCCCGAACCGCCTCGCCGAACACCGACCCGCGCCTGTTGGACGCGCTCGCCGCCGTCGTCCTCGACCGGCTGGCTCGGGAGAGAGGTCACGGCATGAGCGAGCGGCCCCTCGTCGCGATCGTCGGGGGCGGGATCGCCGGCCTCGCCGCCGCCGACCGTCTCGACGGCGTACACCGCGCAGCCGGCGGCGCGGGTTCGACGGGGCCGCGGATCGTGCTGCTGGAGGCGAGCGAGCGCATCGGCGGCAACATCCGCACCGAGCCTTTCGCCGGCCGCCCGCTCGACGTCGGGGCCGAGGCGCTGCTCGCGCGCGTGCCCGGGGCGCTGGAGCTCTGCCACGACCTCGGGCTCGAGCACGATCTCGTGGCGCCCGCCGAGGACCAGCCGTACGTGTGGACCGACCGGCTGCGCCCGCTGCCGCCGCGGCTGATGTCCGGCGTGCCCGACGGCTCGCAGGCGCTGATCGGCTCCGGCATCCTCTCCCCCTCGGCCTCGCCCGCGCCGGCCTCGACATGATCGTGCCCGCCCGCCGGCCGACACGCGACGTCTCGATCGGAGCGCTCGTGCGCGGCCGGCTCGGCCACGAGGTGCTCGAGCGGCTGATCGACCCGCTGCTCGGCGGCATCCACGCCGGCAACTGCGAGGAGCTCAGCGTGCGCGCCGCCGCGCCCCAGCTCGAGGCCGCGCTGCGCAAGCGGCGGAGCCTCGTGCGCGGACTGCGCGCACTCTCGGGCGCGCCGCTGCAGGCGCCGCTCGGGCCGACCTTCCTGACGCTCTCCGGCGGCCTCGGCGAGTTGGTGCGGACGCTGCGCGAGCGCGCGGCGTCCGTGGAGTATCGGACCGGGTGCCCGTCGCGCGGCCTCTCCCCCCTGCCCGCGGCGGTGTCGGCGGGGCGATGTCGGGGCAGTCGGTCGAGTCGGTGTCGGGGGCGGTGTCGGGGCCGGTGTCGGGGGCGGCGGAGGCGGCGTGCGTCTGACGCTCGACGACGGCGAGAGCCTCGACGCCGACCACGTGATCCTGGCCGTGCCCGCCTTCGCCGCGGCGGCGATCCTCGCCGAGGCCTGCCCGGCGGCGGCGGGGGAGCTGGAGGGGATCCCCTACGCGTCGGTCGCGACGATCGCGCTCTCCTACCCGATCGAGGCGTTCGCCGGCCAGCCGGCCGGGAGCGGCTTTCTCGTGCAGCGCAACCGCGGCCGTGCGATCACCGCCTGCACGTGGTCCTCGTCGAAGTGGCCCCACCTTTCGGGCGACACGGTGCTGTTGAAGTGCTCCGCCGGCCACTCCGCCGACCGCACCGCGCTCGACCTCGACGACGAGCGTTTGATCGCCGCCGCGCGCGCCGATCTCGCGGAGGCGATGGACCTCCACGCGGCGCCTCTGGAGGCGAAGGTCTTCCGCTTCGAGCGGGCGATGCCGCAGTACACCGTCGGCCACCACGAACGCATCGCGCGCCTCGACGCCGCGCTCGCCGGCCTTCCGGGAGTGAGCCTCTGCGGCGGCGCCTACCGCGGCGTCGGCGTGGCGGCCTGCATCCGCGACGGCCGGGCGGCGGCCGATCGGGTGCTCGCCGCGCTCGGCCGCCCCGAAGAGATCGAGCAGCGCTCGGCCGCGGCCGACCGTACCGCGGCGTGACGAGACGGCGCCTCGCGATCCTGGCGGCGGGGACGGCGGTCGTCGGGTGGGCGATGATGACACTCGGCGCCTTCGTGCGCGCCTCCGAATCGGGGCTCGGCTGCCCCGACTGGCCGGCGTGCCACGGCGAACTCGTCGCCGGCGGACACCACGCCCTGATCGAGGAGGCCCACCGCTGGCTCGCCACGATCCTCGTCGTCGCGGCGGTCGGCTTGGCGTTCATGGTCTTCCGCGACTACCGCCGCGAGCAGCGGTTGACGGGGCCGGTGATCTGGATGCTCGCGATGCTCGCGCTCCAGGTCGTCCTCGGCGGCGTGACGGTGCTGCTCAGCAACGTCGCCTGGACCGTGGTCGCCCACTTCGGCGCCGCGGCGCTGCTGGTGTGGTCGATCGCGCTCGTGGCCGTACGCCTCGCCATCCCCGAGGGCGAGCGGCCGCCGCGCGATTCGTTCTCGCGGCTGACGGCATGGCTGGTCGCGCTCACCTTCGGCCTCCTCCTCGCCGGCTCGACGCAGGCCAACGCGGGCTCCAACACCGTCTGCGGCCATTCCTTCCCGCTATGCAAAGGCACGTTCCTGCCGACCTTCAACCACCTCGTCGCGATCGCCCTGATCCACCGCGTCTGGGCCGCGGTGGTGATCCTCCTCGCGGTCTTCGTGCTCCTGCGCAGCCGCCGCGACCGCGCCGACTCGCCCGCGATCAAGCGGACCGCGGCCGTCGTCTGCGCCATGTTCTTCGTCCAAGCCTTCCTCGGCTTCCTCATCATCGGGGTGACCGACACCACCGCGACCGAGGTTGTGCACTCCTCCTTCGCCTCGGCGACCTGGCTGGTGCTGGTGACGCTCGCCTCGTTGACCTGGACTACCGCGGCGGGACGGGCCGGTGTGGCGGACGAACGCTCACAGGCGACTCAGCCGCCGGCCCGGGTGCGCGCTTACGGCTGATACGGGCAGCTCGGGTCCGACTCGAGGTGGTCGCCGGTGACCGCGAAGGCGCGGGCGCGGCTGCCGCCGCAGATCTCGCGGAACTCGCAGCGGGCGCACTTGCCCTTGAGCGCTTCGGGGTCGCGCAGCTCGCGGAAGAGCTGTGAGTCGCGGTAGATCGCGACGGGGTCCTCTTCGCGCACGTTGCCCGCCGAGATCGGCAGGAAGCCGGAGGGCATGACCTCGCCGATGTGGGAGACGAACATGAAGCCGCGGGCGTCGTTGACGCCCTTCGCGTGCTCCGGACGGTCGAGGCCGTCGGCGAAGTGGAAGCCCGCGCCCGACGTCGGGCCTGAGTGTTCGCGCACGATCCGTCGATAGTGCGGCGACGCGGTCGCCTTGATGTCGAAGCTGACCTTCCCGTTGAGCTCGTACAGCCGCTCGAGCACCTCCTCGTGCCGCTCGGGGCTCAGCATCTCCAGCTGCTTGCCGCGGCCGACGGGGACGAGGAAGAAGACCGACCACTGCACGACCTCGACCGACTCCAGCAGCGGCACGAGCCCGTCGAACTGGTCGGCGTTCAGCGCGCACATCGTGGTGTTGACCTGGATCGGCAGTTCCTCCGCGAGCGCGTTTTCGATGCCTTTGAACGTGCGGTCGAACGAGCCCTTGAAGCCCCTGAAGCGGTCGTGCACCTCCGGGTCGGCGGCGTCCAAGCTGAACGCCACCCTGCGGATGCCCGCCTCGCGGGCTTCGCGCATCCGCTCGCGCGTCGGCAGCGCCGTGGCGGTCGGCGTCAGCGAGACCCGCAGCCCTTTTTCGTCGGCGTACCGCGCGAACTCGAACAGGTCGCGGCGCATCAGCGGATCGCCGCCCGTCAGCACGAGGATCGGGCGCGTGCCGAAGCCCGCGAGCCCGTCGATCAGGCGCATCCCCTCCTCGGTGTTCAGCTCCCGCGGGTCGCGCTTGTGCTGCGCGTCGGCGCGGCAGTGGGCGCACGCGTAGGCGCACGCGCGCGTCACCTCCCAGGCGATCGTGTACGGCGACTCGTCGAAGTTGTGCATCATCTCCATTCGCTTATCCCGCTCTTCGCGGGCCATGCGCGCGGCGGGGGCGAGCTTCGTTGGCATCTCGGTCTTCGTTGGCATCTCGGTCTTCGTTGGCATCTCGGTTATTCCGTCCATGGCGTTGGCATCTTGGTTGTTCCATTCATCGCATTCACGGTATCGGAGGGCGGGTGTCAGTTCCAAGCGTAGGATCTACCGGACGGGTCGCGTGGAAATCACGGACGCGCCCCGGCGTGAACGAGAGCCGGTCGTCTTGTAACTCATGAGCAGTTAGGGTACCCTAACTTGAGCTGGGCTTCGGGTACCCTGATCGACTGATAGGAGAGCTGAGCAGTGGTTCGCCCGGGGACGGCCGGAGTCCAGCAGGCGGTGCGGCAGCGGCCTCGTCCCCGGCCGCGTGTGCCGCGGTGGCCGTGGGTCCTCGGCCCCGGGCTGATGGTGATGCTCGCCGACACCGACGCGGGCAGCGTGGTCACGGCCTCCCAGTCGGGCGCACGCTGGGGGTACCGCCTGCTGGCGCTGCAGGTGCTGCTGGCGCCGGTGCTGTACCTGGTGATGGAGCTGACGATTCGGTTGGGGATCGCGACGGGCAAGGGTCACGCGCAGCTGATCCGCGAGCGCTTCGGCGCCCGCTGGGCGTCGATCTCGATCGGTGCGCTGCTGGTGAGCGCGTTCGGCGCGCTGGTGACCGAGTTTGCCGGCGTCGCCGGGGTCGGGCGGCTGTTCGGGTTGCCGGCGGCGCTGACCGTCCTGCCCGCGGCGGCGCTTTTGGTGGTTCTCGTCGTCTCGGGCGGCTACCGCCGGGTGGAGCTCGTCGGGATCGCGCTGGGCCTCTTCGAGCTCGCCTTCGTCGCGGCGGCCCTCCTCGCCCACCCCTCCGCGCACGCGCTCGCCGCGGGAGTCGCGACCCAGCCGCTCGGCCGGCCCGGCTATCTCACGCTCGTCGCGGCAAACGTAGGAGCGGTGGTGATGCCGTGGATGTTCTTCTACCAGCAGGGCGCCGTCGTTCACAAGGGCCTGACCGCGCGCGATCTGCGCTCGGCGCGGATCGACACCGCGCTCGGCGCGCTGCTGACGCAGCTGATCATGGCCTCGGTGCTGGTGGCGACCGCGGCGAGCTTCCACGGGCGCGCGGGCTCGCTCCAGAGCGTTGGTGCGATCGCCCGCGCGCTCGCGCCGCTGCTCGGCGGCTCGACGAGCCGGGTGCTGCTCGCGCTCGGGGTCCTCGGAGCGGCGCTGGTTGCGAGCATCGTCGTCTCGCTCGCGGCCGCCTGGGCGGTCGCCGAGATCGCCGGGCATCCGCGGAGCCTGAACGACGGGTTGCGCCGCGCGCCGCTCTTCTACGGCCTGTATGCCAGCGCGGTCGCGCTCGGCGCGGTGCTCGTGCTCGTCAGCCACTCGCTCGTCCGGCTCGCCATCGACGTCGAGGTCGTCAACGCGCTGCTGCTGCCGCTCGTGCTCGGCATGCTCATCCTGCTCGCCCACCAGGTGCTCCCCGCACCCCACGCGCTCCGCCGCGGCCGGCGTGTCGCCGTCAGCTTCGCGACGATCGCCGTCACGCTGGTCGGGCTCATCTGGCTCGGCTTTGCCTTCGGGCTCTGAGCAGGCGAGTATCGAGCTCACGCTCCGAAGAGCTCTCGGGCGGCCTGCGCGAGGGCGCCGCTGTCATCCGAGTTGAGCGCCGATCGCGGCGCGTGCAGGATGTCCGCCACGAGCCGGTTGCTCATCTGCTCGATCAGCGAGCGCTCCTTCTCGGCGAGGTCGGGCAGGCGGCGGAACAGCCAGTCCAGCTCGCCGCGACGCTGCTCGTCCGCGGCCTCGCCGATCGCCTTGATCGCCGAGGAGGCCTTGCGCGTGCGCAGCCGGCGGAAGTACGAGTTGACGGATTCGGCCACGAGCTTCTTCGAGCTGTTCGCGGAGCCGGTCCTGTAGCTCGACGTCCTCTCCCTTGGCGAGGTCGTCGGCGGAGACGAAGCGGTCGCCGAGCGCGGCCTGGAGCGCATCCGGGACGGCCGGCGGCGAGGACATGTTGACGACGATCGCGCCGCTGTCGGCGAGCGCGCGGGCATCCTCCTCGGCGAGCGGCCACATGCCGCCGAGCGCGACGATCGCGCCGGCCACCCGCGGCACGACACCGCCGCCTTCAAACGGGATCGCCCATCCGCCCACCTCGCGTGCGAGGGCGGCGGCCCGCTCGCCGGTCCTGCTCGTGACGACCACCTCGGCCCCCCTCCGTGCCGCGGCAAGCGCGGTGAGGTGTCCCATGACACCCGCCCCCACGACGAGGATTCCCTGCCCCGCGGGCGCTCCGGCCCGCTCTTCCACCCGCTCGAGCGCGACGTCGGCCAGCGATCGCGTCGAGCCGCCGAACCGGCTGCGGGCGCACCGGCCCGCCTGGAGGGCAACCTGGAAGAGCCGGTCGAGGGCCGGGTCGAGCGGATGGTCGGCGCGGCGCTTGGTGAGGGTCTCGCGGAGCTGGTGGAGGACCTGGTTCTCGCAGAGCACCGCGCTGTCCAGCCCGCAGGCGACCGAGACGAGGTGCCGCGCCGCCTCGATCCCGTCGAAACGCTGCGCTCCCGCCGGCGGCTCGGGAAGCGTTCCGTCCCCCAGCCCCTCGAGGGTCCCGTACAGCTCGACCCGATGGCAGGTGTGGACGACGATCGCCGAATCGTTTGGTTCAAGCGCGGCCAGCTCGGCCGCGAACGCCTCGCGCGCCGCGGTCGGGACCCTGCGCGCCTGGGCGACGAGGGCGACGAGCGAGGGCAGCGGCGCGTCGGTCTCGGCGCACGGGTCGGCCACGGCGGAGGATGCGGCGGCGGACGTGGCGGGGGATGCGACGAGGGACGCGGCGGGGGACTTGGCGGAGGACGCTCCCCTCGGCATCCGCAGGAGGCCGAGAATCGCCGACTTGGCAAAGCGACGGTGGCCCCCGGGCGTCGTGAATGTGCTGACGTCCCCGTTGTTGCTCCAGCGGCGCAGCGTGGCCGGCGACACGCCGACGAGCGAGCAGGCTTCGTGCAGCGTCAGCCACTCCTCGCGAACCGATGTCTGCGGCGTATTCGTCATTCTCGCCCCGCGCCTGGTAGGAGGTTCGCTTCGCTGTGGGCGCCGAACTCGCTCGAGCCCAGGACCGGCTGCTTGTGGCACCTGGCACAGAAGGCCTCCCGGTGGCAGTACCCACACGCCTGGAGGCCGGTCTTTTCGATTACCTGCGGGTGGTGGTAAAGCATTTCTTCGTGGTTCACCCTCTGCGCGCCGGAGCTGTGGCAGTTCGCGCAGAAGCTGCTGTTCGCGGACGGCTGCAGCGCCAAGGGGTTGTGCGCGTGTTCGAAGACCCAGAGTTTGGACTGGTGATCGGGGGGCGGGCTGAGCAGGGAGACGCTGGACACCGACCTGCCGACCTGTGGGAAGGTGTGGCACGTCGTGCATTCCCAGGGGATCGTCTTGGTCAGGAGGCGGCCGTTGGGGCCGACCGCGAAGTGGGAGCCGTCGTGGCAGCGGAAGCAGCCGGGGCCCGACTGGTGGCCGAGGTTGCTGGGGTAGTCGGCCGCGATCGCGTTCATTTCGGGATCGGCGACAAGTGGGTAGATCTGCTTGAGCTCGTTCACGGCGCCGTTGACTTCCTTCCCGCGCCCCTTCGAGACGAGCGGGTACTTCGCCGCGTACATCCCGCGGATACCTTCGATCGCCCTGTCCGCTTCCCCGGTTGACCGGTAGCGCTTGCCGAGGCGCGCAACCCCTTCGCGCTTGATGTAGGGGAGGGACTGGCTGATCTTGCCGTCCGCGATCGCGCTGTCGATCGCTTCGTCGGGGCTGGGGAATTCGTGGCCGACGCGATTGTGGCAACTGATGCAGTTCATCTGCCGCACCGTCTCGGTCCGCGTCAGGCGGCCGATGTCTCCTCGCACGTCGCTGGAGACGGCGACCTGCGAGCGGGCGATGAACTGTTCGGTGCGGCCGTCCTTGTAGGTGACCCGAATCCAATTGATCTTCTGGGAGTTCTTGTCGGGGCTCGCGTATTCGACTTTCTCCTCGACGTGCCAGTGCGCGCCGCGGCTCACCTCCCCTTCGCCGAGACGATACGGACGGACCATCACGGCGACCGTTTCCCGCGTGTTGGCCTTGTCTTCGCGGTAGATGGGATGCATCACGAGCTTCATCGGACTGCCTTCACCGGCGATCTCGCTCAGGGGGTGGCATTTTATGCACGTGTCTGCGGGGGGGAAGCAGGTCGGGGTCCGGTGGTGGGATCGGCTTCGGGTACGTGTCGGTGATGAGCTCGAAGAGCTGAGTCGCACCTCGCAGCTTCGACTTGACGACGCCGGCGATGCCCGGCGCGACATGACACTCGCCGCAGGCCACGTCGCGGTGGACCCCCAGCTTGTGTGCGGCCGCCTCCGGGGCCATGGTGTGGCAGCGCGAACAGAAGCCTTCCGTCTCGCTGAATTTCTGGAAGGCGCTGCCGCCGGCCGCCACCGCGGAGCCGACTCCCCCCACGACGAGCAGCGCAAGGAGGAAGCCGCGGCCGGTGCTGGGCGGACGCAGGATCCGAGCGGCGATCCCGCCGACGCGCCCGCGGCGCACCCGCGCGAGCCGAGCGGCGGTCTTGCCGACGCGCCCGCGCGGCGCCCGCGCGGGCTCACACGGCACGGGATCGTGCTCGCCTGGCATACGACCCGGCTCATCGGCCTGACCCGGCAACGTGGACTCCGATCTGGGCGAGGTTTTCTTCCATCATCGACGGGTTGAGAGAGGAGATCCTGATCTCCCGCAGTACCCCGGAGCGGTCGATGAAGAAGTGGGAAGGAATGCCGTCGATCCGGTAGCGGGATTCGATCGCGCCGCTGGAGTCGTTGACTGTCGGATACGTGAGGCCGGTCCGCTTCGCGTAGCCTTCGATGTCCGACCTGCTGTCGTTGATGACGACCCACAGAACCTGTAGACCCTGCCCGCGGTACTTCTCGTAGGCGGCCTCGATGTCCGGGTTCTCCGCCCGGCACGGCTGGCACCAGGGGGCGCCGAAGTTCAGCCAAACCGGCCGGCCGCGGAGCCCGCTCAGCGTGACCTTCGTGCCTTCGAGCGTCGTCGCGGTGAAGTTCGGGGCCGGCTTTCCGACTTCCGGCGCCGGGCCCGCTCCGCCGACGGACAGGCCGGCCAAGGTGAGGCCGCCGTGCGCCGCCGGCCGATTCGCCAGCCAGGAGACCGCCAGGATGACGGCGGCGGTCACGCCCATCACCAGGAGCGTCTTGGCCCGGCTGAGGCGAGTCCGTTCGCTAGCCCGCGCCATAGCTGTGCAGCCCTCCGAAGAAGAGGTTCCCGAAGTAGGTGAAGAGGGACGCCACGAACACGACCATCAGCATCAGCGCCGCCCGCCGGCCACGCCAGCCGCGGGTGGAGCGGGTGTGCAGGTAGGCGCAGCAGGCGATCCAGGTGACCAGCGACGCGGACTCCTTGGGGTCCCAGCTCCAGTATTTGCCCCATGCGATGTCGGCCCAGACGGCGCCCAGGACGATCGTCAGAGTGAGGAACGGGAAGCCGACCAGGGTCGCCCGGTAGGAGAGGTCGTCCAACAGCTCGCGCCCCGGCAGCAGCTGCCGCCGGCCGTCGCGCTGCAGGAGATAGAGGAAGGCCGCCGCGAAGCCGACCGCGAAGGCACCGTAGGCGATCATCGCGGTGGCCACGTGAACGGTCAGCAGCAGGTTGTTCTGCAGCGCCGGCACGAGCGGCTCGACTTCGCTTGGAACCGTCGTGGCGTAGAGGAGCAGCGCCAGCGCGATCGGCAGCACGATCACGCCGATGGTCCACTGCCGGTAGCGCCGCAGGAAGTACGCGTTGACGAGCAGGGCGCCCCAGGCGAAGGCGATCGAGAATTCATACATGTTCGCGAACGGGCCGTGGCCGGTCGCAAACGTTCGGAAGACGAGCGTCGCGGTCAGGAAGCCGAGCGCCGGCCACGTCATCAGCGTGCCGAAGAGGGCGGCGCGGCTCGGTGCCTCGCCGAGGGCGGCGGTGGAGATCTCTCCGTCGGCGCCCTCCAACGCGAGCACCGTGCGGGTCCGGGCGACGCGCTCGGAGGCGAAGGCCAGGACATAGCCGATCAACGCCAGGGAAACCGTGACGATGCCGGCGAAGACGCAGTACTGGGACAGGTTAAGCATGGACTGTGCCCCCTTTCTCGGGTCGCGCGCCCGGGTTCACGGCGCGCCGTATGTCTGCGATGAGATGCTCGAACTGGGCCGGAAATGCCGCGTTGCGCCGCTCGATCGCCCCGACGGCGATCTCGCTGCCGCCCGCCCCGCGGCGGACCACGGCCCTGATCCGCCGGTGCGGGAAGAAGAAGGCCGTGAACAGGCCGAGCACCAGCAGCGCCGAGCCGATCCAGACGAGGATCGCCCCCGGGTCGTGGGCGACGATCAGCCCGGTGAACTCGCCTTCGCGCAGGAACGTGAAGTCGACGCCGGCGATCGTCGCCGGTTTGCCCGGCGAGAGGACCCGGATCCCCACCGGCGTGTTGCTGCCGGTCTTGTAGATTTCAAGCTGCGTGTCGCCCGTGGGAATGCCCGGGTCGGTCGCCCCCGAGGCCGGCGAAACCACGAAGGCCGTCAGGCCCTGCCGCGGGAGCGGGAAGCGGCCGATGACGTCCCGTTCGTCCCGCGAGGAGTACGGCTGCGCCACGCCCTGGTCGAAGACGACCCGGCCGCCGGGAGCGCTCGCCCGCATCACCACGGCGGGGCCGAAGAACGACTGGTAGAAGGTGATGCCGCCGTAGCGCGCCGGGTGGTTGACGCGCGTGTCCTGCGCGGTCACGCGAGCGCCGTTGCGGTAGAGGACGAGCCGGCTGGAGTATTCGCGCGGCGGGCCGCTCGGGTAGTAGGAGTTGACGAACGACTTCGCTTCGACCGCCAAACCGGTTCCATGCCCCACGTTCACCCGCGAGCCGACCGGCACGGTGAACGATTCGTTCCGGAAGCCGCCGGTCCCCGTGAGGATCCCGCCGATCAGGATGACGATGAAGCTGACGTGGACGGCGACCCTCCCGAACGGCGACCAGCGGAAGCGGTCGGCGCAGACGTGGACGTCCTCGCCGTCCCGCTCGACGGCGACGTGGAAGCGGTTCTTGCGGAACGCTCCGCCGAGCGCGGCGAGGGCGGCGCCCGAGTCCTTTCCCGAGGCTATCCGGGCCGTGTGCGGCGCGCGCTCGAAGAAGGCGTCGGTCATGATCATCCGCGGCCGGTTTGCCGTCCTCCAGAGGCCGGGGAGCCGGCGTGCCGAGCACATGATCACGCTGGCCGTAAGGAGCGCCACCGTCCCTCTGAACCAGAGCGAGGAGAAGACCGAGAACAGCCCGAGCCTGTCGAGAACGTCGGTCCAGCCCCCGTACCGCGGGCGCACGGTGTTGAGCCATTCGGCGTAGGCCGCGTGGCTGCCCCCGGCGCCGGCGGGGACCTGGGCGAGCAGCGTGCCCGCCAGCGTCAGCAGCCCGAGCATGAACAGCAGCGTCAGCGCCGTCCGCATCGAGGTCAGCCGGTGGAAGAGCCAGATGTGCGGCGGCACGGACGGCCGGCGCAGGCCGGCGGCCGGCCGGCGTGGGAGTGCGGGCCTTGGGGGTGCGATGACCGTCTGGCTCATGGTTGCTCCTCAGATTTCGATCAACGGGAGGGCGCCGGAGAGCCGGCCGAAGGTGTTGGTGATCATCAGAAAGCCGATCCCGACGAGCATCGCCCCGGTCGCGATGCTGACCGCGGCGTTGTGCCTGTGCAGCCAGCCGAGCCGCTCGCTGACGGCGGTGGCGCCGAGCGCGACGAGGATGAAGGGGATGCCCAGGCCGAGCGCGTAGACGAGCAGCAGGACAGCGCCGTGCGCAACGCTCGCGCTGACCGAAGCCAGGCCGATGATCCCGCCCAGGATCGGGCCGATGCAGGGCGTCCAGCCGGCCGAGAAGACGACACCGAGCAGAGCCGAGCGCCCGTAGCCGGGAGCGCTCGCGGCGGCCCCTCCCGAGCCGGCGTTTCCGAGGCCTGTGCTTCCCGACCCGTTCGAGGCGCCGGCGGCCGCGCCCATCGGCAGGCGCCTCTCGCGGTAGAGCGCCGAGATGCTGATCACCCCGGCGACGTGGAGACCCATGAAGACGAGGACCGCGCCGCCGAGCTGCCGCAACAGGCCGACGTAGTCGCGGAAGAGGTAGCCGATCAGCCCGACCGAGCCCCACAGGGCGATGAAGACGACCGAGAAGCCGGCCACGAAGGCGAGCGCATGGAAGAGGGCGACGCGACGGGAAGCCTGGGTGCGGTCGGGGCCGGTGGCGACCATGTAGCTGACGTAGCCGGGAACGAGCGGCAGGCAGCACGGCGACGCGAAGGAGAGAATCCCGGCGAGGAAGGCGACGGGGATGCCGACCTTGGTCATTTCTTCGCCGATCCTTCCTTCACCAATCCCTTGAGGTGCGTGGCGATCGTCTTGGCCGCGCTGGAGTTGGGAGCAAGCGCGATGACCTTGGCCCACATCCTCTTCGCATCCGCCATGTCGGGCGGTTCTTTGCCCACATACAGGAAGCCGAGGTCATAGTACGCTTCGACGTTCTTCCGGTCGGCCGCGATGACGCGCAGCCAGTCCCGCCGGGCGTCGGCGGCGTCGCCGAGGTTGAACTCCGCCGCGCCGAGCGCCAACCGTGCCGTCGTGTTCCCCGGATCGACCGCGACGGCCCGCTTCATCCAGCCGCCGGCGGCGTTGTAGTCGTGGACCTTGAAGTAGATGTCGCCGAGCGCGACCAGCGCGGCGGCGTTGTTCGGGTTCGCCTTGAGTTCCATCATCAGCTTTGCGACGCTTGCTTCCTCGCCGCGGGTGAGCTTCTGCGCTTCGGCCGTCCCTGCTTCCCGGGAGCTCGCCTTGCTCTGGCCGCCCCCCGTGTGGTAGACGCCGACGACAACGCCGCCGGCCGCGGCGAGCGCGAGCGCCCAGACGGCGATTCGCCTCAGCGGCGAGGAGCGACGAGCCGCCCTCGCACCGGCCGGATCGGAGATCGCCGCGTAGGCCTGGTCGGCCGCGGCGATCTCGTTACGGGCCCAGCGGCGCACGCCCTCCGGCGCGCCCTCCAGGAAGCTCACCAGCTCCCTGTGGGCTCTCTCTGCATCCTTGGCGCTCGCCCCGGGGGCGAGGCCGATTCGGGCGCGGGGGTCGAGCCGGCTGGCCCGTGCGCGTAGTCTCGGTATCGCGGAGCTTGTCATGGTGTCGGGCCTCGTCTGCTCTCTTTCCCGGATGACCGCCGAGGTCTGCCCTGTCGGGGCCTTCCGGCGGCGGGGATGAATTAATCAACCTTGGACAGTTTCGAGCGCCGGCCCGTCAACCGCAACCCTTCGGGCGGCACGTTTTAGATAGATATGAGCAACGGTCGCTCGTCCAAGCGATACAGCGGCGCCGTACCCATTGGCAGGGAGGAGCCTCGCCGCGATCGGATCATGAAACGGGCTCGCCCCCGGGGGCCGTTGCCGGCCCGCCGGGGGCGAACTTGGGGAGGAGGGGTCGCGCGCGGTTACTTGTTGTGGCAGGTCTGGCAGACGCCCCGGTTGTTGAGCCTCAACAGGAAGCTGTCTTCTTTGCTTGCCAGCGGCGATTCGGTCGTTTTGCCGTTGGGGAAGGTGACCGCCCCCGAGTATTCGCCCATCGTCGCGTTCGAGCCGTGCCCGACGTGGCACTGGATGCAGGTCGGTTTGGCCTTCGCTTTGCCAGCCGCGTGTTCTTCACTGAGTTTTTTCATTTCTTCCGCCGTGTATTCGGTGCGGTGGCGGTAGGTGAAGAGCGCGTCGCCGCTGCTGACCAGGGCGCTCATTTCGTTTTCTTTGGCTTCGTTTACTTTGTCGCCGGCCAGGAGGCGCGTATGGCAGGTGGCGCACCACGCGGAGACCTTGGCTTCGTATTCCACGTCGTTGGGGTCCCAGCTGTTCCAGTAGTTTTCGGTCGTGTAGACTTTGGTCGCGGTGTCGGGGACTTCCACGCCCGTTTTCGCGCCCGATTCGGTCGGGATCGGCCGCAGGATCCGGTACATGCTGTTCCCGTGCGGGTCGTGGCAGGAGCCGCAGGTCAGTTTGATCGCTTTGCCTTCGTTCGCACTGCCGCTGATTTCGCCATTGCCCCAAGCCATCTGGCTCGATTCGTCGATCGAGTGGGCCGAGCTCGAAGGTTTGAGTTCCGATGTCGCCAGCGCCGGGATTTCCGCTTTTTCGAGCCTTCCTGTTCCTGCGTTGTATTCCTTTGTCACTTTGCCCGTGTTGATCAGGGCGAACTTGAAGCCGCCGCCGCGCAGGGCGCCGACCGCGCTCGATCGGCCTGTGCTCGAATAGGCGGCGCCTTCCTGGACGTCGAGGGTGGAGCCGCCGGCCGCGGAGCCGTGGCAGGTGAAGCAGAGCTGTTCCTGTTTGGCCTTCAACAGGTAGGGAGCCTGGCCGGTGTGGGCCCGGTGGCAGGCCGCGCAGGTGTCCGGCAGGGCGCCGCCCTGGCCTTTCACGTGCGGCCCGTTGTCCGCCAAAGCGGGGGCCGCGCCAGCGAGCAACGAGACCACGCAACCGACTATCAGGAACAACACCGACCGTTTCATTTTGTGACCTCCTGAGCCAGCGCGGGCTCGCGTGTTTTTGTCATCCAGGTGATTAACGCGCTTTGCACGGTCGATCGCAATCCGTCGCGCGGTATCTCTTGGGTAGAAGCGGCCCGGCGGGGCAACCCGGCCCCATAGTCCGATGGATACATGGACTCTGTACCGGTCGGTCGCTTTCGGGTCGCGTGGATGCCCGCGTCGCGGCCGCCCGCGAGGCAGGCCGACGCCCGCGTCGCCGGCGGCCACTCCCGCGGCGCGTAGACGCCCGCGTCGCGGTCATTCTTCGGGGTGGCACATCCGGCAGGCGCCTGTGGCGTCGATTCGCAGCAGCCGGCTGCCGGGGCCCGCGGGCACTTCCTGCGGGCTGTGGACGGCCATCTTGCCGGCTTCTGCGACGCTTGCGTTCGAGCCGTGCGCGACGTGGCACTGGATGCAGCTCGCCGAGCCCCGCGTCGTCCCGTCGGAGACGTGGCGGTCGGTGAAGACGGCGTCGCCGCTTTCGGCGTAGGAGGTCGAGCTGAGGTAGCGCGTGTGGCAGGCGGCGCACCAGGCGGAGATCTTGGCGATGAAGTCCGGCGCATGTTCGTCCACGACATCCCAGTAGTTTTCGGTCGTGTAGAGGTGGGGCATCCCTGCGGGTTCGGGGATTTCCACGGCTTCGGTCGCCCCCGATTCCAGCGGGATCGGACGCAGGATCCGGTACATGCCGTTGCCGTGCGGATCGTGGCAGGAGCCACAGCTCAGCGAGACGGCGTTGCCGTCGTTCGGTTCGGCGCTGATCGGGCCGTTGCCCCAGTCCGTGCGGCTCGATGAGTCGACCGAGTGGGCGGAGGTGACGGGGGCGCCGGCGGCCAGCACTCCGACAACGCCGCCGGGGTCGGAGCCTTCGGTTTCCTGGCCGGAGGAGTGGGCGGAGTCGATCAGGGCGTACCTGAAGCCGCCGCCGCGCAGAGCCCCGGGCGTGCCGGTCCGTTCGGTGTTGGAATAGCCGGCGCCGTCCACCACGTCGGTTGCAGCGCCCGTCGCCGCGCCGCCGTGGCAGGTGTAGCAGAGCTCCGTTTCGGGCTCCTTGAGCAGATCGGGGGCCTGGGCGGTGTGGGCCCGATGGCAGATCGCGCAGGTGTCCGGGGTGAGCCCCTGGCCCATCACGTGCGGCCCGGCGTCGGCCGAGGCGGAGCCGGCCGCGAGGAGCGATACCGAACAGGCCGCCGCGAGCAGCGATACGGCGGCGCAGCCCGCCGCGAACACCGCCGCCGCGGCTCTGCCGATCTTCCACGTCGCCGGCATCGGCGCCCGCTTCCAGCTCTCAATATTCCCAGATCTGGACCCGACCGTTCTCACGGTCGGTGACGTAGATCCGCCCGCTGTGGTCGATCGCGATCCCGTTCGGGTACTGGAACTGCCCGTCGCCGAGCCCTTCCCCACCGAACGATCCGATGTACGCGGGCACTT
Source organism: uncultured Solirubrobacterales bacterium (assembly GCA_963813765.1). Lineage (GTDB taxonomy): Bacteria > Actinomycetota > Thermoleophilia > Solirubrobacterales > Solirubrobacteraceae > Palsa-744. The sequence continues at coordinate 100,310 of CAWFAB010000003.1, forward strand.
CCTTCACCTGGCCGGGGAGGCGGTAGACCTTGACGACCTGGGCCATCGTGTCGACGACGAAGAGGCGGTTGCCGTCGATCGCCACTCCGCGCGGCAGGCCGAGGTCCCCTTCGCCGACCCCGCGTTCGATCGAGACGGCGGGGCTGCCGGCGGGGTTGAAGATCTCCAAGCGGCCGTCGTTGCTGTCGGCGACGTACAGGTCGCCCTTGCCGTCGAGCGCGAGCCCGTTGGGGAACCAGAACGTGCCGGGGGATCCGACCTTGCGCAGGAGTTCTTTGCCGCTGGAGCCGAAGACCAGGACGCGGTGGTCCTGCTTGGGCCCGCCGACGTCGGTCATGTAGAGGTCGCCTTCCGGACCGAAGGCCAGCCCGAGCGGGTTCGCGCCCTTCCCGAGGTGTCCGGTGGGCCGCAGGGCACCCAGATACTTGCCGGTCGGGCTGTAGACGTCTACGTCCTGGCGCAGGCGGTCGCTGACGTAGACCTCTTCGGTCCGCGGGCTGACCGCCACGTAGACCGGCAGCCGCCACGCTTCGTCGCGGCCGGGCGGCTTCAGGGCGCCGATCTGACGCCCGGAGCCGTCATACACCCGCACCAGACGCGGCCCTTCGCTTTCGGTCACGTAGACCCGGCCGCCGGAGGGGCTGACCGCCACGCCCATCGGCTGGGCGGTCCCGTAGATGTCGGAGACGTAATGCGGCAGTTCCGACGGGATGCTCGGCAGCGGGCTGCTGCCGGAGAGCGCGCGGATGATCATGTAGATGACGATCCCGAGCACCACGAGAATTCCCGTCAGGGCGGCGATCTTCCGCCGCCGGCGCTTGCGCTCCTCCTCGGTGAGCCGATCGGCCGCGCCGCTCGTGGCGCCCCCGCCGCCGTCCAGCAGCGGCTCACGGGCGAGCGAGAGGGTCTCGTCCTGTGGCGCCATCTCACTTGCCTCCCACGTGGACGCCGAGCCGGGTCAGACCGCCGCGCGCGTTGAAGTTCGCGGGATCGGCTGCGAGCACCTTGCGGTACCAGTGCGCCGCGGCCGCACGACGGGATTCGGCCTCGGCCGCCATCCCGAGCCCCATCATCGCGTCGACCGCGACCGGCCCCGAGATCAGAGGCCGCAACCGCTGCGCCGCGCCGGCCGGCCGCTTCTCGCAGAGTTCCACCATCGCGCCCGCGTATTCGACCTGGGGCCCGCGATGCTGGGCCCGGTAGGCGTTTGCGAGCTGTTCGTAGGGCTCGCACCAGCCGGTCGGCACGAACAGCACCGCCTGGCGAAGCGCCTTGACCGCCCGGTCGTAGGCGCCGGCCTCGACGGCGGCCGTCCCCAACACGTACAGGGCGTCGGCGTCGGCCGGTTCGATCTTGAGGGCCTTCTGCTCCTGCAGCATGGCTTCCTTCGCCCGGTGCTGTTTCAGCATCACCGAGCCCAGGCCGTAGTAGGCGCCCTCGAGCTGCGGATTGACGCGGGCGAATTCGCCGCCGCCGGCCTTTCCGATGGTCTTCTCGAACGACCGCCTCGCCGCGGAGAGCTCTCCTTTTTGAGCGAGGATTTCGCTGCGCCCGAGCAGCGCGACCTGGCTAGGTTCGACCTTGAGGACCGCGCTGTACTGTTCGAGGGCGCCGGCCGGCCTGTTCGCGGCCCGGTAGACTTCGGCGAGCTGCAGCCGCAGCCCGACGTTGGCCGGGTGGCCGCGGACCGCCTTTTCCCCGACCGCGATCTGCCTGTCCACGAGCGAGGGGGCCGCTTCGGGCCGGTCGAGGAAGTAGACGACCGCCACGAGGACGACGCCCGCCGCCACGGCCTTGAGCCCGAGACGGATCAAACGGTCAAGCGTCTGTTCACCCACACCGAAAGTGTCGCGGAGCGACCCGCGCGGCTCAATCCGCCCGGAGGTAGATTTTCGGTATAGAACCCGAGGAGAGTGTCAGCCGCTCTCGGCGCTTCGCCCCAGGCCCTGGCGGACGATGTAGGCGGCGGCCTGCGTGCGGTTCTCGAGCTGGAGCTTCTCCAGCGCGTTGTGGATGTGGTTCTTCACCGTCCCCTCCGTGATGAAGAGGCTCGTGGCGATCTCCTTGTTGCTGATGCCCTCCGCCACGAGCTGCAGGACCTCCAGCTCACGCCGCGTGAGCGCCGGCGTCTCGGGCGCCGCCGCCGGCGTGACAGGGTGCTGCGTGCTGCCGTCGCGGATCTGGCCGAGCAGCCGCTTGGCGATGCCCGGCGAGAGGGGGGATTCGTTGCGCATCGCCGCCCGCACCATCGAGTAGAGCTCCGCCGGGCGGAGATTCTTCAGCAGGTACCCCTGCGCGCCGAAGCGGATCGCCTCGAGGAGATGGTCATCGGACTCGGACACCGTCAAGATGAGGACCCTGGCGTTCGGCGCCTGTTCCCGGATCAGGCGTGTCGCCTGGACCCCGTCCATCACCGGCATCTCGATGTCCATGATGACGACGTCCGGCTTCAGCTCCCGCGCCTTCTCGACCGCCTCCAGGCCGTTCTCGGCTTCGCCGACGACCTCCAGGCCGTCCTGCGTGTCGATGAGTTCCCCGATCGCGGTGCGGAAGAGGGCTTTGTCGTCGACGAGCAGGATGCGGATTGGCCCGGTCGGCTCCGGCATCTAGATGGAGGGGATCGGCGCTCTTGCGGGGACGTTGGGAAGCTCGGCGACGATGCGCGTGCCGCGCCCCGAGGCGGAATCGATCAGCAGCGTGCCGCCGATCAGCTCCATGCGCTCGCACATCGAGTGCAGACCGAACCCGCCCCGGTCCGACTCTTCTTCGGTCGCGTCGAAGCCGCAGCCGTCGTCCTCGACGACGAACGTGACCGTGCCGCCCGACTCGGCGACGCAGACGGTCGCCGCCGTCGCGCCCGAGTGCTTGCGCACGTTCGTGAGCGCCTCCTGGACGACCCTGATGATCTGGATCTCGCTGCGCGGCGGGAGCGCTAGGCCCTGCGCGAGGCTCGCCTGAAGCGACGTCGCGATCCCGCACTGAGTGCTGTACTTCTCCAGGTAGGCGCGCAGGCTGTCGATCAGGTCGCGGCCGACGCGGCTGGACTCGCGCAGGTCGAGGATCGCCCCGCGGGCGTCGCCGTAGCCCTCGTCGCAAATCTCCGCCAACTCGATCAGCTCGAGCGCGATCGCCGTCGTGACGGCGTCCTCGCGCGAAGCGAGCGCGCGCAGCCGCAGATGCACCGCTCCGAGAACCTGCGCGAGGCTGTCGTGCAGCTCGCGAGCGATCCGCTCCCGCTCGGCGAGGATCGCGCCCTGTCTTTCGCTCTCGCGCATTCGGGCGCTGGTCACGGCGATCGAGGCAATGTCGGAGAAGGTCGTCAGGAACTCCCGATCGCGCTCGTCGAAGGGGACCGCCGAGCAGCGGCCGATCCAGACCTCGCCGAACGCCCTGCCCGAGCTCTGCACCTGGACCTGCATGCCCTCCTTGAGCTCCGCGGATGAGCGCACCGAGCGCGTGTGCCGGAGATCGTGGAGGTCGTAGGATTCGTTGGCGTCGGGCACGATGCAGACCCCGTCCCGCGGGGAGGCCACCCCCGCCGGCGTCGGGTCGAGATGGACGGATCGGGTCGTGGCGTAGTTGAGGCAGACGGCCGCGTGGTCGCTCGCCAGCAGGTCGCGGCCGTGCCGGGCGACAGCGGCGAGGATGTCCGCGAGAGGGTCCTGGTTGGAGATCCGAAGCAGCACGTCGTAGAAGGCGTGGCCCTCTCGCTGCCTTCGCCGCAGGTTCGTGACGACCTGGGCCGTCTCGGCCTGGGCGCGGGCGACGAAGTGGAACATGACGAACGAGAAGCCGACGATGGCCACGACGGTGGCCGCCGCAAGGATGATGTGAGGGCTGTAGTCGGCGAAGCCGTTCTCGATGACGAGGAGGCGGATCAGCTCGAGCGCAACGACGAAGAGCACCGGCAGGACGACGCCGACAACCCTCAGGCGGCGGAGGGACACCGGTCCCGTACCGGTCCCGGTCTGCTGTCGCCTCATGCCACGGGGAGCTGCCGCTCCCGTACCTTCTGAGAGGTCCACCTTCCTTAGCTCCTTAGCTCCTTGGGTCGCCGTAGACATCGGCACTCAACACCCCGACCGTAAGGCCATCTGTATCGTTCAGCATAGGTATTCTACCGGTGCCTCCGCGCTCGGGGCCGACGCGTCCGCGTTCGGGGACGCCGCCCGCGCGTTTGCCGGGGTCGCGGCGGGGTTGGGAATCCCATTCCTCGCCGCAGGCTTCGGCGCTTTGCGCTTGCGCTTGCTGTTGCGCGCGCGGCGTTTGGGGAAGTTGCGCAGCAGCTCGCGCGCGAGCGCGGGGGGCTTGCGCGCCATGCGCGTGCGCGCGCCCCTGAGCGCCTCCTCGGCCTCGGGGGTGTGCGCCAGGGCCGCGGCCAGCAGCGCCGCCGCCAGGCGGCGGTCCTGCTTGCGCGAGGCGTGGATCAGGCGGCGCGCGTTGCGCGCGTGGGCGCCGCCGGAGGAGTTGACCAGCAGTCCCAGCAGGCGCTTGGTCTCCGGCCAGCGCTGCACCGCGTACTCCTCGTGCACCTCGCGCGTGTACTCCGCGAGGCGCCAGATCCACGCGTTCGCCTGGTCGCGGCGGCCGATGCGCCGCTCCACGAGCGCGCGCAGCATGATCTTCGGGCCTCCTTGCGCTCGTCGCGGGGCCAGGCGCCGATCATGTCGATCGCGGTGTCGAAGGCGTCCGGGTCGCGGCCCGCCGCGACGTCCGCGAGCGCGCGCAGCCGCAGCTGGGGGTTCTTGTTGCGTTGCACCGCGGTGATCAGGAAGCGGCTCTTCAGCTCCCCGCCGCGGTCGAAGTGCAGCATCGCCCGCGCGCGCCGCCAGCCCGTCGCCGTGCACGCGCGCGCCCGCGAGCGCCGCCCACACGTGCTGCTCGCCGTAGTCGAGGTGCTCGACCGCGATCCGCCACAGCTCGCGCTCGAAGACCTCGAAGCGCCGCTCCTCCTCCGCGCACACCGGCAGCACGCGCCGCTCGACGCGCATCCGCCGGCCGCGTCCGCGGCGCACGGGGCCGACGACGATCGCCCCGCCGCGGTAGACGTCGCGGTCGAGCAGCGAGTGCAGCGTCACGACGGGGTCGTCGTGCTTGGTGGCGGGGTGCACGAAGTCGACCACCAGCCCCGCCTCCTTGCCGGGGTGGCGGCGCGTGACGCGGCCGACGCGCTGCTGGTAGATGCGCTTGGAGGCCGTCGGCGCTAGGTGCACGCAGACGGTCGCCCGGGGGCTGTTCCAGCCCTCGGCGAGCAGCTGGGCGTTGATCAGCACGTCGATGTCGCCGCGCTCGTAGCGCGCGAGGATCTCAGGCGAGCTCGCGCTTGGGGGTCTCCCCGGAGACCGCCTGCGCCTTGATCCCTTCGGCGCGGAACGCCTCGGCGAGGTTGTAGGCGTGGCGCACGCCCGCCGCGTAGACGACGCCCGGGCACGCCGTTGAAGCGGGTCTTGTAGAGGTTCGCGATCGCCACGTTGAAGGGCTGCTGGTCGAGCAGCTTGGCCAGCTCGTCCTGGTCGAACTCGGTGTCCACCTCGCCGCGGCGCAGCGGCACCTTGGCGATCGTGCGCACGCCCACGCCCGGCGGGATCCGCACGCAGCGCAGCGGCGAGATGACGCCCCGGCGCGCCGCCTGCGCGAGGTCGAAGCGCGAGGTCTGCGTCGGGAAGAGGTCGGTGACGTGGCGCGCGATCAGCGCCCCGGTGGCGGTCATCCCGATGAAGATCGGGCCGGTCCACGCGCGGATCGCGGCGCTGGTCTTCTCGCCCAGCGCCGTGTGCGCCTCGTCGCAGATCACGATCGTGTACGCGCTCGAGATCCTGCCCGCGTTGCGCACGAACCACTGGTAGGTCTCGACCGTCACCGGGCCCTTCGCGGGTCCTCCCCCACCAGCAGCGGGCGGCTGATGCGCTTGGAGTAGCCGCGGTCGCGCAGCTCGCCGAGGAACTGGTCGACGAGGTTGCGCCGGTGCGTGAGGATCAGGACGCCGCCCGTCTGCGAGGCCTCCACGAAGCCCAGCGCCGCGACCGTCTTGCCGGCGCCGGTGGCGTGCTCGAACCAGAAGCGCTTCGCCGCGTTGGGGTCCTCCGGCTGCTCGCCGAGCGCTCCTCCTCGTCCTCGTCCTCGACCCAGTCGCGGGGCTCCTCCTCGACTCTGCCTCGGCAGCTCCTCCTCGGCCTCGACTCCTCGACCTCCTCGGCGGGAGCTCGCTCGTCCTCGAGCTCCTCGTCCTCGTCCTCGTCGGGCGCGGCGCGCTGCCGGTCCGAGCTCCTCGTCCTCCTCCTCCTCGTCCTCGTCCTCGTCCTCCTCGGGCTCCTCCTCGTCCTCCTCGGCGTCCTCCACGGCAGGCTCCTCGGCTGCCGCGGCGGGCCGGCTCATCGGGGCCGAGGATCGCCGCCGAGGCCAGCAGCTCGGGGGAGGCGACGCCGCGGCGCGGCCGTTGCCGTTGCCGACGCTGCGCTGCGCCTCCGCCAGCAGCGCGGTGAGGGTGCCCGAGAGGGCGTCGACCTGGTGCGCGGAGAGCACCGTGCCGTCGGCGAGCTTCGGCTCCTCGTCGGAGAGGACCCGCTCGAGGCCGAGCAGCAGCGAGAACTCCCGCCGCCACGCGGTGGAGGGAACCTCGCCTTGGGGCCTCGTCGAGCTCGTCCAGCGCGCCGTCGAGCGCGCGGCGGCGCGGCGTGCCCGCGCGCGAGCGCGACCGCGGGCTCCTCGCCCTCGTGCAGGAAGCGCTCGCGCACGAACTTCTCCGCACGCGCGATGTCGGCGGAACTTGGAATGGACGCGGCCGCGAGGGCCACTGAGGTGGACTCGGCCATTGGAGGCTCTGGACTTCGAGACGGAGCCGCGCAGAAGAGTGTTCGGCGTGGCTCGGAAGCGACTGGCGCCTGCCGGCGGACTCGCCGGGTGCTCCTCGAGCAACCCGGCTCTGAGGTACCTCCAGGATATAGCACGCCGCGGCCGGATTGAAGTAACGGCGTCTGGCATCGATCTGGGCGTCGATCTGCCATCACCGCGCCGCCTGGTGCGCCCGTGACGCATCGAGGCGCGCGATCGCGTCGATCGTACCGCGATGTCCGTACCGTTTCTCTCGCTCGCCGCGCGCTGCCCTGGCGCTGCTCGCGGTGGGCCTCTCCAGCTCGGCCGCAGCTCGGGCGCCCGGCCGCCGCCCTCGCGGCTCACGCTGGCGCAGATGCGCGCGCGGCTGGCCGGCTCGCCGCGCGCCGCTCGCCGCGCTGCACGCCCAGGCGAACGAGTCTGCCCGGCGGCGGCGGCGCGGCGCTGCGGGCGCGCCTGGCCGCGCTGCGCGGGGCGGCCGGTGGTGATAAACAAGTGGGCCTCCTGGTGTCAGCCCTGCCGGGCCGAGTTCGGCGCCTTCCAGCGGGCCGTCGCGAACCGCGGGCGCCGGGTGGCGTTCATCGGGATCGACTCCGGCGACACCTCGCGCCCGAACCGCCTCGTTCCTGCGCTCCTTCCCGGTGAGCTACCCGAGCTACTACGACCCCAGCGGCCGGCTCGGCGTCGGCGATGACCGACTCCGCGCTTCACGCCCGTCACCGTCTTCTACAACCGCCGCGGCGGCAAGTACACCCGCCAGGGCCCCTACCCGCAGCGCGGCGAAGCTCGAACACGACGTCGAGCACGCTACGCGCTCGGCCGCCCGAGCCGCGCATGCCGCCGAGGAACATGCCTGGAGATCCGCGTGGACCCGCTGAGCGGGCACCGGACGATCGTGGCCGGAGAGCGCTCCCGGCGCCCAGGCGGCGAGCCGCGCTGCGCTCCCGCCGGACCCGATCGACGCCGAGCAGGACCCGTTCGCCGAGGGCCACGAGGACCGCACGCCTCCGGAGCTGTACGCGCTGCGGCCCGGACGGCGGGTGCGGCCCGACACTCCCGGCTGGACAGTCCGGGTGGTGCCCAACCTCTTTCCCGCGCTCGACCCGCCCGGCGAGCCCCGGCACGGTCGCAACACGACCCGACGCGGCCCCGATCTGTTCACGGCGATGCCCGCGAGGGGCGCGCACGAGGTGATCGTGAACGCGCCCCAATCGGTGAACTCGCTGGCGGAGCTCCCCGTCGAGCAGGTGATCGCGGCGATGGGGGTGTGGCGCGAGCGGATGCGCGCGCACGCGGGGTGCGCGTACGTGCAGCTGATCGTCAACGAGCGCCGCGAGGCGGGGGCGTCGCTGCCGCACACCCACGCGCAGCTGTACGCGCTGGACTTCGTCCCCGCGGACGTGGCGCGCGAGCGCGAGCGCGCGGGGGCGTACACGACGCGCACCATGGGCCACGAGCCTGCTCGGGGACCTCGTCGCGGAGGAGGTGCGCCGGGGGGAGCGGATCGTGGCGATCGACGAGGAGGCGGTGCTGATGGCGCCGTACGCCTCGCGGCTGCCCTTCCAGCTGATGCTCGCCCCGCGCCGGCCCCGCGCGCGCTTCGAGGAGGAGGGCCCCACCGGCGCCGCGCTCCTGCACGAGGGCCTGCGCCGCCTGGCGCGCCACCTCGGGTCGAGCCCGCCGCTGAACCTCTGGGTGCGCACCGCGCCGCGCGGGGCCGAGCGACTTCTGCTGGAGGATCGACGTGATGCCCCGCCTCACCCACCTCGCGGGCCTCGAGCTCTCAACGGGGGTCAACCTCAACATCGTCGCCCCCGAGGACGCGGCGGCGGTGCTGCGGGAGGTTTGAGGCGCCCGGCAACGGGGCACCCTGGTTCGCGCGCCCAGCTTGATCGTGCTGCCGTTGATGAAGGTGCGCTTCCAATAAATGCAGCACGTTTTGCACACGGCTTTCCAATAAGGGCAGCATCTATCGTCCTTTCTGCTAGTGTGAGTACCCGAGATGGCGCTCTCGGACGAGCAGATCCTCGTCAGAACCCTTGGTGGACCAGCACCGCCTGGCGGGCGACGGATCCGCATCTGCAGCTGCTCGAGGCACAGCCGGTGCGGCTGGCGGCGGAGTTCGTCGCAGAGCTCGACCTCCGCGGGCCTGGCATTCACATCCTGCGGGGGCCCCGCCAGGTGGGCAAGAGCACCGACCTGAAGCTGCTCGTCGAGCGTGCGCTTGCCAGCGGCTCCCAGCCGCGCTCGATCGTCTATCTCGCGCTCGACCTCCTGGAGGGCAGGCATCTCTCCGAGCTCGCCGCGACCGTCGAGCGGGCGATCGATCTCGCCGAACGCAAGGTCCCCGGCCTGCTGCTGCTCGACGAGGTCACGGCTGTGAGAGGGTGGCAGACCGCTGTGAAGTCGCTCTGGGACGAGGGGATCATCCGCGAGGACGTCGTCGTCTGCACGGGCTCCTCCGCGATCGATCTCCAGCACGGCGCCGCCGAGCGTCTGCCGGGACGCAGGCAGGCGGGAGCGGACCACCTCGCCCTTCCGCAGAGCTTCGCGGGGTTCGCGCACGCCGTGAGGAGCGACATCCCGGGCTCCCCCGGGCTGACGGTCGCGGAGCTGCTCGCCGCCGACGGCCAGGAACTGCTGCGCCAGATGCGCGTGCACGCGCCGGCGCTGGAGGCCGCCCTGCGCCGCTACCTGCGCTTCGGCGGGCTGCCCGCGGCGGTCGCCGAGGCCGCCGCGGGCGCTCATGAGCCATCGCAGCAGGTCAAGCGGATGCTGTACGACTCGCTTCTCAGGGAGCTGCAGCGCAGGGGGGCAAGCGTGGCTGCGACCCATGCGCTGCTCAAGCGCGTCGTGCGCTCGCTCGGGTCGAAGGTCAGCTGGAGCAGCATGGCTCGCGAGATGGACGTTCCGCTCGGGTGGTCCGGTGCGCGGTCGAGCCACCAAACACTGCGCGACTACATCGAGTTGCTGGCCGGAGGCTACTTCCTGTTCGTCGCCTATTTCTGGCGAAGCGGCTCGCAGACCAACGAGCAGTCCAGGGACAAGAAGGTCTTCCTGGCCGACCCGCTGCTGCACACGATCGCGCTCGACCACGCCCCGGGGCTCGGCTTCAACGAGCAGGCCCTTGTCGAGAACGTGATCGGGATCGCGCTGCTGCGCCGCTACGAGCTGCAGGAGCGGCTGATCGAGACGTTCATCCTGCCCGAGCGCCTGCACATCTGGCAGACGGCGCGCGGCGGCGAGATCGACTTCGTCTGCGGCCCCCGCCGCGAGCTCGACGTCGTCGAGGTGAAGTACAGCGAGGATCCGGCGCTCACCGCGGCGGCCGCCGCGGCCAGAGCCCACCCCGGCCGGCCGACGGCGATGGCCACGAAGGGCGTGTACCGACCCGGCGAGCGCTACACGCTCATCCCAGCCCACACACTGCTGTGGGCGCTCGGCTGAGACGCCATCTCCATCCGTCCCGCTCGGACGCGCGGAGCACGAGCGCACGGTCGGGGCCGCGAAGGCATTCTCGGCACCAGGACACTGTCGTAAAGGAGTCCCTCCTTATACGCTGCCGCCATGCCCCCCGCGAGCCGATTCGTCCCCCGCTTCGCCGCGGAGCCCCCGCAGGAGGGGCTGCCGTATGGCCGCTGGGCGGAGCGCCTGCAGCGGGAGCTGCAGGCGGCGTGCCTGGAGCTGGCGCAGGCGCAGGAGGACCTGGGGGAGCCGGGGGAGATCGCGTGGTTCCCGGACCGCAGCTGGCACGGGCGCACGTATGTGCCGGCGACCGCGAGCACCTCGGGGGGCTACGAGCTGTTCGGCTACGTGCGCTTCGTCCCGGCCGGCGAGGAGGGGGGCGAGCCGAGCGGGTTCTCGGCGCAGGTGGACTTCACGGAGGAGACGGCGGCGGCGAACCCGCAGTGGAGCCTCGACCTGTGCGACGAGGTGATCGGCCGCTGGCGCGGCGAGGGCGGCGCGGAGGCGGCGATGACCCTGATCTGGGGCCGCCCGCTGGTGGCCGGCGGCAGCGTGGTCACGGCGGAGCTCGGGGAGGACGCGGTGGACCAGTGCGAGCTGATCGAGAGCCGCTTCACCCTGATCGCCCCCGACGACTACCGCCACGATCTCCTGGAGATCAAGCTGTGGGGCGCCAGGGGGCAGGAGCTCGCGCGGGAGTCGCTGTACGAGGGCGAGGAGGAGGATTGAGGAGCGGGGGGACCAGGCGACGCAAGGCCACCGCCGCGCCTTCCCGGCGTACGACGTCCCCGTCGTCTGGTGAGGCAAGCATCTTAAGTGTAATCGAATAGTGTTTACTGCGCTACACTTTACGCGGTGAGACATTTTGTAGGGCGAGAGGCCGAGATGGCCAGGCTTCAAGGACATCTCGACTGGGTGCGCGACAGTGGATCGGGGCGGATGCTCGCCCTGCGCGGACGGCGGCAGATCGGCAAGTCGCGCCTGGTCGAGGAGTTCATCGGGCGCAGCGGCGCAAGCGCGGTGTTCTACACGGCCTCGCGCCAGAGCGCCGCGGGGGAGCTGCGCAGCTTCGGTGAGCAGCTCGCGGCGTCCGCGACCGATGCGGCGGCGGTCGCGGCGGCGGGACCGATCGGCTCGTGGGAGGCCGCGCTGACGATCGCCGCGAGCGACACCTCCGCTGAGCGGCCGATCGTGCTCGTGATCGACGAGCTGCCGTTTCTGATCGAGAGCGAACCGGCGATCGAGGCGATCCTCCAGAAGCAGTGGGACCGCAGGTTGGAGGCTCGCCCTGTGCTGCTGCTGCTGATCGGCTCCGACGTGTCGATGATGGCCGCCCTGAGCGACTACGGCCGGCCGCTCTACGGACGTGTGAGCGAGATGACGGTCGGGCCGCTCTCGCCCGCGGCGATCGGCGACTTGCTGGATCTGCCGGCCGCCGCGGCGCTCGATGCGTACCTGGCGATCGGCGGCTTTCCGCGACTCGCGGAGATCTGGCGCCGCGGCGAGGACGTGTGGAAGTTCCTGCGCCGCGAGCTTCAGAGCCCCGAGTCGCCGCTGATCGTGCTCGGCGAGCGCTCGCTGGCGGCGGAGTTCCCGGCAGAGCTGAAGGCGCGCGGCGCGCTCGAAGCGATCGGCGCCGGCGAGCGGGTGTTCACGGCGATCCTGCAGCGGGCGAAGATCTCGAACAAGACGCTGGAGACGGCGCTCGCGACGCTGATCGCAAAGCGCGTGATCGACAGGGCACTGCCCTACTCCGCCCAGCCTCACCCCAAGCTCTCGCGCTACCACGTCTCCGATCCCTACCTGCGCTTCTGGCTTCGCTTCATCCGCGCGAGCATCCCGGCGCTCGAGCGGGGCCGCGGGGACATCGTCTACCGGCACATCCGCGAGTGCTGGGCCTCGTTCGCGGGCCACGCGATCGAGCCGCTCGTGCGCAGCGCGATCCAGGCGCTGCTTCCCGACCCGCGCTTCGGCGGCGCGGAGTTCGTGGGCTCCTTCTGGAACCGTGACAACAGCGTCGAGGTGGACCTCGTCGGCGGCCGCGGCCCGACGGCAAGCGAGCAGATCGACTTCGTCGGCTCGATCAAGTGGCGCGAGCGGGGCAAGCTCGACCGCGGCGATTTCAGCAGGCTGATCCAGCACCGAGCGCTCATACCCGGCGCGACCGAGGAGACGCTCCTGATCGGCGTCTCCCGCGGCGGCTTCGGCGTGGACGGCCTCGACGTTCGCCTGACCCCCGAGGACATCGTCGCGGCAGCATCTTCCGCGAGCGCCCGGGCCAGCGGTAGTTGTGAGGAGTAGTTTGACCGACACCGTCAACGCGGCCCTCTCGGAGGTGGTGAGGCTCAGGCAGCGCAGGGCGCTCGTCGAGCTGCGGCAGCGTGTCGTAAGGCGCCTCGGCTAACGACCTGCCCGTCTGTACCACCTGGGTGATACACTATTGGGCATGTCGTCCACCAAGCCCCGTATCCAGGTGACGCTCGACTCCGAGCTGGCTAGCGCGCTCACCGAGCTCGGCGGCCGCAAGCCGCGTTCGCGCGCCGTGCGCGACCTGGCGCTGCGCGGCGCCGAGGCGATCCGCGCGGAGCGGCGCGGGCTCCAGGAGGCGCTTGAGTTCCTGCGGCGGCTCGATTCGGGCGAGGACGAGCGCTTCGACTTCTCGGTGTCGGCGCAGCTGCATGCAGAGCGTCGCTGAGCCCTACGGTTCGGGCGGACTGCTGGTATTCGACACCTCCGCGTGGAATCGCCGCACCGATCCCGCCGTCCTGCCGCGTTGGGCGGCGATACGCGACGCCGGCCTGCTGGCCGTCTGCCCGGTGGTGGCGTTGGAGCTCCTGGCGGCCGCACGGGACGAGGAGGCGTTTCGCGAGCTGGATCGCGCGCTCGGAGCGCTTGCCCAGGCGCCCGTGACCCGGGCCGCCGGTGCGGCGGCGATCGGCGCCTCACGCGAGCTGCGAGGCGAGCGGCGCATTCCCTCCGCCGACTATCTGATCGCCGCCGCGGCGGCCGAGCGCGGCGCGGGAGTGCTCCACTACGACCGCCACTTCGACCCGCTCTGCCGCGTGCTCGGGATCGAAAGCGTCTGGGTCGCAGAGCCCGGCTCGATCGACTGACACGCGTCATCCCTTGTCCTTCTTCCGGCGAGCGCGGGTCTGGAGACCAGCGTGGACGAGGCGGCTCAACACGATCCGTGGTGGGCCATAGCGCCCGCCCAACGCGAGCGAGCGGAGGCCGGAGCGGCGCCATAGAATCGTTGATCATTACAAGATGACTGTAATGACCAATACTTCGGGCAAAAACCCCTACAGGCCGGGCGTCGGCGTGCGCCCGCTGTATCTCGCGGGCCGCGACGCGCCGCTGCGGCGCTTCGACGCGATGCTCCGCGCGGCGCCCGAGCAGCAGGCCAACATGCGGGTCACGGGCCTGAGGGGCGTAGGGAAGACGGTTCTGCTGGAGACGTTCGCCGAACGCGCGCGCGACCACGGGTGGGAACCGGCGTTCATGGAGCTGCAGCCCGCGCACAACACCGACACGGCGATCGCGGCGGCGATCGGATCGCTGCTGGGGCGCACCCGCGAGCGGCTCTCGCGCATGGCGCGGCTGCGATCCGCGGCCGGCAGGGCGCTGCGCGCGGGCAGCCTCGCGGTGAGCTGGGAAGAGGTTTCGCTGTCGGTCTCCTTCGGCTCTCCGCACGAGGAGGATCTCGCGCGCGAGCTGTTCGCGTCGGTCGAACTCGCCCTCGCGAAAGGACGCCGCGGAATCGTCCTGTTGCTCGACGAGGCGCAGCTCATCCACGACGAGCGCTCACGTCACGGCGAGCACCCGCTCTCGCTCCTGCTCGCGCCGATCGTCGCGCTGCAGCGGCGGGAGCTGCCGCTCGGACTCGTCCTCTGCGGCCTGCCGACCCTCTCGGGAAACCTCCAGAAAGCACGTTCCTACAGCGAGCGCCTGTTCCGCGGCGAGGAGATCGACTCGCTCGCGCCCGACGAGGCGCTTGCGGCGTTCACGAGGCCGCTCGAACAGACCCCCCGCGGCGCCTCCCCCGCGCTTGTCAAGACCGTCGTCGCGGAAGTCGAGGGGTACCCGTACTTCCTGCAGTTGTGGGGATCGGAGCTTTGGGACGCCGCCGACCTCGCCGGCGTGGATCGCCTCACACCGAAGCTGCTCGACGCGGCACGCCCCGACATCTACAACCGGCTCGACCACGATTTCTACGAGCCGCGCCTCGCCGTGCTGACCCCCGCCGAGCAGGATCTCCTCCTCGCCTCCGCCGGCTGCCCCTATCCGCCCCTGCGCTCCGCCGACCTCGGCGGCGCGTCCGCCAAGACCCCCGGCAACGTCAACGTCTTGCTCGGCCGCCTCGTCGACGCCGGCGCGCTCTACCGCATCCGCAAGGGCGAGTACGCCTACACCGCGCCCCGGTTCCGCGACTACCTCCTGCGCAGAGCCCTCCGATGAAGGAACGCTCGGAGAGGGTGAGCTTGACTGTCACGGTTCCGGCGGCGCTGGTCTTCCCTACTGCGCGGAAGAGGCTCGGGCCGGTCGCTGTGAGCTTTCCAAGTGTGTGCTAACGTGTGGCCATGCGTTTACACATCAGCCTCGAGGATGCCCTGGTTGAGGAGCTCGACCACCGCGTTGGCAGGCGGCGTCGCAGCACGTTCATCGCCAAGACCCTGCGGCGCGCGCTCGATGGCGAGCGTCGCTGGGAGGACATCGAAGCGGGCCTCGGCGCACTTTCGGGACGCGAGCACGAGTGGGATCGAGATCCCGCCGGCTGGGTGGAGGCGCAGCGCCACGGCGACCCTGCCCGCGTCGGCTAGCACCAGCAATTGCGGCTGTTGCTCGACACAACCGTCCTGATCGACGCACTGCGTGGCCGCCCCGCCGCCGAACGCATAAGGCGCCTGCGCGGCGACGCGCAGGCGCCTTGGATCTGCGCAGTCAACGTCGAGGAGGTGCTGCGCGGCGCAGGGGAGCCCGGGGAGGCACTCGTCATGCGCTTCCTCAAAGGGCTCCATCTGGCCCCACTCGGCCGCGCAGAGGGTGAGCGCGCGGGACGCTGGCGCCGGGAATATGCGCGCAAGGGAGTCACCCTCAGCCAGGCGGACTGCCTGATCGCCGCGGCCGCCGTGGGCATCGATGCGCAGCTCGCCACCGGCAACCCGAAGCACTTCCCCATGCCCGAGCTCGACATGGAGCACTGGCCGGTGAACGGATGAGCAGTGCTACCAGGCGTAAGACGTCTTGGACGCTGGTTTCGAGACGCGAGCACGCGGCGCTAGAATCCGACCCATGACGGCCAGGGAGATGGTCTTGGCACAGGCGCCGAACTGGACCGAGGAGCAGGCAACCGCGGCTCTGCGAGTGGTTGCAGCCCAGTTTGACCTCGCGGCATACCTCGATGACGAGGCAAGGCTCTCGGCAGAGCGATTGGACGCACAAGAGGACCGCTGGGCCATGGCGAGCGCCCGCGATGCTATCCGCGAAGAGCC
The DNA here is from genome assembly GCA_963813765.1 of uncultured Solirubrobacterales bacterium. GTDB lineage: Bacteria > Actinomycetota > Thermoleophilia > Solirubrobacterales > Solirubrobacteraceae > Palsa-744. Next base: position 116,098 of record CAWFAB010000003.1, read on the forward strand.
TTGGTAAGCCGCGGCGCGGTCTTTTGGCTCGAGCTTGAGGACGAGGGTCGTCGTCCTGTTTGCGTGCTGACCCGCGACGAAGCGATCGCGAGACTGCGGAACGTGGTTGTCGCCCTCGTCACCAGCCGAAAACGGGGGCTCACGAGCGAGGTGGCTCTCGGCCCCGACGACGGGATGCCCCAGGAGTGCGTGATCACTTTCGACAACCTTCGCACTGTGCCAAAGGCGCTCTTGACCGAGCCAATCACAGCGCTCCGGGCGGACCGGCTGGACGAGCTGTGCCGAGCCCTCAACTGGGCCGTAGACTGCTGAGCCACGGACAGCCCGAGGGCGCCGCAGTGCGGGGGCCGCCCGCTGGTGGCCAGCGGCAGCCTCGTCACGGCGGAGCTCGGCGGGGACGCGGTGGACCAGTGCGAGCTGATCGAGAGCCGCTTCACGCTGACCGCCCCCGACGACTACCGCCACGACCTCCTTGAGATCAAGCTGTGGAGCGCCAGGGGTCAGGAGCTCGCGCGGGAGTCGCTGTACGAGGGCGAGGAGGAGGAGGAGGAGGAGGAGGAGGAGGAGGAGGATTTGGATGGTGGGGACCGGGCGGAGTGAGCCCGCGAGGGCGGCTGGCCCACCGGGCGTGAGGCGCCGGCCCGGCAGCAGCACCTCCCCCGCGCGGCGCGCCGCTCTCGCGCCCCTGCCCCAGCCGGGCCCGCCTGCGCCGACGGGCCCTACGCGAGGCGCCATCCCCGCTTAGCTAAGTCGGGCTCACATCAGCTATGATGGCCCACATGACCCGCGTGGGGATGCACGAAGCCAAGACCCAGCTCTCGCGTCTGGTCGAGCGCGCCCGCCGCGGCGAGGAGGTGATCGTCCAGCGCTCGGGGCGCCCGGTGGCGAAGATCGTCCCCTACGACGAGAAGCCCCGCGGTCTGATGGCGCTCGAGGGCGTGTGGAAGGGCGAGGTCGGGATATCCGATGACTTCGACGAGCTGCCCGAGGACCTCCAGCGCGCCTTCGGCATGATCGACGATTGAGGCTCCTGCTCGATACGCAGAGCCTGCTGGCGCTGCTCTCCTCCGATTACCCGCTGTCGCCCGCGGCGCGCACGGCGATGGAGCGCCCGGACGCACAGCTGGTTGTAAGCGTGGTGAGCGTCTGGGAGATCGCGATCAAGCGCTCGATCGGCAAGTTGCGGGCGCCGGACAACGTGATCGAGCTCATCGAGGAAGCCGGCGCGGAGATGCTTACGATCACCGCGCGACACGCGCACGCAACGGGCGCCCTGCCGTTTCACCACCGCGACCCCTTCGACCGCCTGTTGATCGCCCAGGCCCAGCTGGAGGATTGCGCGATCGTCACCGGCGACGGCGCCTTCCCAGCGTACGACGTCCCCGTCGTCTGGTGAGTCGCGGCGGAGCTCCACGTGGTCGCGGAGGGCCGACGTGGCGGGCATCTACAATCTGGACGTGGCAGCGAAGGCGAAAGCGAGGCCGCGGGGGCCGTGGACACCAGCTGAGATCGCCCGTAACAAGCGGGCCGACCAAGCGCAGGTCGCGCACGACCGCGCGCGGGGCGTGAGCGCAAACCTGGAGGAGGCCGTTGCGCTGAGCAGGTTCGCCAACCGCTTCTCCGAGGCGTTCCGCCATGCCCGACGCGCTTGACCCACTCCCGCTGCTGCGAGCCCTGCACGAACGCGGCATCGAGCACATCGTCGTCGGCGGCTTCGCCGTCAACGCACACGGCTTCATCCGCGTGACCAAGGACCTCGACATCGTCCCGAGCCCGGCCGAGGAGAACCTGGGGAAGCTCGCCGAGATGCTGCGCGATCTCGACGCGAGGATCTTGGACACCGACGACTTCGCCTCGGAGGAGACGCCGGCCGACCCCACGCGTACGGCCGATCTGGCGCAGGGGGGAAACTTCTGCCTGCTCACCGACCTCGGTCGTCTCGACGTGATGCAATGGCTCAGCGGGATCGAGACCGACGACCTCTACGCCGAGCTCGATCCGCAGGCCATCGAGGGAAGCGTCGAGGGCGTACCGGTGCGAGTGTGCGGCCTCGAGCACCTGCGCGCGATGAAGCGCGCCGCCGGCCGGCCGCAGGACCTCGAGGACCTCAAGCGCCTTGGCGAGAGCTGAGGTCGGCCAAGTAGTCTGCCGCCGTGCTCCCCGAGTGGCTCTCTGCCCCAGCCGGGCCCGCCTGCGCCGGCGGGCCCTCCGCACCGGCGCCACCCCGGGCTTAGCAGGACTATCCGCGGCGAGACACGGGGGCCGACCAGGCACAAACCCCTTGTAGTACAAAGGCTTTGTAGTACAAAGGCCTTGTGGTAGGCTGGGGCGACCGTGGCCCTCGCGAGACTGATCGACCGTGAGTGCGAGATGGCGAGCCTTGAGCGGGCTTGGGAGCGGGCCACCACGGGGCATCCTCAGCTCGTGCTGGCGTGGGGCAGGCGGCGCGTGGGCAAGACGTTTTTGATGTCCCACTTTTCACACGACAGGCGAGCGGTCTTCTTCGGCGCGACCCAGCAGGCCGAGAGCGTCGAGCTGAGGAGGCTCGCGGACGCAGTGCGACGCGATCTCGGCGATCAGGCCGCCGACCTCGCGGGAGGACGCTTCGCCGGCTGGGAGGCCGCGCTGCGCTTCTTCGCCGCACTCGCCGCCGAGCAGCCACTCACAGTCGTGCTCGACGAGGTCCCCTATCTCGCACGTTCCACGCCCGGCTTCCCCAGCATCGTCCAGGCGGTGTGGGACCACCTGCCCGCCGGCTCCAGGTTGATGCTGGTGCTCACTGGATCGGCGATCGGCATGATGGAGAACATGATCGGCGCGGGCGGGGCGCTGCGTCAGCGGCCCACGCTCACGCTCAGGCTCGGTCCGCTGGACACGATCCAGGCACGCGCGTTCCTACCCCACCTGGAGCCGGCCGCCTTCCTACAGGCGTATGCCGCCTGCGGCGGGTATCCGCTGCACCTGCGCGAGTGGGACGAGCACGCCGGTGTCGAAGCGAACCTCGTGCGCCTGGCGGGGACACCAGGCGGAATACTGCTCGAGGACGCCGCGGGGATGCTCGCCGAGGAGATCCCCCAAGCAGGTGGATACGCGCGCATACTCGCCGCGATCGGACGCGGCAGGACCCGCTTCGGGGAGATCGCCGCCGAGAGCGAGCAGCGAGTCGAGCGGCCGCTTGAGATCCTGGCGCGGGGAGGGCTCGTCGCGAAGGCCCTGCCGGTCGGCGCTCCCAGGGGTGCTCGGGCAAGCTACGAGATCGCCGACCCCTACCTGGCGTTCTGGTTCAGCGTGCTGTACTCCGACATCCCCCAGATCGAGGCCGGTCAGGGCCGCGCCGTCATCCGCAGACGCAACCCCGAGTGGCAGCGGCGCCTGGGCGCCGTGTTCGAGGACGCCGCGAGAGCCCACGCCCTGCGGCTCGTGGCGGGCGGAGCGCTGCCCGAAGACCTCGTCGTGGGGCGCTGGTGGAGCGTGACGGGAGAGCCCTGCGAGGTCGACGTGCTGGGGCTGCACGGATCGCGAGCCGCGCTGCTCGGCGAGGCCCGCTGGCAGACCCGCCCGCTCGGTCGTCGCGAGCTCGCACAGCTCAAGAGCAAGACCGCGCGAGTCCCCCGCGCCCTCGAGCGCCCCATCTACGCTCTCTGGGGTCGCGGCGGAGTGGACCAAAGCATCCTCGACCGCCACACGCTCGGATTCTCCCCGAAGGACATGCTTTCGCCATGACGGGAGTCCCGCACGGCGCATCTCCGACGACCGCCGCCCCGCCGGCGGGGCGCTGAGCCATGTCGTTGGGCGAAGCGCGCCGATCCTTCAGATCGGCGGCGAGCTGCCGAGCCCGCGTGGGCGGACCTCCAGCGCGCGTTCGGCCCAACTGGAGGGCTGCGCGATCCTCACCGGCGACGGCGCCTTCCCGGCGTACGACGTCCCCGTCGTCTGGTGAGTCGCGGCGTGCCCGTCGTGTGGTGAGCCGCCCCCGAGCGGGCCGGACACCCGCGGGACCTATTGCGCGGCGAAGCGAAGTATACTAAGTGTAATCGAGTAGTGTTTACTGCGCTACACTTTACGCGGTGAGACATTTTGTAGGGCGAGAGGCCGAGATGGCCAGGCTTCAAGGGCATCTCGACTGGGTGCGCGACAGTGGATCGGGGCGGATGCTCGCCCTGCGCGGGCGGCGGCAGATCGGCAAGTCGCGCCTGGTCGAGGAGTTCATCGGGCGCAGCGGCTCCAGCGCGGTGTTCTACACGGCCTCGCGCCAGAGCGCCGCGGGAGAGCTGCGCAGCTTGACGGCGGCCATGCAATTCTCCCCATAGGCGGCCGTTGAATCTCCCCACTGGCGGCCACTGGATCTCCCCATGGGTGGCCATCGAATCTCCCCACCGTTCTGTCCTGAGCGGCTTGCTGTAGTCCCCCGTGCCTTGTCAACGAGGCACGTCGGGAAGGCGGGCTTGATGAAGCGATCGGAGGAAGTGATGGAGATCCTTGAGGCGTATGACGTGACGGGCAGCCTGCGCGGTGCTGCGGCGCTGGCGGGCTGTGATCACAAGACGGCCGCGCACTGGGTTCGTGCGCGGGAAGAGGCTGGTGGCGGGCCGCCGGTGGCGAGACGGTCGCGGCCGCGGGTCGATGGGTTCGCGGGGAAGATCGAGGAGTGGGTCGAGCGCTCGCGCGGGAAGATGCGTGCTGATAAGGCGCACGAGCGGCTGCTCGCGATGGGGTATATGGGCTCGGAGCGCACGACGCGGCGCGCGGTCGCCAGGGCGAAGCGGGCGTGGCGCTCAGAGCACGGGCGCGTCACGCGGCCGTGGGTGACGGAGCCGGGCTTGTGGTGTCAGTGGGATTACGGTGACGGGCCGAAGATCGCGGGCCGTCCGACGGTGTTGTTCTGCGCGTGGCTTGCGTGGTCGCGCTTCCGGGTGGTGCTGCCGTTGTGGGATCGCACTCAGGCGAGCGTCGTGATGGGCCTGGACCGGGCGCTGAGGCGGTTTGGCGGTTGCCCGACCTACGCACTCACCGATAACGAGAAGACCGTCTCGGTGGATCACGTGTGCGGGATCGCGGTCCGTAACCCGCAGATCGTCGCGGTCGGCCGCCACTACGGGCTGTCGATCGCGACGTGCGTACCCTGCGACCCACAGAGCAAGGGTGGTTCGGAGGCCACCGTTCGGATCGCCAAGGCTGATCTGGTCCCGACCGATCACAACCTCCGGACGGAGTACGGGTCCTTCGCGGAGCTCGAGCTGGCGTGCGTGGAGTTCTGCGAGCGGGTGAACGCGCGCGAGCACCGCGTCACGCGCCAAGCACCGGCGGTGATGCTCGCCCAGGAGCGCGAGCGGCTGCACCCATTGCCGGCGGTCGCGCACACGCTGTGCTTCGGGGAGACCCGCAGGGTCTCCAGACAGTCGACGGTTTCCGTCGGTGGCGCGCTCTATTCGGTCCCCTCGGCGCTGGTGGACGAGCGGGTGTGGGCGCGCGTGGATGGCTCTCAGCTGATCGTCGTTCACGCCGACGGTCCGCAGGGACCGTGCGAGGTCGCTCGCCACGAGCTGACGACACCCGGGCAGCCGAGCATCTGCGACGAGCACTATCCCCCACGGCCACCCGGCGCGCTGGAGCGCAAACCGCGCGCGCAAGGCTCAGAGGAAGCGGCGTTCCTCGCGCTCGGCCCGGGCGCAGAGGCATGGCTGACCCGCGCAGCAGCAGCCGGCGCCGGCAGGGTGCGCCGCAAGCTCTCAGAAGCCGTCGATCTCGCAAAGCTCCACGGGCAGGTCGAGGTCGACGAGGCGCTCGCCACGGCCGCGCACGCCGAGCGCTTCGCGGACGGCGATCTGCAGGCGATCCTCGCTCACCACCAGCAGAACGGGACGGTGATCCCGTTCCCCACCAGGGTCTCAGACGAGCAGACGCTGCAGCGCTCCACGCAGGCGTGGGAGGGGTTGGGACGATGAGCGACTACTGCGAAATCCATGCCCTCATCGATCCTGACCAGTTCGAGGAATACCCGAACGGGATCCGCGTCCAGGAGATCGATCTGACGATCACCGAGGACCCCGAGATCCCGTCCTGGCGAGCAGCGCCACCGGCCGTCTGTCGGATCGACGCCAGAAGAGCGCGCGAGCTCGCGTTCGAGCTGCTCGTCCTCGCCCACGCCGCCGAGCAATACGAGGAGAACGCACGATGAGCGTCCAGACACCCGCACCGCCACCACTGCCCGACGATCTCGACGAGCTGCTGCGGCGACTGCGGCTGCCCTATATTCGCGGCGCCGCGCCGCACGTGATCGCGACCGCGCGCTCACAGCGATGGGAGCCCGCGGACGTCCTGCGGGTCCTGCTCGGCGAGGAGGCGACCGGTCGCGACCAGGCGACGATCCAGTCGCGTCGCAAAGCGTCCGGGCTACCGACGGGCAAGACACTCGACGCGTGGGAGGATGACGCCTCAGCGATCCCCAAGCAGACCCAGCAGGCGCTGCGAACACTGGAGTGGGTTTCACGCGCGGAGAACCTCTGCGTCTGCGGCCCATCAGGGACCGGGAAGAGTCACTGGGTCGAGGCGCTCGGGCACCACGCGATCGACCAAGGCAAGACCGTCGTCTGGCACACGCTGGAGAGCCTCGCCGGCCTGCTGCGACGTCACCGCGCCGATGACAGCACCGCCAAGGCGATCGCAAAGCTCACCCGGGCAGAGCTGATCATTATCGATGACGTCGGCCTGCTGCCGGTCTTCCCCGACGCCGCCGAGGCGCTGTTCCGTCTCGTCGACGCGGCCTATGAGAAGCGCTCGATCGCGCTCACCTCGAACATCCACCCCGCCGGCTTCGACGAGCTGATGCCAAAGACACTCGCCGCCGCGACCGTCGACCGGCTACTGCACCACGCGCACGTGCTGATCACCGACGGCTCGGAGAGCTACCGGCTGGCGCAGGCGACCGCGGGAGAGGGGGTGAGGCCCCTGGCCAGCTGAACACGCCGCGGGCACTCGACTCCGCTACGGCCTACGGCCTCCGCTACGTCAAGCACCCGCGAAACCCCCCCTGACCACCGGGGAGAACCGATGGCCACCAGTGGGGAGAAAAGATGGCCGCCACCGGGGAGAACCGATGGCCGCCCGTGGGGAGAACTGGATGGCCGTTGACAGCAGCTTCGGCGAGCAGCTCGCGGCGTCCGCGACCGATGCGGCGGCGGTCGGGGTCGCGGGGCCGATCGGCTCGTGGGAGGCCGCGCTGACGATCGCCGCGAGCGACACCTCCGCTGAGCGGCCGATCGTGCTCGTGATCGACGAGCTGCCGTTTCTGATCGAGAGCGAACCGGCGATCGAGGCGATCCTCCAGAAGCAGTGGGACCGCAGGTTGGAGGCTCAGCCGGTGCTGCTGCTGCTGATCGGCTCCGACGTGTCGATGATGGCCGCCCTGAGCGAATACGGCCGGCCGCTCTACGGACGTGTGAGCGAGATGACGGTCGGGCCGCTCTCGCCCGCGGCGATCGGCGACCTGCTGGATCTGCCGGCCGCCGCGGCGCTCGATGCGTACCTGGCGATCGGCGGCTTTCCGCGACTCGCGGAGATCTGGCGCCGCGGCGAGGACGTGTGGAAGTTCCTGCGCCGCGAGCTTCAGAGCCCCGAGTCGCCGCTGATCGTGCTCGGCGAGCGCTCGCTGGCGGCGGAGTTCCCGGCAGAGCTGAAGGCGCGCGGCGCGCTCGAAGCGATCGGCGCCGGCGAGCGGGTGTTCACGGCGATCCTGCAGCGGGCGAAGATCTCGAACAAGACGCTGGAGACGGCGCTCGCGACGCTGATCGCAAAGCGCGTGATCGACAGGGCACTGCCCTACTCCGCCCAGCCTCACCCCAAGCTCTCGCGCTACCACGTCTCCGATCCCTACCTGCGCTTCTGGCTTCGCTTCATCCGCGCGAGCATCCCGGCGCTCGAGCGGGGCCGCGGGGACATCGTCTACCGGCACATCCGCGAGTGCTGGGCCTCGTTCGCGGGCCACGCGATCGAGCCGCTCGTGCGCAGCGCGATCCAGGCGCTGCTTCCCGACCCGCGCTTCGGCGGCGCGGAGTTCGTGGGCTCCTTCTGGAACCGTGACAACAGCGTCGAGGTGGACCTCGTCGGCGGCCGCGGCCCGACGGCAAGCGAGCAGATCGACTTCGTCGGCTCGATCAAGTGGCGCGAGAAGGGCAAGTTCGACCGCGGCGATTTCAGCAGGCTGATCCAGCACCGAGCGCTGATAGCCGGCGCGAGCGAGGAGACGCTCCTCGTCGGCTTCTCCCGCGGCGGCTTCGGCGTGGACGGTCTAGACGTTCGCCTGACCCCCGAGGACATCGTCGCGGCAACATCTTCCTCGAGCGCCCGGGCCAGCGGTAGTTGTGAGGAGTAGTTTTGGGGGGGGATAGCGGTGTACTGCTCATCTTGCTATCTGCCGTGCTGTGCCTCGCTATACTCTCGGCCGACCTGCTGGTCGCGGCCTGTGCCGAGGAGGCCGAGCTGACGGTCCTGCACTACGACGCGGACTTCGACCGGATCGCCAAGCTCACCGGCCAGCCCGCGCAATGGATGGTGCGGCGCGGCAGCGTGCCATAAGGCCCCGCAGTCGCATACGAGGTGCCCATCGCCCGAGCGAGGATCGGAAGGCCGGAGCGCCGAGAGGGCGAGCGCTCCGGTCTCCGTGCTGGCGGTGCTGGGTCTTACACGCCACTCGGGAGAGGTCGGTGAGCAGCGGGCAAGCGGGTGGAGGTTGTGTCAGCGCATCAGCAGCGTCACGTGGGTGGTGAGCTTGGCGCCGTGCCTGGGGGTGAAGTGGAGCGTGACGGTCACCTTCAGCCGGCGTCCGGGGTGCCCGGCTAGGAAACGCCGCTCCGCGCGCGAGAGGGTGAGCTGGAGCGTCACGGTCCCGGCGGAGCCCGCTTTCGCGGAGGCGCGGTCGAGGCCCGTGCCGCTCGCCGTGAGCTTCCCGGCGGAGGGCACCTGGACGGCGATCGTCGCCGTGGCGCCGTTGACGGCGTGGCGCAGGACCATGATCGCGGCCTTGCAACCGGTCGTTTCGATCGGCGTGGAGCGGCGGATCACCGCGCCGTTCTGCGCGACGAATTCCGTCGGCATCGCCAGGGTGTGGGTGCACAGGTTCCCGGTCGCCGCGAGGGCGGAGTAGCGGCCCGCGGGGAGCGTCAGTTCGAAGGAGCCGACGGGGGCGTCGGGGACCGTCTTGAACGTGCTCGAGGTGATCCCGGCTTTGCTGATGAACGTGTTCCCGACGAGGTCGAGCGTGACGCCATAACCCTGCAGCACGACGATCAGGTTCGGGAACGCTTCCCCGCCGTTTGAGACGAAGTACGCCGGGCCTTCCAACGGCACCGGGATCAGCGGCGTGATCGCCTTCGCATGCCCGACCACCGAACCCGGCGGGCAGCCCGCGGGGTTCGCGTGGAACTGCGCCGCCGTGCATGCCTTCTGCAGCGTCGTCAACCGCGACGGCAGCCTCTTCGGCAGTTCGACTTTGACGCTCGCGACGTTCGCCTGGCTGCCCAGCGGCGCGCTCGGGTAGGTCAGCTTCACCGTCAGGCTCGCGCCGTTCGCCCGCGAGGTCTTCGCGGAGGTGGAGGCCGCGAGTTTCGGGGCGAACGCCAGCGCCGCGCAGTTGGTCGCCTGGAACGGGAGCGACACGGCCGACGCGGCGCCTTCGGTGCTGTCCAGCGTTCCCGTGACCGCCATCTTGTCGCAGTTGGTCGGGTTGAAAGTGAAGCCGGGCCGGTTGATCGTGACGTTGACGTGCTGGATTTCCAGCGGGATGCCCTTCAGGATCGTCGGGATCTTGTACGGGCCGCGAGTTGTCGGTCGTGATCGTGAGCGCCGCGGTGACCGGGTCGACTTCGATCTTCGCGCGCACGAGCACGCAGTCGCACGGCGTTTCCTTCGCCAGGTCGTACGGTCCCGCCTTCGCCGGGTTGACGATCGACAGGCCGAACGGCGCGCCCCCGTAGCGGGCCGGTCATGAAGACCCTGCCGCCCTTCACGCTGAACGGTTTGCCGCCCACCCCGACCGAGACGATCGTTTCGCCGATCAGGCTGTTCGGGCCGCAGGTTCCCTCGTCGGCCTGGGGTTCGGGGCACAGTTCGACGCCCGTCAGCAGGCCGGAGAGGCCCGGAAGGCATGTGCAGGCTGATCGCCTGCAGGTTCTGGTTGCCGTCTTCGCGGCTCATCGTCATCGTGAACGGGCTGAACGCGCCGGCCTGGATGTTCGTCGTCCCGGCCGTCAGCGACGGCTTGAAGGGCAGGCTCGCGCCGGGGCACGGGACCCGTTCGGACCAGAGGCGATTTCGAAGTGCGAGGACGTTTGCACCGGCGCGTTGCCGTCCCACGGCGCGAACGACGCCTGCGTCGTGTACGTACCGCAGCGCGAGGGCGTCCTCAGCGGCGCGCGTTCCCCGCCGAAGAAGTGCAGCTCGAGGTCTTCGAAGGGCAGATCCGGGGTGTTCTTGAACGTCGCCACGACCTGTCCGGGGGCCTGGCAGGAGACGCCGTTCAGGATCTGCCCCGCGCTTTCGCACAGGAGCACTTCGCCCGCGAGCTTGACGGTGCTCCCGGAGACGGGGTCTTCGACGACGAGGTACATCGCGATCAGGCTCCCGAACGGGTTGTCGTTCTGCTTCGCCAGATAGACCGAGCCTTCGAGCGCGTTGGGCAGCAGCGGCGTCTTGATCTTCACCGTCCCGATCTTCGAGGAGTCAGGGCAGAAGCTCACGCCCGGCTGCAGCGATTCGACCGGCGTCGGCGTGAAGGTCGCAGTCTTCACGCCCGCTTCGAATTCCGGGTTGAATTCAGTCAAGCCGGTGAAGCCGGCCAGCCCCTCCGAGCACGCTTCCAGGCCGTCCGCCCCCGCCGGGTTGATCGCCACACCCTCCGGCAGCGTCACGGTCGTGTCGCGCAGCGCGGACTCTGCCAGCCCGTCGGGGTTGAGCGCCGCCGTCTGGGGAACGTGTACCCCCACCGTCAGCCCCGAGGGGCTGCTCGCGTCGGTGACGTCGGGCACGGCCGTGATCTTCGCGGGGAACGTCAGCAGCGCGCAGCCCGTCAACCGCTCGTGCGTGACGTAGCTCTTGGAGACGTAATGACCCTCTTCCTGGTAGGAGTCGACGGAGATCGTCGAACGTGAGCGGCCCCGTGCAACCGGTCGGCAGCGTCAGGAAGGGCTTGCGGTGTCCTTCGCCGCCGAGCACGCCGAAGATGGTCGTTCTGATGCCGGTGAGCGGCTCGATCGCCGGTATGGCGAGGGATTCCGCCTGCAGCGGGTACTGCCCGCCCGTCTTCACACCGACCTCGATGTTCGCATTCTGATGGAAGGGCGCCGCGTGGAGCTGCGCCGCGACACCATGGGGCGGCAGCATGTTGTACCAGGCAGACGTGGTTTTGCCGTAACCGACGGTGCTCTGCGTATACAGCCAGCCGGCTGCCGATTCGGGCGGACAGCCGGTTTCCCATCCGTGTGGGCCAGCTTTTTGCCGTGCGTATTCCGTCTCCGTGCACTTCTTTTCGGTCGCGTTGGGGTCGCCGACGAGCCCCGGCGGGGTGTCCACGATTATGTCCTCGACGTTGCCGGCGGGCTCCCACCGGTACGGCGAGTCCGTGAAGGCAACTTCTCGCTCCGGCTTCATGTTAAAGCTGATGTTCGTGGTCATCTCGTACGGGTGCGAGCCGGCCTGAATGTCCGGGGTGCCGTCCTGGTTCAGAAACTGGACTTCGAAATGCTTGACGCCGAAACTGACGTCGGTCACGAACTGGCCCTCGCTTGAACCGGTGCCGTTGGCGTTGCCCGCGTTCAGACGGAAATCGTAGAGGGCCCCTGGTTGGAGAGGTTCGAGACCGCCGATGTCGGCCGAGACTGCCACCGGGCTCGTGCCGAACCCGATCTGCGCCGTCTGCGCACACTGGGCGCTGTGAGTGAAGACGGTGACGGGCTTGAACAACTGGCCGTCGGTTTCACCAACTCCGTAAGCTTGATAGTAGGGGACCTTTTCGTATTCGAATTCGCACGAGCTGACGGGGAGGCCACGCGGATCGACGCTGCCCCGCAGCGTCGCGCCCGTTTCGCTGACGTTCGCCGCGGCGCCCGCCGCGACGGCGGGAGCAGTGCTTTCGAACACGTACACCTTGCCGTCCGCCGGGTTTGAGACGTAGATATCCCCGTTGGTGCCGTTCACCGCGATCCCGCCCTGCCCCGAGACACCCGAGAGCTGCAGCGAACCGAAGCTCGACACGAGCGTCCCCGACGGGAGTACTTCGGATGATTCCTTACGCAATAGTTCCCCGTTCATTGCACCGGTGTCCCACTCGGCCACGGATGACTGGTCGTCAACGTAGAGGTGACCGGTCGCAGGGTCCACGGCGACCGCGATGTCGCCGGGACCGCTGTCAACCCGACCGAGACTGCCGCCGCCCCCGAGTTTACCATTCAGGCCGCCGCCGGCCTTCCACACACAACCGCAGCTTCCGGAGATGCCGGAGATGCCATAGATATCCCCGGTCCCGGTTGGGCCGGCAACGACGCCGAGTTCGTCGTTGTTCTCAACCTGGACTTCGCCGTTCGCGCCGAGCGCGAACCCCGTCACCGGGCCCGGGGTCTGGCTGAGATATTCGCCCCTGGCGTTGAACCTGTCGATCACGCCGTGGCCTGCGTCCAGCACGTACAGGTCCCCGGCGTTGGGGTCAAACTGTGTGCATTCCGCGCCGCTCAGCGCAGGCGTATGCCGCACGCACGCGTTGTCGACGGCGATCTCGGCCGGGGTACCGGGCGTATCCAGGAAGGAGAACGAGTGGGCAGGCCCGCCCGTCAGCGCGTTGGTGCCGAGCGCGGAGAAGGGCACCGGGGCGCCGGAGGCGTAGAACCTGTAGACCGTGCTGCTGCCCAGGTCGGCGACGTACACGTCGCCCGTGGATTCTTCCACCGCGATGCCGTTGGGGTTGGCGAACGTATCGGGGCTGACGATCCCACCGAGCGGACCGAGGGAGGGATGGGTTTCGGCAAGCGCCGGGGAGGCGGTTGCACCCGTGATCGCGAAGACCGCGAGCGCGGCGCAGAGCCCGGACCGCATAGGAATCCTCATGACTTAGCCCTCCGGTCGTTGCCGGCTTTTCCAGCCGTGGATTTTTTCGCTTTCTTCTTCTTGCCCTTGCTCTTCACGCACTTGCCCTTCTTCTTCACGAAGCCCTGCTTGCATTTCTTGGGCTTCACCGCCGTCTTGATCGCCGGCGGCGGCGCGAGGTTCCCGGCGCCCGAGAACGTCTGGCTCGCCGGTTCCCCGAAGATCGAGGGCTCCGGTTCGGGTGCCGCCCGGCACGCATCGGCCGTCGTGCACACCGGCACTTCCCTCACCGGGAAGCCGCCGTCCACGCGCGCGTCGTAGATCGTGTCAACTTCCTGCCCGTTGGATTCCCCCGGCAGGAGCGCTTGGTTCCCGAGGAAGAAGACGTCGTTGCCGCTCGGCGTCGAGCTGAGCAGGTCCGCCGGGCTGGAGCTCGTGCCCGTGGAGATCAGGTGCAGCCCGGTGGCGTAGTCGGCCTCATAGACGTCGGTCGTGCCGTTGGTGTCCCGCGGCAGCAACGCTTCGGACGAGTTGAAGAAGACCTGCCCGTTGTCGGAGACGCCGTCGCCGCCTTCATCGCCGGCCGGCGGAGCTTCGCTGCCGGGGTTGGTGCACGACGCGCACGCGAAGCGGTTGGCCGCGGCGCTGTAGACATCGATCTTGCCTCCTGCCCCGAACGCCAGGAAGGCGCCGTTCGCCGACATGCCAACGCCTCCTCCGTGCATGACGAAGGTGATCGTCCCGCCGTGATCGACATACAGGTTCGACTTGCCGCCTTCGGCCGTTTCGCCGAACTGATTGGCCTGCGAGCCCGACATCGCGCTTTCGGCGGTGAAATACACGTGGGAGCCGTCTTCGCCGATGCCTACGAAGCCCGCTTTGGCATCGCTCACCGGCGTGAGGTCGCTCAACTGGCGCGTGCCCACGTCGTAGCGGTACAGGTTCGTGCCGCTGCCGGAAACCGTGTCTTTCGTCAGGCCCTTCGAGGCGTCGTCGGTGAAGAAGACCTGCGAGCCGTCGGCGGTGAGGGCCGCGAACGAGCCGCCGCCGCCCGGGTGGCCCGCTCCTTCTTCCTGCGCTTCGTCGAGCTGTACGGTGCGTTCGCGGTTCACGCGCACATACAGCTTTCCGCCCGCGGTGAAGAAGAGCTCAGAGCCGTCGGACGAGATGTGCACGATCGAGCCTTCGACGGGAGTGCCGTCCGGCAGCGCGAGCGTGAAGAGACGCACGACGCCTTCGCTCCATTCGTATAGGCCCCCGGTGCTCGGCGCTTCGGGGGTCAGCTTCGCGCCGTTGCTGAAGATGACGAGTTTGAGATCGGCCGAAACGGCGATCGCGGACGTGCTTGTGGCTTCGACGCCCGGCGGCGGGACGTCGATCAACCGGTAGGTGGCGGTGTTGTTGTCGCGCAGCAACAGGTTTACGACGTTCGGCGGTTCGCCGGGCACCACTTCATGGAGTTGCCCGCCGTGACAGTAATTGTCGGCGCCTACATTGTTGACACTAATGACCGACTTCGACATATCGGGGGCAAATGCCACAAGCTCGGCCCCTTCTCCTCCATACCCTGTACACCGATCGTCGTTTATGTATTGCAGCGGGAGCGCGGATTCGCTGGACCAGCCGCTCGCGCCGCGGGTAAAGAGGTGCCACGTGCCGGTCAACTTCGAACCGGGCAGGATTTCACCCCACGCCGCATACCGGTTGCCGTCGTTGGCTGGATATCCCCCGGAATCCACGGCCGAGGCCTTGTTCGGCGGCAAGACAGCCTCGTAGGCGCGGCAGTCGGGCAGAGCGGCTGAGAAACCGCCGCGAGTCTGTTCGTTGGGACAGACGGTCTGCGCGAGGGTCTCGGTCGTGAACGTCTGATCCGGGCCGGCGGCCGGGCCGAGCACGTTCGTGACGACAGCGCGGTAATGATATGTCGTGCCCGGCGCAAGGCCCTTCGCCGACGCCCACACCGTGTGCGGGGAACTCCCGCCCACGACGCTGCCTTCCGGGAAGGGGACGCTGACCGGTTCTTCGGGACCGGAGAAGCTCTCTTTGTCGGCCTGGAACGCCGCTTCGCTGAGGTATTCGAAGCGATACGTCGCCACGTCCCCACCCGAGGTGGCCACCGCGCCGAGCTTCGCTTCGAAGACGCCCACTTCGGCGGCCGACTCCCTGCCAACGGTCGGCAATTCCGGCGGCTGGTAGACGCGAACGACGCCACGCGCGGCTTCGGTCACGTACACGCGCCCGCTCGCGTCGTTCACCGCCACCATGCTCAAATCCGGCATGTGTGGGATCTGTGTAAGTACTTCACCCAATTCAGACCCAGCGGACGACCCGATGTCGCCCGCACCGACGTCGGTGAGCTGCGCGCCGCCGGCACTGTACTCCACCAGATGACCACACGGCGGTGCGAGCGAGCCGCAGTCGTCCGCGCTGTTTTCGACGATCGCGAGCACATCTACGGCGCCTTCGTGTTCATACAGCGCGAGCGCCCGCACGCCTTCGCTCTTGATCTCGCTCTTGAATTCGCCGGCCGGACCGAGCTCCTCGATCCGGTTGGTGCCGCCGTCGGCGACCCACACGTCCCCGGAGGAATCGACCGCGACACCGGTCGGCCCGCTCAGAGCGTGGTCGCCCGAGCCGCCCGTAAATTCATGTTGCAATTCCCCGGTTTCGTTGTACTCCAGCACCTTGCCTTCAGGCACCTTGGGCACGTACACGTTGCCCGCGGAATCCGTGGCGATCTGAGGAGTCTTTTCCAATGCTTCCGTCCAGTTTGCGTACGCAAAGAACGTGTGCGGCCACGGCACGGGGAACGACGAGCTCAGCGCTCCGTTCGGTTTGTAGCTGTCGATTTCGCCGTAGAGGAAGTTGACCACGTACAGGTCGCCGTTGGTCGGGTTCACGGCCGCGCCGTCGTTGCCGATCCCTCCGGGGAACGACGACAGCAGATTGCCCGAGGCGTCGAACCTCCCGATGTTGAAATTAAGGCTGAGGAAGTCGAGGAAGGGCGGGACGAACACGTCGCCGCTCGACTGGTCAACCGCGACGCCGAGGCCTCCATTATGCGAGGCGAATTCGCCGTTTAAGACGAGCCCGGGGGCGGCGGCCCGCGCGACACCGGCGGAGAGCGCGAGCAGGGCCAACAGGGCGCAGAGCGCCGTCACGGAGGCGGCGAACAGGCCGCGCCGCACCGGGCGTAGCGGCGAGGAACGCTCAGTGGGCCTGCCGGCCGCTGTGAGTGAAGACACCATGGTTGTCATCTACTTCTTCACCTTGCCCTTTTTCTTGCTCTTCGTACGGACGCATTTGTTGTGCTTCTTGATGAAGCCCTTGCGGCAACTCGCCGGTTTCGGTTTCGCTTTCTTCGCTTTCGCTTTCTGCTTGCCGGCTTCCGCTTCCAGGCGCAGGAGGCCGGCGGTCTCCGCCGCGATTTCGTCGTACTGCTTCTGCTTGGCCGCGTTCTGAGCCGCCGCCGCTTCCGCCGCGCGCTTGGCTTCTTCTTCGAGCTTCTGCCGGGCCGCGGCGGCGGCCGCGAGTTCTTCGGCGGGTCTCCTGTTGAGCGCCGCCTGCGCTTCGAGTTCGGCCTGGCTCCTCGGCGTTGTGAGCGCGCGTGATTCGCCGCGAACGGGTTCGCTCGCCGCCGAGTTCTTCGCGACCAGCCAGTAGTAGTAGGTGGTATTCGGTTGCAGACCGCTCACCGCGATCGGCCCCACACTCGCCTGGGTCTTCCCGTTCGCGAACGCCGAGGCGCTCCTTTCGGTTTCGTGCGTCGGCAGCAGGTATTCGACCCAGTATTCGGTTTCACCGCCACCGGGGTTCAGTTCGCCTGTGAGCTTCGCGCCCGTTCCCGTGACGTCTTCCGCGACGCCCGTCTTTGGCGATGGCGCCGCCACTTTCGTCGTGAATTCCTCAGCCGCCCCGTGAACGGGTTCGCTCACCGCGCCGTTGGTCGCGACCAGCCAGTAGTGGTAGGTAGTGTTCGGTTCGAGACCGCCGACGGCGATCGGCGTCACGCATTCCTTCGTCACCCCGCCCAGCGTGCATTCCTGGACCTTGCCGGTCACGTGCACCGCGGGGCTCTTCGTGCCGCAGCTGTTCGTGTTCACCGAGCAGGGTTCGGTGCCGTATTCGACCCAGTATTCGGCTTCGCCGCCGGCGTCGAGCTTGCCGCCAAGGTTCGCGCTCGCTGCCGTGAGGTCCTCCGCGGCGGCGGTCTGGACCGTGGGCACGCCGAGCGTTTCGAAGTGTTCGACCGCGCCGTAGGTGGTGCCCGTGGGATTGATCGCGACCGCCTGGTAGTAGTAGAGCGTGCCCGCCGCCAGCACAGGGCCCGTCCCGTCTTCCACCGGCACGGGCCCGAGGCCCGCACCGATGCTGCTCCCCGGCGCCGCCGGCACATCGGTCGGCGTGGCAAGCGATTCGCCGATCACCGCCGGGCTCGTGGAGTACTGGAAGTACACGGTCGTTGCCTGGTCGTTCGCGTTGACTTCCGCGTGCAGGGTCGCTTCGAACGGGGTCGCGGTGGGGTAACTCGCGGCGCCCGTGACGACGGCAGGGGCCGGGGCGAGGGTTTTGACGATGACTTCGTTGCCCGGAGTGGGTTCGCCCCGTTCATCGGTCGCGACGAGGCATACCCTGTATGTCCTGTCCGGTTCCAGGGCCGCCGTCGCGTGCACGGGCAGCGCTTTGCCTTCGAGTTCGCCTGTGACCCCTTCTAGACCGACAGTAGGTCCTTCGGTGCACAAGGCCCCTCCGGGGGTGCTGTAGGCGAAATACCCGCCGGCTTTCGTGGTCGCCGTCCCATGCGGGTTCAGCGTGCCTTCCAAGATCGCCGACGTGGCCGTGATCGACGCCGCGGGTTCGGTCGTTTCCGGTGTTTCCGGGGGGACCGTCGTTTTGAACCCCACAGGCAAGCTGACCGTCGTCTTGGACGGGCTTTCCAGGTTCGTGACCGACAGGCAGACCGCGTATTCGGTGTTCGGGATCAGACCGGTCACGGTCTCAGGCGAAAGCACTTCGGGCGCGTTGCTGAACGACAGGCCAGACGAGGTTTCGCTGCCACCCGTGCATTCCGTTTCCGTACCGGCTTTGTAGAGGAACTTGTACGTGCCCGACTGCGGCGGTTCGGCCAGCGTGCCCGGATTCAGCACGCCCAGGAAGGTCGCCGAGGTCGCATGGACGGGCGCTTCGACCGCGAGGGTCGGGGCTTCCGGGGCGGCGGCGAGGTAGGCGTTCACGGGGTGTCGCGGTCGGGGTGGGGATTCCTTTGTGTGAGTTCGCGTGCCGGCTGTGTGAGCGCCGGATGGGACCTGCGGGTCAGGGGCCTTGCGCGGCGGCGGGCAGCAGCGTGGGGATCGGCTGGCGGTGGTGGGCGGCGGTGGCTGCTTGTGTGAGCCAGCCGAGGACGGGGCGGTCCTGCAGGCGGCAGGTCTCGCGGACCGATTGGATGCGCTCGATCCAGCGGCTGCCCTCCTCGGACTGGGTGCCGCCTTGGAGGCGGCGCATCAGCACGGCGTGACGGACCGCTCTCTCCGCCGCATTATTCGTGGGGCTTATCGCGAGGTCGGGAACGTCGCAGAACGTCCACAGCGCCTCGTACTCCTCGAGCAGCCCGGCGGCGAAGTTCGCTGTGCGAGTGTGAGTGCCCCCGGCGCACTGCTCCAGCAGCACGCGGATCTGCGCTCGCAGCGGCGCGAGGCGCTCGGAGAGCCATTGCGGGTCGTGGCCGTCCTGTAGGTAGGTGCGGTGCGCGGCGATTACCTCGCGTGCGAGCTTGACGAGCGTCTTGCCGCGGCGGCCACTCACGCCGGCACGCTCGGAGACCTCGACGAGCTGGCGAATGACGTGACACCAGCAGAGCTGCTGCTGCAGAACGTCAAGGAAGTGATACCCCGCGTAGCGGTCTGAGACGACGAACCCGCCGAAATCCTCCCCCAACAACGCCTTCGCCGCGGCCTGGCTGCGCGTCGGGTCGATCCGATAGCACGCCACGAGCGCCGAGGCGGCGACCCACAGGTACTGCTGCGCGCCCGCGAGGCGCCATGTCGTCTCATCGGCGTGGATGACCTGCGCGTCCTGGATCGCGGTGCGCAGCTCGGCCCACGGGTCGGCCATGACCCGGCTCATCCGCATGATCGCGTTATCGACAGACCCCTTGCACGCCGGGATCCCGAACACCTCAACGACCACCTGGCGGACCTGCTCACGCGAGAGCCTGAACACGCCGGCGAGCATCGCGATATGCGCATCCAGCCTCGGCCCGAACCCCGACAGCGCGCCCGCCGAGAGCGACGCGAGCGTCGCCTTCTGACACGCCGGACAACGCAACCGCAGCCGCAGGTGCTCGAACACCAACGGGCGGACCGGCGGCAGCTCGAACTGCTGATGGCACACCGGATCACCGACGCGCTCCTCGCTGCCATCAAACTCACGCCCGCACTCACAGTAGTCCGGCAGATGATCAACACGTTTATCGACACGCTCGGGCGCGACCAGCTCGCGCGTCTTGCCCTGATGCCCGGGCTGGCCGCCGGACTTGCGCATCGAGCGCTTATAGGACTCCCGCGCCAACCTGCGACGCTCAGCCCTGGACTTCGGCGGATCAGACGACGGCGGCATGCTGCTATTCGACGAGTTCATGCCCGACTGGCGCTCGAGCTCCCGCGATGCGATCCTCCAACCGACGGATCACCACCAGCACCGCATCGATCCCCTCCGCGTGAAGTGCCTCTACCTCATCCCGCCGCACCCACGCAAGATTCCATGCATCACCAAGGAACCCTGCTCAACGCCACGACACCCCGTGACCGCCTACGCGGCGAGCGCCGGGGCGGACGTGAAGGCCAGGGCGCCGAGCGTTGCGGCGAGGGCCGCCGACGCGGCGAGGGCGCGGCGACGTGAAGGCGCATCGGTCCCGCTGCCGGTTTTGGGCGCGGCGATCCCCCCGACGTGGAGCAGACCACGGAGCGTCGCGAGGCCGCTCTTCGATGTGGAAGCGGGGTCCGCGGGGTGCTCCGTGGCTCTCATTTCGTCTCCTCGGTCGTGGTTGTGCGGTTGCGGTTGTGCGGGCCGCAGCCGGCCGGGTTCAAGGCCGGAGCCCTCGTGCCCGCACGAGCGCGGGACGTCGCCGCGTCCAAGGCCATATGGCTTTCTCCAAGTCCCATGCGTCGATACTCCCCGCCGATATTCCCTCCAACCGGGGCGCCTGACAAGACACCATCAAGAACTTTCTACCCCGTGAGTAGATGCCGTAAGCCATGCCTGCCGCGGGGAATGGCGACACCCACGCCCGCCCGCTGCGCTCACCGCACCGCCTGCCCACGGGTCTCCCGGCTGGTGTGGACGCGGATGCTCTGTACGACCCGCCGGCCGGTCGGCGTCAACGACCAGGCATTGGGCCCGCCCCCGGCTTGCCCAATGCCGCTGTTCTCGATCAGGCCGAGGCGCTCCAGGCGCCTCAGCAGCTTCGACATCTGGCCGTGGTCTGAGATCCCGGCGTGCTCGGAGACGGCACGGTTGCTGGCCCCCGGCAGCTCCGCGATGCACTCGAGAACGCGCGCGGTGCGGAAGGTCAAGCGCACCGGGACGTCCACCAGGGGGTCGCGGCCGCCATCGCGCCGCGTGGGCGCCCTGCTCCTCCTGGGCGCCGGCTTGCGCGGCGGGCGGGCCAGCTCCCGCCGCGCCGCGGCCGGCCCCAGGTAGGGGAGCGCGATCATGCTCATCAGCTCGCCCTCCAGGGCGCTCAAGGGCCGGCAGCCGCGTGTAGACGATCCCGAACGCCGCGCCGACCAGGCCCTCCGCGACCAGCGGACTGCACTCTTCCCCCCGCGCGCCCTCCCCACGACCCTCGTCGATCGCCTCCGCCAGGCGCGCGATAGCCTGCTCGCACCGCTCCAGCACCTTCGGGCCGCCGCGCAGCGCCTGCACCACGCACACCCGCGCGAGCGCCGGCTCGCGGTCGAAGAAGGAGAGGATCGCCCCCAGGCCGCCGCGGACCCGCTCGCGCCAGCCGGCCCCGTCGAGCCCCTCCGCCCGGATCTCCTCCTCGATCATCCCGAGAACGTCCTCCAGCAGCGCCATCAGGCACGCCTCGCGGTCGCCGAACAGCTCGTAGAACGTGCGGCGGGAGACCCGTGCGCGAGCGGTGATCTGTCCGATCGTCGCACGCGCGTATCCGAGCTCGTCGAGCGCGCCGACCGCGCCCGCCAGGAGCCGCGAGCGCTGAATCTCGGCGACGTGCTCCCGCGGCAGCCGCTCGCTCCCGCGCAGCGAGAGCCTCCCGGGCCACGAGTCGCCCGCCACGCCCGGGACCGAGTTGCCCGCTCCACGCTCCATGCGGCGATCGTCCACCCAATGCGAGGGCTTGACAAGCCATCACCAATAAGGTTCTACCCCGCGAGTGGATTGCGGTACGCTGTGTGTTCCGATGGGAGCGGAGGTGACCACCGCAAAGAGGGGCGCCGCGGCGATGCGTTCGCCGATAAGCTGGGCGCTGCTGGGGCTCGTGATCGAGCGTCCGAGCTACGGCTACGAGCTGCTGCAGCGGTTCGAGCGGACCTATGGCGATGCGCTCGAGCTGTCAAGCCCCTCGCAGATCTACGTGGCGCTCAACACGCTGGCGCGCAACAGCCTGATCGAGGATCTGCCCGCCAACAGGGCCGCGTCCATCGTGGTGCGCCAACCGAAGCCCCACTACCGGGCCACGGCCGCGGGCCTCGACAGCTACCAGGAGTGGCTGATCGCCCAGATGCGAGGGGAGCGCCGGCGCTCGCGGCTGTTCGCGCGCCAGCTCGCTGGGCTGGAGCCACGCGCGGCGCTCGCGGTGATCGAGCGCTACGAGCAGGCCTGCCTGCGGGAAGCCAGCCGGACGCCGCTCGCCGCCGAGGAGGAGCCCGCGGTCGCATACGGCGGGTTGGCCGCCCGGCTCGTCTGCGAGGAGGAGCGCCTGGCGGCGGGCGCGAGGCTCTCCTGGATCGAGTACGCCCGCCGCGAGTTAGCAACCCTTGCGGAGGGGCGAGCCGCGCGGCGATGACCCTGCTCGCGCTCGAGCACGTCAGCCGCCGCCACGGGCGCGGGGCGCACGAGCGCGCCGTCCTGCGCGACGTGTCGCTGCGGCTCGACGCCGGCGAACTGGTGGCCGTCTGGGGCCGGCGGCGCTCCGGGCGCTCCACGCTGCTGCGAGTCGCCGCCGGCATCGAGCCCGCGGACACGGGAGTCGTGCGCTTCGCGGAGCGCGAGCTCTCCGCCCACGGCGGCGATGCGCTCGGCAGCGGCGTCGGATACTGCCGGCACACGCTTCGCGGCGCCGAGGGACAGACCGTCCTCGACGAGCTGATCGCGGGACAGCTGGCGCGCGGGGTCCCGACCTCGACGGCGCGCTCGCGCGCCTGGACGGCGCTCGAGCGCACCGGCGCCGAGCGCTGCGCGACGCGCGGGCCGCACGAGCTCGACAGCGCCGAGGCCGCGCGGACCGGCCTCGCGCGGGCGCTCGCCCTGCGGCCCTCGCTGCTGGTGATCGACGAGCCCGCCAAGGGCGTGGACCTGCTGGAGCGCGACGGGGTCCTGTCGCTGCTGCGCTCGCTGGCCGACGACGGCGTCGCGGTCCTGATGAGCGCCGGCGAGAGCACCGAGCTAGCCGGCGCCGACCGCGCGCTGTCGCTGTCGGACGGCGAGCTGCGCGGCAGCCTCGATCCGGAGCTCGCGCCGGTGGTGCCCCTGCTCCGCCGGGCCGGCGCCTGATGCGGATGCACGCCCCCGCGTCACGGCCGGGCCCGCGCGCGATGGAGCCGCGGTCCGCGGCCGCCCCGGGGTAGCGGCGTGGGAACGCTCGAGCTCGAGCGGGTGGTGAGGCACTACCGGGGGGGCGGAGAGGAGGTGCGCGCGGTCGACGGGGTCAGCCTCGCGATCGAGCCGGGGGAGATGGTCGCCCTGCACGGACCCAGCGGCTCCGGCAAGACGACGCTGCTGCTGCTGATCGCAGAGCTCCTGGAGCCCGACCGGGGCGCGATCCGCTTCGCCGGACGGGAGCTCTCCTCGCTCTCGGAGGCCGAGGCATGCGACTACCTGCTGCGGGACATCGGGTTCGTCTACCAGAGCCCGCAGCTGATGGCCCGCGTCTCGGCCCTCGAGAACGCCTCGGTCAAGCTGCTGCTGGCCGGCGTGGGGACCCGCGCGGCCCGGGCCCGCGCGCTCGCCTGGCTGCAGCGCGTCGGCCTCGGGGATTCGCCCGGGCGCACCCCCGAGCAGCTCTCCGGCGGCGAGCGCCAGCGCGTGGCGATCGCCCGCGCGCTCGCCGGCGAGCCGCGGCTGATCCTCGCCGACGAGCCCACCGGGAACCTCGACAGCGCCCGCAGCGGGGAGATCGTGCGGCTGCTGGGATCGGTCGCCCACGAGCGCGGCGCCGCCGTGCTGCTCGTCACCCACGACCTCGAGGCGGCGAGCATCGCCGACCGGCGCTGCACGCTGCGCGACGGCACGCTCACGGAGGTCCGGCCCGGCGAGGGCGGGCGCACGGAGGGCCCGCCCGGGAGGACGGGCGCACCAAAGGCCACTCCGGCGAGGACGAGCGCGATCTCCCCGTATCCCACTCGCCCTCCCTGACCGCGCGGGGCTGAGCGCTGTCACGCCCTGAGCCCCTACGAGCGCGGCCCCTGATGCGGCCCCACGCCCTCGTCTACTTCTACCGCCGGCGGCTGCGCGTACACGCCCCGCAGGAGCTCCTCGCCGGCCTCGGGGTGGCGATCGCGGTGGCGCTGGTCTTCGCGACGCTCGTCGCCGGCGCCAGCATCGCCGGCTCGGCCGGGGAAGTGGTCCACGCCGTGATCGGCCCCGCGAACCTCCAGCTGCGCACACGCGCCGCGGGCGGCTTCGACGAACGGCTGCTCGCGCGCGTCGAACGGCTGCCCGCGGTGAGGCAGGCCGCGCCGCTGCTGGAACAGACCGCCACGATCGCCGGCCCCCACGGCCGGCGCCTGACGATCGATCTCGCCGGCGCCGACACGAGCCTCGTGGTGCTGGACGGGCTCGCCCACACCCTCCCGATCGCAACGCTTGCGCCGGGAGGAATCGGCCTCTCCAGCAGGACCGCGCAAGCGGTCGGCATCCCCCCCACCTGCCTCGGCCCGGCCAGCCGCGGGCCCGCGTGACGCTGCAACTGCGCGGGCGCACATATCGACTGAGCGTCTCCGCGGTGCTCGGCCCGGAAACTTTCGGCGCGCTCTCGCAGGCGGACGTGGCCGTGATGCCGCTGGCGCGCCTGCAGCGGCTCGCCGGCCTGCAGGGACGGGTCTCGCGGATCCTCGTGCAGGCCAGGCCCGGCGAGCAGGCCGCCGCGCGCGCCCAGCTGCAGGCGCTCGCCGGGGGGCGCTGACGGTCGCCCCCGCCGACCAGGACGTCACGGCTTTGCGCCAGGCGCTGCGACCCAGCGACCAGGCGAGCGCGTTCTTCGCCGCGATCGCCGCGCTGCTCGGGCTGCTGTTCGCGTTCAACGCGCTGCTCCTCACCGTGCCCGAGCGCCGCCGCGCGATCGCCGACCTGCGCCTGATCGGCGCCAGGCGCCCCGCGATCGTGCAGATGCTGCTCTTCCAGGCGCTCTGCCTGGGCGTCGCCGCCTCGCTCGTGGGGCTGCTCGGCGGCTACGTGCTCTCGCGAGGCGTCTTTCACCAGTCCCCGCGCTATCTCGCCGAGGCGTTCACGCTCGGCACGCGCACCGTCGTGGAGGCGCAGCCGCTGCGCGCTCGCGTTCCTCGGGGGGATCCTCGCCTGCTGCCTGGCCTCGGCCGTCCCGCTGCTCGACCTGCGCCGCGGAGGAACCCTCGACGCGGTCTACCGCGACGCCGGGGCGCCCGGCAACACGCTCGGCGGCGGCGCCCGGCGGGGACTGGCGCTCGCCGCGGCGGGCCTGCTCGCGCTCGCCACCCTCCTGTTCGCGCTCGCGCCCTCGCTCGCGCTGCTCGCCTGCGCCATGCTCGCGCTCGCCACGGTCCTCGCCGTCCCGTTGACGTTCGCCGGCGTGCTGCGCGCCGCGCGCGCGCTCGCGGAGCGCTGGGAGCGGCTCACGATCCTGCCCGTCGCGCTCTCCTCGCTGCGCGCCACGACCGTGCGCTCGCTCGCGCTCGCCGCCACCGGCGCCGTCGCGATCTTCGGCAGCGTCGCGCTCGGCGGCGGCCGCGGGGACCTGCTGCGGGGAATCCAGGGGTTCGCCCACAGCTACGCCGCCGACGCCAGCATCTGGGTGGGCAATCCCGGCGACAACCAGGCGACCGTCGACTTCCTCGCCGGCAGCGACGCCCAGCGGATCGCACGGATCCCCGGCGTCGCGAGCGTGCGCGCGTTCCAGGGAGGGTTCCTCGACCTGGGCAACCGGCGCGTGTGGGTCATCGCGCGCCCCCCCGCGCCGACCGGCAGGTGCTCGAAAGCCAGATCTCCGGCGGGAGCGCGAGCGTCGCGCTCGCCCATCTGGGCGAAGGCGGCTGGATCGCCGTCTCCAAGCAGATCGCAGAAGAACACCACGTCGGCGTCGGGGGCACGCTCACCCTGCCCACCCCCAGCGGCGCGGCCCGCCTTCGGATCGCCGCGACCACCACCAACCTCGCGTGGAGTCCGGGCGCGATCTTCATGGGCGTCGCCGACTACAGCCGGCTGTGGTCGAGCAGCGCCCCACCGCGCTCGGCGTCGAGGTCGCGGGCGGCGTGAGCGTCGCGGGCGTGCGGCGCTCGATCGAGCGCGTGCTCGGAGGAGCAGGCGGCCTCGAGGTGGCGACCGCGCACGAACGCGAAGCGAGCATCGACGCGTTGACGAGCGAAGGGCTCGGCCAGCTCGGGGAGATATCGACGCTGCTGGTGATCGCGGCGATCCTCGCGCTCGCCGCGGCGCTCACGTCGGCGATCTGGCAGCGGCGGGTCTCGCTCGCCGCGCTGCGGCTCTCGGGCGTGCGGGCCCATCGCCTGCGGCTCATCCTCGGAATCGAATCGGCGCTGATCCTCGGCGCGGGCTGCCTCACCGGCGCGGTGGCGGGAATCTACGGCCAGGTGGTCATCGACGGCTACCTCGCACACGTCACGGGCTTCCCCGTCGCGAGCCTCGGCGCGAGCTTCAGGCCCATCGAGATATTCGCGCTCGTGATCGCCGTCGTGCTCGCGATCGCCGCGGTCCCCGGCTGGATCGCCTCCCGCGTCTCCCCGACCCTCGCGCTCAATGAGTAGCCCAAGCCTCGCCCTCGCGGTTGCAAACGTGCGCTACTGGAGCACCGTCGCGCCGCTCGTGCGTGCGCATCTGTCCCGCTTGGAGCGGCGCGCCGGCGAGATTCCCGATCCAGTCCTGCAGAGGCTGGCGAGCAGCAAGCTGCGCGCGGAGCGCTTCAACGTCGAGCTCGCCGCGACGCTGGCGACGACGGCGCCGCGCGCGCACCGGCGGAGCGCCGTCGAGGCGATCGTGGCGCTGCAGGTGATGTACGACTACCTGGACCTGCTGACCGAGCAGCCCTCGCCCGACGCCCTGCCCGACGGCCGCCGCCTGTACGGAGCCCTCCACGACGCGCTCACCCCGGACACCCGACCCGACGGGGACTACTACCGCCACCACCCGCGATCGGACGACGGCGGCTACCTCCAGGAGCTGGTGGGCACGGCGAGGTGTGCGTTTGCGCAGCTGCCCGCGGGCGCCGCGGTCGCCGAGACAGCGCGGCGGAGCGCCGGGCGCTGCGTCGAGGCGCAGGTCCTGAGCCACGCGGCGGCGCGCTCGAAGCCGGGGTCCACCGATCCGGGGGTCGCCGAGCTGGAGCGATGGGCCAGGCGCGAGGCGGCGGGCACGGCGCTTCAGTGGCCCGAGTACCTCGCCGGGGCGGCGGCATCCGTGATCGCCGTGCACGCCCTGATCGCCGCCGCGGCCGACCGCCGCACCACGCCCCGGGACGCGGAGGCGATCGCCGCGGTCTACCTGTCGATCGGCGCGCTCACGATGCTCGACAGCCTCGTGGACCGCCAGGAGGACATCGACACGGGCGAGCTGGGCTTCCTCCGCTGGTACGAGAGCGCCGAGCAGATGGCGCGGCGCCTAGCGAGCGTCGCCGCGCACGCGACGGCGAGGGCACGTCCGCTTCCCAACGCCGCGCACCACATCATGACCCTCGTGGGCGTCGTGGCCTACTACGCCTCCGCGCCGACCGCGCGGAGCGCGGTCGCCCTGCCCGTCACGGCGCACATGCGCAGCGAGCTGCGACCGCTGATCGCGCCCACGCTCGCGCTCATGCGCGCGTGGCGCTTGGCGAAGCGGGTGCGCGCGCCGGCGTGTTACAACGGTTGTGAAGAGGGGCCCATACGTGATGCCTGAGTCAACGCAGCGGCGGATCCCCACAGCGATCCTCGCGACGCTGCTCGGGATGCTCGCCGCGGGAGCGGTCGTGGCGGGGCCGGTCGAGGCCCACGCGCTGAAGGCGACCGACACGGCCCATCTGCACTATGTCTCGGCCTCGGGGTCGCTGCTGTTCGAGGAAGGCCGGGCCTCCGGAACGCTGCCGGGCAGCATGCGCGTGCACTTCAACGTCGGCAGCACGCTCAGCGGCAGCTTCACGATCTACACCCGGGGCGGATCGATCTCCGGCCACGGGGAAGCGACGCCGCACGGCGCCGGCGTCTACGAAAGCTTCGCCGGCCGGCTGGTCGTCACCGGGGGCACCGGGCGTTTCGCGCACGCGCACGGGCGTACCGGGCTCTACGGCACGTTCGACCGCAACAACTACGCGCTGACCGTGCAGACCACCGGCACGCTCACCTACTGACATGGCTCGCCCGGCCCTACTCGGGGCGGTCCTCCTCGGGATCTGCCTGCCCGCCCCGGCGCAGGCAGCGCCGTCGGCGACGCTCAGCGCGAGCTTCACGCCGGAGCGCCTGGGCCAGCGGACCACGCTCAGCTTCGGCTTCCAAATCCGCGCCGGCGCCGGACGGGTCCCACCGGCGTTGACGGCGGTCGACCTGAGCTACCCCAACTACCTCGGCATCGCGCTGAGCGGCCTGGGCCTCGCGACCTGCACGGAAGCGACGCTCCAAGCCTCGGGGCCGGCGGGGTGCCCGGCAAACTCGGTCATGGGCCACGGCGCCGCGCGCGCGGAGATCGCGCTCGGCCCCGAAGTCGTCAAGGAGAGCGCCCCGATCACGATCCTGCGGGCCTCCGACCAGGAAGGCCACATCGCGGTGCTGTTCAGCGCGATCGGCACCAGACCCTCGCCGCCGGGGTCGTGTTTCCCGGCGTCCTGCTGCCCGCGCCCGCGCCGTTCGGCGGGCTCCTCAGCATCGCCGTACCGCTGATCCCAAGCATCCCCGGCGCCCCCGACGTCGCGCTCGTGCCGACTGCGCTCGACGCTCGGGCCGAGCAGGATCGTCTACTACGAACAGGTGGCGGGCAGAACGCTGGCCTACCAGCCCCCGGGCATCCTCCTGCCAAACAGCTGCCCCGCCGGGGGCTTCCCGTTCGCCGCCGATTTCAGCTTCGAGGACGGCAGCCACGCGAGCGCCGCCACCTCGGTGCCGTGCCCCAGGCGGCGGCGCCGCGGGTGAGGGATGCGAGCGCTCGTGCAGAGAGTCGCCCGCGCCGCGGTGCGCGTGGAGGGCCGCGAGGTGGCGAGGATCGGCCCCGGGCTGCTCGTGCTGCTGGGGGTCGCTCACGACGACGACGCCGCCACCGCCGGGCGGCTGGCCGAGAAGGTGCGCGCGCTGCGCATCTTCCCGGACGCCGAGGGCCGCATGAACGAGCCCCTGGGCGAGCGCGAGATCCTGTGCGTCAGCCAGTTCACCCTCTACGGCGACGCCGCGCGCGGCAACCGCCCGAGCTTCGCCGCCGCCGCCGCGCCCGCGCACGCCGAGCCGCTGTACGAGCGCTTCTGCGCCGCCGCCGGCGCCAAGCGGGGCGTGTTCGGCGCGAGCATGCAGGTCGAGCTGGTCAACGACGGGCCCGTGACGCTGCTGCTGGAGGGGTGAAGTGACAAACGTTGCCGCGCCGAGCCACTTCCGCCAGGTGCTTTCTTTGGTCAGCGGGTGGAGTCGCACATTCTTGGTCATCCGAAAGGACCCCTAACCTTGTTCTCGTATACCAGCCGTATACGAATGCGAAGGCAAGCGACTCTACTACGCTAAGGCTGCGGAGGTCTAGGAGTGAGCGAGTCGGAGTTCGATCCCGGAAAGTTCAACGAGCTAATCGTCTACATCGCCAAGCGGCTCGGGCCGGAGGCAGCGCTCGGTCGCGTCAAGCTCGCCAAGCTGCTCATGTGGAGCGACTTCGGCGCCTTCGAGCGGTTCGGCAAGTCGATCACCGGAGCCACGTACGAAAAGTGGGAGCACGGCCATTTGCCAAAGGAGCTGCTGCTTGCGGAACGTGACCTCCTAGCCAGCGGCGACATTGCAAGCGAGACCGTCAACTACTACGGCAAGCGGCTCAAGCACATAACGGCCGAGCGAGACCCTGACCTCAGCCGATTCAGCGAGGACGAGTTGGCCATCATCGAGGGCGCGATCCGCCGGTACGGACACGAGAGCGCGGCCTATCTCAGCGAACTCTCGCACCATGAAGTCGGATGGCGGCTCGCGCAGATGCACGAGGTCATCCCGTACACGACCGTCTTCCTCGGGGCTGGCGGCGTCGCAGAGGCAGATATCCGTCGGGGCGAGGAACTAGCTTCCCTACATGGCTGGACTTAGCGGCGAGCTTCGCTGCGAAGGCTTCATCGAGGCAGACGAGTTCGAGAAATCGAAGGACGAACTCAAGCAGACCACGGGTCTCACGGACCGCCAGATCGATGACCGCCTTGATGCTCTCGTATGGGCGCTCCTACGTGAACCCTCAGCGGTCGCAACCCGAGTGAGGAACCTCAACCTTTGGGTCGCCGTGACCCCGGTCGGGATACCCCAGCTCCACGTATACCTCCGGCCGCGTCCGGGTACAGGGTGCGAATGCGAATGGGTTTTCATCGAGGAACGCCCCTAGATTCAATGCCGTTTCCTTAGCCCTCCGGATGGTTGTCCGGTGCTGGCTTTGCATCGGATGCGAGATCAAGCCGGACGCCGGGAGCGCTTTCCTGTCTCGTCCATAAGGTGCGTATCGTGCTGAGCTTTGCGCACGCGCGCAGTGCTGTTGAAGCAGTCGTCAGCGTCATCGTATCCTGGGCCGCCCCCGTTTCCGTGGACACTGGGGCGGCCCAACCGGCTTCAGCGCGGGGCTTGATCCCTAGCCTGGCGAAACCGTTGAGCAGATAGTGCCTCGGACCTCGGAGGCAGCGCTCCCTTTCGGCACCAGTCGTCGGTAGCCTTGCGGTACGTATGCCAACTTTGATCGACACCCTCAAGCGACGGCTCGTCTTACACGCGCGGCTGGCCGGAGGGGCGCCGGAGTCCTCGTCCCACGTACGCGCAGGCTCTCGGCGAGGTCGAGGAGTTCGCGTTCGTACGCACACTCACCGTCCACGCCGCCGACCCGAGACGAGCTCTTCACAACGGGCTGAGCCTTGACGCCCGCCGTTGATCTCGCCGAGTGCGTTGAACGGCTACTCCACGGCTTCACGACCTACGACCGGGCCGTTGCGAGCTTGCGGCGGGAAGTCGGCCAGCCCTCAATCCCGCTCCATAGCAGGGGATTCCCCCCCAATGCCCCCGCCAGGAGTCGAACCTGGATCCACCGCTTAGGAGACCGACTCCACTGAGGGCGGAAAGGCCGGATCTATAGGCGGTTGCTGGCGATTCGGCCGTTTGCCCCGATCTTGGACCGGCCGGGATTGGGCGCGATCCGCGGGGTTTGGGCAGCGGGATCGGGGCTGCTGCCCAAACGATCGAGGCATCGGGGGTCGTGAGTAACCTGCCCGAGCAATGATGCTCTGGAACCGATCGCTCCGTCCTTGGCGTAGGCAAGGCGTCTACGTCCACCCTACCCGCGGACGCCTCGTGCGTGGTGCCTGATGCCGCGGATCAGCGCGTTCTACGGGATCGTCGTGACGATGTACAGCAGCGATCACGCGCCGCCCCACTTCCACGCACGCTACGGGGAGTACGAGGCACAGATCGTCATCGACACCGGCGATCCTCTGGCCGGACAACTGCCGATCCGAGCCCTGCGGCTCATTCGGGAGTGGACTGGACTGCATCAGGCCGAGCTGTGGGACAACTGGGAGCGCGCCCAGGCCCGCACGCCGCTCGCTAGCATTGACCCACTGCCATGAGCGACCTTCGTCTTCTTGCCCGGATCACCGCCGTCGAGCCGCTGGATGGCTTCCGGCTGCGGCTGACGTTCACCGACGGACTGGTCCGCGAGGTCGATCTCTCGGGCGATCTTTGGGGGCCGATGGCCGAGCCACTGCAAGACCCCGCCTACTTCCGCCAGGTGAGCGTCGATCCCGAACTTGGCACCGTCGTATGGCCAAACGGCTACGACCTCGATCCCGACGTGCTACACGGCGACCATGAGCCAGTCGGTCGGCCTGCCGCGCAGGCATCGCGATAGTGCGCAGCACACCCCTTCTCAGCGAGGCCCAGCCGCTGGACGGGTACGCAGTGCGGGTCCGGTTCGAGGACGGCACCACAGCCGACGTAAACCTCTCCTACTTGCCAGGCTACGGCGGGGTGTTCGAGCCGCTGCGCGACCCGGCCTACTTTGCGCAGCTCCGCGCGGACGCCGAGGCTGGCACGATCGTCTGGCCCAACGGCGCCGACATCGCCCCCGAGACGCTGTACACACACGCGCAGCAGCGAGCGTAGTCCTCGGACTGTCGCAAGCATCTGAATCCGGCGCGACAACCGCGGCAGGGTACCATCAAGTGCCGTTGAAAAGTACAGGCGGTGGACGCCACGACGAGGGATACGCGGACTGCCACCGTCCATCGCTACTTCGAAAAGCCGCTTCTGGTCGCCGCGGTTCTGAGCATCCCGACGACGATTCTTCAATTCACTCAGGTGAGTGAGCCGCCGCACACGCTTGGGGAAGTGCTCAACTGGTTGATTTGGCTGGCGTTCTTGGCAGAGTTGGTGGCCATGCTTGCGCTCGTGCAGAATCGAGCCCGATACCTGCTGGCGAACCCGATCGATCTAGCGATCGTCGTGCTGACACCACCCTTCCTTGTTGGTCCGGGCAAAGCATTCGTGCGTTGCGATTGCTTCGGGTGTTCCGGTTGCTGAGGCTAGCGCCGCTGGCGCGTGTCGTTTTCTCCCTGGAGGGCGTCAAGGCAACAGCTGGGCTTGCCCTGCTGACGGCTATGGTCGGCGGCGCCGGGTTCGCTGCGGAGGAAGGCATCTCCTTTGGGAACGCCTCGGGCAAACACCGCTTGAATACATGGCTTCCAGCCCCAATGCACCTGCTTGGGATCTATTCGAACCACGACCTACAGGGGTCGTTGGGCCGCTTGGTCGAGAAGCTGGCAGCCGTGCGGGGCAGCGGCAAGCCTCGACGGCGGCCGCTGAGTCGCCGGCAGCGGCCTCGGCGGCCGGGCTGGGTGCTCGAGGCCATCGTCCAGGTGCTCGCCGATCGAGGCGAGCCGATGCACGTCAAGGACATCCATGCGGCCGTGGAGGCGCTGGTGGGCGAGCCGGTGCCGCCACCGTCGGTCAAGGGCGGGCCCGCCAAGAACGTCGCGGGCTCCTCGCGTCGGTTCGTGCGGGAGGGGCGAGGGCGCTACGTCCTGGCCTGACAGCGCCGAGCGTCGAACTGCGCACTACACTGAAGCATCGTGTTGACTAACCCCTCGGAGATCGTCGAAGCGCAGCATCTTGAGCTTCCGGTCGAGGAGCTCATGCGGCGTGTGCGCCCGCTCCCCCCGCACAACGAGATGGCGATCGAAGATCTTACTGAGGATGAGGGCGCAGCCTTCCTGCGGTCCGTGGAGTCGTGAGCCAGGCGGCGCCGCGCAGGCCGATCGTCATCGACACAGACGTCTTCAGCGCTGAGCTCGTGCCCTGGTCGCGTCTTGCGGAGCGCTACGCGCCGGTCATCACTGGCAGGCCGGCCTTCATCTCGTTCCAAACGGTCGCCGAGCTGCACTACGGCGCGTTGCGGCGCGGCTGGGGCGAGGGACGCATGGCCAAGCTCGACGCCAAGATCGCGAGAGCCGAGGTCGTGCACACCGGCCCGGATCTGGTGATGGTCTGCGCCAAGCTTCGAGCCGACTGTGCGGCGCAGGGGCACGCACTGGCCCAACGCGAGCACAACGCCGACCGCTGGATCGCGGCCACCGCGATTCGCCTGGGAGTCCCTCTCGTCTCCAACGACGGGATCTTCTGGGGTGCGCCGGGCCTGGTGCTTGAGACCCTCGCCGCCGGGTGACGCCTGCTGCCCTTGCTCGCGGTTCGCTGGAGATCACGGGGCGGGGTGAGCGAGCAGGCCATCAACGCCCGCGACAATCCGACTGGGTGTGCGACTAGCGTGATCGGGATGCTCGCAGCCTTCAACGACACCTGGGACTGGACAGCGATCGGCACGCTGGCATTGGCCGTCGTGACGCTCGTAGCCGTGATCGTCGGGGCATTCTCGCTGCGACAAACGCGGAAAGCGATCGCCTTGTCGCGCCGCGAGGTTGAAGAAGCCCACAGGCCTGTTGTGGTACCCGTCGTGATCGCTCGTCCGCCAGACTTGGGCGCGCAAAGCGTAAGCAGAAGCCGGCGTACGTTCCCTGACCGACCGAGCGTGGCGGAGTCCGGGGTGCTCGCCGTTCCGATCCAGAACATCGGCTCAGGCCCGGCCCTCTGCGTCGTAGCTTCGATCCAACGGCTGGACGAGCACGGCGAGCGTTATACCGGCGCGATCGAGCATCAGACGCCCGGCAAGGTGGCAGGGCTCGGCAAGGGTCAGACCGTCCCTATCGAGATTCGTTATCACGGTTGGGAGGAGCGTTGGAACTTCGAGCTTACCCTCGTCTACGCGGATGTCGCCGGCAAGCGCTGGGCGACGATCTGCCGCTACGTAGCCGAGCATGAGCGATACGAGGGCGTGACCATCGAGGTGCGGACCTTGGATGAGGCAGATCAGACTGGTCGCGAAACCGGGTCATTCTAAATATCGGGCTGCAGCTGCGGTGGAGTGCCCCCGGTGGCGGTCCAGCGCCTGTGACGTCGCGTGGCCATGCTCGACAGGCTATCGGTTGCTCGAAGCGCCTTGTTATGCGAACGAGCCACGAACCGAAACGCTAGCCGTCGCCGTTCAGCCAAGGTGCCTCGTGTGGTTCGACTAACGACGTTTTGGTCTCCAAAAATGCCCCCGCCAGGAGTCGAACCTGGATCCACCGCTTAGGAGGCGGTTGTCTTATCCGTTGGACTACGAGGGCGCGGTCGGCCCCGGCTTGGTCCCGGGACCTGCTCGAAGGCTACCGCCGCGGATGCTCCCCGGCGAGGCGATCGAGATCCTCGCCGACGAGGCGGTGGGTGATCCACTCGGGCATCGTGCGTGCGCCGAGGACGCTATAGAAGCGCAGCGCGGGCTCGTTCCAGTCGAGCGCCGCCCATTCCAGGCGCTCGCCTCCGCGCTCGCGAAGGCGCGCCGCGACCGCCGCGAGCAGCGCTTGGCCCACGCCTGCGCGACGGTGCGCGGGGCGCACGAAGAGATCCTCCAGCCACACGCCGCGACTGGCGAGAAAGCTCGAGAAGGTCGGGAAGCACAGCGCGTACCCGATCGCCGCACCGGAGTCCCGATGCTCGGCGATCAGCGCCTCCGCGGCCGGGCGCGGGCCGAACAGGGCCTCGCTCAACTGTTTCTCGGTCGCCCGCAGCTCGTGCGTCAGGTGCTCGTACTCGGCCAGCTCCGCGAACATCTCCAGCAGCGCCGGGACGTCGCCGGCGTGCGCCTCCCTGACGATCGCCGGGCTGGAGGAGGCCGGCGGGGCGGGTGGGCCGCCAGAGGCGCGACGGTCTGAAGACCCCTGGGGGTCCTGCGCAGGAGCCATCAGCGGTCCGGGCGGTCCGGGTAAACCTCATCGATCGTGGTCAGCGCCACGTAGGGCGCCTGCTCGTCGCCGAGCGCCGCCCTGATCGCCTCGCCCCCGCCCACCAGGCGGTCGAGCACGCTCACCACGCCCGCCACCGTCAGGCCCTCACTGCGCACGCGCTCCAGCGCCTCGATCGTGGAGCCACCCGTGGTGACCACGTCCTCCACGATCAGGCAGCGCTCCCCCTCCGTGAGCTCGGGGCCCTCGATCCAGCGCTGAAGGCCGTGCGCCTTGCGCTCCTTGCGCACGATGAACGCCTTCTCAACTCCCCCCGCGAGCGCCGCGCACGCAACCGGGATCGCACTCACCGGCACCCCACCCACCGCGCTCGCCCGGCACGCGCTCGCCTCCTCGGCGATCAACACACCGAGCGCCGCGAACGTGCCCGGCAGCAGGATCGCGCGCTTGGCGTCCACGTAGTACTCGGCCTTGCGGCCACTGGTGAGCGTCACCTCGCCGATCACCAGCGCATGCTCGCGCAGGTCAGCCAGCAGGCGTGCGCGAGCCGCGGCTAGGCTGCTCGTAGATTCGGCCACCGTGTCCACCGCGGGATCTAATCTAGCCTGATGGTCCGCCGCTCGGCTGCCGATGTACCTCTGTGCCGCAGTTTCAGCGCCTCCGTCTAACAGGGACATCCGATGACAGCCGCCCGCGTGCTCTTCCCCCTCGCCGCGATCCTGCGAACGATCTCCCGGATCGTCTGCCTGATCGTGATCGTCTCCTTCGTGATCTTCGCCGTCGAGCAGACCAGCAGCGCCTCCTCGCATCAGCAGGAAGCCCTGAACGGGCCTCCCGCTACCGCCGCTCATCCCTCGCACAAGGGCGCCGTGCACAAGGCGATCGACGAAGCCGCCGGCGAACTCACCTCGCCGTTCTCCGGGATCACCGCGGGCTCCTCCAGCCAGTGGCTGGATCGCGGCGTAGGCACCGTGATGGCGCTGCTCGTCTACGGGGTCGGCCTCGGCTATCTGGCGCGCGTGCTGAGGATCAGAGTTTAGCGGGGGTCAGTCGTACACGTCCACCGGAGTCCCGACCCGCGCCCACGCGAAGATCGCCGGAGCGTCGGGGATCGGCACCCGCAGGCAGCCGTGGCTGGCGGCATACGTGGGCACTTCCGGGTACCCGTGGATCGCGTAGCCGCGGGTGAAGTAGTTGG
Organism: uncultured Solirubrobacterales bacterium; assembly: GCA_963813765.1. Classification (GTDB taxonomy): domain Bacteria; phylum Actinomycetota; class Thermoleophilia; order Solirubrobacterales; family Solirubrobacteraceae; genus Palsa-744. The sequence goes on from CAWFAB010000003.1 coordinate 152,268, forward strand.
AGTCCACCATCCCCTTCGCGTTGACCCCCGGCGTCTTGAGGTAGACCCGGAAGTGGCCCAACACCGTGGGTGTCGAGGGCTTGCCCGAGCTGATCGTGTAGATGCGACGCACGCGCGCTCCCGGTTCGATCTCCGCGAGCACCTGCGTGGCGAGATCGGCCTCCACGTGCCTGCCGTCCCCTCGATAGCGCACATGAAAGCCCCCCGCCCCCCGCCGCAGCAGGCGGAAGAGGAGGGCGTCCGTGTCGGGTACCCGCGACAGACCCGTCAGCTTGCGGTAGGCGATCACCGCCTGGCCCGTCGCTTCATCGAAGACTCCGCTCACCGGCGCCGCGTAGTGCAGCGCGCTCAGCCGCGACTGCAGCAGCCACACCCCGGGCCGCGCGCGCCTTCGCGCATGTCCGGGCTCACGAAGCGCACGCTCCTCGCCTGCGCCGTGAACGCGGGTAGCTCGGGCGTCGCGGCATGCGCCGCGCCCACCTGCACCAGGCCCGGCCGCCGGGGGGAGAAGCCGAGACGGAAGCGGCCCGTCCCGTTGCTCCCCGGGAGCACGCTCACCCTGCTCGTGGCCACCCTCCGGCCATCCTCCTCGAAACGCACCGTCACGCTCTGCCCGGCCACGAACGGGCTCACGGTCCCCCTCACCACGAGGCGCTCCCCGACGAGCAGGAACGGCGGACGGCCGCGGAGTCGCTGGGTCGCGAGCGTCATGTGTACCGCGAGCGGGGCCGTTGATGGCGAAGGCGGAGGCGGAGGCGCGGCGGAAATCATCGCCACGATCCTACGACGCCCACCCGACGGCGGTCGGCGGGATCGTGGCACACGCGAGCGGCGGCACAGCCGAAGCGCGTCCGAGACACGGCTACCCCCCCGCGGAGGCCGCGGGCGACGACCGGCGCCGGGGGGGCCGTGATCACACCCCCGCGCCGCAGCGCCACGGCGAGCAGCGCGATCGCCGCCAGCGCGCTCGCCATCAGTACCGGTATCTGCCACCCCCAGCTCTCCAGGCTCCCGAAGGCGAGCGAGTTGTTCAGCGAGTGCGCCGCGATGCACGGGTACAGCGAGCCCGTGTAGCGATAGAGCACGCACAGCCCGAACCCCAGCGCCGCCAGCGGGATCAGATCGACCGCCGGAGCCGAGCCCGCGTGGATCCCGCCGAAGAGCAGGCCCGTGATCAGCGCCGCCGGCCACACCCCCCGCCAGTTGCACAGCGCCCGGAAGATGAAGCCGCGGAACAGGAACTCCTCGCAGATCGGCGCCACCACGCACGTGAGGCCCGCGCTCAGCAGAAGCAGCCCCGCGCCTTCGTTGGCGCCCAGCTGTTCGAGCAGCTTCTCTTTCGTGCTCACGTTCAGGATCTCCGCCCACGCGACGCTGAATACGAGGAACGTGAACAAAGTCACCACGATCATCCCCGCCGCCCACAGCCAGCCCACACGCGGGCTCAGCCAGCCGATGCCCGGACGCTGCAGTCCGAACCGCCACGCGCGCACCGTGCGTTCGCCCACTTTGGCGAAGAGCACCGCGGCCAGCACGAACGCCGCGTCCTGCACCACCGTATCCGCGATCTCGAGCCCCCCGGTAGAGGTGAGGAGCTGATGCTCACCCCGAACAGCAGCGCCACCGGGATGTCCACCGCCAGCCCCCCCAGCGCCGCCAGCAGCAGCCCACTCACGAGCGCCGCCGGCGCCGTCCACCATGGCCACTCGTTCGCCGGGAGCCTCGGGCCGGGGGGCGTCAGCGCTATCTCCGAAGACTCCATCGAACCCGAGCTTATGCGGTGAGAAGCTCCGCCAGCGAGGAGATCACGGGCACCCCCGGGAGCGCCTCCTCGGGCTCGGGCTCGGCCTCGCCGCGTCGCAGCAGCACTGGGCGGATGCCCGCGGCGAGCGCGCCGCAGACATCGTGCTCCACGGAGTCCCCCACATGCACCGCCCGTCCCGGCGGAGCGCCGGCGAGCGCGAGCGCCGCATCGAAGATCGCCCGCCCCGGCTTGGGGCGCCCCACCTCCGCCGAGCTCACCACCCCGTCCACCATCCCCCCGAGGCCCACCCCGCGCAGGACCGCGGGCAGCGAGATGTCCCAATTGCTCACAACCACAAGCGCCATCCCTCGCGCGCGCAGCCCCTCGAGCGTTGCCGGCGCGTCGGGGTAGGCGGTGAAGCGCAGCGCCGCCAGCATCGCCGCCTTCAGCTGCGCGGCCGAGAGCGCCTTCCCGACATCCGCCGGCAGCCACGCGCGCAGCTCCTCCGCGCAGCGGCCCCGCAGGCCCCCGAGCGTCTCCGCGTCCCGCCCCTCGTGGTGGTGCGCCCGGTAGTAGGCCATCTCCGCGCGAAACGCCCGCTCCGCCTCCGCCGGCGCGAGCTGCACGCCGTGGGCCTCCCGCAGCTGCGCCGCCAACGCCGGCCACGGCGGCTCCAGCGCCACCAGCGTCCCCAGCCCATCCAGCAGCACCGCGTCTACCCCGTCCAGCGCCGCGTCCACCCCGTCCAACTCCACCCGATCGCGCTCGAGCCCTCGCCCAACCACAGTTGCCCCCCGGCGATCCACGTCATGACGGTCGGCTCGGGCGCGCCGACCTACGCGACCCAGTGCCACGTCGCGAACTCCCCCACGAAGAGCGCCATCAGCAGCGCCGAGGCCGCCAGCGCGGGCAGGCGCGCCCGCGGCCTGCTCTCGAGCCACGCCCCCAGCCACATCGCGAGCGGGAACAGCACCACCTCGAAGCGCGGCAGCGACATCAGCGGCTCGGGGGCCACCGGGTAGGAGAGCGGCAGCGCAAGCGCCGCCAGCACGTACGCTCCGTAAGCTGGCGGCAGCCGGCGCAGCACGCCCACGATCATCGGTACCGCCGCGAGCAGGAATGCGAACAGCATCACGTTGTGGCCCGCGTCCACGAACGGGCTGCCCCCCGCGACCTTGAAGTAGATGTGCGCGCGCTGGAAGGAGAGCAGCTGGCGCGCCCCCTCGAAGGCGGCGCGCGCGCCGTCCCACACGCCCACGAACGGCCCCGCGAACTGCCTGTTCCACACCTCCTGGGCGTGGAACGGCATCGCTGGGCTCCCCCCCGCGAGCGCCAGGTAGGCAATGTACGCCCCAACCCCCACCGGCAGCGCCGCCACCCACAGCACGTCCCAGCGCGCCGCATAGCGCGGCCGCCACCACGCGTGGGGGGGGGAGTCAGGCTCCCTGTCCTCCCGCGGCCCGTACAGGTAGAGGATCAGCATCGGCAGCGCCAGCACGAGCCCGGCGCTGCGCGTTGCGCTTGCCAGCATTCCCAGCGCCCCCGCCCATGCCCACCGCCCTCGACGCGCGCACCAGAACACGCCCACCGACAGCGCCAGGTACAGCGACTCCGAGTAGACCGCCGAGAAGTAGAACGCCATCGGCGCCAGCGCGGTCGCGAGCACCGCCAGCCGCGCCACCTCGCCGCCGTGGGGAGGCGGGCCGGGAGTCGGGGAGGGATCCTCAGCATTCCCCAGCTCCAGCGTGGTGAGACGGTGGATCCCGTACAGCGCCGCCGCGAACGCCGCCAGCGACAGCGCCACGCCCGCGGCGATCGGCGGGACGCCCAGCTCCGAGATCCCCCGCACGCCGAGCGGGTACAGGGGGAAGAAGGCGGTCCGCGAGGCCGTGAGGGGGCCGAGGTCGGGGCGGTACCCGTAGTGCGCGATCACCAGGTACCACACCGCGTCCCACCGTGCCACCGGGGCCGTCAGCAGGTCGCCGAGCCACCCGAAGCCGCTCACGACCCCAGGGGGATCGAACGCGCTGCGCGCGCGTCCTGCCCCAAACGCCGCCACAGCGCCCACGCCCGCGAGGAGCACCACGACGCGCGAGACCCACAGCGCCCGCCAGCAGTCGCGCACCGCCGCCATCCGCGCCGCCGGCGCGGCCGTGCTCGGGGTGTCCGCCAGCGTCACGCCTGCGGGGTCCACAGTGGTCATCTCGGCGGTATCGCTTGTCATGCGGCAGGCTCAACCGGCAGGAAATCACAGATCGGGGCGGTAACCTCCAGATGCGCTCTCAACCAAATGTCTCGACACGCACGACAGCGGCGCCGCCGCCACAGCCGCGGCGGGCCCTCCCGCATCCTCCTCATCTGCCTCGCCACGCTGGCGGGCGCCCTCTTCCTCGGGGCCGTCGGCGCCGTCGCCTACGTGCTCTCCGTCGCCCAGTCCGCCCCCAGGCTCGCAACGCTTCACCCGATCGTCAACGGGGCCTCCTCGCAGGTGTTCGCCGCCGACGGCGCCCGCCTCGGGTTCATCCAGTCCGACGAGCTGCGCTCGCCGATCCCCTGGAGCCAGATCCCCGCCGCCCTGGAGAACGCCACGGTCGCGATCGAGGACCAGCGCTTCTACAAGCACGACGGCGTCAACCTCACCGGGATCTTCCGCTCCGCCGTGAAGGACATCGTGCACGGCCAGGCCCTCCAGGGAGGTTCCACGATCACGATGCAGCTGATGCGCAACCTCTACCTCGGCAACGACCGGCGCACCTTCCGCCAGAAGATCACCGAGGCCAAACTCGCCCTCGAATACGAGAAGCGCCACACCAAGCGCTCGATCCTCACCAGCTACCTCAACAGCGTCCCCTACGGCACCCTCGGCGGGCAGACCGCGATCGGGGTGCAGGCCGCCTCGCGGATCTTCTTCGACAAACCCGCCTCCCAGCTCGATCTCCAGCAGGCCGCGCTGCTCGCCGGCCTGCCGCAGGCGCCCTCGGAGTACAACCCCTTCCTCGACCCCGCCGCCGCCCGCCGGCGGCGGGGCGAGGTGCTCACCAAGATGGCCCAGCTGCACTACATCACCCCCGCGCGGGCCGCCGCCGCCCAGCAGGCGCCCCTGGAGGTCAAACGCGGCAACTTCTACTCCCAGCGGCGCGAAAGCTTCTTCTTCGAATACGTCCGCCAGCAGCTGATCCACCGCTATGGGCGCAGGACCGTGGAACGGGGCGGGCTGCAGGTCTACACCACGCTCAACCTGCACATGCAGGAACTCGCCCACAACGCGATCGCCGAAGTGCTCAACCAGCCCGAAGACCCCGCCTCGGCGATCGTCACGATCGATCCCCACAACGGCTACATCGAGACGATGGCGGAGTCCGAGAGCTACGAGCAGTCCCAGTACAACCTCGCCTCCGAAGGCCACCGCCAGCCGGGGTCCACCTTCAAGGCGATCGACCTCGCGGACGCGCTCTCGCGCGGGGTCAACCCCAACAGCACCTACTACCTCTCCCACACCCTGGAACCCGGTTGGCTGCCCGAAGAACCGAAGTACAAAGTCGAGACCTTCGAGGGCACCTCGCTGAACAAGTCGCTCGACCTCGTGCAGGCCACGCTCGCCTCCGACAACACCGTCTACGCGCAGCTCGCCGCCGATCTCGGGGAGCCCTCGATCACCGAAATGGCCTACAAGATGGGTGTCAAAACCCATCTGCTCGGCAACCCCGCCCAGGCGCTGGGCGGCCTGGAACTGGGGGTCACCCCGCTGGAGATGGCCGACGTCTACGCCACCCTCGCCGACGGCGGCTGGCGCAACACCCCGATCGCGATCACCAAGGTCGTGTTCCCCGAGGGGCACGTGGACTCCAGTTGGGGCAGGCCCCACCGCGTGAAGGTGCTCAGCGACGGGGTCACCGCGGAGGAGACCAGCATCCTCCACGAGAACGTCCTCGGCGGAACCGCCGTGCGCTCCGCGATCGAATGCCCCACCGCCGCCAAGACCGGCACCACCACCGAACTCGTCAACGCGTGGCTCGACGGCTACACCCCCGAATACTCCACCGTCGTGTGGATGGGCTACCCCAACAGGCGCGTCCCGATGACCAGCGTCCACGGCGAAGCCCAGCAGGGAGGGGCGCTGCCCGCGGTGATCTGGCACGACTACATGTCGGCCGTGGTGGGGAGCAACTGCACCCCCTTCCCCTCGCCCACCGAACCGCTCACCTACCAGCCGTTCTTCGGCAAGTACGCCACCACCGGCCAGGCCAGCGCGCCCACCGAAGCCGAAGCCAGCCCCACGCCCAAAAACGGCGCGCGCCACAAGCCCCGCCACACCCCAGGCGCCGCCACCCCGGGCGCCGCCACCCCGGGCGTGGGTCGGGAAGCGCCGGGTGCGGGCGCCGAACCTCCGGCCGGGGGTGGCCCCAAGGAAAATCCCCCCGCCGAACCCACTCCGCCCCCCAACAACGCCGCGGCGGAACCCCGGGGCGGAGGGAGGGGCAACGGTCCCAAGACCGGCGGGACAGCCCCGCCCGGGTGACGCTGGTAGTTTGAGTATCGAAAATCCGAGATCAGGGCCCCGCCCGGGGTCCAGATAGGACGCATACTCGTGGCAAAGGAAGACAAGGTCGAATTCGAGGGCGAGGTGATCGAGGCGCTGCCCAACGCGATGTTCCGGGTGAAGCTCGACAACGATCACGTGGTGCTCGGGCATGTCGCCGGCAAGATGCGCCGCTTCAGGATCCGCATCCTCCCCGGGGATCGCGTGCGCTGCGAGCTCTCCCCCTACGACCTGGACCGCGCGCGGATCGTCTACCGGCATCGCTAGACCACCCGTGGCGAATCGGGAGCTCTCGCTGATCGAAGCCATCGCCGCCGAGCTCACCCCGGCGGGCGGGCGGGTGCTGCGGGGGATCGGCGACGACGCCGCCGTGGTGCGCGCGCGAGCGGTGTGCGTGACCTCGGTGGATGCGATGATCGAGGGGGTCCACTTTCGCCTAGGAGGGAGGTGGATGACACCCGCGCAGGTCGGCTGGCGAGCGCTCGCCGCGGCGCTCTCCGACCTCGCCGCGATGGGGGCCGAGCCGGGAGAGGCATACCTCGTGCTCGGCCTACCGGCGGGATTCACCGAGCAGCAGGCGCTCGAGCTGGTGCGCGGCGCCCATGAGCTGGCGGGCGCGACGGGTACCGCGATCGTCGGCGGGGACGTCGTCGTGGCGCCCGTGCTCACCGTGTCGGTGACGGCCGTCGGCTGGGCCGACTCCGAGGATGAGCTTGTCGGCCGCGACGGGGCCAGGCCCGGAGATCTGGTGGGGGTGACCGGCCGCCTCGGCGGAGCCGGCGCGGGGTTGGCCGTGTTGGAAGGGCGAGCCGGGTTGGAAGGGCAGGCCGGGTTGGAAGGGCGAGCCGCGCTCTCCCGTCTGCGCAGTCCCGTCCCTCGCCTCGCCGAGGGCCGCACGCTGGCGCGGGTCGGGGCACACGCGATGATCGACCTCTCCGACGGCCTCGCAACCGACGCCGGCCACCTGGGGCGCGCGAGTGGTGTACGTCTGGTGATCGACCTTTCAACCCTCCCCCTGGAGGATGGGCTTCCCGAGATCGCCGCACAGCTGGGGCTGCCCCCATGGCGACTGGCCGCCGGGGCCGGCGAAGATTACGAGCTCTGCTTCTGCCTGGCGCCCGCGGACCGCGAGCGGGCGGAGCGGGCGCTCCTGCGGGCGGGGGGCGCCACACCCACGTGGATCGGACGGGTGACGCGGGCCGAGGCGCCCGATCGGGCGGGGGTGGCGCTGCTGGACGAGGCGGGGCGCGTTCAGAAGCTGGGGGGGTTCGAGCACCGCTGGTGAGGGCCGGCGTCGATTGAAGGCCCACCCACCCCGGCCCATCCACCCGATCGACGTGTGGATACATAGGACTACCTGAACATGCCAACGGTAAAGATATATCTGGGGCGTCCGATACCCCTGCCATGGGCACGTCACTGCTGCCGCTCTCTTCGGGGCTACGGCCGACCGAGCGACGAATGCTGGGGGCGGCCACCGCCTTTCTGGCCGCGCTCGTCACGGTGACCGGCGTCCACGCCGTGTTCGGGATCGGCGGGCAGGCCGCGGAAACGCCGATCCGCGACTGGGTCACCTCCGCGGTCTACATCGTCGTGGGGGTGATCGTGTGCTGGCGCGTCCTGCGCACCGAGGAGGCGCGGAGGCCGTGGATGATCTTCGCGTTCGGCATCTCGATCTACGGCCTCGGCAACGTGCTGTGGGCGGCGTGGCTCGAACACCTCCCCAACCCCCCGATCCCGTCGATCTCCGACGGGATGTGGCTGACGCTGTACCCCGCGTGCTACATCGGGATCGTCGGCCTCGCGCGGGTCCGGGAGCGGCGGGTGCCAGCGCGGATGTGGCTGGACGGCATCATCGCCGGGCTCGGGATCGCGGCGATCGGGGCGGCGATCGTGGTGCGCCCCGTGCTCGCGTCAGTCTCGGGGGACACGGCGGCCGTGATCACCGAGATGGCCTACCCGCTCTGCGACCTGCTGCTCGCCGCGCTGGTGGTGGGGGTGCTCGCGCTGCGCGGCTGGCGGCTGGACCGGATGTGGGCGCTGCTGGGCATCGGCTTCATCGCGCTGGCCGCGGCCGACTGCCTGTACGCGCTGCAGGTCGCCGGGGGCGCCTCGGCGCCCAGCAGCCTGACCAACCTGACCTATGACATCGGCGTCATGCTGCTGGCGCTCGCGGCGTGGCAGCGGGGCGCGACGCTCGAGTCCGACACCCTCCCGACCAGCGCGGTGCTCGGGATCCCGGCCGCGTTCACGTTCAGCGCGCTGGGGCTGCTCATCTACGACCACTTCAGCCGCCTGGACCCGGTCGCGCTGGCGCTGGCGCTGGCGACGATGCTCGTCTCCTTCGCGCGCACGCTGCTCACCTTCCGCGATGTGCGCGCGCTCGCCGAAACACGCCGCCAGGCGCTCACCGACGACCTCACCTCGATGCCCAACCGCCGCCACTTCCTGCGGTGCCTGCGCGATGGGATCATCGCCGGCAGGGCGAGCGGCACCGGCGTGGCGCTGCTGCTCGTCGACCTCGACCACTTCAAGGAGCTCAACGACACGCTCGGCCACGACGCCGGGGACCAGCTGCTCTGCCAGGTGGGCGAGCGGCTGCGCACGGTGCTGCGCGCCACCGACACCGCCGCGCGCCTGGGGGGAGACGAGTTCGGCGTGCTGCTCTCCCAACCCTGCGACGGCCCCACCGCGGCGCTGGTCGCGGAGAAGATCCTCAAGGCGATCGCCCAGCCCTTCCCGATCAAGGAGGTGGGCCTGCGCGTGACCGCGAGCATCGGGATCGCCCTCTTCCCCGACAACGCCGAAAGCGACGAACAGCTGATGCAGCACGCCGACGTCGCGATGTACGAGGCCAAGGCCGCCCAGACCGGGTACGCCTGCTACGCGCGCGAGCGCGACAAGCACTCGCTCGAGCGCCTCACGCTCGCCGGAGAACTCTCGAAGGCGCTCGAGAACGGAGAGATCGAAGCGCACTTCCAGCCCAAGGCGGACGCGAGCAGCCGCAGGATCGTCGGCGTCGAGGCGCTCGTGCGCTGGCAGCATCCCACGCGGGGGCTGATCTCACCGGCGGAGTTCGTGACCGTCGCCGAGCAGGCCGGCCTGGGCCGGGCGCTCACGCGCAGGATGCTCGAGCTCGCGCTGAGCCAGATTCGAATCTGGCGCGACGCCGGCTTCGACCTGCACGTGGCCGTGAACACGACGGTGGCCGACCTGCAGGACGCGCAGTTCCCCGCCGAGGTCGCCGCGACACTCCAAGAGCACGGGCTGCCGCCGGAGGCGCTGGTGCTGGAGGTCACCGAGAACATGGTGCTCGCCGACCCCGTGCGCGTCGGCGATGTCCTCGCGCAGCTGGGCGAGCTCGGCCTGGGCCTCTCGCTCGACGACTTCGGCACGGGCTTCTCATCGCTCACCCACCTCAAGGCGCTGCCCGTGGGCGAGGTCAAGATCGACCGCTCGTTCGTGGGGCGGATGACCTCCGACCCCGTCGACGCGGCGATCGTGCAGGCGACGATCCAGCTCGCGCACAGCATCGGCATCCGCGTCGTGGCGGAGGGGATCGAGGATCAGGTGACGTGGAGCTCGCTGGTGGCCAACCACTGCGAGCTCGTCCAGGGCTACGCGCTCTCGCGGCCGCTGCCCGCGGTCGATCTGGAGACGCTGCTGCGCGCCCAGCCCCGCGCCAACGTCGCCGACGTGCTCCCCGTCGCAGTGGTGCTCGACGGCGAGCCGGCGTCAGGCGCCGACGGGGCGCCCGGCAACGCCAAGGCGTCGGGCAAAGGCAAGGCGTCCGGCAACGGCGGGGCAGCCGGCGGGGCAGCGGCCGCAGCGGAGCCCTCCGCGAATGGGGCGCCCCACCTCGAGGACCTGCCCGCGGCGTTCCGCGATCTGGCGGCGCTGAAGCGTTCGCATCCGATGATGGACGCCGTGATCGACGAGATCGACGGGCGCATGATCCGCGTGGGGTCGCAGTGGCTGGCCGACTTCGCCTCCTGCAACTACCTCGGCTTCGATCTGGACCGCGAGATCATCGAGGCGGTGCCCGCCTACCTCGACGCGTGGGGCACGCACCCGAGCTGGTCGCGGCTGCTGGGCAGCCCGGTGCTGTACGAGCAGATCGAGGAACGCCTCACCGCGCTGCTGGGCGCCCCGGACTCGCTGGTGCTGCCGACGATCACCCACATCCACCTCTCCACGATCCCGCTGCTGGCGGGATCGGGCACGATCCTCCTGGACTCGCGGGCGCACAAGACCATCTACGACGGCTGCCAGGCCGCGCGGGTGCGCGGAGCGACCGTGAAGCGCTTCCGCTTCGAGGATCCCCAGCACCTGGAGGAACTGCTGCGCGAGGACCGCAGCACCACCCGGCTGGTGTGCATGGACGGGGTCAACAGCATGACCGGCAACCCCCCGGACATACGCTCCTTCGCGGCGGTCGCCCGCGAGCACGGGGCGCTGCTGTACGTGGACGACGCCCACGGCTTCGGCGTGATCGGCGAACGCGGCCCCGCCGAGCGCTGCCCGTACGGGATGCGCGGGAACAGCATCGTGCGCTACTTCGGGGAGAGCTACGAGAACCTGATCCTCGTGGGGGGCTTCTCGAAGTCCTGGTCCTCGCTGCTCGCGTTCATCGCGTGCCCCACGGAGACGAAGGAACTGCTGAAGGTGGCGGCCCCGCCCTACCTCTACTCGGGCCCCTCCCCGGTGGCCTCGCTGGCCACCACGCTCGCCGGCTTCGACGTCAACGAAAGTCGCGGGGAGCGGTTGCGGGAGACGATCTGGGGGCACACCCGCCGCGTGCTCGAGTGCATCGAGCGCCTGGGGGTCACCACTCCCAACCGCTCGGGGATGCCGATCATCGAGATCCCGCTGCGCGACCACGGGCGCATCGCGGAGGTGGGGCAGCTGCTGTTCGACCGCGGGGTGTACGTCACGCTCGCGGCCTATCCGCTGGTCCCCCGGGACGAGGTCGGCTTCCGCGTGCAGATCACGGCGGCGAACACCGACACCGAGATCGACATGCTGATCGCGGCGCTGGAGGAGCTCACGCAGTTGGGCGAGTTGCGGCCCGTCGAGCAGGCGGGCGCCGCGCAACGCGAGTCGGTGGCATAAGACTCTGAGCGGGACGTGATCGTGAGCACGACGTGATCGCCCGCTACCGCGCTCTGTTTGCCGTGCCGGGCGTCGGCCGGCTGCTGGTCAGCTCTGTGCTGGGGCGCCTGCCAACGGGCATGTTCTCGCTGGCGATCCTGCTGTTCGTCGACGGGAGAACCGGCTCCTTCCTCGTGGCGGGCCTCACGGTGGGAGCGTTCACGATGGCGGGCGCCCTCACGGGGCCGCTGCTGGGGGCGCTCGTCGATCGGCGCGGACAGACGCCGGTGCTGCTGCCCGCCGCGGCCGGCCAGGCCGTGCTGCTGGTTGCGCTCGTGCTCGTCGCACAGGCCGGCGCGCCGGCGGCGGCGATCGTCGCGCTGGCGGCACTCGCCGGCGCCCTGCTGCCACCGATCGCGGGCTGCACCCGCGCACTATGGGTCGAGGTCACCCACGGCGAGGGGCTCGAGACGGCCTACGGGTTCGACGCCACCACGCAGGAGACCATCTGGACGCTCGGACCGCTGCTGGTGGCCTCGGTGGCGGGGCTCGCCTCGCCCGCCGCGGCCGTGCTGCTGTGCGCCGCGCTCACGGTCTGCGGGACCGCCTACTTCGCCGGCTCCACGCTCTCACGCGGCTGGCGGACGGACGGACGCGGACGGACGCGAGGGAGCGCGCTGAGCGCCAGCCCCAACCTGCGCGTGCTGCTCTACTCGGTCGTGCTCGCGGGCGGGGTGATCGGAGCGGTCGAGGTCGGGCTGCCGGCGCTGGCGGTACAGGAGGGGGCACGCTGGTCCTCCGGTCCGCTGCTCGCCCTGTTCAGCGTGGGCAGCATGACCGGCGGGCTGATCTACTCCGCCAGGAGCCGGAGGCTGCCGATCGGGAGGCGCTACACGGTGATGCTGATCGCGATGGCGGTCGCGGTCGCGCCGCTGATCGCCGTGCACTCGCTCGCCGTGGTGTTCGGGCTCAGCGTGCTCGCCGGGCTCGCGCTGGCGCCGATGATCTCCTGCCAATTCTCGCTCGTCGGAGCGCTCGCCCCCGTGGGAACAGTCACGGAGGCGTTCACCTGGCACCGCGCCGCGACCGTCGCCGGCATGGCGGGCGGGTCGGCGTTGGGGGGGTCGCTGATCGATGCCCGCGGTCCCGGCGCGGCGTTCGCGCTGGGCTGTGTGAGCGTGGCGCTGGCCGGGGTGCTGGCGGTGCTCGGACGGAGGCGCATCGAACCTCAAAAAAAGGTCGCGGCCGTTGAGGGGCCCGTGCCGTTCACGATCGCGGCCGAGGCCGTGGCGCTCGCCGCTGAAGCGGTGGCGCTCGCCGCGGAGGAGCCGCCCCTGGCGCCCTCCGAGCGGCGGGCGCCGTTCACACTCGCGGCCGCGGCGGTGGCGCTGGCCGCGGAGGCGGTGGCGCAGACCGCCGCCGCGTGAATCGGAGCCCAGGCGGGTGGGCTCCGGTTACCGCCGCGCCCACGGGCACGGTGCGGGTGAGGCGGGCGTACACGAGCAGGCGCTCGGCGGCGCTGAACAGGGGGGTGCAGGCGGAGAGCACGAGGCGGCTGTGGCCGGCGTCCCCGATCGCGGCGGCGACGTCGGAGGGCGCGACGATGCGGTGTCCGACGACGGTGTAGAGGAAGTGCGCGTAGGGCATGTCGAGCACGATCCGATCGCCTCTGCGCAGCGCGTCGATGTGGCGGAAGGGCTCGAGGAACGTGGTGCGGTGGCCGGCGATCGCCGTGGTGGCGCCCAGGCCGGGGAAGCGGCTCTGGGGATAGACGCTCTGCGTGTAGATCCCCGGTCCCTTCTCCAGTTCTTCGGCGCCCGTCCCGTACACCACGACGAAATCGACGCCGATCCGGGGGATGCGGATCCTCCCCACCGCGCTGCCGGGCGGCGCGTGGCGCTGCGAGTTCTCCCGCGAGGCAGCGCGACCCGCCTGCGCTCCCGCACGATGCGCTCCAGCCGCGCGTGCTCCCGCGCGGTCGGCGTTGCCCGTTCGAGGCTGCGCAGCGCGCTTCGCAGCCGGTCCTGCTGGACCTGTGCATACAGCGCCGAGAGCGGCTCCTGCCACACGAGCGTGACGCCCGCGTCGAGCAGCGCCAGCGCCCCCGCCGCGATCAGGACCACCGAGAGCAACCGCAGCGTGCGCGGCCTGCGGGGGTGCGGCGTCGGGAGGATGGCCGATCGGGGGGTGGGCATGCATATGTTGTTTTCGAGCGTGCGTATAGCTCCTATCACCGCCGCAGGGCGGACTCCGTGCCGCCCAGCGATCCCGGACCAGCGTAGGACAGCGGGCCCCGCACTGTGATCGCCTCGGGATCGCCGATCCCGTCCTCCGGCCCGCCCGGCCCCGCGCCGCCCGCCGAGGGTCGGGGCGAGCGACACCAGCAAGGCCGCGGCGAGACAGCCGAACGCGACGCTCCACAGCGCCGCCCCCGCGACCCCGACGCGCCCGCCCGCGAGCAGCAGCACGGCGGTGTGCGCCACCCCCCCGGGGCCCAGTTCGAGCTGCGTGGCGTAGAAGGCCACCAGCAGCGCAAGCGGGGCCACGCCGAGCGCCAGCAGACCGAGCGCCCAGATGTGGACCCGCCCGCCAGGGGGGAGGGATCCGATCCCCGGGCGGCGTAGCGGGGAGGCGAACAGGAGCCACAGGTGCAGGGCGGGCAGGAGCAGCAGCGCGGTGAGCGGATCGAACACCCACACCACCACGGCGAGCACGCCGCAGCACGAGCAGCGGGGCGACCACGGCGGCGTCCGTGCGCGGGCGGATCGGGAGGCTCAGCCTGCGCATCAGCGCCGGCCATCCCAGCCACGCGAGCACCAGCACGAGCGCCACCGCGAGCACCGCCTTCGAGCGGCGCCGTCGAACGGCAGCGCCGCGGGGGAGACCGGCGGACGGGGCGCGGGGATCGCGCCGAGCGGCCCGAGCACGATCGCGAACAGGGCGCACGCGAGAAACGGGAGCCCGCACGCGAGCGTCCACAGGATCCAGCGCCCCACCGGTTCGCCGCGCCGCCGCAGGCGGGCGAGGCCGTCGCCGAGCACCAACAGCGCGGGCAGCAGCAGCGCCGCGACCAGGAGGCGCAGCGCCCACGCCGGGATCGCCTTGTGCTGGATCGGCAGCCCCGATTCGAACCCCGCCGCGGACGGCTCCCGCTCGAGACGTCCCCTCCGGCGTCGAGCGCGTACACCGCGGAGAGCGCCGCCCGTCCGAAGCCTTCCAGGCGCGCCGCGCTGACGGGTTCGTCTGCCGGAGGGGGCCGTTCGCCGCCGACGCCGAGCAGCGCCGCGGGCAGCCCGCGCGCGTCGAGCGGGCCCTGTTCGCCCGTGGCGAGCGGGAAGACGAGGTGCGCGAGCTGCGCCCAGATACCGGAGCCCCCCCCGCCCGCCGGAGGCCCCCGCGGCGAGGCCGGTCTGCTGGGCGAGGGCCGCGGCGAGGGTGCTCCGCAGCAGCGGGGGAGCCGAGTCGGAGCCGTCGGAGAGGGACGCCACCAGCGGCGCGCGCAGGCGCTCGCCCGCGAGGTCCCCGAGCACCAGGGCGGCCTGGATTGGACTGCCCGCCCCCCCTTCGCCCGCCCCCCCGTCCAGCACTTCGCCCGCGTGCGCCGCGAAGTCCGCCGCCCCCGCGTCCCCCCCGACGCCGCCGCTGGTGGAGACGAGCACGATCGTGCGCTGCGTCTCGCCGGCGGCGAGCACCCGGGCGAGCTCGAGCAGCGCCGCGGTCCCCGACAGCTCCGCCCGGGCGCCGCGGCCCGCGGCGTCGCGGTGCGCGAGGATCACGATCGGCGCCTCCCCGGTCGGTGCCGGGCCGCTGCGCGATCACGGTGGTGAGCGTGCGCTCGCCGTCGATCGTCTGGGCGCGGACGGTGCGGGTGCTGACCGAGAAGCCGCCCCGGGCGGCGCCGGCGAGCCCCCGCAGGGCGCGCGCCACGTGGGCGGCGAGCTCCTGGTCGCCCGCGCTGCCCGGGGCGGCGGTCGGGGAACCGCGCGGCGAGGCTCTCGAGGTCGGCGAAGGCGCGCGCGCCGTCGAACGCGTCGGGTGCGAGGTTCGAGGCGAGCGGGGCCGCGCGGCGCTCAGGGAGAACCCCGCGATCACCAGCGCGAACAGCAGCGGGATGAAGGCTGCGCGATAGATGCGTCCGTTGAGCATCCGGAGGGCCTAGACTGAAGCTCCCGCGGTCCGCCGCGGTACGGCCGCGCACGCCGCTCGGCGGAGGCCGGAGGCCGGACCTCATCCTCATCCCAACCGCACCCGGCCCGCCTCGACTATCGGTATCGTGCGCGCGTGCTCCAGCCCGTCGCCGTCGCAACGAAGACGCTCGCCGACTACACCCATATCTGCGGGCGGGACCTGATCGACGAGATCCGGGAGCTCGCGCGAGCCGCTGAAGGGACAGCCGGGTGGTGCACGTCTCCGCGACGGCCTTCGGGGGGGGCGTGTCGGAGATCCTCTACACGCTCGTGCCGCTGATGCGCGACGTGGGGCTGGAGTGCGAGTGGCAGGTGATCTACGGGCGCGAGGAATTCTTCAACGCGACCAAGCTCATGCACAACGCCCTCCAGGGCGCCCCCGAGGACCTCGACGAGGAGCAGTGGGAGACCTGGAGGCGCTACAACGAGATGAACGCCCGCGAGCTCTCCGGCGGATGGGACGTGTGCCTCGTGCACGACCCCCAGCCCGCGGCGCTGCAGCGGCTGGTGCCGGGCAAGGCGAAGGGCTGGGTGTGGCGCTGCCACATCGATCTCTCCACGCCCAACCCCGAGACGATCGCGCGCCTGATGCCCTACATCGAGGACTACCCCCAGTCGCTGTTCCACATGCGGGAATACGTGCCGCCCGGGATGAACGGCCACGTCAACGTCGTGCCGCCCGCGATCGACCCGCTGACCCCGAAGAACATGGCGCTCTCCCCGGAAGACGCGCGCGTACGTGTGCGGGCAGTTCGGGATCGACGTGGACCGGCCGCTGATGTGCCAGGTCTCGCGCTTCGATCCGTGGAAGGATCCGCTCGGGGTGATCGACGCGTACCGCATCGTCAAGGAGGCGATGCCCGAGGTGCAGCTCGCGCTCGTGGGCTCGATGGCGAGCGACGACCCCGAGGGCTGGGACTTCTTCAACTCCACCATCGCCCACGCCGACGGGGACCCCGACATCCACATCCTCAACAACTTCAACAACGTCGGCGCGATCGAGGTCAACGCGTTCCAGTCCCACTCCGACGTCCTGGTCCAGAAGTCCACCCGCGAGGGCTTCGGCCTGACCGTCTCGGAGGCGATCTGGAAGGCGCGGCCGTTCATCGGCGGCAACGTCGGCGGGATCCCGCTGCAGGTCGAGGACGGCGTCACCGGCTTCCTCGTCTCGAGCACCGAGCAGTGCGCCGAGCGCGCGCTCGAGATTCTCGAGGACCCCGCGCTCGGCAAGTCCCTCGGCAGGCGCGGCAAGGAGCACGTGCGCGCGCACTTCCTCACGCCGCGCTACCTGCGCGACTATCTGCGGATCTTCACCGAGCTGAAGGAGTCATGACCGAGGCGCCGGCACAGCGATCCCCGCTGGTGCTGGTGTCGCAACCGCGGGCCCGGTGACGTTCGGGCCGGCGGCGAGGCCCAGCGCGGTCGGGCGGGCTGGTGACGGCGCTCACCGGCCTGGCCTCCCACCGCGAGGCGGTGTGGGTCGCCTCGGCGATGAGCGAGCAGGACGTGGAGGTCTCGCGCGGCCACGGCGGGCGGGCGTTCCCCGTGCGCTCGCCCGCGGGCGGCGAGTTCCAGGTGCGGCTCGTGGTCGAGCGACCCGGAGGCGTACGACCGCTTCTACAACGTCTTCGCCAACCCGATGCTGTGGTTCATCCAGCACTACCTGTGGGACCTCTCCAACGCGCCGGACATCCGCCGCAACGAGATCGAGGCGTTCGAGTTCGGCTACAACGTCGTCAACGAGGATCTCGCGCGGGCGGTCGTGGAGGAGCTGGAGGGCGCCGAGGAGCCCGTCGTGATGGTCCACGACTACCACCTCTACACGCTCCCCGACCTCGTGCGCCGCGCGCGCCCGGACGTGTTCCTGCACCACTTCATCCACATCCCGTGGACCCAGTCGGACGCGTGGCGCGTGCTGCCCTCCCGCATCCGCGAGGAGATCTTCACCGGGCTGCTCGCGAACGACATCATCGGCTTCCACACGCGCTCCTACCGCCGCAACTTCCTGCAGTGCTGCGAGGACCTCATGGATTTGGAAGTGGACCACGAGCGGGGGATCGTGCACTACGGGGAGCGCGAGGTGTGGGTGCGGGCGTACCCGCTGCCGATCGACCACCGCGCCACGCGCCGCCTCGCGCAGGGCGAGCGCGTAAAAGAGTTCGAGCGCGAGCTGCTGCGCCCGCCGGCGGGACTTCCTGATCCTCCGCGTGGACCGCGCGGACTTGTCAAAGAACGTGCTGCGCGGCTTCTCCGCGTTCGACCTGTTCCTCGAGCAGCACCCCGAGTTCTCCGAGCGCGTCACGTTCATGGCCCAGCTCATGCCCTCCCGTACGGACGTGCCGCAGTACGCGGAGTACCTCGAGCGCATCGAGGCGCTCGTCGCGGTCGTCAACCACCGCCACGGGACGCCCGACTGGATGCCGATCCAGCTCAAGCTCCGCGACGACCTCGAGGAGGCGTTGGCGGCGTACCGCCACTACGACGTGCTGCTCGTGAACGCGATGTTCGACGGGATGAACCTCGTGGCGAAGGAGGGCCCGATCGTCAACGAGCGCGAGGGGGTCTCGATCCTCTCGGAGAACACCGGCGCCCACGAGGAGCTCGGGGAGTTCGCGCTGTCGGTCAACCCCTTCGACATCCAGGAGCTCGCCGACTCGATCTACGCGGCCCTCGCGATGGCCCCCGCCGAGCGCCGCCGCCGAGCGCGGGGGCTCGCGAAGATCGTCACCTCGCGCGACCCCGGGGACTGGATCGACGAGCAGCTCGCGGACATCCGCGCGAAGGGGCGCTCGCGGTAGATTTTTTTGGATGAGGACCCTCCGGGTCCCGCCGGGTCGCGTAATTCGCTCCGGTGGGTGGGTGGGGGCCGGTGGGTGGGCCCCCATCTCGCAATAGACCTCTCCGGCGGGTGGGTGGGCCTTCTAAACCGGCGATCGAGGCCCTGGTATCATCCGCGCCCCTCGCATGACCCTGCCCGCACCCACATACGATCTCGTGCTGCTGCTCGACGCCGAAGCCGAGGAGCAGGCGCACGCGAGGATCCTCGGGGAGGCGCGCGAGGCGATCAGGGCGCAGGGGGAGCTGCTGCGCGATGACGCGTGGGGGGACCGCGCGCTGACCTACCAAATCGACCACAAAGCGACTGCGAAGTACCACCTGATGCAGTTCCACGCCACCGCCCCGGAGCTGCTCGAGAAGCTCGACCGCTCGCTGCGGATCGCCGATGAGGTGGTGCGCTTCCGGATCGTCAAGCTGAAGCCGGGCACCCCCGAGGCGCCGCACACGCCCCCCGCCGCCGGCGAGGCCGGTGCAGCGGTCGAGAGCGCGGCGGGCGCCCCGCCCGCAGCCGCCGCGGCACCCGCGGAAGCGCCCGCGGAGTCGCAGGCGATCGCTGAGGCCACCCAGCCCGCGGAGTCGCAGGCGATCGCTGAGGCCACCCAGCCCGCGGAGCCGCCGCAGGACGCATCCGCGCCAGGGGCGCCCTCCGCGCCGAGCCCATCGGCGAGCCGGCCTGAGGGCCTCGAGCCGGCCCGAGGGCCTATGGGCCCTGAACCTGCGACTGTGCTTCGGTTGGGCGAGGCGGGGTAATACACTCGATGTGGTGAGCGGGTTGGACCGAAGCGAGCGGGCAACGGGCAGGACGGACGTGCTGAGGGCGTCCCCGCCGATGTTCGAGTCGCGCGTGCTGGACTTCTTCTCGCGGGTGCACCCCGCGGTGCCGCTGCTGGTGTTCGTGCCGGTGATCGTGGGGATGGCGGCGTGGGGCCTCGCGCAGGTGAGCGTGGCGGCGATGGTGGGCCTCGCGGCGACGGGGTACGCGCTGTGGACGCTGTTCGAGTACTGGCTGCACCGCATCGTGTTCCACTTCGAGCCCGCCGAGGGCGCCGGTGCGCGCCTGCACTGGATCATCCACGGCATCCACCACGAGCACCCCAACGACCCGATGCGCCTCGTGATGCCCCCCGCGGTGAGCGTGCCGCTGGCGGCGCTGGTGTTCGGGGCGCTGTATGAGATCTTCGGGGAGCGCTACACCCCCGGGCTGGCGGTGGGCTTCTTTACGGGGTATGTGGTGTACGACATGCTGCACTACTACCTCCACCACTGCGCCCCGCGGGGCCGCCTGGGGCGGATGCTGCGCGAGCGCCACATGCGCCACCACTTCCAGGACGACACGCGGGGCTTCGGGATCAGCGCCCCCTACTGGGATGAGGTGTTCCGCACCTCCCCCCGCAGCCGCCGGAACGCCTAAAACCGCGCAACGAGCGGGGTCGCGGCGCACCCGGGCGGAAGTCCCGCCCGCAGGCGCCTCTACACTCGGGTGCTTCATCGCAGATACGACGAGAGCCCACCATGAGGGGTACGAGACAGCCGAAAGGAAGATGAGCCGTGGCCGCAACGAACATCAACCGGGTAGTGATGACCGGCAACCTGACCAGAGACCCCGAGCTGCGCTCGCTGCCGAGCGGCATGTCGGTGTGCAAGCTGGGGATCGCGTGCAACACCCGCCGCAAGGACCAGAGCAGCGGGGAATGGGTCGACAAGCCCAACTACTTCAACGTCACCGTGTGGGGCGCCCAGGGCGAGAACGCCGCCCGCTACCTCTCGAAGGGACGCCCGGTGGCGATCGACGGGCGCCTGGAGTGGCGCGAGTGGGAGGCCCAGGACGGTACGAAGCGCCAGGGAGTCGATATCATTGCCGACTCGGTGCAGTTCCTGGGTTCGCGCGAAGACCCCTCAGGTGGGGGAGCCTTCGCCGGCAACGGGGCCTCACAGGGTGGCGAGACCCCCGTCAACGAGGGGGATTTCCAGCCCGCACCGGTCGCCGCCGGAGCAGGCGACGAGGACATTCCCTTTTAAGCAGGCGAGAGCGAGGTAGACCAAAGTGGCGAAGTCGCGCGGCCGGGCCAAGCCGGCCCGCAGGAGAGAGAAGCGAGGCGGAGCAACCGGCGGGCGGCGCAAGCCCTGCCAGCACTGCCGCGACAAGATCGAGCAGGTCGACTACAAGGATGTGGCGACGCTGCGCCGGTTCATCTCCGAGAAGGGCAAGATCCGCTCGCGGCGGATCACCGGAGCCTGCCGCCGTCACCAGGGTCAGGTGGCGCGCGCGGTCAAGCGCGCCCGGGAGCTCGCGCTGCTGCCCTACGTGAACGAGGGCGGACGCGACGACAACCCGCGGCGTGAGCGTGGCGATCGCGACCGAGGCCGTTAGAGGATATGCCCGAGGCGATCCTCCTCAAGGACGTCGAGACGCTCGGCGAGCAGGGCGGGGTGGTGGAGGTGTCCAAGGGGTACCTGCGCAACTTCCTGATCCCCCGCAAGCTCGCGCAGCCCGCCACGCGGGGGGCGATCGAGGCGGTCCGCCGCCGCCAAGAGGCCGAAGAGCGAGCGGAGCGCGAGTTCGCCGAACGCGCACACACCAACGCCGCGCTGCTGAACAAGACGGTGCTCACGATCCCCCAGCAGGCGGGCGCGGACGGTCGCCTGTTCGGCTCGGTCTCCGCGCAGGACATCGCCGAGGCGATCCGCGAGGCGAGAGGGCTCAAACTCGACCGCCACAACGTGCACCTCCCGGAGCCGATCAAGAACGTCGGCACCTACATGGTCGTGGTCAACGTCGTCGAGGATGTGACGGCGACCGTCAAGACGATGGTGGTCCCGAAGAAGTAATCCGGGAGGGGGTTTGAAGGCCCACCCTCCCGGGCCCGCTCTCCCCCAGCCTATGGATGGTGGTCCCGAAGAAGTAATCCCGGAGTTCCGCAGTTCGTAGGGTTGCGGCGGGCTTTTGGCCCCGGTTTTCCTTGAAGAATGGGGGTTTGGCGCGGCTGGAGGCTGAAACGCTGTAGGCACACGAGTCAGGCTGGACCGTTTGGTTCCGTCGGGAGTAGTCGCTAGTCTTGTAGGTGCATGTATCTGCGCGAGACGAAGCGGCGCAACGCGGACGGGAGCGTGGTCTCCTACCTGGCGCTGGCGCAGAACGTGCGCGACCCTGACACCGGCGTGCCGCGCGCGGAGATCGTTCACCGCTTCGGTCGCGCCGACCGGGTCGACCGTGAGGCGCTGGGGCGGCTGGTGCGCTCGATCGGCCGCTTCCTCGATCCAGCAGACGCGGTCAGGGCAACGACGGCGGGTGAGGTGCGCGTGCTGGACTCGCGGGCGATGGGCTCGTGCTGGCTGGCCGACCGGCTGTGGGAGCGCCTTCGGATCGGCGGGGCGATCATCGCGGCGGGCGGCGGGCGGCGTCTTGAGGCCGAGGCGGTGGAGCGGACGATCTTCGCGATGGTCTCCAACCGTCTGTCGGTCAAGCCGCTGTCGAAGCTCGCCGGCTGCACCTGGGTAGCGGAGCGGGCGTTCATCGAGGGGCTCGCCGAGGTCTCCGATGATGCCTGCTACCGGGCGATGGACTTCCTGCACGCCGCACTTGATGGGCTGCAGGAGCAGGTGTTCTTCTCGGTGGCCAGCTTGTTGGACTTGGAGGTCAACCTGCTGTTCTTCGACACCAGCTCGACCTACTGGGAGACGGACACGCTGCCGCAGGAGCTGATCGAGGATGACGATGACGGGCACGGCCCGGAGGAAGAGGTTCAGCGCGGCGTCACCGAGCGCGGCCGGCGCGTCTACTGTAAGCACAGCAAGGATCATCGGCCCGACCTGCCGCAGGTCGTGGTCGGGATGGCCGTCACGCGCCAGGGGATCCCGGTCAGGGTGTGGACCTTCCCGGGCAACAGCTCAGACCAGGCGATCATCCGCAAGGCCAGAGACGACCTGCGCGACTGGAACCTCTCGCGCGTGATCTGGGTGCTCGACCGCGGCTTTCAAAGCGAGCGCAATCGCCGCTACCTGCAGCGCGGCGGCGGCCACTACATCGTCGGCGAAAAGCTCCGTCACGGCACCAAGGAGGCTCGGGCCGCGCTCGCCCGCCAGGGCCGCTACCACACCGTGGCAGGCAACCTGCGCGTCAAGCAGGTCCGCGTCGATGAGGGCACCTACCGCGACCGCTTCGTGATCTGCCACAACCCCGAGCGCGCCCGCCGCGACCAAGTCGTGCGCGAGCAGATCCTCGCCCGCCTGAGCGAGCGCATCGCTGGTTCCGATGCGCTCACGGCCCCCAAGCGCCGTGAGCTCTACGGCGCGCTGCAGACCAAGCCCGCGTTCAAGCGCCTGCTGCGCCAGACACCGACCGGCAAGCTGCGCATCGACCGCGCCGCCCTCGCCCAAGAGGCGAAGCTCGACGGCAAGTTCCTGTTACGAACATCGGATGAGAGCCTCACCGCCGAGGACATCGCGCAAGGCTACAAGGCGCTGTATGAAGCCGAGCGCGGCTGGCGCGATCTGAAGTCGACGATCGACATGCGCCCCGTCTACCACCGCCGCGAAGATCGCATCGAGGCGCACGTCCAGCTCTGCTGGCTGGCACTGCTACTGCTACGTGTCGCCGAGACCGAGGTCGGCAACACGTGGCGCAACATCCGCAACGAGTTCGACCGCATGCACCTCGTCACGCTCTGCACCAGCCAGGGCACCATCTCTCAACGCACTGAGCTCACCACCGACCAACGCCATATCCTGCGCGCGCTCAAGCTCCCCGAGCCACCCCTCTTCTACGACTTCACCCCAACAGCCGACCCGCCCGAGTAGGCCTCGCCCCGGCCACGCACCCGGCGGCCCACGCGCCGTAGACACACGCGGTCAACCGCGCTCCACGCCCAAAACCCCTGCTCAGAGCCACATTCTGGGGAATCCGTGTGCCCCACTTCTGCGGAACTCCGGTAATCCCGGGAGGGGGTTTGAAGGCCCACCCTCCCGGGCCCGCCCTCCCCCAGCCTATGGATGGTGGTCCCGAAGAAGTAAAGGGCCGCCGCCGCCCCTGCGAACATCTGTTCGTGAGAGTTAATTCCCTCCGTAGTAGCGGCATGGACCTCAAACCCTCGGTGAGGTCCAATCTAAACTCGCGCAGGCGATGAGCGCTGTCTCAGTCACCAACGGCCAGGGAGGGGCCACCCGATCCTCCCGCACCCCGACGGGAGGCGCGATCGCGCCGCCGCAGAACCTCGAGGCCGAGCAGTCGGTGCTCGGCGCGATCCTGCTCTCGGACCGCTCGCTGTACGCGCTCGTGATCGAGGAGGGGTTGCGCCCCGAGGACTTCTACCGCGAGCGCCACGCGCTGATCTACGAGGCGATGCTCGCGCTCTACAACGAGAGCGAGCCCGTGGACGTGCTCACCGTGACCGACCGCCTGCGCCAGCTGGGCAAGCTCGAGGCGGTGGGGGGACCCGCGACGGTGGACGAGCTCACCGGCGTGGTACCGGCCGCGGGCCACGCGCGCCGCTACGCACAGATCGTGCGCGAGAACGCGCTGCTGCGGCGGCTGCTGGCGAGCACGTACGAGATCCAGGAGAGCGTGCTCGGCCACCAGGCCCCCCCGCGGGAGCTGGTGGAGCTGGCGGAGAAGGCGATGCTGGAGGTCGCCCGCGACGACCGCAAGCAGGACTTCCGCGCGATCGAGGACGTGCTGCACGAGGAGCTCGACAAGCTCCACCGGCTCTCGATCGAGAAGACCTCGCTGACGGGGACCCCCTCGGGCTTCAAGGACCTCGACGAGATCACCGGGGGCTTCCAGCCGGGGAACCTCGTGATCATCGCGGCGCGCCCCGCGATGGGCAAGAGCGCGCTGGTGTGCAACATCGCGGAGAACGCCGCGGTGGAGCACAAGCGGCCGGTGGCGCTGTTCTCGCTGGAGATGGCGGAGGCGGAGCTCGCCCAGCGCTTCGTGGCCTCCCAGGCGCGGATCAAGGGGGAGGAGCTGCGCAAGGGGCGCGTGGCGGAGCAGCGCTGGCCGAAGATCCTCGCCGCCAGCCAGCGGCTCGCGGCGGCGCCGCTGTGGGTGGACGACTCCAGCGACGTGGGGATGCTGGAGATCCGCGCGAAGGCGCGGCGCCTGCACTCCCAGTGCGAGGGGGGGCTGGGGCTGATCATCATCGACTACCTCCAGCTGATGCGCACGGACAGCCGCTACGACAGCCGCGTGACCGCGGTGGGCGAGCTGAGCCGCGGACTGAAGATCCTCGCGCGCGAGCTGGGGGTGCCGGTGATCGCCCTCTCGCAGCTGAGCCGCGCGGTGGAGACGCGGCCGGACAAGAAACCGCAGCTCTCGGACCTGCGCGAGAGCGGGAATCTCGAGCAGGACTCCGACCTCGTGATGTTCATCTACCGCGACGAGTACTACGACGAAGACTCCGAGCGTCCCGGAGAGGCGGACCTGATCATCGCCAAGCACCGCAACGGGGCGGTGGGCAAAGTCACGCTGACCTTCCACAAGGAGTACCCGAAGTTCATGAACTACGCCGGCGAGCGTTACACGCAGTAGCCCGACGCAGGGCGGGGCGGGCGGGGCGGGCGGGGGTGGGGGGTCTCTAGACTCCCATGCGGATATGCCTGGAATAGCTATCGTGGGCGCCCAGTGGGGCGATGAGGGGAAGGGCAAGATCGTCAACCTGCTGGCCGAGCACAGCGACGCGGTCGTGCGCTTCCAGGGCGGCAACAACGCGGGCCACACGATCGTGCGGAACGGGGAGGAGTGGAAGCTGCACCTGATCCCCTCCGGCATCCTGTACCCGGGCAAGTACTGCGTGATCGGCAACGGCGTGGTGATCGACCCCAAGGTGCTGATCGAGGAGCTGGACGCCCTGCGCGCGCGGCGGATCGATGTGAGCGGCCTGCGGATCTCGGCCAACGCGCACCTGATCATGCCCTACCACCTGCTGCTGGACTCCGCCGGAGAGGCGAAACTGGGGCGCCTGCAGATCGGCACCACGCGGAGGGGCATCGGTCCCTGCTACGCCGACAAGGCGGCCCGTCTGGGGATCCGCGTGCAGGACCTGCTCGACGAGAAGATCCTCAAGAAGAAGATCGTGGCGGCGATGGAGCCCAAGCGCCTGTCGCTGCGACCCTTCGAGAAAGACCCCACGCTCGACCTGCGCACGATGACCGAGGAGTATTTGACATACGGGCACCGGCTGGAGCAACACATCGCGGATACGGCGAAGCTGATGTGGGAGCTGTTGGACAGCGGGCGGCGCGTGATCTTCGAGGGGGCGCAGGCCACGATGCTCGACATCGACCACGGCACCTACCCGTTCGTGACCTCCTCCAACCCCATCGCCGGAGCGGCGTGCATCGGGGCGGGCGTCGGTCCGCGGGACATCGAGGAGGTGTGGGGGGTTGCGAAGGCCTACGCGACGCGGGTGGGCGCGGGGCCGTTCCCCACGGAGCTCGAGGATGCGATGGGCAGCTATCTGCGTACGCGGGGAGGGGAGTTCGGCACCACCACCGGCCGTCCTCGGCGCACGGGCTGGCTGGATCTCGTGGCGCTGCGCTACGCCTGCCGCCTGAACTCGCTCTCGGCGCTAGCGATCACCAAGCTCGACGTGCTCTCGGGCCTCGAGCGCATCAAGGTCTGCACGAGCTACCGCGGCGCGGAGGGGGCGGAGTTCGACAGCTTCCCGTACCACCAGACCGTGCTGCATCACACCACCGCCCAGTACACCGAGCTCGAGGGCTGGAGCGAGGACATCAGCGCCTGTAAGAGCTTCGCCGACCTGCCCGCGGCGGCGCAGGACTATCTGCGGTTCATCGCCGAGCGCGTCGGAGCGCCGGTGGCCATCGCCGGAGTGGGTCCGGGCCGCGATCAGGTGATCTGGACCGATGAGGGCCGCCAGACGATCGCGGCCGGTCAGGGGTCAGCCGACAGCGGGGACGCGGCCTGGGAGCGGGTCTAGCGGCACGGCCGAGCAGGGGTCGTCCGACAGTGGGGGTGCCCCGGCCTGGGAGCGGGTCCAGAGGGCGAGCTTGGGAGGGCGGGGCCGGTCTGGGGACCGGTCCCGCCCATGGTCAGCTTAGGCATAGTTTGACATTATACTAGTGGACTAGTAGTCTACTAGTATGCGCTTCTACTCCGAGGCGGCCGGGCGCGCGCTCCTCCCGGCGCGGAACTTCATCGAAGAAGTCGGTGACATCGTGATCCTGACCGGGAAAACGGCGATGTCCGCGCTGCGCCCCCCCTACCCGTACGGGGGGGAGTTCGTCGCACAGTTCCTGTTCACGACGGGACTCTGCTGGCTGCCGCTGATGGTCTCGACGGTCTGCGTCTCCTACGCCGCCCCCGGCCTGCAGGCCGCGAACTTCCTGTCGATCTTGGGCGCGCTCGACCGTCTCGGTGGGATCTTCGGTCTCGCCGCGGTCCGCGAACTTGGCCCGTTCGTGACCGCGATCGTGCTGGCGGGCGTTGCGGGCACCGCGATCACCGCCGACCTGGGCGCCCGCAAGATCCGCGAGGAGCTCGACGCCCTGCAGGTGCTCGGCGTCAACCCCGTCAAGAACCTCGTGGTGCCGCGTTTCCTCTCGCTGATGCTGGTCACCGCCCTCTTCAACATGTACACGATCCTGTTCGGCATCTTCGGCGGGATCGCCGCGCAGCTCGTCAACGGCCAGCCGCTGGGACCGTTCTGGGTGACGTTTTTCGACAACACCTCGACCGTAGACGTGTGGGGCTCGGAGGTGAAGGCGACGATCTTCGGGGCGATCATCGCGATCGTGTGCTGCTACAAGGGCATGACCGCCTCCGGCGGCGCCGAGGGGGTGGGCCGCGCCGTCAATCAGGCGGTCGTCGTCGCCTTCCTGGGAATCGGGGCCTTCAACTACGCCTTCACCCAGATGCTGCTCGCCACTCACCCCCAGGTGCTGGTGATCAAATGAACGAATGGTTTGCGATGCCGCGCGAGTGGATCTCCTCCACCGGCGAGATCGCGGGCTTCGCGGGCGAGGTTGTGCGCGATGTGTACGGGCTGCGGGTCTTCCGCTTCTTCGGCGAGACGCTGCGCCAGGCGGGAATCGTCATCATCTCCTCCACGCTGATCATCTGGTCGATGATGTTCCTCATCGGCCTGCAGTGCGGCACCGTGGGCGCGTACTTCACCGAGTCCACGGGGGCGTCGGCCTACGCCGGCGTATTCAGCGCGTGGTGCGGCCTGCGCGAGTTCATTCCCTACGCCTTCGGCTACATCATGTCCGCCAAGGTCGGCACGGGCATCGTCGCGGAGATCGGAGCGATGCGGATCTCCGATGAGATCGACGCCCTGGAGGTGATGGGCGTCAACTCGATCACCTTTCTCTGCGCCACCCGCTTGCTGGCCGCGTGGCTGGTGCTGCCGTTCGTGTACCTCGCCGGGATCGGCGGGGCCTTCCTGGCCTCCTACCTCGCGGTCGTCAAGCAGGTCGGATCGGTGAGCTCCGGGGGCTACCTCCTGATCTTCTGGCAGTTCCAGAACCCCCCGGACTTCCTGTACAGCACGATCAAGGCGATGGTGATGGCGACCGCGATCGTGCTCGTCGGCTGCTACTACGGCTACAACGCCTTCGGAGGGCCCGTCGGGGTGGGCACGGCCACCGCCAAGTCGATGGTGCTGAACCTCGTGCTGGTGCACCTGATCGGGATGCTCGGCACCCAGGTCTTCTGGGGAGCCAACCCGCGGGCGCCGATCGGGGGGTAGGGCCGGTGGGTCAAGCGCGCTCAGAGCACATCCTGCCGGAGCTGATGGTGCCCGCGATGAAGGCCGACCCGTTCACCCCGGAGCTGTTCGAGTCGCTCGACGGACGGCTCGACGTCGCCGCGACGCACCTCGTGTGGTGGGCAAACGCGCTCGCGGCCGCGCGCGCGGAGAGCGCCGCCGCTCTTTGATCTCCAACTGGTTCGAGCTAGCGAGGAGCCAGGCGGACGATCGGGATGGCCCGTCCAGCCTTCCCAGCCCGCTCACGGTATTCGGCGTACTGGGGGAAGACGCGGTCGGCGAGCCCCCAAAGTCGTTGCCGCTCGGCTTCGTCCTCGACGATTTCCGCGCGGAACGGTAGGCCGCCGAAAACGACGTCGGGATGCGCGCGGAGGTTGTAGTACCAGGCGGGATGCTGCGGCGCCCCTCGCTTCGACGCGACGATCACCACCCGCTCGCCGTCGTGGAAGTAGAGCGTGGCATTCCGACGCCGCCGACCAGTCCGCGCGCCTCGCGACTCGAGCAGCGCTGTTGCAAGCGGCCCCCCGGTGCCCAACCGACCCCGCGTGAGCGTAAGCAGATACGGGTCGAGCTTCCAGGCGATGTTGACGGAGAACCAAGCGCCTGCCTCGGTGGCGGAGAACCGGCACAGCGCGAGATACAGGCGACCCCGCCGCTTGTACGGATCGACGTAGCGCAGCTTGGGGGTGCGGGCCATGGCGAGATCATCCCCCGTTTCGGTCGGCGGCGCGACACCGTTGTCGCTTGCATGCTGTGACAGGATGGAGTCCGGTCCGGGCGGTACCGTCGGCGAGTGCCTGGGCGAGATGTCTACGTCCCAAGCTGCGGTCGATGAAGAACTCCGGCGGTCTGGTCATCGCCGGCGACTATCCGACGTTGCGTCAGGTCTGCCGTTAGGCCGCGGCTCGGGTGGCGACACGTACTACGTCCTCGACCTCCGGCTCTGGCACCCCAAAGTCCTCGGCGATGTCCGCGAGCGTGTCGCCGGCGACGAAACGATCAACAAGATCCTCGACCCGGGCGCCGCCGTGAACGGCCAGGGGCATCCCGAACGCACGGCGAGGATCGACGATCACCTCGGCCTGCTGATATGCCGGCAGGCGCACCCGCGCCGCCCATCCATCATCGCCGTAGGTGATGCGCTTGAGGTAGTTGCGCACGACCTCCGCGAATTGCCGCCGGCCGGTCCTGACGACCGTCAGTCCACGCAGCTCCTCGTCGTGTTCGCTGCTGGCGTAGTCGTAGAGCACCTCAGCGCCGTCGGTATAGAGCCGCCTGGAAGCGAGCGCATGATCGACCCCGATCCCGGAGGACAGCACCTCGACCGCCGGGCGGATGCGCTGCATCGGCACCCCCGCACGACGGAACGCGGAGAGGACGTACGCCTCCGCGAAGCCGATGAACGGGACGGTCGCCTCCCTGCCACGAGCCGGAAAGCAGGTGATGACTGGCATAGCCCCGCCGCGGGGCCGCGCCCAGCTATGTAGCGTCGAGCTGGGCAACCCAAGGTAGGCTGCTGCGTCGCGCAGCGTAAAGGCCGCACGCACGACTCGTGGGTCGTCTATACCGATACTCGCGCCGTTTCGTCGTCTGCTCGTCGCCATCACCTCGGGTCGGTCCGTTCTCGCCTCGGACGATCGTACCGAGGCTCACGGCCATCACCGCCGCAGACGACACGGACGACGATAGGCCAGGCACTGAGGCGGCGCCCACCTGGTCCCTTACGACCCGCCCCAGGAACTGTGATTCGGACTTCGGCAACCCTCCTTGGAAGTTCGCTTGCTATAGCGAGCTTGTTTTGTTAATTTGGCTCAAAGGATGGCGGCTGTTTCGCTCGGAGCACCCACCCCGCCCACCCGCCTCACGGCCGACGACGTGATGACGGCCCGAGAGGTCGCCCGACTGCTGCACGCGCCGGTCAGCACCGTCGAAGATTGGGCACGCCGAGGCGTTCTGCCGAGCGTCAAGGTCGGCCGGCGGCGCCTCTACATCCGCCAGCGCGTGGAAGCGGAGCTGCTCGGCGAACCACGGGCGCGGCTGTCGCGCTGACGGTCACCCCAGAGAGAAGGCCCCGCGCGACTGGTATCGCCGGGGCCATGGACACACCGGAGGTGACCGGCATGTCAGCACCAAAGCCTACCGCCACAGTCTTTATCCGCGAGCAGCGCGGGCAGGCGTTCTATGAAGCCTTCTGGCGCTATGAAGGCAGGCAGCTAAAACGTCGCCTCGGCCCGGCATGGCTCGATCAGAACGTGGCCGGCGAGTGGATCCGCTCGCCGGGGCCGCGTCGCCGAGGGCTACCTCGATGAGCGCCGCGCGCACGTCGCCGCCGCCGAACTCGTCGCCGCGCACGTCGCAGCAGGCGACGACAGGAGCGCACGGAGCGCGAGCGCCGCGCCGCGGGGCGTCACCTTTCGCGAGGTCGCTGACGCGTACCTGCGACTGGCTGGAGGACGTCAAGGGCGCGAAGCCCGCCACGCTGCTCCGACTACCGCTCGGTGCTCGCCGAGCCGGGCATGCCGTACCAAGCGCGGCGAGGGCGTCACCCTCGGGCACGTCATGGGGGCCCTCGGCGACAGCCCGCCGCGAAGATCACGACGCGCGACGTGGAGGAGTGCTCGCGGCCGTCGCCGCGACCGGCGTATCGCCGCGCACCGTCAACAAGCACCGGGCGATCATCGCGGCGATCTTCAGCTACGGCATGCAAGCGAATCGACGTTCGGCCTCCTCGAACCCGGCCGCCGAAGCCGACAAGCGCCGCGAGCCGCACCGGGGCGCGCTCGTCTACTACAGCGTCGAGGAAGTCGAGGCGCTTGCGCGGGCGCTCGCCGAGGGCCGACACCGCGAGGCGTCAACGCACGAGGTCAGCGAGCAGGAGCGCAAGGCGCGAGGCGCCGAGGATCAGCAGGACGGGGAGATGGTGCGGGTGTCCGCATACGCCGGGCTGCGGCTCGGGGAGCTGCTCGCGCTGCGCTGGCGCGACGTGGACTTCGCCGGCCATGCTCTTACGGTCGGGCGCGCGATGAGCGCGGGCGTGGAGTCGTCCACGAAGTCGGGCAGGGTCCGTCGGCGTTCCGCTGCCCGACCAGGCCGCAGCCGCGCTCGACCGGATGAGCGGCGCGAGGACTTCACCGGGGCCGACGAGAGGGTGTTCTGCAACCCGCTCGGGCGAACCCTCGACCCCTCGGCTCTGCGCCGCCGCTACAGGCCGCCCAGGCCGCTGCGGGGCTGCGTGCCGCTGCGCTGGCACGATCTCAGGCACACTTATGGCTCGCTGCTCGCCGCGGCGGGCGTGGATCTCGTGACGATCCAGGCCGCGATGGGCCACAGCGCGCTCGCCACCACGAGCCGCTACCTGCACGCCCGCCCGGCTTCCGAGCAGGCGCATGTGTTCACGCGCGCCTTCCAGTCCACGGCGGCGGTCGAGGCTGAGACTGCGGCGGCATGAACTAAACGATGACCGACAGGGGACCGAGAGGTAACCAGATGAGGACCGTTATGGTACCATGCGACGCGATGTCCGACCGACGCGGAGCGAAGCAATGGCAGTAGACCCACTCATCGAGGACGCGCACCGGGCCGCTACGGACCTGGAGCCCAAGCGGCTCGCGGGCGAGCTGCAGGAGCTGTTGGGCCAGAAGCTCCTCGCGTTTGCGGTCGGCGACCGCCACCCGAAGACGATCGGCCGCTACGCGCGCGGCGAACGTCCGCCGGAGGCGCAGGCGCTCGGCCGGCTGGTGGACATCTACACGGTCGTGCGAATCCTGGACGACGGGATGCGCAAGTCATCGGTAAAGGCGTGGATGATGGGCAGCAACCCGCGACTGAAGGGCAGGGCGCCGATCGAGGCGATCCACGACGGCCGCGCCTACGAGGTGATGGGCGCCGCCAGGGCGTTCGTCGCGCAGCGGTAGGCGCCACCCGCCGCCGGCGCGGGTACCGTGACGCACGGCTGATCGACGTCAACCACTGGCGCACATACCTGGCCGCCGCGCCGCGCGCCCTCCCCGCCCTCGGCCGTTACGGCATCGAACGCTTCGACCGCCAGACGCTGCTGGACGAGAACCGCCGCGTCACCCGCACGATGGCCGGCGTCTATCGCGCCGACGCCACCAACGAGCACGGCGAACTGCAAGCGTCCGGCCTGCGGTTCACCAGCCGCCTGCCGCCCGCGTGGGAGTGCTGGGCGCTGTGGGAGCCGCCCCCGCTCGACAAGACCACCGCGCAGACCGAGGAGGTGACGTTCAACACGCCGGCGCTGCACAAGGCCGCAGACATGCTCGGCGTGGCACTGGTGCCGTAGTAGCTTGCCGGCCGGCCCCGGAGTGGAACTCGAACGCAGGGCGTTGGTGCCGTTGACCACCTCCCGCGTCTCTCGTCGCTCCGTGTTCGCCGTCCACGCCCGTCCCTCTCCTCATCCCATCCGAAAACCAAAAGGAGGTCTCGCCCAAGACGGACCTCCTTTTGGTTCGTGTGACTTGCCGTAAGCCTTTTGCCTGACCCCCGCGGCGTGAGTCAAATCGTCTGAAGTGGTGTAATGATCTCTTCTTCTCAGCTCTTGGGGTTGACGGCTCAAACTGGGTTGCGTGGAGGCCCGGATGGGATGGTCCGTCCCCGTACAGCGGCACACAGCGCTCCGCGCGATTGCGGCGACGGCCACCGCACCGCTTGTCAGCCCGAGTAGCCTTGTCGAATGCAGAACGAGTCCGAGGACGAGCTAGTAAGCGTGGCCCTCTATCGGGAGGATCTTCGGCAGATTCTTGTCGCGGCCGAACTTCACCAACGCGATCGAGAGCATGGCGGCCAAGCTCGCAACGTCCGCCTTGATCTCGCGATCAAGCGGATCGGTGGTTCGGCATCTTCGACCGAATGGCAACCAACGCCGCGAGAGGACCCACACACGTGAAGATCTGGTCAGGGTTCATCGCGCTCTTCGGCATCGCTATGGTCATCAATGCTGTCGAAGGCAAGTGGGCGTTCCACCGCGCGACGACCGGAGCGGTCTATGTCGTGCTTGATGCCGTGATCGCGGCGGTTGCTTCATCACGTCGTATGTGTTATGGCGACGTGCGACCCATAGGGAGCTTCTCGAAGGGCTCAGGGTAATCGAACGAGAACAACAGAACGCGCGACGGTTCTCCGAGGATCAGTAGGAGCTGCTCTTCCAAACTGACCCACTACCCAGCGCCGAGCGGGGGAGGACCCCCCTCTCGCCCGTGTGTGGGCAGTGCCGCCCCCACGGCACGTTGCCACGGTTCCCGCGCCGATCGCTCACAAGCCGATCCCGAGGTCGATCTCGCGCTCGTCCAGCTCCCTGGAGTTCGCCCGCGCGCGTTCGCCCGGTGTGCTCCGCTCGCGCTCGGCGAGTTCCTTGGAGAGCGCCTTGTGCTCCCGCGCGGTTCGGCTGATGGCGTGTTCGATGCCGTCGCGTTCGACGCGGGCTTCGGCCGGGTCGCCGAGTTCGCGCTCCAGGCGGTTGCGCTGTTCGAGCACGGCGTCGCGCTCGCGCTCGTTGGCCTGCGCCGCGCCGTTGAAGAAGGCCCGCTCGACGGCGTTTGGGTCCCGCTCGCGGCCCCGGTGCCTTTGCGGCCCCGGCAGGTCCGCGAGACGTTCGGCGAGCTGCGCACGCTGGTTGGAGAGGGTGAGGATGCGCGCGTCGAGGTCTTCGATGCGCTGAAGCTGCCTCGTCGGCAGCGCCGCGAGCTGCGCCCGGATCTGCTCCATGCGTCCCTCCAGTTCCCGCAGGCGCTCCGTGCTCGGCGTGGCCGGCGTCGCCGGCTCTGCGCGGGCGGCTGCCTGCTCCAGCGGCGGGTCGTTTGCGGTCAAGCGGGCCTCGCTCAGTTCGGCGTCGTCCCCGCGGCCCGCGGCCGGTTTGCGTCCCGCGCCCTGCAGCTGCTCGACTGCGAGGTCTTCGTCGTCGCGTTCGAGCATCCGCTTACCCACGCGCGGGAGAAGGTCGTTCCGTGTCGCGGGGGCCTGGTCTTCGGGCGCGAACTCGTCGCGCCCGCGCGAGAGCTGCTCGTCGTGGATCAGCAGGCGCGTCTCTCCCCTCGCGCGCGAGAGCGCCGTATATGACCAGCCGGCCGTGAGGTCCCTCGGCGACGCGACCACGATCGCCGCCTCCACGGTCCCGCCCTGCATCCCGTGGCCGGTCAGCGCGTAGGCGTG
Source organism: uncultured Solirubrobacterales bacterium (assembly GCA_963813765.1). Classification (GTDB taxonomy): domain Bacteria; phylum Actinomycetota; class Thermoleophilia; order Solirubrobacterales; family Solirubrobacteraceae; genus Palsa-744. The sequence continues at coordinate 186,561 of CAWFAB010000003.1, forward strand.
CTCCACATGCTCCGCCACGTAGGCGGCGGGCAGCTCGCGGACCAGGCCGCCGTCGGTGTCGATCACGACTCTCTCGGCGTCAACGTGGCGGACGGTGCCTCTCATGCCGTTGTCCACGTCGAGCGGCCCGTCGTTGCGGCGGCAGATCACACGGTCGCCTGCCGCGACCTCGACCGTGCCGTAGGAGCAGGTCTCCCCGAGCGCGCCCGTGTCGCGCTGCAGCTCGCGCGCGCCCCGGTTGAGGCGTTCGCGTGTGTCGTTGTCCCTGGCGATCATCACCGTCCGCGCAAGCCCGCTCTCCCCGGCCTTCCGCGCCCACTCCGCGAGGGCCTGCCCGCACGCGCCGGCGGGGTCGCTGAACGTCTCGATCCTCCCGGCCTGCCCGGCCCACTCCAGCCAGCGCCCCGGCCGGCCGTCGTGCAGCGCACCGAGCGCCCTGCGCTCCTGCGGGTCGCGCTGGCGCATGACCTCCGTCAACCGCTGCGCTCCGAGCGCGCGGCCGACCGCCCCGAGCCACCCGCCGGCCTGTACCGAGGCGAGCTGTCCGGGATCGCCGATCGCTACCACCTTCGCGCCCGCTCTCTCTGCCGCCTCCAGGAGCCGGGCGCCGGGCCTGGTCGCTGTCATGCCCGCCTCGTCAAGGATCAGAACGCAGCCGTGCGGCAGCTTCTCGCCGGGCTGCTCGAGGTCGAGCAGCAGCCGGTCCACCGTCCGCGCAGGAACGCCGGCCTCTTCGGCAAGCTCGCGTACCGCGCGGCCTGTCGGCGCCGCGCCGAGCACCGCGTACCCCGCGCGCTCGTACACCGCTCGGAGCACCCCGGCGGTGTAGGTCTTCCCGGTTCCCGCGAGCGCTTCGACCACGCTCACCCCGTCGCCCGAACCGCACACCGCACGGACCGCCGCCGCCTGCTCGCCTGTCAAGGGACGCTCCGCCGCCGCGATGCCGTGCTCGACCCGCGAGCCCTCAACGATCCCGGTTTCCTCGCCGGCGCGGCCGACCGCCGAGACGATCAGATGCCGCTCGACCGCGACAAGCTCCGCTGTCGTCATCCCGCCCCGTCCGGTGGCGATCACGTCCGCGCGCGCCTGGAACCGCGCGGCCATGCCGCGGACCTCGCCGACCAGCGCACCCGCCCCGGACGCCGCGGCGAACTCCTGAAGCACCGCGCGAGCATCGAAGGTGTTGGTGCGCTCCGTCAAACCCTCCGCGCCCGCGAGGCGGTCCCCGAGGGCGCGCTCGTCCACACCGCCGCGCTCGGCGAGGCCGCTCCTGACCAGCTCGGAGCCTGTGCGGATCATCTCCGCGACCCTCTCGGTGTCGAGGCCCTGCTCGCCCGCGCGGGCCCTGACCTCCTCCCGCCATGTGTGCGTCTCCAGGCCGTAGCGCTTGCGCTCCCTGGTGGCGAGCGCCGCGTGCTCGGCCGCGCTCTTGCTCCCCAATCCGATCCCGCCCCGTTCGGCCTCGCGGATCATCTCGTGGCGACGCTGCGAGAAATGCTCCACCACCGGGCGGTCGATGTCCGCAAGCTCCGCCGCGCCGTTGCGGACCGGCCCCCACTCCAAACCCGTGCGCTCCGTCACGAGCGCCCGCAGATGCGCCTGGTAGAGATACCCCGCCGTCTTCGCCGCGCGGTAAAGCTCCGTGGCGTGCAGCGCCGTGAACCGGCCGTCCGGGCCCAGCGCCATGTTCGCCGCTACTACGTGCGTGTGAAGCTGCGGATCAAGCGCCCGGCTCATCCGATGCCGGTAGGCCGCCGCGATCAGACCCTCCCCCCGCCGCACCCGCTCCCCGGCGTGACCGCGGCGGACCGCCACCGCCGTCTCCTCCACATACCCGAGGGCCGCCCTGACCGCCTCTTCGTGGCAGGCCGCAAGCTCGCCCGAGACCTGCTCGGGCGCTATAGCGAAGAGAATGCTTACCGTCTTCGGCGCGGAGAACGTGAGGTCGAACGCGGCGACCTTCGGGTCCGTCGCAGCCGAACGCAGCCGTGCCGCCGGGTCGCGCGGATCGCGGCCGGCGATCAGCGCGCCGAACTGCCCGGCGCCCACCCGGCCCTGGAGGCCGAGGGCCTGCGCGCCCGCCCCTGCCCACTCACCCGGGGCCTCGCCGCGGCCGGTGTAGTAGTCGTCCTGGCCCTGCGCTACCTGCCGCTCGTAGTAGCGGTGCTGGCCCAGCGCTATCTTGCCCACCGAAAGCACCCTCACGCCAAAATAGCAAAAGAAGCACTTTTTAGGTGCAACTGTGTGCCGTGAGGCGGAGCGGAGCGGAGCCGAGCGGCAGGGTTGCCTTTGCTGTTACTGTGCGGACGGGCTTTGGAGGGAGGGTGCCGGGCGGGATGAGCGGCGCATTGTGGGCGCGTGGAGTGCGTTTGGGCGGGAACCGAGCAGAGGGAGGATCGAGCGCGGGAGGTCGAGGGGCGCGGGAGTCGGTGATGTCCGGGCGGGCCGGCAGGATTGTTGCCGGTACCATGAGAACCGTGGCGACGAAGCAGACCAACGGCAGGCCCGAGCGTCTCAGCCCCGAGAGGCTGGCTGAACTGACGCACCCGGCCAGATACAAGACTCCCGAGGAAAAACGCGCGGCCCTGAAGCGCGCGACCGAGGGACTCCGCGTCAAGGTCCGCGTCACGCCCGACATGTACGGCCGACGGTAGGACGATGACTCCCGCAGGCCGGCGCCCGTCTGCCACGCGCGGCGTGTTCGCGATCGAGGAACCGGAACTCCTCCTCCCCGACCCGATCGCCCTCGACACCAGCTTCGTGGTCGAGGCGCTGATCGCTACCCAGCCGCTCCACGGCGTATGCAGCGCCTTCCTCGCACGCATCAACCAAAGCGGGGTAGCCCTCGCCACCAGCGAGCTGCTCCGCGTCGAGCTGGCGGAGGCGGCGTTCGCGATCGCGCTGAAGGAACGCTGGGGAGGCCAGTGGCGACGGCACCGAACCGACGGACGCGCCCGCCGCCGCGCCGCACGCCTCTTGAGCCCCACCCTGACCCGATACGACGAACTGCTCGGCACCCTCAAGCACATCTCGATCCCGCTCGGCGACATAACGACCGTCGCCACCGCCTTCATGACCGACTACGGGATCGCCTCCTACGACGCCGTCCACGCGGCAAGCGCCGTCGCAGCCGGCGCCGACGTGATCGTGACCATCGACACCGGGTTCGCGCTCCTGCCCCCGCTGCTGCTCAGGGTCTACACCGACCGCTCGCGGCTCGCATCCTGCCGCGGCAAGCGACCGCGCTGAGCCGGACGGACCGGCCGGCGACGACGCCACTCAGGCCAGCGTCGCGGCAGGCGCGCGAGCCGCGGCCGGACCACGCCGCGCCTCCTCACCATAGTTTGCACGTTGATGCTCGTTTTTCTAAATTGGTCATCCTATGGCGACACCCGCGTCCGCCGCCCCCACCCGGCTCACGGCCGACGACGTGATGACCGCCCGCGAGGTCGCCGGTCTGCTGCACGTGCCGAGGTCAACGGTCGAGGACTGGGCGCGGCGAGGCATCGTCCCGTCGCGGAAGGTGGGCAGGAGACGCCTCTATATCCGGTCGAAGATCGAAGCCCTGCTGCTCGCCGACGAGTCGAAGACGAACTCAGATTGGGCCTAAGTGCTACCCCAACGTGCTACCCACGCCCATCTTGGGGCTTCCAGAGCTCGGGTCGTCGCACAAAAAAAGGCCTGATTTGCAGCGATTTCCAGGAAATGGGCCGTGCAGGAATCGAACCTGCAACCTTGGGCTTAAGAGGCCCCTGCTCTGCCGGTTGAGCTAACGGCCCCGGGAGGACGCGGTAGTGCGGGGCGTCCGTGAAGGGGCCAGCATTCTAGCCCAGCTCAGCGCCGCAAGGCAGTCGAGAGCGCAAGGCCGGCCGGCGCCTGAAGGCCGGCCTCTCAGAAGACGACGGTACGCCCGCCGTCGGCGATCACGCGGTCGTCCAGGTGCAGCGAGACCGCGCGGGCGAGGACCACGCGCTCGATGTCGCGGCCGACGCGTTCGAGGTCGCCGATGGTGTGGCGGTGGTCAACGCGCTCCACGCCCTGTTCGATGATCGGGCCGGCGTCGAGCTCCTCGGTGACGTAGTGCGCGGTGGCCCCGATCAACTTGACGCCATGCTCCTGCGCGCGGCGATAGGGCTCCGCGCCGGGGAAGGCGGGGAGGAAGGAGTGGTGGATGTTGATCACCGGCGCCCCCAGGCGCGCCAGGAAGTCGCCGCTGAGGATCTGCATGTAGCGGGCCAGCACCACCACGTCCACGTCGCCCGCCAGCAGTTCAAGCATCCGCTCCTCCGCCCGCGCCTTGTCGTCGCGCTCGACGGGCACGTGGTGGAAGGAGACCCCCGCGGCCCGCGCCTCGGGCTCGAGGTCGGCGTGGTTTGAGATCACCCCCCACATCTCCGCGTCGAGCTCCCCGCGGCGCCAGCGCCACAGGAGGTCCACCAGGCAGTGGTCTCGGCGGGAGACCACGATCGCCATGCGCCGGCGCCGGCCCCAGAAGCGCAGCTCCCACTCCATCTGGAAGCGCTCCGCCACCTCCACGGCGAAACGCTCCCGCAAGCGCTCCCGAGATTGCGCGGACTCCAGCACACCCGCGAGGAAGAGCTCGGTGCGCAGGAAGAACCTGCCCCCGGTGGGGTCGGTGGAGTACTGGTGGGAGGACACGATGTTTGCGCCCTGCTCGAACAGGAAGCCGGAGACCGCCGCCACGATGCCCGGCCGGTCCGGGCAGGCGATCAGCAGGCGCGCGGTGTAGCGTGGGGAGTCCTTCCCCTGCACGGGCCCTACTTCTTCTTGGTCGTGGAGGTATGCCCCGCTGCCGGGGCCGCGCCAGTCGCCGCGCTGGTCCCAACGAAGTTCCCGTTCGGCCCCTTCTTGACCGTGAAGGTTTTGCCGGCCTGCGTCGCGATGTACGTACCGTTCGGGCCCCGGCTGATCTTGGTGGGGGTGTGGCTGAGCGGGTTCTTCCTGAGTTCCGCCAGATATGTCTTCACGCGCTTGCGTTCAGTGGCGGGCGCCAGCTTGACGGCCTTGCTCGCCGCCGCGTCTCCCACGCTGACTTTGTTCGCCTTATAGGCGTTCTCCGCGAGTACCGAGTACAGCGTCGCGCTGGCGGGCTTGGCGGCGATCACGATATTGATCGCCCGCACCACTTCGGCCGGCTGGTTGAGCCCCGTTTCGCCATAGATGTTCACGATCCGCTGCGCCAATTCCGCATTTGGGTGGTGCGGTTCCAAGCGAAGGTAGGCGTTCCATGAGTTCGACACCTTGGCGAGCAGCAGCTTGCCCTTGGCGGTGTACGGTTCGGTTTCGGAGGTCTGGTTGGAGTATTCCGGTTCGCTCGCCTGGTGCAGCTGCGCTTCGGCGAGCGCCGCCCACGCGGCCGCTTCGGTGGGGTGGCGCTGGGTGCGCTTCTGCGCGGCTGCGACCTTGCCTGCGAAGCTCGCGCTGCTGGAACCCCCGCTTTCGGTGAGGGCGTTGAAGATCCCGCCGCCCCCGCCGCCCACTCCCACTCCAAAGCCCACGAAGCCGAGCAGAAACAGGAGGGCGAGCCCGAGATAGACGATCTGGACCGTGCGGCGCCGGCCGCGGCCTCGCAGATCGAAGAGCATCAGTCGGAGAGCCCCCTGTCGATATGGTCGATTATGGCGTTCACGCTCGGGTCCGTGTCCTCATCCGCGGCCACGCCGGACATCGGCGGGTTGCTGGGGCTGCCGGCGGGTGACTGCGGCGGACCGGCGAACCCCCCCGGTGAGGACGGTTGGTCCCGCGGGGGGCTCAAATCCGCCGCGGCTGCCGCCTGCGCTCCCCTTCGCGCCGCATCGCGTCGTGCCACGAATGATGCCACCAGGATACTCGCCTCGTAGAGAAGATAGAGGGGTACCGTCTCCAGGATCAGCGTGATCGCGTCTCCCGGCAGGAAGGCGGCCACGGCGGCGCACGCAACGATCGCGTAGCGGCGTGCGCCGCGAAGCTGCTTGGGAGTCACGAGCCCCACGCGGGTGGCCCCCAGGATCGCAACGGGGACCTGGAAGACGAGGCCCATCGCAAGCAGCACCGTCGCCGCGAACTGGTAGTACGGGGCGGCCTGAACCTGGATGTTGAACTCGCTGCTGTTGAAGTTCACGAGGAAGCGCAGCGCAGCCGGCAGCACCACGAAGTAGCCGAACAGCACTCCCACCGCGAACAGCAGCGGGACCGCGGCGAGCAGCGGCTCCATCGCACGTCTCTCACTCGGCTGCAGGGCGGGGAGCACGAAGCCGTAGAGCTCGAACAGGATCACCGGCAGCGAGAGGATCAGTGCGAAGAAGAAGGTCACCGTGAGCGTCGTCGTGAACGGCTCGCCGATCCCCAGCGTCAGCAGCTTTTCGGCCGGCGGGGTGGATGGGAGCTTCGCGGTATCCGCCCGCAGGCGGGGGAGCTCGGCGGCCAATCGCGCCCGGACCGCCGCCGGCAGATGGCTGTCGGGGGCGCTGAGGAGCGCGACGATCCCCTCCGTGTCCCGAGCCACTTTGATCACCGCCTGCTGCGCCAGCCCCGTCTGGCCGGCGGGGCTCTGGCCTTTCTCCACCTGCCCGTGCTTCTCCCGTTCCAGCGGGCGGTAGATCAGGTGCAGCAGAGCGTGGTTCTGCCATAGGCACACGCCGAACGCGACCGCCAGCACCACTCCGCTGACGATCAGACGCGTGCGCAGCTCCTCGAGGTGCTCCACGAGGCTGAGGCGGTCCTCGTGGCCGATCGTGCGGATCGCGGTTGCCATAGGGGTCTACTCAACCTATATACCACCGCCGCGCCGCGGGTTCCCCGTACATAGCGTGCGCAAACCTAGGTATTCGTAGCCATGCGCTAAAGACGGCCCATGGGGGAGTCGATGACTCGCACATAGAGGGTGGCGCAGTCGGCCGGAGGCCGGCAAGCCGGGCCCCTCTTTCTCAGTAAGGCACCACATGCACCCCGACAAGAGCCACCACAACGTCCGCCACCACGTGCGGCTGCCCAGCGGCAAGCGCATCGAGGTCGTCTACCTCGACAACCCGCTTCCGCCCTCCCTGGGCGGGGAGCGCAGGCGAACCGATCCGACCACCGAGCCGCTGCACATCTGCTTCTACTGCGCGGGGGAGCTCGTCCATCCGGTGGACTGGGCAGAGGCCGCTCCGGCGCAGTGGCGGATCCTGCTGCGCTGCCCCGAGTGCGAGGCCACGCGCGAGGGCGTCTTCGAGCAGGCGGCCGTGGAACGCCTCGACGACGAGCTCGACCGCGCCGCGGAAGCGCTGCTGAGCGACCTCCAACGCGTCACGCACGCCAACATGGCCGAGGAGATCGACCTGTTCATCCGCGCGCTCGACGCCGACCTGATCCTCCCCGCAGATTTTTAACGGTAACGCTCGACGACCGCGTCCGCCACGAGGTCGAGCAACGCGGCGCGGCCGTTCGGGAGGATCGCGGGGAGCATCGCCTTGGCCTCGGCGACGAGCGCCAGCGCCCGTTCGCGGGCCTCCTCCAGCGCACCGGTCGCCGCGATCCGCTCGCACAGCTCGCCCGCCTGCTCGGGGCTCCTCAGCGAGCCGAGGTCGATCGCCGCGAGGCGCTCGTCGCGCTCGCGGGCGAGGATCAGGGGCAGTGTGACGGTGCCGTCGAGCAGGTCGGTCCCGCGCGTCTTGCCGGTGCGCTCCACCGGCCCCGAGACGTCGAGCACGTCGTCGAGCAGCTGGAAAGCCAGTCCGATGCGCCGCGCAAACGCACCCAGCGCGTCGGCGAGCGCGCCGGCCGCCTCCCGATCCCCGCCACCCCGCGCCACGAGCGCCCCCAGGCGACAGGCGGCCTCGAACAGGGCGGCTGTCTTCAGCTCGCAGCGGCGCAGGTAGCGCTCCACCGCGACCTTCGGCGCGTAGGCGTCCTCGCGCTGCAGCAACTCCCCCACGGCCAGCGCCGAGCTGGCGTCCGAGAGGGCGCGCAGCTGCGCCACCTCGGCGTTGCGCGTGAGCTCCGCGAAGGCCCGCGAGAAGAGCAGGTCGCCGGTCGCGATCGCCATGCGGCGGCCCGCCTGCGCAACCACCGAGGGGTGCCCGCGCCGCAGCTGCGCCCCGTCGATCACGTCGTCGTGGACGAGCGTCGCGGAGTGCACCAGCTCGACCGCCACGGCCGCGCGCACCAGGCTCCCCTCGCCCTCCTCGGTATCCAGCGGCCCGTCTTCCCCCCGCCCGTCCGATCCGGCCGCCGCGCCGGCGGCCAACACGACCAGCAGGGGACGCAGGCGCTTACCGCCCGCGACAACCGTTGAGGTGGCGTGCACCGCCAGCGGCGCCCCCGCCTCCGCGGCGACCCGCTCGAGGTGCTCCTCCGTGCGGACCATCCGCTCGCGCAGCTCCGCGCCGCCGCGGCGCATGATCTCCGCGACCGCGTCCTCGTCCTCCGTCGCGCGCCCCTGTGCCGTGCTGCTCACCGTGCTCATCATCCGCCGTTCGCCGACACGGTGCCGGCATGGATCGTGACGATGCCCCCAGCTGTGAGCAGATAGCTGAGCTCGCCGACGCCCGCCCGCTCCATCTCTGCCGCCAGCGCGGCGGGCGCGGGGAAGCGCTTGACCGATTCGGGGAGATAGGCGTAGGCGTCCGCGTCGCCCGCCAGCCGTCCGAGCACCGGCACGATCCGGTCGAACCACAGGCGGTAGAACAGCGACAGCGGAGGGTGGGTGGGCGTCGTGAACTCCAGCACCACCACCCTGCCCCCCGGCCGCACGACCCGCGCCATCTCCTTCAGGCCGCGGGAGAGGTCGGAGAAGTTGCGTACGCCGAAGCCCACGGTGGCGGCGTCGAAGGAGCTCTCCCCGTAGGGCAGCTCGAGTGCGTCGCCCCACTCGAAGCGCACGGAGGCTTGAACTGAGGATCCCCACCCGTCCCGTCCCCCCCGGCCGCTCCCCACCTTGGCGCGCGCACGGGCGAGCATCCCCTCGGAGAAGTCGCTGCCCACCACCTCCCCGCCCGGGGCCACCCGCCGCGCGAGCTCCAACGCGAGGTCGCCGGTGCCGGTCGCGACGTCGAGCACGCGGCTGCCCGGACCGACCCGCGCCAGATCCACCGCACGGGCGCGCCAGCGGTGGTGCAGGCCGGCGGTCATCCCGCTGTTCAGTGCGTCGTAGATGCCCGCGATGCGGTCGAACATCACTTGCACCTGGTCCGCCTCCAGCCGCCCCGGCGCGCTGCCCTCACCGCTCCCGGCGACAGGTGCGGGTCGTCCACCAGGGATGGTAGGGCCGCCTGTCGTATCGGCGCCTTGCTGGGCGGACATGGCCTCAGCCTATCCCGACCGCGCGGCGGACGGCGGCTGGAAGCTCCGGGCGGCGCTGGATATCGCCCGAGGGGTGCTTGCCTACTTCAACTGCGACAGGAACGCGACCGCCGCTTCGAACTGCTTCGGCGGGAGGTTCCTGTACGAGCGCATCGGCGCCGTCGGGTTGACCAGCGTGCGGGCGATCCCAAGACGCGGGATGCGCGAGCCGATGTGCGTCAGTTCGGGACCCGGTCCGTTGTTGCCGTTCTCGCCCAGCTTGTGACACCCCAGGCAACCGCTGCCCGCAACCACCGCCCGGCCCGCTTCGAACTGGGCGAGCGCCTGACCGCCCGCCTGGCGCACCGCGGCCGGCGTGGCGATTTCGACCGCGGTCGGCGGTCCCGCGCTGGCGCCCTCCCAGGTGAGGAGGGCCATCGCCCCGATCACGAACAGGCCCGTGAGCGTGGCGATCGGGCGGCGCTCGGGGCGGCGCTCGGGCCCGCGGTCGTAGAACGGCAGCAGGAACAGCAGGATCATGCCCAGCGTCGGGACCCCGATCGTCGCCAGGCCCACCAGGCTTGCCGGCTTGATCACGCGCAGGAGCTCGAACAGGAAGAAGAAGTACCACTCCGGCCGCGGCACGTAGGTGGTCGTCGTCGGGTTCGCCTTCGAGCCGAGCTCCGCGCCAAGCACCAGCGACATCGTGATGATGCACGCCATCACCACGCACGCCATGATCGAGTCCTTCGCCACGGCGTAGGGGAAGAATGGTTTCCCTTTGGACTTCAGGAGCGCGTACTCGCGGAGATACTCCTCCTTCTGGCGCTGGTTCATCGCGGGTGGTCCGTCCTGTGAGTCGCCACTAGCTCACGCCTCCGTCTCGCGCAGCTCGGGGTCTTTCTCCGCCTTCATCCATGGGGGCGCGGTCGTCCCGAGCTTGGCGACCAGGTACAGATGGGCGCCGATCAGCGCGGCGAGCAGTCCCGGCACGAGCAGCATGTGGATCGCGTAGAAGCGCGACAGCGTGGTCGCCCCGAATTCCCCGCCGCCGCGCAGGAAGTCGCTCAGGTAGGGGCCGACCAGGGGGCCGGTGCCGTTGATGTTGACGCCCACGATCGTCGCCCAGTAGGCGCGCTGGTCGAACGGCAGCAGGTAGCCCGTGAACGACATCACCATCGTCAGGATCAGCAGCACCACCCCGATCACCCAGTTGAGCTCGCGCGGGTACTTGTAGGCGCCGAAGAAGAACGTGCGCCCCATGTGCAGGAAGACGAGCACCACCATCACCGTCGAGCCCCACTTGTGCATGCCGCGCACGAACTGCCCCAGGAACACCTGGTTGGTGACGTAGCGCACCGATTCGTAGGCCCCGCCGGAGGGGTCGGGGCGGTAGTACATCGCCAGGAACACGCCGGTGACCGCCTGGCTGAGGAACGCGAACATCGTTGCCGAGCCCAGCGTGTAGAACCAGTTGGTGCCCTTCGGCACCTTGCGGAACATCATCCACCGCGCCGCCCCGCTCAGCGAGGTGCGCTCGTCGACCCAGTCGACCACCGCGGTCCCCGCCGTGGCGGCGTGGTCGACCGGGCGGACCGCACCGTTGCTCTCCTCCGGCCGCGGCGGTGGCGCCCTCAGCGGAGCGGGGATCGGGGGCGATGGGAGCTTGGGCACGGGCGCCTAGCGGCGAATGGAAGGACGAGATGGATACGCGTACTGGCCGATGCCGTCGATCGGCTCGCCCGGGTCGCGCGGGGAGAAGCGGCGCAGCTCGCTGTTGACGCTGAAGCGCGAGCCGATCTGCACGTAGCCGTCCACCACGCGCGTGTAGAAGCGGTCCAGGGGCCTCACCGGCGGGCCGCCCACACGGCGGCCCAGCAGGTCGTAGACGCCTCCGTGGCAGGGGCAGATGAAGGACGCCGCCGCTTCCACCCAGCGCACCGGGCAGCCGAGGTGCGCGCAGCGCGAGGTGATCGCGATGTAGGGCATGTCGCGGTCGTAGGGGTCGGTGTCGATCGCCGGGTTCTTGCGACGCACGTACACCGTCGCCTTGCCCGCCTCCCCGACCCCCGGGGTGAGCGTGATCACCGTCGGGATGTAGTTGTTGTCGAAGAACATGTCCGTCGGACCGACCGTCTCCCAGCTGTGGGGAGCGCTCTTGAAGATCGGGCCGATCGCGAAGCCCAGCGCGGGCAGTGCGAAGGAGGCCGCCGCGATCGCTCCCGCGGCGTTGGCCGAGCCGGTCATGAACCGCCGCCGCGTGATCGTCTCGCCCTCGAAGGCCCCCGGTATCCGGCGGTCGACGGTGTACTTCGGGGCGTGCTTGTCGTGCTTGCTGGGCAAGGGCGCCAAAGAATACCGCCTGGCGCTCAGCGCCGGTCGGGCTCGGCCGCCGCGCGCATCGCCTCCAGCGCCTGCGGCTCTCCCGCGCGCACCAGGGCCTTGGCGCGACGGTGAGAGTCGCTCGAGCCCCAGCCCACCGCGCGCGCGCCGGCCGCCCAGATCGCTTGGGCGAGCTCGCCCTTGCCCTCTCCTTGGGCGAGTGCCGTCAGCGTGATCACATCCGCGAGCTCCGCCACGGCCGGGAGATCGCCCAGCGCCACCAGGCGCGCGAGACCGAGCGCGTAGAGCTGGTCGCCGGCCAGCAGGCCAAGGTCGGCCTCCGGCGGACGCAGGACGCGGGGGGCGCCGTAGTGCAGCAGGTAGCCTTCGTAGATCGCCTCCACCAGCAGCTCGTACTCCTCGGCGCGCTCACGCGCTCGCGGACCCGCTGCCGCGAGCTGCGCGGGACCCCCGCCATTCTGGGATCGCACGACGATGTCCTGCTCCGGGAGCAGGCTCGCCATCAGGCCCCCCTGCTCGCGCAGCAGCCCCGCCAGGCGCTCGAGCGCAGACGCGGGGGCCGGCGGGGCCGGCGGGGGCGGGGTCATCCAATTTCCTCAAACGCCGCCGCCGCGGCCTCCACGGTGCGCTCCACGTGCTCAGGGGTGTGCGCCAGCGAGGGAAACCACGCCTCGAACTGCGAGGGCGGTGGGTTGACTCCGCGCGAGAGCAGTCCCCGGCACCACGCCGCGTAGGCATCCAGGTCGCAGAGCCGCGCCCCCTCCAGGTCGTGCACGGGCCGCTCGGCGAGGAACACCGTCAACAGGCCCGGGAGGCTCGCGATCTGCACCGTCCGCCCGCCCGCCGCCTCGCGCAGCCCCGTCGCGAGCTGCTCGGTGATCGCCGCCAGACGCGCGTAGGCCGGCCCGTCGAGCAGCCGGAGCGTCGCGAGGCCCGCGGCGACCGCGAGCGGGTTGCCCGAGAGCGTGCCCGCCTGGTAGACCTCGCCGGCGGGGGCGAGCAGCTGCATCAGCTCCGCGCGCCCCCCCACCGCCGCGGCGGGCAGGCCGCCGCCGAGCACCTTGCCCATGATCGTGAGGTCCCCGTGCACCCCCGTGAGCTCCTGGGCGCCACCGCGGGCCACGCGGAAGCCGCTGATCACCTCGTCGAGCACCAGCAGCGCCCCGCTCGCGTCGGCCTGCTCGCGCAGCAGCTCCAGGAAGCCGGCCCGCGGCGGCACGAGGCCCATGTTGGCGGGGATCGGCTCCGCCAGGATCGCCGCCGGCTCGTGCCGGCGCACCGCCTCGATCAGCGCCTGCGGGTCGTTCCACGGCACCACCACCGTCGCCGCCGCCGCGCCCGCGGGCACTCCGGGGCTCGCGGGGATCGCCTGCGTGGCCAGGCCCGAGCCCGCCTGCGCGAGCAGCCCGTCCACGTGGCCGTGGTAGGCGCCCGCGAACTTTACGATCCGTTCGCGGCCGGTCGCCGCGCGCGCGAGGCGCAGCGCGGTCATCGTCGCCTCGGTCCCCGAGGAGGTCATGCGCAGCATGTCCACTGCTCCCATCCGCCGCGCCACCTCCTCCGCCAGCTCGACCTCCCCCGGAGTGGGCGCCCCGAAGCTCGTCCCCCGCTCCGCCGCCGCGTGCACCGCCTCGAGGATCTCCGGGTGGGCGTGGCCGTGGATCAGCGGACCCCACGAGCAGACGTAGTCCACGTAGCGGTTGCCGTCCACGTCCACCAGCTCCGCGCCCGCGCCGCGCGCGATGAACACCGGGTCGCGGCCGATCGCGGCCATCGCGCGCACGGGCGAGTTGACGCCGCCGGGGAGCACCTTCAGCGCGCGCCGGTAGAGCTCCGCGGAGCGGGTGTCCGTGAGCGAGGCCGTCACAGACCCCGAGCCGGAACGTGCCTGGAGACGATCGGCACGCCCGCTCCCAACCGCGTCTTCAGGCGTACTGCTCCCCGCCCGAGCGGGGAGCTGTCTACTACTCGGCTAGCCATCGTGCCGCGTCCTTCGCATGGTAGGTGATGATGACGTCCGCGCCCGCGCGGCGCAGCGAGGTGAGGATCTCGAGCACCGTCGCACGCTCGTCGAGGTGGCCCGCGGCGGCGGCGGCCCTGACCATCGCGTACTCCCCGCTCACGTTGTACGCCGCCACCGGCAGGTCGGTGGCGCGCCTCACCGCGCGGATCAGATCGCCGTAGACGAGCGCCGGCTTGACCATCACCATGTCCGCTCCCTCCCGCACGTCGAGCAGGGTCTCACGTAGAGCCTCGCGGCCGTTGGCGGGGTCGAGCTGGTAGCTGCGGCGGTCCCCGAACGCCGGCGCCGAGCCCGCGGCGTCGCGGAACGGGCCGTAGAAGGCAGAGGCGAACTTCGCGGAGTAGGCGAGGATCGGGGTCTGGGAGAAGCCCTCGCCGTCCAGCGCGGACCTGATCGCACCCACGCGGCCGTCCATCATGTCCGAGGGGGCCACGATGTCGGCGCCCGCGCGCGCGTGGCTGACCGCCGTGCGCGCCAGCAGCTCCAGGGAGGCGTCGTTGTCGACGACGGGTGGATGGGGGTGGGTTGGGTGGGACGCAATATCCATCAATACCCCGCAGTGGCCGTGCTCGGTGTACTCGCACAGACACACGTCCGTGATCACCAGCAGCTCCGGCAGCGCGTCCTTGAGCGCGCGCACGCAGAGCTGTACCACCCCGTCCTCGTCCCACGCCGAGGAGCCCTGCGCATCCTTCTCCGCGGGGATCCCGAACAGCAGCACCGCCGCGATCCCCAGCTGCGCCACCGCACGCGCCTCCTCGACGGCCGCCGCGATCGAGAGCCGCTCGAGCGCCGGCAGCGCCGCGGGCGATTCTCCTGGCCCGGGGCGGACGGACATCCCAGCGGGCACGTCGGCGGAACCCTCCTCGACGAACAGCGGGAGCACCAACTGTCCCGCGCGCAGCTCCGTCTCGCGCACGAGGCCGCGCAGCGCCGGGGATGCGCGCAGCCTGCGCATGCGCGTCTGGGGAAATGCCATCGCTTCGAGGATACCCGCGCAGGGAAATTACTCGGCGCGGCTCAGCCCCAGCCGCGCGAGCACCGCGAAGAGCACGGTGAGCGCGAGCAGATGCGCGAGCGAAATCCCGAGGCCGGGCGAGGAGCGGTTGACCGCCGCGTCCAGCGCCTGCAGCGCGGCCTTGTAGGGGAACACGAGCGAGATCGCGCGGATCGCGTCGTACACCCCGCCCGCCACCGCCCCCGCGGGGACGAGCGCCAGGAAGGCCAGCGGCAGCGACAGCAGAAAGGCCAGCAGCGAGGCCGCCCGCACCTCGCGCGCGAGCGCGCCGATCGCCACCCCCAGCGCGCCGAACGCTAGCGCGCCAAACGCGAGCGCCACCAGCCACTGGCCCACGCGCCCCCATTCCAGACCCACAAACGCACCGACCCCCGCGAGCATCGCAAACGCCACCACCAGGCCGCAGCTCGCCGCCAGCAGCAGCTTCTCGGCGATCAGCAGCTCGCGCGAGAGTAGACCGCGAACAAGGCGCGAAAGCGTGTGCTCTTCGCGCTCGAGCGCGACTCCCCCGGCGGCGAGCAGCACGCAGACGAACATCAGCGAGATGCTGACGGCGACCACCACGGCGTAGGTGTCGAGCGGAGTGCGCCGGCCATGCAGCAGCGTGCTCTGTACCTGGATCGGCTGGCTGACGGTGCTCAGCACCTCGCGGCTGATCCCGAGATTCTGGGCGGCGAATTCGGAGAACGCGGCGAGCCGTTCCAGCTGCGCGCGGTCCGCGCCGTGGAGCCGATGGGCGATGACGCGGCGCAGGATACCGGGGATGGCGCTCAGCCCGGGCAGGTTCGGGGGGGCGCCCGGCACGCCCAGGCTCCCGCCCTGCACCAGCGCCCCGATGACCTTCGCCGCGAGGCGCCTGATCTGATTGGAGAGTTCGAGGTTCGCCCGTGAGAGCGCCGATTCGATCGTGGAGTGAACGAAGCTCTGCTCCAACGCTTCCCCGTTGTAGATCACCTCCACCTGCCCCTGGTTGGTCACGGAGGACAGGCGCGAGGCGATGTTGGCGGGGATCACCACCGCCGCCAGCACCTTCCCCGACCTGACCGCCTGCACGGCCTCCGCGCGCGTGGCGGCCGGCACCGGCTGCACCTGGCTGAAGAGCCCGCTGTAGTAGTGGCCCACGTTCAGGCGCGTGCCTCCGAGTTCGACGGTCGCGGAGGGTGGAGAGAGGTTCACGATCGCGACCCTCGGCTTGGAGGGCGCCCGCGAGATGGCGAGGCCGATCAGCAGCGCCACCGCGATCGGGTAGACGATCAGCACCCCCACCATCACCCGCGAGCGCGCGAGGATCAGCAGATCCTTCTTCAGCATCCACCTCAAAGCGGGTCAGAGCACCTTCCACAGGCGTGGCAGCCCGCAGCGAGCGAAGAGCGAGGCGGCGATCGCATCCACGGAGGTCATCGCTTCAGTGCCCCCGCTCGCGCAGGAACTCCACGAACGCGCCTTCGAAGCCGAGGCCGCCGTCGGTTCCCGCCGCCCGCGCGAGCTCCTGGGGGGAGCCGCTGAACAGGAGCTCGCCGTCCGCCAGCACGATCACCCGCTGCGCGTAGCGCTCCGCCTCGGCGACGTTGTGGGTGGAGAAGACGACGCACCGGCCCCGCTGCGAGAGGGCGCAGATGAACCGCCACAGCCGCTCGCGCTGGCGGGGGTCCAGGGAGGAGGAGGGCTCGTCCAGCGCCAGCGCGAGCGGCTCGGAGAGCAGGCCGACCGCGATGTTGACGCGCTGGCGGTTGCCGCCGGAGAGGCGTTCCACCCGCTCGGAGGCCCGCTCCTGAAGGCCGGCCTGCTCGAGCATCGCCGCGACGGCGCCCTGCGGGTCCGGGTTCCGCTCCAGGCGGGCGAACAGCTCGAGGTTCTCCGCCACCGACAGCCGCGAGTAGACCGCGGGAGTCTGAGGTACCCACCCAACCCCCCACCCCACCCGGCTCGGGGGGAGACTCACGCTGCCCGCGCTCGGCCGCTGGACGCCCGCGACGATCGACAGCAGCGTGGTCTTGCCCGCCCCGTTGGGGCCGATCACCGCCACCAGCTCGCCCGCGTGCGCCTCGAAGCTGACGTCGCGCAGCGCCTCGCGCTCGCCGTAGCGCTTGGCGATGCCTCGAACGCTGAGCAGCGGCTCGCCCGGCGCCGGGCTCGACCCGATCACGCCGACCCGCCCAGGTTGTTCTCCCCCCGACGTGTTGACGGACGGGTCGGCGTGAGGCTTGGCCTGTTCACAAGAGCTTGCCCGGGGAGCGCTCCCAGGGCTCGAGGGTCAAATGGCGGCTGAGGTACACGAAGGTCTCGCGCAGGATCGCGAGGATCGGCAGCGCCACCAGCGCCCCCACGACGCCGTAGAGCTGCAGCCCGAGCAGCAGTGCGAAGATCACCAGCAGCGGGTTGATCCGCAGCGTGTGCCCGAAGATCTGCGGCGCCACCACGTGACCCTCGAGCTGCTGCATGCCGACGAACAGAAGCACCACCCACACCGCGCTGATCGGATTGGTGAAGAGCGCCACCAGCACCGGCGGTCCCGCTCCGAGGATCGGGCCGATGTAGGGGATCAGCTCCATCACGCCGTAGAACATCGCGAACGCCACCGCGTACTTCTTCCCATCGGGGAAGATCCCGAGCACGCCGAAGACGTACAGCGCGATGCCCGTGGAGGCGCCCATCACGAAGCTGAACAGCAGCTGGCCCCCCACGTAGCGGGAGACCGCGTGCTGGGTCAGCGTGGGGTAGTCGTCCGCGGGGGTGCCGTCGCCGTCAGGCATCACCCGGCGCACGAGCCGCCCGATGCGCTCGCCATAGATGAGCATGTAGACGGAGAGCACGAAGATCAGCACGAGGTCGAAGATCGCGCTCGCCACTTCGGTGAGCAGCGCGCCCCCGAAGGAGGCCAGCGAGCCGGCGCTCTTGGCGATTTTGTCCTGGAAGGTCTGCAGCGCCGTCTTGCCCTGCTTGATGAATTCCCAGTGGATCCCGTTACGGTTGAACGAGCGCTGAATGCTTTCGAGCGTCCCGTTCGCTTCGTTGACCAGAGCGGGGAGGTTGCGGGTAAAGGACTGGACCTGGTGGAAGATCGGGTTGGCCAGCAGAAAGCCGATTCCGGTCAGGGTCAGGAAGAATGCGATGTACACGGTGAGCACCGCCAGGCCGCGGGGGAGGCGCGAGCGCTGGAGGAAGGCGACAGCCGGATTGAGGATCAGCGCGATGAGAGCCGCCACGACGAAGATCACCAGCACTTTCCCCGCCGCCCGAGCGAGCGCCCACATGGCCAGCAGCGCCAGCGGCAGCGCCACGAGCTGCACCCAGCGCGGCACCACCACGCGGGGCGGCGCGGGCGGCTGGCTGCCCGGCTCTCCCGTCAGCTCGTGCTCGCCGGCACGTGGGGGCTCGGCCGAAGGCGGCGCTGCCTCGGAAGTCCGCTCCTCGACGCTCACATGCCTCCCATCATGGGCGAAGTATGGCTGAGGCCGAGGCGACCATCCTGTTCGTGGGCGACCTTGTGGGGAGCCTGGGGCGGCGCACGCTGATCGACTGCCTGCCGGTCCTGCGCGAGCGCTACGCCCCGACGTTCGTGGTCGTCAACGGGGAGAACGTGGCGGGGGGGCTGGGGATCACCCCGAAGGCCGCCGACCAGCTGCTCGCGGCGGGCGTCGACGCGATCACGCTCGGCAACCACGCCTACCACCGCCGTGAGATCTACCCCTACCTCGACACCCAGCCGCGGATCGTGCGCCCCGCCAACTACCTGCGCGGCCAGCCCGGCCGCGGCGTGTGCGTGGTGCAGAGCGCGGAGGGGGTGCGCCTGGGGGTGGTGAACCTCAGCGGCAGCCTCTACCTGCGCACGGGGCGCTCGGCGTTCGTCGAGATCGATGCGGCGCTGCAGGAGCTGGGCGAGGTGGACCACATCCTGGTGGACATGCACGCGGAGGCGACCAGCGAGAAGATCGCGCTCGGCTGGCATCTCGACGGGCGCGTGAGCGCGGTGGTGGGCACCCACACCCACATCCCCACGGCGGATGCCCGCGTGCTCCCGGGCGGCACCGCGTACATCACCGACGTCGGCATGACCGGCCCCCGCGGCGGCGTGATCGGGGTCAAGCGCGAGCTCGCGCTGCAGGCGCTGATCACGCAGATGCCCGTGCGCTTTGAGACCTCCGAGGAGGACCCCTGGCTGAACGGCGTGGCGATCCGCTGCTCTACGCCGCTGCGAGCCGACTCGATCGAGCAGGTTCTGATGCCGAAACCGACGGCGGCGCCGTCGGCGTAGCGCTGTCAGGCTCGCCGCCGTGGGCCAGCAGAGCGATCATCACGAGCGGGAAGAACCAGGGGATGTAGAGGTAGAACCAGTGTTCGATCCCCAACTGCAACGCAATCAGGATCGCGGCGGCGGCGGCGGCGAGCGCGGGTAGGCCGGGCTGGCGGGGGACGACCGCGAGCCCCAGCGCGAGCGCGACCGCGGCGAGCTGCACGGCGGTCTGCCACCCCCCCAGGTCTCCGTACAGGCCCCATACCGAGAAGGGCGAGCCGCGGTTGGCCTGATAGACGATGGTGCGCTCGTAGATCTTGTGCAGCGAGTCGTGCGTGAGCGCGGGGATCGAGACGGCCGCCGCGGTGAGAGCGAACGCGAGCACGAACAGCGCAAGCGATCGAATGGCCGTCCGCCCACGGCGATTCGATGGGATTCCCGACGAGATCCCCGCCGGGTGGGTGGGCATCCAATCCCCGCGCAGGCCGTGGGTCGCAAAGAGGGGCGCAAGCGCCAGCGGGGCGAGCTTTGTGAGACCCGCCAGCGCGGCGAACACTCCGCGCGCGGGGGGAGAGGAGGCGACGAGCAGCGCCGCGAGCAGCAGCACGGCGACGAGCGTGTCGTTGCTGTTGCTCTCCAGCGCGTACAGCGTGAAGGGGTAGGAGACCCACGCGTAGGAGAGCGCCACTCCCAGCGTCGAGCCGCCGATGCGCAGGCCGAGCAGGAAGAGCAGCCCCACGGCGAGCAGGTCGAACGCGATCGCGGCGGCGTGCGCGGCGGGGAGGTCGTCCCACTGGCCGCTCCACCCGAAGATCTGCTGGAAGGGCACGTACGCCTCGTAGTTGACGGGCCCGTAGGTGTCCCCGTGTTCGTTGTTCGAGGGGTACCTCCCATACAGCGCCCTGTCCTCGGCGATCCGCTGCGCGCCGATCACCCCGGCGTAGCCGACGTCGATCACGTTGGAGTCGGTCACGTTCAGGCCGATGCGAAAGCCGAGCAGGAAGACCACCCCGATCGCCAGCCACGGGGCGGGGATCAGCAGATTTAGATGGGAACCCCCCCCACCCGGCGAGCGCCGGGAGCGCAGCAGCAGGAGCATCCGCACGAGCAGGTAGACCAGCGGTGGATAGGTGAGGGGCACGGATTTGTAGAGGTCCCCGTGGTTGAAGTACGCGAGCGAGACCGAGAAGGAGAGCAGCGCGAGCAGGTCGAGGTGACGCAGCGAGAGCGGCCGTCGCCAGTCGATCAAGGGCAGCACGAACAGGAAGCACAGCGGCAGCCAGATGTAGAGCGCGTTCACGTGCCGCCCGAACGCCCCGGGGTAGCCCCGCGCCATCGTCCACGCAACCTGAAAGCCGGTCCACTCCTCGAGCACCCGGCCGGTGGCGTCGGAGATGATGACCTGCCCGATTTCCTTGCCCTTGCGCGAGAAGTAGCTCACCTGCCAGCGGATGGGGCCCTTCAGGTACGCGCCCCCGTAGGAGCCCGGGTACCTGTCCCGTTCGCGGCGCATCTTCGGCAGCCGGCCCGCGATTTCGAGGACGTCGTCCGAGGAGAGCCGCCGGCCCGCGGGCGGGACGATCGACGGCGACACCGGCGCCGGCGTTTCCGAGTTGGCGGCGCTCGTCGCGGTGGTGCTCCTCCCGATGGGGCTCGCGCGCAGGCCGGTGACCGTCGCCGCTGCGGGGGACGCCGCGTAGAGCAGGCAGGCAGCCGTCAGGAGAGTCGTCGCGAGGGAGCGTCGCATCGACCGAGGGTACCCGGCCCCCGGCCTGGCGGGCTCAATCCGAGGTCAGTCCGAAGTGCCCGAGGATCAGCGGGGCGACATCGCGGATCGACCACTGCGCGGGCGTCTCCGTGGAGGGATCAACGCCGCAGAGGATCAGCGCGCCGAGGGAGTCTTCGCCGCGCAGCGAGCCGTGGCTGCCGCCGCCCACGTGCGCCTGGCCGCCCCAGTCGCGGAACTCCCAGCCGGGGGCCGCGGAGAGCAGCACGTCCCCGGAGGTGGGGCACGTCAGCGCGGACCACACGCGGGAGAGCGCGTCGGGGTGCTCGGGGACGCTCAGCACACCATCGCGGACGCTCGCTTCGAGCGTGGCGAGCTCTCCCTCCACGCTCCACCTCCCCCCGCGCGCATCCGCGAGGTCGCCGCCGGGACGGAAGCGCAGCTCACCCACGGAGGGCCGCGCGATCGCGGCCTCCAGCGGCCGGTCGTGGGCGTCGCGCTCCAGCCACATCGCGAGCTCCACCCCGTCGAGCGCCAGCGCGTGGCGCACCACATCCGAGCGCAGCTCCTCGTGGCGGCGCTCGCCGAGCACGTAGACCATCGCGGCGCGCTGCGAGGGGCAGACGGCGATGCGCGGCTGCGCGCGCTCCCGGCGTCCGCCACCCCCGGGGACCAGCGCCCCGTCCGCCCCCGAGCGAAGATCGGAGGCGGGCCCGGGTGGGTGGGTTCGGGTCGGCTCCAGCACTTCGAGATCGGCGAGCGCGTCCTGGAGCGCCAGCGTGTCTGCAACCGGCGCCTGGGAGTGGTCGGCCATCACCACGATCGCGTGCTCCTCCAGAAAGCCCTCGACCCCGCCCGCGGGCTCCATCATGCGCGCGAGCTGGCGGTCGGCGAGCGCGAGCGAGCGCACCTGCCCCTCGGGGCCGTGCTTGTGGGAGTGCCAGTCGTTGTCGGGGAGGGAGAGCAGCAGGAAGTCGAAGAGGTCGTGCTCCACCAGATACGCGGCGACGCAGCCGGAGTGCTGGTCGCGCACGCCCGGCATCCCCAGCGTCGAGCGGCAGCCGGTGCGGCGGCTGGCGAAGATGTCCGCGTAGAAGAGCTCCCGCGGGCCCATCACGGGGTGGCGCAGCAGCGTGGCGCTGGCGATGCGCGTGAGCGCGCTGTCGCGCTGGGGCTCGTGGCGGTGACGGCCGCGGTAGATCAGGTAGGTGGTGCCCGCGGTGCGCACCCCCGCGTCGTCGAGCGCCTCGAACACCGTGAGCGGCTCCGCGGCGAGGTGGGCGCGGTTCATGTTGTAGACGGTGTCCGTGAGCTGGCGCGCGATCCCGAAGCGCTGGGAGGCGCGGAAGCTCGATCCGTACTCGATGTAGCGGCCCTCCTCGCGGTGGTACCAGTTCATCGCGGGGATCCGGTGGCGCTCCTGGCCGGCGCCGGTCGTGATCGAGGCGGCGCACACCGGCGTCACCGAGGGGAACGCCGCGACGCAGTCGGGAACGTAGAGCCCGCGCTCCATCAGCTCCCCCAGCACCGGCGCCGCGCCCTCCGCGACCGCCCGCTCGAGCATCGCGGGGGCCATCGCGTCGATCACGCAGAGGACCAGCTTCGGAGGGGTCACCGGCCGAGGATGCGCAGGCCGGCGTACTTGCTCCCGGACCGCCGCCGTCCCGCGATCCACAGCCACGCAAGCATCGCGAGCGCCACGTAGCCGAGCGGGTGCAGCAGCGCAACGAGTGCCGCGAGCACCAGCGAAGCCGCATCGAGGTAGACGGTCAGCGCCTCGCGCGCTGACCGGTCGGCCAGACGTGCCCGCGCACGGACGATCACGGGCCAGGACGCGCGCTGGGCGAGTCCTGCCACGAGAAAGCCGCCGAGCACACCTGGCCACGGCGAGTCGCCGTGCGCGGCGAGCGTCCCCGCGAACAGAAGGGCCCCCATGCCGAGCCCTATGCCGGAGAGTGACGCAGCCAGGGGATCGTTGCGATGCTTGCGATCGCTTGGATCGATCACCGGCGCGAGTCTGAGCACGATCTGGAGGGCGTACGCCAGCACGAACGCAACCGTCACCGCCAGCAGCCACCAGCCGGACTGCAGGAATTCGTAGCCGCCGTGGGCGAAGCTCACACCAAGCGCTCCGCCGGAGGCGAGCGCACCGGCGAGCAGCGCGGGCAGGAACGGGCGCAGGCCCGCGGCGAGCGCGAGTCCGAGTCCGAGTCCGACGTAGAAGACGAGGCCGTTCATCGCTGGGAGGTGGGACTGCTCACGAGGAGTGCTGGTCGCGCGGAGGGTGTTGCGCTGCGGGGGTGGGCTGGTTCTCGGGTGGCTGTGTCGCGGGACTGCGCTTGCATCGCCGCCGCGCGCGTGCGCTACGGTCTGAGGCGCCATGACGATAGAGGATGAGGGCCCACCCACCCGCGGGGCCCGCCCCACCGCACACGAGCTCGCCCGCTACGAGCGGCTCTTCGCGGCGCGCACGCGCGGGATGCGCTCCTCCGCGATGCGCGAGATGATGGCGCTCACCGAACGCCCCGATGTGATCTCGCTCGCGGGGGGCCTCCCTGACACCTCGACCTTTCCCCCCGAGCTGTACGCGACGCTGATGGCGCACGTCGCCGCGGACTCCACCGCGCGCGCGCTGCAGTACGGCCCGACCGAAGGGATGGCGGCGGCGAAAGAGTGCATCGTGGAGGTGATGGCCGAGGAGGGCGCCGCGGCGCCGACCGAGGAGATCATCGTCACCACCGGCGGCCAGCAGGTGATCGACCTGGTGTGCAAGGCGCTGATCGACCCCGGCGACGTGATCGTGGCCGAGGCCCCCACCTATCCCGGGGCGGTGCCCACGTTCGGGGCCTACCAGGCGGAGGTCGTGCAGATCGAGATGGACGCCGACGGGATGCCGATCGATGAGCTCCAGGCCGTGCTCGACCGCCTGCGGGCGGAGGGCCGCCGCCCGAAGTTCATCTACACGATCCCCAACTTCCAGAACCCCGGCGGGGTCACGATGTCGCTGGAGCGCCGGCGGCGTCTGGTCGAGGTGGCGCGCGAACGCGAGCTGCTCGTGCTGGAGGACAACCCCTACGGGCTCCTGCGCTACGAAGGGCAGCCGCTGCCGACGCTCTACTCGCTGGACGCCGCCAACTCCAGCCGGAGCGGGTCGGATCTCGTGATCTACCTGGGGACGTTCTCGAAGATCCTCTCCCCCGGGGTGCGGCTCGGCTGGGCGGTCGCGCCGCGGCCGGTGCTCGAGAAGCTCAACCTCGGCAAACAGGGCGCCGACCTCTGCTCCTCGCCGATGACCCAGCTGTTCGTGGCGGCCTACTTCCGCGAGCACGACTGGCGCGGGTACCTGGGGGAGCTGAAGGATCTCTACCGCCGCCGGCGCAACGCGATGCTGGAGGCGCTGGAGGAGCACTTCGGCGGGAGGGCCACCTGGACCACTCCGCAGGGGGGGCTGTTCATCTGGGTGACGCTGCCGGAGCACGTCGACACCACCGGCCTGCTCGCGCAGTGCGAGGACGTCGCATTCGTCCCGGGCCGCTCCGCGTACATGGACGGCCGCCGCGGCGCATCCTCGATGCGGCTGAACTTCGCGGGCCTCCCCGAGGAGGTGATCCGCGAGGGGGTCCGGCGGATCGGCGAGAACATGGGAGGAGAGACCGGCCTCCTCAGCACCCTGACCGGCTCCCCCCCGGTCCGCCCGCCGGATAGGCAGCAGGCGCCAGCTCCTCCCGAGCTGGCCGACGTGCGTGGAGCTCCGCGGCGTCGGGCAAAGCGACTATGAGGGTCGCCGTCCTGAAGGGCGGGGGGTCGCTGGAGCGCACCGTGTCGCTGCGATCCGGAGCCCGCGCCCAGGAGGCGCTGAAAGCGCTCGGGCACGAGGCGGTCGCGATCGACGTCGGCCCCGACCTCTTGGCCGAACTGCTCGAGTGCCGGCCCGACGCGGCCTTCGTCGCGCTGCACGGCCGCGACGGCGAGGACGGGACAGTGCAGGGGCTGCTGGAGGCGATCGGCGTCCCCTACACCGGCTCGGGGCCGGCGGCCTGTATGCGTTGCACCGACAAGGCGCTCGCCAAGTACCTGATGCGCGAAGCGGGCATCCCCACGCCAGACTTCCATACCTTCAAGAGGAGCGCAGTCAAAGAGCTCGGCGTCGCTGCGGCTCTGCCGTCCATTGGTCGCGAGCTCGGCTTTCCGATGGTCGTCAAGCCCGCCTCCCAGGGTTCCGCGTTTGGTGTGAAGTTCGCGCATTCCAGCGAGGAGCTGCCCCCCGCGATCGTGGGGGCGCTCTCCTACGACAGTAAGGTCGTCCTGGAGCGCTACGTCAAGGGACGCGACCTCGCAGTGTCGGTGCTCGACTCCGAGGGTGGGCGGGCTCCCGTCCTTGAGCCGATCGCGCTGCCGGTGGTCGAGGCGATCCCCCGCGAGCGCGAGTTCTACGACTACGAGTCGCGCTACGAGATCGGGATGACCACCTACGTGTGCCCCGCCGAGTTGCCCCCCGAGACCACCGCGCGCGCGCAGGAGCTCGCGCTCGCGGTGTACAAGCTGCTCGGCTGCCACGGGGTCGCGCGGATCGACCTGATGCTGGCGGAGGACACCGGCGAGCCGGAGGTGTTGGAGGCCAACGTCGTGCCCGGCCTCACCGAAACGAGCCTGCTGCCGATCGCCTCGGACGCCGCGGGAATCGACCTGTACGCGCTCGTCGGCCGCATCCTGCAGAGCGCGTTCACGCGCTAGGAGTCGCCTGCGGCGAAGTCCTCGGGGGAGACCTGATCCAGGAACTCCTTGAACTGCTCCACCACGTCCTCGGACTCCTCCTCGTTCTGCTCGAATTCGATCGCCGACTCCGCGATCACCTCCTCCGCGGCGTAGATCGGGGCGCCGCTGCGCACCGCCAGTGCGATCGCGTCGCTCGGGCGGGAGTCGATCTCGAGCTCGCGGCCGTTCACCGAGAGGGTGATCGAGGCGAAGAACGTGTTCTCCCGCAGCTCCGTCACGGCGACCTGCGTGCAGCGCACCTCCAGCTCGCCCAGCATGTCGCACAGCAGATCGTGGGTCATCGGCCGCGGGGTGCTGGCGCCCTGCAGCTTCATCAGGATCGAGGCCGCCTCCGGGTGGCCGATCCAGATCGGCAGGAAGCGGTTGCCCTCGACCGTCTTCAGCAGCACGATCGGCTGCTTGCCGACCATGTCAAAGCTGACGCCGTAGATGACCATCTCCTGCACGAGAATCAATATCCTCCGACGGTGGGGGGAAATCCAGAGTATAGGTACCCGCTGGTGACCCAGCGAGACTCAATCCGAGAGGCGGAAGCTCCAGAGCTTGTTGCCCAGGAAGTTCAGCGGCATCGAGGCCACCACCGCCAGCGCCTGGGCGGGCACCTTGGCGATCCCGGCGCTCTCCACGAGCACCGTCAGCAGCAGCAGGCTGAAGCCGAACGCCACGAGGCTCACCACGAAGAAGCGGATCGCCTGAAAGCGCGCGCTGCCCGCGGCGGCATCGAAGGTCCAGTGGCGGTTGAGGAGGAAGTTGTTCGACACCGCCACCAGCCACGCCACGACAGCGGAGACCTGGTAGTCGATCCCGAGCGCGTGCACGCACAGCGCGTACACCGCGAGGTTGACCACGAACCCGCTGCCCCCCACGATCCCGAAGCGCACGAGCTGCAGCCAGTTCGCCGGCCGGCGCATCCCGTGCAGCAGGCGCATGTGCGCGCGTACCTCCGGGGACGCCGGGATGCTCGCGCGGGCGATCCCGGCGACGGTGGCCTCGTCCTGCATCCGCTCAGGGTAGCCGAACCCGGCGTGTCCCAGGGACGCGCTCGCTAGCCTCTAAGGCTGTGGGTGTACAGCAGCTAGACAGCGCGCCCCCCGTGGAGACGCGCACGGGTCCTCCCCGCCGTGCGCTCGCAGGCGCAGCGGCAGGTGCCGGGCTGGTGGTGCTCGGAGCGGTGCTCGCGCTTGTGCTGGGAGGCTCCCACCACGCCGCCGCCCGCACACACAGGGCGACCGCCGTGGTGGCCCCGCCGCCGCACAAGGTGCAGGTCGCCTCCGCCAAGCCCGTCGTCGAGGTGCGCGACCCCGAAGAAGCGAAGAGCTTCCCCGCGCCCGCCGGCGTGCACCACTCCGCCGCCGCCAGACCAAGCAGGGTCGCCGAAGAATTCGTCGCCCCCGGCGCGCGGTCCGATGCGGAAGTGCGCCAGGAGCTGGGCCGCATGCACGCGATCGAACGCGCCGCGCGCAAGCAGGCGAGCGCCACGCTCGCCACCGTCCCCGGCGGGGACTCCGTCGGGGGCAACGGCCAGATCCCGATCCCCGCCGGGATCCCCGAAGTCGTGCAGCGCGTGATCGCCGGGGCCAACGCGATCACCGACTTCCCCTACGTGTTCGGCGGCGGGCACGGCTCGTTCGTGGACAACGCCTACGACTGCTCCGGCTCCGTCAGCTACGCGCTCGCCGCGGGCGGATTGCTGAGCGCGCCCGAGACCTCCGGGACGCTCGAGAGCTGGGGGGCGCCCGGCCCGGGGAAGTGGATCACGGTGTACGCCAACGCCGGCCACACCTACATGTACGTCAACGTCGGCGGGCGCTGGATGCGCTACGACACCGTCGGGCGCAGCGGCGTCTTCGCCTCCCGCTGGCAGCCCGAAATCCGCTCCAACGCCGACTTCGTCGCCCGCCACCCGCCCGGGCTGTAGTTCGCCTCAGCCGTGCAGGACCACGTTGCTCATCACCGTCGTGAAGAGCGGGTTCTGCGCGGAGGCGTTGTGGGCGGTGAGGCGCAGGGTGAGCGTGACCCTGTGCGCGCGGCGCAGATGCTTGGCGGTGCTCTTGCTGAACTTGATCCGCACCGAGCTGCGTCCGCCTTTGGTCGTGACCAGCAGCGCCTGGCCGATCACCAGCGACTTGGCGAAGCCCGCGGGCAGGTTGGTCGCGACGCGCCCACCGATTCTCAAACGGTGAGCCGTAGCGGCGTTGAGGAGCACTTCGAAGCGGCCCGCCACCTGCTCGTTCACCGAGTAGCGCACGACCAGACCGCTGCGCGCGACCTGCTTCAGCGAGGTGGAGACCGCCGCGGCGGTGGCCGAAGGTCCAGGGATGACGGGAGCGGGCGGAACGACGGGGACCACCGGGGCGGGCGGCACGACAGCAGGCGGGGTGGGCGGCGGCGGGGGCGGAGGAGGCGGCGGGGGAGGCGGGCCTACCACAGTGATCTTCTGGCTGGTGGTGGCCGTGTTGCCGCCGACGTCGGTGACCGTGAGCGTCACTTCGTAAATGCCGCCATACTGGTAGGAG
This sequence comes from uncultured Solirubrobacterales bacterium, assembly GCA_963813765.1. Taxonomy (GTDB): domain Bacteria; phylum Actinomycetota; class Thermoleophilia; order Solirubrobacterales; family Solirubrobacteraceae; genus Palsa-744. The sequence continues at coordinate 214,458 of CAWFAB010000003.1, forward strand.
TGGAAGGTGCTCGCGGCGCACGGGGGCAGCCACGGTTCTTCGCAGAGCGTCGCCGGCGGATTCCCCGGGGCCTGGCCGGGCGCGTAGCCGGAGACCGAGACCGTGGGCGAGCCGTCGCCGAAGTTCCACGTGTAGGTCGCGTAGGTCGGTTCTTCTTTGCCTTTGGCGCTGTACGCCGTGCCCGCGTTCAGGGTGACGTCGGACTCCATCCCGTCGAAGCCCACGAGTTCTTCGGCGTTCACCGGGTTGGGCACCGTGAACTGCGGTATCAGCCTGATCCCCGGGACACACGCAACCCCCGGGTAGGGCAGCTTCAGGCCGGCGAGGTTGAAGGCGTCGTTGAGGTAGTAGTTGCCGCCCGCCAGCGTCTGGTTGAAGAGCGATCCGGCGCGCGTCTTCAGGTTCGCCGTTGCGTTGCCGCCGATTCCAGAGCTGGCGAACCAGTTGCGGCACTCGTCCGTGACCTCGTTGCGGGACGGGTCCTGCCACGCGTTCAGCAGCGGGTCGGTGACCGTGTTCTGCTGCTCGGCGGCGATCTGGTTGACGATCAGATCGGCCAGGCCCGTGTCGTACGAGCCGTCCGGACCGACGCCGGGGAGCTGGTTGGGCTCCTGGATGTGGGGGCCTTCAAGTTCCCGTTCTTCCGTTTTCGTCTGTTTTTCCTTTGCGTTCGCTTTTTCGAATTCTTCTTCTTCCTTTTCGGTTTGTACCTTTGCTGCCTCCTTCTGCTCGATCGGTTCGCTGGCCGGGTTGAAGCCTCCGTCCTGACATTCGAACACAGGCCTTTTCCGATCTCCGCTGAGCAGGTGATAGTCCCCCGCGCCGCCCGCGATCCACGGGACCGTCGCGTAGAGGATCGTTTTGGCTTCACCGACCGCGGGTTTGCCCGGGCTGATTGCAGAGTGGTAGCTGCAGAAGCTCTGTTCGTAGCTTTCTTCGAGCGTGGTTCCCGCATAGTCCGAGCAGTGCCCCGTGGGGCCCCCGGAGTCCAGGCAGACGGCAACCCCGGGGGGGGTCAGGATGTAGTAGATCGTCCCCATCCCCCTCGGCAGGGAGTGCTGGGACATGAACAATTCCAGCTGGGTGCGGATCTGCTGGTCGGTGAGACAGATGGGGTCGGGTTTGCCTTCCAGGATGATCTGGTCTACGACTTCCAGCGCATTCGGGTCCGTACAGCCCCCCGCCGCGGGGTATTTTGTGGTGTCGGTCAGCGCCCCCATGAAGGTCGAGCGGTAGGCCGCGTGCCGATTGGCGCTGTCGGTGTACTGGGAGTCCACCGAGAAGACGGCGCCCGAGCCGCTTTCGGCGCCCATGTTCTGCAGGAAGGTGTCGATCACATGCTGCCAGTCCCCGTGGTAGTGGTCGGTCGGGTCCCAGTAGATCGCGTACACGTGGCTGGAGGGCAGCACCGGGGCGCCGCTTTCGTTGGCGAACTTTTCCGGTTCGGACGTGGGCTCCCCAAACCCCAGTTCGTTGCGCGGCTGCAAACCGACCTTGACCCCGCCAACTTCCGGTTCCACGACCACCGCGCCCGCGGGAAGGACCGCCGGGGACAGCGCGAGCGCACCAAGCACAGTGGCGGCAAGCGCCAGCCGGCGCGCGAGGATCGGCATCGGGCGAAAGCGGGGACGGAGCGTCACGAGGCCTTCATCGGCAGCGATCCCGGCCGGCATTAGCCCCGCTGGACCGGGTGCGCTACCGGGCGAACAGCGCGGCCTGCCCCTGCCCGACGCCCACGCACAGCGTGGCGAGCCCGAGCCGGGCGTCGCGGCGGCGCAGCTCGTGGACGAGGCTGACGACCAGCCGCGCGCCGCTCATGCCGAGCGGATGTCCGATCGCGATCGCGCCGCCGTTGACGTTGACGCGCTCCGGGTCGAGCCCCAGCTCGCGGATCACCGCGACGCTCTGCGAGGCGAACGCCTCGTTGAGCTCCACGAGATCGATCTCCTCGATCGCCACGCCCGTCCGCTCGAGCAGCTTGCGCACCGCGGGGATCGGGCCGATCCCCATCACCCGCGGGTCCACGCCGGCGGCGGCGGAGCCGACGAAGCGCGCGAGCGGCTCGTGCTCCAAGGCGCTCGGCGGCCTCGGTGGAGGCGACCACGAGCGCGGCGGCGCCGTCGTTGATCCCGCTGGAGTTGCCCGCAGTGACCGTGCCACCGTCGCGGAAGACCGGGCGCAGCTTGGCGAGCGCCTCGGGCGTGGAGCTCGGGCGGGGGTGCTCGTCGCGCTCGCACTCCCCCACCGGCACAAGCTCCTCGGCGAAGCGTCCGGCGGCGTCGGCCGCGGCCCAGCGGCGCTGGCTCTCCAGCGCGAAGGCGTCCTGGTCGGCGCGGCTCACCTCCCAGCGCTCGGCGACGTTCTCGCCCGTCTCGCCCATGCTCTCCAGCGGGAAGAGCTCCGCCAGCCGCGGGTTCGGGAAGCGCCAGCCGATCGTGGTGTCGTACACCGTGCGCTCCCCCCGCGCGAAGGGCTTCTCGTCCTTGCCCATCACCAGCGGTGCGCGGCTCATCGATTCCACGCCTCCCGCCACCGCGAGCTCGATCTCGCCGGCGCGGATCGCCTGGCAGGCGCACACCACCGCGGCGAGGCCGGAGGCGCACAGGCGGTTCACCGTGATACCCGGGATCTCCTGCGGCAGCCCCGCGAGCAACAGCGCCATCCGGGCCACGTTGCGGTTGTCCTCGCCGGCCTGATTGGCGCTGCCGAGATAGACCTCCTCGATCGCCCCGGGATCCAGGTCCGGCACACGCTCGACCGCGGCGCGCACCGCGATCGCCGCGAGGTCGTCCGGCCGCACGTGGGAGAGCGCCCCGCCGTAGCGCCCCACGGGGGTGCGCACCGCGGCGAGGATCACCGGCTCGGGGGGAGCCGTCATGGTCGGGCGCGCGCGGAGAGCATTGGGTTAGGGGGTCTCGAAATCGGTTCCATTGGTCGGCGGGGGTCAGGGTATCGGTTGGCGCCCGCGAACCCCGAGCAGCTTTCGTGCTTCCGCAGGCGTGGCCACGGGCCGCCCGAGCTCCTCCGCCAGGCGCACGATCCGCTCGACAAGCTGCGCGTTGCTGCGGGCCAGCTCCCCGCGGCGGTAGTAGACGTTGTCCTCCAGCCCCGTCCGCACGTGGCCGCCGTAGAGCAGGCTCAGCACGTTGACCTCCAGCTGGTGGCGTCCGATCCCGAGCGTGCTCCAGATCGCGCCCTCCGGCAGCCGGCCGAGCAGGTAGCCGATCGTCTGCAGATCGGGCGCCGCGCCGCCGGGGACGCCGAGGCACAGCTGCCAGAAGCCCGGCCCGGGGAGCAGCCCTTCACGCATCAGCCGCAGCCCGTTGCGGATCATGCCGCTGTCGAACGTCTCGATCTCGACGGCGATCCGCAGCTCGCGCATGCGCTCGGCGGCGGGCCTCAGGAATGTCGAGTAGGGATTGCCGAACACCCAGTCGTCGCCCAGGTTGACCGAGCCGCAGTCGAGCGTGGCCATCTCCGGCGCAAGCTCGATGCAGGCGAGCCGCTGCTCGAGCGTCGCGCGTCCGCCGGCGCTGCCGGTGCTGAGGTTCAGGATCGCCTCGCACTCCCGTTCGCGGATCCGCTCCATCAGCGTCCGGTAGATCGCCACGTCCTGGGTCGGCGTCCCCGTCTCGTCGCGCGCATGCAGGTGGATGATCGCCGCGCCCGCGCGCCAGCTCTCGACCGCCGCCTCCACGATCTGATCGACCGTGAGCGGAATGTGGGGAGACTGCTTCTCGGATGCGATGCTGCCCGTGACCGCGGCGGTGATCATCACGGGGTCGGCCATCTCTCCTCCACAGGGTATAGAGCGCCCGCGCCCGCCTATCCTTCCTGAGGATGGCTACGCCCCCCAGGGTCACCTACGAGACCTTCGCCGCCGACGAGGAGCAGGCGCGCGCGTTTCGCGAGGCCCTCGCGCAGGTGGGCGCGACGCTGGGCGAGCAGCACCCGTTCTACGTGGACGGGGTCGCGCTCACCGGCGATCGGTGGATCGAGGAGTACTCGCCGAGCGACAGCCGCGTGCTCGTGGGACGCTTCGCCGGCGCCTCGATCGACGACCTCGATCGAGCGGTCGCCGCGGCGCGGCGCTTCTCCGCGGAGTGGGCGGCGACCGACTGGCGCGAGCGCGTGAGGCTTGTCAGCGGCGTCTCGGCGGCGGTCGCCGCGCGCCGCTACGAGCTCGCGGCGATCCTCGCGCACGAGATCGGCAAGCCCCTGCTGGAGGCGCTGGGGGAGGTCGACGAGTGCGTGGTACTGATCGACTACTACTGCGAACAGATGCGCGCCCGCGGGGGGTTCCGCACCGAGATGGGCCCGCCCGGCGGCGCCGAGCACGTTCACAGCATCCTGCGGCCGTACGGCGTGTGGGCGGTGATCGGGCCCTTCAACTTCCCCATGGCGCTCCTGCTGGGGCCGATCGCGGCGGCCCTGATCGCGGGCAACACCGTGCTCGCCAAGCCCTCGCCCCGCGGCTACCTGAGCGGCCTCGCCGTGTTTAT